>NZ_JBKBET010000031.1:0-537020 GCF_048910785.1 Nocardia nepalensis | reverse complement strand
CTGGCGACGGCTCGGGATCCGGGGGTGGCTCGAGACCTGGTGGTGGCTCGGGAACTGGCGGCTCCGGCTGTGGCGAGTGGTGCCCGGGCGGTACCGGGGGTGGCCCGGGAACCGGCGGTGGCTCGAGACCTGGCGGTGGCTCGGGATCCGGCGGCTCGGGCTGTGGCGAGTGGTGCCCCGGCGGTGGCCCCGGAACCGGTGGTGGCAACAACACGCCACCCAATGGCGGCACTGTCAACCCGCCGCCGAACAACGGTGGTGGCAACAACACGCCACCCAATGGCGGCTCCGTCAACCCGCCGCCGAACAACGGTGGTGGCAACAACACACCTCCCAACGGCGGCACTGTCAACCCACCGCCGAACAACGCTGGCGGCAACAACACACCTCCCAACGGCGGCGGCACGGGCGGTCAATCGGCCCCGGGACCTCAACCGCAACCCGCGCCGGCACAATTGCCGCCGGGCTCTGCCCAAGACTCGCCACCTCGAGCACCATCGCCCGGCTCGACTGCGGCGCCGTCGCAACCCGGTCCGCCGGCAGCACCTGCCTCGCCACCTCCGGAGGCGCCGTCGGTGCCTGCAGCGCCGGAGCGCCCCGCATCCGACGAGGCGCTGTCGCTGAACAGCTCTGTGGTGCCCCCGGGCGCACCGGTGGCAGCGACGGGACACGGCTGCGTCCCGGGGGCGCAGGTCGCCCTATCGGTCGACGGCGCACCCGCAGGACAGACGATCGCAGATGGCGCAGGCACTTTCACCACGCCCGTCGAAACCTCGACGCTCCAGGTCGGCCACTACCAGGTCGCGGCACGGTGCGGGACGCTGCTCACGGCCCCGCTCGACATCGTCCTTGTCAGTCATATCGGCACGAGTACGGCCACCGGGGTCGTGATCGTGTTCTTCCTGGCCCTCGGCCTGCTGATCTATCGGCGACGGCTGATGCACCAACCCACAACGAGGAAGCGCTCATCATGAAAACTCGGCCCATCACATTCCTAGCGGGCGCGCTGGCCGTGCTCCTGCTCGGTGCGGCCCCGGCAGCAGCCGACCCGCCGAATGCTTCCTCGAGCCCTGTGCGTCTGTCGGCCAGCATCAACGGTCAGGAAGCCGCCACGGCCAGCGCCGATCATCCGGTCAGGCTCGATCCCGGCCAGCCGGCGCGTGTCACCATACGAGTGGCCAACGACGGCCCTTCACCCGTGGATGTCCGCCGCGTCGACTTTTCGGGGCACGTCGCCGGTCTGAACTTCTTCGCGTATCAGACCGAAACACACGCGGTTATCGCATCCGGCGCACACGACGCCATTACCTACTCTGTCGACCTGTCCGGTCTCGAAGGGCAGGCCACCGGGCTCATCGGCGCCACGCTCACCGCCCGAGACGGGCGGGGAAACAGTCTCGCCTCGGTATCGACCGTCACCGATGTCCACGGCTCCCTCGGCTCCGTCTACGGGCTGTTCGGACTGGCTCTGGCGATATTGACCATGCTGGCCATCGCCGACACCGCGCTGGCCATCGCCCGGCACCGACTGCCCCACAACCGTTGGCGTCGCGGGCTGCGCCTGCTCGCCCCCGGTGTGGGAGTTGGTCTGATTCTCGTGTTCAGCGGCTCGGCCGCACACCTCTGGGCCGCCACCACAGGCCGATGGCTTGTCGTCGCAGGCGCTTTCGCCGCAGCATTCTTCCTCATCGGCTACCTGTCACCAACCCCGTTGACCGCCCCAGGCGAGCAGGAGGAAGAGGAGAACGAGTTCGACACTGTCCCGCTGCAGCAGCCAGTTGGGCGATGACCGTTCCCGGCCGATTCGAATGTGCCGGAATTACCCGGCGATAGGACTGACGTTTCCGCCTCTGATCCCGTTGCTACGCCTTCTTTCCGACGTTTGATGAGGCGCGCGGATGCGAGCGCCCCTGCGTTGCCAGTTCCAGACCGGGATGAGATCGGCGTTCTCATCGAGAACTCGTACGAGAATGCGTATTTGATCGAGGTCGATGCCCGGGGGTATGAGGTATTCGAATCGCTGACCTGCCAGGTCGGCGGCGGTGCGTGGGTCGATTTGGCTGGGCGGGAAGGCGATAAGTAGGTCGGTTGCCGTTCGGATACCGAGTTGGCGAAGTTTTACCCGGGTCTTGGTGCCGGCGCGAGCGCCAGGGCCGAGGCTTCCGCTGAGTTGCGCGGTCCAGCTGGGGTCTTCGGGGTTGGGCGACGGGTTGTTGTCAGGGCGCCCCGACTGCCGACGTTCGCGCCGTGTCACTTCGCTGTGGTCGAGGTGGAGGTAGAGCTCTGCCTGATCGATCCAATCCATCAATCGGCCCAAAGGAACACGCGTGTGGAGTATGACATCGACGAGATTTGCCGTCACCAGACTCTGCATGTCTTCGATGCCTTCTTCGACCAGTCGGGATTCGTACCAGACGTTCAGGCCGTCGATCTGATTGAGCGGATAGTCCGGTGTGAGTTGGGGTACCGCGGCGCGGAGGGCGACTGCCGCAGTCCTGTGCAATGCGTAGATGCCGACAATCGGGAAGGCGCCGACAACGAAGGCAATCGCCGACTGAACCGGCTTCGAAACTGCGATCAGTTGGTACAGGGGTACCAAGGTGGTGAAGACGACAATGATTCTCAGGAGGGCAGAGGCATACGCACTCGGTCTGAGGTCACTCTGGAAAAAGCGGCGGATGAGGCTCTGCACGGTGAATGCGTAGGCGCCGAGGAAGCCGAACTTCAGGAAGTCCCACGCCGTGGTGGGTTTCTCGATGAAGTTCAGATCCCAGAGGGCTGCGGTCCACAACGTCGCGAGAACGACCGTAGCGAGGAAGACGGGAAACAGGGTTTCGGTCTTGACCGCGAAATCGGATTCGGCCGCGGAGGACACGGCGCGTCCATAGTAGGCATTGAACTTCTGGCGATAGATATTGTATTCCTCCTCCTGGACGTAGCCGCGGTCCGCGAGCCATTCCTCATAGAACTCGGAGGATCTCGGTGGTCGGGGCAGGTATTTCGGCTCGTCTACTGCGAGGCGGTGGAGGTGAATGACGTACTCGTTCCACAACGCGCTTGCGCGCTGCCCCAGAAATCGGACATACAACCAGCTGGGCAGGAAGGACAGTACCCAGACGATGAATGCCCTCAATATTCCCGTGGACAGGTCGTCTGCTGAATATGGGCGCTCGAATCCGCCCCATACGGTGAGAAAAGCGAAACAGATCGGGACGACGATCAGAACATTCATCCACACGAGAACAACCTTGCGACTGAACCATCCCGTCGACCGGCCCCACGACACCGCGCGACCTATGGGCGTGCGGTATGCGACAGGGGTGGCAATACTTTGCGTCAAGGAGAGGAGGGACTGTCGCGTATGAGGGTGCTTGTGGAGCGTCTGACGCAAGTGTTGTGCGAGGCGCTTGCGGCCACCCCTCCTGTTCGAGTCTTCGACAAGGCAGCTGAGTGTCCGGTCTCTTCGGAACAATTCGCCGAGCTCGGCATCGATAGCATGGGCAACCCGATCGTTCTCGGTGAGAAATCGTGCAACCCGGAGGCGGTAGCCCTGGCCGTTTCGTGAGTGAGGTTCGGGGTATCGCGATGCCATCGCGAGGGCTCCAGAAAGATCCGCTGCCAAGACATCCGTTTGCTTTGTGGCATCCATATCTGCTCCGAGTAACCTACATCCATCCGATGCCCTCGGTGATGACCCTGGGTAGGTCCAACCGTAGGTTCGGCAATCCAACCGGTAACGAGTAAGCCACTACTCATTTCAAGGGCCTGGTCGGGGCCTTATGGGGGCGCCTGCGGGACCGTATACGGCGATGCCGTCGATGTCGGAGTCACGCCCGCTTTCGCGCGCCGCATATGCTGGCCCCTCCTGCTGTAGCGCCCGGCATGTTGGCTGCATATTCCATCCTGGCGGCTTTGTTTCAATAGGCTGATCCCGGTATTCCGGGCCCGGTCAACGGATGCCAGAGCGAAGTGAAATGGTCGAAGTGCGCTATTTCGGTGATCAACTATTGATGAGTTGGCGCACAATTCTTCGCTATGTGAGAGCTGTGTGCGAGTAGTGGACTACTCGAATTCTATGGAATCAGACTCGAGCACTTTAATGGTCGATGTGCTGGCCGTAAGCTGATGCTGTTCATTTAGACCCCGGCATCGTTCGCCGAATTCTCGGCATTCTTATGACCCGAAACGCTGGGGTTCCACAGAAAGGAGTCACGCAAATGATCAACACCCATACGGTCGTCGCGGGAGATACCCTGTCGGCGATTGCGAAACGATTCTATGGCCAAGCGGCGCTTTTCGAGCTGATCGCCGTCGCCAGCGGGGTTCTGAATCCTGATTCGATACGTATCGGGACCGTATTGATCATCCCAGAGGTGAACCGCAAGCACACAGTGGTGGCCGGCGAAACCCTCTCTGGCTTGGCAGGACATTTCTATCGGCCGCAGAATTCGCACCTGTTCCCGTTGATCGCCGCGGCGAACGGGATCGCCGATCCCGACGAAATCCGCGTCGGTCAGGTGCTGATCATCCCCGGCATCGCGTACGCCGTTGTTTCCGGCGACACCCTGTCCAAGCTCGCCAAGCGTTTTTACGGCGACGCGACGCTGTTCCCGCTGATCGCCGACGCGAACCAGATCGCGAACCCCGACCTCATTCGCGTCGGCCAAGAACTGATCATCCCCCCGAAGGGCTAGGAGATAACCATGGCAGCCGAAAACGGCCAAGAGATCATGCTCCCCACGCGGTCCAACCTCCCCTGAACGGCGGACTACACCGGCGGTCGGCGGCCATCGAATGGTTCGCCGACCGGGCGCGGGGCGTCGGCCCGGCCGTACGCGACCATGGTCGGCTGCTTCTGGGCGCAAGTGGTCGTCGGACGGTGTGGAGCAGCCACGTCGTCGTTGCCGTGGCCACAGAACCCGGGCCGCAATGGGCGGCCAGGGTTCGAGCTCCGGATGCGGGAATGCCACATCGAATTCCCGCAAAGCGTCCGATCGTCGTCGGGCTCGCCGCTTACGTCTATGAAGGTGTGAATTCTCTTCTTGCGCAAAGCCATCGTCGGCTGTATCTCGATGTCGAGCTAGCGTATTCTGCTACTCTATTCGCTGGCGCCTTCTCGCAGTTCGCGGTCACGGCTGCGGTATGCGGCGAAGCTCTGACCATTCCCGCGTTGCCTACGCCGAAATCGCCGGCGGGCGAACGTAATCCGGATCCGCCAATTCACCGACGGTCCGGTCGAACGGGTCCGCTTGTGCGTCGGCGAACCGGCTGTAAGCGCCCTGGTGCGCAAGGAATCACCGGCGGCTCGATCGCGCTCTCAACGCGGCGAGCACCTGCTGGGTCTTGGTATCGCCGGTCGCGATGTGCAGACCACGTCGACGCACCGCGGCCTCGAATCTGCGTTGTCGATCGAGGGCGCGGTTTCGCACCTCGCTGTGTGACTCACCGTGTTCGGGAGTGACTCTCAGGGACAGCTCGAGCAGGTCGAGATCGGCGATGGTCCAGCGTTCGGCATCGACTTCCAGATCCCCCACGCGCACCTTCGTCCACTTCGTCGACACGATGGGGCCCATGGCCAGCAGGCGGTCGACTGCTACCCCCGGAGGTGTGCAGCTCACTAGGAGTTGACGCTGGGCGGAGTCCAGGACGGTGGTGACGTCGACGCCGAGCAGTGTCGCCTCGCGCAGGGATCCGGCCGGTCGGTCACTGACCGCCGAGGCGGACAGGACATGGCGTTGCGCGTTCCAGTCTTCTTCGATGCGGTATCGCAGTGCATGATCGGTGAAGGGGGTGGTCCACCTGCCGACCAGTTGCGACGGCAGGCAGGGGCGCAGTTTGACGGTCAGGTCGTCGTTCTCGCCGCTGCGCAACCGGATGACGATTCGGCTCGACAGCAGCGTGGGCGCTGTGTCGGGACCGGTGGGACGGGGCTCGGCGAACCAGATGCGACGGTCGATCGCCGACCGACCCGTGCACTCCAGCCGGGTCAGCGCCTCCGCGACGTCCCCGTCGAGGTTGACCTTGATTTCGATCGGAGTGATCACCAGCCGCCCCTTTCTCGCAGTTGCCGCGGATGCCTCCCGCTGTCCGGCAACACCGTCGAAGACAGCGTGATCCAGCCGGGGCCGAGCGGCGCGCGTACCGCGCTACCCGATTGCATGCGTCGGCACCTGATGCCGCGCGACGTCGCAGTGTATGGGGGAGAAGAGTTCGGATGCTTCCGAACCGAACGGCGCACCCGGGCGGGGTAGGTCGTCGCTACGGAACGGTCCCGAGGGATCGGCACCGCTGCTGCGGTGATCATGTTTGGAGTAGTCGACTACTCGCGACGAGTGTCCTGCTCACCCCGGAGACTGGCACCCGATTCGATCTTGGCGCGTCAGCTCGCGCCAGCCACACGGAGGTTTTCATGGTCAGCGCAAAGTCGACAATTCCGCAGCCGGTGCCGACTCGACAGCCGACTCCGTCCTCGCATCGCCCGCCACCCATCACCCGGCTGTTGATCGCGGTCGCCGAGGCGCTCGATCGCGGTGTCGGCTGGTTCAGGTTGCCCTCCCCGGTAGGGTTGGCCGTCCTCGTCGGCTTGCGCAGCCGCCTGCGCGCCGAGAATCTCTTCGACACCGGTCCGCATCCGGACGGACCGTTGCCCACCGACGGGTCTACTGTCGGCGAACACCTGCGCGCACGAACCGTCGACGGGACCTATAACACTCTCGCCGAGCCCCGGACGGGTTCGGTCGGCTGCCGATTCGGTCGCAACATCCCGCTGAGATACAGCTACCCTGAGGATGCCGACCGGATAATGGAACCCAACCCGCGGCTGATCAGTCGGGATCTGTTGACCCGCGACCGATTTCAGCCGGCGACTACGTTGAATCTGCTGGCAGCGGCCTGGATTCAGTTCGAGGTCCACGATTGGGTCAGCCACGGAGATGCCGAGACGGAGCCGTGGACGATTCCGCTGGCCGATCTGGATCCGTGGCCGGTGCCGCCCATGACGATCGCGCGCACCCCCACGGTCCCCAGCCCCGAACCCGGCGAGCCCCCGACTTACACGACCCAGGAATCTCATTGGTGGGATGCCTCCCAGATCTATGGCAGCACACCGAAATTCGCCGCAGCGCTACGGACCGGCGAGAAAGGGCGACTCCAGGTCGACGAATTGGGGCTACCGCCCCTGGACGTGGAGGGCATGCTGGACCTGTCCGGCCCAGCGGCCAACGCCTGGGTCGGACTCGCCCTGTTGCATTCGCTGTTCATGCGCGAACACAACGCGATCTGCGAGCGCCTGGCCCGCCGCTACCCCGAGATGAGCGATGAGCGACTCTACGACACCGCCCGTCTGATCAACGCGGCTTTGATCGCCAAGATCCACACCATCGACTGGACACCGGCCATCATCGCCCACCCCACCACCGTCGCCGCCATGCGCGCCAACTGGTTCGGCGTCCTCGGGGAGCGGATCGCTCGCCGGTTCGGTCGCCTCAGTGGCAACGAGGTGTTGTGCGGCATACCTGGATCCGCCACCGATGACCACGGTGTCCCGTATTCGCTGACCGAGGAATTCGTCGCCGTATACCGGATGCATCCCCTCATCCCCGACGACTTCGTGGTCCGCAGCCTCGCCGACGACAGTGTCGTGGCCGAGCATCAGCTCCCCGATCTGGGGGTCGCCCACATCCGCGAGCGACTGGCCGAGACACCGATGGACGCGTTGTTCTACTCGTTCGGCCGCGCCAACCCCGGTGCGCTGACCCTGCACAACTATCCGGTCCACCTGCAGGAACTCACCCGCCCCGGCCACCCACTGATGGATCTCGCGACCGTGGACATCCTGCGGGTCCGCGAACGAGGAGTGCCGCGCTACAACGAGTTCCGCCGCCAACTGCGCCTGCCGCCGGCCGCCTCGTTCGAGGCGTTGACCGACAATCCGGTGTGGGCGCGTGAACTCGAGCAGGTCTACGGCGATGTGGAAGATGTCGATCTCATGGTCGGGCTCTACGCCGAGCCCAAACCACCCGGATTCGGCTTCAGTGACACCGCATTCCGCGTATTCGTGCTGATGGCCTCGCGGCGGTTGTCGGCTGACCGGTTCTTCACCACCGACTTCCGTCCCGAGATCTACACCGAGGCCGGCATGGCATGGGTACGTGACAACACCATGCGCAGCGTGCTGCTGCGTCACTTTCCCACTCTGGCGCCCGCGCTCGACGGTGTCGCCAACCCGTTCGCTCCGTGGCGCAGCGTCGGCCCACTGCGTGAGCAGGAGAAGGAAACGACCGCGACGACCGACCTGGCCGCACCGCGCACGACCACCCGGACCTACCTTCGCTATCGCGATGACCTCGAACGGCCGCGCCCCGACGAAGAGCGCGACATCGACAAGATCATCGCGGTGCTGCGCGACAACAACGAACGCGCCTATCACAAGTACAAGCACGGACTGCGCGACGCGCACGCCAAGAGTCACGGCATCCTGCGCGGCGAACTCACCGTTCACCCCGGCCTGCCGCCGGAGCTGGCCCAGGGTTTGTTCGCCACCCCGGCCACCTATCCGGTCGTCGCCCGGCTGTCGAGTACCTCCGGAGTGATCCGCAGCGACCAGCTGCGCGGCGTGCGCGGGCTGGGAATCAAGGTGCTCGGCGTGGACGGACCACGCGCAATGCCCGACGATGAGGCCACCACCCAGGACTTCATCATGGTCACCCACCGGGAATTCCTGTTCGCCGACGCCCACGCCTACTACACCCGGGGAATGCCCACCGCGTGGGTGCTGGCCCGGTTGCCCGATCCAGTCCTGCGCACGGGCAGCACGGTCGTTTCCGCGGTCGACCACATGTTGCGGCGCATCGGACGTCGCGTGCCACCCAACCTCGGCGTGTTCGTACGGCCCAACACCCACATCCTGGGAGAAACCTTCTATTCCTCGGCACCCCTGCGCTACGGCGACTACATCGCCAAGATCCTCTACACCCCGGTTTCACCGGAAGTCAGCGCCCTCACGGGCCAA
Source organism: Nocardia nepalensis (assembly GCF_048910785.1). NCBI lineage: Bacteria > Bacillati > Actinomycetota > Actinomycetes > Mycobacteriales > Nocardiaceae > Nocardia > Nocardia nepalensis. Next base: position 528,010 of record NZ_JBKBET010000031.1, on the reverse strand, counting down.
CCGGTGGGCCACGGCGCGGGCATCAACGCCCACCAGGACATGGTCGTCGACTTCTTCGCCTGCCACAGCGCCGAATACGAGTTGCGCGTGCAGCTGTGCACCGACCCCGACGCCATGCCGATCGAGGACGCCACCGTCGCCTGGCCCGAAGCCGAATCACCGCACCGAACGGTGGCGACCATCCGCTTCGGCCCCCAGGACCCCTACACCCCGCAACGGCGCGCCTTCGGTGACGACGTGTTGTCGTTCAACTCCTGGCGCGGTCTGGACGCCCACCGGCCACTGGGATCGATCAACCGGCTCAAGAAGCGCGTGTACGAAGCATCCAGCGACTACCGCCACAACGTCAACAACGCTCCCCGCCTCGAACCCACACCCGACCAGCTTCCACAATGACCACCGCGCCACCCGTGCACCGGCCCACCCGTTCGGCGACAGGGGGCCGGGCCGGTACCGACGCGGTGCGCCCGCCAGCGAAAATCCGTCGCAGCGTCGGTGGGCAAGATCTAGAATTGTTGCTCATGGGGGAGCGCTGGCAACTGCTCGATCGCCCCGTCGAATACGAATCCGTTCGCAGGGCGTTGACGAGCGGCGATGTCGGCGGTGTCGTACTCGTCGGTGCCGCCGGGGTCGGCAAGACCACCCTCGCCCGACTTGTGACCTCGGCACTGGGCACCCCCGTCCGGTGGGCGGCTTGTACCGAATCGTCCCAGGCGATTCCGTTGGGTGTATTCGCGCCGTGGATCGCCCCGACCGCATCTCGCGATCCCATCGCACTACTCTGCTCGGCCAGGGAAAACCTACTCAGCGAACAAGACACCGTTATCGGCGTCGACGACGCGTACCTGCTCGACAAACTCTCCGCGACCCTGCTGCACCAGATCGCCGTCGACCGCGCCGCTCCCATCGTGGCCACCGTCCGCACCGGCGAACCCGTCCCCGATGCGGTCACTTCCCTGTGGAAGGACGGCTACCTCGAACGCATCGAATTGGAACCGCTGACCAAACAGCAGTGCGTCGCGCTCGTCGAGACCGTTCTGAGCGGCAATCTGGAAGGCCTCAGCGCCGACGTCATGTGGGAGTCATCGGGCGGAAACCCCCTGTTCCTGCGCAACATGGTCGAAGGCGCCGTCGAGGCGGGCACCCTGACCGAAGTCAACGGGGTCTGGCAACTGCGAGGACCGGCCGCGGTGCCCTCCGGACTGGTGGCCCTGCTCGACGGTCGGCTCGCCCGGGTGGGCGAGCCGGTCCTGGACACCTTGAAGATGCTGGCCCTCTATGAGCCACTAGACATCGACGTCCTCACCGACCTCGTCGGCGAGGACGCCGTGGACGCCGCCGAGATCTCCGGCCTGATACGCACCAGCCGCGACGGCTGGTCTGTCAGCGCCTGCTTCAGCCACCCGCTGCTCGGTGATGTGGTGCGCCGCCGGATCGGCACCGCCGCCGCGCGCAAGCGGCGGGGCCGCATCGTCGAAAAGCTGCGCAACCAGGATCTGAGCACCGCTGCCCACCGCATCAGACTGGCGCAACTGTGCGTCGACAGCGCCCAGCCCATCGACAACGACCTGTTGATCACCGCCGCCAAAGACGCTGTCGCGCTGTCCAACCTGGCGCTGGGCGAACGCCTCGCGCGCGCCGCATGCGAGCGCGGCGGCGGGCTGCCCGCAGCCGAACTGCTCTCCCGCGCCCTGCTGTGGCAGGGCCGACCGCAGGAATCCGACGAGATCCTCGCCGTCTTCGATCCCGACCGCCTCGATCAACTTCAACTCGTCCAATGGGGTGTGCCGCGCGCCAGCCGGCTTTTCTGGTGCGTGGGCGATGTCGAACGCGGCCATGAAATATTGGACCTGCTGGGTGACCGCGTCGAGCATCCGGCGCTGCGCCTCATCATCGATGCGGTGAACGCGGCCATGGCGATACACGAGAACAAAATCGCTGACGGCATCCAGGCCGCCGAATGTGTACTCGCCGACCGAAGTTCCCCGAAACAGGCTATCGACTGGGCCGCCTTCGCCCTCGGCTTGGCGATGCCGGTCGCCGGTCGCGGCGCCGACTTCGCACCGATCGCGGCCCGCAGCCGGGCCCAGCAGAAAACCACCGACGGCATGATCCGGATCATGGTGCGCTACGGCGACGTGCTGGCACTGACCATCGTCGGCGAACTCGACCTCGCCGAACAGCGGGCCACCGAATACTGCGAGTTCTCCTCCGCCGCACAGTTTCTCGGCTGGGCGATCGCCAAAATCGCGGGCGGTGTCGTAGCCACCTACCGTGGCCGCTTCCGCGAGGCGATCACCTCATTCGAACAAGCCCTGGCCGCGCTCCACGCCGAAGCCGCACTCCCCTGGAAGCTGCCAGCGCAGCTGATACTGGCCCGCGCCTACGCGGCCCTGGGCGACTCCCAACAAGCCGAACGGGTCCTCAGCGACGCCGAGGAATACACCGGACCACATATGGCCCTGCACGAACCACAACGCATGATCGCCCGCGCATGGCTGGCGGCCGGCTCCGGCAGTCAGCATTCCGCGGTCGAACTCGCCCGCAAGGCCGCAGCCATCGCCCACACCGCGGGCCAGTACGCACTGGAAGCCGAAGCCCTGCACCACGCCACCCGATTCGGCGACCGAACCCTCGCCCCACGGCTGGCCTCGCTCGTCGGCCGCGTGCAAGGGCCCATAGTGGCGATATACGCCCGCCACGCCGCCGCCTACGAACACTCCGACACACACGCGCTTTCCGCGGCCAGTGTCGAGTTCGAAAACGCCGGACTACTGCTGTCGGCCGCCGACGCCGCCGCGCAAGCGGTACCGATCCATGACCGTGCCGGCCAACGCCGACTCAGCGCCCAAGCCGCGGCCCGCGCCCTGGATCTCGCCGCCCGGTGCGATGGAGCGACCACCCCCGCCATCGCATCCGCTGCCCACCCCTTGCCGATCACCGACCGCGAACGCGAGATCACCGCCCTCATCGCGCGCGGGCTGTCCAACCGCCAGATCGCCGAGCGGCTGTGCGTCTCGGTGCGCACCGTCGAGGGCCACATCTATCGGGCCTGCACCAAACTCGACGCCGCCGACCGCGACCAACTCGCCAAACTGATCTGGGGCGACGTCACACGATAGCCACCAGGCTTCAATGGGGGCGACGGTCAGGAGCTGGCACTACCACCACCTGGACGGCGTATCTCCCGCTCAGGAACCCATCTGAGAAGACCTGACGGCCCGGCCTCGGTAGCAGTCCCGGAGGGCATCCGATCGAGTTGGTGGTCGCGGGTAGCGAGGATTTCCCGGGATAAGGGGTAGGCGGTACTTGGGACTACTAGTTCGGCAGGAGGTGAGCAGGATGATGTGGGACCAAATAATGGCGATGATGCGTGAGATGTGGAATCGCTTGTTCCCTATGATGCCCATGATGTAGCTCGCGCGGCGGCGTGGTGTCGGTGTCCCAACCGTGAACCGACCGAGGAGGGGCGCGCTGGCCCATCGAGCCGCGGTAAGAGTTGGCGGTCGCGAAACGCGACCGCCAGAAGTCGGCCCACATCTGTTCGATGTCGTGATCGGTCTCGGTCGATGTCAGTGCGCGGGCGATCGCCACGCCGAGTGGCGTTCGGCACCATATCCGTTCCGGCACATGGCCGAGGAGGTGATGGAATAATCCTCGGCGACACCGTAACTGCTCTGTTGGGGGAGCATGGGGACGAGAAGGGCTTTGCTGCAAGCGGGTTTGGTGCTGCCGCTGGCCGCGTGTGCGCCGCAGTTGTTGTGGGGCGATTCGGCGTCGATCCGGATCGGGGTGTCGTGGAGTGGGGCGGAGCTGGCGGCGTTCCGGAAGGTGTTGGCGCCGATGCCGTTCGCGCGATCGGTGGATGTGATTCCGATGGGGGACGAGGTCGGTACCGCGTTCAGCGCGGGCGGGAAGTCGGCGCCGGATATTGTGCTGCTGCCGCAGGCCGGTCAGGTTCGAGCACTTGTCGATGACGGTAAGCTGCGGCCGGTCCCCGATGCGCTGTGGACCGACGACCAAGGGGCGCGCTATCCCGAGTTGTGGCGAAAGCTGTTGCACCACAACGGAAAACCGTACGGTGTGCCATTCAAGGCCGCCGACAAGTCGCTGGTCTGGTACGACCGGCAGACCGTCGACAAGTATCACCTCGGCGACCCCGCCGATTGGACGATCGCGGATTGGGTCGACCGGATAGAGGTGCTCGCGGGCACGCCGATTCGGCTGTTCGCCCTCGCCGCGGCCGACGGCTGGGTGCTGACCGATGTCTTCGAGAATGTGCTGCGCGCCGAATCGTCCCGTACCTATGACGATTTGACGACCACCACACAGCAGCGCGTCTGGAATTGGCCTGCCGTGCGTGACACGTTCGGACATCTCGCGCGGCTGTGGGGGCAACGGCATGCCATCGCGGGCGGTGTCGCGGTGGCGTTGACCCGTCAGTTCCCGGACGCTATTCGAGAGGTGTTCGAACATCGCCGCGCCGCCATGGTGATCGCGCCGGATTTCGCCGAACCCATTGTCCGCGATTCCCTTCGGGCCTCGGGCCGACGTCCGGAGGAGGTGGTCGGTATCGCACCGTTCCCGGTCACCGGCCTCGGCGGTGACCGGCCACGGATCGTGGGCGGCGATGTCATGGTGGTGACCAGATACGCCGGTTCGCGCGCCGACGAGGTGGTGGCGGCGTTGGCCGCGCCGGAGGCGCCGCTGCCGTGGATTCAGGGCGACGGCGGGTTCATCGCCCCGAGCACTCGGACCACCGTGCGCTATTCGACACTGCTGGAACCGATCGCGCGTTCGCAGAGCCCGTGGAGTGCGTTCGATCTGTCCGATCAGCTGGGAGCGGTGGGCGGCCGTAATGGTTTGTGGCGCATTCTGACCGATTTCCTGGTCGCGATCGGTGACGGTGCCGCGGACCAGCCGGATGCGGCGATCGGTCGGGCGATCGCCGCACTGGACGGATTCGAGCGGAGCCGCCGATGACGGGTGTCGCCGACTTCCGTGCCAATGGATTGCGCATCGAGCTCGCCACTCGCCGGATGCGTGGCCCACTGATACCGGGCGGGCGGCCCCATCGCTGGCTCGGTTGGGCGGGTCTGCTCGCGGTCGGGTTGATCGCGGCGTTGCTGGTGGTGCCCGCTGTGTGGACGGTGGCGATCGCGGTGGCCGCTCGTCCGCGAATCGTGTTGTCCTGCATGCTTGTTGCCTGCGGTGCCGTCGCCTTCACCCTGGTCCGCAGGCATGGCGCGCTGAGCCGGGCGCGCCTGTCGGTGCTGGCGGCGTGCGCCGTGCTCACCGCGCTGGGGCTCTGGTTGCTCGCCGACGCCCTGGCCGAGGACGGACGATGGGCGTACCTGCTGACCATGCTGTGGGTCATCTTCGGTCTGGTCCTGCTGCTCGTCGCCGTCGGCATCGCCTGGCTGTCACGCGATTCGCGCAGGTTGTGGGCGCCATTGATCGTGCCGTTCGGCATCTCGGCGTTCGTCTCCGGTGTCGCCTTCCGGATAATCTTCCAAGATCTTGCGGCACGGTTCGGCATCGAAAGCGTTGGCGGGTACCGGATCTGGTTCGCGCTGATGCTCGGTTCGGCGTTCCTGTGGACCTGGTTGGGCTTCCTGACCGGCTTGTTGCGCGCCGATATCCGGGCCATCGAGGCAGATCCGGTGCGGTCGGGCTATCTACACGGGCAGGGGAAGCGTTTCCCGCTGCTGCGCCTGCTGGAGTTGGTGCGTCCGATCCTGCTGATCCTCGGATTGGTCGTCGGGGTGGCCGCGGCCAGGGTCTTCGATGTGGTGCTGATCGGAGTACCCGGTTCGATGCAGTACCAGTTCGACAGTGCGACCGTGCAATGGTGGCGGCTGGCCACCGACGGCGATCTCGGCGCGGGCGTCGCGGCGGCATATGCGCTGCCGTTGGCGGTGCTGGTCGGCTTCGTTGCCTGGCTGCCGCGGACCGGCGTGCGTGGACAGCGCGGCGGCCGGTCCCATGCGGCGTTTTCGCCGCGGGTGGATGCCAGTCGCCGCATCGGTCCGGTTCGCGCGATCGGGATCGCCGTGGTGTCGCTGTTCGCGCTGGTGCCGATTCTGGTTCTGATCGCGGTTTGTACGAACGGCCCCAAGGGATTCGGGCTCTCCGCGCTCATCGGCATGTGGAACGATGAGTCCTTCCGTGCGGCTTGGCGGACCACGTTGCTGGTGGCCGGTTTGGCCACGATCGTCGTGGTTGCGGCCGCACTCCCGGTGGCGCATCGACTGGCCGCGGGGCGCCAGGAGGGTGTGGTCGCGCGGGTCGCGGTGGCGTCGCTGGTTGTCCTGTCGGTGCTGCCCGCGCAGAGCTACCTCGGTTCCCTCGACGCGTTCATCGACACGTTCGGCCTGTCCGGCACCAGGATTCCGTTGATCTTCGTGCACGCCGCCGCGGGATTGCCGATTGCGATCCTGATCCTGCGCGGTGCGATGCTGGCCCCGCCGGACAGTCCTGCCGAGGCGGCGCTGCACGGGCTGGCCAGTCCGAGCACTGTTACGCGGCGGCTGCTGGCATCGGGGGGCCCCGCCGTAGTCGCGGTCGCGGTACTGGAATTCATCCAGGTGTGGAACGACTTCTTCATCGGGCTGATGATGAACGGCGCGGGTGCCAGCCCCTGGTCACTGCTGCTGTGGGGCGAGGCACGGCAATTCAACGAGAACGCAGCCGAACTTGCGGCCGGGTCGCTGCTATCGGCCGTGCTGCCCGTGCTGCTGTTGCTTGCCACGTGGCGGCGCTGGCTGGTACCGGGATTGACCGGCGGGACGTTGTCGTGACGGCGCCGCGCGGATACGAAGCGCCGCAGCAGATCACGCCGCGCTCGTCGATCTGGGAGGGCGTGCTCGGCACCGCGGAGGTCGTCGCGTGGGCGCTGGTACTCGAACTCGGCCGCAATATCGTGGTCAACTCCCTCGGCGACAGCGATGTCGTCAAGGTAGTCGGCGGGTTGCTGCGTGGGCTCGCCATCGTCGCCGTGCTGGGCGCCGGGGCGTATGTGGCTTATCGACGCATAGATGGCTTTCGCGAAAGAGTGCGCATCGAAAGGGAACTCGCCCTGATCGCCGAACTCGTCGAACCCGGCGAGCCGGTACGCTTCGTCGACGCCAGAGGCTGTCCTGATCCGCCGCAGCAGCTTTCCGAACTCGATCACAACCCCATCATCGCGGCACTGCGGGACCTGCCGGTTCAGGAGTTCGAGACAGCCGCTCTGCTCGCGGTGCTGTCGGCCATCCTCGAGGCGCCGACCCGGTTGCCGCCGGATTCCGCACCCGACGGGCGCACCGCGACCCTGTTGCTGGCCGACCTCGAGATGCGTGGGATCGTCGGCTATCTGGGGGCCGACCGATATTGCCTGCGCAATGTTCCTCGGCTGCCGTCCACCGCGGAAGTCCTCCGCGGACCACACTGGCAGGCGGCGTTGCCCGCGCTATTGCACCACTACGCGGACCGGGCCAACCGCTGGGCGATCGCCTTGGAAACGGTTCGTTTCGCCAAGGGGGCGCGACGCTGGTTCGAAATGGAAGAAGAATATTTGCGCAGGCTCTTCCCGATTCCGGCAACGCGGCTCCCGACGGCGGTGGTACACGAACTCGCCAGAATCGCGGATGCCCTCGACGTCTGGTACGCCCGCAAGGGCCTGCCCGAGAATGCCTACGGCACAGCACAAGCGCTCTGCGAACTCACCGATCCCGACGATTTCCCGCTGCGTGGCGAGCTGGCCGCGCTCCGGGCCGGCCGCTTGCGTCGACGGCCGCCGAAATATCGTCCACGCGCCCTGTCCACCAGTCTGTCCGCGCGCTGGTCGCACTACACCGCGCTGCATCGGCTCGAAGCCGCGCCGCCGAGTCCGTCCGTGCTGTCCGAGTCGGCCGAACAATTGGAAGCCGCCTGGTGGTTGCTGCCGCGAGCGGATCTGGCCGCAGTCGTCTGCGCGCTGATCAACCTGGCCGTCGTCCACCTACATCAGGGTCATCTGGATGCCGCCGAGGACCGCCTGGAATTGGCCGAATCCCTGACCCGCGACGGCCGCGACCCAGCTGGCCGCGCCCAGACACGCGAAACACTCGGCGTCCTCTGGTGGACCCGCGGCGAACCCCGCCGGGCCCTTCGACACTGGCAACGCGCTCTCACCGCCTACCGCGAGCTCGAAGACGATCTCGGCACCGGCCGCTGCCTCCAGCACCTCGGATCGGCGGTGGTCCTCGCCCCCGAACACGGTGCGCTATTGCTGGGTAACGACCCTGCGCTCACCCGTGCCGAAGTACTCCGGCAGGCCGGCGGCTGGCTGGCCGCCGCCCGCCGCCTGCACCCCCACGCCCTGCACGCCGAACACTATGCGCGCCAAGCTGGTTCGACACTACACACCGTGGACCGCTGGCCGCTGCCCGCCCCGGATCCGCAATAGCCGTCGGCACGGCTACGGGCTTGCGACCGGGCTGAGGCAGCTGGCCGGTGGGTCGACGAGCAAGCAGATCGCCGGGCCGCGGGTGGGGCGGTAGTCGGCGGGGAGACCGCCCGTGGCGACGATCTGGCTGTAGGTGCCGACAGCGTCGGTGGGGCGGCGGGTGAGGGTCGGGTCGGTGCGTACGTCGACCGTATAGAGGCCGAATCGTGGTGTGTAGCTGCCCCATTCGTAGTTGTCGGTGAGGCTCCAGTAGTTGTAGCCGATGACGTTCATGCCGTCGGCCTTGGCGCGCTGGATCCAGTAGACGGTGTCGCGCAGATGATCGCTGCGGGTGTAGCCGTCGGCGCGGGGATTGCCGTTTTCGGTGGGCATGCCGTTCTCGACGATGTAGAGTGGCTTGTTCGGAAAGCGGCGCGAATAGTATTGCAGCGCATAGTAGATGCCCTCGGTGCGCAACGGCAGTTCCCAGATGCGCTGTCCGGGCAGCTCCGGCATCGCCGAGCCGAGGGCCCTGGTGATGGAACTCAGCAGTGATTGCACCGGGTCGTAGGCGAAGTAGTAATCGACGCCCACGTAGTCGAGCCGGTCCGCGATGCGATCGACGAATGCGCCGTTGACCTGAGCCTCCGAGCCCGCGACGTAGCCGACGTTGCTGGTCACCTGAGCGCCGGGCCGGATCTGGTGGATGTAGTCGTAGATTGTGTTGTGGGCCTGCGCGACCCGTTCCAGCATCTCCGGTCCGCTCGCGGCGCCGTGGCGGGTCTCCTGTGCGATATAGGCGACCGGCTCGTTCACGGTGACCCACAGCGGATTTCGGGACGCGTAGCGGTCGACCACCCTGCGCATGTTGACCAGCCAATCCTCGACCATGCCAGGGTTGCGCCAGCCGCCGCGGTCGGCGGCCCAGCCGGGATAGACCCAGTGGTCCAGGGTGATCATCGGTCGCATCCCGGCCTGCACGATCTTTGCGATCACCGCGTCGTAGAAACCGAATGCGGCGCCATCCCAGATGCCCGGCTCGGGCTGGACGCGAGCCCATTCGATCCCGATCCGGAACACCTGCACACCCAGCGCGGCCGCAAGGTCGATATCGGATGCGTATCGGTCGTAGAAGTCGACCGAATCGTGCAGTTCGTCGGAACCGGAGTTCGCGATGTAACGCGTCCAGTTGCTGTCGGGCGCATGGCCTTCGGACTGGAATCCGGAGGACGCGACACCCCAGAGGAAATCCGAGTCCAATACCGGTAAGGCGGTGTCCGACCGCATCGGCGGTAGGGCCGAGGAGTTCGTGCACAGCAGCAATGACGATACGGCGGCGGCGAGCGCGGCCAGGACGTACCGACGGAACCGGGATCGCATCGACTCAGGGTAACTCGATCGCCGTCGGCGATGGATGAATCAGCAATGCTGGGCGGCGATCACGGTCTGGCGGCCGGTGTTGTCGAAATGCCGTTGCGGCGTCGTCGATTTCGTCAACGCTGCTCGCGGATCCGGTTGTCGCGCATGACAGTTGGGCGAATTCGTCGAGCCATTGGAGCGCCGGTGCCGACATGGCGTGCCACCGGTGTCGCGGCCGCAAAGTCGACCAGTTCGGCCGCATCCGGTAAGTACTGGTCAGAGGAGGTTTTCAGCTGGCGGGTCGGTCTTGGAGCTCCGCAGAGCCGTCGGTTTCCTCGTGTGCGAGGTCGCTGTCATTTTGTCGGGTGTGTCGGATGCCTCGCCAGCCGAGGGGGAGTTGGACGCGGCCCGCTCGGATCTCGCCGATGAGTTGCGCGTAGCCTTCACGCACCTCGCCGAGATGGACCCATGCCGAGTGCCGAAGCTCCTCGCAGTCGGCGTGCAGCACCGTCCACCACGCCTCGGCGTAGGTCTTTGCGACATGACTGATCACCTCACCGAAAGAGTGAGTGTGGCGGCGGGCGCACCGGCTGTGGCGGACGTAGAACGCCGCCCAAGAGTTGATCTTGTCGATAACCTTCGCGATATCCGCATGCAGGGCTGCCTCGGTGATCTCGGGTGGCCGCCGCCGAGGATTCAGAACCGCCGAAATCAAGGCGGCGTGCAGATCGCCCAGTTCTCGCGCCCATGCGATCAGCGGCAACGGCTCGGTCAGGCGCCCCGCGATCGCGGCCAGTAGTTGATCCGGCGACAGCAGAGATTCCCCATCCATCTCCGGATTCCCCTGCGCCGCATCCATACTCGCGTCCATGGGCGATCACATGCCCTTCATCGCGGGCCGGTCGTCACGGTCGAGGAGCCGGATTGCCTGCGAATCGTATTGTGTGGCCGCGAAGTTCGTTGCCGGCGATGGCCATGCGGTGGACTTCGCCGGGTTTGTCCGCTCGGACCCGGGGGCCGTGACGTGGTGGATGGTGACCAGGTGGCAGCGAGCGCTCATGGCGCGGGGGGACCCACCCGTGCGGCCGGTGCTGCCGAAGTGGTCGCAGCCCTGGGCGATGCGCGTCGAGATGTCGGCGGCCTCGCCAGGGAGGCCGGTCATGCGAAGCGCGGATCGGATGGTGTCGTCGAGCATGTGCGGGTAGGGCGCAGGTTCGACATGCCGCGGACGCGGATGTGGAGTTCGGACGCTCGTTGTTCGATGACGGCCCCGGTGGGATAGACGTGCTGCTTCATAGTTGATTGGTCGACTATTTCGAGATGAAGGTTGATGTGGCGGAGCACGGCGATGTGACTCGGCGCGTAAATGCTAATACTGACTGCGCACTCAGTCAATGACTGAGTGCGCAGTCAGTGAATGCTAGAGTGTGCATGAGGGTTGGACGAGGAGGGGTGGGATCGGTGAGTAGGCGTGCCGCGGGACCGGGCAAGTCGGGCGCGATTCTCGAGATGTTCACGCGCCATGTTGCCGAGAAGGGCTACGACGGAACCAGCTTCAGTGGTGTTGCACGAGAGCTGGGCATCTCGCAGGGCCTGATCGTGCATCACTACGGCACGAAGGCGCGGTTGTGGGAAGCTCTGCATGTTTCCTACATGCGGCGCCGGGTCGATGAGGCACAGCGGATCGTGTCGGAGTTTTCCACGCCGACCGAGCAGCTTGCCGGGCTGTTGCATGCGGCCATGCTCTATCAGGTGCACGATCGAAACCGGACCGTCGCATTCCAGCGTGAGGTCGCGCGGCTCGCGCAGGAGGATGAGGATTCCGAGGGGCGCAAGCTACGAAGGGCTTATTTCGGAGTCTTGCACACCGTGGTCGATGCGGGCGTTGCGGCGGGTGAGTTCCGCGCTGTCGATACCGGAACCCGGAGCCTGCTCATTTTCGGGGCCGCGCAGTGGGCGTGGACCTGGTTCGAGCCGGAAGGACGTAGATCTGCCGAGCAGGTCGGCGCTGAACTGGTAGATCTCACTCTGGGATCGCTGTTGCTGGATCGGAGATCGTTGCCCCGTCTGAGCGATCCCGACGGCCCGCTTGTCGCTGCGGTGACCAAGATCATCACCGCTGCATAAGGCCAAAAGCAGCGCCTCAGCGACCATGTTCCGGTCGATCGCCAGTAATTGCGACGGTTATCGCTTCATGTCCGCGTGCTGCCCCGCCAGCTCGTCTGCGCGACGTACTGCCATCGATGTCGCTGGGGGTCGCAGTTGCGACCGAACGATCAACTCGACAACCGGTTACCGCACCCACGATCTGGAATTGGCGCGGAAATGAGACCCAGGGAACGGTACGACCCCCGCCCGCGCGCCAAGTAGTTGAAGATTCGCGCAATAAGCGGCAGCATAGCATTTTGAGTCATACAAATCGGTGCCCGCAGTTCATGACGTACCTCGCGATTGGGAACGACGCATCATGTCCACGTCACACGGACAACAGGCGCTGCGTCACGAACCATACCTTGACGCAGGTAAGCATGCGCGGCAACAGTCAGCCGGTGGCGCCACTCTGTCCCACCGGGTCGGCCATGGAAATTGGCGCGAGATTCCGCTCGATCACGACATGCAAGGTATGACAATCGGCCGGTCGGAGGCAGCCGATATAACCGTGACCGCCGACGCGACCGTCTCGCGCCTGCACGCCATTATCAAGCGGGTGTGCGACTGGTGGGTCGTCATCGATAATGGGCTGTCGACAAATGGCACCTTCGTCAACGGCGAGCGCATCGGCGGGCTTCGCAAGCTCGAGTCCGGCGATACGATTCGCCTCGGGAAAACGGTATTCATATTCACCGACGGCCACCCGACCGAAGATGAAAGAACGATAGCCCAGGGGAGCCTGCCAACCCGGAGTGCGCTGACCGACGCTCAGTATCTGATTCTCGAGGCCTTATGTCGCCCGTACGACGCTCAGACCGCGTTCACCTATCCCGCGTCGAACTGGCAGATTGCGCATGAACTCTGCCTCAGCGTCGCCACGGTCAAGACCCACATGCGGGCGTTGTTCAAAATATTCCATGTCGAAGCACTGCCGCAGAATAAAAAACGCATGTTCCTGGTTGAACGCGCACTCGACAGCGGCGTGATCGTCAATCACGGGCGGTAGGACTTCGGCTGCAATGTGCGGTGATGCGCGGCAACTCCTCTCGGTCGGCGCGGGGTACAGCTAGATCGGGTGGAAACCCGCTCCGATGTCACCGCGCGCGTTGATGTCGTCGATGATGGCGGCGATGTTCCCTCCGAGCGCCGGTCCCAGGCACGGAACCCGCAGGTATCCGTTGACCATGCCGACGAGCGTTGTGCCGACCACGACCGGCCCGCCCGAGTCACCGGGAAGGACGCATATCTGCGTCCAGGTCCAGGTATTGGTCTGGAACAGATCCCCGTAGGCCAGTCCGCAGGTCTGGCCCGTGGTATAGCCCTGCTTGCAGGCGATGTCGGGGAACTGCGCCGGACCGCCCAACCCGGTAATCGTCGTATTACCCACGCGGTTCACGGGTACTACCTTGTCCGGATCGAACACAATGACTGCGTAGTCCATATCCGTGTTCGCGTAGGCGAAGGTTCCCACGACACCGGCGTCACGGTTGGCCTCGGCAGTGACCGTGGTACCCGCGTCATTGCAGTGACCTGCGGTGAGCCCGACCAGCCGACCCGCGGCATCGTGCCCGATCGTGGTGAGCGTGCATATGCCCTGGTCATCGACGATGATGCCGGAGCCGCCGCCCAGCACCGACGGGTCTGTGGCATGCGCAGTGCCTGCCTGCGCCCCGACAAGCGCTGCGCCTGCCACGAGCGCAGCTGCAGCCCTCGCGAGCTTCCTGAACATGTCCGATCCAATCGCTGGCGAGTTGCAACTTCCCGTCTCAGGGCCGACACTATCGCCGTCACGACACGATCTGGTGTGTGACGCGCGGCGTTTCCGGCATTGTCGCGGTGCTGTCTAGTGGGTTATACGAGACAGATGCCCGTTCCGAAGGGGAAGATCGGCGGGATGAAGCAGACCCACCACAGGAATGGGTTCCACCACAGCAGGGCAGGATCGGCCTGCGGCTGCTGTACTTGATCGGAGGCTGGCGCCACCTGTACGGGCACCGGGGGATCGGCCTGGGCCGCGGTGGTCATGCCGGAGCCGAGGGCAATCATCGGGGCGATCGCTACCGCTGCGACGGCTGCGCGAATCTTGGTGTTCTTCATGATGGTTCCTTCAACTGAGTGCTTTAGAGAAGCCCTCGTCCGTGGAAGGCTTCCCGCACGTGAACACCACCAACTCTCCTCGTAGAGCGCGCGGAAGATCATCCTCCCCCGGGTTGGAAACCCTCACACCTCGGGTTGGATCGAGGGGACGGCGTGGTCGCCGCCTCCATCCGAAAGCTGTTGTCACGGCCGAAATAGCGGCGACAGTGCGGCTCCGGCGGTCGACGAGCACGGCCCGCATCGGTTAGCTCGCGTCGTGGTCGGCGTGGCCGGGCAAAAGAAGTGTTAGGCCCGCGTCGCGGATTCGGTGGCGCGATGATGGTTGGTATGGGCACAACCATGCTGGGCGACGCTTCGACGCAGCTGGAGCGGATTACCCGGGTGCCGATATGAACACCGCGGCGCCGATCGCGAGGGTCGACCGGATCATCGAGGCGGCCCATCGCGTCTACCTCGGTAACCGTGCCGCAACCGATCGCCTCGAGGCGGGCGCGCGACGGCTGCACGAACCGCTGCGAATCGCCTTGGCCGGCGCGGTCAAGGCCGGAAAGTCGACGCTGCTCAACGCACTGGTCGGACAAGACATCGCCCCAACCGATGCCACCGAATGCACCCGCGTCGCGACCTGGTACCGGCACGGTCCCACGCCGACGGTCATCGCCCGGCTCGCGAGCCGCCGGTCGGAATATGTTCCGATACAGCGAGCCGAGGGTGGTCTGACGTTCGACCTCGGAAGGTTTACCGCGGCGCAGGTCGATCGGATCGATGTCCACTGGCCGGTGCCCCGTCTTGCGCGCACAACGATCATCGACACACCCGGGACCACGTCGCTGTCGCGGGACGTGTCCGCGCGCACGCTGCGGCTGCTGACGCCCGACACGGGGACCGCCGGAGCCGATGCGGTGGTCTACCTGTTCCGTTCCCTGGCCGATTCCGACCTCGCGCTGATTCGTCAGATCGGGGAGCATGTCGGCGGCAGCGCCGGTCCACTCGGAATCGTCGGCGTCCTCTCGCGGGCGGATGAACTCGGTGCGGGCCGTCCGGACGCGATGCACTCCGCCCGTGCGGCCGCCGAAGACTTCACTCGCGAGTTGGAAATGACGGGCCTGTGTCAGGCGGCCGTACCGGTTGCGGGCTTACTCGCCTTCACCGCGAAGACGCTTCGGCAGAGCGAGTTCGTAGCCCTTCGCCAACTTGCCACGGTCGCACCGGCCGACCTGGAATTGGCCATGCTCTCGGCCGATAGATTCCAGCGAGCCGATCACCTGCCGATCGATTCCTCGACACGACAGCGCCTCGTCAGACGTCTGGGGCTGTTCGGAATTCATATGGCACTGGCTCGATTACGGGCCGGTACCAGCGATTCGGCGGCTCTGGTCGACGAACTGATCGCACGCAGCGGCATCGGCGAACTCGAGCACGTGATCGACATTCAATTCGGCCAGCGGGCGGACGAACTGAAGGCGCATACCGCTCTGCTGATGCTGAAGCAGATATTCGACGCCAACCCGTCCGCGCAGGCCGCACCGCTCGGCCGGGAGGTCGCGACGCTGCTCGCGAATGTGCACGGCTTCGAAGAACTCCGTCTCCTCAGTCGGCTCCGCTCGACCAAGACTGTCCTGTCCGAACGCGAACTGACCGACCTGCAACGCGTGATCGGCGGTCAGGGGACCGGACCGGCCGAACGCTTGGGAATCGAACCGTCCGCGGTCGCGGGCGTGGGCCAGAACGTCGCATTGGCGGAAATCAGACGATGGCGATCCCGTGCCGAACACCCACTCGCGGATCAGTTCACGGCCAACGCCTGCATTGTGGCGGCACGCAGCGCCGAGGGGGTGCTGAGCGAGTTGCGGCGGCGTTCGGCCCCGTCTGTTCGACAGCACTACTCATGAAACATGCCGACTGGGGTACGGGAGTTGGGTGGTGGCGGGGGTGGACACGGCCGGTGAGGTGGGAACGTCAACCTGCTCGTTTACCGCGGGCTTCGGCTCGGTCTTCGGTCCGCCGATCACGACGACTCCAACAATTGCCGCGGCGATCGCGGCAACAATCGTCGCCGCGATGAGAACGGTTCGTTTACGAGGACGACTGCGGACCTTTTCGCGACCTTCGGTGGCCTCCGGCGCCACCGGCTTCGGCCGCTTGATCACGACCGCATCGTCGCCAGGACGCGGTTCGGGAGCTTGTGGTGCAGTCGTGGGTGTCGGTGCCGACTTGGCTGGCGGCAGGACCGACTTGGCTGGCGGCGGCACCGACACCGATGTGGTGGCGCTCGAAGCACGCGCGAGCAGAGCAGCGCCATTCGCGGATGTGAGGCCAGGCTCGGGTTCCCCGATCACCGGTACGTGGAACTGCGCGGACAACACCTCGGTGATGAGCGGGGTTGCCGCAGCACCGCCGGCCAGCACCACTGCTCGCACATCACGAGCATCGATTTCGTTGGCGCGCAAGGTTTCTCGGACAAGTCCGGCGGATCCGACGACCTGCTCTCTGATCAGCTCCTCGAGTTCGCAGCGGACGAGTCGCACATCGTGACGCACGCGTCCCAGTTCCACCTCGATCACCGCGGCCGTTTCGGTGGACAGTGCCTCCTTGGCCCGCCGACAGCGCAGCCGCAATTCGTTCAACGGCGCCAACAAAGCGGGATCCGCGAGATCGGTGTCGCCGAGTTCCCCGTCCAGGCCCCCGAGAACGTGCCGCAAAATGGCGTCATCGATGTGCTTCCCGCCGAATTCCGCGCTCCGGAAGGTCCTGCCGATCTGTTCGGTTCCCCGGGCCACAGAGATGCTGAGACCGTTGCCACCGAGGTCGTACACCACGACGGCGCCGTCCGGTGGCAGCCCACGTGTCGACTCGACTCGAGCGAGAATCGATCCGACCTCGTCCACCAGCGCCACATTGCTCATGCCGGACTGGTCGAGCGCTCGGCGAAGCGTCCGCACGCCCTGTGTCGTCCAGTGGCTGGGATATGCCGCCGCGACTGCGGGAGTCCCGGCGAACGCACTGGTCGAAGACCGGGTCAGGTACTGGACGGCGCGGGCGACGAGATTCTCCGGCCGATGGGCGGAACCGTCGGCCGCGATGAGATCGATCGGGTCACCGACGCGGTCCACGAACCCTGTGATCGCCAGTCCCGGGCGCATCGGTCGGGCGCCGCTGCCCAGCGGAGGGAGTGTGGGCGCCATGCCTTGGGTCATGATCAACGTCGCTTGGTGCCGAGTCGTCCGCGGACGTGGGGCATACCGCCCGGAACCCCTGGCCGTCGCAGCCGCCGTATCAGCCGCGGTGACGAAACCGGCTGTGCCGATCTTGATGCCAAGACTTCCGGACATGAATACCTCTCGGTCGGTGGGTCGCTCGTATCTGTGCTTATAAATCTCCTTCATGGGCGGATCGCGGACCATATCCCCAAGTGGTGAGCCGGACCCCCGAATGGGGTGAGGTTCGTGCACCCAAGGTGGAACCGGAACACCGCTGACGCGGTGACCGCGACGGCTACGCTCCCGGCGACTGCGCGGCTCGCAGCCGTATGGCGCCTTCCCGAACCCTGGCCAGTGCGGCCAAATTCTTCTCGACCTCGGCGGCACGCTTTTCCCGTTCGGCGAACTCCATTTTGGCTGCCTCCTGCGTCGCCTTCATCGAGCTCTGCAGCGATGCGAACGCCTGATCGGCGGATTCCTTGAAGTGATCGCGCAGCTCCCGCTGCACATTCCGCAGGCGGTCGCGGGAGAGCTTGTGCACCTGGAAGGACACGTCGTCGACGTACTTTCGGAGCGTGAGCTGAGCTACGTTGCGGCGGCGGGCCAGTCGTGCGGCGCGGTCCTGCTGGTAGGCCTTCACGCCGATCACGACGCCGGCTCCGATCGTGATCGGGTTCATCATCGCCGCGCCGACCATGGTGGCGCCCATGCCGATCATCATCGCGCCGCTGTAGCCACTGCGGAGCGCGGTCAGGCCGCGGTCCGCCAGCGAAACTTTGATATCGCGCCGCTCGCCGATCTGCAGTCGAGGATCGATGAGGTCGCCCTCGCAGATGGCCTCTAGCGCGGGCAGATCGACGGTGTTGCCGTCCACCGCGAACGATGCGGCCACCCGCTCGGCCAGTGCCTGAGCGGACTGGTACGCCCAGACGAAATTGTCGCCGACCGCGGCGCTCACCTGTTGCTGCACCCAGTCGGTAAGTAGCGGCCATTTCTTGTCCGGATCTCCGTCCGCGAGCTCGGACTCGATGTGCTTGTTGATGCCCCGCAGCCGTTCCCTGAGGTCATGGTCGATCTCGGAATTGAGGTCCGCGACACCGTCGTTCAATACCTGCTGCCACGACCTCGCCGATTTGGCCTGCGCGTCCGACATCTCCTGCCGAGCCTTCAACTCGTCGGCCATGCGCTGGTGGAACTCTGGGTCGCGCAAGGCATTCAATTCCGCCTCGAACGGCACCGTCAGATGGTGCGCGACCGACTCGAGGTCCCGCGCCATCCGCACGCGCCGCTTGATTGCCATGTCGGCAAGACCCTCGGTGCGCAGGAACCCGAGCAACTCTGGATAGCCGGATTCGGCATTGAGTTCCTTGTCGCCCAGGCGCACGGCGTGGCCGCGCAGCATCGACGAAACCGGAATGATTCGGCAGTCCACCCCGGCATCGGCGAGGTGGCGCCGGTCGGCGTCCGCGATTCGGCGCCATTCGGGGTAGATGTCGACCTTGGTCAACGCGATGACGGCCGTGGGGCACAGGCCGATCACCTGCCGCACGAACCGGAATTCGGGTTCGGTGAACTCCTGGCTGGCGTCGGTGACGATAACGACGGCATCGGCCAGCGCCACCTCGTTCAATACTCGCGGGGCATGCCGCTGGCCGACGCCGCCGACACCGGGAGTGTCGACGAGGGCCACCCCCTTCGGCAGCGTCGCGGTATCGACGCCGACCTCCGCGCATACGACTTGGCGGCCTTGCGCGCGCGGAGATTCCGCCAGATCGGACTGCAGTTCACCGAGTGGCAACGGTGCCGCGACGGGAGTTTCGTCGTGCGGCATCTCGACGACCAACTTCGCGGCTGTTTCGTCCGCGTGCCGGACGACGGTGACCACCGAGGTGGCGCGGCGGTCACCGACTACGCAAACCTGCTCGTTGAGCAGGGCGTTGATCAGTTGGCTCTTGCCCTTCTGGCGCAATCCGACAAAGGCGACCCGCATGGACGCTTCGGCGGAGCGACGCTGCACGGCACGGAGGGTGCCGAGCAGGTCTTCCCGGTCCGCCGATTGCGCGAGCCGAGTCAACCAATCGAACAGGGGCGGGACGGTGGCGGCCGTATTTCGGCCGCCGCGGTTCTCACCTGCTGGCTTACTCACTGGAGCCGTCCTCCGATCGGTGGGCCCAGCCGACCCACCCGTCGGTAGTTGATCTGCTCGAATGATCAGAAGCTGTCGAAGGCATCGCCGATGGAGGCACCGATGTCGCCGAAGGTCTCGCCCGCGTCGCCTGCCATTCCGTCGCCCCAGCCGCCGTCGGAACCGGGGCTGTAGATGTCGTCGGGCGGCACATCGCCCATGGGTTGCTGGTCGATCGGCTGCTGATCCATGGGTTGCTGGTCCACCGGCTGCTGATCCATGGGTTGCTGGTCAACCGGCTGCTGATCCGCCGGGTTTGGTGCGGGGTCGGCGGGCGCGGGGGTGCCGTTGAGTTGGTTGAGGATGTCGTCGATTGTGGGGATCTGGATGGGTTGGGGTGTCTGATCCGCCGGGTTCGGTGCGGGGTCGGCGGGGGCGGGGGTGCCGTTGAGTTGGTTGAGGATGTCGTCGATTGTGGGGATCTGGATGGGTTGGGGTGCCTGATCCGCCGGGTTCGGTGCGGGGTCGACGGGGGCGGGTGCGCCATTCAGCTGGTTGAGGATGTCGTCGAATCCCGGAATCTGGCCGAGCTGAGTCATCACATCCTGCGGATTGATCGTGACGTCGCCGGGAGCGGAAACCTGGCTCGGGTCGGTCGCCGCGCTGAATGTGTTTTCCTGTGCCAATTCCTTGCCTTCCATGGTTATCTGCTGTCGAAATGTGGATGGGGCCAATCCACGTCTGGACTTCCCTGTACCAATGGCTCGCGATCAATGGTCCGGGCTTATGGCGGCAGAAAATAGGCACCAGAGGGGGAGGAAGCCCACACCCTTGGTAGCGCGCGTGCGCCCCGAAGGTGATCGCCGCCTGCGAGGTCACCCGCGAGTGCGGCGTCTACGGCGATTTCGGCAAGGCATTCGTGTCTGCACCACGGCCACCATCGCCAGCGTCGAGACGGCGGGAAGACGACCTACCGCGTAGGGCTGGTCGTGGGCGAATGTGTCGCGCTCGTGGTGGGAGTGCTGGTGGCAGTCGAGGAGCCGCTGGCGCTCGCGGGAAGGCCGAGAGGGACCTTGATATAGGGCTTCAGCAGGGTTTCCCACGCCGCCTTTACTCTGTTGTATTCGTCGACGCATCCGGCTGCACGCTGAGGTGGCAGGAGCCCCTTTTCCTCTGGCTGACCCGGTTGGAGCACCAGACCGCCGAGCTTGTCGGGTAGCGCGCCGTAGTCCCAGCACACCAGGTTGTAGCCGCGTACCTGGGAGAGCGAGTGCTCGTCGGCGAAGCTGCGCGCGTCGAGACTTGCCGGATCGTCGGAGAGGTCGAACCAGAAGTCGGCCGCACCGGCCACCCCGATGACACCCGCGGTGCCGGGGGTGGTCAACTGGATCAGGGCGCCGAGTTGGTCTGCGGAGTCCTCCTCGCGTCCCGTGGCGGGCAGCGAATACAGGTTGATCGCCATATGCGCGGACTCGTGGAAGGTGATCATGCGCGTTATGCCGTCGAAGTACGCGTTGAAGTAGTCCATATTTCCCTCGGAATTCTGCTTCGCGTACTTCTCGGCAATCCCGATCATCTCGTAGCAGAGGACGATCTGCTGCTTCTGCGGGTCCCAGTAAGCGTTGAATTCGCCGCACTCCGTGCCGACGAGGGAAATGTCCTTCGGCAGCTTGTACACCGCGCCGAGGGCACTGGCCAGGTCTTCGATGACCTTATTGTCCTGAGCGAGCTTCTTGCCGTCTTTGGCCAGATCCGAAACCATCGCGCGCTCGTACTTGGGCACGAACTTTCCGGTGTCCGCCACCTGGCTCGTCGTCGCGGCGCTCGTCGTCGCGCCGCTGGTCGTCGCCTGCGACGCCGGTTTCCCCCCTTTATCCGTCGAACATGCGGCAGTCGCCGCAACCAGCATGGCCACAACCCCGGCCGATCGACACCATTTGGGAATCATTGCAATACGCCTCTCCAAATCGCAGGGCGCCCCGCTACGCGATGATTGCTACATGGTAGCAAGACCCGGCCTTCGGAGTCTGGTTTTTCTCGTATCGACGAGGCGCCGCCTCGGGGCGGGTGTGTACACCGAGGTGGTCGACAATTCGGTGTCGTGACCGAAAAGATGCCATTAGCTGCGAGAATTTGGTTTACGCAGGGCGTCTTCAAGCAGTTCGAGGAGCATATTTTCGGCGAGGCTCGTGCCCCCTGGCTGTCGTTCGCGGGCCCAGTTTCTCGGTCGGGCGCGGCATTGCTGTCGCGTAACCGACGAGTGGATGGGTGGACCGCGGGGGAGCTATTTGCCACTCGATTGCGGTAACCGATTCGGGGGAGTCGGCCCGGTGTGCGGCTATGCGTTGATGCCCGCGGTGAGGATGGCGGCCAGTTCTCGGTAGGCGTCGGCGTCGTCGAGTCCGGTTCGGGTGCGGACCGTGCCGCGCTGGATGCGGACCATCATGGTGGCGGCGAGGTCGGCGGCAAAGGCGGCGTGGACGTCGCGGAAGTCTCCCGCTTTCACGCCCTCGGCGATCAGTTCCTGGACGCGGCGGGCGGCGATTCGGGTGTTCTGCTGGTAGATCTCGCGCGCCGGGATGAACGCGTGCAGGTCGGCCATGAATTGGTCCGAGGCCGGGGCGAGTGCGGTGCCGACGGCGGATAGGTAGGCGGTGATGCGTTCGCGCGCGGTGGTGATCGGCGCGATGGCTGCCTCTACGTTCTCGGTGGCGCGGCGGAAGAAGTGCACGGTCGCGGCCCGGACCAACTGCTCCTTGCTTTCGGCGAGGGTGTACAGCGTCGATTTGGAGCAGCGCAGGCGGGCGGCGATCTCGTCGAGAGTCAGGTGCGCGAAGCCCTCGGTCAGGAACAATTCGACCAGGGTGTCGAACAGTTCGGTGCGTCTGCGGGTGGCGAAGCCGACGCCACTGGGCTGGTCCATGACAAGGAATAGTACTGAAGTGCTCCTTGCAGTACTGTCTAGGCAAACAGTACTCTGCACAGTAATTCAGTACTGTATTTCGTAGTCGAGGTGATGTGTGGCCGTCGAACGCTTGCTGCCCAGCGAAGAAGCGCATGAGCTGATCCAGCTCACGCGGGATATCGCCGACAAGGTCCTCGCTCCGGTCGTGGATCGGCATGAGCGCGAGGAGACCTATCCGGAGGGTGTGTTCGCCACGCTGGGGGAGGCGGGGTTGTTGAGCCTGCCGTACCCGGAACAGTGGGGTGGCGGCGGTCAGCCGTACGAGGTGTATCTGCAGGTGCTCGAGGAGATCGCCGCGCGGTGGGCGGCGGTGGCGGTGGCGGTGAGCGTGCACAGCCTGGCTTGCCATCCATTGTTGGCGTTCGGTACCGAAGAGCAGAAGCGGCGGTGGTTGCCGGAGATGTTGGGCGGCAATCTGATCGGCGCCTACAGCCTGTCCGAGCCGCAGGCCGGCTCCGATGCGGGTGCGGTCGCGTGCAAGGCGACGGCAGTCGAGGACGGCTACCGGATCAACGGGACCAAGGCGTGGATCACCCATGGTGGCAAGGCCGACTTCTACAACCTGTTCGCCCGCACGGGCGAGGGTTCGCGCGGCATCAGTTGCTTCCTCGTGCCGGACGACACCGCGGGACTGAGCTTCGGCAAGCCGGAGCAGAAGATGGGCCTGCACGCGGTGCCGACCACGACCGCCCACTACGACGATGCGTTCATACCCGCCGAACGCAGAATCGGGGACGAAGGGCAGGGCCTGCAAATCGCTTTGAGCGCACTGGATTCCGGACGACTCGGTATCGCCGCGGTCGCCACCGGACTGGCGCAGGCGGCGCTGGACGAGGCCGTCGGCTACGCCAAGGAGCGCTCCGCGTTCGGCAAACCGATCATCGATCACCAGGGGCTGGGGTTCCTGCTGGCGGACATGGCCGCCGCGGTCGACTCCGCGCGCGCGACCTATCTGGATGCCGCGCGGCGTCGTGATGCCGGTTTGTCGTATTCGCGGCAGGCGAGTGTGGCCAAACTGGTCGCGACCGATGCGGCGATGAAGGTGACCACCGATGCGGTGCAGGTGTTCGGCGGCTACGGCTATACCCGTGATTTCCGGGTCGAGCGCTATATGCGCGAAGCCAAGATCACCCAGATCTTCGAGGGCACCAACCAGATTCAGCGTCTGGTGATCAGCCGGTCACTGGCCAAGTGACCGGCTGAGCATCGAAGTGCCTAGGGCACCTGATAGGTGCGCTGGATAGTGAGCGATGCGGCCAGTAGGCGGGAATTGTTCGGGTCGGTCGGATCGATGCCGGTGAGTTCGGCGATGCGGCGCAATCGATAGCTGAAGGTGTTGGGGTGCACGTGGAGTCGGGCGGCCGCGGCCTTGCGGTCGGAGCCGTGGCGTAGGTGGGCCTCGAGCGCTTCCAGTAGATGTGGATTGCGTAGCAGTGGGGTGATCCGCTCGGCCAGCCGATCGCGGGCGTGACCCGGTCGGGTGAGTTGGTATTCGAGTAGCAGATCATCGAGTCGGTAGGTTCCGGTCGGGCGGCCGAGTAGGCGTGCGAGCGTGGCGAGTTCGGCGACCTCCTGCGCGGCATCCGGCAGGTCGGCGCGGGGGACCGCCGCGCATTCGGCGAGATGGGCTGGGGCGCTGAACTGTTCGGCCAGCTCGGCTGCCAATCCCGCGTGGCGTGCGGGCTCGGGGCCATCGGAATGCGCTGGCAGCAAGGCGATTCCGGTGGTTCCGTCGAATGTCACGAGGGCGGTGCCATTGCTGAGCGCGTCGAGTGTGCGGTGCAGGATTCGGATGCGGCGGCGGGCCAGCAGATCGGCCACCGAGGTCGGTTGGTCGTCGGATTGGATGTGAATGCCCAGCACGGTATAGCGTTCGGTCAGCGGTGTGTCGGCGCGGGCGGCGTGTTCGTCGGCGGAGTGGCCGCGCAACAGCGCCGAGCACAGTTCCCGGCGCGCTTCGCGCTCGGCGTTATAGATGGACTGCTCGACCTCGGTGTATGTCTCGACCACTGTGTTGTTGATGTGTTTGAGCAGGTCGAGCAGCCGCGAGCCCACCACGACCAGGTCCGCCATCTCGGAAGGCGCGGCGAGCGCGGCCGCCTCCGCGAGCACCGATTGGGCCGAATCGTGGATCGCGTCGATCAGAATCCCGAGCGGGAAGCGGTCCTCGGCATGCCGTTCGGCGACTGGTGCGACGAAGAGCGCGACTTCGGCCCTGGTGAACTCGCGTTGCGCGCCGATGGCCTGCAGGACCGCGCGCCCGCACGCGTAGATGGCGGGCAGAACCTCGGCGGTGAAATGCCCCTCGGGCAATTCCGTCGCGGCGGGCGTAGCGCCGAGACCGGCGGCGAACATGCGCTCAGCGATCTGCGGCCAACGGGTCAAGAGTCTGGTCACCAAAGGGGCGTCGGCGGTGACCGCGGGCGGAGCGACTGACATGTGTCGATTGTTGCCGACGACAGGCCCGGCGACGGCGTTTCAGGGCTGGCGGCCAGAACTTTGTCACCGACGACAACCAGTCGCCGACTTTCTTCGTACGGCAGTGCAGTGACGACCGAGACCGACCGGTTCTACATTTCGATTAGCCGCAATCACGATGGCCCCCATCACATTTCGAGGTGGATGTGCTGCGCGTCATAGGGCCGGAGTGCTGCGCGGACGATCGGATGGGAAGTACGAAATGTTTGCAACGAAGCAACGGGGCTGCCGCGCCTTCGCGGGCGCAGCCCTCATCGCGGGACTGGCCGTGGCGCACGGGCTCGGGATCGGAGCGGCGGGAGCGGAGCCCGCCGTCGAATCCGACCAGCAATTCCTCGCGGAGCAGATCACCGCCGGCCTGACGCCTGCTCCGGATGGGCGACAGCCACAGGCGATCGTGGATACCGGCAGCGGATCCGGCTGGGCCAAGAGCACGTCGTCCAGCACCGTCGGCGAGGGTCCCGAAATGGCTGCGGCCCTAGCGGCTTTCGCCTACAGCCTCACCCACCCCGATGCCGCGCCCGCGGGTGCGAACCATTGGGACTGCAAACCGAGTGCCGAACATCCGAATCCGGTGGTGTTGCTGCACGGCACCTGGCTCAACGCCTTCGACACCTTCGCGTATCTCTCGCCGCGGTTGGCGCACGCGGGATTCTGCGTATTCGCCTTCAACTTCGGGCGCTCAGGGCTGCTGGACGGCGGTGGGATCGGTGCGGTGCTGCCCGGACGTTACGGGCTTGGGCCGATGGCCGAATCCTCCCACCAGCTCGCCGATTTCGTAGAGCGGGTGCGGGCGGCCACGGGCGCGGAGAAGGTCGATATCGTGGGTCACTCGCAGGGCGGCACGGTGGCGAATCAGTATCTGAAGTTCGACGGGGGCGCCGATAAGGTCGGCAAGCTCGTCACCTTCGGCGCCACCCACCACGGCACCTCGTTGATGGGCATCGCCACGCTGGGGCGCGCCATCAATAACCTCGGTGTGAACATTCTCGGGTTCTACGAGCCGATCGTCGGGCTGTCGAATATCGAACAGGCGGTGGGGTCGCCGTTCTATGCGCGGCTGAACGCGAACGGCGATACCGTGCCCGGTGTCGAGTACACGGTCGTCGGGTCGCGATACGACGAGGTCACCAACCCGTACAACTGGACATTCCTGCAACCGGGTCCCGATGCCACGGTGCGCAACATCACGCTGCAAGACGGCTGCGAACAGGATCTATCCGACCACCTGACGATCATGTACTCACCGCGCTCGGCCGCCATCGCCCTCAACGCCCTCGATCCCGCGGCGAATCCGAACTCGGACTGCAGCTTCAACCCGTGGCTGATCGGGGGCGGCGGCACCTTCTGAGCCGACGGCCCATTCAGATGTCAGGGGAGATCGCTCCGGCCACCGAGCACATCGTGCGGCATCTACTCGACACGGTTGCCCCGCGGCACCGCACACCGGGCAGCGTGCTGCGCGAAGAGATCAGCAGCACCGTCGCGACCTGCCTCGACCTGCTGGCGGATGGCTTCGAGGAGCCATCCGACCGGATGAGCCGCATTCGCGGCGCCGCGACACGGTGGGCGGGCGTCGGGTTTCCGATCGACGCCGTCCACCGCTTGGTGCAGGAGGGGTTCCGCCTGCATCTCGAAGCCCATGTGCTTGGTGCCGTGCCGAAACTCTTGCAGTACAACGACATACGCCGACTGGTCGACGCATTGCACGCGGTCACCGCGGCGGTGTCGCTGGCCTACCTGGAAACCGTCTCGGCGGTGCCGACCACGGACGACCCGGCCTCGCGCGCCGTCGCGGTTGCCCTGCTGGATGGGCACCGACCATCGAAGATCGCCCGCGAATACGGTGTGACCGTCGCGGACAGCTACACCGTCCTCGCGGTGGCGGTCGACGGCCGTGCCGCGAAGCCAATGCCGGGATCGACAGTGCCGCAGCGAGTCCGGAATGAATTGGCGCTACTGTGCGGCGAGCCGGTACCAGCCCTCATCAGCGCACGCGGCGGAACCATCCTGGTGCCGGGCATCGCGGACCATGCCTTGGACGATCTGGTCAGCGCGGTGACGTCGATAAGGGCCACCGCCGTGCTCGCGACATCCGAGCAGATCCCGGCCGCTGCCCGTCTTGCGCACGAACTGTTGGACATAGTTCAGCGCCTGCGTGCCAGGCATGGCCTCTATCACTTCGATGAGCTGGCCGTCGAATACCAGCTCACCCGCCCGGGCCCGGGCCGGGACCGTCTCGCCGCGCTACTCGACCCGCTGGAGGACTATCCGGAGTTGTTCCAGACCCTGCGCGAACACATCCGCAATGACCTCAACAGGCGGTTGACCTCCCAATCCCTGCACATCCACCAGAACACCATCGACCATCGCCTCAAGCGAATCGGGCAGCTGACCGGACTCGACGCGACCGGACCGACCTCGCTATGGCGCCTGCGCGCCGCCCTTATCGCTCGCAACTACACCCGCCCTGATTCGGTGTGAGCGCATCGCCACGGCTTGGTGGACGGAAAACCAGGTGATATTTGTCGGTGCCGACCGTAATACTGACGCGCGCCCGATGAATTCGAGCCGATGGTTCCGTCTCAACCACTGTGGCGCTGGGACGCGATCAGGGCGACTCGGCGACGGGCCACACGTATTGCTGTCGACATGCACTGGAGGTTCACCCGATGCCAGCCGAAATTTCCGCTCCCACCTCGCGAGGGCGGACGCCGACCGTCATCCGGGTGCTGGTACTCGCGACCTTCGTGGTGATCCTGAACGAGACCATCATGATCAACGCTATCCCGCGGCTGATGACCGACCTCGAGGTCACCGAGCGGGCGGCGCAGTGGGTGTCCACCGCGTTCATGTTGACGATGGCCGCCGTCATTCCGACCACCGGCTGGTTCCTGCAGCGGGTATCGACCAGACGGGCCTATGTCGTGGCGATGGGGGTCTTCCTGGCCGGTACCGCGCTCTCGGCCGTCGCACCCGCATTCGCGGTGCTGCTGCTCGGTCGGATCATTCAGGCGGGCGGCACGGCGGTGATGATGCCGCTGCTGATGACCACACTCATGACCGTCGTGCCCGAACAGGACCGCGGCCGGGTGATGGGCAATGTCACCCTGGCCATTTCGGTGGCGCCCGCCCTGGGTCCGGTCGTCTCCGGATTGGTGCTGCAGATCGGTTCGTGGCGTTGGCTTTTCGTGCTGGTGCTGCCGATCACGGCGGTGGTCACCTGGCTTGGCCTGCGTCGGCTGGAGAACGTCGGTGAACCGCAAGCCGGGGCGATCGACTGGTTCAGCGTGGTGCTCGCCGCGCTCGGATTCGGTGGGCTGGTATTCGGGCTCAGCCGGTTCGAGAGCGATAACCTCACCAGCCCGGCTCTGATCGTCGCGGCGGGGTTGGCCCTTATCGCGGCATTCGTGTTTCGTCAGCTGCGCCTGCAGCGCACCGGCACGCCGCTGCTGGACCTGCGGGTTCTGCGTTCGGGCACCTACGCGAAGGCGCTGGTGCTGATGTCGGTCGCGTTCATGGCGATGCTCGGTTCGATGATCCTGCTGCCGCTGTATCTGCAGAACCTGCGTGGCCTGAGTCCCTTGCAGACCGGCCTGCTGGTGATGCCGGGTGGGCTGGCGATGGGTCTGCTCGGACCGACCGTGGGTCGCCTGTTCGACCGGCTCGGTGGACGCATGCTGGTGATTCCCGGGTCGGTCGGCATCGCCGCATCGTTGGCGGGGTTCACCCAGATCTCGATGAGCATGCCGTATTGGCAGCTGCTGGCCCTGCATATCCTGCTGATGGTTTCGCTGGCGGCAACCTTCACCCCGGTCTTCACACTCGGCCTCGGCGCGCTCCCGCAGCACCTGTACTCGCACGGCAGCTCCATGCTGGGCACCCTGCAGCAGGTCGCCGCGGCCTTCGGCACCGCCCTGGTGGTGACGGTGATGTCGGCCCGCAGCACCGGCCTCGTCGCCGACGGCGTCGACCTCGTCACCGCCCATCTCGAGGGCATGCGCCTGGCCTTCTTCGTCTCCGCCGCCCTGACACTGATCGTGATCGCCATGGCAACGCTCCTGCCGAGCCGCGCGGCCGCCCCGGCAACAGCCGACGAGCCCGAAACCGCGGTCCCCAACCTGGTCGAGAGCTGACCACGATTCGGCACAACGAAACCGCTGGTTGCCCTGGTGCGCCAGCGGTTTCGTTGTCGGGAGGTCCACAAGGATGATGAAAAAGATATCGACCCCAACGAATCCGCCTCCGACCCCGGGCATGTTCGCCTGGAAAAGCGCAACGGCGAGTACGGCTACTGCTCGTAACCCCTCGATGTCGGGCCGAAATCTCCCGCGCGGTGTCGCGGCGGGCATGTGATCAGCCCGCCGTTTTATCAATCCGCCGCTCGCCGCCACCGTCATGGGCGGCATTGTTACTGGAGACAGGTCAACCAGGCCGCGAAGGGCACACGGCGGTACTCTGCTGGGCCACTCGAGGTTGGACCGAATCACCGGGTCCTGTCACGTGCTCCTAGCCCTCCACTCGTTACCCCAAGTCATCCCATGTCCACAGGGTGGCGGCGCTTGCGTCTGGTTCTCGTCCGAACCGGAATATCTCGTGATGATTACCTATTTCCATGAATCGATCGAACATGCCAGCGTTAGGCAGCCGCTCGATCAGAGCTGCGACCTGGCCGTCGGCCTTCGAAAGTTGAAGGGCGTTGATCAGCCTGATTACGCGATACGGATCGTCGAGGTGTGTGCGTTCTGCAGGATTGCGGGATAGCAACATGGCGACATGGGTGTCTGCGCCTGTCTTTTGAAGGGCCTCGAGTAGATCGGCGACGGCACCGGGGTCGCCGAGCACGGTGTGTTCTGCGGGGTTGCGAGACAGCAGCGTCGCGATTTCGGTTTTCGCTCCGATTTCCTGCAGTTCCTCCAATAGTTCGGCCACTGCACGGGGATCGGTGAGGGGCGTGTGTTCGGCTGCCTTGTCGGCCAGTGTGGCGAGTTGGGTGTCCGCGCCCGCCTTCCGAAGGGCGTTCAGTAGGTAGGCGACGGCACCAGGGTCATTGAGGTCTGCGTGTTCTGCGGGGTTGCGCAACAGCAATACATCGACCTGAACGTCTGCGCCCAAGTCGCGCAGAACCTCTAGCAAGTAGCCGACAGCCCCGGGGTCGTGGAGGTCTGCGTGTTCTGCAGGGTTGCGCGACAGCAATACAGCAACGAGGGCATCGGCGGCGCCTCCTCCTCGACATGACTCAAGGACGTCTGCGACGTCAACGGTGTTGGCGAGGGGGATGTGTTCTGCGGGGTTGCGTGCCAGTAGTTTGGCCAATGCGGTGCCTGCGCCCGCCCACCGCAGGTTTGAAACCGTCGCGGCTACGGCATCGGGATCGGCGATGGGCGTGTGGTCTGCGATCCGATCCGCCAGCATGTCGAACTGGGCGTCAGCGCCCACCTCCCGCAGGGTTTCCAGTAGGTAGGCAGCGGGCAGCGACTCGTCAAGGCGGACTTCTACTGCAGGGTTGCGTAACAACAGTGCGGCAATTTCTGTGTCCGCGCCCACGCCCTGCAGAGCCCTCAGCAGAGAACGTACGGCAGTCGGATCTTGGAGGTCTGCGTGTTCTGCGGGATTGCGTGACAGCAGGGTGGCAAGTGGACCGTCTGCGCCCATCTCCCGCAAGGTGTTCAGTAGCTGGGCGACAGACCATGCGCGATCGAGACTGACGCGTTCTGCGGGATTGCGCGACAGCAGTGTGGTAAT
Source organism: Nocardia nepalensis (assembly GCF_048910785.1). Taxonomy (NCBI): domain Bacteria; kingdom Bacillati; phylum Actinomycetota; class Actinomycetes; order Mycobacteriales; family Nocardiaceae; genus Nocardia; species Nocardia nepalensis. The sequence goes on along the minus strand of NZ_JBKBET010000031.1, from coordinate 497,483 downwards.
TGCGGTGTGTGCGTCCGCGTTCGTGAGAGCCGTCAGCACCCATTCAACATGGGATGGGTTTTCGAGCTTCACGTGCTCTGCAGCCCAGATAGCAGGGCGATGGTCTTCGGGGAGTATCGGTTGTATGTGTTCGATCAGTGCGGCTGCGGCCCGGCCATCGCCGTGGAGTGTCGCCTCTTTCCACAGGCGAGCGGCGTCGATGCGGAGACCGCGGTTCCATGCGGCATCCCCGAGGCGTGCCAGATCGCGGGGAAGGGCGTGGCGCGCAACTACTTCCCAGAAGCCGACCGGGGGAATCTGCTCAGCACGCTGAATGCGACCGTACTGGTCGAGGTAGTCGGCGAGCTGATACTGCGGACCGCTGTCCGTTGACGGTTCTCTGACGCGGTCGGGGGGCACTCGGCTATCGGCCGACAGTCGGCGCGGGCAGGTACGGATCCGGGTCACGGGCCCCTGGGCTCCTTTACACGAACGGCCAGCTTCCGCTAAGGCCTGCTCCAGCCAATCGTCCTCGAGCCCGTCCCAGTTTGCATCCGAGATATACATCGGTGTGGCGTCGCGAAAAAATTCCAATGGCACTGCGTTGCGGTAGCCCATCCGGCGCAGGTCCATCGCTACCTCGATAGTTGCCTTGGCTGCGGGCGACGAGGAGAAGCGATACCGCTCTATTAGCTCCGGTCCTCCGGCCAGGTACTGGGTGATCTCGCCGTCCTCGGCGCGGCTGAAAGCCAGGGCCAACCGCCGATCCGCACCAGCCGCTTGGCGAACCGCTTCCAAGTCCGCGCCGGTGAAGCACTCTGGCACAGAGATCACGTTACCGTCCAATAGCTTTCGCACCTGCGATGCTGGATCCCGGCACAGATTGTTGTGATGGACTGGCCACAGCGTGCCCAGTATCAGCACGGGTGCTCGCGCGGAGTCAGCGAGTATGCGACGTAGCTGCGTGGCGGCCTCTTCGTCACCGGTGTCGGTTCCGTTGCCCAGGTATTTTTGGGTTTCGTTCAGCCACACCACGGTCCGGGGCCGCACCTCTGTAAGCGTATCTACGGCACCGCGCCGTGTCGGATCCAGAGGATGCCACAATCGCCAGCCCCCCGCGTCACGCAACGGCCTCAGAGACTCCCACAAAGCCCTGGTCTTGCCTGCCGACGATCCAGCCACCAAGACCGCCATGGCGCTGTTGCCCACAGCTGCCCGCATCACAACGTCTGCCAGTTTGTCGTCGTGCTTACGTCGGACATACGGGGGCAGCGATGCAGTCTCGTCGGCGACGCCCAGGGAGATCGGCCGGTGCACTTCCAACTCGAACGGATCAGTGACCTTGCTCAAAGGCACGCCAGGCACCACGGTCTTGGCTCGGCCGTGGGCCCGCTGCCACGCTGGCAATTCCGCGTCGACGACGCCGCAGGCGGTCAGCACCCGCGCGAGCGTCCCCCACCGCGGGAGGTCAGTCCGGCCACTGACAAGGTCGTGCAGTGTCCCTTTGCTGACCCCTGTCCTTTCTGCAAGTACGTCGTAGCTCAGGCGCGTGCGCCGGACCAGAATCTGGAGCGCGACACGGAGTTCCTCTCGAGTGCCGATGTCTGCTGCTTCGACCACTGCTGCCTCATCCGTTTCGTTCGGTTTCGTTCGGAGCAAAACACCACATACCGATGGCCGCCAGTCAGTTTGAGCGACTTCGCCAATCGTGATGCGCCCGAACGTCTAACACATCGATCGTTGACATGTGACCAACATCCTCGCCGTCATCGGCACTATCGTTCTCATCCTGCGAGCTGCCACCATTGTGTCCGGTGCGCTCGCTGAACTTCTGCGCTCCTGCCAGCCCGTAGTCACCGAGCTGCGCGCACTGCGTAACGAATGCAACGGCGGTCAAGGTGTTTAACACCAGTGATTGGGGAGACTCCTGTTCACTCGCTCGACAGCGTTCGAAATCGCCAGCGGTGGTTGATGATTGGTGCTAGTCCCGGTTGGTATCAGGGTCTGGCTGCCTGTCGGCGGGGTCAACCTGACAAGACGACGCTAATGTTCGGTGGCAAGCCCCTCAGGGGCGCGGCAGTGCGATCGGGAGGATCGAGAAAACCGAACCCGGCACGGCGCAGCATTGCCGCATGCAAGAACCCCCGGTGTCCGAGGGCTCGTGGACTGACACCGGGGGTTCTGCCGTCCTGCATTCGCGGCGACGTGTGTGCGCGGGAAGATCTCTTCAGGTCGTGATCAGTGGGCGGCGGCCATGACCAGATCGCGGTAGGGCAGGCTGACGACGGGGTGATCGGCTATGCCGAGTTCGGTTTCGACCTCTTCGAGGTGGATGGTTGCGGCGTCGGTGTCTGCGGCGGTGACCTCGGTTTCGACGAAGGTTCCGGCGTGGGTGACGGCGTCGATGGCGACGATGATGTCGTCGTGTTCGGGGTGCTGGTAGATGGTTCGAGTTTTCTCGACGCGGACGAGTTCGACCATGCCGATGGCGGCGAGCAGTTGGTTGGCGGCTGCGGCTTGGTCGGGGCCGCTGAGGGTGACGTTGGTTTCGCGTTTGGCGATCACGTCGGCGTCGCTGTGGGTGGTGGCGTTGGATGGGGGTTTGTAGGTGATTTCGGCGAACCCGTCGCGGTTCCGAATGCGGAGGCATTCAACGGTTTTCATGTAGTCGACGTCGGGGCGGCTGTAGTAGGTGTCGACTTCGGTGAGGTGTCCGGCCTCGCGGTAGCCGAGCTGGGTGAGCCGCTGTCGGAGGAACCTGGGGTCGGGGAGTTCGCGTTTACGCTCGACCTCGATCAAGTGCATGGGGTGGATCATCCTCTCGTGTGGATGGCGGTGTGGACGCGGGCGAGGCTGGGTTTGGAGCAATGTTGGCGGATCGTTGCGAGTGCTTGCTGTAGTGCCTCGGAGTCGGTGACGGGGATGTTCTGGAACAACACCATCTGCTTGGCGTCGCTGAGTGGGTTGGCGAGGTTCTTGCCGAGGAATCGGTTGTAGTAGTGGCGTTCTCGCACGAAGACGTCTGTCGGTTGCACGGGCATGAGGACTGACGGCACACCGGTGTCGGTCTCGGCGGAGTGGACGGCGAACGCGGTGAGCAACTCGTCGGCGGTGAGGTAGGCGTAGGTCTCGCGGCCTTCGCGTTCGAGCCAGCTTCCCCAGATCTGGCTGCAGTCGTTGTTGCCGTGTTCGGCGGCTGCGAGGAACAGGTTCAGTGCGACATCGGTGATGGCGTCGAAGATGTCGCCGTCGATTACGTGGTGGTCGCTGTAGGTTTCGCTGACCGCCTGGATGTTGGCGCGGTCGTTGGTCGACAACCACGCGCTGTCGGTGAAGGCGAAATGCACGCGCTTGTGACCGGTGCGGAAGTCGATCCAGTCTCCCGAGAGTTGACCGTCGAGTATCGGCGTGAATCCCAGGATGCCCGAACGCCATACGTGATCACGCAGAGTGATGTAGTGGCGCTGTGCCTCGCGGAACAGTCCGATCGGGGCGTGGATGACGGCGCACACGCGGGGATCGAGTTCCGGGGCTGCGACAATGCGGGAGTTCTGGCGGACGATGACCTCATCGTCGTGATGGTGGTAGGGGTGGGTGCCGTGATGCAGGTAGTGCGGCAGGAACAGGCGCAGGAACTGCAACCACGATGGGCCGCTGTAGGACTGGACCGCGGGCTCGTGCAGTGACGTTCCGTCCACGGCGTACACGTCGCGGTAGACGAAGAAACCGTAGGGTTTCAGCACTCTCGGGAAGGTCCGGATCATCGTGTGCAGGCCGCTGTAGGCACCGCCGTAGGAGTAGACCTCGTGCAGCAGAGCCGACGCGCTGATGACATCGACGGGTTCGCTGACCAGCGTCGCGATGTCCTGCGCCCAGCCGCGTACCAGTACACACGTGCCGACTGTGTTGAAGCGGTCGATGGCCTGGGTGAGGGAGTGCGACGTTATGCCAGGTGCCTCGATGAGGGTGAGACGAACATCGCGGGGCTCGACCACGAGTTGGGATGCCAGGAATGCGACGGCCGCGCCGCCGCCGGGGCCGATCTCGACGACGTGCGGGGCGGCATCGGCAACCCGAGCAAGGGCACGATGGACGAGTAGTCCCTTCTCGTGGCCGTGGTCGTTGGCGGCCACGTCGAGGTAGGTTGCCTCGGATTTCTGTTGGTGGGCAAAGGAATTTGCTGTACCGATCATCGCGCACCGCTGGGTTCTGGTCTGGGAGTGTGGTCGGTCGACACGAGAGGGGTTAGGGCACGAGGGCGAGGCATTCGTAGGGCGATCGGGTAGTTCGGCAGTGCCATCGGCCGCGGCTACGAATGCGCTTCCGGCTACGAACCTCATTGGGGCTCCCGCGAGGTGTCCGGCTTCATCCGTCCGGCATCGATCAACGTTTGTCGAGCTGCTGCCTTGCGTGGGCACTGATCGGCGCGGCACTGCCTGTGGCGCTGCATGATCTGGTGAGCTTCGGGAACGCTCAGCGGGTGGTCGGGAGCCTCGTGTGGCCACCCGGCAGGCCACAGCCTGGTATCGGGCTGCTCGGCTCTGATGCGCTCGCGTCGGCGTTCGGCGCGCCACTCGGCCTGTACGCGGTCGATGATCGCTTGCGGTGACATTTCGTCTGCCTCGGTTTCTCGCCACCAGTTGAACCCCATGGTCATCCCCTACCGTGGTCGAACACATCGATCCCAACCTCTTGAACCGCACCGATGACTCCGGCGTCGAGGAGGGACTCGATAACGTTGCCGATGTCCTCGCCACGGGCAGCGATCATCTGAGTCCAGGTGAACTGATGGCCCGTTGAACCGTCCGGATAGATCGGCGTCCAAGTGCCATCGTCGTAGCGCACCCATCCACGGGGAAGTTCTTCGGACTCCTCGCTGACATCTGGCATGGCCCCCAACGCGGAAGCCAACCTGGTCAGCTTCTCCACATTGACATCCACTTCGCCTTGTACCCCCTTGAATTCGCACCCTGTGTGTTCGGTCGCAATCTCGCTCATTACCTCTGTTGCAACGCTTTCCAGCCCTTGCTGAACCGCGGAAAGGCTGGTGTGGAGCGGCATCGAGTTCACTGCGCATACCTCGTCGTTTCGAGTCATGAGTGGTGCCTCCCTGCGATTTTCGGATCGCGCCCGACGCCGGGGGCTTGCGCCACCCACCAGCGGCATTGCCGGTCGATGTGCCGAGATAGGAGTCGGCATCGGCCCGGCGCCGGACGCAGGTTCAGTCTGTGACCCAGTGCGCAGAGGTCGGTATATGTTTGATGCGGACAGAAAATCTGTCCGCATCCGAGGCTGCATCGGAACCGGTCCCGAACGACCAGGTCACAGAGGATGAAGCGATGGCCCAACAACCTCGTGAGCTGGCCGCTATGGAGTCGGTGCAGCAGTTCTTCGGCGCTGAACTGCGGCACTGGCGGCTGTTGCGGAAGATGTCGCTGAATCAGCTCGGCGCTATCAGTCACGACAGCGGTTCACTCATTGGCAAAGTAGAGAAGGCTCAACGGCGTCCGGGACGAGATTTCGCCCAGCGGATGGACGAAGCACTGGACACCAGCGGCGTTCTCGAACGCATGTGGGTAGACATGAATTCGCCAGCGCTACAAGAGAATTCACCCGTTCCTCTGGTAGCGGACGAGTCTAACGCGCCGTGGGTTGGCTGCGATGTGTTCGATCCGGTGCGCGAATGGTTGGACGAGACCGTTCCGGTCTTCGCCACAGGCGAGAACCATCGGCGTGTTGGCATAGCCGATATCGAGGTCATGTGGTCGATGTGCGAAGTGTTCTCAAATGCGGACCACCATCTCGGTGGCGGCTACGCACGAGCAACTCTGGCGCGGTTTCTTGATGACGTAGTCGGACCGGCGCTGTGTGGCTCGTACGACAGTCGCACCGCGCCCGAGCTGTTTGCAGTCGCGGCGCGACTGTGCGACCTGAGCGGCTTCATGTGCTTCGATTCAGCTCGGCAAGGACTGGGGCAGAAGTACTTTCGGCAAGCTCTGCGGCTGGCGAAGGCAAGCGGCAATGCCGCGTTGGGAGCGCACATCCTCACAGACATGTCGATGCAAGCGCACTACCTGAACCACACGAAGGAGGCGCTGTGGTTCGGCACCGCTGCGGTACGCGCGGCAGAGCAATCGGGTTCGCCGAGCAGTACCGCCAGGTGCAACGCAGTGCTAGCACGTGCGCACGCATTGAATGGCGACGCGACCGCTGGCGCACAAGCGATGCTGGAGGCAGAACGACGATTGAACCGTGCACGACCGGATGACGAGCCGGATTGGATTCGGTTCTTCACCGAGCGGCAACTGTCGGCAGAGTTCATGTATGTCGCGCACGATGGGCGGCGTGCTGTCGATGTCCAACAACGCGCACCGCTGGTTCTGGCGGACTCCGTTGGCATGGAGCGGCGGCAGGTGTTGGTAGCGGCGACCCTGGCGGCGTCCTACGTACCCGAACCCGGCGAGGCCACAGCGGGCCGCAGTGTCGAGATCGAGCAGGCATGCCAGGTGCTCCAAGACACGATGCGTGCCGCTCGGGGATTGACCAGCGCTCGTGGAATCGAGTCGATCAACGTCGTTCGTCGTCGCTTGGCACCGTACGCTGACCTACCTGTCGTCCAACACGTCGAGAACGAATTTCAAACAACAGTTGCACTGGTTGGGTAAGGCTGGCATGTCATCGGAAGAGTACGCGGCACTATCCCAGGCGTGCGAAGCTCGCGGGCTCGATTCCACTGGCGCGGAATTGATTCACCATTCGAGCAACGCTGTTTACGTCCTGCCGCGTCACGCAGCCGTTGGACGGGTGAGCACTAACGAGGCGGACCCGGACAGGCCGAGACGGACGTACGCGGTAACTCAGTGGCTGACGGCACGGCACAAATTCGGTGCGACAGCTCCCTTGCCTAACGTGGAACCGGTGCGAGTCAATGGCTATACGGTCGGTTTCTGGCAGTACTACCCGCAACTGCCCGACACCTCCGGACCGACATCGAAAGAGCTGGGAGGCCTACTGCGTTCGCTGCATGACCTACCTACGCCCGAGATCGAACTCCAACGATGGACGCCTCTCGCGTCTCTGCGCGGAGCACTGCTCGAGGACCGCGCAACTGGCACGATAAGCGATAAAGAACGGTCATGGCTGCTGCGGCGCATCGACGAGATTCGCAAGGAACTGAGTGAACTCGACTGGCCGTTGGGAGTCGGGCTTATCCATGGCGATGCCTGGGCGGGAAATCTGCTGTGGGACAGCCGAACAAATCCTGTGCGCGCGATACTCGGAGACTGGGACTGGGTCAGCATCGGGCCGCGAGAAGTCGACCTGATACCGACATGGCACGCCGCGGTGCGCTACGGCCGCGACGAGACGTGGGTTCAGAACTTCATCGAGGAGTATGGCTACGACTTATCGCAGTGGTCTGGATACCGAGTGCTACTAGACATGCGCGATCTTGTTCAGGTAACTGGCCCGCTGCGGCGAGCGACGGCGTCAGCAGAGCACGCCGACCGGTTGCAGCAACGAATCGATGACATCCGTGCAGGCAACCGGACGACCTCATGGAGCCAATACGTTCCGCGCGGACATTAGGCTTGACCTTCTGCTGTCCACGCCGATGGGCAACCCTTTCCGGGCATCGACGCGGTGGTCACGGTAGTGCGGTGAGTGCCTGGATGATCGTCCAGGCGTCTTCCTGGGGTCCTGACGTCCATGGGGCTGTTGGCTTGTGGATGCGGAGCGAGGCGATGCCATGTAGGACGCTCCATACGCGCAGTGGGTGCGTCCCTCCGTCGCCGGTGGTGTCGAGCAAGTTGCCGAGGCGGTCGAGTAGGTCCAGGCCCGGTCCGGGGCCGGTTTCGATTGGGGGATCGGGGCGTTCGAACAGTAGTTGGTAGGCGCCCGGATGGTTGTCGGCCCAGTCGAGATATGCCTCGACCAGCGAGCGGAGCCGGGCGGCGGGGTTTGCGTCGGTGGTTTCGTTGGCGTCGAGCGTGGCGCGGAGTCGACCGAACAGCTCTTCTGTGACGGCGTACATGAGTGCTTCCTGGGATGGGAAATGCATGTAGACCGCGCTGGGGGCGACACCGCATGCACGCGCGATCGCGCGCAGCGACGGGGCAGACGGGGCTTGGGGCTCCAGCAGCAGATCGATGGCCGCGGTGACCAGTTCTGCGCGCAGTTGTTCGCCCTCGCCGCGAGCCAGGCGTTGCCGCGTGGTGCTCATCGAACCTCCTTGACATCGATCACTGAACAGGTGTTAAGTATAACTAGCTGAACACCTGTTCACCTTCAGGAGGTAGATATGCGGGAATGGAGCGGCGCGACTGCCGTCGTCACCGGTGCGAGCAGCGGTATCGGGGCCGAATTGGCCACAGCCCTGGCGCGGCGGCAGTGTGATCTGGTGCTGGTCGCCCGTCGGGAGGACCGACTTCGCGATCTGGCAACCCAACTCGAACAGGCGCACGGCATCCGGGCGCGCGTCGTTGCCGCCGATCTGTCGGTCCCCGCGGAGGTCGAGCGGCTCGCACGGCTCCTCGATGCCGGCGACGCCCCGATCGATGTACTGGTCAACAATGCCGGTTTCGCGACCCATGGCACGTTCGTCGAGCAGGACGCCACGCGACTGGGTGACGAGGTCGCGGTCAACGTCGGCGCAGTTGTGGGGTTGACACGGGCGTTATTGCCCGCGATGGTCCGGCGTGGGCGGGGAGTGGTGCTGAACGTCGCCTCCACCGCCGCGTTTCAGCCGATCCCGTATATGGCGGTGTACGGCGCGACGAAGGCGTTCGTGCTGTCGTTCACCGAGGCGCTGTGGGGGGAACTGGAGGGTACGGGCGTCGATGTGCTCGCTCTCTGTCCGGGCGCGACCGATACCGAATTCTTCGATGTGGCAGGCGAATCCGCCAGTGTCGGCGGGCGGCAGACGCCGTCGCAGGTAGCCGCGACGGCGATGCGCGGTCTGGATCGCCGCAAGCCGCCGCCGAGTGTCGTATCCGGTATCGCGAACGCGTGGTCGGCGCGGCTACCCCGAGTTCTGCCGCGGCGGACGGCGATTCGGGTGACGCGCGCTCTGGTGGCACCGAAATGACCATGTACGCCTTGCGCCCCAGCTATCTCGATGACGTCCCGTCGATGCGCCACCACCTGCACAGCCAGCGCATCGTCGCGGCCTCGGCGCAGCGCACCTTCGACATACTCGCCACCGGCGAGGGGCAACGCGGGTGGGCCGAGGGCTACCGTGCCACCACCTGGTACGGCACGGCACCCTACGGTGCGGCCACGGTTCGTGACATCCACTTGCGCTGGATCACCGTGCGAGAAAGGTTCCTCGCGTGGGAGCCGGGACTCAGATTCGCGTTCTCCGCCGACGCAATGTCGATTCCGTTGGCGCGCAGGATGATCGAAGACATCACCCTCGAGCCCATCGACACCGACCATTGCAGACTGGTTTGGCAGGTCCATCTCGACCCGGCCGCCGCGCTACGCCCGGCGCAGTCGCGCCTGGTGCACACCGTGTTCCGGCCCATGTTCGACCGATTCGCCGCCGGACTCGCTCGATACGCCAGCGCCAACCCGATCCCACCGAGCTGAGACGCTGCGAACATCCTCGACATCGTTCGCGTTGGAGGGACCTCGTCGGAGCTGCGGGATTCCTCGAGTTCCATCGGGTGTCCGGTCAATGCGGCAGTCATTGCTTGCACGTCACCGAGGGCGGTGGCGAGCAGTTTCGGTCACAGATCGATCTCCACATCGCTGATCGGGTAGGCCACGCAGGAGTGGGTGTAGCCGAATGTGTCGTCGGACAGCCGCAGTTTCGCCTCCTCGGCGGTGTGCACCTCGCCCTTGACGATCCGCACTCGGCATAGACTGCACTCACCGGAGCGGCATGCGGCTTCGGGCCGAATATTGTTGTCCTCCAACGCATCCAGCAGCGGGCGGTTGCGCGGAGTGCGGAAACTGGTTTCGCCGACGGTGATGGTGACCTCCTCGGCGGGGTCCACGTCGGTGGGCCAATGGGGTTGGGCGGCAGGGTCGCTCGGTGCGCCGTTGGCTTCGAAGCGAATTCGCTTGCGCGGCTGGCCGAGTGCGCGGAGTTGTCCGAGCGCGTATGGGTAGAGTGCCTGCGGGCCGCACACGTAGACCATGCGGCTGTCGAGTTCGCCCGCCAGAGTGCGGATGGTGTCGGCGGTGAGGAATCCGGTGGGGCCGGTCCAGTCGGCGTCGGGCTCGGCGATGACGTGATCGACTACGACACCGGGGTATCGGGCGGCGAGTGCGTCGAGTTCGGTGCGGAAGATGATGTCGGCGGCGGAGCGGGAGCCGTAGACGAGATGGAATGTGCGGTCCAGATCGCCGTCGACGATCTCGCGGATCATGCTCATCGCCGGGGCGACACCGGAACCGCCCGCGAGGAATACCAGGTCGTCGCCGTGGAAGAGCGGGTTGTGGTGGAAGGTGCCCATCGGCCCGGTCGTGGTGAGGATCTGCCCGACTTGCACGGTGTCGATGAGCAGATTGCTGATGCGGCCACCAGGGACGCGGCGGACCGTGAGGTCGTAGTGGTCCAGGCTGGTGGGGCTGGAGGAGATGGCGTAGGGGCGGCTGGTGCCGTCGATGAAGACGTTGATGTACTGACCGGCCAGGAACGGCGGTAGCTCGGACTGGTCGAGGCCCTCGAGGCGGAAGGTCTTGGTGGTCACGGTCTCGTCGATGATCTCGGCGACGACCAGTTGTAATCGCTTGGGGTGGTAGGCGTTTACGGTGGCGCGGGTTTCAGCGCCGTGGTCGCGGGTGTCAGGGATACGGGAATCGATTTCGGCGAGAATCTGCGCCGCGCCGTCGAACCGTTCTGCGAGGGGGTGCTTCATCTATGTGCTCCGTTCAGGCTGCCTTGGTGCGCAATAGGCGACGCGCGACGCGCGCGCCTGCTTCGAGGGTGGGTTGGAATCCGCCGATGCCCGACCACGATCCGGCGAGATGCAGTCCGGGAATATGGGTTTCGCGTTCGCTGTTGCGGAACAGCCAGCCTTCGGCGCTGTCCTGGTCGTAGCCGTAGATGGCACCACCAGGGTGGCCGAGGTAGCGCATCATGGTCAAAGGCGTTGCGACATCGACCTCTTCGATGGCGTCGCGGATTCCGGGAGTGACGGTCTCGCACAGATCCAGCAGCGTGTCGGCGTAGGCGAACTTGGTGCGCGCGTACTCCGAGGGGGCGACGTTCTTCCAGATGTCGGCATACTGCAGCGTCATCAGGCTGACGTGGGTCGCCCCGGCGGGCGCGAAGCCGATGGGCGCGACATCGTAAGAGCTGACACAGATGCCGCGGGCGGGCTGGAAGGATCGCCACGCGTCGTAGGTGCGGTCGTCGTCGGTGTCCATATTGACGAAGGTGGTGCTGGTGGTGAAACCGAGTTCGGCCGGGGTGGCGTCCAAGCCCATGTGCAGCACGAAGCCGGATACGCCGATTCGCCTGGTGGCCAGGTCATCTCGTACCGCGGCGGGCATGTCGATGCCCTCCAGCATGCCGTAGGTGGTCGGCAGCGAGGCGTTGGATATCACGTCGGGCGCGGTGACCTCGGTGCCGTCATCGAGTCGGACACCGAGAACCTGCCCGCCCTCGGTGAGAATGGCCTCGACCGCGGTGTTGAACCGCACCTCGCCCCCGGCCTGCAGGAAGGTATCGAGGATGGCCGCGGACATGGCCTGGGATCCGCCGCGCACATGCCATGGCTTGAATTCGAAGTACGCGAACAGCGTCAGCGCGAGATCCTGGAAGCGTAGCTTCGACGGCGGCTGCCCGAGATAGGTCCAGTACATCCCGAGCGCGACCTTGATCCGGTCGTCGTCGAAGTACTCGTCGAGCACATCCTTGAGCGGCCGAAGCCCGTATTGGAACAGCACAGGGTCGATCTGCTCGACGGGCATCCCGCGCATGGCGGCGATCTGCCAGAACGTGATCTGCTTCAGCAGTTCGAAGAATTTCGCCGTCCGGTCGCGGTTGCCGGGGAATTCGGCCTCGATGGCCTCGATCGCGGCGTCCCAGTCGGCGGGTAGCGTGAGGTCCAGTTGTCCGGGAATCACCGCACGGTAGAGGTCGTGCTCCTGCACGAATTCCAGCTTGTCGGCGATGCCCAGCTGCTGGAACAGGCCCTCCCGCAACGAGATCGGCTGCCCTTGGACACCGACACCGGAAAGCTGGTGCAGCGCCACCTCGAATTCGAAACGTCCACGGCGGAACGAGGTTCCGCAGCCGCCCGGAATATTGTGCCGCTCCAGCAACAGAGTTCGCGCACCCGCGCGCTGCAAGGTGGCGGCGGCCGTCAGCCCGGCATTGCCCGCGCCGACGACGATGGCGTCGTAGTCGTTCACGCCCCGGCCGCCTCGCGCTGGATTTGTGCGGTGGCTTCGGCCTTGATGCGCTCGAATTGCTCACCCATGCGCGCGGCCAGCGCCTGCGCGGCCGACAGCGGACGCACCATGACCATGAAGTCGTCGATCTTGCCGTCCGCGTCGAAGTGCAGGAAGTCGCAGCCGGTGAGCTGTTTGCCGTCGACGGTGGCCTCGAAGACGAAGGCGTGGTCGCGCCCGCCCGCATCGGCGATCTCACGCACGTAGCGGAAGTCCTCGAAGACCCGGATCACCGCGCGCAGGATGGCCGCGGTGATCGCCTTACCCGGATACGGCTTGAACGCCACCGGACTGGTGAAGACGACATTGTCGGCCAGCAAGGCCTCGATGGCGTCATCGTCACGGGCCTCGACGGCTGCACGGAAGGGATGCATGCTTCCACCTCTGATACTCAACTAGTTGAATAGGTTGCTTGAACCGTAGTCACGAAAGACCGCCGTGTCCAGGGTGGAGCGGACAAAAAGTTGAATAGTCACTTGAGCTGGTAGCCTGTGCCGATGGCGCTACGAAACGCGGTATTGGCCGCCCTGCTCGAGGGTGAGGCGTCGGGCTACGACCTGGCCAAGGGCTTCGATGCCTCGGTCGCCAACTTCTGGATGGCCACGCCGCAACAGCTGTATCGGGAACTCGACCGCATGGCGGCCGATGGGCTCATCGAAACCCGGGTGGTCCAGCAGGAGCGTCGGCCCAATAAGCGCCTACACGCCATCACTCCCGCGGGGCGAGCGGCGCTGCGTGAGTTCATCGAAGAGGCCGCCAAGCCCACCGCCATCCGCGACGAAATGATGGTCAAGGTGCAGGGGATGGAGACCGAGGACGCTCCGGCCGTCCGTGCCGCGGTGGCCGAGAAGCTGGAGTGGTCGAAGTCGAAACTGGCCCGCTACGAACGGCTGCGCTCGCGGCTGCTCGATGGTCGCAGCGAGCAGGCCTATCTGGCCGAGGTGGAACGTGTCGGGCCCTATCTGACGCTGTTGCGCGGCATTTCCTTCGAGCAGGAGAACATTCGCTGGGCGGAGTTCGCGCTATCGGTCATCGACAGGCGAGTGGCGGCGCATACCTAGACGCCGCCGCACTGGTCGTACGGGCCCGTCTCGGAAGACTCTGCGCGCATAAACATACGACGCGAAGGTCAGACCCCGTGCAACCGCGCCGCGTGCAGTGCGAAATACAGCTCGGCGGCCGATTTCGGATCGGAGCAGCGCCGACCGGTGAGCGTTTCGATGCGGCGCAGCCGCTGGTGGATGGTATTGCGGTGGTAGTGCAGGTGCTGGGCCACCGCGGTATTGGATCCGCCGTGCTCGAACCATAGTTCGAGGGTGTGTAGGAGGGTGTCGCGGTCCTCGTCCGGGAGGTCGAGTACCGGGCCGAGAATGTCCTCGGCGAGTTCCTGCGCGGCCGCCGGAGCGTGGGCGAGAACTGTTGGCACGGGCGTGCTTCCGTAGGTGGTGACGCCAGGGGTTCCGGGTCGGCCGCAGCGCCCGGCCAGCTCGGCCTCGCGCAGCGCGGTGGCCGCCGCGGCCGGGCTCGGGAAGATCCGGCTCACGCCGACCCTTCCGTCGGCGCAGCGCTGCAGCTGGGCGAGCGCCTGGTCGTGCGCCCGGGGTCCGTTCAGGCTCAGCAGGCCGATGCGTGCGCCCGGCTCGGTCAGCCAGACGGAATTGACGAACAACGCGCGCAGCCGCGATTCGATGCCCGCCAGCGGTTCGGCTCCGTCGGGACCGACCTCCGCATGCGCGACAACGAACATGCCCAGATTCGGGATATGCAGCGCCCGGGTGATCTCGGGTAGCGCCGGGCCCTCGACCTCGGTGCGGAAGAGTGCGCGCAGCATGGTCTGCCGTTCGCCGTCCGCCCGGCGGGCCCGATCGGCGAGGTACTCGGAATAGGCGTCGGCCGCGGCGCTCGAGTAGTCGTCGATCAACCGCCAGACGTCCGCGCCGAGCACGGTGAGGGCCGCCTGCGCGGTGTCGGTGGCCGTCGTCAGCGACCGCTCCCAGATGAGTCGCCCCGCCAAGCGGTACGCGTGCAGGAGGGCGGCCAACGGGAGTCCGAGCTCGGCCTTGGTCCGCCCGGCGGAGATGGCCGGGGCCAACCGGCGACCCGTGATGCCGGCGAGCTGGCCGAGTACGGCCTCGAGGTTGGCGTGCACGACGGTGTGCAGCAGCTCCTCGGTGAGCAATGTCGATTCCGCATAGGCGTGGTCGCCGGCGCGAATTCTCCCGACGAGTTCGCCGGTGAGATCGTCGACGCGCTCGAGAAGGCCGCGAGCAACCACCCCGGGCCCATTAGGCGGCGGCCCGATCAGGGTTGTCATGAGTCGATGGTACGCAGCCGCCCGGACTGCCCAGTGTGCTCGAGCACAGTCGGATGCGGTTTATCGGACGACTCGGGCACATAGTGGGGACGGCACCCGTACCCGCAGGATCGACACCAGTAGTGACCGGGGTCATACGCCCCGGTGTCTGTTGGGAAATGCAGAGAGGTGTCGATCGTGTACGACTACGTCGTCGTGGGCGCGGGATCCGCGGGATCCGTGCTGGCCGCCAGGTTGTCCGAGAATCCGGATGTCACCGTAGCGTTGATCGAGGCCGGTCCGCGAGACACCGCCGAGGAAATTCACGTCCCCGTAGCCTTTCCGGCGCTGTTCAAGAGCCCGCTGGATTGGGATTTCGATACCGAGCCGGAGGCCGGGCTGTACGGGCGCCGGGTCTACCTGCCGCGCGGACGCGTACTGGGTGGATCGAGCTCGATGAACGCGATGATCTATATCCGCGGGGCCCGGGCGGATTACGACGGCTGGGCCGCGGGTGGCGCGGACGGCTGGAGCTACGACGAGGTGCTGCCGTACTTCATCGAGTCCGAGGACAACGAGGGCGGCAAGGACGCCTACCACGGGGCGGGCGGGCCGCTGACGGTGTCGGACGGACGCTCGCGCAATCCGCTGGACGATGCCTTCCTGGAGGCCGCCGAACAGGCGGGGTTCCGGCGCAACGACGATTTCAACGGCGCCACCCAATTGGGCGTCGGCCCCTACCAATTAACACAGCGCGACGGCATGCGATGCAGCGCGGCCCTGGCCTATCTGCATCCGGCGCTGGACCGACCCAACCTGACGCTGATCACCGGGGCGCTGGCGCACCGGGTGATCTTCGACGGCGATCGCGCGACCGGTGTGCTGATCGGTTCGGGCGCCGCGACGGAGGTGATCAGCGCTCGTCGTGAGGTGGTGCTGGCGGCGGGCGCCTACGGATCCGCGCACCTGCTGCTGCTGTCCGGCGTCGGGCCCGCGGATCAGCTGGCCCCCTTCGGGATCGAGAGCGTTCGTGAACTGCCGGTGGGCCAGAATCTGCAGGACCACCCGGCGGTGTTCCTCAACTACCGCACCGATCGCGAATCGCTGATGACGGCCATGTCGCCGGAGAACCTGGCGCTTCTGCAGACTGCCGGTCGCGGACCGTTGACCTCGAATGTCGGCGAATCCGGCGGCTTTTTCGAGACCCGTCCCGGCTTGCCCGGACCCGACGTGCAATTCCATCAGGCCCCGGCGCTGTTCTATGAGGAAGGCATGGGCCCGCTCACCGCGCACGGCTTCGGATTCGGCCCCTGCCTGATCAGCCCGACCAGCCGCGGGGAGGTCACGCTGCGTTCCGCGGCTCCGCAGGCGGCGCCGCGCATCCGCCACAACTACCTGAGTACCGACGAGGACCGCGCGACCATGGTCGCGGCGCTGCGGATCGCCCTCGACATCGCCGATCAACCGGCGCTGCGAGAAGTGATCACCGGCGAATTCACGGTTCCGGCCTCGGATTCCGAGGACGACCTGCTGGACTTCGCCCGTCGCACCACCCAGACGCTGTACCACCCCACATCCACCTGTGCCATCGGCGCGGTCGTCGATCCGCGGCTGCGGGTATTCGGGCTGTCCGGGCTGCGGGTGGCCGACGCATCGGTCATGCCGACCGTCGTGCGGGGAAACACCAACGCGCCCACGATCATGATCGCGGAGAAGGCCGCCGACATGATCGCCGCCGACTCGGAAGGAGCCGCTCGATGAGCGCCACCACCGCAACATCCATCGATTCCGCCATCGCCGCCCTGCGGGAGGGCGAGAAGGCTTGGGGCAAAACAGGTTTGGCCGCTCGGCGGGCACTGTTGGAACAGCTGCACGCCAATGTCGCTGCGTACGCGACGGAATGGGTCGAGACGGCCGCCGTCATCAAGGGTCTGCCCGCGAATTCGCCGCTGCTGGGCGAGGAATGGTCCAGCGGGCCGTACTCGCTGCTGACCTCGATCGCCGCGCTCATCCAGACCGTGCAGGCTCTCGAGGCGGGGCGCAGTCCGGTCGACGGATACCCGATCCGGACCGCACCCGGCGGCCGCGTCGCCGTCGACGTATTCCCGCACGACGCGTTCGAATGGTTGCTGCTCAACGGGTTCCACGCCGAGGTGTGGTCACGGCCGGGCGTCGACGCCGACACCCTGCGGGCGCGAGCTGGGTTGGGGCTACGCACACCGCAGCGCACCAATGGTGTCGGTGTCGTGCTCGGCGCGGGCAATATCTTCTCCATCGCGCCGTTGGATGTGATCTATCAGCTCTTCGCCGATAACCGCGTGGTCGTCCTGAAGCTCAATCCCATCACCGATCCGCTGCTGCCGGTGCTGGAGAAGGTCTTCGCACCGGCCATCGAGCAGGGATTCGTGCGCATCGTGACCGGCGGCGCGGATATCGGTTCGGCCCTGGTCGGCCACCCGGGCGTGGCGGCCGTGCACATGACCGGCAGTGCGGCCACCCACGACGCCATCGTGTGGGGGACCGGTGCCGAGGCAGTAGACCGCAAGGCCGAGGGAAGGCCGTTGCTGGACAAGCCGATCACCAGCGAACTCGGTGGCGTCTCGCCGACCATCGTGGTGCCGGGCCGCTGGTCCAAGGCCGATCTGCGGTTCCAGGCCGAGCATCTGGCCACGCAGCGCCTGCACAACAACGGCTACAACTGCATTGCCGCGCAGGTCGCGGTCATCAGCTCGGACTGGCCGCAGAAGCAGCAATTCCTCGCCGAACTGCGGGCGGCGATCGCGCGGACACCGGCACGCAGCGACTATTACCCCGGCTCGGCCGACCGGGTCGCGGCGGCGCGCAGCACCTATCCGCGAGCGCAGGCCATCGGGCCGCGCACCCTCATCGAGGGCCTGATTCCCACCAAGGGCGAGCGGGCACTGCACACCGAATACTTCGCACCGGTTCTCGGCGTCATCGAATTGCCCGGCGACACCGGCGAATTCCTGGCCGAAGCGGTTCGGGTGTGCAACAGCGAGTTCGAGGGGACCCTCGGGATCAACGTCATCGCCCACCCCCGCAGCGTCAAGGCGCTCGGTTCCGAATTCGAGACTGCCATCGAGCGATTGCGCTACGGCACCATCGCCATCAACGCCTGGACCGGGTTGGGATATCTGACCGCGCGCGCGACCTGGGGTGGGTTCCCCGGCCACACTCTCGACGACATCCAGAGCGGAATCGGCGTGGTGCACAACGCCTTGCTGATCGAGGAACCCGAACGCAGCGTGATCCGCGGGCCGTTCCGCCCCGCCCCGCGTTCGGTGCTGCACGGCGAATTCACCCTCTCGCCCAAACCGCCGTGGTTCGTCACCAACCGCACCCAGGCCACCACCCTGCGACGGCTCACCGACTTCGCGAAGAAGCCCCGGATATCCGCCCTACCCGGCATCTTCGCCAGCGCGCTGCGCGGCTGAGCGCACCGATCTCGATAAGGAACCGATTCTGAAACGATGAGCACGAACAACGAGCAAGCCGGCCTGCCCATGCCCATGTCGAGCACGATGCAGGACGAGCCGTTGTCGCTGGCCGCACTGCTGCGCTTCGCGGCGACTGCACACGCCGACGCGACGGTCCGAACGTGGACGGGTAGCGGGTCCCGAGTGCTGACCTATGCCGAATTGGGCTTCAAGGCAGCACAATTGGCGCACGCACTGCGCTCACTCGGGGTCGGTCCCGGCGATCGGGTGGGCACCTTCATGTGGAACAACAACGAGCATCTGGTCGCCTACACCGGCATCCCGGCCATGGGCGCGGTACTGCACACGCTCAATATCCGGCTGTTTCCCGAACAGCTCGCCTATGTGGTCAACCATGCCGCAGACCAAGTCGTCATCGTCGACGGATCGCTGGTGCCGATCTTCGCGGGCATCCTGCCCGAACTGACCACGGTCCGGCACGTCATCGTGGCCAATGGCGACGCCGCCGATCTGATCGCGCCGCAGGGAATCGCGGTCCACTCGCTCGACGAGCTCACTGCCGGTCAGCCGGTCGAATTCGACTACCCGGCGATCGACGAACGCTCCGCTGCCGCAATGTGTTACACCTCCGGAACAACCGGTGACCCGAAAGGCGTGGTGTACTCGCATCGATCGAACTGGCTGCATTCGATGAACGCCTGCACGGCCGACGGCATGGCGGTCGGCGGCAAGGACAGTGTGCTGGCCATCGTGCCGATGTTCCACGCCAACGCCTGGGGGCTGCCCTACGCCGCGCTGATGTCCGGCGCGTCGCTGGTCATGCCCGACCGGTTCCTGCAGCCGGGGCCCCTACTGGAACTCATGGCCGTCGAGCGCCCCACCTTCGCGGCCGCGGTGCCCACGGTGTGGAACGGAGTACTGGCCGCCCTCGACGACCACCCGCAGGACATCACCCACCTGCGCTCGGTAGTCGTCGGCGGATCCGCGGTCCCGGCACCGATGATCCGTGCCTTCGAGGACAAGCACGGCGTGCGCATCATCCAGGCGTGGGGCATGACCGAGACCTCGCCGCTCGGCACCATCGCCTGGCCGCCGCTCGGCGCGACCGGCGAGGAGGAATTCGCCTACCGGGTCACCCAGGGCCGCTTCCCGCCGCTGGTCAAGGCCAGACTGGTGGCCGAAGACGGCACAGTGCAGTCGTGGGACGGAAAGTCGATGGGGGAGTTGGAGGTTCGCGGCCCGTGGATCACCGGCTCCTACTACACCCCGGATCACCCCGGCGCCGATGCTGACAAATTCCGCGACGGGTGGCTGCGCACCGGTGATGTCGGAACCATCTCACCCGACGGTTATCTCACCCTCGTCGACCGCGCCAAGGACATCATCAAATCCGGCGGCGAATGGATTTCCTCGGTCGATCTGGAGAACACCATCATGGCCCATCCGGCTGTGGCCGAAGCCGCGGTCTTCGGCGTCCCGGATGAGAAGTGGGACGAACGTCCCGTCGTCGCCACGGTGTTGCGCACCGGGGCGGCGGCCGACGCCCCGGCACTGCGCGCCTTCCTCGCCGACAAGTTCGCCAAATGGCAACTGCCCGAGCGCTGGACGTTCATCACCGAGGTTCCGAAGACCAGCGTAGGGAAGTTCGACAAGAAACGCCTGCGGGCGCAATACGCGCACGGTGAACTGGAGATCGTGACCGCGACCGACGCCTCCGACGCGCAGGTCGGCCGCAGGTGAACGGGTAGGGCAGCTCCTTTCCGGAGTGAGACCGCGACCCACTCGCGCGCAGGCCTCGGCGGCCTGCGCGCGAGTGGTAACACACCGCGGCCAATGACCTTCCCGAGGCAGTATGCATTTGCTCTAAGTGACTGACAATTCGAACGCTGTCGGTATGTTTGCGCCGCTGTACCGGCCGCCTTTCCCGATCTTGCGCGCTGGGTTGCATGAAACGTCCTAGACAAGGCTCCGCGTTATCGTACTGGTAATCCAAAGGTATGGCGTCGTGGTCGGCCGGTTCGTCGAGTCGATTCGAGTAGATCGCGGAAAGCTCGGACAGTCCGTTCACATGTTGCTAAGTTACTGTCTATTCTGATACATATGCAGTGAGCGCTGTCTGTATGCATCGCACGCAGTGCTCTGGCTCAATGAGGAGTAGCGAAGACATGGGAAGGAATCTGATGACAGCTGTTGCTCAACCGCTGCCGGAGCCCACGCTGGCGCCACTGACCACGGAGGCAACCCGGATCCATATTCCGGCCATCCATCGTTCCCAGACCAAGCGGCCGCTGAAACTCGCTGACGCACTGGACTTCTGGAATTTCGCGGGTGCCGCGGCCAATGTGGTGATGCAGATGGCCCGCCCCGGTGTCGGCTATGGCGTCTCGGAGAGCCGGGTCGAGTCCGGCGCGCTCATGGTGCATCCGTGGAAGCGGGCCAGGACTACGACGCAGTACCTAGCCGTGTCGATCCTCGGCACGCAGGACGAGATCGACGCCTACCGGGAGGCGATCAACGTCGCGCACCGCCAGGTGCGGTCGGGCCCCGACAGCCCGGTCAGGTACAACGCCTTCAACCGCGAACTCCAGAAATGGGTCGCCGCTTGCCTTTTCATCGGCTTCGAGGACACCTACCAGTTGTTGCACGGCAAGATGAACGATGAGCAGGCCGAGCAGTTCTATCAGACCGCTTCCACCCTGGCCACCGGCGTGCAGGTCACCAAGGATATGTGGCCGGCCACCAGAAAGGATTTCGACCGCTACTGGAACGAGGCGAGCAGGCACGCCGTTCTCGACGACAAGGTCCGCGCCTACCTCGACGATCTGCTCGATCTGCGCATGATCCACTGGTATCTGCGGCTGCCGTTCCGGAACCTGTTGAAGTTCTTGACGATCGGATTCCTGGCACCGCATTTCAAGGAACAACTCCAGGTCGAATGGAGCGACGCCGATCAGCGCCGGTTCGAACATCTCTTCCTGTTCGTCGGATTCGTCAATCGCTTCATTCCGCGCTTCCTGCGCTGCGCCCCGACCTACGGGCTGATGCGGGACCTGCGTCGGCGCATCCGCAAGAACAAGAACCTCATCTGATGGGATGTCGACGGATGTTCAGCTGAAGTGGACGATCGAGAGCAGTCCGGCAATCAGCGAGTACATCGCGAACGGTAAGAGTGTGCGAGTCTGGAAGTGCCGCTCCAAGAATCGCACCGCCAGCCACGACGACGTGCCGGAAACGATGGCCCCGACCAGCACCGGCCCTCGGATGCCCTCGGTCGTCGGTCCGATCAATTGCGGTGTTTCCACTAATCCCGCGCCCAGGATTGCCGGAGTGGCAAGCAGGAAGGCGAATTTGGCTGCGTGTGTGTGTTCGAGACCGCGCCACAATCCACCGACCATGGTCAGACCCGCCCGGCTGAACCCGGTCAGCAGAGCGCCGGCTTGGACGAAGCCGATTCCGACGGCATCGCCCGCCCCGAGGGCGGCCAGCGGCCGGTCGGATTGGCGAGAAGTATTCGCGGCTTTGATGAGGGCGAATCGCCGCCCGTATTCCGCCAGCGAGGGTTCGTTGCGCCGGCGCAGCCCCTCACCGACCATCAGCACGACGCCATTGAGGGTCAGGAAGATGGCGGCGTCGACCGGTCCGGCGAATAGCGCGTGCAGCGGATGTACGAGCAGCGGTCCGAGGATGCCGACCGGGAGGGAGGCGATCACGATCAGCCACGCCAGTCGCTGCGCAACGGTGTCGAGCCGCCTGGTCCGCAGTGTGGTGACGAAACCGGTGACGATCGCACACCAGTCGCGCCAGTAGTAGCCGAGCAGCGCCACCGCGGTTGCCACGTGCAAAGCGACCACGAACGCGAGATACGGTGCGGCCGTGCCGGACTCGTTCGGGGCGACCAGCTTCGTCCAGTCACCTCCGATCCATGCGGCAACCAGCACGGAGTGACCGAGGCTCGAGATCGGGAACAGTTCGGTGACCCCCTGCACCGCACCGATGACAGTCGCTTGAAGGTAGGTGAGCACCGCGAGATTCTTGCATGCGTATCCGCTGACACCCGTTGGTGATCCACTCGATCCGGTGCGGCGGAGGATGTAGCGGGGCTCAGTCGGGTTGGTGGACGGGAGCGCTGGATTGCGTTGGGGTGTCGGCTGTTCGGGGGTGCCGGCGGAAGGTGCGGGCGATGAGCGCCGACCGCAAATACCAGAGGCCGGAGTTGGCGGTGGGATCGAAGCCGGTGAGGGCGCCGATGCGTCTGAGGCGGTAGTCGACGGTGTTGGTGTGGATGTGCAGTCGGCGCGCGGTGCGTTGCCGGTTCAGGTTGTTGCCGATGTGGACCTGCAGCGTTTCCAGCAGTTCGGGGTGGGGATCGACGGGATCGAGTAGGGCGCCGAGGGTTTCGCGGCCGGGCCCGGGCCGGGTGAGTTGGTATTCGAGGGCCATTTCGGTGAATCGGTACAGCCCCGGGACGGCCGCGAGGCGTTGCACCATATCGAGCAGCTCGTGGGCTTGGTCGGCGGCGGTCGGAACCTGGTCCGCAGTGGCGGTGACGACGGCCGCGGTGATCGGCACGCGCGCGGCGCTCGACAATCTGGTGACCAACTCGTCGAGCTCGGCGTCGGCGAGGGTGCCGGTGGGGATGAGCAGGGTGCCGCCGTCCACCGACAGCAGCGACAGGGCGGTATCGCCGCAGCGGATGGCGAGTTCGGCCTGCAGCCGGCGCAGCTTGCGGCGCGCGACGACTCTGCCGTCGAGCATCGGATGTGCCTCGTCGGCGTGGGCCGGAATGGCCAGCGCCAGTACGGAATACGTCTCGGCGATGGTGATGCCGCATTCGCGGGCCATGGTGGAGGTGGGGTGGCCGCCGAGCAGCGCGGAGGTCAGGGTGTGGACCGCGGTGTGGTGTTCACTGACGACGGCTTTGTATTCGCGGAGGTAGGCGCGGGCGACGGTGGCGCTCATGGTGTCCAGCATCGTCACGACGAGTTTGGCGCCGCCGACGAGATTGTCGTAGTCGGTGGCGGTCGCATTGGACACGACGAGGTCCAAACCGATCTTGAAGCCCTCGTGGATGGCGTGCAGGATCGTGTCGATCGGCACGCCCTCGCGGGCCCATCCGGCGGCGGCATCGGCGAGCCGGTCGGTCTTGGCCGGAATGTCCTTACCATCGAGCATGCTGACGGCCAGTTGGAGGCAGATGCCGGTGACGGTGGTGACGTCGCCGGAGATGACGTCACCGGGCAGGGTGGCGCAGGGGAAGACGTTATCGACGAAATGCCCGACCAGTTGCCGTGACACCGTGCGCACGTCCTGCAGCGGGGTGGACATGGGTTTACCGGAGACGGTCAAACCCATGTGCAGTGTTTCGTTGGTGGTCATCGTCGACTCTCCTTCGCCCGGTCACCGCTGTCCGGTGTGAACTGTCGTACTCCGGTGGGGTCCTTCGAACTTTAAAGTGATTTCGCGCTCACCTTCCACTCTGCTTCACGACTCGGTCTGTTTACTGGCCGATCATTACGTTGACCAGTGGAAATGGCCGAAACGGCAGCGGCCGAAGGACATTGGGCAACGGATTCTCGATACAGCTGCTCAGTTTTTGCCGTGCGGATGTGCCCGAGAAGTCGATGAATCATCGCCCGTGGCGGCGGCCACGAGTGTCGGTCGACGCAGCGGGCTGATCGAGGACGAGCCGCTGCGGCTCTTGACCCGCGCGCGTCTGGTGTAGGTATCGTGACGCGCGGCATACGCGCCGCAGGCACATGGAGGTGCATATCGTGGCCGGTCGAGTACCCAAAGGTCGTCTGGCGCGGGGGAGCAGGCTGGGTCGGCTGGCCGCGGGGCAGGCCGTGCGTGGGTTGGGGACTCGATTGTCGATGGTAGGGAGAACCGAAGAGGCACGGCAGATTTTGGCGCAACGTTCGGCCTTGCAAGCAGCGCAGCAAGTCGTCACCGTGCTCGGCGGCATGAAGGGCGCCGCGATGAAGCTGGGGCAGATGTTGTCGGTTCTCGACGTCGACCTCGTGCCGGAATCGCATCGTGAATTGTTTCGGGTCAAACTCGCCGAACTGCGGGATCGCGCTCCCGAAATCTCGTTCGCCGCGATGCGGAACGTTATCGAAGATGATCTCGGGCCGCTGGCGCGGGTTTTCGCCGACTTCGACGAGACGCCGATTGCCGCGGCCTCGATCGGCCAGGTGTATCGGGCGAGATTGCACGACGGCCGCGTGGTGGCGGTCAAGGTGAAATACCCGGGTGTGGACGAGGCCGTCGCGGCGGATATGCGCAATCTGGCATTCTTCAGCAGACTGTGGAAGTCAATCCTGCCGAGCGCGGCCGATGGCGCCGTATTGGACGAGATCGCCCAGAACCTCGGCAATGAACTCGACTATCCACGCGAAGCCCGGACCCAGCATCGGGTTGCGTTGCGCTATCGCGATCATCCCTTCATTACGGTCCCGGACAGCGTCGAGGAATACTGCACACGCAATGTGCTGGTGTCGGTATTCGTCGAAGGGAAGTCTTTCCAGGAGATCCGAGCTCTTCCCGAGGTCGAACGTGATCGGATCGGTGAGCTGATCTACCGCTTCTACGTCAGTTCGCTGTTTTCGGACTACGAATTCTGCGGTGATCCGCACCCCGGCAATATCTTGCTCGCGGCTGATGGCCGGCTGGGCTTCGTGGATTTCGGGCTCTACAACCGGATGGACCCGGCGCATGTCGACTTCGAGCGCATGTGCCTGCTGGCCGCGGGTGAATACCGAGCTCAGGACCTGTACGAGGCCTGGGTCGGGCGCGGCATCATCGATCCCCACGCGGGTGTCACCGCACAGGAATGCCTCGAATACGTATGGGCCGCGGCAGGATGGCATCTGCTCGACGAGGAGATCACGATCACCCCCGAACTCGCCACCGCGGCATTGGTGTTCGCCGTTGATCCGAGGGCCGCCGAATTCCGCGGTATGCGCCACCAATCACTGCCGCCCGAGCACGTCTTCTCGCGGCGTGCGGACCTGTTCACATTCGCGGCGCTCGGCCAGCTGGGGACGACCAATAATTGGCATCGAATCGCGCGCGAGTGGCTCTACAACGAGGCTCCGGTAACCGATATCGGGCGGGCGCACGCGCGATGGCGAAGCGGCCGCCGAGTTTGACTTACGACGCATACTTCACGTCTTTGGACTCGACGTCGAACCATGCGCCGATCATTCGCACGGTCATGTCGATCGCTTCCTTGCGCTGTTGGCTGTCGACCTCCAGGGCAGATGCGCGTAGCACCACCGCAAAGCACGTATTGAGCAGCACGAATGTCATCACGTCGTACTCGTGATCGTCGCCTGGACCGAGTAATTGGATCAATAGCACCTTGACCAGCAGACGCAGGCGCGGTTCGAACTCCGGGATACCGCTGTTGTAGAACTGCACTCCGGCCACCAGTGCACGCACCAATTTCGCGTTGGCAACCAGTTCCTCGGTGATCACCTCCAGGATGTCGGCGACCAGCCGCGGCACCGATTTGTCGGCCACGTCGAATACCCGCTGAGTGAAGTGCCGTTCGACGTCGGTGAGCAGCCGCTCGAGCAGTTCCTCCACGATGACACTGCGATCGGAGAAGTAACGGTAGACCGTCCCGATGCTCACCCCCGCCTCCGCCGCGATCCTATTCGTCGAGGTGTTGGCGATACCGCGCTCCCCGAATAACCGTGCCGCAGTGTCGAGGATGTGCTCGCGGGTAGCCTTCGCGCGCTCTTGGGACGGGCGGCGGCGCTGACCGACAGCCTTCGGCGGCATCGGGCCCTCCTACCTGCGGTTACAATAACTGAGCCTCGCTCATCTTATCGCTGTGCGCCTGTGGTTTTCGACTTTTGTGCTTGAGCTACACCCAAGACGTCCTCGTTCGTGAGAAGTCCAAAACGCGCTGAGCTCGGTTCCGAGTGCGACATAGTCTGGCCTCTCGGGGGGAGTGGCCTCGAATTCCGGAGGATCCAGATGTCGAAGCTCCACACTGTTGTCGTCGCGATCATGGCCGGCTGCTCACTGCTGGTGAGCCCGGTGCCCGCATACGCCCACCCCAGCGCTTCCGACCGCCCGGAAGTGCCGACGCCGCCAGCTGATTCGCCGCCGTCCGAGCTACAGCAGTGGATCGATACTCACATTCCGGCGCCATCGCTCGCACCGGCGCCATCACCGCCGTCGCGCACATTGCCACCGGAACTCGCCGCGCTGTGGCAAGCGGTGCAATCCGCACCGTCGGGAGATCGGATCTTCGACGAATGGCCGGATGGGCTCAACCGGCTCGCACCGGGCGATATCGTCGAATGGCGGGATGTGACAGCGACTTCCGCGCCGCTGGTAGTGTTGCCGATTCAGCGGGCGGTGCTGCTGAAGTTCCGTACGACGGACGCGACGGGCGCACCGTCCTTTGGTACCGCGACGTTGGTGATTCCCGCCGCCGCGTGGACCGGTCCGGGAGAGCGGCCGGTGCTGGTGAATGCGTTGCCGATCAACTCGCTCGGGCTCAGCTGCACGCCGAGCTATTCGATGGCGCACGGGGTGCACAGCAAGTTCAATGCCGGTGATCTGTTCCCGCCGAGCACCGCGTGGGCCGTCAGCCGCGGCTATGCGGTGCTGATTCCCGATCACGAAGGTCCGTGGATGGCGTATGCGGAACCGAATGTCGCCGGGCGCTCGACGCTGGATTCCATTCGCGCGGTGCGCAATGTGCTGCCAACGGAATTCGCGAGCAGTCATTTCGCCGTGAGCGGCTATTCCGGCGGCGCCATCGCGTCGTATGCGGCCGCGATGCTGCTCGACGAGTACGCGCCGGAACTGGCTGGTGTGGTGGTGGGCGCGGCGATGGGCGGACTCGTGACCGATTATCGAATGGTCGCACACCGATTCAATGGAAACATCGCATCCGGCATTCTGCTGGTCGTCGCGCTGGCGATGGGCCGGGAATACCCGGAGATTCTCGGGTATATGAATCACCTGGCGCAGTGGGCGGCGACCTCCCCGGTCAAGGACACCTGCGGTGACAGCAATGGCCCGCTCGGCGTGGTCGGCATACCGATCGACGTCGCGGCCGATATCCGCGACCCGCTGGACAGTGCCATCGCCGATAAGATCTTCGGGCGGTTGGGCCTGACCGACCGGAAATCTGGTGTCCCGCTGTACATTTACCACGCCGCCAATGACATCTGGGTCCCCGTCGAGAACGGCGACAACCTCTACCGCGAACAATGCGCGCGCGGCGTCCCCGCGGTGCACCGCACCGAGCCCGGCGAGCACATCATCGCCCTGTTCACCGGCTGGCCCGGGGAGATCGGCTGGATCGACGGGCGTCTACGAGGCGAGCCCGCCCCGAACGAATGTCCCAGGTAGGCCGTTCGGTATGGCCCAACTCGGGCTGTTGCCGCAGCTCGGACTCACTTCGGCCGGATCGGGGGTGTCCGCTGACCCGTCAACCCGCGGATCGCGATCGGCTGGTTCGGTGCCGGGTCGGCGGCCGATGGTGCCTGCACGATCGTCAACAGGGAGCGCTTGCGCAGGGTGAACCCCAAGGTCTCGTACAAACTGATCGCCGTCGCGTTGTGGGCGACGGCGTGCAGGAACGGTGTCTCGCCGCGGGCCCGAATACCCGCGCCGACCGCACGGGTCAGGCGCGAGGCGAAGCCGCGGCCGCGGAATTCGGCGTCGGTGCAGACGGCGCTGATCTCGGTCCAGCCCGGCGGACGCAGGCGCTCGCCCGCCATCGCCACCAACCTGCCGTCCACCCGTAACCCCAGGTAGGTGCCCATTTCGATGGTTCGCGGCGCATACGGGCCGGGTTCGGTGCGGGCGATCAGCTCCAGGATCTCGGGCACATCCGCCGCGGTGAGTACCTCGACTTCCGGATCGTCGGCGACGCGCAGTGCGGTGCCATCCATCTGCACCGAGCCGAATTCGTTCAGCACCGTCCAGCCGTCCGGCGGCACGTGGCCGTAGCCGCGTAGCGCGGTGCTGCCGCCCGGCCCGAGGAGGGTGGCCAGGTCGGCCCAATCCTGTTCGTCCAGTACCGCCGGATGACCGACGAACCTGGCGACCTCCGGGTCGTAGCGGCCGATGCGGCCCACCCAACTGGCGAACCGGCGGTGCTCGCCACGCAGCGACGCCCGCACCGGGTCGTCGAGCGGGTGCAGTGAGGTATCGACATCGATGGTCGACTCGGTGGTCATCGCGCACTCCTCCGCAACAGGTCCGACCGGAGAACGTTAGCGAGGCGCACGACCGCTTGCACCGGTTGCGCTCATCGCAATTCATATCCGGTGATGGTCGGCAAACCCCTTCGCCCACAGCGTATTTCCCAGCGCTCGAGCTGATCTCAACCGTTGACACCATCGGTGCCGGACCGGAATCGTGCCGTTCGGGCGCCGCGACGAACCTCATGTGGCCACTCGGTACGGGCCTTCGGCGCGGGATACCGGCGTCGATCGGTGAAACCACCGAAGCAGCGGCGGCGCAACGCTGGAGCGGGCTCACACCGGGTTCGCGCGTTGCAGCACATGACATTTCGCGCAAACACAGGAACGG
The DNA here is from genome assembly GCF_048910785.1 of Nocardia nepalensis. NCBI lineage: Bacteria > Bacillati > Actinomycetota > Actinomycetes > Mycobacteriales > Nocardiaceae > Nocardia > Nocardia nepalensis. The sequence continues at coordinate 468,785 of NZ_JBKBET010000031.1, read as the reverse complement.
GAGACGATGGCACCGAAACGACTACATCTCGGCGTCGCGCTGGACGGCGCGGGTTGGCATCCGGCCGCGTGGCGGGAGCCGAATTCCCGGCCCGCCGAACTGTTCAGCGCCGGATACTGGACGGATCTCGTCGGCACCGCACAGCGCGGCCTGCTCGATTTCGTGAGCATCGAGGACAGTTTGCGGATTCCGGGCCCGTCGCACGCGCCCACCGATGACGCCGTCGACCAGGTCCGCGCCAGGATCGACGCCAACCTGATCGCCGCGCGCGTCGCGCCGGTCACCCGGCAGATCGGGCTCATCCCGACGGTGACGGTCACCCATACCGAGCCGTTCCACGTGTCCAAGTCGATCGCCACGCTCGACTACACGTCGCTGGGGCGCGCGGGCTGGCAGGTGCGGGTGTCCGGATCCGCCGAGGAGGCCGACCATTTCGGACGCCGCGAAGTACACGACCTGACCGCCGCCGAAATCGCGGAAGCGGTTGCGTCGGGAAGCTTTCCGAGTCGGGTGCGCGATCTCTTCGAGGAAGCCGTCGACGCCGTCGAGGTGGTGCGGCGGCTGTGGGACAGCTGGGAGGACGACACGGAGATCCGCGAGGTGGCCACCCGCCGGTTCATCGATCGCGACAAACTGCACTACATCGATTTCCAGGGCCGCTTCTTCAGTGTCCGCGGACCGTCCATTACGCCGCGGCCACCGCAGGGCCAGCCGGTGGTCACGGCTTTGGCACACGGTCCGCTGGTGTACGAATTCGCCGCCCGCGGTGCGGATCTGGTCTTCGTCACCCCGAGCCGCGAAGCAGGTCCCGGCGCGATTCTGGAGCAGGTCGCGGCGGCCGCGGCACGGGTGGACCGCGTCGGTGAACCGCTGCGGGTGTATGCCGATATCGTCGTATTCCTCGATACCGATGCAGCGACCGGTCAACAGCGCCTTGCGCGGTTGAACGAGGCTGCCGGGGCCGAATTCGCCTCGGATGCCGGGATTTTCGCGGGCGGCGCCGATGAGCTCGCCGAACTGCTCATCCAATGGAGCGAGCAGGGGATCGACGGATTCCGGTTGCGGCCCGGTGTCGCGGTCGATGATCTGGCCGCCATCGCCGACCGGCTCGTCCCCGCCCTGCAACACCGGGGCGTTTTCCGCAACGGCTATCCGGGCGGCCCGCTGCGCGCACTGCTCGGATTGCCTACCAATGTTCCCAACCGTTACGCGACTGCCTGAGCGAGGTCACCATGAGCACTCCACGTAAGCAGGTCATCCTGGGCGCCTACCTCGGCGGCGTCAATCATCACACGTCCTGGTGGCATCCCGAGGCGGGCAGCCAAATCGATTTCAGCAGTTTCGAACACACCGCGCGCACCGCCGAACGCGGCAAGTTCGACTTCTTCTTCCTCGCCGAGGGCCTCATCCTGCGCGAACGCGCGGGCAAGATCTTCGACCAGGACATCATCGGCCGCCCCGACACCTTCACCGTGCTGGCCTCGATCGCCGCGGTCACCGAACATCTGGGGCTCGCGGGCACGATCAACGCCACCTTCAACGAACCCTACGAACTGGCCCGCCAGCTCGCGAGCCTGGATCACCTGTCCGATGGCCGCGCCGCCTGGAATGTGGTGACCTCTTTCGACGCCTTTACCGGTCAGAATTTCCGGCGCGGCGGATTCCTCGATCCGGCCGACCGCTATGTGCGGGCCGAGGAGACGCTGAATGCCGTTCGCGCCCTGTGGGATTCATGGAATGGCGCCGATCTCGTCGCCGACAAGGATTCCGGCCGCTTCCTGGCCCGCCCGGATGCCGGGGCATTCGCCTTCCGTGGCAGCCAATTCGACATCTCCGGGCGGTTCACCGTGCCGCGCAGCCCGCAGGGTCGGCCGGTGATCCTGCAGGCCGGTGTATCACCGCAGGGCCGCGCATTCGCCGCCGCGAACGCCGATGCCATCTTCTCCCCGTACGGCAAGCTGCCGGAGGCCGCGGACTTCTATCGCGACATCAAGGCGCGCGCGGTCGCGGCGGGACGCGCGGCCGATGACATCAAGATCCTGCCGTCGGCGAGTTTCGTGCTCGGCGATACCGAGGCGGAGGCGATCGAGAAGTTTCACGCCGTGCGCGACGAGCAGGTCACCGGGCAGACCGCGCTGATCCTGTTGGAGCAGATCTGGAATCGCGACTTGTCCGGCTACGACCCGGAGGGCCCGGTGCCCGATATCGATCCGGATCCCGATGCCGCGCCGATCATCCAGGGGCGCGCGTTCCTGCACCAGGATCGTTTCGCGACGGTCGAGCGCCTGCGGCAGGTCGCCGAGACGAAGAAGCTCACCCTCCGCGAGGTCGTGATCGATCAGTTCGAACGCGGACCCCTGGTCGGAACTCCCGCTCAGGTGGCCGAGCAGATCGACACCTTCGTCCAGAACGACGGCTCCGACGGATTCATCCTCGGTTCGCACCTGGTGCCGTGGGGCCTCGACGAATTCGTCGACAAGGTGGTGCCGCTGCTGCAGGATCGCGGCGCGCTGCGCACGGAATACAACGGAACCACGCTGCGCGATAACCTCGGTCTCCCGAATGTCCGGTCCGCGGTATCGGCCGACGCCTGACTCACTGAGGTGGATGGTGGGGGCAGTCCACGGAACTGATTCGGGGTTGTCCGCTGCGGGGATATCCAGATTCACCACGATGGCTCCTGGTCGCTGCGAATCATCACGCAGCACAGGGGCTCATCGTCGGTGGCATCGAGTTCCTGGTGCGGTACGCACGACCGGAATCGGCCTGGGCGATGTAGACCTGCTCCCGGGCCAGTTGCTGTCGCCGCGGCGACCTAGTGCATCAGCGCGCGGGTAGCGGGGGTAGTTCGAGGTTTTCGCGGAAAGTGTCGCCGACGTAGTCGTTGCCGACGATGCCGCGGCGGCGTAGTTCGGGGAGGAGTCCGTTGGTGACGAAGTCCCGGGTGCGGGGATCGGCCAGACCGCCCAGGGAAATGACGTCGAGGACGCCCGCGCGGTAGCGCTCTTCGATGGCGTCGGCCAGTTGTTCCGGAGTTCCGGCCGCGGCCCAGTGGCCGGTGTCCTTCGAGGCGATGATCAGCTCACGGAGCGTGCGGCCCGATGCCGCGAGCTTGGTGAAGATCTCCACGCGACCGCGGCGGCGGTTCACCGAATTCAGCTCCGGCAGTAGGGTTTCCGGGATCGGCCGGTCCAGCGGTAGTTCCGAGAGATCGATGTCGCCGCCGAACATGTCGGCCAAACGGATTCGGCCCGCGTCGAAGTCGGTCGCTGCGGCTTCCTCGCGAACCAGCCGGCGGGCCTGCTCCTCGGTTGCTCCGTAGGTCGCGTGCAGTGAGCTCATGATCAGCGGCAGTCCCTGTGCGCGGCCGAGTTCGGTCGCGCGGGCGCGGACAGTCTTGGTGTAGGTGACCGCGTCTTCGAGAGTCGGTAGCGAGGTGAAGACCACCTCAGCGAAGCGGGCGCCGAGCTCGATGCCGCCCGCCGATTGACCGGCCTGGAATTGGACCGGGCGGCGCTGCGGCAGCGGCGGAATATTGAGCGGGCCCCGCACCGTGAAGTACGGTCCCGCATGCTCGATCGGTCGCACCTTGGTCGCGTCGAGGACCGCGCCGCCGCGCCCGTCGGGGGTCAGCGCACCCGGCTCCCAGCTGTCGAACAGCGCGTTGATCACCTCGAGCGATTCGGTCGCACGCGCATACCGTTCCTCGGGGCTCGGCAGGTCCTGGTCGCCGTAATTCTCTTCGCCCACCGAGGATGTGACGACGTTCCAGGCGGCGCGGCCATTGCTCACATGGTCGAGCGTTCCGAACAGCCGGGCGAGGTTGAAGGGGTGATGAAACGTGCTGGTCACCGTGGCGATCAAGCCGACGTGTGTGGTTACCGCGCTCAACGCCGACAGGAAGATCAGCGGCTCCTGCGCGCCGATCGCCCCCTGCGCGCCGAAGCTCAACAGGTCGGCGGCGAACAACGCGTCGAACTTATTGGCCTCGGCGATCTTCGCGATCTCGATCGCGGAGGCCACCGTCGATTCGGTCGGATCGATCGCGGCCGCATAGACGCTCACCGCGCCGCTGACTCCGGTGACCGTCTTCAACGGCCGACGTCGTGCAGAACTCATTTCCGAAGCCAACCGTATTCCGCGCTCGCCGAACAGATTTGCGATCAGGAGGAGCGCAAATCAGTTGAGTGCGGCGCTGAAATGAGGCCAGGAGTTGTGCAGGTCTTGCTGCCAGTAGCCCCAGGAGTGGGTACCCGTGGGTCGGAAGTCGAAGGTCGCAGGAATGTCCAAGTCCTGCAGGCGATTCTGTAGTCGACGGGCGCACTGGTTGGTGATGGCCTCCAGGATGACGCCGCTGGTGAGTTGCCCGACCAGCTTGGGGGTGTTGCCGACGGCGTCGGGTGTGTCGAGTGGTCCTGGTTGTCCGGTGCCGGTGGTGATGTAGATGGTGGTGCCACGGAGTTGGTCGGCGTGGAGGTAGGGGTCGTTGGCGGTCCAGGTGGGGTCGGTGGGTGGTCCCCACATGTTGAGGGGGTTGCCGCGCCAGCGGCCGACCACGGCGGCGACCATGGCTTGACCTTGGGGGTCGGAGGTTTGGATGCAGCCGCTGTAGGAGCCGATGGCGCGGTAGAGCCCGGGTGCGGTGAGGGCGAGTTGGAAGACCGAGGTGGCGGCCATGGAGATTCCGGCGATGGCGTTGCTGGCGGTGGTGTGGAAGGTGGTGTCGATGATGGGTGGGAGTTCGCGGGTGAGGAAGGTGGCCCAGCGTTGGCGTCCCAGGACGGGGTCGTCGCTGTGCCAGTCGGTGAAGTAGCTCCCAGTGCCGCCGATGGGGATGACGATGTTGACGTGTTTGTCGGCGAAGAACTCCGCGACATCGGTCTGATCGAACCACGTGCTGCCCTCGCTGCCGCCGCTCGCGCCGTTGAGTAGGTAGAGCGTCGGCGCAGGACTCGAGTCATTCTGTGCGGGAAGGACTTTCAGAGCGATGGTGGTGTCCATCGCGGCGGAGTAGACGGCTACGTCGAGCATGCGACCTGCTCCGGCGCTAATGGTGCGCAGGTGTGAACCGTCGGGAGCGGTCGGACCAGCTTGTGGTTCCGCGACGGTAATGCCCGCGGGCCCGGCGAGCGGAACTGTCAATGCCGCAGTCGTGAGCAGGGCAATGCCTGCGGTCCGAACTGCCGCGCGGCGAAGGCCGTGTGCGGTACGGGCATCCATTCGGTACCTCCCGAGCGACAATCGATCAAGCTGGACTTTCGGCGACGGTAGGGCGCGATTGCCTTGTCGGGCAACCGATTCGCCGCCTATTTGGGCGGCGGCCCAGTGGAATCCGATCCGGGTTGGTTCCGGTCACAAGATTGCCGAATTTGGTGGCTATCAACAGATTTCTGCCGTTAACTCGGTGATCGTGATGCGGCGCTCGCCGGATCGCGGCGCATTCGGCTGGCGTCGGTTTTCTCGGGGATCTCTCCCTAATTGCATGAATTGAGGGCACCTGTGGTCAATTTCGGTTTCATCGAGGAATGGGTGCCCACCCCGGGCAGGCTGACAAGTTGGACGGCGTCCCCGCAATCGTTGGAGGCGTCGCGGCGGGCGCCGATCGCGCCGACTCCGCCGTCGCACCAGCAGGAGGAATATCTGCGCACGGCGCGCCGCAATGGCGAGGCCGGATTTCCGGTCTCCCGCTTGTGCATGATCGCTTTCACGATACCCGGAGTTCCCGACTATCCCGCCTGGACAAGGACTTTCAATGCGTTCCTGCGGCGCCACGACACGTTTTGGAGCTGGTTCTCCTTCGAATCCGATGGCGCGGTGCGTCGGCATGTGATGAGCCCGTCGGCCATCCGATTCATGCCGACCGAGCACGGTGAATTCGGTGACAGCGCGGCAATACGGGCACATGTGGAGATGGAGACGCCCGCCGCATTATGGTGGGATTGCTGTAGTTTCGGGGTGATCGAGCACGCCGAGTCGTTCACTGTGTACGCGGCGGTCGATCATCTACATACCGACGGTGTCGCGCAGGCATTGTCGTGTGTCGATTTGCTGATGCTCTACGGAAACGAATTATCCGGTGGCAAAGTCGAATCCGCGCCCGTGGACGGGCACATCGCCTATTGTGAGCGCGAACGCCGATCGAGTTCGGAATTGACATTGCGGTCTCCCGAGATCCGCACATGGCTGGAGCTATTGCGGCGCAACGGTGGTGACGTTCCCCGATTCCCCCTGGACCTGGCGGCCGGTGACCAGGGCTATCTCCGTGGTGCGCAGGTCACTGTGCCGTTGGTCAGCGAAGACGACGCGGTCCGATTCGAGCAGGTCTGCCAGCGCCACGGCGGGCGGTTCACGGGTGGACTTTTCGCCGCGGCGGCGCTGGCGGAGGCGGAATTGGGCAGTGGGGACTGGTATTTCGGGCTCACTCCCGCGAACACCCGCAGCACGCCGGGGGAAGCGGGTTCGGTGGGCTGGTACACCAACCTGATTCCGGTCGAGTTCCCGGTCCGGGCCGGTGACCGTTTCACCGCGCTGGTGGCGGCCGCGCAGGCTGCCCACGATCGCGGTAAAGAGCTGATCGACGTGTCGTTGCATCGCGCTGTCGAGCTGGCGACCCCGGAGCTGGGTATCCGCACCGAACCGGGCTGGTCGGCGCGAATGCTGTCGTATGTCGACGTGCGCAAGATCCCCGGCGTCGAGATGTTCGACCAGATCAATGGCGGCATGTACGGCAGTCGTGGTTTGTCCCGCGAGGTATACATCTGGATCAACCGGTTCACCGACGTGACGCAGCTGAGCCTGTTGTTCCCCGACACACCGCAGGCACACGAGGCGATCGGACGGTACGTCGCGGCGCTGAAGGCCATCTTCGCGGCGGTGGCCGCCGATGGCGAATACGCTTTGCCCGCCCCCGTATTGTCGTGATCGGGGCGGTCGACGACGCGGCGGATGCGGTCGTCTCGGACATCACCTCGACGACATCGGTGGAGACGATGGGCCGCACGGCCGTCGGGTCCGCGAAGGTTGTGGCGCCGTTCGCGGTTGGACCCGACGCGGCGGTTGCGGCCGCGGCCGGGCTGATCCTGGTGGTGCGGGCGGGCAGATACGACTATTTCGGTGACGAGCTGTACTTCCTGGCCGCCGGTCGGCGACTGTCGGTCGGCTACGTCGACCAGGGCCCCTTGATACCGCTCGTTGCTCGGCTCATGGACATGATCGCGCCGGGATCGCTTGTCACACTAAGCCTTCCGTCGATCATCATGAGCGTCGCGGGTATCGCCTCTGCCGCTGCGCTCGCCCGCGAATTCGGCAGTGGACGCGGCGCGCAACTGCTGGCGGGGCTCGGGTACGCCAGCTGTCCGTTCCTGATCACGCAGGCGGCGGCGATCGATCGGCTCGGCGGCGCCGATCTGCCTGCGGTGTACAGCCCCAACCGCGGCTTCGCCTTCTTCGGCACACCTCCCGATTCGGCCACGACGGTTCTCTACGTCACCACCGGTGCCGTGGAATCCAGGCTGCGCCCGCTGTTTTCCCAGGTCGAACCGATCATCCGAGTCGACGACCCGCTCGGGTTCCCGGGCATCTCCAGCGGAGTGACGGTGTGGAAATGCCTACGTCCGACCAATAGTTGCTCCGAACTCTGGAAGATCCTCACCACCCCGGTCCTCGATCCGGACCCGTGACCGCGCTGCTTCAGCGTGGACTTTCCGGGCCCGCCCGGCGACACGCAGAGTGTCGCCGGGCGAGTTCCCTTCCCCGTTCGCTGTGCGGACGCCGCCACGTCGCACAGCGCAGCAAGCTTACCCAACTCCGAGCACGGCGCGGGGAAGCCACGCCGTGGCGGCGCAATCCCGGTGGCCCGGTTACGCGTTGGCCTTCTCGTACGCGTCGGCCACCTCGGCCGAAATCCGTCCGCGAGCCGACACGGTGATGCCTTTCTTACGTGCCCAGTCGCGAATGGCGGCGGTGCGTGCCCGGTCGTTCGCCGAGCGAGAGGTGTGACCCTTGCCCCGCGGTGTGCGACCGGTTCTACGGGCGTTGAGCGTCCACGTCTCGAAGATCCCACGCAACTGGCTGGCGTTAGCAGTAGAAAGGTCGATCTGGTATTCGACGCCGTCCAGCGCGAAAGCCACTGTTTCCTCGGCGGGGGACTTGCCGTCGTAGTCATCGACCAGCGTCACAACGACCTTGCGTGCCATGGGCATTTCCTCTTCGTGAGTCGACAGCGGGCAGAGAAACGTGATCATAACGACTGCCCGCCCGCCGATCGATTCGGTCCACCCCGAAGCACGTGGATCTCGACCGCGACTATCGCGTTGTACTTATACGAAAGTGAGCGGTGGTGCCGGTGGGAAGGTCACCGGTACCGCGGTGGGGGCACGGTGAAAGGCGCCCGGCCGCCATTGCAACTGCTCGGTGGGGACTGCCAATTCGATATCGGGTAATGCGTCGAGCAGTTGGTCGAGCGCTTCTTGGACGATGACCATGGCCACCGATTGGGCCGGGCACGAACGCGGCCCGGCGCCCCAGGCCAGATGCGACCGGTTGCCGGTCCGGTCGCCACCGACCGCGGGATCGTCGTTACATGCCGCCAGACTGATCACCACCGGCTGATGTTTCGGCAACCACGAGTTCCCGATTATCTGTGGCTGGCGTGGAAAGCGAGAACAAAAGTTCGCCAGCGGCGGATCGGTGAACAGCACCTCGTCGATCGCGTCGCGAATGGACAGCGCGCCGCCGAGCAACTCGTCGTGGAATTGGTCATTGGTCACCATCAGCACCACTGTATTGACGATCAGGTTCCACGTCGGTTCGGTACCCGTGGCGTACAACATGGCCGTCTGCGCGACGATCTCCGCATCGTCGAGCCGGGCGGAATGTGTGGTAAGCCAGGAGATCACATCCGCGCCCGGATTCGCGCGCTTGGCGGCTACTACGTCCGATATCGCCGAATTGAACCGCTGGTCGTTGCGTTCGGCCGATGCCGCGTCGGCCGCATCGCGCAGTGCCATCAGGGCCGCGAACGCTTCCTGCCCCGCTTCCGGCGAGAACCCCAGCAGATCGTTGAGCACCTGTACGGTGAGTGGGATCGCGTACTGGCCGAGCAGATCGGCGGAACCGGTTTCGCAGAAGCTGTTGATCAAGGGCACCGCGATGGCTTCGACCGTGCGGCGTAGTGCGTACAGATCGACCTTGTCGAGACTGGCGGTATAGGCGCCGCGATGGCGAGCGTGGTCCTCGCCGACTGTTTTGGCGGTGGGCCCCCACTCCATCATCGGCAGCACCGGGCAGTGCTCCGGAACAGTGGACTGCCACCCGCGCGGGTCCGCCGGGAAGTGGGTCGGATCACTCAGGATGTGCAATGCCTCGCGATAGCCGATCACGAGCGTCGCGGGCACATCGCCGGTGATCTCCACCGGAACCAGCGGACCGTGGCGGCGCCGCATATCGTTGTACGCTCCGTGTGGATCGGCTGCGAACTCCGGCGAATGCAGTGACATGGTCAAGAAAGTAGCTCCCAAGAACGAATAGCACGTTAACGGCGAGATCTGCTCAACTGCACGGTCTTACACGCCTGTGTATACGACCGTCTCCAGGTCGTCGGCCCACTATCGTTCACGCGGCTCGGAGCATATTGCTACCGGAACGCTACGAAGCGGATGGATCTCATTGATCCACAGGCAATTACGGCCTCACGCGAATAGAACCTCAGTGGCCGCCCACAGGCCGGCGCTTTCGTCGACGCGCCTGTCCGAAACCGAGCGGTTCACCAAATGTGTTCGACCGTAACACGTTTCGATCACGGTGCGAGCATACCCCTCGGCATCTGGGAACGCAGCACGAACCAGTCGGTACAGCACCGCGGCCGCAAACCCCCGATTACCCGCTTTACACATCATCTAGTAGCTGGCAGATCGCGGGTTTCGGGCCGTGTTCGGTTGACGAACATGCCGCGTCGCTGTGTCCACAGCAACATCGACTGCGTGCGGATCGGCGACCGGCGAGGATCGTGCGGGCGAGCGCGGCGAGCTGACGTGCTGCGTGTGGGTCGGAGCCGCGCCCGTCGACACCGATTCGTCGATCCTCGACGAACGCACTCTATCGTTCGCCCGGTGGCGTTTCGACGATGTCGATGATGGGCTCCGCCGCTTCCGCCACGCGTTTGCCGTGTCCTCGCATGTGCCGCACGAGCGTCAGTGTGTCCGAGTCGTATTCACCGGTGCCGCGGGATGGATCGGGGTCAGTTGTGATCGGCACCAGGTTCGGTCGGGCTTGCCGGTCAGCTGTCCCAAGAAGTTCGGGAATGTCTGTCCGTTTCGGTGGTCGCGGCCTAGCGTCGGCGCACGAGCGGCCGGCACCCATGGGGCGGTTCAGAAGACGCGCTGGGAGGTGCACGCGTGACGGAGACCGACACCCGAAGGTCCGAGTGGGCGGGCGGGGAACTCGGCGCATGGCTCGCCTTCGCCGGGTGCCTCATCGCGGTCTTCATGCAGATGATCGACGTGACGATCGTCAATACCGCACTGCCTAATCTCACCGCCGACCTGCGCGCCTCGCAGTCGGCGCAGGTGCTGGTGGTCTCCGGCTACTCGCTTGCCTTCGCGTGCACCCTGCTCACCGCGGCGCGGATCGGCGCCATTCTCGGGCGCCGCACCGTATTCCTGGTCTCGGTGACGGCATTCACCGCGGCGTCGGTGTGGTGCGGAATGTCCACCAGTGCAACGGAACTGGTAGTCGCACGGATCATCCAGGGGTCGGCCGGTGCCGGGATGGCGGCGCAGACCATCGCCATTCTCATCGCGAGCTTCCCGCCGAGTCGGCATCAGCAGGTGTTCGCGCTGTACGGGGCGACCGCCGGATTCGCCGGAATGCTCGGGCCGATACTCGGCGGGGCGCTCGTCACCGCCGATATCGGCGGCCTCGGTTGGCATTCGGTGTTCCTGATGAACCTGCCGATCGGCGTGCTCGCCTTCGTGCTCGGTTTCCGATATCTGCGCCTGGGCAGGCCGCCGGAGCGCGATCGACTGGACCTCGGCGGGGTGGCGCTGTCCACCGTGAGCCTGTTCACCCTGCTCGCCGGGCTCGCGGACATTCAGCAGAACGGCTGGCGGCCTTGGTCATTCGGTGTGATCGGCGCGGCATTCGTGTTGGGGGCGGTGTTCTTCGGCTACGAGCGCAGGCTGGTTCGGCGCGGCGGCGGTCCGCTGGTGCGCCTGGACCTGTTCGCCGATCGCGGCTTCGCCATCGGCGCGGCACTAGCGGCGAGTTTCTTCGGCCTGTTCACCGCGTTCGTCTTCACCATATCGATCACATTGCAGGACGAATTGCACTTCTCCCCGCTGCGCACCGGCGTGGCAATGACACCGTTCGCACTCGGCGCGGGTGCGGGTGCGCTCGCCTCGCCACTGCTGGTAAAGCGTTGGGGGGTAAAGGTGCTCGCGCTCGGCGTCGCGGTGTACGGGGGATGCGTTGCCATGGGCGCGACGTATCTCTGGCTGACATCCGGCGAGGTGAATCTCGCGCTCGCGCTCGGCCCGGTGGTCATTGCCGGAATGGGGGTCGGCCTGTTCGGCGTGCAACTGCAACCGCTGATGCTCGCGAGGCTGGGGCAGCGCCAGATGGCCGAGGCATCCGGTCAGCTGCCGACCATCGAACAGATCGGCAATGCGGTCGGGCTGGCGCTGCTGAGCGTGGTGTTCTTCCGCGCCCACACCCTGCACGGCAGCATCGTCATGCTGTTCGCCATCGCGGTCGGCGCGATTGGCATGGCAGTGCCGACTCTGGCGCTGCCCGCGCCGCCGAAGCCGCCCACGCGATGACATCCGACGGGTGATCTTGTAGCGCGTCACGATCTCTGGATGCGCCAATTATGTTGTGCCCCAATCATATCGCCGTCGGCACATGATCCGACCTAATCTGGATGCCGCATGGTGATCTCCAGGCGCTGTCGCCGACACCGTGTCTCGAACACCGAGGCGCGACACCGAGGCCGCAGTCGGTGTCGCGGGGGTAGCGGTGGTCGAGGGCAGGGCGCGCACAGTCGGTTCGGGCAATCCGATTCCCTCCCCGGATCTGCTGTGGGCGCGTCCTGCCGGGTAGGCGCGGTTTGTGGCAGGTACCAGGTGCTGGGGTAGATGACCGGCGAGATCACCCAAACCTGTGCCGAAGCGCTTCCGAATACGCGTGATCGCGGCTTACGGTCGGCCGGGATACTGCCTGGTTGTGCTCGGAGGTGCGTGTGGGTGTCGATGCCGGAAAGGGCGGATGCGGTGCGCGTTTGGCCGCGATCCTCGGTGCCGCCATCCTGATCTGCTCGGGCGGTGTGGCATTCGCCGAGCCCGACTCGGACGCGCCGATACCGGTGCGGGCCTTGGCGGCGGCACGTCGTTCGCAGAATGGGTCGCGGTTGGTCGCCGCGGCGCAAGGGCCGGGGCGGGTGCTCGATCTGACGGTGTACTCCGAGGCGATGGGGCGGACAGTCGGCATCGAAGTCCTGCCGGCGGCGGATGATTCGAAACCGGCCCCGACGCTGTATCTACTCAATGGCGTCGACGGAGGCACCGACACCGGAATCTGGAGCGAGGGCAGTAACTGGCTCACCAAGACCGATGTCGAGCGGTTCTTCGCCGACAAACAGGTCACCGTGGTGATGCCGGTAGGCGGTGGCGGCACATTCTTCGCCGACTGGCGAGCCGACGATCCGGTGATCGGCCGGCAACGGTGGACCAGCTTCCTCACCGGCGAACTGCCCACGATCATCGACTCCGCTTTTCACGGCACCGGAGCCAATGCCATTGCGGGCCTGTCGATGGCGAGCTCTGCGGTATTCCGGCTCGCCATCGCCGCGCCGGGGCTCTACCGCGCCATCGGTTCCTACAGCGGCTGCGTGCGCACCAGTGACCCATCCGGACAGGCGATGGTCGACGCCATTGTGACCGCCCGGCGCGGCAATCCGCTCAACATGTGGGGACCACCCACCGATCCTGCATGGGCTGCCAACGACCCCTATCTGCACGCCGACGAGCTGCGCGGCACAACCATCTACGTATCCACCGGCACCGGGCAGCCCGGACCGTTCGACACCCTGGACGGCCCCGGCATCAACGCGAATCCGGTGAAACTCCTCGACCAGCTGCTCATCGGCGGCGTGCTGGACGCGATCACCGCGGTATGCACCCAGCAGCTGCGAGATCGGTTCCGGGAGTTGGATATTCCGGCCACCTTCGACCTCCGGCCCACCGGTACGCATTCCTGGGGCTATTGGCAGCAAGACTTGCACAACTCCTGGCCGGTGCTCAGCGCCGCGCTCGGCGAGTAAGAACTCAGTTCAGAATGAGTGGGCGTGTCGGTTTGGTTTGCTGCGCAACGTCTTTGAGACTGTTGCTGTGGTTGATGAGGTCGTGACCGATGAGTTGTGGTCAAGGCTGGAGGCGTTGATACTGAACTGAGTTCTAAGCGCGTGTACCGCAACGTCTCCGGTTCCGTAGGTCTTGGACACCGCATGCAACCGGATGCCACCCCGGCGCCCGGCACGATCATGCCCGTTCATCGGCTACCCCCTCCTGAATCGTCGGATATCCCGGCCAATCGACGCAAGGGCCCGTCGATGCCGAGCTCACTCGCCGAACATTATCCGGTGAACGGATGGTCTTCCTCCATCCTGGTGAGCCGTTCACCCCCGCCGAAATCGCGCACACCGTCTCACGGAACTGGCGGAGATCGTCGCCGGGGATACCTGAACGATTCGAGCCTGCCGATTCGAGTAACTCTTCAGCCGGTGAACACCTGTGCGCTCAGCGCCGGTGACCCTAGCGTGGCGGCCATGACCAGGTTGGATGTTACTTTCAAGTCGAACGGCAGCAAATGTCGTGCGTGGCTGTATCTTCCCGACGCCGGTGGGTCTCATCCCATCATCGTGATGGCGCACGGTCTCGGCGCGGTGCGCACGATGCGGCTGCCCGCCTACGCCGAGCGATTCCACGCCGCCGGCTATGCCTGCCTCGTCTTCGACTACCGCCACTTCGGCGACAGCGCGGGCGAACCGCGACAGCTCATCGACATCGGCCACCAACTTCAGGACTGGGCGGCCGCGCTCACCTATGTGCGGTCACGTCCGGACCTGGATCCGGAGCGAATCGTGGTATGGGGCACATCGTTCGGCGGCGGGCACGCGATCACCACCGCCGCGCGCGACGACGCGATCGCCGCCGCGGTCGTGCAGTGCCCGTTCACCGACGGCGTGGCCTCGGCGCTGGCCGCGGGCCTGCGCAGCTCGGTCAAGATGTCCGCGCACGTGGTCCGCGACGTGCTCGCCTCCTGGTCGGGCCGGCCGCCACGGCTTGTCCCGATCGCCGGCCCGCCGCACTCGGCGGCGCTGATGTCGGCGCCGGACGCCATGCCCGGCTACCTCGGGCTCATACCCTCGGATGTAACGTTCCGCAACGAAGCGGCCGCGCGGATCGGACTGCGCATCCTGGCGTATCGGCCACGCCGCTACGCCAAGCACATTCGCTGCCCCATCCTGTTCTGTATCTGCGACACCGACAGCGTCGCCCCGCCGGGGCCGACCAGGCGAGCGGCGATCGCGGCGCCGCGGGGCGAGATCTGCTCCTACCCCGTCGGTCACTTCGACATCTACACCGGCGACCCATTCGAACACGCCGTGCACGACCAACTCGAATTCCTCCGCCACCACCTCCCCACCACCTGACATCCCGCCACCGCACCAGGCACCGATTGCGGCCACACCCGTTCTTGCCATTTCCGGCAACTCTTCGGCCGTCGCGCACCTGTGCCCGATGTGGTCGGGCACCTAGCGTGGATCCCCATAATCGAGCCGAATGCCACCACCGATCCGCACGGCAGTGTCGCTGTCGATATCACCCTGCCGTAGAGGCGTTCGCGGTGCCCGGTGCCGTCGGAGAAGCCGAACCGCCAGATCCGCTCGCTCCGACGGTACCGGCTCTCGTCGGTGGCAGTCGGCCCCGTGACCCACAGTGGTAACACCGAACGCCTCGTCAGGGCCCGCGCCCTGACCCAGGCAGCCCAACTGGCCAGCTCCTGATGCCGCAGATTTCCGGCCGGGTGCTCGGTCCCGCGTGGGAGTCGCTGACCGGGTTGCGGTGCAGATGGTCCAGGGATCGCGCGAGGTCGTCGACGAGCAGGCCAGCCAGGTCACGACCGACCCCGTGCCGCACCTGAGTGCTGCTGCCGGTAGGCTCGCGGCCCGATACCTTTCCAGCGGCGGAAGGCCTGGGAGAAACTGGAAACCTCCAGGTAACCGAGACGTTTGGCAATCTCGGCGACCGGAAGGCCGCGGATGACGAGCAGCTCTTCGGCGAGCTGTCGGCGCACCTCGTCGACGAGGATGCGAAACGACGTTCCCTCCTCGGCGAGCCGGTGCCGCAGGGTGCGGTCGCTCATGTGCATCTCGGCCGCCACTTCGGAGGCGTCCGGTAGCGTGGGCAGTCTTTCGATGAGCAGGTCGCGGATCTGCCCGGCCAGACCGGTGCGCGCCTGGCGCCGGGCCAGCAAATCACTGCACTGCTGCACCGCCATGACCGCGGTGTGCTCGTTGGCCTGCGGTAACGGAGCATCCAACACCGTCGCATCGAAGGCGGCCATCGTTTCGGCGGCGTCGAACCGCACGTCGAGGCCGAAGACCTCCTCGTACAGGCGCAAGCCGTCGGGCGGCGGGGCCGGGAAGGCACAGGTCGCGCGGTTGAGCTCGATGGGCGAGGCCAGCAGGTCGCGCTGCAGTGTCATGACCGCGGCCGCATCCCGTTCGACCACATAACGCCGCAGCTCGGGCTCGACCCGCGCAGACGGCTCGAACACCATCCGTATCTCGTCACCCACCTGTTCGACCCGGATATCGGAGAAGGCGAAGGTCAGATTCACGAACTGCAGACCGATCTCGATCGCCGACCGCAGGGTCGGGCTGCTGATCAGCGCGAAGCCCCATATACCGTAGGAGCTCACCCGATATCGAAGGCCCGCCTCGATCCCGAGCCCGGGCGGATAGTCCAGCGCCCGAACCAGATTGGCGACCACCGTCAGCTCCTGGGCGGCACTGATCTCGGCAGTCGGGTCCGCCAACAGCCGCGGGGTCAGACCGGTGTCACGCAGGCAGACCTCGACGGGGACACCCTTGTCCTCACCGAGGCGGGTGGTGAACACAGCGCTCATGGCCGAGCGCGGGATGTCCCACTGAACCACGGCACTCCTAGAATCCGGCGGCCCTTGCGCTGCCGATTCTAGTAACTGTTCGGCCACTGATCATCTGCACAGCAACCTCCTCGCCACTTAAATGCGCGTCATTGAGCTCGTAGACATATCCGCGCGGATTGCCGACGGTCGAATTCAAGGCTTCCGAATTACATAAACGCTGCGTACCGCGCTGTGCTCGCAACCAACCGGGGGTTCGGTCCATGGGCTGCATAGCCGCGCGGGGCGGAACGCATCAACCCGACGGCTCCTGCGATGAGCCGCTGTGCGACGACCACTTTTGTCTCGGGAGATTTTGTGAACCGTCGCAGCGATGGCGATTTCGCTCGTCCCGCACTGCCACAACCGATTTCAATACGTGCAACAATGCAAATCCGGTCTTCGGCCGACAGGAGGACTTGTGCGCACAGCGTTCCGTGATCCGGGTATTCCCGACGGCGAGAAATCCGTTTACACCGTAGGCGCCGTGGATCAGCCGCACCGCTTCGAGGTCACCAGCGTGGTGGCGCACGACGACGACGGCTATCACTCGACTGTCGAGGCGCGCCCCGGCGATGGGAATCCGACGATCCGGATCGAGCAGCGCTTCCGTCGGATCGACGGCTGGTTGCGCGCGGAAGACTATCGCGCGGAAACGCGTTCGGGCGGCTCAGTGGTGTCGCGCGAGGAGGCGCATTTCGTCGATACCACCCACTTTCAGTTCGGCAGCGGCATCGCACCATTTCCGTCGAACGTAATGCCGCTCATCGGTGGTCTGACGCTGCTGCGCGGACTGGACTTCACCGAGGGTGCCGTAGCGTCGCTGGATCTGTGGCTGGCCTTCTCGGTGCATTGGCCGCTGGCTTCGAGGGTGGACAAGCGAACGATGGTCGATGTGCCAGCGGGGCGCATGATCAGCTGGCCGGTGCATCTGCGACCGGCCTTCGCGCATGTGAACACCATGCTGGACAAGGTGATCGGCGGTTTCATACCATCGTCCGTCGCGCATTTCGAGGCGGCGCCGCCGCACCGGCTGGTGCGGTTCAGTTTCCCGACCGAGGCGAATTCGTCAAATCCACGCGGGCTGATGGAACTGGTCGCTTAGCCGACGACCGCCGTGAATACCGCGTGCACAGCGCGAAGATAGCGATCCACCGATTCGTGTGCCACCGGAGTATCGGGGAAGATGACGCTCAGTGACGTTCCCGACGGCATCCGGTTGATCCACACCAGGACTTCTTCGGAGGCCGCGCGATTGGCATAGACGCCGCCGCGCACCTCCCCGAAGAATTCGTGCCCGACGAAATCACGAGCATCCACATACGAGATCATCGGCGTCGACCAACCCGGCCGCGCCCTGATATCGGTATCGGCGGGTAGCAACTCCAGGACGCGGTGAAATGAGGTGGTCGCCAGCCGAAGACCGTTCTCATAGGCCCGCTGTGCAATGGTCACCGTGCGTTCGAAGGTGTTGGGGCCCACTGGGAATGCCACCGGAACGAGGGTCACATACCAGCCGACCGAGGCCCGTTCCGCGGCGGAGGTGCGCGTGCTGATCGGTGTCATGCCGAAGTAGTAATCGCTGCCGGTGAGTTCACCTTCGGCCAGCGCCGCCGCGGCAAAAATGCCGCCGACGAATTCGGCGTCGTTATCGCGGCAGATGCGTTCGAACCGCAGCGCGTCGGCCTCGTCCAACAGGGCGATGCTGCGATGCGCGCTGCGGTTGTATCCATCGGTGCGCTTACCGAGATCCAAAGGAAAGGAGGGTAATTCGCCGTTGTTTCCGCGGATCAGCTCGAGCCATTTTCGTGCACCGGAGGAGGCGAGGGTCAGTTGGGCGGTGTACTGCCGCTCCATGGCGCAGTATTCGAGATAGCTCGCGGCCGGGGGCAAGTCGTCGACGACATCCCACATCTCGCGTGCGTAGAGGTGGGCGAGGTCGAGGCACGACAGGTACTGCCCGAGCCCGTCGGTGTGCAAATGGTCGACAGCCAGATAGACGGTGGTGGATTCACCGTGCTCGATCGCACCGAACGTGAAGCAATCCCATTGGAACGGACCGGGAGTCGTCTTCTGCACGTGCTCTCGGATGGCTTCGGGGTCATCGAGTTCGCCGTAATCGATCGGAACGAAATCAATCGCCTCCGGAGCCACCAGGTGCCGCCGGACCGTGCCACCGTGACCGATGGCGAACCAGGTCCGAAAGGTGTCGTGGCGCAACAGGAATGCGTTGATGCTGCGTGTCATCGCATCCCGGTCGAGGTCACCCATGGGTATCTCGACGGTCACCAGGCACAGGCCCGAGTAGCGGAAGTCGGCCGCGGCGTGCCGATCGGCGAGGCGCAGATATTCCTCCTGTTGGTGTGAGGGTGGTGCGGGATGTATGGGCGCCTGCGCGGCACGGGCCACCGATTCCGGTGCGGCGACCCAGGTAACCAGCCGACCGGGAGCCGGGTCCCATTCGTCGATCAGCCCGAAATTGATCACGGCGATGCCTCGATTCGTCGATACGGCGGAAGATTCGGCGATCAGTGCTGCGGTGCGGCTGGTTCCGGAATCGGTTGCGGCTGGCCGGGTTCGGCGGCGAGGATCAGTTCCGCCACCTTCGGACCGGCCTGTTCGAGGCTGAAGGAGCGGCCCATCTGCAGCGACATGAGGTCGATGCCGAGGGCCTTGGTGACGCGGGCGCCCAGTTCCACCGCCATGAGCGAATCCAGTCCCAGTTCTGGCACCGGCACCGTCATATCGATCGAATCCACCGGCACGCCCATCACGACGGCGAGCTCCTCGGCCATCTTGCGGGCGATGAACGGCCCGCGCTTGTTTTCTTCCATTGCGACCAATTCGGCCCGCAGCCGCGCCAGCTCGGAGGTGTCCTTCGCGGAGGCCTTGGCCAGCGCGACCGTGCGGCCGGTGCGGGTCAGCTGCGGGAAGGTGCCGGTGAGTTTGGCCCAGTCGGTGGGAATGATCGCGGCTCGGGTTTCCCCCAATCGCAGTGTCTGCTCCAAATACGCGGTGGCGTCGGCCATGTCGATCGGACCGAAGCCGACCAGGTCGAGGTATTTGGCGGCCGTCTCGTCGGCGGCCATCCCGCCCGTCGCGCCCGACAGGTGGCCCCAGCCGATGCACAGCACCCGCTCTCCGGCCCGGGCCCACTCCTCGGCCAGTGCCTCGACCGCCACATTGGCCGCGCAATAGTTGTACTGGCCGTAGATGCCGTACATCGAGCCGCCGGAGGAGTACAGCACGAACATATCGAGCCGGATGCCCGCCTCGGTGATCGCGCGGTGCAACGCACGCGCACCGTGCACCTTGGGCCGGTACACCTTGGCGAGTTGCTCGTGCTCCATGAGTTCGATGCGGTTATCCGCCACCGAGCCCGCCGCGTGGAACACCCCGCGCAACGGATGCGCGGCGCTGTGCGCGCGGGCGACCACATCGGCGACGGCGTCGGCGTCGGTCACATCGACCAACTCCTCGATCACCTCGACGCCGACCGTGCGCCAGGCCTCGAGCTGCCGCCGCGCCTCCTCGGTCGTCGCGCCACCGCGTCCCAGCAAAACCAGCCGACGCGCGCCGCGCAAGACCAGCCAGCGGCCGGTTGCCAACCCGAATCCGCCGAACCCTCCGGTAATGAGATAGCTTGCGGCACCGTTGATCTCGATGTGGGGCAGGTACGGTCGAACGGGCGGCTCCGGCGCATCCATGCGTAGCGCGATCCGGGCGAGCCGCGACGACCGGATGACCTCCTCGAAGGCCTTGCCCACGTCCTGGGTCTCGAACAGCTCGTACGGCAGCGGCCGGTAGATACCGGCGAGGACCTTCTCGTACACCCGTTGTAGCAGCCCCGCCAGTCGCTGCGGCCGAACCGCGACCAGGCGGTCCAGATCCATCGAGAAATAGGCGAGGTTCTTGTCGAAATTGGCCATCTCCAGCAGGCCGCCGGTGTAGATATCGGCCTTGCCGACCTCGACGATGCGCCCGAATTCGGCGGCGGCATTGAAGTTCTGGCGCAGGATCTCCCCGGGGGCGCTGCTGAGCACGACCTCGGCGCCGACGCCATTGGTCAATGCCAGCACGTCGTCGACGAAGTCGAGCGACCGCGAGTTCACCGCGTGGTCGGCGCCGAGCGCGAGGATATGCGCCCGCCGCTCGTCGGAACCGGCCGTGCCGATGATCCGCGCCCCCTGCGCCTTGGCGACCTGGATAGCGGCCGTACCGACGCCGCCCGCCGCACCGTGGATGAGCACCGTCTCGCCCGGCTCCAATCGGGCCAGATCCAGCAGGGCGTATTCGGCGGTGGCGAAAGCGATTGCACTGGTGCAATATCCGGGATCGGCGTCGGCGGGCAGCGGGATCACCAGCTGGCGATCGACGATGGCGAAGCGCCGCATCATGCCCTTGGCCGCGACCGCGACCAGGTCGCCGACGGCGATACCGTCGACCTCGGCGCCGACCCGCACCACGGTGCCGACGCCCTCCATACCGGGCACGGTGCCGAAATACGTTGGCGCCAGCTCTCGTTCGCCGAGTAGACCGATGACCTTGAGCGGATCCTTGTAGTTCAGCCCGATGACCCGCATGCGGACCTCGACCTGACCGGGACCCGGGTCCCGGCGTGGGCACTGCCGCCAGGCCAGCGCCGACAGCAAACGGGTTCTGGGGAGTTCGAGCTCGAAGTTGACCTCCGGCTCGGTCAGCGGCTCGGCGGTGTCGAGCACCTCCAGGCGCTTCGCCAGGGGTTTGGTCACCACCGGGACCCAGCGCTTGCCCTCGCGCAGCAGCACCTCATCGGAGTTGTCGTGCGAGAACGCGCCCGGCACAGCCAATTCCGTGACCAGGTCGGCGATGGCGGTTTCTGGCTCCACATCGATCAGCCGCCACCGCAACGGTGTCTGCTCGTTCAACAGCACTCGCCGCGCCCCGGCCAGCGCCGCGTGGCCGGAATCCGGTGCAATCGTGCTGTCGGGCAACGTGAATGCCCGTTCGGTCACCAGGGTGACGTGGGAACTACCGTCGCCGAAGACCGTCCGCGGCGTCTCGTCGGCCGATGACGGATTGGCGAATTCGTCCACCGTGACCGCGATCCGCTTCAGGGTCCACAGGTCCGCCAGATCATCCTGGACCGGACCAACGACCACACAGACATGCAGCCGCGCGGTCTCCTCGGTCCGGGCGGCCCGCAGATTCGCGATCAGCTCCGCTTCCAGATCCGGCCCGGCCGGATCGACGAGATACAGCCGCGACCCCGGGATCGCGGCCGCCAATTGCTCAGCGCGGCCGGTCTTCCCGAGGGCGACCACAACAGTGGCAACCGAATCGCCGTCGGGCAGCGCGGCCGGATCGATGGGATCGCGTTGTTCCATGGTGTCGCCGTAGTAGAAATCGGCCATCCGGTGCAGAGGATCGTCGCCGGGTTTCAGCGCACCGATCTGCAGCCCGGTCAACCGCAGCACCAGATTCTGTTCGGCGTCCAGCAGATCCACATCGGCGCGCAGCCGCGCCCGCGGATCGCGGTGCGCGACCACGGTGACCTCTTCGGGAATCGGCGCGAGCAACCGGACCGCCGCCACCCCGACGGGCACCATGACGCCTTCGTTGATCCGCTCGTCGGCGAACAGCAGCGCCGCGGTCTGCATCGCCGCGTCGACCACCGCCGGATGCGCGAGATGTCCGGAGTCCGTGGCGATCGTGGCGTCGACCGTCGCCACCACCGTATCCTTGCCGACCCGCACCGAGGTCACTCGCCGGAAGGCAGGGCCGTATTGCAGGCCAGCCGCGGCCAGTCCGGCGTAGAACATCTCCGGATCGATATCGATACCGACGTCGATCGTGGGCACCGTCGCCTTCGACGGCGCGTGGCTGCCGGTCAGCGTCCGGCCGAACGAGTGGACGGTCCACGCCGTCCCGGTGGCGTTGCGCGATCTGATCAGGAAACGTCCGCTGGACTCCTCGACGCTCAGCGCCATCAACGGCACATCCGGTGCGGCCATGATCAGCGGCGCGACGAATCGAACCTGTTCGAGCGCAACCCTTTTGACGCCCAGGCGAGTGGCCGTGGCGCTGAGCGCGGCGTCCAGATATGCCGCGCCCGGCATGATCGGCACCCCGTTGACCACGTGATCGGCCAGCCAGGGCAGCAGTTCGGAACCGACCTGCAGCAGCCAGTCCGCTCGACCCTCCACATCCGGATCGCCGAGCATCGCGTAGCTGTCCGGGGTGCCGAGCCGTGCCTGCTCGAAAAGCGGTAGGGCCGAATGCAATCGGGTCCGCTGCCACGGGTAGCGGGGGAGCGGGACATGTGCGGTGAGGGGGCGATTCGCTGGGAACAGCGCCTCTTGGTTCAGCACACCGGCGCCGTGAAGACCGATCAAGGTGCGACGGATGCTCGCCGAATCCGGTTCTTTGCGGTCGAGTGTCGCGACCGTGGTGCCGTGCACATCCGCGTCCAGCAGCGCCTCGCGAATATTGCCCGACAGCACCGGATGCGGGCCGATCTCCAGGAACACCCGGCTGCCCGCGCCGATCGCCTTGGTGACGGCATCGAAGAACCGCACCGGCCGACGGACATTCGCGCACCAGTATTCGCCGTCCCAGTCGGCCTCGGTGACGAGTTCGCCGGTGACCGTGGAATACAACGGCACGGTCGGCGGCCGCGGGGTCAGGTCGGCGAGTTCGGCGCGCAGCTCGTCGAGGATCGGATCCATCAACCGGCTGTGATACGGCACCTCCACTCGCAGCCGCCGCGCGAAAGCGGCGTCCCCGGTGAGCTTTTCGGCGAGCTCGTCGAGCAGGTCGACATCGCCGGACAGGGTGAGGGAACTCGCGCTGTTGATTGCCGCGATATCCACGCGCGTGTCATCGCCGATGAGTTCGCGGGCCCGCTCGGGTGTCAGCCCGACCGCGAGCATGCCGCCCGTTCCCGCGGTGGTCGCCTGCAACCGGGCTCGGTGGTAGGCGACTCGTACCGCGTCCGGCAGCGACAGCATCCCGCTCACATACGCCGCCGACACCTCGCCCACGCTGTGGCCGACCACGGCGGCGGGCGAAATCCCGAACCGGGCAAGCTCGTCCACCAATGCCACCTGGACGAGGAAGTTGGCCGGTTGCGCTACCTCGGTGCTGGTAACGCGCGACTCCACTTCGGGCCGCAGCAGCTCCTCGATGATCGACCAGTCCGCGACCTTGCAGAACTCCGCATCGATCCGTTCCGCGGTATCGGCGAATACGCCGCGCGCGCACAGCAATTCGCGCGCCATACCCCACCACTGCGGCCCCATGCCGGAGAAGACGAATACCGGCTCGTCGTTACGGGAGGCGACCGTGCGCACGGCGTCCCGGCCCTCACCCGCGGCGAAGTGCCGCAGATCCCGGACCAGGTCCTCGGTGTCACCGACGAGTACGCCGGTGCGGTACTGATGGTGGGCCAACCGGGTCCAGGCGGCCTCGGCCAGGTGGTCCGGACTGGCGCCAGCGCTGATCAGATCGGCGAAGCGACCGGCAAGTGCGCGGGCGGCGCCGGTGCTCCGGGCCGAAATGGGCAGGATCCCGAAATGCCGTCCGGTGCTCGGCTCTGCCGGTTCCGCGTGGTACTCCTGCAGGATGGCGTGGGCGTTGGTGCCGCCGTATCCGAAACCGTTGACCGCGATCATCATCGGATCGGCTTGCGCGGGTAACTGTTCGGCGTCCACCTGGACGCGCAGGCCGAGCTCGTCGAACGGAATATCCGGATTGGGCTTGTCGAGCCACCCCTGCGGCGGAATCGTGCGATGCCGGATCGCCAGCGCCGCCTTGATCACGCTCGCGATACCGGCCGCGGCTTCGGTGTGACCGAGTGTCGCCTTGACCGAGCCGACGCCGAGGACGTTCGCGCGTCCGGCCGGTGCGCCGAAAGCGCGTCCCAGTGCACGCAATTCGACCGGGTCACCCACGAGGGTGCCGGTGCCGTGCGCCTCCACGTAGGTGATCGAGTCCGGTGTCAGACCGGCGCGCCAACATACCGTACGGGCCAGCGCCTCTTGGGATTCGGCGTTCGGCACGGTGATCGCCGTGGTGCGCCCGTCCTGATTGGCGCCGGTGGCCTTGACCACCGCGTAGATGCGGTCACCGTCGCGCACCGCGTCGTCGAGCTTCTTCAGCACCACCATGCCCGCGCCCTCGCCGCGCCCGTAGCCATCGGCGGCGGCGTCGAAGGATTTGCAGCGGCCGTCGGCGGCGAGGAAGCTGCCCTTGCACATCAGCACGAATGTCTCCGGCTGCAGCATGACGTTCACGCCACCGGCCAGCGCCACCCCGCAGTCGCCGTTGTCGAGTGCCTGGCAGGCCAGATGGAAGGCGACCAGCGATGACGAGCAGGCCGTGTCGATGGTGAGCGCGGGGCCGGTCAGGTTGAGCGCGTAGGCGATTCGGTTGGACAGCATGGTGTAGGAGGCGCTCGCGGGTGTGTGCATATCGGTGTGGAACAGCGCCGGGCCGACCACGCCGATCACCGACTGGTCCACCACGAAACCGCCCACATACACCCCGACCGGCGCACCGGCCGCCCGGCCCGCCATGCCGGCGTCATCCAGGGCCTCCCAGGTCACCTCCAGCATCAGACGCTGCTGTGGATCCAGCACCGTCGCCTCACGGGCCGAGATCCCGAAGAAGTCCGGGTCGAACGCCCAGGGATCGATCGTCATGAACGCACCGTGCTTGGTGTAACTGCGGCCCGGGGTGCGCGGATCCGGATCGTAATACCTGCGGTAATCCCACCGGTCGCCCGGAATCTCGACCACGCCGTCGCGTTTGTCGACGACGAATTCCCAGAACGTGTCGGGCGAATCGATCCCGCCCGCATACCGACAACCGATACCAACAATAGCGATATCCGACACGCATGTCCTCCCGGATGCGGGTATTCGTAATCGCCGCGCGCGTGGTCGGCGATACGCATTACAAAGTCCAGCGCAGTGGACAAACCGGGCTCGAGTCTATCGACGCCGAGACGAGACATGGGACATCCTGTAGATCACTTCAAATCGAGTTCTATCTACTGTGAAATGCCATAATTCAGGGCCCTTTACGGGCCGCGAGGATATGCTGATTCGACTGTGTGGGCAGCGCTTCAGGTGCACTTCACAATCGGCATGCCGGTCGAATTGTGTGCTGTCGGAGTTCTCGGCGGTCCCCGGGTGGAATGTGTTGTCATGGGTACGATCTGGCGGGTTCGCGGGGGCCACGATTCACGCATATTAGGGAGGCGACGATTGTTCGCCGATTTCACGCAGTGGGCAGATATCATCGTCCGACGGCGATTCACGGTGATCGGCGTGGTAGTTGCCGCAATGTTGGCGCTCGGTGCTTACGGATTCGGTCTCGGTGACGAATTGAGCTCCAGCGGATGGGACGATCCGACCTCGGAATCCGCGCAAGCGGCACGCCTGCGCGACCAGGTATTCGGGCGCGATCACAGCGGTGATGTGATTGTGCTGTACCACGCGCCAGCGGGAAAGACGATCGACGATCCGGCGTTCGGCACGACGGTCGTCGACTATCTGAACGACCTGCCACGGCGCTTTCCGAATGAGATCGCGAAGATCAACGGTACGTACTGGCCGACCGAAACCGGTGTGGCGGTACCGGATCTCTTCGGCTCCAAGGACCGCGCGCATGCGTTCGCCTCGATCGCAGTCAGGGGCAGCGACGACACCGAGCTGATGCGCAACTTCCACAAGGTCGTCCACGACTTCGACATCCCGGGCATCGATATGGAGGTCGCCGGCGGGCAGCCGGTCGGCGGTGCGCTCAACGACACCATGGTCCACGACCAGACGCGGATGGAGCTGTTCGCCATTCCCGCCGTGGCGGTCCTGTTGTTCTTCCTGTTCGGCGGTGTCGTCGCCGCGGCCCTCCCGCTGATCGTCGGCGGGCTCACCGTACTCGCGGCATGGGGGATCATTCGCGCCATCACCACCATCACAGAGGTGAATTCCTTCGTCTCCCCGGTGGTTTCGATGATCGGTCTCGGCCTGGCCATCGACTACGGGCTGTTCATCGTGAGCCGATTCCGCGACGAACTCGCCGACGGCCACGAGGTATCGGTCGCGGTCCGACGGGCGGTGTCGACGGCGGGCCGCACGGTGGTGTTCTCCGCGACCATCGTGGTCGCCGCGGCGGGCGGCATCCTGCTGTTCCCCCAGGGCTTCCTGAGGTCGTTCGCCTACGGTGCGATCGTCACCATCGCACTGGCCGCGCTCACCGCGATCACGCTCTTGCCCGCGCTGCTCGCCGTGCTCGGCCATCGCGTGGACATGCTCGGATTCGACTGGTTCCGCAGGACCAGGTCCGCCGACGACGTACCGGACAATTTCTGGGGCCGCGTGGCCGCGGCGGTGATGAAAAGACCACTCGCCGTGGCGATCCCGGTCTGCGCCGGGCTAGTGCTGCTCATCGCGCCGGTGCAGGACCTGGTATTCGGTGGTATCAGCGAGCGATTCCTGCCGCCGGATCATCCGACTCGACTGGCGCAGCAGCACTTCGACGATATCTTCCCGCTGCGCCGGATCGACCCGATCTACCTGGTCATGGTCACCTACCACAGCCCGGACGTCGGCGCGGTATTGACGCGAGCGAATCAGGCTCCCGGCCTGGCCGCACCGTTCCCGGCTCCGACACAGCGCCCAGCGCAACCCTTCGTCTACACCACCGAGACAGTGCTCGCCGGCCCCGACGACGCCGCCGCGACCATCGACTACCTGCGATCCATGGAACTGCCGAGCGGCACGACGCTGATGGTCGGCGGCCAACCGGCAGCCCAGCGCGACAGCATCGACGCGCTGCTCGACCGGCTGCCGCTGATGATCACGCTGGTATTCATCGCCACAACCGCGCTGCTATTTCTGACCTTCGGCTCATTGGTGTTACCGCTGAAAGCGGCCGCGCTCAACCTACTCGGGCTCGGGGCCACCATCGGCGTACTGACCTGGATCTTCGTCGACGGGCACGGAGCCGATCTACTCGGCTTCACACCCCAGCCGATCATGTCGCTGGTGCTGATGCTGATCGTCTCGGTGATCTACGGACTGTCCACCGACTACGAAGTCTTCCTGCTCGCCCGCATCGTCGAGGCGCGCGCGGCGGGCGCGTCCACCGCCGAGGCGATCCGCACCGGTGTCGCCCGCACCGGGCGGATCATCACCGCCGCCGCGCTGATCCTGATAGTGGTGACCGGCGTGTTCGCGCTCTCCGATCTGGTGATGATGCAGTACATCGCGTTCGGCATGGTCACGGCGTTGTTCATCGACGCCACCGTGCTGCGCATGCTCCTGGTCCCCGCGACGATGAAGCTGCTCGGCGACGCGTGCTGGTGGGCCCCGGCATGGCTGGCCCGCATCCAGCGCAGGGTGGTTGTCCGCGAGCCGATTTCCGACGATTCAGCAGGCCATTCCGGTGAGGTGGGGCCTGCGGCCGGTTTCGGCGGCGCGCACGGCGGCGGCGATGGCGACGACCGGCGGGATCCAGCGGGCCTCGCTGGGGGAAATCCCCCAGCAGGCCGAACCGGCCGACAGGCGGGTCGGCGGTAGCGGGATGCTGGCGCCGTCGGTGTGGACGATCGCGCCGACGCCGCGCAGCGCACCGATCGCCATGGCGGCCTTGGCGGCGCCGACGACCAGATGGATCTCGCGGCGCTGAGCCCCCGGGATCTCGATCACCGGACCGGACAGGTTGTTCGCCCGCAGGAACCGGCGCACGGTGGCGGCCAGTGCGCCGGTGAGCTCGATGGCCGATATCTGTTCGTCGGTGATCAGGCAGACGCCATTGGCCGTTTCCGCGACCGTCCACCCACGTCGGCGGCAGTCTCGCACCGTATCCGATGTGGCCTCGGTGACGGAACTCGGAAACATCGTGGGCACTGTCTTCTCCGTTCTGGCGTCAATCTGCGACCATGAGCGTCACATCCGTACCTGGGCATCAAATCTGTTGTGGCTTAGAGTTTCCCAACAGATTTCTTACGGCCCCGATTCTGCGTGGTCACCAGAGGCGGTGACATCGCCCTATGGTCGCGGGCCGGGTCCTCCTTTCGTCGGACTCCAGCGCCGATGTCATCCGGGCAAACCCCAGAATGCCCGTGCAGTCCTACCTGGGCGAAAGAGGCCGTGGCGGAGGCGGATCGCGTCGGGTGTAGCCGGATTCCATGCGCCCTTGGTTAGTCTTGAACGCTGGAGTAGCAGGCCTCCCGAGCCCGAGCCCGAGCCCGAGCCCGAGCCCGAGCCCGAGCCCGAGCCCGAGCCCGAGCCCGAGCCCGAGCCCGAGCCCGAGCCCGAGCCCGAGCCCGAGCCCGAGCCCGAGCCCGAGCCGCGAAGCCCCGAGCATGTCTGCCACCCGAACTAAGCGAGTCGCCGCGCGACCTCGCCGAGTCCGGCCGCGATGGCCTGCTGTTGTTCCGGAGTCAGCACATCGATGAGCACGCGGCGGACCGTCTCGACGTGGCCGGGGGCGATCTCCTCGAGGCGGTGGCGGCCGTCGGCGGTGAGGACGGCGGTGACGCCGCGAATATCGGTCGGGCAGGCCTCACGGCGGACCAAACCGGACTTCTCCAGCTGCGTAATTTGGTAGTTCAGGCCGCTTTTCGAGGTGTAGAGCGCATCGGCCAACTCCGTCATCCGTAGCTGGCCTTCGGGAGTCGCGGCGAGGCGGACCAAGACTTCGTACTGGGTGTGCGAGAGACCCTCCTGTTTGAGCTGCTGTTCGACCTGTCGGCCGACCAGCGCCCCGGCGGCCAGGAAGCCCTGCCAGGTTCGCATCTCCTGCTCGTTGAGCCATCTCGCATCAGCCACGGCATCCACCCTACTCACGTTGTTCAAATTTGAACAACCGGCTATAGTCGATTAGAGTTCAAATTTGAACTACTTGGATGGAGAACAGCGATGACCGGACAAATGCCGGTGCTCTACCTCTCACACGGCGCACCGCCATTGGCCGACCACCCACGGTGGCCCGGTGAGCTCGCCGCGTGGTCGCGCGAACTGCCCCGGCCCACGGCGATTTTGATGATTTCCGCGCACTGGGAGGCCGCGCCGATCGCGCTCGGCGCCACCACCACGGTGCCGCTGGTCTATGACTTCAGCGGCTTTCCCGAGCGCTACTACCAGGTGCGATACGCCGCGCCGGGTGCGCGGGAACTGGCGGACAAGGTGCGCAAACTGCTCGGCGGCGGCGTGGTCGATGTCCCGGATCGCGGACTGGACCACGGCGCCTATGTGCCGCTGAAGGAGATGTATCCGGATGCCGATATTCCGGTGCTGCAACTCTCGATGCCGACGCTGGACCCCCAGCGCCTGATGGAGGTGGGTCGCAAACTCGCCCCGCTGCGCGCCGAGGGGGTGCTGATCATCGGCAGCGGCTTCTTCACCCACAACCTGCGCGCCATCACCGCCGATGACGAGCACGTCTACAGCTTCACCGCTGAATTCGACGACTGGGGTCGGGAAACCCTCGCCGCACAGGATCTCGACGCCCTGCTCGACTTCGAGAACAAGGCCCCCGCGGCACATCTCGCGCATCCGCGCACCGACCATTTCGCGCCGCTGTTCGTCGCCCTCGGCGCGGGCGCGGACGATCTGGCCGACCAACGCACCGTGATCGACGGGTTCTGGCTGGGCATGGCCCGGCGCTCCATCCAGTTCGGCTGATTCCACCCCTGACGAAAGGCATTCACATGACCGCGACCCTCACCGCTCCCGCGCCGCACACCGAAACGGCAACGCCCACACAGACCTACGATCTCGGTCTGCTGGTACTGCGTCTGGCCGTCGGGCTCACCATGGCCGCACATGGCGCGCAGAAACTGTTCGGCTGGTTCAACGGCGGTGGCCTCGACGGCACCGGCAAGTTCTTCGCGATGAGCGGATACCCCGCGAGCAAGGCGATGGCCGCGGTCGCCGGTCTGAGCGAAACCCTCGGCGGACTCGCCCTCGCCATCGGCCTGCTCACCCCGCTCGCCGCGGCGGCGCTGGTCGGAACCCTCCTCAATGCGATCGCGGTGAAATGGGGTGGCGGCTTCTTCGCCCCGAAGGGGATCGAGTACGAACTGATCCTGACTCTTGCCGCGGGCTCGCTGGCCCTCACCGGCCCGGGCCGGTACGCAGCCGACCGCTTCATCCCCGCCGTGCGCACACACCGGCTCAGCTACGGCATTGCGGCCGTGGTGCTGGCTCTGGTTGTCGCGGGTGCGGTTCTGCTCGTTCGCAATTGACAGCGGGCGCAGAGGGTCACCTTGCGGTCCAGGACCGAACTCCGGCGAGCCGGTCGGAGAATCAGCTCCTGACCGTCTGATCGGACGGCAGTCGACCGCTCGGGGGCAGCAGGATCTCGGTTGCGCCAACGGCTTCCCGCACGCACACGGCGTAAGCAGCCACTCGCAACTCTTTATTCACTCTGCGCGGCTACTCCAAGCGAACAGCCCTACTGGGCAACACAATTCGGCCTCGTATCGAACGGCCACGTCAACCAGCTGGCAGCCGCCACGAATTTCGAGGCCCTCCGAGGTGTGGGCCGCACCTGAACGGCACCGGGCAGGATGTCACAGTCGCGCGAGTGTTCGCGTGCGACTGTGACATCCAGCGGGCGCTACCCGACGCGCGCCGCCTCGCGGGCGAGGATGCGGGCGCGTTGTTCTTCGAACTTGATGACGTCGCGAGTGAGTTTCTCGAGGTACTCGCCGAGTTCTTCGCGGCTGCGTTCGCCGCGTGCGGTGAAGTCCGTGCGGTTGAAGACTTTCCAGATCCGCAGGACCGGCAATACGACCTCGTCGAGGTGCTGGCGCAGGTCGTAGATCCCATGCTTGACCATCAAAACGCCATTGCGACGCCAGTTCGGCATGCCGGTGCCGGGCATGGAGAACGTTTTCACGATCTTGGTCACCGACTCGATCGTCTGGTCTGGAGCGATATCGAACGCGGCGCCGGTGATGTTGCGATAGAACATCATGTGCAGATTCTCGTCGGCCGCGATGCGTTGCAGCATCCGGTCGGCGATCGGGTCGTCGCAGACTCGGGCAGTGGTGCGGTGGCTGATTCGGGTGGCCAACTCCTGGAAAGTCACATACGCGACCTGATCGAGCACGCCACCGAAGTTCTCCGGCGCGTGGACACCGCGCGTCAAATGCACCATCCGGTCGTTCTCCAAGGCGACGGGATCGACAGCGCGGGTGCATACGAGGTAGTCGCGCATGGCGATGGCGTGGCGGTTTTCCTCGGCGGTCCAGCGGCCGACCCAGGTGCCCCACGCGCCGTCGTTGGTGAAGTTCTCGGAGATCACGCGGTGGTAGGAAGGCAAATTGTCTTCGGTGAGCAGATTCGTGATCATCGCGACTTTGGCGACTTCCGAGAGCCGGGACTGCTCGGGATCCCAATCCTCGCCGCCCATTGCTGCGAAGTTGCGGCTCTCGTCCCAGGGCACATAATCGTGCGGATACCAGTCCTTGACGGTGGTCAGATGCCGGTCGATGTTGGCAGCGACAACCGGCTCCAGCTCCGTCAGTAGTTCGAGTTGCGTCAAGTCCTTTGCCATGCAGCGCCTTTCGATTCGGTGGAACCAACCACGGAACACGTACCGCTGTTCACGCATTACTGACTTTGCGGCCTCGCCGCACACTCACACACTAGACGAGCGCAATCGATTCGGCGCACATCAACCCCAGTTCCATCCGCCGATCGGTCGACCATAGCGAGAAGCGTGGCCGCCCGGCCAACCGGGCGATTGCGTGGAAATAGCTCGAGACCGTGCCCTGATGGACGTACGCCGCGCCCGTTTTGTCCCGACGCGCCCGAAATCGCACACGAAAACGTGCGCGGTGCGCGAATTCGCGCGCGCGAACTTCCGAGTCAGGCGGGCCGATCGCTACCGCTGTCCTCGAGGCGGGCATCCTGCACGCGGGGTGCCCGCCTCGAAGACGGAGGGCTCGGTCGGCGACCGATCCGGCAATGTGTGAGCGGATCGGTGTCGGATCAAACCTCCGCGGTCAGCTGGCGGCAGGTTTGGCGTCGGTGCGGATCTCGACGATCGGCAGGATCAGCGCCGCAGGGGCTCCAGCAGGGACGACCGGGCTATTGGGGGCGATCGGCTGAATCCGTTCATAGGCGACGCCTTGCGGGGGGCGCAGATCCTCCTCGCCCTTGTTGGGCCAGTAGGCGGCGCAGCGTTCGGCTTGGGCGGTGATGGTCAGTGACGGATTCACGCCGAGGTTCGCGGAGACGGCGGCGCCGTCGACCACGCTGAGGGTCGGGTACCCGAAAACTCGGTGGTAGGCGTCGATTACGCCGGAGTCGCGGTCCGCGCCGATGGGTGCGCCGCCGAGGAAGTGGGCGGTGAGGGGGATATTGAAGACTTCGCCCCAGCTGCCGCCCGCCACGCCGCCGATCTCCTCGGCGACCTTGCGGGTCACCTCGTTGCCCGCCGGAATCCAGGTCGGGTTCGGTTCGCCGTGCCCCTGTTTGCTGGTGAGCTTGCGGCCGAATACGGTTCGCTTGGTGTAGGTGGTGATCGAGTTGTCGAGGTGCTGCATTACCAGCGAGATGATGGTGCGCTCACTCCAGTTCTTGACGCTCAGGAAACTGATGAGTGTGAACGGGTTTCGCACCACCTGGCCGAGGAAGCGCAGCCAGCGCGGCATCCGGCCGCCGCCGTCGACCATCAAGGTCTGCAGCAGGCCCATGGCATTCGAACCCTTGCCGTATCGGACCGGCTCGATATGGGTGTCGTGGGTCGGGTGGATCGATGAGGTGATCGCGACGCCGCGGGTGAAGTCGACGTCCGGGTTCACCTTGCGGGTCGCCGCGCCCACAATGGATTCGGAGTTGGTGCGGGTGAGTTCGCCCAGCCGGTCGGACAATTCGGGGAGCACGCCCTTATCGCGCATGGCGTGCAACAACTTCTGGGTGCCGAGGGTGCCCGCGGCGAGTACGACCTGGCCTGCGGTGTAGGTCTGCGGGTGCTTGCGGAACCACGCCCCGGTGCGCTCGGTCGAGACATCCCAGGTGCCATCGGGCAGCGGGCGGATCGAGGTCACCGTGGTCATCGGAATCACCTGTGCGCCAGCCTTTTCCGCCAGGTACAGGTAGTTCTTGACCAGGGTGTTCTTCGCGCCGTGGCGGCAGCCGGTCATGCATTCACCGCATTCGAGACAGCCGGTGCGATCGGGGCCGACGCCGCCGAAGTACGGGTCCGCCACGGTCTTTCCCGGTTCGCCGAAGAAGACGCCGACGGGGGTCTGCACGAAGGTATCGCCGCAGCCCATATCATCGGCGACCTTCTTGAACACCTCGTCCGCCGGTGTCAGATGCGGATTCCGCACCACGCCGAGCATCGTCTTCGCGCGCTCGTAGTACGGGGTGAGTTCCGCGCGCCAGTCGGTGATATCGCGCCACTGCTGGTCCTGGAAGAACGGCTCCGGCGGCACGTAGAGCGTATTCGCGTAGTTGAGCGAACCGCCGCCGACGCCCGCACCGCCGAGGATCAGCACATTGCGCAGTGGGTGGATGCGCTGGATGCCGTAGCAGCCGAGCTTGGGCGCCCAGAGGAATTTGCGCAGGTCCCAGCTGGTTTCGGGGAGCTCGTCGTCGGCGTATCGCCGCCCCGCCTCGAGCACCCCGACCCGGTAGCCCTTCTCGATCAGCCGCAGCGCGGTGACGCTGCCGCCGAATCCTGAACCTACGACGAGTACGTCGAAATCCGTCTCCCGCTGGTCCATGTGGTGCTCCTCGATCTGTGTCGCCGGTGACACCGGTAACACTACTACCGAGTAGCTAAGCCTCGCCCGAGGGCTCAGAGCTGGGTTTTCCACCAGGCGACGGTCGCCGCGACGGCTTGGTCGATGGGTGTCGGGTGCAGTCCGAGGCGCTGCTCACTAACGGCGGAGTCGAGCACGAACGGGCGGGTGACCTGGTAACTCATCTCGGCGAGTTCCCGCATCAGTTCGCTGGTCATGCCGAGCAGGCGCAGCATCGCGGCCGGTGCCGCGAAGACCTTGGGCGATTCGACGCCCGCCTGCGCCGCGATGGCGTCGATGAGTTGGCGCTGGGTGATCGGTGGCGCGGTGGGCGCGTGCAGGACGGAGTTCCAGACCGATTCGTCGGCGGCCGCGCGGATCATGGCGGCGGCGAGGTCGGGCATGTACGTGTAGGAGTGCGGGAGATCGAGCTTGCCGAATGTCTGCACGCGCTTGCCGGTGAGGATCGGGAGGAACAGTTGCTCTCCGGCCACCGAATTGCGCACATACGGGCCGAGGAAGTCGGCGGCCGCGACGCTCACCGTCGCGGCGGCGTGCGCCTCGCGGGTGCGCAGCAGCTGGGTCCGGACGGCTGGTTTGCCGAAATCGGCGTTGCGGGGCAGGTTTTCGGTAATCGGCCCGTCGACCTTGCCGTAGGAGTACAGGTTCTCCGCGAAAACCACTACCGTGTCGGCCTTTTCGGCCTCGTCCAGCACGACCCGCTCGGCCGGCGGCAGCTCGGCCTGCCAGACCTTCGCGGTGTACTCCGAGCCGCCCAGGCAGTGGTAGACGGCCGTCGCGCCGTCGAATTCGCCGGAAAGCTGTTCGGGCACTGTCACATTGACCTTGCGCCGCTCGACCAGCGGATGGTCGGGACCGCTGCCGGAGCGAGTGAGCACCCGCACCTGCTTGCCCGCTGCCGCCAGCTGCTCGGCGATGGTGGTTCCGGCGGGCCCGGCTCCGGTGATGATGTGCAATTCCGACATGGTGCATCCTCTGGCGTGAGTCTACTTTGGTGAGCGGTGCTCTCTATTGTGAACAAGCATGCAATCGACGGACGGCAAAGTCAAGAGCGGTGCTCGCATTAGTTGACATCGCTCTCGCAAGCGCGCAAGGTGATGAATATGGCGACGACACCACGCGCCCGTGCCAGGGCCCAAACCATGAACGATATCGTCCGGATCGGGCGCGAACATCTGGCCACCGACGGCGCGGCCGCACTCTCGCTACGCGCCGTCGCCCGCGATCTCGGTGTCGTCTCCTCAGCGGTCTATCGCTACGTGCGCAGCCGCGACGAACTGCTGACCCTGCTCGTGATCGACGGCTACAACGCGCTAGGTGACGCGGTCGACGCGGCATTGGCCGATGCCCCCGATGATCCGATCGAGGGCCTGCGCATCGTCGGCCGCACCGTCCGCGCCTGGGCGCTGGCCGAACCCGCCCGCTACGGCCTGTTATTCGGCACACCGGTCCCCGGCTACGACGCCCCGGCCGAACAGACCACCGTTCCCGGCACCCGGGTAATCGCCACGATGCAGACCCTCTTCGCCCGCGCCTACCAAGCAGGCCTGCTCACCGCTCCGGCGAGAGAGCGCCCGATATCCTCCGCGCTCACCAGCAATTTCGCCGATATCAGAGCCGTCTTCGCCCACGACATCCCCGACTGGCTCATCGCCCGGGGTATCACGATGTGGGTCGGCCTCTTCGGTGCCGTGACATTCGACGTCTTCGACCAGTACGGCACCGACACCTTCGCCGACCGCGCCGAGTTGTTCGAAACCCAACTCGATGGCCTACTCGACCAACTGGGCTATCACGGCTGACCAACCTGGCCGCTCGCACCCGCGCCGGGCATACCCACCAGGCGGTCGCGTTCGTTGCGGGTGCCGGAATGCGGTCAGGTGGTGAGGCGGGGTGGGGGTGCGCCGTGGGGGAGGCGGGGTCCGATGGCGACCAAGGCGCCCGCGGTGCGGCCCTTGCCCCAGCCGAGCTTTTCGCGGTAGCGGCCGATGTGATCCTCGGCGATGGGGCTGCCCGGGGGTAAGGGGGTCGATTCGGGATCGACGTACAGTGCATCGGTGGGGCAGTAGGCCTCGCACATGAAGCAGGTCTGGCAATCGGATTGTCTTGCGATGACCGGTATTCCGGACTCGGTGCGATCGAAGACGTTGGTGGGGCAGGCGTCGACGCATTTATCGCAGCCGATGCAGGCGTCGGCGAGTACGCGTTCGATCATGACGCCACCGCGGCCGTCGCGGTCCACACGGTGTCGAGGCCGCCGGACAGGATGTGGTGGTGCTGGGCCGGATCCAGGTCGGGATGGTCGGCACGCTTACTCATGCCGCGAGTCTCGGTGCGCGTCAATGTCGATTCGTACATGAGCCTGCCGACCGCGGTGATGGCGGCGGCCTGGCGGGCCCGGATGCGCTCGTCACCGGTGCGGCCGCCGAGCTCCGAACCCGCACGCTCCCAGAGGGTGTCGAGTTCGTCGAGCGCGGGCCGGAGTCGATCACCGTGGCGTAGGTAGTTCTTCTCGAACGGAATCAGCTCCTGCTGCGCCGCATCGACGACCTCGGCGGCCGAGAGCGTGGGGGAGCCCGTCGGCCGCAATCCGACACGCCCCGCGCCGCGCAAGGCCGCGTCGTCGGGCCGCGT
The DNA here is from genome assembly GCF_048910785.1 of Nocardia nepalensis. Classification (NCBI taxonomy): domain Bacteria; kingdom Bacillati; phylum Actinomycetota; class Actinomycetes; order Mycobacteriales; family Nocardiaceae; genus Nocardia; species Nocardia nepalensis. The sequence continues at coordinate 432,178 of NZ_JBKBET010000031.1, read as the reverse complement.
CGAACCCAGCGCGAACCGTGCCGCGCCCGCGCCCGCCCAACTCCCCGACGACATCGCCCACGCCGAATTGTGGCTGCCACCACCGGTGAAACCGCCGCAGATCCGCTCCCTGGTCGCCGCGTCACCCGCCGCGAAGAGACCGGGCACCGTGGTCGCGCAGTCGTCGTCCACGACATCGATGCCGCCGGTGCCGCGCACCGTGCCCTCGGCGAGTAGGTCGACCTCGAAACGGTCGGTGAACGGGTTGATCCCGCGCCGATCGAACTGCAAGAAGAAGTTGGGCTGCCCGAGTCGCATCTGCGCCTGTACCGCCGCGTCGGCTCGGTCCAGTTGTGCGAACACCTTCTCCGACAACAGGGTTCGGGCGATCACCGATCGTCCCTTCGTCGACCCCGCGCCCTCGAGCACCCGCCCGTCCTCGTGGAAGAACGTCGCGTAACCGTAGTACGCGGTTTTCGTGATGGTCGAACCCTTCGGCACGATCGCGTAGGCGTTGGAGAATTCCATGCCGGAGAAGCGCGCCCCCACCTCGGCGGCCATCAGCGCACCGTCGCCGGTGTCGACATTGGTGCCCAGCGCTCGTGACAGGAACGCGCAACCGCCACTGGCCAGCACCACCGCACCTGCCGAAATACGGTAGTCGCGGTCGAGTCGACGCTGGTATCCGGCCGCGCCACGAACCGTGCCCGCATCGTCGACCAGCAGTTCGAGAGCCGGTGCGTGATCGAGGATCCGGACACCGAGCCGCTTGATCCACGCACGCATCCGGCGCATGTACTCCGGCCCCTGCACCCCGGTACGCACCTGTTCGCCGGTCGCGGGGTCGATCGGGAATGGGTACTTGCCCTCCACCGCGAGCCGATTCATATTCGTGTAGGTCTGATCGAGGACCCGATCCATCCAGTAGTGGTCGGCCAGATGGCCGCCGAGCGTCTCTCGACTCGCCTTCGCGTTCGCGCGGGCGGTCGCCTCCGGGGCGACGTACCAGACGCCGGTACCGGAAGGCGCTGTGGCGCCGCTGGTTCCGCAGTAGCCCTTGTCGACCAGAGTCACCTCGGCCCCGGCTTCCCGCGCGTGGATGGCCGCCCATGCGGCGGCCGGACCGCCGCCGATCACCAATACATCGGCGTCGGTCTGCCAGAGTTCACTCATGCGTCTGCTCCTGAGGCGTCGGGATTGCCACCGAGAATGGGCAATCGTCAGCGGAATGCGGGGTCAGCGCAGGGAATTCGAATGTACGAACGCCGCCGGCATCGCAAAACCCTTCGGATCAGCGCGATTTTGACGGTGCGGGCATTGGTACGCGAGAAATCCGCGCAGCGGGCGCAGAACCATTGCCGCACCCGCAACGCCCGGCGATAGTTCTGGCGAAATCCCGATCGGTAGAAATATCAGGAGGAACAATGACTGCCGCCGATCAACCCCGTTCGGGTGCCCAAGCGGTCGACCGTGCGATCCACGTGCTGAACTGCTTCGAGGGCGATGATCCGGAACTGTCGGTGAGCGAATTGGCGCACCGCGCGGGCCTGCCGGTCAGCACCACCTATCGGCTGGCCCGAGCGCTGGTGCGGGGCCGGTTGCTGGAGCAGGATCCGGCGACCGATCGCTATCGCATCGGACAGGGGCTCGCCTCGCTGGCCCGGCCCGCGCTATCGCGGTTGGGCATCGACGCGGCCGCACCGCACCTATATGCGCTGGCCGCGGGCATCAAGATAACCGTGAGCCTGAGCATCGCCGACGACTGCGATGCGGTCACCGTCTTCCAGGCGCGTCCGCCGGTGTACTTCTGCCCCAACCAGTTGCCACAGGCCCGCCAGCCGCTGCGGTCCAGCGCCGTCGGCCGGGCCCTGCTCGCCTTCGCGCCGGTCGGCGACGGATTCGATCGAAGGCCCGCGTCGCTGCCGACGACGGATCTGGATCGCGTGCGGCGCAGCGGTTTTGCCGTGGAGATCATCGAGCGCGAGGATCCGGTCCGCTCGGTGGCGGTGCCGATCCTCGGCCCGGATAAGCAGGTGTGGGGTGCGCTCGGCGTGCAGGCCCGCTCGGCGCGGTTGAACGAGGAGCTGGTGCGTGGCATTGTGCCCGCCATGCGGCAGATCGCGGGCCGGATCGGGCCACTGTTCCAATCCACCGCCGCCGTCACCGATGCGCCGGTGGAGTTGTACTCACGGTGATTTTCACAATGTGAAATCGGCATTGTCGTCCGTGGCGGTCGACTCCACTATGGACACAAAGCCGCGGGGTCGCCGCTTCTATCCGAATCCCATGAAGGTCGTTGACATGGTCGAATCCATTGCGCTGATCCGCCGTCGCACGGTGGATCTCATGCGCCTGCCACATGGAGTCTGTCGCGCCTGAATCCGCGGTCACCGCAGGCGGTCGCCGCATTAGATGAACAGGTAAACCTCCGCGCTTTACCTGCCGCTTCGGCATGTTCGATTCCGCTGCGGCAGTGCGCATTCCGTGAAAGAACTGCCATGACGCTGTCCCACAAGACCAGTCCGCGGATCGTCCGTGCGCTGGCCGCCGCACTCACCATTCCCGCCGCAGTCGCGGTGCTCACCGGTTGCGGCAGATCCGAGCCGGGTACCACTGCCGACGGCAAGGCCGTACTGCGCTACCAGGGATCGACCGGCCAGGTCTCGGCCTTCGAACTGGCGGACGATCTCGGCTACTTCAGCAAGATCGCGCTGCACTGGGAAGGCGACACCACCAGCGGCCCGGCGAATATCCAGGCCGCCGCGACCCGCCAGATCGAGTTCGGCAGCGCGTTCAACGGCGCGGTCGTCAAGCTGGTCGCGGGCGGTGCGGCGGTGACGTCGGTGCTCAGCTCCTATGGGGCCGATGAGCAATCGTTCACCGGCTACTTCGTCCGCGACGATTCGGGCATCAACTCGCCGCGGGATCTGATAGGTAAGAAGGTGGGCATCAATACCCTTGGTGCACACCATGAATTCATCACTCGGGAATGGCTGCACCAGCAGGGGCTGACAGATCAGGAGATCAAACAGGTCGAGCTGATCGTGGTGCCGCCGGCCAATACCGAGGACGCGCTGCGCAAGGGCCAGATCGATGTCGCCGCACTCGGCGGGGTCTTCCGGGAGAGCGCGGTCGGGCGCGGCGGTATCCACGCGCTCTACACCGACAAGGCCTTGTTCGGTCAATTCGACTATGGCACTTATGTTTTCCGCAAGGACTACATCGCTCAGAATCCGGAGGCCGTCAAGGACTTCGTCCAGGGGACCGCGCGGGCGACGCGCTGGCTGCAGGTGACACCGCGCGATGAGGTGGTGGCGCGCTTCGCCTCGATCATCAACAAGCGCGGGCACAATGAGAACACCGATCTGCTGAAATTCTGGCGGAGCCCGGGCATTCCGGTGCCCGGTGCGGTGATCGCGGAGAAGGAACTGCAGATCTGGATCGACTGGCTGGTCCGCAATGGTGATGTGCCTTCCGGAAAGCTGTCGGCCAAGGATCTGTTCACCAACAAGGACAACCCGTACGCCAATGGCACCTACGGGCCGACCTCCGGTCCGACCGGAGAGGCGGTCGCGAAATGAGTCAGGTGAAACTCGCACTCACCGGAGTGCGCAAACAGTTCCCGGTCCGAGGCTCGAACCAGGAGTTCACCGCGATCGAGGATATTTCGCTGGAACTGCGTGACGGCGAATTTCTCGTGCTGGTCGGCCCGAGCGGTTCCGGAAAGTCGACGCTGCTGGATCTGCTCGGCGGGCTCAGCAAGCCGAGCGCCGGGCGGATCCTGCTGGACGGCAAGCCGATCAGCGGTCCTGGCCTGGATCGCGGCATTGTCTTCCAGCAGTACGCGCTGCTGCCTTGGCGCACCGCACGGGCCAATATCGAATTCGGTTTGGAGGCGAAGGGTATCCGGCGTCGGGAGCGCCGGAGAATCGCGGCCGAGTACCTGGAGCTGGTCGGGCTGGATGGTTTCGGCGATCGCTATCCGCATGAGCTGTCCGGCGGGATGAAACAGCGCGTCGCCATTGCGCGCAGCCTCGCCTTCGATCCCGAGGTGCTGCTGATGGACGAGCCGTTCGCCGCGCTCGATGCCCAGACCCGGGAGTCGTTGCAGGACGAGCTGCTACGGATCTGGCGGGCGACCGGCAAGACGATTCTGTTCATCACCCACGGCATCGACGAGGCCGTGTACCTCGGCCAGCGGGTTGCCGTGCTGACGTCCAGACCGGGACGAGTCAAGGCCGTGATCGATATCGAGATCGATCGGGATTCCGGTGCGGATGTGCGTTCGAGCGAACACTTCCGGGAAGCCCGGCACCAGATCTGGTCGCAGTTGCAGAGCGAGGTTACCCGGGCGCAGGGACTCGAACGGGAGTCGCTGTCGGCCGCGAGCATCGAGAGGAAGCCGGTTCATGTCTAGCGCAGTGCAAGTCGTAGAGAAGCCTCGACCGGTCCTGGTGCGGAGCCGGGCCGAGTCCGTCACACCGCCGCAGGTCGGCGTGCCGCAAGTGTTGCGCGCGCTCGCGCTGCTGGCCTGGCGAATCTTCAAGCCTACCTTCGCCATTGGTCTGCTGGTCGGCGCGTGGGAGGCGGCCCCGCGTCTCGGGCTGGTGGACGAGGTGTTCCTGCCGCCGTTCTCGACGGTCGCCCAAGCCTTTGTCGACCTGGTGCAGAGCGGCGAGATGTGGGAGCACGTCTCGACCAGCCTGACCCGATCGGCGACGGGATACTCGCTCGCGCTCGTGGTGGCCATTCCGGTCGGTGTCGCCATCGCCTGGTACAAGCCGGTGGCGGAGTTCCTCAATCCGATCCTCGAATTGTTCCGCAACACCGCGGCATTGGCGCTGCTGCCGGTTTTCATCCTGATTCTCGGGATCGGTGAGACCTCCAAGATCGCGCTGGTGGTCTACGCGAGCTTCTTCCCGATCCTGTTGAACACCATCACCGGTGTCCGCACGGTAGACCCGCTGCTGATCAAATCGGCTGTCTCGCTCGGCTTCTCGCCGATTCGACTGTTCCAGAAGGTGATCCTGCCCGCCGCTGTGCCATCGATATTCACCGGTGTGCGGATGGCGGCCGCCTCCTCGATCCTGGTGCTCATCGCCGCCGAGATGATCGGCGCGCGAGCCGGACTCGGCTACCTGATCAACGCGGCCCAGCAGAACTTCCAGATCCCCGATATGTATGCGGGCATCGTGGCCATCTCGCTGCTGGGCTTGGCCTTCAACGGCCTACTCGTCGCCCTCGAACGCCGCCTGTCCCGGTGGCGCACCGAGCCCTCCCGTTAAGGACTCCGATGTCATTATCTCGCAAGCAATTCCATCTCAATGCTTTCCTCATGGGGGTCGGCCATCACGAGGCGGCCTGGCGGCATCCCCGGACCGAGGAACGCCGGGTGCTGGATGTGCGGCACTTCCAGGAACTCGGGCAGATCGCCGAACGCGGCAAACTCGATTCGGTGTTCTTCGCCGACGGGTTAGCGGTCGGACCGCGGCTCGAGCGCAATACCCTGGCCGTCTTCGAGCCGGTCACGTTGCTCGCGGCGATCGCCGCCGCGACCGAACGTGTCGGGCTGATCGCGACCGCGTCGACCACCTACAACGAGCCGTTCAACCTCGCGCGCAAATTCGCCTCGCTCGATCACATCAGCAGCGGACGGGCCGGATGGAACATCGTCACCTCGGCCAATGAACAGGAGGCGTTCAACTTCGGCTTCGACGCCATTCCGGAGCATGCCCGGCGCTACGAACGGGCACAGGAGTTCGTGGATGTCACCGTGCGGTTGTGGGACAGCTGGGAGTCCTCGGCGATCGTGCTCGATCCGGACGACGGCGTGTTCGCCGACCCGGACAAGGTGCACACCATCGACTACGCCAGCGAGCGCTTCCGGGTCCGCGGTCCGCTGAATTCACCGCGCAGTCCGCAGGGGCGACCACTGCTGGTGCAGGCCGGATCGTCGGAGAGCGGTAAGGATTTCGCCGCGCGCTACGCCGAGGCGGTATTCACCGCGCAACGATCACTGGAGGAAGGACAGGCGTTCTACCGGGATCTGAAGGCGCGGCTGCTGAAGTACGGTCGCTCGCCCGACGATCTGAAGGTGCTGCCAGGGCTGGTGCCCTTCATCGCCGACACACGTGAAGAGGCGCTGGCGCTCGAACAGGAATTCACCGACCTCATCTCGCCGGATTACGCACTGCGGCAACTGTCTTCGCTGCTGGGCGTCGATCTCACCGAACACGCACTCGACGCACCACTGCCGCCGCTGCCGCAGGAAAGCGATATCGAGGGCGGGAAGAGCAGATTCACCTTGGTGAAGGATCTGGCCGAACGCGAGAACCTCACGGTGCGCCAGCTCATCGGCAAGCTCGGCGGTGGACGCGGGCATCGGACCCTCGCGGGCACACCCACCGATATCGCCGACGAACTGCAGTCGTGGTTCGAAAACGATGCCGCCGACGGATTCAACATCATGCCGCCGTATCTGCCCGGCGGGCTCGAGGATTTTGTGGACCGGGTGGTGCCGATCCTGCAGGAACGCGGCCTGTTCCGCACGGACTACACCGCGACGACCCTGCGCGGGCACTACGGGCTGGCGCCGGTGGAAAGCCAGTTCGCGCGGGTGCGGACCGAAGTCGGCGCATGAATATCCGTCTGACCAGGCGGCGCGCCGTCGACTTCATGCGCTTGGGCAGCAGCGGTTGTCGCCCCTGCCGCGCCGACCACCCCGACCGATCGCCGAAAGAAGCACGACCATGACAACCGTCAGCGAAAACCCCACCACCACCCTCCAGATCACGCCCGTCGCCGGACATATCGGCGCCGAGATCGCGGGCGTCGACCTACGGGCCGAGCTCACCGATCAGGAGGTCGCCGACATCACCGCGGCCCTGCACGAATACAAGGTGCTGTTCTTCCGCGACCAGCACATCGGTCACGCCGAGCACATCGCCTTCTCCCGGCGCTTCGGCGCCGTGACGCCATCGCATCCCTACGACGACGACGCGCCGACCGAGTTCCCGGAAATCCTCGCGGTCGACAGCCGTCTCTACGAAAAGCGTTTCGGCGTCAAGAAATTCACCTACACCAACCACTGGCACACCGATGTCTCCGCGCTGATCAACCCGCCCGCCGCCTCCCTGCTGCGGGCCGAGATCGCACCGGCGCGCGGCGGGGACACCAGTTGGACCAATCTCGTCGCGGCGTACGAGAACCTGCCCGAATCGCTGAAGAAGTTCGTCGAAGGGCTGCGGGCCGTGCACCGGTTCGGCGGCAGCAGGCCCGCATGGAACGAGGACAGCGATTATGCCAAGAAGGTCGCCAGCGCCCCGTTGGTGACCGAACATCCCGTGGTCCGAGTGCATCCCGTGACCGGCGAGAAGGTGCTCTTCGTCAACCCCGGCTTCACCACCCACATCGTCGGCCTGAGCCCCGCTCAGAGCGATGCCGTGCTGCAGCTGCTGTTCGACGAGCTGTCGAATCCGGCCTATACCGTCCGATTCCGTTGGGAGAAGGGCAGTCTGGCGTTCTGGGACAACCGTGCTACCGCACATCTGGCCCCGGGCGACCTCAACCACCTCGATGTGACCCGTGTGCTGTACCGCACCACACTCGAGGGTGATATCCCCGTTGGCGTCGACGGCGAGCAGTCCCGCTCGATCTCCGGCGAGCAGTTCACCGGGGCGTGATTCGAGGGTCGGCTCCCGGCATTCCCGGGAGCCGACCAATCGTCGCGGGTGCGGTCGATGCCCGATATGGCCCAGACTTCCGGCAAGTTTGTGACGATTTTATCACTTCCTGACGATCTCGAGCTAAACTGATGATACCGTCACATATCGGGCCGCAAAGGAAGGAATCGTCTTGTCGATCGACCGCATCGACGTGCACCAGCATTTGGTCCCACCGCCCTACCGGGAAGCGTTGCGCAGCCATGGCATCGCCGCGGCAGGTGGACGCGATATTCCCGAATGGAGCGTCGAATCAGCCGTGCGGCTGATGACGACAGCTGGCATCGCGTCCGCGGTTCTCTCGGTTTCGACCCCGGGCACGACATTCCTGACCGATCCGACAGCGGCACTGAAACTCGCACACGAGCTCAACGACTACTCGGCGGAATTGGTCGCCGATCAACCCGATCGGTTCGGATTCTTCGCCACGCTACCGATGCCCGACGTCGCCGCCGCCGCGACCGAAGCGGAACGAGCCCTCGATGTCCTGCACGCCGACGGCGTCGTGCTACTCGCCAACGCCCGCGGCACCTACCTCGGGGCCGAGGGGCAGGACGAACTGTTCGGCGTCCTCGACGACCGGTCGGCCGTGGTCTTCGTGCACCCCGGCGATCTGCCCTCGGACCCGGTGCCCGGTGTGCCGCCCTTCGCCGCCGATTTCCTCCTCGACACCACTCGCGCCGCCTATCTGTTGGTGCGCAACGGTATTCGCCGCAAATACCCCAACATTCGTTTCATTCTCAGTCACGGCGGCGGATTCGTCCCCTACGCGGCCCACCGGATGGCCCTCGGCATTCTCACCCAGACGGGAGCCAGCCTCGTCGACGTGCTCGACGACTTCGCCGGCTTCTACTTCGACACCGCGCTATCGGCCAGCGCGGCCGCCCTCCCGACATTGCTGTCATTCGCCGAACCGGGCCACGTCCTCTACGGCAGCGACTGGCCCTTCGCCCCCGACCCCGCGGTGCTGTACTTCAACGCCGGACTCGACGAGTACCACCTCGACGAATCCGCCCGCCGCGCCATCGAACGCTCGAACGCGACCGCCCTGTTCCCGCGCTTCGGCACGGCGCCGCCACCGCCGCAAGCGCCGATACGCGACAGAGTGCGAAGCAGCGTGCGCCAGCGGGCCTTCCGACTCGTAGCGCGAGCCGCGAGCAAGCGCTGACGACGTGCGCGCAGTAGCTGATCTCGCTCTAGCTCGCGAATATGGTGGTTGGTCGACGACCGCCCGCTGACTCCGGAAGAACTCGCCATGCGATACGCCCGGCTGGCCTCGGCCATCATTCGCGAGGCCGAGTCGCCGGAAATTCGGCACCCGGCCCGGGAATCTCGTCGCATGCAATCCGGCTAGCGGGGCACGGTGACCGGGTCGGCGCAGCTGGCGGCGGCGTCGACGAAGGAGCAGGGTTTGGGGTCGCGGGTGGGGCGGTAGCCGGGGGTGACGCCGCCGTCGCGCGTGATATCGGTGTAGGCGGGGACGGCGTCGGTAGGCCTGCGAGTGAGGGTGGGGTCGGTCAGGACATCGACCGTGTAAAGGCCGAAACGCGGTGTGTAGGAGCCCCATTCGTAGTTATCGGTGAGGCTCCAGTAGTTGTAGCCGATGAGGTTCATGCCGTCGGCCTTGGCGCGCTGCAGCCAGTAGACGGTGTCGCGCAGGTCGTCGGCGCGGGTGTAGCCATCGCTACGCGGTGCGCCGTTCTCGGTGGGCATACCGTTTTCGACGATGTAGAGCGGGCGGCCCGGGAATTTGCGTGAATAGTGTTGCAGGGCGTAGTAGATGCCCTCGGGTTCGAGTGGGTTCTTCCAGAGTTCGCTGAAGCTCATCTGGGTGACGGTGCCGGGGGAGGCGCCGTAGTAGTAGTCGATGCCGATGTAGTCGAGCTTCGCGGCGATCCTATCGATGAGCGACCCGTTGACCACATCTTCGCCCGCGGGAATGTAGGCGACGTTGCTGGTAACCATCGCGCCGGGCTGTACGGCGTGGATGTAGTCGTAGATGGCATTGTGCGCCTGGGCGATTCGGTCCTGCATCGCCGGGATGGCGACGGGGGAGAGGCCGCCGTGGGTGGACTCGTTCATGATGTAGGCGGCGGGTTCGTTGAACGTGACCCACAGCGGGTTGTTCGAGGCGTACCGATCGACGACGACGCGAGCGTTGGCGAGCCAGTCCTCGACGATATTCGGATTCGACCAGCCGCCGCGATCGACCTCCCAACCCGGGTAGACCCAGTGGTCGATGGTGAGCATCGGCCGCATTCCGGCGGCCGTGATCGCGGCGATCACATTGTCGTAGAAGCGAAGTCCGGTCTCATCCCACTCGCCCGGTCGCGGCTGCACACGCGCCCACTCGATGCCGATGCGGTAGACCTTGACGCCGAGCTTCGCGGCCAGGTCGATATCGGATCGGTAGCGGTGGAAGAAGTCGACCGACTCCAGATACGGATTGTCCGTCTTACCCTCGGCCACATACCGCGACCAATTGCTGTCCGGCGCATAACCTTCCGACTGATATCCCGATGCGGCGACGCCCCAGAGGAAGTCCGAGCCCAGCGGCGGCACCTGTGCGGGCGGCGCGGGCTGCGCCGACGCGGGCGCGATGCCGCCGGAAATGACGGCAATAGTGGCCGCCAGGATGGCCAAGACCCGGCGGTGACTCGGTGATCGCATCGAACTCCTGCTTCCTGAAGGGTGACGGGCGCTCGTGGACCTCCGGCGCGCGTGCCGGGTCGGGGCGGGACCACGCGAAGAGGGTAACTGGTCGGTCGACTTTGGCGCGGGCGTACACGCGGAATGGGTTGGGGGAGTAGGTATTGCCGGGGTTCTCCAGCGTGATGGGGGAGTGGGAGCAAAAACGAGGATCGACTATCTGAGGAGAGGCGCGGCAGAGCCAATAGATCCGCGTCGATGTGAGGAGTCGGGACTGGCAAGCTCTTACACAAACATGATGTTAAGTAGATATGCGCATCTACGCATGCAATCTTCTTCAAGCAAAACACCGCAACTCACCTTTCGAACACAACGCAGAGTCCCAGCGACCAAACCCAGCCCAGACGGGAAGGGGCGGCCTTGACTTCGAGCGCGCTCTAAAACCTAGCGTGGAGCCATGACAGCAACTCTGATCACTGGAGCGAACAAAGGGCTCGGCTTCGAGACCGCCCGCCAACTCGTTGCGGCGGGTCACACCGTGTACCTCGGCAGCCGGGACGCCGAACGCGGTCACCGGGCCGCCGAGGAGTTGGGTGCGCGGGCAGTCCAACTCGATATCACCGACGACGCGTCCGTGGCGGCCGCGGTAGCGGCCATCGAGGCCGACGGCGGTCTGGATGTGCTGGTCAATAACGCCGGTATCCAGGAAGAGATGACCGACAGGAACAATGTGATCGGCGCCGCGGACGTGACCGCGGATCTGATGCGGAGAACATTCGACACGAACGTCTTCGGCACGGTGCGCGTCCTGCACGCCTTTCTGCCGCTGCTGCAGCGGTCCGCCGCGCCGGTAGTGGTCAATGTCAGCAGCGGTCTGGCCTCACTGACCAGGGTCGCGACTCCGGGCACACCGGCCTACGCCTACCCGGGGGTCGCATATGCGGCGTCGAAGACCGTGGTGAACATGCTCACCGTTCAGTACGCGAAGGCGTTCCCGAATATCCGGATCAATGCCGTGGAGCCCGGCTTCACGAAGACCGATCTCAATGGGAATTCGGGCACCCAGACGGTCGAGGAGGGTGCCGAGATCATCGTGCGCATGGCGCAGATCGGGCCCGACGGACCCACCGGCGGCTACTTCGATGCCGAAGGCGCGCTGCCCTGGTAGTCCGCATCGACCATGGCCGTCGCGACGATGTAGCCCTTGGGATCGCGCCAGGTCCGCCCGGGATGATGGGTGAACCAATCTTCGACGTCCTCGCGCAGATCGCGCAGAATCGCCTGCCGCCGTGGGTGATTCGGCGTGACGCCGTAGAACGTGAACAGCGCCTCGGCGAAGCGCACCAGCGGATCCGGGGTATCGAAGACGAGCGCATTATCGGATCGTCGGATCCGCACGTCGCCGAAGACCTCGGACATCATTTGCGGCAAAGTGTCGGAGTCGACGGTCGTGGTGACCGCATCGGCCACGCCGACGCCGTACGTCGCGGCGTGCGCGGCCACGAGTTCGGTGGTGCACGGATAGGTTCCGGGGTGATTGACGACCACGGCGACCGTTCCGCCGGGCTTGGTCGTGCGCCGGAATTCGGTGAGCGCGGCGACCGGATCGGCCATGTGGTAGAGCATGTGCCGCGCCGTGAGCGCATCGAAGCTGTTGTCGTCGAAGGGGATCCGGTCGGCGCTGCCGAATACACCGCGCACCCCGGGCACGGCGTTCGCCGCCGCCACCATGGCGGGTGAGGTGTCGATTCCGACCAGCGGACCCTGATGACCGCTGGTGGCCAGGTGGGCGAGGAAGCGCGCGTCGCCGCAGCCGATATCGGCGAGATGTTCGGTTCCGGTGAGCGCTAGCGCGGCGAGCACGTCCGCGCCCGGATCGTCGGGCCGTTCGGAGTAGCGCTCGTGCGTGTCGATGCGCACCCTCAGCGGTGTCGGATCGGCGTATTCGGCATCGAGGCGGTAGCTGCACATCGCGGTCGTCCTTCGGTCCAATGGCCGGTGGTTGACCAGGTCGCCAGGTCGGGCGATCGGGTCCGCGGGCTTTCCGGCGCAGAGCGTACCTCCCGAGGCGGCGCGTGGCGTCCCTTTCGCGGAGCCGTCGGTTCCGCTAGGAACCCTCCGACCGTCCAGCGGTGACGACGGGGAGCTTCGGAGTGACCGGATCGCTGATCGGTGTGGCCTCGACCTGGTCGCGCATGTCCTCGGTGCCCGGGCGTTCATCGTCCAGAATAGGTTCGCCGAGTCCGATTTTCTCCTGAAGTCGCTTCATCCACGCCGGTGCCCACCAACAATCGTCGCCCAGCAACTTCATGACGGCGGGCACGAGCAGCATGCGCAGCACCGTCGCGTCGATGAACAGCGCGGCGATCATGCCGTAGGCGATGTACTGCATCATCACCAGATCGGAGAATGCGAATGCCCCGGTCACGACGAGCAGGATCAGTGCGGCGGCGGTGATGATGCGTCCGGTGTGCGCGGTGCCGGTGTGGACCGCATCGGTGGTGCTCGCGCCCTTGGCGCGGGCCTCGACCATGCGGGAGAGCAGGAAGACCTCGTAGTCGGTGGAGAGGCCGTAGATGATCGCGATGATCAGCACGAGCACGTTGGACTGGATCGGCTGCGGGGTGAAGTCGAGCAGTCCGGCGGCGTGTCCGTCGACGAAGATCCAGGTCAGAATGCCCAGAGTCGAGCCGAGGCCCAGCGCGCTCATCAGGGCGGCCTTGATCGGTAGCACCAGCGAGCCGAAGGTGAGGAACATCAGCAGCGTCGTCACCAGCAGCACGAGCACGATCATTACCGGTATCCGGTAGAGCAGCGCGTCGATGCTGTCCTTCTGCATTGCCGGTATTCCGCCGACGAGCATGGTGACGCCCTCGGGTAGTTCCATCGAGCGCAGGTATTCGATGGTCTCGCCTGCCTCGTTGGGGTTCACCAACGTTGCCTTGGTGCGGTAGACGTTTTCCTGGGTCAAGGATTTGGAGGGCATGTCGAACCGGCTGGCCAGGCCGGGTGCGTGTGCGGCGGCGCGCCAGGCATCGCCGACGGGGCCGCTGGCATCGGCGACGAAGACCAGTTCGATGGGGTCGGATCGGCGCTGCGGGAAGAAGGTGTCGATCTGTTCCTGTGCGATGCGAGTCGGGTTGTCCGGTGGTAGATATCGCTCGCTGAAGCCGCCGAAGATGAGGTTCTTGACCGGGATGATCAACAGGAACAATCCGATGACCAGCGGAATCGCGACGGTGAGCGGTCGGCGCATCACCCAGCGGGTGGTCTTGCCCCAGAGACCGTCCTCGACCTGTTCGGCGGTCCTGAGTCTTCGAAATCGCTGGAAACCCAGCATATCCACGCGCGGACCGAGGATGGCCAGGCTGGCGGGCAGGATGGTGATGGCGGTGAACGCGGCAAGCAGGACGGTCGCGATGGCGCCGTAGGCCATGGATTTGAGGAAGCCCTGGGGGAACAGCAGCATGCCGCCGAGGCTCGCGATGATCATGGTCGCGGAGAACACGACGGTTCGGCCCGCGGTCATGACGGTGCGGCGCACCGCGACGCGAGTGTCGTAGCCCGCGCCCAGCTCCTCGCGGAATCGGCTCACGATGAACAGCCCGTAGTCGATCGCCAGGCCCAATCCGATCATCGAGAGCACCGAGGAGACAAAGGAATTCACCTCGGTGAAGCGCGTCAGGAACATGATGATGCCCGATGCGCCGATCACGGTGAGCCCGCCGACCATGAGCGGCAGCGCGGCGGCGACGAGGCCGCCGAAGATGAAGAACAGCAGCACCGCGACGGCGGGGATGGCGAGGACTTCCATTCGGTGGACATCGTCGGCCATGGTGTCGTTGAGCGTGCCCGCCACGGCTTGTAGCCCGCTGACCTGCACGTCGATACCCGGAATGGCGATGGCGTCCTTGACCTTGCGGAAGTTGCGCACGGAGTCGGTGTCGTTATCGCCCGCGATGGCGATGGCGGCCACCGCGTGCTTCTTGTCCTCGGTGGCCGCCTTCGCACCGCTGATCTTGGCATTCTCGACGCGCCAATAGGAGGCGTTGATTCCGGTGATCTCGCCGGGATACTTGTGCGGCAGGCTGTTCAGATTGTCGATGATCGGCTGGCTGAATTCCGGGTCGTCGACCGTCTTGCCGTCCGGCGCGGTGTAGAGCACGACGATGTCGAAGTCGTGATTGCGTCCGAAGGCGGCGTCGGCGAGGCGTGCCGCCTGTGCGGATTCCGAGGTCGGATCGTCCATACCGCCGGAGCTGAGATGGTCGTCCAGGCCGAAGCCGTATCCGCCGAGCGTGAGCAGCGCGCCCACCACGATCCCGATGACGGCGAAGCGCAGCCGGTATACGAGATCCCCCCACCGCGTGAACATCAGCGCGCTCCTTGCCGCAGGGAAAAACGTTGTGCTGCTTGCTCTGCCGCGCCGATCGCCAAGGGGCTGCATCCTTTCCGGGGGTGCACGCTCGATGTGCCTGTAATCAAAGGTGCAGGCCGGTGTGGAATGGCATTGTTTCAGAAATGATGTCCGATTGGGCGTGGATGTGACCTGGACTGCATTGACTGTCAAGGTGATTCGATTGCAGGGCGTGCGGCGTTGCGGCCTATGAACTGCGCTGTCGCCGTGGCGCGATCGTGAGTTCGGTCGGACCCAGAATCTTGCCGAGAGTCGCGGCGAGGGCGTGCAGTTCGTCGGCGTCGAGCTTGTCCGCGAAGGAATCTTGGACGCTCGCAAGGTAACTGGGCGCCGCCGCGTGTAGGCGTTCGCGGCCCGCGTCGGTGATGGCGACGAATGCGGATCGGCCGTCGTCCGGATTGGCTTCGCGCACAACCAGTCCCGCGGCCGCCATCTCGGTGACGAGCCTGCTGACTCGGGTGCGGCTGAGCACGACGCGTTCGCCGAGGTCGGTCATGCGCAGCGGTTCGACGCCGTCGAGTTCGAGGAGTACGTCGTACCAGGCGAGTGGGAGTCCGAAGCCGCGGCGCAGCTCGGCATCCAATCGAGGTACCAGGTTCGCGTGCACCCGCAGCAGTGCCGACCATGCGCTGCTCGCGGCCTGGCGATGCTTCTCCGATTGCGTCACGGACCGATTCTAACCACTTGCGTGCACCCGCACGCATATAATAGCGTGCGCACGCACATAAAAATTGTGCGTCGTCAGGAAGGAAATCTCATGACCACAGTCATCGCCCGTGCCGAGCTGGCCGCCGCGATCGAGGCCGGTTCGGTCACGGTCCTCGACACCCTCGGAGCGGGTTACTACGAGAAGGCGCATCTGCCGGGTGCGCTCACCCTGGTCGAAGCGGACGTGGAATCCCGTGCCGCCCAGCTGCTTCCGGACCAGCACGCGCCAATCGTGACCTACTGCTCCAATAACGCCTGCCAGAACAGCGAGATCGTCGCCGTGAAACTGCGCGCGCTCGGCTACACCAACGTCCGCGCCTACCGCGCGGGCATCCAGGATTGGACCGAGGCGGGCCTGCCGATCGAATCCGAATCCTGAGTCGGGATCGCGGTCGGGCGGTGCACCGCCCGACCGCGCACTGCTGTCGGCGTTGTTGCCGCATGCCGACTATCGCGTCTACGAAAACGCCAGGCATGTCCTCGATCTGACGCCTCGACAGCGATCGGCTGGCGTTGATAAGGACGTGAACCTGTCGGTGGGGCGGGCTACCGTGGGTTGATGACCACGCATCTCACGCACTGGGGAGTGTTCGAAGCGGAAAGCGATGGCGAGCGGTTGACCTCGGTGCGGCCGTGGCGCGGGGATCCGGAGCCGATGGCGTTGATCGAGAATGTCGCGTCGGCGCAGCATCATCCGACGCGGATCGATCAACCATATGTGCGGCAAGGGTGGTTGGAGCGGGGGCCCGGGGCAGTGGGTCGGGGCGATGAGCCGTTCGTGCCGGTGTCGTGGGAGACCGCGTTCGAGTTGTTGTCCGGTGAGTTGAGCCGGGTGTATCGCGAGCACGGCGCGGAGTCGGTATACGGCGGGTCGTACGGGTGGGCGAGTGCGGGGCGGTTTCATCACGCGCAGAGTCAGGTGCATCGGTTTCTGAACTGTCTCGGCGGTTATGTCCGGAGTGTGCACAGCTACAGCCTGGGAACCTCAGAGGTGTTGTTGCCGCATGTGATCGGCTCGGTGGGGCTGTTCGAGGGGCACGCGACCGCGAAGAGCGTGCTCGTCGAACATGCGGAGTTGGTGGTGGCCTTCGGGGGGTTGTCGCCGAAGAATTCCGCGGTATCGCCGGGGGGTGTTTCGCGGCACAACACGAAGAACTGGATCGGCGCGGCGCGGGCGCGCGGCTGCCGATTCATCTCGGTCAGCCCACTGCGCGATGACATTCCGGCCGAGGCCGAGGCCGAGTGGATCGCGCCGCGGCCGGGTAGCGATACGGCGCTGATGTTGGCGCTCGCGCAGGTGCTGGATGCGGATGGATTGGCGGACAAGGAGTTTCTGGACCGGTACACGGTCGGATACGAGCGGTTCATCGGCTATGTGCGCGGCGAGACCGATGGCGTCGTCAAGGATCCCGCGTGGGCGGCGTCGATCACCGGGGTGGCGGCCGAGCGAATCGCGTCGCTGGCGCGCGAGATGGCCGCGGCGCGCACGATGATCAATGTCAGCTGGTCGCTACAGCGCGCCGAGCACGGGGTTCAGCCACTGTGGCTCGGGGTGGTGCTGGCGGCGATGCTGGGCCAGATCGGGCTGCCCGGTGGCGGATTCGGGCACGGCTACGGGTCGAGCGCCCATGTCGGCGAGCCGGCGCGCGGGCATTCGGTGCCGCGGCTTCGGCAGGGCAGCAACGGTGTGGCATCCTTCATCCCGGTCGCCAGAATCGCCGATATGCTGCTGAATCCGGGGCAGAGCTTCGATTACAACGGCACGCGGTCGGTGTATCCGGACATCAAGTTGGTGTACTGGTGCGGCGGGAATCCCTTTCACCACCACCAGAATCTGGCCCGGCTGCACACGGCGTTCGCACGTCCGGAGACCGTGGTCGTGCACGATGCGTTCTGGACC
Source organism: Nocardia nepalensis (assembly GCF_048910785.1). Lineage (NCBI taxonomy): Bacteria > Bacillati > Actinomycetota > Actinomycetes > Mycobacteriales > Nocardiaceae > Nocardia > Nocardia nepalensis. The sequence continues at coordinate 414,804 of NZ_JBKBET010000031.1, read as the reverse complement.
GCCACCGCGCGGCACGCCGACTTCGTGCTACCGGCGACCATGAGCATCGAACGCGATGACTACGGAGCCGGGCAGAACGATCGCGAATTCTTTCCGATGAAGGCACTGACCCGACCACACGGTGCGTCCCGCGACGATTACGCGATCTTCAGTGAGTTGGCCGAACGTATCGGCGTCGGTAAGGAATTCACCGAGGGACGCACCGTTGACGAATGGTTGCGGCACCTGTACGAGGAATGGCGCGCCGGGATCAACGATCCGGCGGTGCCGGATTTCGATGAGTTCTGGGACAGCGAGTCGCTCGCGCTTGCGGTGCCCGATCCGCAGCAGGTGCTGCTGGCCGATTTCCGCGCGGATCCGGAGCGCTTCGCGCTGACCACGCCCAGCGGCAGGATCGAGATCTTCTCGGCGACGATCGACGGTTTCGGATACGCCGATTGCCCCGGACATCCGGTCTGGCTCGAGCCCGAGGAATGGCTCGGTGGTGCGAGGGCGGCGCGGTTCCCGCTGCAGCTCGTCGCGAATCAGCCGCGGACCAAACTGCACAGCCAACTCGATGTCGGCGCGCACAGCCGGTCGGTGAAGATCGCCGGACGTGAACCGGTGCGGCTGCATCCCGAGGATGCCGCGGCGCGAGGTCTGCGGGATGGGGATATCGTGCGGATCTTCAACGACCGGGGGAGCTGTCTGGCCGGTCTGGTCGTCGATGCCGCGGTCCGCCCGCAGGTCGCGCAGTTGTCCACCGGGGCCTGGTACGACCCGGATCCGGCCGATCCCACGTTCTGCCGACACGGCAACCCGAACGTGCTGACCGCGGACCGGCCGGCGTCCAGTCTGAGTCAGGGTTGCTCCGGGCAACTGGCGTTGGTCGAGATCGAGCCCTACCACGGTCCGCTGCCCGAGTTGGCCGTCGACCAGCCACCGGCCACGATTCCGACGGGAGCCCAACGGTTTACGTGACTCAGAGCACACACTGGGCAACCCTGCGGGTGAGGCTGGTCTCACCACGGGGTCCCGGCGGCTCTGCGCTACGCGATTTCTGTCAGGATTTTCGATTATGGTGTCGAATCCGCTGCCCGCGCTAGCTCGCCGGATCGCGCAGAAACGTTGGGTCATGCGCATGGCGCCGGCCGTGCTGCGGCTGGAGCGGTTGGTTCGGCGGGTCAGCCGTGGGCGGCGCGGGGTGCTCGATCTGGCGGGTTTGCCGTCGATCGAGATCACCGTCGCGGGACGCAAGACCGGAATTCCGCGTACCACGTCGCTGCTGTATGTCCCGCGCGGTGACGACTTCCTTATCGTCGGCTCCAATTGGGGCAGTCCGAAGCATCCGGTGTGGTCGGCCAACCTGCGGGCCGCGAGCACCGCGACCGCTCGGCTCAAGGGCGAGGCGTTCGAGGTTACCGTCAGCGAGGTGACGGGGGTGGATCGGAAACGCGCGTGGGATCTCGCCGTCGAGTTCTGGCCGGGCTATGAGATGGAGTACGAGCTGTCCGGCTGGCGGGCCTTCCGCATTTTCGAGCTGCGCCGCAGCTGAAGTACCGGTTGTCGGTCGCTCATCTGCGGTCGCTGCTCATCTGCGGTCGCAAGGCGGCGACTCACCGTATGTCGGGCGTCGCTGCACGTCGGCGGTTACTGCACGGCGGGCACAATCGGTGCCCCGTGATTCGGGGCCGGCGCGGGTGGGGTCAGGGCCGCGGCGGGTGAATTCGGCTTGGCGGGCGGGGGCGGCGCGGCCGGTGTCAGCATCGGCGGGCCCACTGGTGGGGCCACGATGACCCGGCTCGGCGTCTTGTCCGGCTCGGTGCAATCGGGATCGGCGGAGTTGTCGCAGGTGGTGGCGGGCACGATTGGCGCCGCGTGGCTGGCGGTGCTGGTCGCGGTCGCGCTGGTGGCCAGGATCGCGGCGGTCGCGACCAGCAGCGCACCGGCGCCTTGTCGCGTGCGCGATGCGATGGTGTCGGCGGACATGGCGATCACAACCAGATCGGGTCGCCGTACACCGCGACCGAATTGTCCGCGGTGTCGGTGGAGATGGTGGCGATTACATATGAGCGCAGACTGACCGGTCCCGCACAGGCATCGATTTTGATCTGCACCTGGTCGGTGGTGATCGAACCGTGCGGTCCGGCGAGGGCTTTGGTGCCGAATGGGATGGTGGTGATGGTGCCCGGTTTGAAGGTGGTGGACACGCTGGGCAATGCCGCGGCGCCGACCCCGACGCTCAGTCCCGGCGTCGGCGCGACCATCACATTGACGTTCGGTCCGACCGAGGCCGCCAGTCCGACCGAGATGCCGTTGGAAACATCGATCTGGCAACCGATTTGGTAGCCCAGCGTGAGCGTGCCGGAATTCACCGACGCACTGCCCGCACCGGTGATATCGGCGACCGCGCGCACGCTGACGAACCCTTCCCGGGTGAAGGCGGTGTCCGCGAGATTGGGCACTCGATCGAGGTTCTCAGCGGATTTCGTGACCGTCAGCTGCCAACCGTCCTCGGTGGTGACCGTTCGGGACTGATCCGGCAGCGCGTCCGCCGAAGCCGATTGTGCCGGAACGATACTCAGCACACCCGCGGCCAGCAGGCATAGCGGGACGGCGGTCGAGCTATTCATATTGTCGATCTCCTCATTCACGTTGCAGTCGAACGATATCCGACGCCGTGGAACCACCGTTGACAGGTCGGTTGTCCAAAACGGTCCGTGGTTGGTATGGCAGCGCGCAGAATCCGGATATGCGATTCCATGCCTTCACCGACGATGTGCTCGCCGACCACGACGCAGTGACCATCGCGGAATTGGTGCGTCGACGGGAGATCAGCGCCGGCGAGGTCGCCGAGGCGGCGCGGGCGCGGGCCGCGCACGTCGATCCGACATTGCGCGCCATCGTGGTCTCGGCAAAATCCGCGCTGGTGGCGGGCGATCCGGATGCGCCGCTGTTCGGTGTGCCGACCTATGTCAAGGACAACACCGATGTGCGGGGGCTGCCGACCAATCACGGTACCGCGGCGTTCGTCGCACGGCCCTGCGCCGAGGACGGGCCGTATGCGAAACAGCTTATGAGCACCGGAATGACGGTGCTGGGCAAGAGTCGGCTGCCGGAGTTCGGTTTGAATGCGAGCACCGAATTCGTGGCGGCCGAACCGACGCGGAATCCGTGGCATACCGGCTATTCGTCGGGTGCGTCATCGGGTGGTGCGGCCGCGTTGGTGGCCGCGGGTGTGGTGCCGATCGCGCACGGCAACGACGGCGGCGGGTCGATCCGCATTCCCGCCGCATGTTGCGGCGTGGTCGGTTTGAAGCCGAGCCGTGGTCGCCATATCGATGGCCCGCAGGCACGGTCGATGCCGATCAATCTGATTTCCGAAGGTGTGCTCACCCGATCCGTGCGCGATACCGCGACCTATTTCGCGGCCGCCGAACGCCATTGGCACAATCCGAACCTGCCGCCGATCGGTTTGGTGGAGGGTCCGGCGCGTCGGCGGCTGCGGATCGGCGTCATCACCGATTCGATCACCGGCGCCGAAACCTGCCCGCAGACCCGTGCTGTGCTCGACGACACCGTCGCGCTGCTGGAGAAGCTGGGCCATGAGGTGCGGCCGGTCTCGCTGCCGGTCGGGCGGGGCTTCGTCGACGACTTCGCCACCTACTGGGGGTTATTGGCGTTCTTCATCGCGGTGGGCGGGAGGTTCGGGATCGATCCGCGGTTCCGGCCGAGTGGACTGGATGTGTTCACTCGCGGCCTCGGCGCTTTGTATCGGAAGTCCATGGCGCGCACCCCGGCGGTCCTCTATCGCCTGGCGCGGGTGCGCCGCGCCTACGCCGAGATGTCGCGCGACAACGAAGTGGTCCTGTCGCCGGTCCTGGTGCACACCACCCCGCAGCTGGGCTATCTGAACCCGACCGTCCCGTTCGACGAGCTCTTCGCGCGTCTGATGTCATGGGTCGCATTCACTCCGTTGAATAATGTCGCAGGCACACCGGCGATCTCGCTTCCCATGGGCGTCTCGCACGATGGCCTCCCGATCGGCATGCAATTCGCCGCCGCCCACGGCGACGAACGCACGCTGCTCGAAATCGCCTTCGCCCTGGAAGCCGAACGGCCGTGGCACCGAATCCAGGACTGAATTCGCCTGGACTACACCGGAATCGAGAGCCAATCCTCGCCGAACGGCCCATCGCGACGCTCGACAGTCGTCGGCGAGGCCCGGCAGCGGGCGGCACCGTTCGCGGCCACTGGGGCAGACGGTTGTCTACGGGTCTTGGGTGACGGTGCGGACGACGGCTTCGAGCGCGTCGGCGGTTCGATCGAGGGGGTCGGTGCTGCGCTGTGCTCGGCACATCGCGACCGTGCCCTCGATCGCGGCGACGATCAGGGTGGCGGTCTGTGCGGCGGCGGTGTCGCTTGCGCCGTGGGTGCGCAGCGATTCGGCCAGCAACTCGGTCCAATGGTCGAAGGCGGCGGCGGCCGCGCGGTGTGGTTCGTCGTCGGTGCCGGGCTGATCTTCCACCGAGACCGCCAGCACCGGGCACCCGGCCCGGAAGTCGCTGTCCACCACGACTTTCCGCCACATATCCACGAACGCTCGCAGCCCGGCGACCGGCCCGGCGGGTAGCTCCTTGGCCAATTTGCGTGCGGCCAGGGCGTCGGCGAAGCGGACCGCCTCGGCGGCCAGCTGGGATTTGCCGCCGGGGAAGTAGTGGTAGGAAGGCGCTGGCGGCGGGACAGCGCGGCTGATGCGGGAACTGCAATTGGTCCGCGCCCGCCGGCTCGAGTGGCGCGAGCGCCCCGAGCCGGGTCTGATCGAACCGGGGGATGCGATCGTGCGCCCGTTCGTCGCGGGCCGCTGCGACGGTGACACCCTGCCCATTCATCGCCACGTCTCGCGCGCCATGCAGATCGGCATCCGCGCCGGACTGATCGACCCCGTCGTCGCGAGCATCTGCGGAGCGGTTCCGTTCCAAGGGCCGTTCGGCATCGGCCACGAATGCATCGCCGAGGTCATCGAAATCGGCCCGGAAGTCGCCGACCTCGCACCCGGTGACTTCGTGGTGGTGCCGTGGGCGGTGTCGTGCGGAGACTGCCGCGAATGCCGCCGCGGCCTCACCGCCAAATGCGCCACCACCCGCACAAACACCTTGGCCGCATTCGGATTCGGGCCCGCGAGCGGTCCGTGGGGCGGCATGGTCGCCGACCGACTGCGCATCCCGTATGCCGACCACATGCTGGTGCGCCTGCCCGACGGGCTGGATCCGCTGCGGGTCGCCGCCGCTGCCAACGATAACCTCGCCGATGCCTGGCGCTGCATCGTGCCGCCGCTGGCCGAACGGCCCGGCGGGTCGGTGCTCGTCCTCGGTGGGGCGGCCCAGAGCCTCGGGCTCTACGCCGCCGGTCTGGCGGTCGCGCACGGCGCCGAGATCGTCGATTACGTCGATCACCGACCCGAACGCCTCGCGATCGCCGAAAAGCTCGGCGCCCGAGCGCATCCGGTCAAGAAAGGCAGACTCCGCCGTGCGGATCTGCCGCCGCGCCGCTACGACATCGTCGTGGAAGGAACCTCCACCGCCGCCGGTGTCGACGCCGGACTACGCGCACTGCAACCGGGCGGGACCTGCTCGCCGGTCGGCTACTACCTGCCACCCAGGACGAAGGTGCCGCTGATGCATATGTACGCCAACGACGCGACATTGAAAATCGGTGTCTCCCACGTGCGTCCGGTCCTGCTGGACTTCATCGCCCGCACCGGTTTCCCCGCCGAGCAAGTCACCACCTTGCTGGCCGACTGGGACGACGCCCCCGACGCCTACCGGGCACACACGACGAAACTTGTCCTGCACCGGCAACCGCTCGGCGTACGCTGACCACAGCCCTAGGAGCGCGCCATGTCGGGATGCGGCCACGGGCGTCGCGCGTGTGTCGTAATCCCGAAGGCGTATCGGCCCATGTCGTGACGCTGCTTCACGTTGTCCTAGCGTGTCGGGTCGGCCCCTGAGCGTGCCCGCCCCGGTTCAGCGGGTTTGCAGGATGATCTTGCCGGTGACGCGGCGCTCGTCGAGGTCCCGCAGGGCCAGGGCGGCCTTGTCGAGGGGGTAGGTGCCGCCGATCACGGTGGCCAAGGCCGCGGATTCGATATGGGGCAGCAGCCGATCCCATTGGGTGGCCAGGTAATCCGGTCGCAGCCACCAGTCAAATGTTACAGGTCATGCGACCCGTAACGCTAGAGTGGTTCCCGATGAGCACCACGCGCCGCGTCAGGCAGACCCAGAGCGAACGCCGCGCCCACACCAGGGCCGCACTGATCGCCGCCGCCCTCGACTGCCTGGCCGAGGAAGGCTACGCCGCGACGACCACCCGCCGCGTCGCCGAACGCGCGCACTCCTCCCTCGGCGCCATCGCACACCACTTCCCAACCCGCATGGACCTGATCACCGCCACACTCGACGAGACCGGCCAGCGATCTGTCGCAGAGTTCGACACCCACCTCGACACGCTGCGCCGCACCGGCAACCTCACCACCGCCGCCATCCTCGACGTCATCTGGGCAAGCTTCCACAACCGGCTGTTCACCGTCTGGCTGCGCGTATGGACCGCCGCCGGGGAAGACCGCGACCTCTACAACCGCCTGATCGCGGTGGAACAACGCCTCAGCAAAGCCATCGCCGACCTGGTCGCAGAAGCCGCACCCGCAGACCTTCCCCACTCCGAATGGAATCGCCGCCTCACCCTCGCCCTCGACACCATCCGCGGCCTCGCACTCCGCCTCAGCCTCACCCCCCGCAACCCCAACGAACCCGTCGCCGACCCCTGGCCCGCTACCCGCACCGAACTCATCACCCTCATCGACCGGCGCTGACCCAGCCGCGGGCCTGCTGCTCGCCGGAGTGCGGCTCGACCATTTCTGGTGGGGCTCGGTCTTTCTCGATCGAATTCATGGCGGTCGGTACGACCTGCCGGTCGGTGACGGCGGCGGGCGCTGAGGTGACCGCGGTGAGGGCGTTGTCGAGGCTGGTGCGGTAGTGGTGCCGGAAAGTCCGTTGTCGAGAACAACCGAGCGTCTGGCTGTGTCACGAGTGCGGGGTGCCACAGCTACTGTCGCAGTACGGAATCGGGGAGCCTTTGAAGGTTTCGCCCCACTGTCCTGCCGATATTGCGGTGAAGTTCCAACCGAAGGTTCAACGATACTGTTCATGCCATGAATGCGGCTGACGAGAATCTGGTTATCGAACTCAGCATGGCCGAATTGCGTGCGGTCACAAGCTATGCCGTGGCCTGCGCTGAGCCTGTTCTGGCGATCTTCGAGCGTGACTGTCCCGATGACCCGCGTCCCCGGGCCGTGCTCGAGGAGGCGCGCAGGTTCGCCGCTGGGGGCAAGCGAACGAAAGCCCTACGCGTGACCGCATTGGAGGCGCATAGGGCCGCACGAGCAGCCGGGGAAATGGAATATGCGGCCGCGGCCGACGCGGCGCGCGCCGCCGGTAACGCGGGAGCAGCCGCGTACCTGCACCCGCTGGCAAAGGCGACCCAGGGCGGACACATCCTCATGTCGGGCGCCCACGCTGCGCGAGCACTCGAACTCGATGCCGGCGACGACCGCGACGTCGGCGCCGGCTATATCGAGAAGGCAACGGGTCTGGCCAGCTCCACCGTGGTCAGCGTCCTGACGCGTTACCCGAACGCCCCGAGTGGCCGCGGCCGGGTGGGAGAGCTATGGCGGGAATTGGACGCATCATTGCGACGGTCGGCGGCCGATGTCGACCGGTAACGCAGCGGTAGCGGAATCGTGCAGTATTCGGTCCTGGCTCGGTATAAGAGGCCTCGCCGGTGTCGTCCACCAGAGTGGCCTCTTGAACTCGAGTGCGCAGGCGTCGGCGTTGGCCGGGGCACCGACGCCGACGCACTGCTCTGATTCGGTGCGCGCACTACGGCGCCTGGAAGCCGCCGATCTTCTGCTCGAGCAGTTCGGCCAGCCGCAGCGGGGTGCGGTCCTCGAACATCGGACCGATGAGCTGCACTCCCACCGGCAGGCCCTCGGGGGACCGGCCCGCCGGTATGGCGGTGGCGGGCAGGCCGGGCATGGTCGCCATACCGGCCCAGACGAGCTGGTCGAAGTACGGGTACTCGACACCGTCGATATCGATGTACCGGTTCTCCAGACCTCCGTCGTGGTTGTGCGGGAAGGCGGGAGTGGGCGTGATGGGGCACACCACGGCATCGAACTCGGCGAAGAGTTGCCGCCAGCCGTGGCGGTGGAGTTCGCGACGGTTGTTCGCCTCGACCCAGTCGCGGTGGCTGAGCACCATGCCGCGCAGCCGCGCCGCATCCAGACTCCGGTCGTCCGCGCTCAGGGCCGCGGCACGGGTCTGCAGCTGTTCGTACACGTCGACGGAAAGACTTGTGGCGGCGTTCGACAGCATCAGCAGCATGTAGAGCGTCGCCGCTTCGGTCGGATCGGGCAGCAGCGGACTGTGCCGTTCGACGCGGGCGCCCTCGTCGGCGAGCGCCTCGGCGACCCGGTTCACGCCCGCCCGCACCGCCGATCCGGTCGGAATGAGCGGATGGTCCTCGATGATCAGGACACGGAAGTCGGCCGGCCGCTCATGGCGCGGGGGCGGCAGTGCGACGTCGTAGGCGACGCCGTGGGTCAGGGGGTCCGGTCCGGCCATCACGTCGAGCAGCAGCGCGAGGTCGCGGGCGGTGCGCGCCATCGGACCGACAACAGCGAGGTCGAGCTCGATCGGCAATGCCGGCGCGGGCGGCGCGACCATGCCGCGGGTCGGCACCAGACCGAGTGTCGGCTTGTGCGCGTAGATGCCGCAGAAATGCGCGGGGGTGCGCAGCGAACCGGCGAGGTCGGAGCCGATGGACAGCGCGCCGAATCCGGACGCCAGGGCCGCCGCCGAACCGCCGGATGACCCACCCGACGTGCGTCCGTGATCCCACGGATTGTTGGTGGTGCCGTAGATCTCGTTGAAGCTCTGGATATCTCGCAGCATCAACGGCACATTGGTCTTACCGAGCAGCACCGCGCCGGCGGCCTTCAGTCGCGACACCTGTACCGCGTCCTCGGTCGGTACGTAGTTCGCGTGTTGCGGCATGCCCCAGGTCGTGGGCAGCCCGGCGATGTCGTAGGACTCTTTGACCGTCACCGGAATGCCGAGCAGCGGCCGATCCTCGCCGCGGGCGCGCGCCTGGTCGGCGCGGCGCGCGGCGTCCCGCGCACGATCGAAGTCAGGTACACAGATCGCGTTGATCACCTTGTCGTCGCGCTCGATACGCGCGATCGCCTCGTCGGTCAGTTCCACCGAGGTCACCGCACCGACACGCAAGGCAGCCGCGATTTCTTCGGCCGACTGAAAATTCCACTCCATGAATCCGACGCTATTGGTCTGCCACAGCGGACATAAAATGCCGCTTTGCGCAAACGGGAAAGTCGAACGGGTGACGTTCAGTGCAAATTTACGCACTCGTTCTGTCATATCCCAGGTCACGGTGTCGGCAGAGCCGACTCGACCGGCGCAGGCCATGAAATGCCGTTTCGCACAACGGGATAGATGTCACTATGGCTACCGTGTTCCGCTCCGGCCGCAGACTGTTCGGCCGACCGCTGGTCATGGCGACGTGCGGCGCGATCGGTGCCGGTGGAGTGTGCGTGAGTGAGTTCATAGAGCACGCGCCACATTCGTGAGTAGGTTCTTGAATATGGAGAACGACGGCCCCAGCCGGACAGCGCTCGTCACCGCCTACGCCCGCGCCTATCACCAGATCGCTGACCGACCACAGATCTTCACCGACCCCGTGGCGGCGCGTCTGCTCGGCGTCACCGCGGAGGAACTGACCGAATTGGGCAGGCCCACAACCGATCCCCTCGGTCTCGCGGTCAGCGATCGGGCACGCCGCCTGTTCTTCGCCGCCCGCGCCCGCTTCGCCGAGGACGCCGTGGCCGCGGCCATCACCGCTGGTGCGCGGCAGGTCGTGATCCTCGGTGCGGGCCTGGACACCTTCGCCTATCGCAATTCGCGCGCGGACTTGCGTGTCTTCGAGGTAGACCACCCCGCCACCCAAGCGTGGAAACACGAACGCCTTGCTGTAGCCGGAATCCACCGCCCTGAAACGTTGACCTTCGTGCCGGTCGATTTCGAAACCCAGACGCTGGCAGCGGAATTGGAATCCAGCGGATTCAAACGGACGGAGCCGGCCGTATTCGTATGGCTCGGCGTCGTGTTCTATCTGACCCCGAACGCCGCCCACGCCACCCTCGAATACATCGCTGGTCAGGCCCAGCCGGTCGAGGTGGTCTTCGACTACCTGCAGCCCGCGAACAGCGACGAGGACCGTGCGCACCAGCAGGCACGTGCCGATCGGCTGGCCGGCGTCGGCGAACCCGTGTTCAGCTACTTCACACCCGACGACATCGCCGCACAGCTGCGCACCCTCGGCTTCACCGGCCTCGAAGACCACTCCGCCCCCGACCTCATCGCCGGCTACCTCGACGGATCCGCAGGATTCGAGGGCGAACCGTCCCGCGCACTGCGCACGATCCGCATACTGCGCGCGAGCCGCTGAGGATTGCCTGCCGCGGCGACGTGCACCACATTCTGTCGCGGCGGCCGCGTCGCGGCCTCCATCGTGACAATGTGCAGTGTTGCATTGAATGCATTACAACCTAGTTGGTGACCTACAGCCCGAGTTTGGTAACGGCGTTGTCTTCCAAGGGGTTTGCGGTGCGGATGTAGTTGTGCACAGTGCGGGGGTTGGACCAGCGGCCCTGGCGCATTATCTCGCGGTCGCTGGCGCCGCCGAGTGCGGCTTGGGTGGCGAATCCGGCGCGCAGTGAGTGTCCGGAGAACAGGTCCGGATCGAGTCCGGCGCGGGCCGCGTAGCGTTTGACGAGTTCGGCGATGGCGCGGCCGGACATCGGTTCGGTGCCGATGCCGCCGTGGCGGTTGATGGTCGGAAACAATGCGAGCGTGGTGTTTTCGGCGAGTGCGGTGCCCTGGTAGCCGTGGCAGCGGTGGATCTCCGGGGGCGTCGCGGGTGTGTCGTCGAGCCAGGCGCGCACATCGCCGTGGTCGCGGTGGACTTCGAGTAGCCGGATCCAATCGGCGAACGCGCAGACCGGGCAGGTGTGCGGGCGCTGGCCGCGGGGGAGTGCGACGCGTTGTTCGGCGATACCGGTCGGGTCGGTTTTGGTCGTGGGAAGTTGTACGAGCAGCAGCGGCTCACCGGTGCCATGATCGAGATCCACCCGCACGTCGGCGATCCGCAAGCCGGCAAGTTCGCTGCGGCGCAACGCCCCCGCGAATCCGACGAGCAACGCCAAGGCATCGCGGCGGCGCGCGGGTTCGGTCGGCCACTGCGGTTCGGGCAGCCCAGCGAGGAGTTGTTCGAGGGTGTGCAACAGCACCGGGCGCTTGCGTTTGGGCTGCGTGCGGCGGGTCCGGCGGATGCCGCGCAGAGTTAGGCGAACCACATCGGAGCGTGTCGGCGACGGCAATCCGTTGGCGGCGTGCACCGCGGCGATAGCGGCGGATTTGCGTTCGAGGGTGGCGGCACTGAACGCCCACCGCCGCGACCCATCGTCACTGTGACGCAACGCATCCGCCGCCGCGGCCAGGTACACCGCGACATCGAGCGGATCCGCGGGCAGCGCCTGCCGACCTTCGGCCGCGCACCACCCCGACCACGCGATCCAATCGGTTCGATACGCCCGCAACGTATTCGCCGACTGCGACGCCTCCAGATACCGCCGCAACGCCCCGGCCTGCTCATCATCGAACCGCTCCCGCACCAACCGCAGCGCCACCGCATCGACGAGCACACTGCGCACCCCACGCCGCAACTCCGTGCGCACCGACTCCGGCACCGCGACCACCGCATCGCCCACCCGCCCACTCCCATCCATTCGCGCACCCAGCCCAGCAAAGCCTATGCGTTCTGCGGCGATTCGGGTGTCTTGGCAACACGCGTCAGTCCGGTAGCGGCACCAGCCGATGCGCATCGTCGAACAGGTAGGATTCGGCGACCCGCGCGCCGGTGAGCGCGGCCAGGGCGGTGGCCGCGAGCAGCATGTACATGACCACGATCTGGTAGCGAATGGCGGTGAGCGGGTCGACGCCGGCGAGGATCAGGCCGGTCATGGCGCCGGGCAGGCTGATCAACCCGACGACCTTGGTGGCATCGATGGTGGGGATCAGGGCGGTGCGCAGCGCGGATCGCCGGTGCGGGAGGAAGGCCTCGCGCGCCGAAAGACCCAGGCACAGCCGGGCTTCGATGGCCGGGCGCGCGTTTCGGGCATCCTCGTGGAGTCGGCGCAGCGCGATGCCGGTGGCTTGCATCGAGGCCGAGACGATCATGCCGCCGACCGGTACGACGACACGGGCCTGGGTGGAAATCACACCGAGCAGGATGAGCGCGCCGAGGGTGATGGCCGATCCGGTGCCGACACCGATGGTGGCGGCCCGGCGCGCCCGCGGCAGACCCTTGCCGCGTCGGCCCGCGACCTGTCCGGCGATCAGCACCATGAGCACGACCCAGGCGAGTCCGCCCGGTAAGCCGGTGTGCCGGAACAGGATCAGCAGAATGGCACCAACAGCGACCAACTGGGCCGCGGCGCGGGCGGCGGCGATGAGCAGTTCGCGGGTCAGGTGCAATTGCTGGCGATAGGCGATCGCGGCCGCCACGGCGACCAATACCAGCGAGGTCGCGACACCCGGCCAGCCGGGTACGGAAAGCTGTTCTGTCACTGGGGTTTCCGTTCATCGCTGGGGGACAGGTGCCCGTGTTGCAGAGTCCAGATGTCGTCGGCGACGTCGGTCACGAAGGTGGTGTCGTGGCTGACCAGGATGACACCGCCGCCGGCGGCGGTGTGCTCGCGTATGAGAGTGCCGATCGCCGTGGCGGATTCGGCGTCCAGGGCCGAGGTCGGTTCGTCGAGCAATAGGACTTCCGGTTCGACGGCGAGAGCGCGGGCCAGGCACACCCGCTGCGCCTGGCCGCCGGATAGTTCCAGACAGCGGCGGTCCCGGAAGTCCGGCAAACCCACCCGGGCGAGCAGCGTGTCGATGCGATCGGATCCGAGATCGGCGCGGCCGACGCGGATCTCGTCGGCGACGATATCGGTGAGCAGTGTCGGTCGCTGTGGCACCAGCCCGACGCGGCGGCGCAGATCCGGGGCGGGGAACTGGGTGATCGGGATGTCATCGAGCAGGATCCGGCCGTCGCTGGGTTCGTCGAGCCGGTTGAGCAGCCGCAGCAGGGTGGTCTTGCCGGTGCCGCTGGGTCCGAGCACCGCCGCACACCGACCTCCGGGGAACCTCACGGAGATGTCGGTGAGTATCGGCGTGCGGCCATACCTCGCACTGACCCGTTCCAGACTGATATTCGGCACGGTCCCACCATTCCCTATCGGCAGGATCATTGCCCGGTAGGGCCAGCAGATTTCCCTTGTCGACCAACGCTCTACACGCTGAGGCCGGTTCTGTACCTATTAGTATGTACACTCACTGGGTGAGCACCAGGGACCGCCTCGTCGAAAGCGCCCGCGCACTGCTGTGGGAACGCGGTTATGTCGGCACCAGCCCGAAGACCATCCAGCAGCGGGCCGACGCCGGTCAGGGCAGCATGTATCACCACTTCGCGGGCAAAGAGGATCTGGCACTCGCGGCCATCCGACGTACCGCCGACGAGACCCGAACCAGTATCGACGCGCAGTTGTCGTCCCCCGGCACGGCCGTCGAACGCATCACCGATTACCTACGCCGCGAGCGTGATGTATTGCGTGGCTGCCCGATCGGCCGATTGACCCAGGACCCCGAGGTCATGGCCAACCCCGCGCTGCGGGCTCCGGTCGAGGAGACCTTCTCCTGGCTGCGCGCACGGCTCGCGGATGTTGTTCGCGAGGGCCTGGATCGCGGCGAACTGGAACCCTCCCTCGACCCGGCGTCGATTGCCGCGACGATCGTCGCCACCCTCCAGGGCGGATACATCCTCGCTCGCGCGGACGGCACCACCGAACCCTTCGACCAGGCGGTCACGGGCATGCTCGCGCTACTTGCCGCACACACCAACCGGTAACAGCACAGAAGGAATCACAGCGTGCGTATATCTCGGACACCCGGCACCAGCGTTGCCGCTGCGTCCCAATGGATCACCGGTGACGTCGGGATCGACACGGTCGCCGCGCCCGAAGGAGGACAGCGCACGCATATCGACAGCGTCCGGTTCGCGCCCGGCGCTCGCACCGTCTGGCACCGCCACCCCCTCGGCCAAGTACTCATAATCACCGAGGGCACCGGTCTCGTTCAGCGCCGCGGTGGACCCGTCGAGACTATTCACACCGGCGATACCGTGCACATCGACGCCGACGAATGGCATTGGCACGGCGCCACACCCAGCACCGCTATGACCCATCTGGCCATCGAGGAGATCCCGGACGGTGCCACACCCGAGGCCGGCGCCCCGGTCACCGACGCCGAGTACCCGAGCGCCGATAGCGCCGACATCCCACCGATCACCCGCTCGATCCTGCTCGACCAGCTACTGCGAGTACCGCGCCCGACACACCGGGTCGAGATCCGTCGCATCACGATCGCCCCCGGCCACGCCGCCGGGTTGCATATCCACAACGGCCCGGTATTCGGGAGTATCGAAACCGGCTCGGTGATCTACCAGATCGACGGCCGCCCCCCGTCCACGCTCACCCCCGGCGATGTGTTCTACGAACCCGAAGGCGCCCGCATCGCCCGCTTCGACGCCCAGCACGAAGGCGTCACCTTCCTCGCCCACTTCCTCCTCGACCACGACCAAACACCCGAAATCGCATTCCCCGAGCACTAGGTCTGCGATCAAGATCAGGTGGCAGTGGTGGCGGAGTCTTCTCGGGCGATGCCGCCACAGCTTCCCCGTGATCACACGTCCAATCCCGGGGGGGTGATCCATGTCACTGGTTGGGGGTGTCCGGAATTCGGGGGCTGTCTCGTTCAGGGAGCACGTGAACCAGACAGGAGCGAATCATGAAGCACCGCATCGTCGTCCTCGGGGCCGGATACGCCGGAGCCTTTTCCGCCGGATACCTGGCCCGCCAATTGCATTCCGACGACTTCGAGATCACCGTCGTCAACGCCGAACCCGATTTCGTCGAGCGGCTGCGCTTACATCAGCTCGCCGCTGGGCAGGATCTGCGCCACCGGCCGTTGGCGGAGGTGTTCGCGGGCACCGGCATTCGGCTCCGAGTGGCGCGGGTAACCAGCCTCGACGCCGAAGACCGGGCTGTCACAGTCGTCGACGGCGAGGGCATCGACCGGCTCGAATACGACACCCTGCTCTACACCCTCGGCAGCACCGCCGCCGACCACGGCGTTGCCGGCGTGGCCGAGCACGCCTTTCACGTGGCCGCGCGGCCGGCCGCGCTGCGCCTGCGCGCCCGCCTGGACGAGCTGGGCGAGGACGCGAAGGTGCTGGTGGTCGGCGGCAATCTGACCGCGATCGAGGCCGCCACCGAGATCGCCGAATCCCGTCCAGTACTTCGGGTCAGCCTCGCCACCAGGGGCGAGGTGGGCGGCTGGCTGAGCACCAAGGCCCGCCAGCACCTGCTGCGTGCCTTCGACCGGTTCGATATCACGATCCATGAGCACACCACCATCGCGCGCGTCGAGGCGGCCGCTGCCCTCGCCGCCGACGGCACCGCTTTCGCCTCCGACGCGACCGTGTGGGCCGCCGGCTTCGCCGTCCACCCGATCGCCGCCGCCAGCGGCCTCGCGGTCGAAACCAACGGCCAGATCACCGTCGACCGTCAGATGCGGTCGATCTCGCACCCGAATGTCTACGTCGCCGGTGACAGCGCCTTCGTCATCGCCGAGAGCGGTCTTCCGTTGCCGATGTCCTGCGCGTCGACGGCACCGACCGCCAAGCAGGCGACGGCCACAATTATCGGGGACCTGACCGGGCGCAAGATCCCGACGATCACGATGTCCTATGCCGGCAACCACATCAGCCTCGGCCGCAAGGACGCGATCTACCAGTTGGTCGACAAAGCCGCGCGTACGAAGCCGCGGCCCCTGTGTGGCCGGACGGCCGCGCGAGTCAAGTCGTCGATCCTCGACGGTGCCGCCTGGGCCTTGAGCCACCCGAACCTCGGAAAGCCGAGTCACAAGTACCGCTTGGCCAGCACCCGAGAGCGCTCGATCGACGTGGTCTCCGCATAGAGTCGTGCTCATGGACACCGCCACCGTGGCGCGTTTCGAGGCCAGCCGGAATCGGCTGGCCTCGCTCGCCTACCGTCTGCTCGGCTCTGCCGCCGACGCCGAGGACACGGTGCAGGACGCATTCCTTCGGTGGCAGGCCGCCGATCGGGAGTACGTCGAGGTGCCCGAGGCATGGCTGACCAAGATCGTCACCAACCTCGCACTCGACCGACTCCGCTCGGCGAAGACGCGGCGCGAACGCGCGGTCGGCGCCTGGATGCCCGAACCGCTCCTCGACGGCGACCCGATGCTGGGCCCGGCCGACACCGTCGAGCAGCGCGAATCGGTCACCCTGGCGGTGCTGACGCTCATGGAGCGTCTATCGCCGCTCGAACGGGCCGCCTACGTGCTGCGCGAGGCCTTTGCCTACAGCCACGCCGAGATAGCCGAGATTCTCGGCATCACCGAGTCCGCGAGTCAGCAACACATCCACCGAGCCCGGCGTCGAATCGCCGCCGCCGGCAACCGAACTCACATCGACCAGGCCTGCGCACGCCGAATCGTCGAGGCGTTCGTCGAGGCCGCCTCCTCGGGCCGCACCGAAGCCCTGGTCGCGCTGCTGACCGACGACGCGACCGGCATCTCCGACGGCGGGCTGGGGCTGGCCGAGAAGCTGATCCGGTACGCGACCCCGCAGCGGATCGCCAGCGCGGTGCGGGCAGGCTTCAAACCGTCTCCGGCCAAGCGCAGACTCGCCGGTGGCTCCCCCTCGATCCATGCCGCCGTGATCAACAACTGCCCGGCCATGCTCGCTACGCTCGGCGACCGGGTCGTGGGCGTCGCGATCCTGGAGATTCGTGACGACAAGATCTCAGTCGTGCGCGGCATCGCCGCCCCGGACCGACTCGGTCGCCTCACCGAGGAATGGCAGCGGCAGGGCCACGATGTCCCGCTGATCGAATCGTGGTAACCGGCTGCCCGACACTCGATCTCACGTTCGTCTACCAATTCCCAGCTAGTGGGGATCCCGGTAGTAATCGCCGAAAAACAACGGTATCGCGCCGGTACGACCGGCCAGCCCGAGCATGCCCAGGGCCAGCAACGGCCCGAGCTATTGCGGCGGCGGTTATGCGAGGCGGACTTCCGCGGTAGCGAGGCCGAAAACCTTGCGGCCGGCCGACTTCGCGACGATGACGACAACAGCGGTCCTGGTGTCGGGATCGACCGACTTGATGCGCCCGGTGAACTCCACGGTTCCAGCGGAGGCGGCTTCGATGACCGTGTAATTCGACAGCCGAACCCCGTATCTGATGAGCGCGGCCGGGTCGCCGAGCCATCCGGTGACGAATCCCGCCCCTAGGCCCATCGTGAGCATGCCGTGGGCGATCACATCCGGAAGACCCGCGAGTGCGGCGACCTCGTCATGCCAATGGATGGGGTTCGCGTCGCCGGAGACCCCGGCATAGTTCACCAGATCGCCGCGTGTCAGGTTCACGGACCGAGCGGGAAGCTCGGCACCGACGGCGATGTCCTCGAATCGGAGCACGGTGCGCGGGACACGCGTGGATGAGATCGACGAAAGACGTGCAGTGGTCTCGGAATCCGGATCGGTCACCAGCAGCCCGTCCAGATCGGCGGACACGGCTGCGGTTCGGGCGGTTGTGTCGAGCCCGCTCATGATGACGCGCTCGATCATGTCGCTGATGTCAGCGTTGACGTCCTCGCTGGTGATGCCGACGACGGTGGTATGCATGATCTGCACGACGTCACCGGCCTGGTCGGTGAAAGTGTTGGTGATGGTGAGCAGGTCCTTGCCCGCGATACGGCGGACCGAGGAGAGCTCGACATCGCTGACCAACCGGTCGCCGGTGAGCACCGGCTTGTACATTTCGAAAACCTGATCGGTCTGCAACAACATGTCGTAGCCGGTCATGATGGTCTCGAGCATCCTGCGGTTGGCCAACATCGCGGCAGTGGACAGGAACGTGGTCGGCGCGATCAGACCGGCGTATCCGAGCTCACCGGCAGCGTCCTCACTCCAGTGCGCCGGGTGGAAATCCTGTACCGCTCGCGCGTACTCGCGGATCTTCTCCCGCCCCACCTCGTAGTAGTCATCCGTTCGATAGCGATGCCCCACCAGCCCAACCACATCGAACGCCGCTTCCGCCAAAGCCCCTCCTCCATCCGGATTCCTTCGGCACTCGTAACCGACACCGGCAGTGCCGAATTCACGAGTGAAACCCCACCTTCTCACAAGACGGCGCGCTAGTGCCGAAAAAGTCGATCGCCCCCAGCATTCGGATCCGCCCAGCAGTCGCGGGGAACGGGATGAATGCTCCGATCACCTGCGCCGCGACGACGAACTGATCATTCCCCGCCTGTCATCGCCGGTCCGATCTGTGCGGCAAATGGCCGAACTGGCCGCCACCGCTCGATGAAGCTTGTGAGTTCTCAGTGCAACTGGCGGACTGAGAGCGTCTGACCTGCGATCCGCCAGCCGCGCTAAGGCAGGCGCCGACGGATTCTTCTCGAGCTGAGTGGCGGTTTGCGCGGCGTCGGGCGTTGAGAGCCGCCTCAAATTCGCCCCAGGGGCGCACGCTTCGCTGGCAGAGTCCTGGGTCTAGCCTGCGATGGTGATGGATAGGCTGCATCGTCCTTTGCTGTTCCTCGACGTCGATGGACCGTTGATCCCGTTCGGTGAGTCCGGCGCTGGGCTTGCCGTCGCTGGCGGTGGTGGATTGGCCTGAGCGGCCGGACGATCCCGTCGATGAATGGTTCGGGCTGCATTGGAAGACCCGAGCATTGATCGAGTGGGCGGCGGGGCGATCGTTTATCTGGATCGACGACGAGATCGGTGACGGCGACCGGGAATGGGTGTCGGCGCATCACGGTGGCCGAGCCCTTCTGCATCATGTTGATCCTCGGATAGGACTGCAGCGCAGTGATTTCGACGCCCTCGTCGAGTGGATTGATGCCCCGGCGGCAGGTACTTGAGTCGTGGGGCTGTCGGGTCTGTGGTGGGATCTGCGCCGTGAAGATCAGCCAGTACTGCTATTTCTCGGTGAGGAGCACCTCACTGTCGGCTATAGAGATGGCCCGGCGGCTTGGGATGGAGCCGGACAATGTGCTTGTCATGGGCAGCCGGTCACCCGAACGTGTCCTTCCGCGCTTTCATGCGTGGCAGATCGTCCGCCGCAGCGATGAGAGCGTCGACGACCAGATTCGGCATCTGGTGGATCGGCTGGAATCGGTTCGTGCCGCGCTGGTCTCGTTGTGCTCCGACGACGAGGTCAGCTCGGTTATGCAGGTCGTGCGCTATTTCGGTGATCCGGATGGTGTCGAGGCCGCCCCCGATGACACCACCTGGGAGCGGGCTCAGGAGCGGCCTCGGCCGCTGGGATGGCATCTATCGCTGCCGGTGCTGCAATTCCTGGCGTCGACTCGGGCTGAGCTTGATGTCGACGAATACGACCTGAGCGATGATGCTGCGGATAGCTTGACAACTGGCGACGCCAGTCGGTGAGATGGTCGCGCGATGACCGAACCTGATCCAATTGAACTGGACCTCAACGCCGCTCGCAGAATGTATCCGGTCGGCAACCATGTGTCCGGGACGGTCACGCTGATCCCGCGCCCCGGTGCAATCGGGTTGTTCGTCGACTTGGGTCGGCCGCCATTCGGGTTCGTCGATGTGCTCAACCTGCCGGAGTCCGTCGATCGGTGGCCGACCGTCGGCACTGTCACCGAGTTCGAGGTGCTCCAGCACACGCACCAGCAGGTTCGGCTCTGGCCGCTCGACGCGGCCTTCCGATCGAGCACTGCGGGGTGGCCGACCATGAGCGAGCCTGAATGGCGTGCCGTGAAAAGCCGCCATCCTGTGGGTTCCGAGGTGACTGCCGAAATCACTCGGGTCTTCCCGCTGAACCGCGAATACTTCGTCGAATTCGACGGTTTCTGGTCCGCGCTCCCGTGGTCGGGCGCGCCGCCCGCTGTCGGAACCAGCGCTCTCTTCGTTGTCGACCGACATCTCGATGAGACCCGCAGGATCGTGCTGCGTGGTGCCTGACCACGGACGTGAGAACTCCGTCAGTTCGGCCGAGAAATCACCGTGAATTCTCAGCCGGACTGGCAAGAGCGAGCGTCTGGCCTGCGGTCCGCCAGCCGCGATCGCGCGGGCGCCGACGGGTGTTTCTCAGGCTGAGCCGCGGGTTTCCGTGGCGTCGGCCGTTGAAAGCCGCCTCATGCGTTGCCGAGAACCTATGGCCTGGTTGCGTTCAGGACCTCCAGCTTGACTGGCTCGATGAGTCCGTCAGGCTCGATGGCGCGCAGGGTGTCGGCGACTTCTTGCTCAAACTCGGCGCGGCGGTCGCCTAGCAGCCGACGAAGCGGCAGTGAGGTCGAGTAGAGATATCCGATCACCTGCTCAGTCGTCCAGGATCGGTCGAACTCATAGACTGAGCGATACACCTGCGCGAACGGTGAATTCGCAAGCACCTGCTCGTGTGTCTGGTGGTCAACGGCGCTTGTCTCGACGACCCGGCAACGGGTCCGCTGGCGCCAATTCCGGCGGCAGATAACGGTATTGGATGTCTTCGACGGACCTCTGCCATGCGGTGGCCGGCCGGACCAGGCAGTTGTCGTTGGCAATCACGATGGCGCCGTTCTTCTCGATCATGGCGTCAAGCTGTACCGCAGCCCAGATCGAGGAGCCTGCCGGTGCCGTCGAGGTGAAACCGCTCAACGAGATCATCGAAGAACCGCTGCGGGTAGTCCGGTCGATAGCGTGCGTAGTGCCATGCGGTTCCCTCGAACAGACCGCTGTCGGAGGGCCTGGATAAGTCGGTCATCTTCAACGGATATCAGAGCTCCGCGAATGGGTCTCGGCGAACGCGTCGCCTTCCGCTGAGGCTTTGAACGAGTGCAGGCTGGCCATGCAAAGCGTCTGTTCGGCATCGAACCATTCGAAGGTGCCGACAGGCTGGAATCCTAGGCGGACCGCGAGTCTGAGCGAGCGTCTGTTGGCGGTTTGGGTCGAGATGAGGACCGGTTGGTCGGGGAGTTCGTCCGCGGCTGCGCGTAAGACCGCAGTGGCGGCCTCGAACGCCAGTCCGGCGCCCCATGCCTCGCGCCGCATCAGGTATCCCAGTTCCAGTTCCTCGCCGTCGTCGGTGACGTGACCGGGCCAGTCGGCGCGGCGTCGTTTGAGTTCGAATGTTCCGATGAGATTGTTGGTGGCTTTGTCGGCGATAATGAAGGTGCCAGGGGTAGCGGTCGCGTTGGCTGCGCCGCCGATCCCGTCGAGGAACTGCTCGACGCCTTCCCGCGGAAGTGGGCCGCCGATATAGGCCGCGACCTCCGGGTCGGTCCGTAGTCCGATGAGCCGTTCCCGGTCAGCGTCGCAGGCCTTGCGCAGCAGCACCCGCTCTGCTGCGATCTGGACGGCGGACAGCATTGACAGCTGGTTCATGTGGTCCCTCCCCTTTGAACGTTGATCAATCAGATCATGTCACCGGCCCGTAGGTGCTCTGGTTGAGTTCTCGATGGACATCGATCCAGAGTCGGAGTGGATCGCCGTGGTAACCGAGCGCGTCGGCGAACGTCTTGGGCTGGCCGAGTCGGTGCGCTATGTGGCGATAGAAGTCGTTGAGGGAGAACAAGTTCGGTGCGGTGACGATGGCCCGGCGCAAATGCGGGTCGCACAGGATCTCGGTGAGGACGACGGCTTCGGGCAGGGTGACCAGGAAGGTCGGCGCGGGAGATCCCGCGGATTCGATGCTTCTTTCGCGGCGTCGCCAGGTTCGGGCCGGAAGTCCCGTTCGGAGCGTTGCAACCGCGCGAAACGTCTTTGTGCGGTGAGGATCTCGGGAGTGCCGGTGAGGTCGACCTGGTCCTTACAGTAGTCGGGTCCGGTGCGGACCCAGCGGCGATGACGCCGGCAGATGGCGGGCGCGTCATCGGGATAGACCTTGATCGTCGGTCGGCCGGGGATCCGGGCTGTGCAGGCGCTGCAGTGGTCGCCGATATGAGTGCTGTCGGCGCGTGCGCTGATGACGGGGCATCGCTCGGGAGGGTCGCCTGGGCTGTCGATTGTGTTGAGCATCGGCAGGATTCGTCGTAGCCGATCGAGTGGCATGTCCGCGAAGGCGGCCAGTCGATGCTTGGCCGGTTCGTTCAGGATCACCTCGTGGTTGTCGAGCATCGAGCGGCAGGGCGGGCCATGTCGTGGTTCTCCGATTGCTCGCAACAAGGTGGTGGGCATGGAGATGTCGTTGACGGCCGCGAGCCGGAAGACGTTGGTTGAGAATCCGCCACCTTAGGTGAGACCTCACAGCTACAGCGACATCGATTCCCGGGGGTACCCAGTTTTTCGCGAGTTACGTTGAGGTTTCGTTTCGTATGTACAAACCAAACGAAAACGAAACTCTGGCAAGCGGGTTGCGAGGATCGGGGTGAGGCTGACCCCCGATAATGTTCACTTATCGGGGGTCAGGATGGATCGGTTGGCGGGGAAAGTTCTTGGGCCGACACGGATTTCGTTTCGTGTGAATACGTTGGAAATGACGAAACCAACGCTACGATTCTGCGGTGTCCAACGTTTGTAGCTACCCGGGGTGTGCTCGACCGATTACGCGCGGGGGCGGGCCCGGGCGGCCCTCGGAATACTGTGACCATCCAGACCACACGCGGTGGCGGGCGTGGCGGGAACGGCAACGGCAGCAACAGGAATCGGAAACGCCCGCCAGTTCTGTCACTGTGACGCAGCAGGGGCCGGTGACGGTGGCCCGGTTGCGGGCCGATGAGTTGCTCACCCAATTCCGTGGGCTGGCAGATCAATTGGGGAACACGCTCACCGCGGCGGTGGCCGAGCTGTCCACGCTGTCCGATCCGGCCATCGCCGAGGCGCAGGTGCAGGCCGTGCAGGCGGATGCGGCGCGGCGGATCGCGGAGGCGGAGGTCGCGACCGTCGCGGCCGAACAGGCGCGACGGGAGGCCGAGCAGGCGCGCGCGGCCGCGGAATCGGCCGCCGACGATGCGGCGAGTGCGGCCGAACATGCCGAATCCCTGGTCACCGAGGCGGATACGGCGCGCGCGGATGCGATGCGTGAGGTCGAACGGGTGACCAAACAAGCCGCCGATGACGTATTCGCCGCGCGCAGCGAGGCGGAGTCGGAGATTCGCACCATCCGTCGCGAGGCCGCCGACGATGTGGAACGCGCGCGTCAGCAAGCAACCGAGGATGTGGAGTTGGCGCGACGGAAGGCGGCCGCCGAGATCGAGCAGATCCGGCGCGAATCCGCCCAGCAGATCACCGCGGCCGGTGCCGAACGTGATCTGGCGGTGCAGCGCGCCGCGGACGCCGAACGCGCCATCGAACGAGCCGAACAGGCTGCCGCCGAACGCAATCAGGCCGTCGCCGAGGCGCGTGAGGAATTGCACCGGGTGCGGCAGGAACTGGATCGGACCCGCGGTGAACTCGCCGAGGTTCGCCGCGCGGCGAGTACCGAAGTCGCGGCGGTGCGTGCCGAGTCGGCGGCCGCGCTCGAGCACGCGCGGCGCGAAGCGGCCGACCGGCTGGCCGCGCTCGACGATGCTCGAGCCCAGACTTTGGCGCGGGCAGAGCGCGCGGAACGTCAGCTGGACCACTTGGTTGCCGAATCTCGCCAAAGCCGAGACGGATTGGTATCCGACCGAGCGCCCGGGTAGGCGGAGTCGGGTCGCACGAAAGATCGAAGGCGGGATCGCATCAGGAGCTGGTCGCTGAGTCTGGTGGCCCGCCGGTGCCGGATCTACGGACGGTGCAGATGGGCGCTCGAGCGCGGTCGTCAATCCTTGTCGGGCCGAATGATGGCGCCGTTGAGGATCCGTAGCAGGTTGGCGACGTCGGCGGCTTGGGGGATAGCGCGATCCAGGGTGGCCAAGCCGTGCACAACGGTCCAAGCGAGCAGTGCCATGTACGGCGGTTCGACACCGCCACCCCACCCGTAGTCGGATTCTTGCGCGGCCGTCTGCAAGAGCAGGTTCCAGACCTGCAGGCGCTTGTCGACGAGTTCGGGGTCGGCATCGTCGACCTGGGTGGATCCGAGCATGAGCGTGAACAACGCCGGATGCTCGCGGGCGAACGCCACATACGTTGCCCCGACCGCGATGGCGTGTTCCCCGACGGGCACATCGGCGGGTACCTGTGCCAACGCATCGGTGATGTCGGCCGTCAGCCGGATGAAACCGTCGACTGCGACCGCGGTCAGAACCGCTCGGCGGTCAGCGAAGTGGTAGGTCAGCGCCTGATGGCTGACGCCCACCCGCCGGGCGATCGATCGCAGGCTGGCCCGCTCGGCACCGACGTCGGCGAGCTCGGCTGCCGCTGCGGTCAGAATCGCGCGGCGCACCTCTTCGTGCCGCCGACGACCGACCAGCGCTTTGTGTGTCGCAACCATGGACCAACTATGCCGGAATCCGCTTTTACTTGCCACTGGCAGGCTGAGGCCTTAGAGTTACATGCCACTGGCAGTCACAGATAGATCGGCGCCATAAGACCGACGTCGGACAGGCTCGAGCCGCCCGCCGACGTCCGGCGGATCTGCGGGTCTCATCCCTGCACAGGGCCTACGCCCTGGGAGACCCGCAGATCCGCACCCCCCCGACGACATCCGGCTCGGCGGCCGGAGCCGCCGCTCGGTACGGGGCAGTTCTGTCGTCTCGGTGTGATCGACCACGACCTGAAGGAGCAAGCCGCAATGCCGGAATTCGACTCGATCGTCATCGGATCAGGGCTGGGTGGGTCCTCGGCCGCCGCACATCTGGCGGCCGTGGGTCAGCGGGTGCTGCTGTTGGAGCGGTACTCGGTTCTCGGCGGCAGCTCGCATGTCTTCCGCCGGCAAGGCAAATGGGAGTTCGACTGCGGGGTGCACTACATCGGCGATTGCGGGCCGGGCGGGCAGATCCCGACGCTCATGCGGGGATTGGGCCTCGACGACCGCATCACCTGGCTTCCGCTCGACGCCGACGGATTCGACACCGTGCGAGGGCCGGATCTCGAGTTTCGGCTGCCCGCCGACTGGGACGGCTACGAGGCGAACCTTGTGGCCGCCTTTCCCGAGGACGCCAGAGGGTTACGCCGGATGGTCCGGATTCTGCGTGCCATCGGCGAACCGTGGGACCGCGACCGCACCCCTGCCACGATTTCCGCGCAGTGGTCGTGGATCCGCAAGGCCGGGCCCGCTGCCGCCTTCGCCGCTCTACCGGTGATCAGTTTGTTCACCATGTGCGGGCTCAAACCACGCACGATTCTCGCGCTCTCGGTGCACTGCGGACTGATGGGGTCGACCCCCACAAGAGCGACGACCACGCTCTATGCGGTGCTACTGCACAACTACATCGGTGGCGGCGCCTACTATCCCCGCGGCGGTGGGCAGGCCTTGTCGGCCGGATTCGCCGAGGTCACCGCGAGTCATGGCGGCACGATCCGCCGTAATGCCGCCGTGGAGAAGATCCTGATCGACAACAACCGCGTTCAAGGCATACGCCTGGCCGGCGGCGAGACGATCACCGCGTCTTCGGTCGTCTCCGCCGCCGACATCCTGCGTACCTTCCGTGACCTCGTAGGCCATGAACATCTGCCGTTACCGTATCGAGCGCGCATCAGCCAGCTGAAGATGTCGTTGCCGTTCATCAACGCTTATTTCGGTATCGAAATGGATCTGTCGACCGCACCGAACTGCAACTTCTTCGCGATTCCCACTTGGGACGACGCCAGCAGTCTGCTGAAGATGGCCGATATGCAACGCACGCTGCTCGGCGGTGCCGGCTTCTGTGACGGTGAGCAGTGGGCGCGCCAAGTCGCGGCCCGCCAGCCGATGTTCGTCCAATCGTCCTCGCGGCGCGATCCCGCCCATGCCGCAGCAGCACCTGCCGGGCACGCCACCGTCGAGGTGCAGTCGATCGTCCCGCACCGGCCGCGTCTGTGGGGCGTCGACGGCTACGACATCGACGGCCACGAATACCGCAACGACCGCACCTACAACAACGTCAAGGCCATCCTCATCGAGGGCATGGCTCAGCGAATGGGCCAAGCGTTCCCCGGAGCCGAATCCGCTATCAAATTCTGCGAACTCGCCACCCCGGCCACCCAGGAACGATACGTCGGCAACACCTGCGGCGCGCCGTTCGGCCTCGATGTCACCCCCACGCAGATCGGCGCGCTGCGGCCGGGAGCGAAGACTCCTATCGAGGGGCTGTACCTCGCCGGCACCAGCACCGCATGGGGTCCGGCTACCGAAGGCGCCATGCTCAGCGGGCGACAGGCGGCCAGCGCGATCCTGGGCCGGGACCTGAGCGCCGAAGTACGCGACGGCGTGGTGCTGGCCGACCCATCGAAGCTCACCGCCTGGTCTTCGGACTTCGACGCACTGCGCAGCGCGAGCAGCCAACTCGACAAGACCGCTTGATCGACGCGGACACAAGCACCGGCCGCCGCCAGATGGTGTATTTCGGCCGGCAGCTCAGCTGTCGGATTCCAGCAATTTCCACGACAGCAGATCCCACAGCTCAGGATCTCCGGCGCGCCAGGCGAGATACACCTTGTGCACGAGATCCATTCCGGCGAAACCATATAGGCCGGTAATCCTGGCGCGGTAATGCTTGTCCGGACCACCGTCGCGGAACTCGACGTCGTAGTCGACGTCGATTTCCTCGTCCACATCCGGGTTCTGGTCACCGACGTAATCGAGGTGAATCTGGAAGTAGAACTGGTCGGTTGGCTCGCGATCGAGCCTTTCCACGATCGCGAACATCCACCGTGCGTTCAGGCTCGCGAACAGGTCGTGCACCTCGGAGTCGGTGGGATCGGTCAGCGTCCGTCCGCTCGCATCGAATGCTCGAAGTTTCGGTGCACTCACGCGAACGATCGTAGTCCGTCGAACGCCCGCCGCCACCGGGCAGGATCCACGATGCCAGCGGCGGTCAGTGCTAATTCGGCTGTGTCACAAACGAACACGACATGATCACGCAGTGCCCACGCTCCTGCTAGCGGCCACACCGACCATCACCCACCGCCGCTGTCGGCCGCCTCGAAGGCTGGCTGGAGTACAAGCGGGGCTTCGTCCCAGCCCCATGAGGCATGCCTCAGGCTGGCGGTGGGTGGGGGCTTCGGCGCGGATGAAAGACCAGACCGGCGAGGCCGATTCGGTGTATGAACCGCCTCTAGCTCAGCGTCTTCAGTGTCGCCGCATCGTATGGCTTCAGCTCGTCGATCCGCCCCCCGAGGACCTTGGACGCCCACTCCGGGTCCTGGAGCAGGGCGCGGCCGACGGCGACCAGGTCGAACTCGTCGCGCTCCAGGCGATCGAGGAGGTTGTCGAGGCTGCCGAGCTCGGCGCCCTCGCCCGTGAACGCGCGGATGAAGTCGCCGTCGAGGCCGACCGAACCGACGGTGATGGTGGGCCTGCCGGTGAGCTTCTTGGTCCAGCCGGCCAGGTTCAGGTCCGAACCATCGAACTCCGGGAGCCAGTAGCGGCGGGTGGAGGCGTGGAAGGCGTCGACGCCGGCCGCGGCGAGCGGGGCCAGGATCGCCTCGAGCTCCTGCGGGGTCTCGGCGAGCTGCGCGTCGTAGGCCTCCTGCTTCCACTGCGAGTAGCGGAAGATCACCGGGAAGCCGGGCGAGACGGCCGCCCGGACCGCGGCCACGATCTCGGCCGCGAACTTCGTCCGGGCCACGGGGTCGCCGCCGTAGGCATCGGTACGGCGGTTCGTGCGCGCCCACAGGAACTGGTCGAGCAGATAGCCGTGGGCACCGTGCAGTTCGACGCCGTCGAAGCCGATGCGCTCGGCGGCCGCGGCGGCCTCGGCGAAGGCGCCGATGACATCGTCCAGATCACGCTGGATCATCGCCTTGCCGGTGCCCTCGGTGCCGTCGACGCGGATACCGGAGGGGCCGACGGCGGGGGCGTCGGCGTAGGGCGCGTCGCCCTGATTGCGCACCATGCCGATGTGCCACAGCTGCGGCACGATCGTGCCGCCCGCCGCGTGCACGGCCTCGGCGATCTTGGCCCACCCCGCCAACTGCTCCTCGCCGTGGAACCGCGGCACACGATCACTCTGTCCGGCCGAATCGTGGCCGACGTAGGTCCCCTCGGTGACGATCAGGCCCACGCCGGCGGCGGCGCGGCGGGCGTAGTACGAGCCCACGTCGTCACCAGGAACGCCGCCAGGGGAGAACATGCGCGTCATCGGCGCCATCACGATGCGGTTCGGGACGGTCAGGCCGTTCAGCGCGACGGGTCGGGACAGGATCTCGGCCGCGCGGGAGGCGGGGGACGCGGTGACGGTCACGGGGACACTCCTGGTAGCTACTGGACAACTTGATACTTGAGAACTTCAAGCAATGCGGACACGGTAGAGGTAGATATTTGAGATAGTCAAGTTTCAGTCGATAGGGTGGCTCTCATGACAGAAGCTCCCCGCGTCGACACGGCCCAGCTCATGGAGCTGCTGTCGGTGTCGCTCGGCGCCTACTACGGCGACTTCACAGTCGCGGCGGCGAGCGAGAATCTCACGGCGAGCCAGGGCAAGGCGCTGACCGTGCTGCGCCGGGGCCCCGCCGCGATGCGCGCCTTGGCCGAGATCTTGGCCTGCGACGCCTCCAACGTGACCGGGATCATCAACCGGCTGGAGAAGCGCGGCCTCGTGCGCCGCGAGGCCGGCGCATCCGACCGGCGCGTCAAGAATCTCGTCCTCACGGCCGAGGGCGAGCGTGTCACCGACACGATCCGCGCGAAGATGCGCGCCACCCAAGATGGCCTGAACAGGCTCAGCGACCAGGACCGGGACTGCCTGTACGCCCTGCTGGAACGGGTTTTCGTCGCACCGAAAGTCGCGCGAATTCCCGCGGGGCCGAACTGAATTGGCGCACACCCGAGTTGGCGCCCTTCGGTGGCGCGATGATCATATGGCGGGTTAACTGTCGTTCATGGCGCCCACGCAGAGTGGTTCGGAACTGATCGTTGTCACCCACGGTGCCCGCGAGGGTATCGATCCGAATGCGGTGCGCGAGAGTCTCGCGGCGCAATCGCGGCTGGTCGAGCTGCTGCCGGAAGGCGGTGCGCCGGTGCGGATCTTCGGTCCCGCCGATCGGCTGCCGCGGCGGATCGCGGGCACCGAGCAGGAGCCGGTCGGCGCGGAGTATCTGAACTATTTCGCCGTACGCGGTATCGAAGCCGAACTCGAGTCGGTCGCGGATCGGCTGCGAGCCGATGACGCGGTCGAGGCGGCCTACGTCAAACCGCCCGCCGAGCCGCCGATCGCACCGCCGGTCGTCCTGGCCGATATCGCGGTCCGCCGACTCGAGGACGCACCGCCGGTCACGCCGAATTACGAAGCCAGGCAGGGATATCTGGACGCCGCGCCGCAAGGTGTGAACGCGCGCTGGGCCTGGACCCAGCCCGGCGGTCGCGGGGCCGGGATCCGCATCGTGGATGTGGAGGGTGCGTGGCGGTTCACCCATGAGGACCTGCTCGCGAATCAGGGCGGGGTGATCGGCAACGCGCCGTCGCAGGATCTGGGCTGGCGCAATCACGGCACCGCGGTGGCCGGTGAGATCAGCGGTGACGTCAATACCTTCGGTATCACCGGCATTGCCGCCGATGCCGCCATCCGCGCGGTCTCGGTTTTCGACGCGGGCTCCGCGGCCGCCATCCGCACCGCCGCCGACGCGCTCGGCGCGGGCGACATCATCCTGCTCGAACTGCATCGCCCCGGACCGCGCCACAACTACCAGAACCGTTCGGATCAGGCGGGATACATCGCGATCGAATGGTGGCCCGACGACTGGGCGGCGATCCGCTACGCCGTCGGGCGCGGTGTCATCGTGGTCGGGGCCGCGGGCAACGGTGCCGAGGACTTGGACAGCGCGCTCTACGACACCCGGCCCACTGATTTCCCGGCCTCCTGGAGCAATCCTTTTCGCGGCGGCGCCGCCGATTCGGGCGCGATCCTGGTCGGTGCCGGCGCCCCGCCGCCGGGATTCCACGGCCGCGATCACGGACCCGCGCGCTCACGGCTGTCCTTCTCCAACTACGGATCCCGCGTCGACGCGCAGGGCTGGGGCCTCGAGGTGACCACCACCGGATACGGTGACCTGCAGGGCGGCACGGACGAAGACTATTGGTACACCGACACATTCAGCGGAACCTCGAGCGCGTCGCCGATCGTCGTCGGCTCCGTCGCCAGCTACCAGGGTCTGGCCGCCGCGGCCGCAGGTCGCAAGACGCCGGCCGAAGTGCGGGCCCGGCTGCGCGCCGTCGGCTCACCCCAGATGGATGCGCCTGGACGGCCCGCGACCCAGCGGATCGGGAATCTGCCCGATATCCAGGCCATGATCACACCGTGAATCCCGGACGCGCCGTGTAGATCCACTCGTGCGGCGGGATCACTGCTGTGGTGCCCGACTGTCTGCGGGGTCAGGGCAGCAGTTCGCGGGTCATGGCGTCGTGGATCCACTGCTGGTACCGATCGATGCTCCAGCCGCGGTGGCGGCACAGCACTTGGTGGGTATGCGGTGCGGTGAGTAGGTAGAGGATATCGGCGGCGGTCGGTGCGTCGAGGCCGGTTCGCAGAGCGCCGCGGTGGTGCAGGTTCTCGGCGATGGTCTGTTGCACCTGGTAGGTGGCCTCGGCTCCGGCGTCGGCGGTGGCGCGCATGTCGGGGTCGGCGCCGGCGGCCTGGATGCTGACCATGATCAGGTCCCCGGCGCGGTCCATCAAGGTGGCGGTGTTGGCCGCCAGCAGCCGCAGCGTCTCGACAGGGTCGGTGTGCTCCAAAGCCTCTCGCAGCCAAGGGCGTTCGGCGAAGGTCGCGGGCTCCTCATCGCCGACGATGGCCACGCCGAGTGTGTGGGCGAACAGGGCGGCCTTGGTGGGGAAGGCGTCGTAGAGGGTGCGTTCGCCTACTCCGGCCGCGCTGGCGATCTGGCGCAGTGTGGTGGCCGCGTAGCCCTGACTGGTGAACAAACCGGCTGCGGCCGCGCGGATCCGGTGACGGGTTTCGGCCGCGGCGGCTTCGCGGACGCTGGATCGGTACGGCCTCTTGACGGTTTCGGGCATGGGGAGGATTCTAGAAAGGAATTAAGCGCAGTATCACTGCGGTCAATATTTTGGGAGGTTCACATGCCCCGTCCCGACCTGGCCGGTATCCATCACCTGAAGATCCCGGTCACCGATCTGCGGCGGTCGCT
Organism: Nocardia nepalensis; assembly: GCF_048910785.1. NCBI lineage: Bacteria > Bacillati > Actinomycetota > Actinomycetes > Mycobacteriales > Nocardiaceae > Nocardia > Nocardia nepalensis. Next base: position 383,400 of record NZ_JBKBET010000031.1, on the reverse strand, counting down.
GCCGTGGTATGAGCAGGTGTTCGGCTACACCGTCGTGCTGGAGGTCACCGATGACGACGGCGTCGTCCGCGGCGTGGGCGGGGAGATCCCCGGCCTGGCGGGCACGAAACTCGCGCTGCGGCAGAACCCCACGCTGGCCGCCGCCATGACGGGGTTCGACCCGGTCGCCTTCGCGGTCGAGGATCAGGCCGCTGTGCGGGCGTGGGCCGAGCATCTCGATCGGCTCGGCATCGCGCATACCCCGCTCATCGAGGGCAAGACCGGCTGGTTGATCGCGCTCACCGACCCCGATGGGATCAACCTCGTCATCTACAGCTGGACCGCCCCCGCCGAATCCGGCTCCCGCGCAACGACCGCATCGGCGGCGCAGTCGTGAACCAGGCAAGAACCATGCTCGGAGCTATTCGCTCGACCGGTCGGACCGCGCGTGTCGCGGTCGGCCTGCTCGTGTCCACGGCCGCGATGTTGCTCACCTCGGCGCCCGCCCAGGCCGACCCGGGCGCCTTGATTCCGCCCGGCGCGCTGGACTCGCAGACGGGCTACGTGTCCATCTCGGAAGCGACCCTCACCGGCTACCCGTACGTCGGAATGTTTCTGTCGGTCAAGGGCACTTCCAATGTCCCGTTGTCGTGCACCTACCAGCTCTACGACGTGGCGGACGGGCGCTACCTGGGCGGGCCGCAGACCGTCGACACGAAGAACCAGGGCGCCACCGCCTTCACTATCGGCGGGTACGTACAGGGCGTGGCGAACCACGACCACTGGGCCGTGGTGCACTGCGACGGCGTGTGGCCGGGGCATGTGTCCTACGCCGAGGGATATGCCTGGACGAACATCACGAACATGGGCCCGGTCATCCACTAGATGAACGAATCCCACCTGTGTCCCGCCACCAGTAGGGCGCACAGCCCAGCTGGTGGCGGCGCGCGGTTTCGTTGGAAACATGCGGACAACGCGGGGTGGCGAAAGGTGAATGGCGCGTTGAACTTTCGGCGCGAGTTCGGGGCCGAGTTGTCGAGGGCTCGGGGTCCGGGGCGGCTTGGGACGGTATGGATTTCGGGCAGTGATTCGGCGCTGACCTGGGCAGAGGCGATGGATAGCAGTCCGTGGCAGTTGCCTACGGGCACAGTCGAAGTGGGATTCGCTCGCCAGTGATGGGGGTGTCGTCGGTGTCGGATCGGGGGAAAGTTTCGGTAGGGTTCGTCGGCGCGGGCAGGGGTGGGGTGCCGTCGCGATCCGAGATCGATGTGACGCCGAGGAGACTGTGGTGGGTGTCGTTACTGTCCGCGAAGAGCAGGCGATCCAGCGGTTGACCGATCGCCTGGTCGACGACTACCCGGCCGAGCAGGTCGAGTCCGTGGTGGGGACCGCGCGGCAGCGGTTCGAGGGGCATCCGGTGCGCGAATTCGTCCCGATTCTCATCGAGCGGATCGCTCGCCGGGAGTTGGCGGCGACATCCGCCGTGGCGGACGGAAGCGATACCGAATCCAGGACGGAAAGCGTTGCCGTTCAAGCGGATCCGGCGACAAAAGCGCGGGGGATAGGCCGGATCGTCGCATCCGGAGCCGGCAAGCTCGTCGCCGATAAGCGGTTGTTGGCCCTCGCCGCCGCCGTTGTGGTCCTGGTCCTCGCACTGGTGATCGGGTTCGCCGTGCGGCAGCCCGATGAACCCACCGCGGCCGGTGTGGCAGCGCCCGGGGTGAGCACGGTGCACGGTGTGGTCGGCTCGGAGAAAATGGCGTTCTTCGAGGATTCCCGTGTCGTGGAGGCGCTGGCCCGCAAGGGTGTCCAGGTGGCGGTCGATCCGGCGGGTTCGCGGCAGATCGCGACCTCGATCGACCTCGGAAAGTACGACTTCGCCTTCCCGTCGAGTGCACCCGCGGCCGAGCGGATTCAGCGGGCACGCAATATCAGCACGAAATACACCCCGTTCTCCTCGCCCATGGCGATCGCGACATTCCAGCCGATCGCGGACCTGCTGACCGCGGCCGGTGTGCTGCGTCCAGGACCTGCGCCGACCTTCGATATCGCCCGGTATCTCGAGCTCGTGCGCAATGACGTGGAATGGGACAAGCTCCCCGGCAACACCGTATACCCGGTGCACAAGAACATCCTGGTCTCGACCACGGATCCGCGCACCTCGAACTCCGCGGCCATGTACCTGGCCATCGCCAGCCACGTCGCCAACGACAACACCATCGTGCAGGGCCCGGCCGCCGAACAGGCCGTACTGCCCACGCTGTCGCGGCTGTTCGTGCGGCAGGGGTACACCGAGAATTCCACCGAAGGCCCCTTCCGTGAATACCTTTCGGCGGGCATGGGGCCGACGCCCATGGTCTGGATCTATGAGGCACAGTTCGTCGAGGCGAGCGTGCGCGGGCAGCTCAAACCCGGCATGGTGCTGACCTACCCGTCCCCTACCGTGCTCTCCCAGCACACCCTGGTGCCGCTCACCGCGTCCGGTGACCGCATCGGCCGCCTGCTGGCCACCGATCCGGACCTGCAGCGGCTGGCCGCCGAACACGGCTTCCGCACCAGCGATCCGACCCAGTTCACCAAAGTCACCGCCGATAACCATGTCCCCGTGGCCACCGACCTGATCGATATGATCGACACCCCGACCAACGACACCCTCGAACACCTCCTCGACGGCGTCACCAAGTCCTACAACTAGCCGCGGGCCCTTTGCCAGGGCATTTACCGGCGACCCTTATGTCCAGGTCATGACCGATTGCCCGCTCGGCGCAATCGGGGGATCGTGGAGTACAGAAGGGGACAAATCGGAAACCGGAGGTCGAGTAGTGGGGGTTGGGGGATTCGAGTAGCCGGACACTCGTGGCAAGGGGGTGTGCTCGGACCAAGCTGGGGGTCGGGGACGGAGGAAAGGAGCCTCCTCATGAGTGGGGTGTTCACCAAGACGGCCGTGCATGCGGGTCCATGCCGGTCGGCGCCCACGGTAGGTACGCATGGCATGGTGGTCTTCGGGACCGGCACCGACTGCTATTTCTCGCATCGGCCGATGTTCTTCTCGCCATATGACTTTCAGGTGCTGCTCGATGTCGAACTGGACCAACGCGGCCGCCGGGCGCTCGGCGCCGACCGGCGCGTCGGATTCGGCGGTTGCCACGCCTTCGATCCGGCGGACCTGTCGCTCGGCGAACTCGATCCGTGCGCGGCGCGCCCGCGAACCACGTTCCGGGGCAACCTGATTCGCGGACATCTGGGTCGCGGCGGCATCGTGATAGCGCGCGACATCGTCGCCACCGTGCGCAATGTCATATCTTTCGCACAGCTGGATCCGCATCCATTGCGCACCGCTGAGTTGCTGACCCACCTGTGCTTCGGGCGGGCAGGCAAAATATACCTGGCACACCGGATCGCGCGGCGTCCGAGCTTCGATCAGATCGTCGCGGCCCGGCTCATTCCCGGCACCGTCACCGACCTGCTGGGCGTCCCATTGCCCGACGATGTCGGCGAGCTGGAGTTCGAGCGGGCGCAGCCGATCATTCTGGGACAGCGCGAGTTCACCGGCCAGCGGTTGCGGGTCGGGGAGGTCGCGGTGGCGGCGTTCCACGCGACGGCCTCGGCGGGTGGGGAGCGCGGCTTCCTCGTCGAGATCGCGGTCGAGCGGCAGATCTATCTGGAGGTCGCCGACCTGGCGTGATGTCGATACGTCGGAGGTAGCGGTTGGGGGCGGATCACGGAATAGAGAGTCGCGCTGTCGCGTCCGGTGTGGCCGACGCCCGTCCAACCGATCAGACCGGACCGCGGCGGCCACCGACTGCGATGCCGGTCCGAACTCGTGACCGGCATCGCCGCGCTGCAGCTGGGACGGTTCAGCGTCCGGTGGTGACGCTGGCCGTCAGCGTTTCGAGGAGAGTGCGGGCGAATTCGGTTGGGGTTTCGCGGACTCCGCTGTGTCCGCCCGGGAATTCGATGAGTGGGCGGTGCAACTCGGTCGCCAGGGTTTCGGCGGTGCGGTAGGGGAGTTGGCCACGGGTTTCCCGTCCCGCTGCCAGTATGAGGCGGTCCGCGACGGCGGCGAGTGCGGCCGTGTCGGGGCGGTAGGCGGTGACCAGGCGCAGTTCGTGGGCGAACATCACCGCAGTGTTGGCCATGAGGCGGGCGAGCATTTCGGCGGTGCGGGCCGGGACCTCCGCCGGATTGGGCAGCGGCTTGGTGGTTACGCCGACGGCCTGCATAAAACGCGCGCCCGCGACGGCAGGTCCCTGCTCCTGGAAGAGTTCGACCACCTCCTCGATCATCGCCCGATGCGCGTCCGCGTCGGGCAGGACCGCGAAGCACGGCGGCTCATGGGCGAGAACCAGTCGCAGTCGTTCGGAATGGCGGGCGAGTAGGTCGAGGGCGACGACCGCGCCACCGCTGACACCGGCAACGTAGGCGTATTCGCCCGCGGGCGTGAGATGTTCGAGCAGTCGATGGGCGTCGTCACTGAATACCTCGACCCGCTGGTCCACGGGTTCGGGATCGTCCAGGACACTGCGCGAGTAACCGCGCGGATCGGCCGCCACGACGGTGAAGTGTTCGGCGAGCGCATCGGCGATCGGGTCGAAGATCCCCGCATCGCCGCCGCTGCCCGGCAGCAGGAGCAGCACCGGGCCACTGCCCCGCACCTCGTAGTACAGCGTGGCGCCGGGCACGGCGAATGTTTCTGTTCTCACTGCGTTTTCGCTTTCTCGTCGGTCGTCGGCCAATGGGTGAGAGTGATGTGCAAAGCGTCGATGATGCGGTCCCAGGACGTTGCCGTCGGCCGCGAGTGTCCGAAGCCGCCGCTCGCCTCCAAGGTGGCGTATCCGTGAAAAGTGCTGCGCAACAGGCGAACCGCGTCGGTGACATCGGGTTCGCCGAGGCCGTAGGCGCGCAGCATGCCGTAGGTCAAATCGATTGCCCGCCGCCCCCCGGCGCAGTCCGCGGCGAAGCTCGGATCCATGGGCATCTGAGTGGCGGCATAGCGCCCCGGATGTTCCAACGCGTAGCCACGCCATTCGTCCGCGAACGCAGCGAGCGCATCCCGCCCGGCACGCCCGGCAATGGCTGCGGCGATCCGGCTGATCTTCTCATCAGCGGCCAGCATGGCCACGCGATGGCGCAAATCCTCGAGATTTCTGATGTGCGAGTAGAGACTCGCGTCCTTCACCCCGAACTTCCTGGCCACTGCGGCAACGGTGACATTGTCGAAGCCGACCTCATCGGCGAGCTCAGCTGCTGCCTGCGTGATCCGCTCGGCGGTGAGCCCAGCGCGCGGCGACATCGCACCTCCTTGAAGCTAGGATATCTAGGTTATATCCTAGGGGTCCTAGCTTTGGCAAGTTTTGGTGGGGGACCGATTAATTCGCGGGGGTGCGGCGGTCCACATTCGTGGAGAGAACCATGACTACTGTTCGAGGAGATCTTGATGACCCCGATTCCGACCGCCACCGCGCACACCCTCGACGTGCCGGGCGCGCGACTGCATTACGAGGTACGCGGTAGTGGACCGCTCGTCGTGCTGGTCGGCGCGCCGATGGACGCGGCGGCCTTTGCGCCGCTGGCCGAGTTGCTCGCCACCGACCACACTGTGCTCACTACCGATCCGCGCGGGCACCAGAGCAGCGTGCTCGACGATCCGGACCAGGACTCGACCCCGCGACTGCGTGCCGACGACCTCGCCCGCCTCATATCGCACCTCGGCATCGGCCCGGCGGCGCTCTTCGGCTCCAGTGGCGGCGCCGTGAGCGCGCTGGCCCTGGCCGAAGCCCAACCCGACCTGGTCACCACCGTGATCGCCCACGAACCCCCGCTCGGCGAACTGCTCGACGACCGCGACCGTGTTCGCGCCAATACCGAGGACATGATCGCCACCTATCAGACGGGCGATGTGGTCGGCGCATGGCGAAAGTTCATGGCCAACGCCAACATCCAGATGCCGGAACCGGTGCTACAGCAGATGTTCGGCGGCGAGCGCGACCCGCGGCAGCGGGCCAGCGAGCGCTACTGGTTCAACCATGAGCTCCTCGGCACCGTCACCTGGGAGCCGAACAACACTGTGCTGCAATCGACTCCGGCGCGCATCGTAATCGGCATAGGCGCCGATTCGACCGACCAGCTCTGTGACCGCGCCTCCCGAGCCCTCGGCACAGTCATCGGCGTCACCCCGACGATATTCCCAGGCGGACACACCGGATTCGTGGAGGATCCAACCGCATTCGCCACTCGGCTCCGTGAGGTGCTCGAAGCAGCTTCCTAGCCATACGAGCCCTGCACTACGACTACGGTCGACATCCGGCTCCGTAAGGTGGCGGGCGCCGCGGGCTGGGTCAGGTCAGGCCGCGGATGAATTCGGCGAGGTATTGGGCGCTGTAGTCGGGTTTTCCGTTGTTCTGCATGGCGGCGGCGCCGATGGTGTCGATGTGGTTGTAGCCGGGGAGGATTTCGACCTGGGCGGTGGGCGGGGTGGGGATCCAGGTGCCGACGCCGTACTGGACGACGCTATCGCCCGCGTAGACGACGAAGTTCGGTTTGGTGCGGCTCATATTGTGGTAGCGGAGGTTGACCATATCGCCGCCGCGGGCGCCACCGAGGCCCGCGGCGATATCGACGACGACGCGCAGTGGGAAGTAGGTCTCCCAGTAGGCGGTCGGTGCGCCGGTGGCCAATTGGCGTGCGACCTCGTGGATATCGGCCACCTCGTGATTGGGTGCGGTCCAGGCGACGCCGCCGACGTCGTTGTAGTTGCGCCAGGTGTAGAGCGCATCGCGGTCGGCAGGTGCGATGCGCACCTGCGGTCCCGCACTGATGCGCAGATAGTTGCCCAGGACCGGAATCTGCGCCGCGCCACCGGGATTGGGGAAGGTCTTCTCCTGCACCGGTCCGCCCGACAGCGCACCGACGCCCTGTTGCAACAGGGCGAAGTTGCCGGAGTTGTTGTCGATGAATACCCCGAGCAGCGCGGTGTTGGTGAAGTGGTAGTCGCGGATCGTGCCCTCGCCATCGGCACCGCCGGTGGCGAGCGCGGCCCAACTCTGGCCGAACATGATCGCCAGTGTCGCCTCGACCTCCGGATCGTGAATATGGGCCAACAGTTGGCTTTCGGCGTCGGGCTCCAGATGCGCGGCCAGGCCCGCGAGGCGGTACAGCATCATCGCCTTGGTGCCGATCACCGGGGTCGGGCCGAGGATGCGCAGCGGCAGCACACCGGAGTCGAAGCCCGACTTCAGCAGATCATTGCTCGGGCCGACGATGGCATTGGTGATGTCGTGGAAGATCGGGGTGTTCTGGATCGCGGCCGGGTCGGAGGAGACCATGGTGTCCTGGGCGGCGAAGGCCGCGCACTGGTTGTAGCCCGCGTCGGACTGGGTGGCCGGATTGCCGTCGAAATCCCAGTCGGAGAACAGACCGGTCACCATGCCGCCCATGGAGATTCCGGTGCAGATGAACTTGTGCTGGCGCTCGGCCTGGTCGGGGAGTTCGGCGAGCATGATCTCGTACTGGTCGCGGATCACCCGCTCCACGCCCATCGCGTCGAGGATCGGCAGATCCTGAGAGGCCTTGAACCCTGGAAAGATTCGACCGTCGATCGGCTTGGCGTTGAAGTAGTAGTCGACGGCGTCGAGGTAGTTCCCGGTCCGCAGTGCCTCGTCGAAACCGGTCATCTCATCCAGACAGGCACTGCGCCTTGCCATCGCCCAGAATTCGACGGTGCGCCCGAGCGATTTGGCCGAGCGCACCGTATTGGCGGCCACCGCATCGGAATTCACCGCACCGCCGCCGAAACCCTGCTGCTGCACCACCACCGCGTCGGCGTCGCGCGAATTCTCCGGCGAACCCACGCGACGATAACGCAGGAATCCGGCCCGGTCGCAGGCCTGCGAATGTGCGGGCACACCGGCGGGCAGCGGCAACCGAAAGCTCACATACGACACCGCGACACCGTCGCGCGTCGCCAACTGCTGCTCCTGCCGATCCACGGCCGCACTCACCGGCGGATTATCGGCCGTCGCGGCGGTGGGCTGGATGAACCCGGCCGCCACTATGCCCAGCGCGACGGCCACCGCCCACCCGCCCCGATTCGTGCCGAGCTTCCCGGCACGAAGCGCCGACCGAACAGAGTGCCGCACCGCATCTTTCACGGACAATGACGTTTCCACCGGACAGCGGGTACGTCACTGGACTATTTGTCAGGACTTGCCCGTTACGTTCATGCACTTGGCCCAACCAACGACAGTACGGCTGCCGACCGACTGCGCTCGCGTGGACTCATCGGGCGACACCGCGTCGAGGATGGCAGGGTAGTGGGATGGTGATCAACGGATGAGTCGCGGTGTATTGGTGACAGGGGCTTCGCGCGGGATCGGGCGGGCGATCGCGGTGGCGTTCGCGGAGAACGGTGATCGGGTGGCGGTGCATTACTCGTCCGGGCGAGCCGATGCCGAGGAGACTTTGCGGCGGTTGCCAGGTGACGGGCATGTGCTCGTCGACGGGGATATCGGTGCGCCGGAGGCGGCCGAGGGGATTGTTGCGGCGGCCGTGGAGGCACTCGGCACCGTACATGTGCTCGTCAACAATGCGGCGGTGAATCTGGCGCATCCGCTCGCGAAAACCTCATATGCCGAATGGCAGGAGGTTTGGCGAAAGACCGTGGACGTCAACCTGTTCGGTACGGCGAACGTGTCCTTTTGCGCTGCCCGCCACATGATCGACAAGGGTGTCCCCGGCCGGATCATCAATATCGGCTCCCGTGGCGCGTTCCGCGGCGAACCCGACTACCCCGCCTACGGCGCCACCAAGGCGGGCGTCCACGCCCTCGGCCAATCGCTGGCGGTCTACTTGGCGCCCTACGGGATCGCGGTCGCGTCGGTGGCACCCGGCTTCGTGGCGACCGAACGCGTCGCCCACCGCGTCACCGACGAAGTCCGCGCCCAGAGCCCCTTCGATCGCGTCGCCCAACCCGAGGAAATCGCCTCGGCCGTACGCTACCTCGCCTCCCCGGAAGCCACGTGGAGCTCCGGCGCGGTCCTGAACGTCAACGGAGCGTCATACCTGCACTGAATCGCACCGCCCATTCCTATTCCAGCCCACCGGGATTCCGCGGCTGGCGGATGGCGCTCAACGCAGTCGCAAGCCGCTTACGACCGGAAACGTAACGAACACCGCCGCACCTCGGAAAGGGGGCGGCGGTGTCGGGGCGAGGCTCAGCGGGCGAAAGTTGATGCGCGGTCGGCCAGGTCGAGCAGCATTTGGGGGAGGATGCCCAGTAGGAGTGTGGCGCCGGCGGTGAAGGTGACTACCGCGGTGGTCAGGAATGGGGTGACGACGGTGGGGGCGTCGGCGGGTGGGTCGGTGAAGAACATCAGGACGATGACGCGGATGTAGAAGAACGCGGCGATGGCGCTCGAGATGACGCCGACGATCACCAGGTAGGTGGCGTTGCCGGAGGCCGCGGCTTGGAAGACCGCGAATTTGGCGACGAAGCCGCCGGTGAGGGGCAGGCCCGCGAATGACAGCAGGAAGAGCGCGAAAATCGTTGCCAGCCACGGGGAGCGGCGGCCCAGACCGGCCCATTGGGACATGGCGGTGGCTTCATCGCCGTTGGTGTCGCGGACCAGGCTGACGACCGCGAACGCGCCGAGCGTGCCGAGACCATATGCCAGCAGGTAGAACAGGATGGCCGAGGTGCCCGCGTCATTGGCCGCGACCAGACCGGTGAGTATGAAACCGGCGTGCGCGACCGAGGAGTAGGCGAGCATCCGCTTGACGTCGGTCTGGGTAATGGCCATGACCGCGCCGATGACCATGGTGGCGATGGCGATGGCGGCGAGCACCGGCCGCCAGTCGTCGCGCAGCCCGGGGACGGCGATCTGCAGGATCCGCAGCAGCGCGCCGACGGCCGCGATCTTGGTCGCGGCGGCCATGAATCCGGTGACCGCACTCGGTGCGCCCTGGTACACATCGGGCACCCAGGACTGGAAGGGCACCGCGCCGATCTTGAACAACAGTCCCACCGACAGCATCGCCACACCGAGCAGCGCCAGGGTGGTGTTCTGCGGATACTGGGTTATCGCATCGGCGATCCCGCCGAGCTTGACGGTGCCCGCCTGCCCGTACAGCAGCGCAACCCCATAGAGGAAGAACGCCGACGAAAACGCGCCGAGCAGAAAGTATTTCAGCGCTGCCTCTTGGGAGAGCAGCCGCTTGCGCCGCGCCAGCCCGCACAGCAGATACAGCGGCAGCGACAGCACCTCCAAAGCGACGAACATGGTCAGCAGATCATTCGACGCCGGGAACAGCAGCAGCCCGCCGATCGCGAGCATGGCCAGCGGGAACACCTCGGTGGTCGCGACACCCGCACGGACAGCGGCCATCTCACCCGCGCTATCCGGCACCGCGGAGGCCTGCGAGGTGAACGCGTCCACTCCGCTACCGACCGTCGCCGCGGCCAGACTCCAGGTCCCGGGCCCGGACCGTCCCTGCGGCCGCGGCTCGGCACCGCGCTCGGCCATGAACAGCAGCGCCAGAATCGACACCACCAGAATCGTGCCCTGCAGGAACAGCGTCACGCCATCGACCGCGACCGCACCGACCATCGCGGTCGCCTTGGTCCCCGACAATCGCACCACCGCCACCAGCGCCGCCACCAATCCGGCCAGTCCCAAAGGCACTTGGATGGCATAGCGATAGCGGCGCGGCGCGAACGCCTCCACGAGCACTCCGATCACCGCGGCGCCGAAAACGATCAGCATCGGCGACAGCTCGGCGTATTCGATGCTCGGCGCGGGCACACTGGCCGCGAGCAGCACTGTCATTTGTGGGCACCTCCGTGATCGGCCCCGGCCGTTCCTGCTTCGGGGAGCGCGGGCGTCTTCGGCGCGGGATCGTGGACGCCGATGGTGGTGAGCGTCTGGCCCACCGCGGGGTTGATGAAGTCCAGCACCGGTTTCGGGTAGATGCCGAGGAACAGCAGCGCGGCGATCAACGGCACCACCACGGCCAGCTCGCGCGGGAGGAGATCGTAGAGCCGTTCGTTGCCCTCCTTGACCGGGCCGTTCATCATCCGCTGGTACATCCACAGCACGTACAGCGCGGCCAGCACCAGCGCGCCGGTCGCGATCACCGCCGCGAACCCGTAGCGCGTGAAGGTGCCGAGCAGCACCAGGAATTCGCTGATGAAGGGCGCGAGACCGGGCAGTGACAGCGTGGCCAGACCGGCGATGAGGAAGGTGCCCGCCAACACCGGCGCCACCTTCTGCACCCCGCCGTAGGCGGCGATGGCCCGCGTTCCCCGGCGCGACACCAGGAATCCGGCGATCAGGAACAGTGCGGCCGTCGAGATGCCGTGGTTGACCATGTACAGCGTCGCCCCCGACTGCGCCTGGCTGGTCATGGCGAAGATGCCGAGGATGATGAATCCGAAGTGTGAGATCGAGGTGTAGGCGATCAGGCGCATCACGTCGGTCTGCCCGATGGCCAGCAGCGCACCGTAGATGATGCCGATCACCGCGAGCGTAATGACAAGGGGCGCGTAGGTTCCCGAGGCATCCGGGAACAGCTGCAGGCAATACCGCAACATGCCGAAGGTGCCGACCTTGTCGACCACCGCCATCATCAGCACCGCACTCGACGGCGTCGCCGCCACCGCCGCATCGGGCAGCCAGGTGTGCAGCGGCCACAGCGGCGCCTTCACAGCGAACGCGAACATGAACCCGAGGAACAGCGCATTCAGCACCGCCGGACCCGCACCGAGCTGCCCGGCATTGGCCGCCGCGACAACCGTGCGGAAGTCGAAGGTGCCCGACGAACCGGACCCGAGCCCCTGCCGCGCGGTGAGCACGTACAACCCGATCACCGCGGCCAGCATGATCAGCCCGCCGAACAGGTTGTACAGCAGGAACTTCACCGCCGCCCGGGAACGCTGCTGGCGATGCGCGAGATCCGCACTGCGCGGCCCGAATCCGCCGATGAGGAAGTACATCGGGATGAGCATCGCCTCGAAGAACACGTAGAACAGCAGAATATCCAGCGAGACAAAGGAAATCAGCACCATCGCCTCGACCAGCAGAGTCAGGGCGACGTAGGTGTGCGACACCCGACGTCCGCTGCCGACCTCACGCTCGTCGTTCCAACCGGCCAGAATCAGCAGCGGCACCAGCGCCGTGGTGAGCAGCACCAGCACCAACGCGATGCCGTCCAACCCGAGCGTATAGCCCGCACCGAAGGCCGGAATCCACTCATGCGATTCGACGAACTGATACTGCGCCCCACCGGGTTCGAAGCGCACAGCCAGCACGATGCCGAGCACCAGCACCACCAACGCGACACCGAATGCCAGCCCGCGGGCCAGCGTGCGCCTGGACGCGGGCAGCAGCAGCACCGCCACCGCGCCGACGACCGGCAACACCCACAGCGTGGTCAACCAGGGAAAGTCACTCACCAGAGCCTCACTGCCAGCAGGGCTGCGGCCACCAGGGCCGCGCCGGTGAACATGGACACATCGGGTACGAGCACCGCCGCTACCGGACGCAACCGTGCAGCCAACCCGGAATACGCACTCACCAGAGCCTCACCGCCAATAGCGCCGCGGCCACCAGGGCCGCGCCGGTGAACATGGACAGGGCGTAGGACCGTACGAATCCGGACTGCACCCTGCGGATTCGCCCGGACAGTCCGCCGATCAATGCGGCGGTTCCGTTGACGATGCCGTCGATGCCGCGGTTGTCGAGGAATACCAGCGACCGGGTCAGATACGCGCCCGGCCGCATGAATACGCCCTCGTTGAACGCATCGCCGTAGAGGTCCTTGCGGGCCGCGATGGTGAGCGCCGATACGGCTTCCGGTGCGGTCTCGGGCACTTCGCGCTGTGCGAACTGCTGGTAGGCGACGCCGATGCCGACCGCGACCACCAGCAGGGCGAGTGCGGTGACGACGCCCGCGGGCACGACCTCCTCGCCGTGATGCGCCCCGACAACGGGCTCGAGCCAGTTCTGCAGCGACGAGCCGAAGACGAAAAGCCCACCCGCGGCGACCGATCCAATGGCGAGCAGGATCATCGGTCCCGTCATCACTGCCGGTGCCTCGTGCGGATGTGTGTCGGCCCCCGCGGCGGAGCCGCGTAAGTGTTCGGGCCAGCGAGGTTCGCCGAAGAAGGTCATCGTCATCACCCGCGTCATATAGAACGCGGTGAGCCCCGCACCGAACAGCGTCACCGTCCCCAACGCGAAACCGCTTGCGCCGCCTTGGTTGAACGCCGCCTCGATGATCCGGTCTTTGGAAAAGAACCCGGCGAACGGCGGCACCCCGATAATCGCCAGATAGCCGAACCCGAAGGTGGCGTAGGTGACCGGAAGCAGCTTGCGCAGCCCGCCGTAGCGGCGCATATCGGTCTCGTCGTCCATCGCGTGCATCACCGATCCGGCCCCGAGGAACAATCCCGCCTTGAAGAAGCCATGGGTGAGCAGATGCATGATGGCGATCGCGTATCCGGCCGGTCCCAGGCCGGCGGCCAGCACCATATAGCCGATCTGGCTCATGGTGGATGCCGCGAGCGCCTTCTTGATGTCGTCCTTCGCGCAACCGACGATCGCACCGAACAGCAAGGTCACCGCACCCACCAGCACCACTCCGAGCCGCGCGTTGGGTGCGAGATCGAAGATCGGACCGGAGCGGGCGATCAGGTAGACCCCCGCCGTCACCATGGTGGCCGCGTGGATGAGCGCGGAGACCGGGGTCGGACCTTCCATCGCATCCCCGAGCCAGGACTGCAGTGGCACCTGTGCGGACTTACCGCATGCGGCGAGCAGCAGCAGCAACCCGATCGCGGTCAGCGTGCCCTCGCTCGCCTGCGGTGCGGTCGCGAACACCGCGCCGAAGTCGATCGAGCCGAAGGTCGCGAACATGGTGAACATGGCGATCGCCAGGCCCATATCACCGACCCGGTTGACCACGAATGCCTTCTTGGCCGCGGTCGCGGCGGTCGGCTTGTGATACCAGAACCCGATCAGCAGGTAGGACGCCAGGCCGACGCCTTCCCAGCCGAGGTAGAGCACCAGGTAGTTGTTCGCCAGCACCAGCAGCAGCATGGCCGCAAGGAACAGATTCAGGTAGGCGAAGAACCGCCGCCGTCCCGGATCGTGGCCCATATAGCCGACCGAGTAGATGTGGATCAGCGATCCGACCCCGGTGATCAGCAGTGCGAAACACACTGACAGCTGGTCCAATTGGAGGCTGAAGTCGACCTGCAGTCCGTCGACCGGGACCCAGCTGAACAGATTCTTGTGGATCGCGCGGGCGGCATCGTCGCGGCCGTGCATATGCAGGAATGCGACCACGGCGAAGCCGAACGAGGCCAGCGCGGTGGCGCAGCCGAGCAGATGACCCCACTTGTCGCTGTAGCGTCCGATCAGCAGCAGCACGACGGCACCGGCCAGCGGCAGTGCGGGCAGCACCCAGAGCGTTGCGGTATCCACGTCAGAACTTCAGCAGGTTGGCGTCGTCGACCGAGGTCGAACGGCGGGTGCGGAAGATGGTCATGATGATGGCCAGGCCGACAACGACTTCGGCCGCGGCCACCACCATGGTGAAGAACGCGAACACCTGACCGTCCAGATTCGAATGCAGCCGGGCGAAGGTGACGAATGCGAGGTTCACCGCGTTGAGCATCAGCTCGATGCACATGAACACCACGATGGCGTTGCGCCGCAGCAGCACACCGGCCGCGCCGATGGTGAACAGCAGGGCGGACAGGAACAGGTAGTTCTCAGGATTCACCGCTTGCCTTCCTCGTCTGCCTCGCGGGTGGGGGTTTCGGGCTCCTGGGCCGCTGGCGCGCGGGTCGGGGGCGCGCCGACCGAGATCACCGCCGCCTCCGTGAGCGCCCTGGTGCGGCGGTGTCGCAGGATGGTGCTGACCGACAGTTCTTCGAATGAACCGTCCGGCAGTCGGGCCGGGATATCGACCGCGTTGTGCCTGGCGTACACACCGGGCGTCGGCAGTGGCGTGGCCCGATCGGAGGGACGGTCCGGGTCATAGGCGCTGCGGAACCGCCGGCGAGAGAGCTCGCGCTGATCCAGTCGCTGTCCGAAGTTCTCCCGGTGCGCCAGGATCATCGCGCCGATGGTCGCGGTGATGAGCAGCGCGCCGGTGAGTTCGAAGGCCCACACATATCGGACGAAGATCAGCTCGGCGAGCTGGCCGATCACCTGCTGATACGCGAATCCCTTTGCCGGATAGGTGATTCCGGAGTTGCGGATGCCGTTGGCGATACCGCTGATCAGCAGCAGCCCGAACCCGAGGCCGACCGTGCCCGCGGCGAGCCGCTGCCCGCGCAGCGTTTCCCCGAGCGATTCCGGGGAGTCGACGCCGACCAGCATGAGCACGAACAGGAACAGCATCATGACCGCGCCGGTGTAGACGACGATCTGCACGACACCGAGGAACAGCGCGTCCTGGGCCATATAGAAGGTGGCGAGCGCGATCATGGTGGCGGCCAGGCAGATCGCCGAATGCACGGCCTTGCCCGCGAACACCATGCCGAGCGCCCCGATCACCGCGAGCGGGCCGAGGATCCAGAATTGGACGGCCTCACCGGTGGAGGTGTGGGTCAATGGCTCGGCGGCCAGGATCAATTCGGTCACCGCGCGCCTCCTTCCGCGCCCGCCGCGGCGGGCGCCCTGCCGGTCTCGGAATGCGATGTCTCCGAACCGCTTTCACCGCCCGGGACGTTGCCGCGGTAGTAATCACCCTCGGTGGCACCGGGATACATCGCATGCGGCGGCGCGGTCATACCGGGCTGCAGCGGGGCGAGCAGCCGATCCTTCTCGTAGATCAGGTCGGCGCGGTTGTCATCGGCCATCTCGTAGTCGTTGGTCATGGTCAGCGCCCTGGTCGGACACGCCTCGATGCACAATCCGCAGCCGATGCAGCGCAGATAGTTGATCTGGTAGACCTGCCCGTAGCGTTCGCCGGGCGAAAAGCGTTCGGTCTCGGTGTTATCCGCGCCCTCGACGTAGATCGCGTCCGCGGGGCAGGCCCACGCACACAGCTCGCAGCCGATGCACTTCTCCAGACCGTCCGGGTGCCGGTTGAGCTGGTGACGGCCGTGATAGCGCGGCGCGGTCGGCACCTTCTGCTCCGGATAGGACTCGGTATTGGGCTTCTTGAACATGGTCAGGAAGGTGACCGCGAAGCCCGTCAACGGTTCCAGCAGTCCCGGCTGAGGCTCCGGACGCCGCGTCGATGGATCCGGCAGCGGTGGCGTCGGGAAGCCGAGGAAGACCGCACCCGGCTCGCTCGGCTGCTCGACCGTCGGCGGCGCGACCTGCCTGCGTCCGGCCCGCAGGAACATCAGGACCATCAGTCCGGAGATGACCAGCCCGCCGATCACCAGGAACGGCGTCTGAATGTTATAGCCCTCGTTCTGCAGCACTCGGGCCGTGGCGACCAGCATCACCCACAGCAGCGAGGTCGGAATCAGCAGCTTCCAGCCGAGATTCATGAACTGGTCGTAGCGCAGGCGGGGCAGGGTGCCGCGCAACCAGATGAATACGAACAGGAACGTCCACATCTTGGCCGTGAACCACAGCACCGGCCACCACCCGGAATTCGCGCCGTCCCACAGGTTGATCGGGAACGGCGCATGCCAGCCGCCGAGGAACAGCGTGGTCGCCAGCGCGGAAACCGTTGCCATGTTGATGTATTCGGCCATCATGAACATGGCGAATTTGAGTGAGGAGTACTCGGTGTGGAAGCCGCCGACCAGCTCGCCCTCGGCCTCGGGCAGGTCGAATGGCGCGCGGTTGGTCTCACCGACCATTGAGACGCAGTAGATCAGGAACGACGGCAGCAGCAGGAACACATACCAGGTGCCCTCCTGCGCCCGCACGATGCCGGAGGTGGCCATGGTGCCGCCGAGCAGGAAGACCGTGGCGAAGCACAGCGCCATCGCGATCTCGTAGGAGATCACCTGCGCGGTCGAACGCAGCCCGCCCAGTAGCGGATACGTAGAACCGGACGACCAGCCCGCCAGCACGATGCCGTACACGCCGATCGAGGTGATGGCGAGGATATAGAGCACCGCCACCGGCAGATCGGTGAGTTGCAAGGCGGTCTGATGCCCCAGGATCGACACCTGCGGCCCGAACGGGATGACCGCGAACGCCATGAATGCGGGCACCACCGAAATGACCGGCGCGAGAATGAAAATGGGCTTATCGACGATGGCCGGGACGATGTCTTCCTTCAGCGCCATCTTCACGCCGTCTGCGATGCTCTGCAGCGTGCCCTTGGGACCGACGCGGTTCGGGCCGACGCGCATCTGCATCCACGCCACGATCTTGCGTTCCAGATACACCGCCATCATCGGCGTGAGCAGTAGGAAGGCGAAGATCGCCAGGGATTTCCCGATGACGAGCCACAGCGGGTCGTGGCCGAAAAGAGAGAGATCACTCATGGCGGTGTTCCTTCATCCTCTCGTCGGCGCGATGCAGATGCACCACACCGCCCGGCTGGGTGACGAGCTGTTCGTTGACCGAGCAGCCCGGCGAGTTCAACGGCAGCCACACCACCCGATCGGGCAGATCGGTGATCAGCAGCGGCAGCGTGACGGTGCCGCGGTCGGTGGCGACGACGATCGCATCGTCGTCGGCCGCACCGATTTCGGCCGCGGTGGCGGGGGACAGGCGCACCACCGGCGGTCGCGCGACACCCGCCAGATTCGGCTCGCCGTCCTGCATACGCCCCTGGTCCAGCAGCATCCGCCAGCCGGACAGGATCGCGGCGCCCGGATTCGGCTGGGTGACCGGATGCGGCCGATGCGCGGGCGCGGCGACCGGGGGGCCGTCCCAGGCGCCGAGTTCGGCGAGTTCGGCGCGCGCGGCCGCGGTGTCGGGGAGTCCGAGCGCCACCTTCATCTCGCCGGCGATTGCCTGCAGCACGCGCTGATCCGACAGCGGTGCGGGTTCGCGGCGCACCATCGAGTCACCCAGTGCGGCATCGAATGGGCGCGGCCGGCCCTCCCAGGTGCGGAAGGTGCCGGACTTCTGCATTGCCGAGGCCACCGGGAAGACGACATCGGCGCGATCGGTGACCGCGCTGTGCCGCAGCTCCAGGCTGACCACGAAACGCGCGGCATCGATGGCGTCGAGTGCGGCCTGCGGATCCGGCAGATCGGCGATATCGACCCCGCCGATGACCAGCGCGCCCAAGCTGGGTGCGGCCTCGAGGATGGCCGCGGTATCGCGCCCGACGGTGACCGGCAGGTCCGGGACGTTCCAGACCGCCCGAACCTCTTGGCGCGCACGGGGATCCACCAGGGGTCGGCCACCGGGCAGCAGGCCCGGCAGCGCCCCCGCCTCGACCGCACCGCGCTCACCGGCGCGCCGCGGCACCCAGGCCAGTGCGGCACCGGTCTCGTCGGCGAGCCGGACCGCGGCCGACAACGCACCGGATATTCCGGCCATCCGTTCGCCGACCAGGACCACCGCACCGGGCTGACGCAGCAGCTGCGCGGCCGTCGCCAGAGCAGCGGAGTCCGCGGCGATCTCACCGGTGCGCAGGGCATCGAGCAGATGGGGTTCGGCACCGGGCACGGCCTGCAACAGGGTGCCCGACATCCGGTCCAGTCCGCGCGAGGAGTAGGCGGCCAGCGAGAAGATCGGCATGCCGCGCTTGCGTGCGGCCTTGCGCAGCCGCAGATAGATGATCGGCGACTCCTCTTCGGGTTCGAGTCCGGCGAGCAGCACCACCGGTGCGTTCTCCAGCGCGTCGTAGTCGACGGTGACGCCCTGCCCCGCGACGCGGGCGGCGAGGAAGTCCGCCTCTTCGACCGAGTGCACCCGGGCACGGAAGTCGATGTCATTGGTGCCCAACGCGATTCGCGCGAACTTTGCGTAGGCGTAGGCGTCTTCCTCGGTGACACGACCGCCGACCAGCACACCCGCGCTGCCGAAGGCCGAGGCCAGACCCTCCGCGGCCGCGGCCAGCGCCTCGGACCAGGATGCGGGGGCGAGGTTGCCGTCCCAGCCGCGCACCAGCGGTGTGGTGAGCCGGTCGCGTTCGGTCGCGTAGTTGAATGCCCACCGGCCCTTATCGCAGTTCCACTCCTCATTGACCTGCGGATCGTCACCGGCCAAGCGGCGCAATATCTTTCCGCGCCGATGGTCGGTGCGCTGCGCACAACCGGAGGCGCAGTGCTCGCAGACGCTCGGGCTGGAGACCAGGTCGAACGGGCGGGCCCGGAATCGGTAGCTGGTGCCGGTGAGCGCGCCCACCGGGCAGATCTGCACGGTATTGCCGGAGAAGTAGGAGTCGAACGGTTCGGCCTGCGCGGTGCCGACCTGCTCGAGCGCACCGCGATCCATCAGTTCGATGAACGGATCCCCTGCGACCTGCTGTGAGAAGCGGGTGCAGCGCGCGCACAGCACACAGCGTTCGCGGTCCAGCAGTACCGCTGTCGAGAGCGGAATCGGCTTGGGATAGGTGCGTTTCACGCCGTCGAATCGGGTCTCGGGCCGACCGCTGGACATCGCCTGGTTCTGCAGCGGACATTCGCCGCCCTTATCGCAGACGGGGCAGTCGAGGGGATGGTTGATCAGCAGCAGTTCCATCACCCCTTCCTGCGCCTTATCGGCAGCGGGTGAAGTCAGCTGTGTGCGCACGATCATGCCGTCGGCGACGGCCATGGTGCAGGAGGCGACCGGTTTGCGCTGGCCCTCCACCTCGACCAGGCACTGACGGCACGCGCCGACCGGATCCAGCAGCGGATGGTCGCAGAAGCGCGGGATCTGGATACCGATCAGTTCGGCGGCCCGGATCAGCAGGGTGCCCGCGGGCACGCTGACCTGGGTGTCGTCGATGGTGACGGTGACCAGGTCGGCCGGAACCAGCCCGCTTGCGTTGGTATTAACCGTGGCGGGCCCACCCGTCACCCGGCCACCACCCCCCATCGAATCGCTGCGCGATGCTGTACTCATTGCACTCCTTCGGCCCAGGCGGTGGATCGCGCGGGATCGAACGGGCAGCCGTCGAGCCGCAGATGGTCGAGGTATTCCTGGCGGAAGTACTTCAGTGAGGACAGGATCGGGCTGGCCGCGCCGTCGCCGAGTGCGCAGAACGACTTACCGTTGATCGTGTCGCTGATATCGAGAAGCTTCTCCAGGTCCGATTCGGTGCCTCGGCCCGCCTCGATGCGCTTCAGTAATTGGACCAGCCAGTAGGTGCCCTCTCGGCATGGCGTGCATTTGCCGCAGGATTCGTGGGCGTAGAACTCGGTCCAGCGCAGCACCGCGCGCACCACGCAGGTGGTGTCGTCGAAGATCTGTAATGCCTTGGTGCCCAACATGGATCCGGCTGCGGCGACACCCTCGTAGTCCAGCGGCACGTCGAGGTGTTCGTCGGTGAACAGCGGCGTCGACGAACCACCGGGCGTCCAGAATTTCACCTGATGTCCGGCGCGCACGCCACCGGCATAGCCGAGCAGTTCGCGCAGCGTAATGCCCAGTGGCGCCTCGTATTGACCGGGCCGGGCGACATGGCCCGACAGCGAGTAGAGCGTGAAGCCCGGGGACTTCTCACTGCCCATGGACCGGAACCAGGCGGTGCCGTTGAGGATGATCGGCGGCACGCTGGCGATGGATTCGACGTTGTTGACCACCGTCGGGCAGGCGTACAAGCCTGCGACGGCGGGAAACGGCGGCCGCAGCCGCGGCTGGCCGCGCCGACCCTCGAGCGAATCCAGCAGCGCGGTTTCCTCACCGCAGATATACGCGCCTGCCCCGGCGTGCACGATCAGTTCCAGGTCGTAGCCGGAGCCGAGAATGTTCTTGCCGAGGAATCCGGCCGCATACGCCTGGGCCACCGCGGCCTGCAGTCGCCGCAGCACCGGAACAACCTCACCGCGCACATAGATGAACGCGTGCGCCGCCCGAATCGCGTAGGAGGCGATGATGACGCCCTCGATGAGCGTGTGCGGGGTGGCGAGCATGAGCGGAATGTCCTTGCAGGTACCGGGTTCCGACTCGTCGGCGTTGACCACTAGGTAGTGCGGCTTGGTGACGCCATCCGGCCCGGTGCCCTGCGGGATGAAGCTCCATTTCATGCCGGTCGGGAACCCTGCGCCGCCGCGGCCGCGCAGGCCAGCGTCCTTGATGGTCTGGATGACCTGATCGGGTTGCATGCGCAAGGCTTTGCGCAGCGCCTGGTAGCCGTCGTGGCCGCGGTAGTGCTCGATGGTCCACGACCGCGGGTCGTCCCAGTACCGGGTGAGTACGGGAGTCAGTGTCATCACACGCCCTCCGAATTCGGTTCCGGCGCTTGCATATTCTGTTCCCGCGCGATGCGCAGCCCGGCCAGCGTCGGTTCGCCCGCCGCGCCGTCCAGGACACCGGGACGTTCGTCCGGGAATCCGGCCAGGATGCGCGCGGTCTGCCTGAACGTGCACAGCGGCGCACCGCGCGTCGGCGTCACCTGCTCGCCCCTGCGCAGCGAATCCACCAGTGCGGCAGCCGATTCCGGGGTCTGGTTGTCGAAGAACTCCCAGTTGACCATCACCACCGGCGCGAAATCGCAGGCGGCGTTGCACTCGATGTGCTCGAGGGTGATCGCCCCGTCCGGTGTGGTCTCGCCGTGCCCGATACCGAGGCGACGCTGCAGCGTTTCGAGGATGGCGTCGCCGCCCATCACCGCGCAGAGGGTGTTGGTGCAGACACCGACGTGGTAGTCGCCGGTGGGGGTGCGCCGGTACATCGAGTAGAAGGTGGCCACCGCGGTGACCTCCGCGCCGGTCAATCCCAGTTGCTCGGCACAGAATTCGATGCCGGTGCCGGTGACACAACCCTCCTCGGCCTGCACCAGATGCAGCAGTGGCAGCAGCGCCGAGCGCGGCTCCGGGTACCGGGCGATGATCTCCTTCGCATCGACCTCCAGCCGCTGGCGCACAAAGGGCGCGAACGGCTGGGGCCGGGCGGAAAGCTTCAACAGAATTTCGGTCATCGGTCCACTCCGCCCATGACAGGGTCGATGCTGGCAACGGAGGCGATGACGTCGGCGACCATACCGCCCTCGCACATCGCCGCCACCGCTTGCAGATTCGTGAACGAGGGGTCGCGATAGTGCACCCGATACGGGCGGGTGCCGCCGTCGCTGACCATATGCACACCGAGTTCGCCGCGCGGCGATTCGACCGCCACATACACCTGCCCCGCCGGGACCCGCATGCCCTCGGTGACGAGTTTGAAGTGGTGGATGAGCCCCTCCATGGACGTGCCCATGATGCGGCCGATGTGCTTGGGGGAGTTGCCGAGTCCGTCCGGGCCCAGTTGCAGATCGGCGGGCCAGGCGATCTTCTTGTCGTCCACCATCACCGGTCCTGGCCGCAGCTTGTCCAGGCACTGCTCGACGATCTTGAGCGACTCCTTCATCTCCGCAACCCGAATCCAGTAGCGGCCGTAGCAGTCACAGCCGGTGGTGGTGGGGACGTCGAATTCATAATTCTCGTAACCGCAGTACGGTGCGGCCTTGCGCAGGTCGTGCGGCAGGCCGGTGCAGCGCAGCACCGGGCCGGTGATGCCGAGGGCCATGCAGCCGGTGAGGTCCAGATAGCCGATGTTCTGGGTGCGCGCCTTCCAGATCGGGTTCTGGGTGAGCAGATGGTCCATATCGCGCAGCCGCTTGGGCAAAAGGGCAAGCAGCTCACGGACTTTGGCGACCCCGTCATCGGGCAGGTCCTGGGCGAGGCCGCCGGGCCGGATGTAGGCGTGGTTCATGCGCAGGCCGGTGATGGTCTCGAAGACGTCCAGGATCAGTTCGCGTTCCCGGAAGCCGAACAGCATCGGAGTGAGTGCGCCCAGTTCCATGCCGCCGGTCGCCAGCGCCACCAGATGTGAGGAGATCCGGTTGAGCTCCATGAGCATGACGCGCACGATGGTGGCGCGCTCGGGAATCTGATCCTCGATATCGAGCAACCGCTCGACGCCGAGACAGTAGGCCGTCTCGTTGAAGAACGGCGAGAGGTAATCCATCCGGGTCACGAACGTGGTGCCCTGCGCCCAGTTGCGGAATTCGAGATTCTTCTCGATGCCGGTGTGCAGGTAGCCGATGCCGCAGCGGGCCTCGGTGACCGTCTCGCCCTCGATCTCCAGGATGAGCCGGAGCACGCCGTGCGTGGAGGGATGCTGCGGACCCATATTGACGACGATGCGTTCTTCGCCCGCGCCGTCCAGCGTTTCGGTGACCGCGTCCCAGTCCTGGCCCGCCACCGTGACCACGGTTGGCTCCGTCCGCGGCGTGCCGGCAGGCTGTGATTTGTCGTCGGGCTGGGGCCCGGTGTCGTTGTTGACGCCGGGCCGGGTGTCGATGTCGTTCATTACTTGTACGCCCTCCGCTCGTCGGGCGGCGGAATGCGCGCGCCCTTGTACTCGACCGGGATCCCGCCGAGCGGGTAGTCCTTGCGCTGGGGGTGGCCACGCCAGTCGTCGGGCATCGCGATGCGGGTCAGCGAGGGGTGGCCGTCGAAGAGGATGCCGAAGAAGTCGTAGGTTTCCCGCTCATGCCAGTCGGTGGTCGGGTACACGCTGAACAGCGACGGGATATGCGGGTCGGCGTCCGGCGCGGAGACCTCCACGCGCAGGCGCCGGTTATGGGTGATGGACATGAGGTGGTACACCGCGTGCAATTCGCGGCCCTCGTCCTCGGGATAGTGCACGCCGTTCACGCCCAGGCACAGCTCGAAACGCAATGCGGCATAGTCACGCAACGCCTTTGCGACCGTCACGAGGTGCGCACGCCGCACGTGCAGGGTGAGTTCGCCGCGGAAGACGATCACCTTCTCGATGGCGCTGTCCCAGCGGGTACCGACCGCGCCGAGCGCGGCATGCAATTCGACGACGATCTCGTCGAAGTAGCCGCCGTAGGGCGCGGGGGTGCTGCCGGGCAGCGTCACCGGGCGGACCAGGCGTCCGTACCCGGAGGTGTCGCCCGTGCCGCTGACACCGAACATCCCGCGTCGCACACCGATCACCTCGGCCGATGGCGATTGTGGCTCCGGCGGAGTGCCTTCCGGACCGGCGGTGGCCGCGGCGTCGACGAACTCCTGCGGCGTCCCGGTCTCGGTATTGTCGGGGGAATCGAAGGTCATCGCAGCAGGCCCTCCATTCGGATGGTCGGCGTGGAGGCCAGCGCGGCCTGCTCGGCGGCGCGGATGGCCTCCTCGCGATTGACCCCGAGCGGCATCTGCTGAATCTTGGCGTGCAGTGTCAGGATCGCGTTCAACAGCATCTCCGGCCGCGGCGGGCAGCCGGGCAGGTAGATGTCGACCGGCACCACATGGTCCACGCCCTGCACGATGGCGTAGTTGTTGAACATGCCGCCCGAGGACGCGCAGACGCCCATGGCCAGCACCCATTTCGGTTCGGTCATCTGGTCGTAGACCTGACGCAGTACCGGTGCCATCTTCTGGCTGACCCGGCCCGCGACGATCATCAGATCGGCCTGCCGCGGCGAGGCCCGGAACGCCTCCATGCCGAATCGGGCGATATCGAAACGTCCAGCGCCGGTGGCCATCATCTCGATGGCGCAGCAGGCCAGACCGAAGGTGGCGGGCCACAGCGAGCCCTTGCGCAGGTATCCGGCGAAATCTTCTACCGTGCTCAGCAGGAAGCCGCTGGGCAGTTTTTCCTCGAGACCCATGTTCGACTAACTCTCCACTTCCACTGTGCGTACCGCCCCCGAGGCGAAATACCTTGTGGGCCAATGCGTATGGGCGATCAGTCCCAGCTGAGACCGCCGCGGCGCCATTCGTAGGCGTAGGCCACGGAGACGTTGAAGATGAACAGCGCCATCGCGACCAGACCGAAGAGACCGAGCGCATCGAAGTGGACAGCCCACGGGTAGAGGAACACGATCTCGATATCGAAGATGATGAACAGCATGGCGGTGAGGTAGTACTTCACCGGAAACCGTTGTCCGGTAACGTTTCCCGGCCCGCCCGCGACGGCGTGCGGTGTCGGTTCGATGCCGCACTCGTAGGCCTCTTGTTTGGCGCGGTTGTAGCGCTTCGGGCCGACGAGGGCCGAGAGGATGATGGAGAACACCGCGAACGCGGCGGCGACCGCGCCGAGGACCAGAGTGGGCATCTCGATATTCACGACTGCACTTCCCCTCCTTGCGAGCTGTAGCTGGCGGTTGGGCGTCATGTCCCGACGGCGCCGGGGTGTGGGATGTCGGCGTCGGAGTTCATGACGGCAGCTTCCGAGGCGGGCTGACGTCGTTGTCCGCCTCGGTCAGACTCGCCTCATGGCCTGCTCGCACCGCGCGGGTCCGTCATATCGAGGCCCGCGCTCATGTGAGCTACGGCACAGCCTACAACTGACGCGCGGGGTCGACCGTTTATTCGATTGGGGTCTTTGATCGAAAACGGGACTGCTATTTATGACTGAATCGGGGGTAATCCGACCCGTCGGATCGCTGAGCGATTGCCCCGTCACGTGACATTCGAGTGCCCGCGTCCGAAAGACGCGGGCACGGCGCGGCGACTAGGGGTTATCGGCGAAATTCGGTCAGGCCGCGGTGCGGTTGCGCAGCACCGCGACGACGGCCTCGGTGAGCCGGATCGGATCGATCGGATGCGCCACCGCGGCCTCGGCGCGCGACCAGTTCGCGAGCCAGGCATCGTCGGGGCGGCCGGTGAGCACCAGAACCGGCGGGCACTGGTCGATCTCGTCCTTGAGCTGTTTGGCGATGCCGAGCCCACCTGCCGGGGCGGATTCGCCGTCCAGGATGGCCAGGTCGATACCGCCCGCGTCCATCTGCTCGATGACCACGGGTGCGGTCGCCACCTCGAGGTATTCGAAGGCCGGCAGTTCGGGGTGCGGCTGTCTGCCCAGCGCCAGCATCACTTGACGCCGGGTATCGGCGTCGTTGCTATAGACCAGAACCCGCAGCGGGGTGGAACGAATCGCGTCGGCCACGCAGGGATGGTACGTCGGCGAGGGGGTGCGGCGTGGCAGGTTGCCCCAGATCGGCGGCGCGAGTCGGACAAGCCGATCGCAAGCCTTTGCCAAGTTCGGGCCGGTAGCATCCGGAAAATGCGGGGAGATATCACCCGGGAACTCGTCGAAACCGACGTGTGGACCGATGAGATGGTGGGCCGGGCGGGGATTCCGGTGGTGGACGTTGGGTTCGTGACGATCGGCAGCGGGATCGGATCCTTCGTCACCTATGACACCCTGCGGATCTACGGTGTGCCGGCGGCATCGATGGCGGTGCTCGGGCCCCAGGAGGTGCCGTGGTCGTCGTATGAGTATCTGACGCGGGTGTCGCAGATTCCGCGCGGGGAGCGGTTGCGCAGTGACTCGGCGTCGATGCCGGACAATATCTGGGGGTTTCCGTCCTA
The DNA here is from genome assembly GCF_048910785.1 of Nocardia nepalensis. Taxonomy (NCBI): domain Bacteria; kingdom Bacillati; phylum Actinomycetota; class Actinomycetes; order Mycobacteriales; family Nocardiaceae; genus Nocardia; species Nocardia nepalensis. The sequence goes on along the minus strand of NZ_JBKBET010000031.1, from coordinate 357,023 downwards.
TGCGGTGCGTGAGGCATTGGCGGAGAAGACGATTCGGCCGCTGTGGAATGTGTTCACCGAGCCGATCTTCGCCAATTACTACACGCCAAGGGCCGGGCAGGCGTTCGTTTCGATGGAGCGCGAGTTCCATCGGATCGGGTATGCCGGGTCGTTGCGCAAAGGGCATGTACGCATGGTGCGCAAACGCTACGGCGGAGGATATTTCACGATTCTGACCCCGCCCGCCGGCGCGACGCCGACCAAGCGGATCGCGTTTCGCAGTACGTATGTCCATGTGGGCGTGGGATATCCGGGGCTGAAGTTGCTGCCCGATCTGCAGGAGTATCGGGAGAAGTATCGCGATCCGACCCGGGTGGTGAATGCCTATGAACCGCATGAGCACGTCTATCAGGCGTTGCAGCGCAGGCCGGGGACGGTGATGATCCGCGGCAGCGGCATCGTGGCCAGTCGGGTGTTGCAGCGGATTATCGACGACCGCGACAACCTTCGGCTGAATACGCAGATCCTGCATCTGTTCCGTCACTATGTGGGCAAGGCGCAAGGGTCGAATCCGTTCAACCGGCGCAAGTCCGGTGACGGCTGGTCCTATCAGGGATTCAACTATCCGAAGTCGGTGTGGGGCGGGCAGCTCAAGGCGAAAATGCGCACGCTGCAAGGGGAACAGCGGGCGCGGGCGTACCAGGAGATGGGCGGTACGAGCACGCCTATCCGCGACTATTGGCAGGAGCAGTTGCGGCGTGGTCGCAAGGAAGGCTGGTATCAGGTGATGGCGGGTACGGCGCGCGATCTGCGGCCCACGCCGGGGCGGGGCGGGGTGATCACGACAATCGTGCCGGATCCGACCGCGCCGCTGCCGTTTCCGCCGCTGACCGAGCCCTTCGACACCTCGGCCGACTACATCATCGACTGCACCGGGTTGGAGGCCGACGTGCGCGAGCACCGGTTGCTGGCGGATCTGCTCGATCATGCCGGGGCCGGTCGTAATCCGGTGGGGCGGATGGATGTGGCGACCACCTTCGAATTGATCGGCACGCGAAGTGGCAGCGGACGCATCTATGCATCGGGTAGCGCGACGCTGGGTGGTCCGTTTCCGGGTGTGGATACCTTCCTCGGCTTGCAGATCGCGGCGCAGGAGATCGCGGACGACCTTGCGGCGCTGGGTTTCTGCGAGCGCATGGGACCGCTGCGCTCGACGCGGCAATGGTGGTTGTGGGCGACGAACAAGAAGATCTGAACCGATGTTGCTTACCTTGAACGGGCGGATTCAGACCCGTGTCCTCGCGCTCGGCATCCTCGGATTCCTTGTCGCGCTGATCATCACGCCAGTCTTGCCGACCGGCTCGCTGTCCGTGGGGCAGGCCTATCGCGTGACGTTGTCGGTGCTGCTCGCGACTGTACTCATGGGCGTGCTGTGGGAGTTGCTCTACCATTTTCTGCAGCAGTTCCGGTGGGAGAAGGACTGGCCGACGCTCTTCGGCTTCTGGACGATCCTCAACGAGGCGGCGCTGATGTGGGTCCTCGTGCACTACACGACGATCGTGCTGCCGCGTGCGCTGCACCCCGCACTGACGGCTTTCCTCATCCAGTTCATCGTCACCTGGATCGTGTTCTGGCTCATCGTGAACGGGCCGATGCGGGTGGTGTTCCACCGGTGGCGGTTCCGGGGTGGTCGATTCCTGTGACCGATCCGCAGCTCGAGGTGTTGGCGGGTGGTACGCATCTGATCGCGAACGCCGGTGGCGTTGTCGTGGTGGTCGCCCATCGCGCCGATGTCGCCGCGACTGCGGAATCGCCTGCGGGCCGGACGATGACGGCGCTGCTAGAGCTGGTTCGGGAGGCGGGAGCCAAGGAGAAGCGACGCACCGGGCGCATGTTTGCACGCCTTGCCACCACGTGGTTGATGAATCTGGCCGACGAGGATCAGGTGGAGTTCGGGGTGATCACACCGAGCGCGGGCGGGGTGGCATTGTTCCTGCACGGTCGGGTGAGTGCGGTGCTGGAGGGCTCGGATCGCTCGGAGGTGTTGCACGGCAGGGACGCCGGGTTCACGGTGGATCGGGTGGTTATTCCGGCACCCGATGTCGGGGTGGGGTTGTTCGTGGACGAGGACGGGGACAGTGCGGTCACGCTACCGGGGCGCGGTATCGCCGGGCTCGGTCAGGGGACGGTGCCGGGGGCCGGGGCGGTGCTGTGGTTCGGGGTGCCGGCGTCGGATCGCGCACCTGCTGTGCGGAAGTCGAGCGGTGAAGGTGGTTCGCAGCTACCGGAAGTTGACAACGCGGGGGCCGGGGCATCGGCGGAGCACGAGTCGTCGTCGGACGGCGTGCGCGATCCGGAGACCGATGTGGATACGTTGGTGCCGAATGTGCCCATCCCGGTGCCGGTTCGGACCGGCGGCGTGGTTCCGGTGGTGCTGCCCGAGGGGGGTGGGATTGTTGTGCGGGGATTCATGTGTTCGCGGCAGCATCTGAATGATCCGCGGGTGTCGTTCTGTGCGGTGTGCGGGATTCGGATGGATCAGTTGACCTGCGTGTTGACCGAGGGGGTTCGGCCGCCGCTCGGGTTGTTGATGCTCGATGACGGGACGTCGTTCGTGCTCGATAATGACATCGTCCTCGGGCGCGAACCCGAGCATGCGGCCGCGGTAAGGCGGGGTGCGCGACCGATTCGGTTGCCGGACCGGTCGGGGGGAATGTCGCGGGCGCATGTGGAGATTCGGCTCGTCGAATGGGAGGTGACCGTGGTCGACCAGGGGTCGGCGAACGGTACGTACATCAGGATGCCCGGGCATCAGGAGTGGATCCGTGCGATGCCGAACCATCCGACGACCCTGGCCGCGGGCTCGCAGATCCTGCTGGGCGGCCGCGTCCTGACCTTCGACTCCCAGCACAGCCAGTTCTGAAACCCCACCGAAGCGTGAGCGACTGGACGGGAGCTGACGCGCCGCAGTCGGGTCGCGATATGTTCAGGTGTCGTCGCGGGGTACTGACGGGTGCGCTATGTGCGCTGGAACCGGACGACGCCGGACCAGGGGTTGCGGCCCGGCTTGCGCGGGTTGGGCTGGGGGAGGTAGGTGAACGGGCGCAGATACCAGGGGGCGCGGTTGAGTTTGCGGGCATGGACGAGGAGATGCTCGACCTCGACGGGTTGCCAGCCCAGATCCTCATAGAAGCGGATGCCGTTCGCGGGTTCGAACCGCAGCGGGGCGTTGTCGAACATCGAACCGGAACGCATGCGCTTCATCGACACGGTGACATCCATGACCCACCAGCTGATTTCGGGTCGGTCCAGGGCGGCCGCGATGGCGCGCACCGTCTCCTCTTCGAGGTACATCAGCAGCCCCTCGGTGAGGACCAAAGCCTTTGCGGCGGGCGAGTTTTCGGGGCCGAGCGGGCCGAGCGCCGTATCCAGGAACTTCGCCAGCGCGGCCGGATCGGCGAGGTCGACACCGCGGCGGATCAGCGTGCAATGCGGCTTCTGGTCGGCGAGGGCGGCCTCCTTCTCCGCGGTGAGCGCGGGCAGATCGGCCTCCACCCAGACGAAGTCGGCGGGTAGGTCTAGGCGGTAAGGGCGGGTGTCTAGTCCGGCAGCGAGATTCAGCACCCGGTCGCAGCCCTCGCCGATGGCGGTCGCGATCAGGTCGTCGATGAGCTTGGTCCGGGTGACCACCGGCCAGCCGCCGCGCATGATCCGCGGAGCGGCCGCGACCATGGCGTGTCCGCGTTCCCCGGCGAGCCGATCGGCGAGCGGATCATCGAACAGCGCATCCGTGCGGGCAGTCTCGATGGCGCGGTAGGCGGCCACCCACCGCGCGGTATCGGACACATTCGAAATCAACGCTTCCCCACCAGTCATGCGCGCCAGTCTGGCACAGCCGTGCGCCCTCGTTCGGCACGGTCCCCTGGTAGGCGCGGCGGTGCCCTCCGATAGAATCTCCAGGTCGAAACGGGCCGTCAGGGAACACGATATTCACCGGCTCGTAACAGCGAAACATGCTGCTGGGGCCGTATTTGGGCCACAATCATCGCAATGGCGAATTCCGCCGATATCCTGCGCGATCATTTGATCGCCAGTCGGGTGGAGTCCGGGTGTCGTGCCCCCCGGACTCCACCGCCCGACCCTCCGCGATCAACCGGTGCCGATACGGTTCACGTCACCAGCGGCGAAGGCGTTCTGGTAAGAACCACACAGGATCTCGCCGGAGTCGAGCGGGCCTTGACCGTTGCGTGGTCAGGCTGTCTTCAGCAGGTGGGCAGTGTCTCGCCACGGGTGGTTTCCAGTAGTTGCCGGCGCTTGTCATCGGTGACCCACGTGAGCGAGCCGGGCTTGTGTGCCTCGTCCGCCAGATGCTTGACGGTGTGCTTGCACACGAACTCCTTGAGCTTTGCGCCAGGGCGGCCGCTCACGTAGTACCTGTTCGCGGTGTCATCCTTGTCGGCGAACTGGAAGATGCCGGCGCGACGTCCCAGACTGATGCACTGGCCGAAGAAACCCAGGTTGATGGGCGCCGGTTGCTCGCCCGCGATCCGGGCCAGCACCGTGTCGGCGGCATGAGCGCCGATTCTCGTGGCGGACTGACAGCTCATCCGGAACGGCAGATCCGATGGTGCCGCCGAATCCCCGGCCGCGACGATGTGCGTATCGTCCACACTCGTCAGCGTTTCGTCGGTGCGCAGACGGCCGATGGCGTCGGTGCTCAGCCCGCTACCGGTGGCCAGGTCCGGCACGCCGAACCCCGCCGTCCAAATCGTCACCGCGCTCGACAGCGTGTGACCGCCGGCGAGCCGCACGATATCGCGTGTCACCGCCGTCACTGTCGCGTCGGGGCCTTCGAGCACAGTCACACCGAGTTCTGCCAGCCGCTTGGCCACCGAGCGCCGGCCCCGAGGGTGCAGGTACGGGCCGAGCACCGCACCGCACACCAGGTTGACCCGGCGGCCCTGCTCGGCCAGCTCGGCAGCGGTCTCGATGCCGGTCGGACCGGCGCCGACCACCGTCACAGCGGCCGTGGCCGGCGCGGCGTCGATGACCCGTCGCAGCCGCTGCGCCTCCTCCAAAGTGGCGAGCGGATAGGCGAACTCGGCCGCTCCTCGCACCCGCGCGTCGGCGCTGCCACTGCCCACCGCGTAGACCAGGTAGTCGTAGCCGACCGTGCCACCGCCCGCCAACTCCACGCTGCGGATGGCAGCGTCGATCCGGGTCACGGTGTCGACCACCAGCCGACCACGCTCGCCCAGCACATCTCGATAGTCGACGACCGCGGCATGGGTCCCGGCCACCAGCTGATGCAGGCGGATCCGTTCGACGAAGCTCGGGCGCGGGTTGATCAGAGTCACTGCCACGTCATCACGCTGCGTGAGTCGGTTGGCCGCCATCACACCGGCGTATCCGCCTCCGATTACGACCACATCGGTTTTCCCAGCCATGGCATCTCCTCAGATTCAAAAGGGGTTCGGCCACCAGACACCGCGCGATCGATCGTTGTGACAGTAGGGTGAGGCAGATCACTCCACAGGAGTCCTTTACCGCCACATCCTCCGTCGGTTGTCTTGGACGGCGGACATTCAGCTTGCCGAACCGTCCCAGCTCCACCGCACGTCGTCCACGTCCAGCATCCGCGCGATCAACCGGTGTGGAAGGCGTGCGGGCCGACTTCGGTGGGGTCGAGGATGTGGGCGAGGAACAGGCGGGTGGTTGGGGTCGGGGTGCGGGTGGTGATGGCGTGCCAGGGGCGGTCCATGGGGGTGCCGTCGACCGGGAGTATTTGCAGCAGACCGGATTCCAGGTCCTGAGCCAGGGCGTCGCTGTGGATGAGGGTGACGCCGAGGCCCTCGCGGGCGGCGGCGAGAACCGCGCCGTGGCTGCCGAGGGTGAGGGTGGGCGGTGCGATTTCGAGGCGGTCGATGAGGCTGAGGGTGGCGTCGCGGGTGCCGGAGCCGCGGCCGCGTAGCAACCAGGTGCTGTGCAGCGGGTCCGGGCAGCCGGGTGCGCCGACGAGGACGAGCTGGCTGGGGCGGCGGGCGCGGATGACGAGTCCGGTGTCGCGGGGCGGGCGGCCCGCGATGACGAGATCCGTTTCGTGGTGGTGCAATTCGAGGAACAGCACGTCGCGGGGGTGCACGGATAGGCTGAGTTCGATATCCGGATAGCGCCGGCGGAACGACGCGAGCAGCTGCAACAGCACGTACTCACCCGCGGTGGCGACGACACCGATCCGCAGTTTGCCGGTCTCGGCGCGACGGACGGCCGCGTTGGCCTCCTTCATGAGGCCGAGGATGGTGCGGCAGTATTCGGAGTAGATGCGTCCGGCCTCGGTGAGCGCGATGCCGCGCCCGGATTTCGCGATGAGCTTCGCGCCGAGCTGCTTTTCGATGTGGGCGACGGCCGCGGATACCGCTGCCTCGGTGATGTGCAGTTGGGTGGCGGCGCGGCGGATGCTGCCCTGCCGGGCCACGGCCAGGAATGTTTCCATCCGAGCCGCACTCACCATACCCACAATTCGACGGTATCAAACTCTATGAATCCGTTGAGTATTCCGAGAAACAATCAAATTGTTTGTCGTTAACGCCCCCGTCATCCTTGAACTCATCAGGCGTTCACCCGGAGCGGAGGAATGATGACCGAGGAAACCGAACCGAACCGCTGGGATCCGGGTGTCCACTCCTACGCTTCGATGGGCTACTACGCGCCCGACTACGTCCCCAAAGATACCGACGTCCTCGCCGTCTTCCGCGTCACCCCGCAGCAGGGTGTGGATCCGATCGAGGCGGCGGCCGCCGTCGCGGGTGAATCCTCAACGGCCACTTGGACTGTCGTGTGGACCGACCGTCTGACCGCACACGACCGCTACCAAGCCAAGTGCTACCGCATCGACGAGGTGCCCGGCCGCCCGGGGGAGTACTTCGCCTACATCGCTTACGATCTCGACCTGTTCGAGGAGGGGTCGATAACCAACCTCACCTCCTCGATCATCGGCAATGTCTTCGGATTCAAGCCACTGCTGGCATTGCGCCTGGAGGACATGCGGATTCCGGTGGCCTACGTCAAGACCTTCCAGGGTCCCCCGCACGGCACCGTCATGGAACGCGAGTACCTGAACAAATACGGCAGGCCGCTGCTCGGCGCGACGGTGAAGCCGAAACTCGGCCTGTCCGCGCGCAATTACGGTCGGGTGATCTACGAGGCGTGCAAGGGCGGACTGGATTTCACCAAGGACGACGAGAACATCAACTCCCAGCCGTTCATGCGCTGGCGCGACCGCTACCTGTTCGCGATGGAGGGCGTCAACCGCGCCGTGGCCGAAACCGGTGAGATCAAAGGCCACTACCTCAACGTCACCGCGGCGACGATGGAGGATATGTACGAGCGCGCCGAGTTCGCCAAGGAACTGGGCAGCGTGGTGATCATGATGGACCTCACCGTGGGATTCACCGCGATGCAGTCGATGTCGCACTGGGCGCGGCGCAACGGTGTACTGCTGCACCTGCATCGGGCCGGGCACTCCACCTACACCCGGCAGAAGACCCACGGCGTGAGCTTCCGGGTGCTGGCCAAGTGGTGCAGGTTGATCGGCGTCGATCATGTGCACGCGGGCACGGTGGTCGGCAAGCTCGAGGGCGATCCGGCGACCACCAGGGGCTTCTACGACACGTTGCGGGAGAACCACATTCCCACCAACCCGGGCAACGGCATCTTCTTCGACCAGGATTGGGCGAGTCTGGGCGGGGTCATGCCGGTCGCCTCCGGCGGTATCCACGCGGGCCAGATGCACCAGCTGCTCGACCTTTTCGGCGATGACGTGGTGTTGCAGTTCGGCGGCGGCACCATCGGACATCCCCTGGGTATCGCCGCGGGTGCGGAGGCGAATCGGGTGGCGCTGGAGGCGGTCGTCAAGGCCCGCAACGAGGGCCGGGATCTGCTGAAGGAAGGTCCGGACGTGCTGCGCAAGGCCGCCGAGATCTGCCGCCCGCTCGATGTCGCCCTCTCGACCTGGGGCGATGTCACCTTCGACTACACCTCCACCGACGCACCGGATGCCGTGCCGACGGCCAGCCGCTGAACGACAGGACCTGCCCATGTATCTGCGTCACGGAACCTTCTCGTATCTGCCCGAACTCACCGACGCCGAGATCGCGGCCCAGGTGCGCTATGCACTGCTCAACAACTGGCCGGTGTCCATCGAGTACACCGATGACCCGCACCCCCGCAACGCCTACTGGGAAATGTGGGGGCTGCCGCTGTTCGATCTCGACGAGCCCGACGGCGTGCTCGCCGAGATCGACGCGTGCCGCAATACCTTTCCACGGCACTACATTCGGGTCCTCGCCTACGACGCCCGCTACGGCAGGCAGACCACCGCATTGAGCTTCCTGGTGCAGCGTCCCGCCGACGAACCCGGATTCCTGCTGACCCGCACCGAAGGCGCGGATCGGCGCCAGAGCTACGGACTGCGCGCCTATGCCACCGACGAACGGCCGGGTACCCGGTATGGCGGCTGAAAGGTCGAGCGCGGCAAGCGGTTTCCGATTGCACCGGCCCGGCGTGGACGATGCCAGGCCGGTGCGCGCCGTGCCCGCGGACGCACCGCCGGACGAGGTGCTGGCCGAGGACGCGGTGCTGGATCTGTCCACCGATATCGCGGGCAACGACGTCGAGGACGTATTGACCAGACTCGATGCCGAACTCGTGGGGCTGGCGAATGTGAAGCGCCGGGTGCGCGAGATCGCGGCGCTACTGCTCATCGACCGGGCCCGGCACCGGTTCGGTCTGCAGGCCTCCCGGCCCACCATGCACATGAGCTTCACCGGCGGTCCCGGCACCGGCAAGACCACCGTCGCGCTGCGGATGGCCGAAATGCTGCACGCGCTCGGCTACATCCGCAAACCCAAGGTGCACACGGTGACTCGCGACGATCTGGTCGGCCAGTTCATCGGACACACCGCACCCAAAACCAAGGAGGCCCTTGCCAAGGCGGCCGGGGGAGTGCTGTTCATCGACGAGGCCTACTACCTGTTCCGTCCGGAGAACGAACGCGATTACGGGCAGGAAGTCATCGAAATCCTGCTGCAGGAAATGGAAAGCGAGCGCACCAGCCTGGTGGTGATCTTCGCGGGCTATCCGGATCGGATGGAGAAATTCTTCTCCGCCAATCCCGGGCTGTCCTCGCGGGTCGCCCATCATCTGGAATTCAGCGACTACACCCATGAGGAGCTGGTGCGAATCGCCGAACTCATGGTGGCGCGCGACAACTTCCGGTTCGACGAGGCCGGATCCGCCGCCTTCGGTGAATATCTCGCGCTGCGGATGACCAGGCCCCGATTCTCCAATGCCCGCAGCGTGCGCAATGCCTTGGACCGCTGCCGGTTGCGGCAGGCCAAGCGGCTGGTCGAGCTGCGGCGACCGCTCACCAAGACCGACCTGATCACGCTGAGCGACCGGGATGTCTACGGCAGCAGTGTGTTCCGGGCAGAACAGCAGCCGGATGGGCCGACGGCCAGGGCCCCCGCGTGACGAGATCGAGAACATATGCCAGAAGGACTGAAGACCCTCACCCGTTACACGATCGAGGAAGAACACCGGCATCCCGGATCGTCCGGTGAATTCTCCGCTCTGGTGAATGTCGTCGCGACCGCGACGAAGATCATCGCCAACCAGGTGACCAGGGGTGCCATCGTCGGCTCGCTGGGCGCCTCGGAACCGGACAACATGCCGCCGACAGTGCACCGCAAGCTCGACGCAATCGCCAATGACATCATGGTGGCCGAGACCCAATGGACGGGGCATCTGTCGGCGCTGTTGTCCGAGCAGATGACCGATGTCCATCCGGTGCCCGATGTGCACCGGCGGGGCAAATACCTGCTGGCCTTCGATCCGTTGGACGGATCCTCCAATATCGATGTAAATCTGCCTGTCGGAACGATTTTCAGCGTGCTGCGGGCACCGGATGGCGGCCCGCCGAGCGCCGATGACTTCCTGCAGCCGGGGGTGCGTCAGGTGTGCGCCGGATTCACCCTGTACGGACCGGCGACGATGCTGGTGCTCACGACCGGCAGCGGCGTCGACGGGTTCACCCTCGATCGGGAGATCGGGGCGTTCGTGCTGACCCATCCGCGGATGCGAATCCCCGAGGACACTTCGGGTTTCGCGATCAACGCGGCCAATGAGCGGTTCTGGGAGCGGCCGGTGCGCCGGTATGTGCACGAATGCCTCGACGGTGTGGACGGGCCGCGCGGGCGGGATTTCAATATGCGCTGGGTGGCTTCGCTGGTCGCGGACACTTTCCACATTCTGACTCGCGGCGGGGTCTATCTGTACCCGCACGACACTCGGCGGCCGGGGCGGGTCTCGTTGCTGTACGGCGCGAATCCGATCGCCTTCATCGTCGAACAGGCCGGGGGATGGGCGACCACCGGCGGCGATCGGGTGCTGGAGGTGCCGCCGGAGCATGTGCACCACCAGGTGCCGCTGATCTTCGGTTCGCGCAATGAGGTCGAGCGGATCGAGCGCTATCACAGCCAGCCCGAGGAAGGGCCGAGTTTCGACAGCTCATTGTTCGGTTCCCGGTCACTGTTCCGTCCGGCCGGTCGCTGAAACCGTTGTCCGGCAATCGAGGAGGTGCCATGTCGGTCAAGCATCCCGTCGTCGCCATCACCGGATCATCCGGTGCGGGAACGACCAGTGTCACGCGGACCTTCCAGGAGATATTCCGCCGCGAAGGCATCAGTGCGGTAATCGTGGAAGGCGATTCGTTCCACCGCTATGACCGCAACGAGATGAAACTCGCGATGGCCGAGGCGGAGCAGAACCGCAATCTCACCTTCTCGCACTTCGGTGAGGAAGCGAATCTGCTCAAAGAGTTGGAGACCCTGTTTCGCGATTACGGTGAGACCGGCGTCGGCTCGGTGCGCAAATACCTCCATGACGAGTTCGAGGCCAAGCCCTACGGACAACCCGCTGGCACCTTCACACCGTGGGAAGATCTGACGCCCGGCAGTGATCTGCTGTTCTACGAGGGTCTGCACGGCGCCGCGATCACCGACTCGGTGAATGTCGCGCAATACGCGGATCTGCTGGTCGGGGTGGTGCCGATCGTCAACCTCGAATGGATCCAGAAGGTGATCCGCGATAAAACCGAACGCGGCTATTCCAGTGAGGCCGTGATCGATACGATCCTGCGCCGCATGCCCGACTACGTGAAATACATCTGCCCCCAGTTCTCCCACACCTACGTCAACTTTCAGCGCGTGCCCACCGTGGACACCTCCAACCCCTTCATCGCTCGCACCATCCCCACCGCCGACGAGAGCTTCGTCGTCATCCGCTTCGCCGACCCCAAGGTCATCGACTTCCCCTACCTGCTATCGATGCTGCACGACTCGTTCATGTCCCGCCCCAATTGCATAGTCGTCCCCGGCGGGAAAATGGATCTGGCCATGCAACTCATCTTCACTCCGCTCATCCTGCGCTTGATGGACAAGCGTCCGAAGCGCTTCCGCTGACCGTTGTGCGGCGCGCTGTCGGCATGCGCGCGAGCCCGGGGTCGCGGGGGGGTGGCGGCTCGGCGTACAGTGTCATAAGTTAATCGTCGTTCACGCAGACGATCGCAGACACAAGGAGCCGTCATGACATCCGCAGTCATCGTCGACGTTGTCCGCACACCCTCGGGGAAGGGGAAACCCGGTGGTGGACTCTCGGATGTGCATCCGGCGACGCTGCTGGCCGGGGTGCTGGAGACGCTGATCGAACGCAATGGCATCGATCCGGCGCTCGTCGACGATGTGATCGGCGGTTGCGTCACGCAGAGTGGCGAGCAGGCGTTCAATATCTCGCGCACCGCGGTGCTGGCGGCCGGTTTTCCGGAGTCGGTGCCCGCGACCACCGTCGACCGGCAGTGCGGATCCAGCCAGCAGGCCGCGCATTTCGCGGCGCAGGGCGTGATCGCGGGGGCCTATGACATCGCGATCGCCTGTGGCGTGGAATCGATGAGCCGGGTGCCGATGTTCTCCAACGCCCAGGGCAAGGACGCCAACCGCGGCCCGCTGGCCCACCGCTTCCCGGAAGGCCTTATCGGACAGGGTATTTCGGCGGAGATCATCACCCAGCGCTGGAAGCTGGACCGGGAGACCCTCGACGCATTCGCAGCCCGCTCGCATCGCCTCGCCGCCGAAACCGCCGCGGCCGGTGGCTTCGACAACGAACTCGTCCCCGCGGGCGCCCTTACCGCCGATGAGACCATCCGCCCGACCACCACCGCCGAAGGCCTGGCCGGACTGCGCCCCGCCTTCGCCGACGACGAATTCAAGGCGCGCTTCCCGGAAATCGAATGGTCGATTACCCCGGGCAACTCCTCACCACTCACCGACGGCGCCTCGGCCGCCCTGATCATGAGCGAAGAAAGGGCCAACGCACTGGGCCTGCGGCCGCGCGCCCGCTTCCACTCCTTCGCGGTCACCGGCGACGACCCGCTGCTCATGCTCACCGCCGTCATCCCCGCGACCCGCAAGGCCCTCGACCGCGTCGGTCTCACCATCGACGATATCGACACCTACGAAGTGAACGAGGCCTTCGCCCCCGTCCCACTTGTCTGGCAGCACGACCTCAACGCCGACCCCGCCAAACTCAATCCCCGCGGCGGCGCCATCGCCCTCGGACACCCCCTCGGCGCCTCTGGCACCCGCATCCTGGCCACCATGGTCAACCACCTCGAACAGACCAACGGCCGCTACGGTCTGATGACCATGTGCGAAGCGGGTGGCCTGGCCAACGCCACCATCATCGAACGCCTCTGATCACCGCGCTGTCGGGGTTGTTCACCGATCAGACGCTCGAAGCGACCACCGCGCCGGTGGTCGCTTCGAATTCTCCGGAAATAGAAGTGGAATGAGTCTCATTGGGCCGCGGATAATTCAGAGGCACCAGACCAAGTTTGCTGATCCTGGGAAAGGAATGACGAAGCACAGGCCGATCGACCCATCCACGGGCGAAGCCTGAGTCTCGCTGGCGGAAGCGGTGGATGCCCCGATGACGCCGAGGGACAGGATGATTGCGGTTGCTCCGATGGAACCGGCGATTTTGGTAAACATCTGATCGACTCTTCTCATGTGGACGGGCGCACCGGAAAGGCGCGGGAGAAAGAAGCGCGAGAAACGAGCGCCTCAGACATTTCGTGCTACGAAGCCAATCGTCCCGTGTACCCGTGTCCATCCACAAGGGACCTTCGACCCCAACCCCGGCGTCGGAGGATTCTAGCTACCGACGAGTTTTCCCGGTCAGCGTCTTATCTAATTCGAAAAACAGGCTCTGACCGGTATCCCGTTATGTCCTTTTATTTCGATTTCCGGCGCCTTCCATGGCGCACGGGCAAATCGGTAACGAAACTGCTCACTGGTCCGTGGCCGTCTTCCTGCTCGGCATGCTCGGATGCGGATGCTGAGCCGCAATAACCTCGACGGGAGGGTGGTGCACAGAGCGGGCCGAAAACGGCCGCCGGATCACAGCCGAATAGTCGGCAGTCCTTGGAAACCTGTGCGTGTGGTCGAGGTGCGCGACCTCCTGATTCGGATTCGGTCAGCTACCGCGTGGATGCGCCGCTGTTCTCCGCCGTCCGCATCGAACGGCTCTGATTCCGTTGCTCCGCTGAGGCTTACGGCTCGCGCTGTTCGCGTCGGCGCTCCAGATCGCGTTGGCGTTCTTCCTCTTGGCGGCGGGCCTCGCGGCGCTGGGATTCGGCGCGTTCGCGCAGGCCGCGCAGGAAGGCCTCGTCGTCGTCCGGGTTCTGCGGGACGTAGCGGCCGGGGCGATCGTATTCGGCGTAGCGGGTGGCGGAGCGCGGACCGCCTTCGTGCAGGGGGCGGCCGGCGAACAGCCACAGCAGCGCGCCCGCGGTCGGCACCAGGATGACGATGATGAGCCAGCCCATTTTGGGGAGGTGGCGGATGCCCGCGTCGGGGCAGGTGACGATGTCGACCAGGCAGTAGACCCACAGGGCCAGCGTGAGCAGGCCGAGTATTGCGTAGGGCATCGGAAATCTCCTCGGGCGCACGGCAATAGGTACGGCCTGCTCATCCGCGGATTCCGAGAATTCGATGGTCACCCCCCGCCGAACCGGCCTGCATGGAGGATACACGCCACGCTCGAGCGGATCAGTCCGGCAGCAGCGGCACCGAGAGGCCTTCGCCGCGGCCGATGAGGGCGGCACGGGTGACGGCGGCGGAGCCGAAGCGGCGGCGCAGGTCATCGAGGGTGGCGTCCAGGGTGTTGGCGGCGCGGGGCTCGAGCGGGAGGGTGAGTTGGACGGCGTCGGCGTTGTCGAGATTGGTCAGCGCCAGGCCGATAAGGGTGAGGCCGCGCTCCTGGATCATGGGCATCGCGGTGCGTAGCAGGGTGCGGGCGGCGTACAGAATCGTCTCGGTGTGATCGGTCGCCTCGGGCAGGGTGTGTGAGCGGGTGGCGCGGGTGAAATCGTCGAAACGCATGCGCAGCACCACCGTTCGGCACACGCGCTCGGCCGCGCGCAACCGGCGGCCGAGGCGGTCGGTGAGGCCGTGCAGGTAGGCCTCGATCTCGTCCGGCGGCCGGTGTCGACGGCCGAGTGCGCGCTGGGCGCCGATGGAGCGGCGGCGCACGCCGGTTTCGACGCGGCGCGGGTCGCGGGCCCACGACAGTGCGTACAGGTGTCGAGCGGCGGCGGGTCCGAGGATCGAGCGCAGCGGCGCCTCACCGAGATCGGCCAGCTGGCCGATCCGGGTGATGCCGTGTTCATGCAGGGTGCGGGCGGTGACCTCGCCGACGCCCCAGAGCCGTTCGACCGGCAGCGGATGCAGGAAGTCGAGCTCGAGTTCCGGTGGCACCAGCCGCAATCCGTCTGGTTTGGCGACCGCGCTGGCCACCTTGGCCAGGAATTTGGTGCGGGCGATGCCGACCGAAATCGGCAACCCGACCCGCTCGCGCACCGCATCCCGCAGCCGCCGGCCGATCTCGATGGGTTCGCCCGCGATCCGCCGCAGCCCGCCCACATCCAGAAACGCCTCGTCGATGGAAATGCCCTCGACCACCGGCGTGGTGTCGTGGAAGACCTCGAATACGGCCTTACTCGCCTCGGCATAGGCCGACATGCGCGGCGGCACGACAATCGCATGCGGGCAAAGCCGCAGCGCCGCACCACCATTCATCGGTGTGCGCACCCCGAACGCCTTCGCCTCATAACTGGCCGCGAGTACCACCCCGCCGCCGACGATGACCGGACGTCCGCGCAGCCGCGGGTTGTCGCGCTGTTCGACCGAGGCATAGAACGAGTCGAGATCCGCATGCAGAATCGACGCCTCGGCCCGAGCCTGGATCCGCGGCCGCCCTGATCGCGCGCGAGCACCGTTGACCTGGGGGTCTGGTGGGCGGACGAAGTTCGACACGAACATATGTTCGCATAGTCCTCGCCCCACTGCATCAAGTTCACATCACCATAGTTGTTGGCGCGGCCAACGAAACTCTGTATAGTTGGCGACACCAATGTTGGAGAGACCAATGAAAGAGGATGCTATGTCCGCCGATACTCTGATCGCCGACCGTATCGAGATCGCCGACCTGTTCACTCGCTTCGCCCGCCTGCTCGACGAGGTGCGATATGCGGATGTCGACACCGTCTTCACCGACGATGTCCGGGTCCACTCGCCGCGCATCCAAGTTCGCGGCATCGACAACGTCGCCGACTTCATCCGACAGTCTCAGGTCGAGGGCGAACTCACCCAGCACACGACCACCGATCTGCTGGCGAATATCGACGGCGACGAGGCCGAGGTCTCGGCGAACTCGCTCGTGTACTACTACCGCGACGGCCAGCCGCCCCACCAAACCGGCGGCCTGCGACTGGCCGGCACCGCAGTGCGGACGCCGGCGGGCTGGCGCTTGCGCGAGACACGGATCATGCTCGCCTGGATCCGCAAGGATTGATGTCTCTCCCGAGAGCTTGTAGCGCCTCGGGTTACCAGCTCTCGGGGCTCGCGGTCGCGCCGCTTCGCCTCGCTCGATTGCGGCCGATATCAGGGACACTCCTATCCCGTCGGCTCGATCACGTTGGCGGGCTGAATAAGTCGGAATGTTCTGGACGTTGCGCGTGCGGACAATTTCGCTGCGCCCAGCGGCAAACAGCGCGCCTGCACCGCGCCTACGGTGAGACGAGGACTGCGGTGTCCACACCACCTCGGGTCCGACCGACTAACCAACAATCATCAGGAGTGTCGATGCGCAGGAAAAAGACGAGCAGGCTACTGGCAGGGGCCGCTATTGCCGCCGCGGCGGTCGGTCTCTCGGCCGCCGCCGCCTCCTCCGCGTCCGCTGAAGAAGGCACAGCCAACGGCATCGACGTCACCATCACCCCGCAAGACCCGACTGCCATCCGGCCCGGCGCAGCGCCGATGCGCTTCACGGTCACCCTGGCCAACACCACGACCGCCGACAATCCCGAGGTGGGCTTGGTGGTGTCGCTGGGGCACTGTTCGTGCAATCCGGCCCCCGTCAAGATGATGCCCGCCGGATCGATGCACATGCTCGATCCCGGCACCAACACCTGGCAGACGGTGCCCTACATCGCCGAAGGCGGCGGCACCGACTTCCTCACCCGAACCCTCGTCGCACCATTCGCCATCGCTCACGGACAAACCATCACCTACCAACTGGAAGTGCAGCTCGACACCAACCAGGCAATGTCCATCACCAGCGGCGAGTCCGCCCTCGACGTGACAATCACCAATCCCTCCACCAACACCGCCATCGGCCACACCCCCACGGCATCGCTGCCCATCACTGTCGAACCCTAGACCGGCAACCCCGTTCGAAGTGTCGCGGGTTGCCGGAACCCGTCCCTGTGGATGGCACGATCGGACCATGAATCACCTGACCAGCCGGTTCGCGGGGCCCGTCAAACAACTGTGAGGCTGTTACCGACAAGGTCTTCCTCGACCATCTACTCCTCGTCGGCATTGCGATCAGCCCCGCGGCGACGGAACGTGTTCTCGCACTCGACTTCGCAATCGGCGCTGATAAGCCCACCGACCAGCTGCTCGTCGCCGTGTGGGATCGGAACAACACCATTACCGTCCACCACGAAAGTTGAGGGCGGCGCATCACCCGTCAGTAGGCGCTACGCCATGTCGAAAGGGCTGGGCACCGAGCAGCGCGCCACAAGGCCGTCGCGCGGTTGGGACATTCCTGTGGCTGAAGCAGAGCCGCGGCAGACAGGATCATCGCTGCCGCACCCGATCTGGCCTCCGGGCGCGCGGCCACGCGGCGCAGCGAACGCCATGGTGCGGTAAGTTGTGGCGGCCATGAGGAGTCGCGATGAGGTCACGCACCGAATCGATCAGGTGTTCGCGGGCTCGCTGCCGCTCACCGAGGACGAACTCGCACCGCCGAGCATCGACGCGCCGTACGTCATCGCGCATTTTCACGGTCGCTCGCGGGCGGACATCGACCGCTCGACCTTTCTGCCCGGCCTGCACATGGAAGACTTCACGTACATGACCGCGCAAGCCGTCGAGTACTACCTCCCGGCGGTGCTGAAGCTGATGCTGATCCAACCGTACGACTTCGAGCTCTGGATCCATCTCAGCAGCTTTCTCGGCAGTGCGCGACGCGACGACGAGACGACCCTGCGCGGCCTGCGCCCCGCACAGCACGCGGCGATCGCGGACTGGCTCGAGCTCCTGTCCCGCGAGATCGACGAGGGGATCGGATTCGATCGCACAGACGCCGCGAAGCTGACGCGGCTCTATTTCGATCGCAAAGACGCCGCGAAACTGGCGCGGTTCTATCGGCAGCTCGCGAACGCCGCGACGTAGCCAGGCGCTCGCGTGCGCCGAAGCACTGAACGATGTTGCGTTCGTGCAAGTCGGATCACCCGAGAGGCGTCAGAGTTTGCGGGCTTGCGCCGATGCGAGCAGAGGTCGCGCGAAGCGGTGGATTTCCGCGGCGGCATCGAATTCCATGGTCACGCCCGCGCCCGGTCGGTCGGCCCATTCCGGCGGAACCGGCGTGCCCGGCCAAGTATGGCCGCCGCCGAATACCGTCCAAGCTGTGACCTGTGTGCCGCCGGCGCCGCCGGTCGCGGTGTGTCGGCTCGAGGTATCGGTCCTGATCGTGGGCTGGTCGTCCGCGCAGCGGTCGAGTGCCTGCCAGTGCTGAACGGATTCGAGCAATCCCAGTGTGCGGCCGCGCAATTCACCGTCGGGCCCGCGGTGGCGGGAAAAGCCGCCGGAGATCGGTTGGATAGGGTCGGCGTCACCGTTGACGAGCATCGCCGATACGGCGTGGGTGGGCCGAATATCGAGCAGCGCGGCGGGGAAGCCACCGGCGACCGCGGCGAATACCGGCACCAGGTCGGCGGCCGCGAGGGCGAATCGGTGAGACATGAACGCGCCGTTGGACATACCGACGACAATGGTCCGATCCGGTGCGGTGCCGAACCGGTCGGCACACCAATCGATCAGCGCGCGGAGAAACGAGACGTCGTCCACGCCCGCCGCGTCGGCCGTCGTCACACCCCGCCCGTCGGCCCAGCAACCGCCGTGCCCGTCGGGGTATGCGACCGCGATGCCCCAGTCGTCGGCATGGGTCGCGAAACTGGTCCAGTCGTACATGATCGGTGTGGTGGCCGCGGCCTGATTGCCCGACAGATTGCCGTGCAGCACCAACACCAACGGCACATTCCGATCACGGGGCGGGCGCACGGCGAAGGTGCGTACGAGTCCGTCGATGGCCAATTGGCCGGTTACCAGGTCATCGCCCATCGCCTGCCTCCTTCGAGCCGAGGTCTACAGCCTAACGACCGAATCTACGGTATGACTACGTAGTAATGAGCCGAGCCAGCTACCCTTGGACGTCATAGATGGCCAGTAGTGGTGAGGGAGTCGGCATCGTGCGTGGTTTCGGGGATTTGGAGGCGGTGATCATGGACCGCATCTGGGATCGGGACGCGGAGACCACAACAGTCCGCGAAATCTTCGACGAACTGGCCACCGAACGCGGAATCGCCTACACCACCGTCATGTCGACCATGGACAACCTGCACCGCAAGGGGTGGCTGGCGCGCGAACGCGCGGGCAAGGCCTACCGCTACTGGCCCACCCTCACCCGCGAGGAACACAGCGCCCGGCTCATGCTCGAGGCGCTCGGCTCCGGCGGCCGCTCGGATCTGGTGCTCAGCCATTTCGTGGATCGGATCAGCGAGGAGGAATCGGCCGGGCTGCGCGCCGCGCTGCGTCGGCTGACCTCGCGCAAGACCCCAGAGGCGCCGTGAACGGGATCGGGCCGAGCGCTCGGTGGCCCCGGTCGGCCCGATGCGACGCGCGACCAACCGGACGGCCTTGCTCGCTGTCATCGCGGCGACGGTGATCGGTCTACTGGAAATCGTCGTCGGAGTACTGTTCTGGACCACAGTGCTGGGATGAATCCGATGCCGGTCGAACGCGGCGCGGCATGCTGGTCGGCTGAATAGAGGAGGGGAAATAGGTGTACGTCACCTGGGATCAGGTCTTTACTTGGCGACTGCGCAGACAACACGTCACGCCACGAGTCGACGCGGGGGTCACCGAGATCGTCGAGCGGTTGTGCGGCGTGCAGGCCCAGGTGACCGCGGCGGCCGATCTCGCAGTGGCGCTACGACGGCCCACCCCTCGACCCGGCGCGCTGTTACCCGAGTTGTGTGCGGGCACCCTGATGAAGACCTGGGCCATGCGCGGCACCCTGCACGCGCTCGCCCCGGAGATGGCGGCCGCGGTCCTCTCGTTGATCGGCTCGGCCCGCACCTGGGAAAAGCCCACCTGGCAGCGCACCTTCAAGGCCTCCCCGGCGGAGGTCGCGGCACTGGCCGACGCTGTGTCGCAGGTGCTCGATGGGGTGGTGCTCAGCCGTGACGAACTGGTCGACACCCTGGTCGCCGATCCCGCCTTCCACCGGCTCGGTGCGGAGCTGCGCTCCGGTTGGGGTGCGCTGCTCAAGCCGCTCGCCTGGCAGGGCGCGCTCTGTCACGGTCCGGCGCAGGGCAATCGGATCACCTTCACCAGTCCGTCCCATCTGATCCGCGGCTGGCGCGGGCTGCCCGATCCGGATGCGGCCGCACCCGTGGCCATCACCGGCTATCTCGGCGCCTACGGCCCGGCCACTCCGGAAACCTTCGATGCGTGGCTCAGCCGCAACAGTCTGAAGAAGACGACGGTGCGTCGCTGGTTTGCGGAACTGGGGGAGGCGCTGACCGAGGTCGATATCGCGGGCCGTCGCGCCTATGTGCTCACCGAACACGCCGACGAACTCGCCGCCACGAAACCGTCGCACACCTCGGTCCATCTGCTGGGTGCCTTCGACCAATACGTGCTCGGCCCCGGCACGGGTGACACCGAACTGCTGCCCGCCGAACATCGCGCGCGCGTGAGCCGAGCCGCGGGGTGGATTTCCCCGATCCTGGTCGTCGGCGGTCGCATCGCGGGCACCTGGGAGATCAGCGGCAGCGATCTATCCGTCACGACCTTCGACGGGTGCCTGCCGCCGACGCGTGACCTGAAGGCCGCCGCCGATCATGTCGCGGCGGCCATGGGCCACAACGGTTTTGCCGTGCACGTGGCCTAGCGTTCAGGCCCTGGCGGGCTCGCTCACCGGTTTCTCTTGCACCGCAGCCGGTTTCGGCATCTTCGCACCGAGTCCGATGAGTCCGGCCAGCACCGCGACGACCGCGGTGACATACCAACTGCGGTGGAACGCATCGAGTGTGGCCTGCGGCCCGGCGGGGGAGCCGAGCGTCGCGACCACCACCGCGACGCCGACGGCGAGACCGAGCTGGCGGGACATGCTCAGCACCGCCGACCCGGTCGCGAACCGTTGCGGCGGCAAACCCGCACTGCCCGCGGCGAATGCGGTCGGCAGTGTGAGCCCGACGCCGAGGCCGCTGACCACCATGCCGCCGAGCAGCCCGCCCGCATAGTCGGGTTCCAGGGTGATGGCCTGTGCCCACCACACCATGCCCGCCCCGAACAGCGCACCACCGGCCGCGATCACCGGACCCGCACCGATGCGGCCGATGAACCGGCCGGCGAGCACCGCGACAAACGGCACCACGAGTGGACCTGGCGCGATAGCCAATCCGGTCTTCAACGCCGACCAGCCCCACACATTCTGCGCCCACAGCACGACCGAGAGCAGCATCCCGGCGAACGCGATCTGGAAGAACAGTGAATTGCCTGCCATCAGCGCGAAATTCGACGCACGCAGCAGTGCCGGATCCACCACCGGACTGTGGTGGCGTGCCGACGACACCCCGAACGCGACCCCCAGTACCACCGCGACCGCGAATGCGACCAGCACACCCGCCGACGTCCATCCCCAGTCCTCGCCCTTGACCAACGCCAGGATGAGCGAGCCGATCGCACCGATGAGCATCACCGCACCGAACACATCGGGCAGCGCACCACCATCCCCGCGCACGGCGGGGAGCAACCGCGACCCGACGACCAGCGCGACCAACCCGATCGGCACATTCACCAGAAATACCCAGCGCCAATCGATTTCGACGAGCAAACCACCGATCACCGGACCCAGCGCGGCGCCGAGCCCACCGAAGGCCACCCACAGCCGCACGGCCATCGGACGCCGCTCGGCCGGCGTCGCGGCCAACACCAGACCCAGTGAGGATGGTGTCAGCATCGCCCCACCCACCGCCTGCAATACCCGAAAGGCGACCAGCGACTGCACATTCCAGGCCGCCGAGCACAGACCCGAACCCAGCACGAACACCGCGAGCCCGATCAGAAATGTGACCCGGTTGCTGCCCCGATCGCCGAGCCGCCCGGCGGGCACCAGCAGCGCGGCGAAGACGATCGCGTAGGCATTGAGCACCCACGACAGCCCCGAGAGCTGGGTGTCGCCGAAATCCCGGGCCATATCCGGCAGTGCGACATTGACGATGAACAGATCCAGGCTCGACAGCAGGATGCCGATCGAGACGATGGCCAGCACCACGCGAGGATCGACGGTGGGTCGATCCTGCGGTGCGACAAGGGAACTCACGATTATTTCTCCGATTCAGCCGAGTACTCGGCGGGTTTGGCGGGCCGAGGCGAGCAGTGTGCCGCCGCGGTCCCAGATATCGATGTCGTCCACCGACCAGCCGCCCGCGGTGCTGGCATTGGTCGCGCGGACGAGGACCGGCTGCTGGGTCGGCCGGGTCAGGTCGGTGTGCAGATGCATCGAGAACGCCACCGTCGGCGCGGCGACGGGCAGCGACAGGGTGGGGAAGAAGCCGGGCGGCAGCGCGTCGGCGAGTACGGCAAGAGCCGCGGCATCGGTGGACAGCTCCGGTACCAGCGAGATCCACGCGCACATCCACGCCTCGTCCGCGCCGGTGAGCGGCAGCGGCCCGGCGGCCGGGCGGACGTCGAAATGCGCTGCGGCGGGCACAATTTCGGGTGGAAGCCGGAACGGCAGGCAGTCATAGGGTGCGGGCACCCGCGGCGCGGTGGTCGGCGGGAGATCGGGCACCTGGGTGGGCGTGGTGCGGCCGAAGGTGATCGCGGCGGATGCGACGGATTTGCCCTCCTGTTCGGCCATCACCTCGACCACCGCGGTGCTGCGCCCCACCGGATGCGCACTCGCCTGGAAGGTCAGCACTCCGTCCGCCGGTCGACCGAGGAAGCGCAGATCCACCGCGCGCACCGGAAGACCGTCGCCGCCCGCGCGCCGCGCGACCTCGACCAGCAGTCCGGCGATCACACCACCGTGCGGACCGGTCCAGCCGCGCCAGGACTCGTCGATCTGGGCCCGCCAGATGCGGTGGTCGGTCTCGGCCAGGGCGAACTCGTCACCGAGCCGACTAGTGAGTTGCATCATGAAACGAACCATAGGCTAGTGAGTTCTTTGAAGCAACCGACTATGCTGAGGCTCATGCGCAGGACGAGCTTCGATGAGATGAACTGCTCGGTCGCCCAGTGTCTGGAGGTGGTGGGCGAGTGGTGGACGCTGCTGATCGTGCGCGACGCACTCTTCGGCGTGACCCGCTTCGACGACTTCCGCTCGCGCCTGGGCATCGCCCGCAATGTCCTCACCCAACGCTTGGAGCACCTGGTCGCGCACGACATCTTGGTCAAGGTGCCCTACCAGGACAATCCGGCGCGCTACGACTACCAGCTCACGCCCAAGGGGCGCTCACTGTGGCTCGTCGTCAACGCCATGCGGCAATGGGGTGACGAGTGGGCCGCCCCCGAGGGGCCGCCGGTGCAGGTGGTCCACGAATCCTGCGGGAAGACCACGGTGATCGAACCGGTCTGTGCCGAATGCGGTGAGCGGGTGCGCGGACGCGACCTGCGCCCGGTCGACGGCCCCGGCGCGGGCGCGCGCTCGATCCTGCCCGCCAACCTCCAGCACGCCCACTGAGCGTTACTCCATTAGGCTGCGGCGGTGGCGGATGGGCGAGTGCAGAAGCTGATCGACACGGTCGCGTGGGTGCGCATCGAGGGCGGCCGCATTCTGTGCGCGCGCCCGAAGGGCAAGGACATCTTCTATATTCCGGGCGGTAAACGCGAGGGGACGGAGTCGGATCTGCAGACGCTGCTGCGTGAGATCGAAGAGGAACTGACCGTCGCACTGCTCCCAGAGACGGTGGCCCACGTCGGCACCTACGAGGCCGCGCTGCACGGACCTGTCACCGATGTGGTCGTACGGATGAGCTGCTACACCGCCGACTATCGCGGCACCCTCGCGGCCAGCAGTGAAATCGAAGAGGTGGCCTGGTTCTCCTACGCCGACCGCGCGCTGGTGCCGCCGGTAGATCAGCTGCTGTTCGACGATCTCGTCGACGCGGGCCGATTGGCATGAGGTGCAAGCTCGCCCGCCGAAGACCGCGCGCGAGATACCGTCGATGTCATGACCACGGTTCGCTCACTGCTGCGCTGGGCCGCATACGCGTTGGTTGCGCCGATCATCGGCATCGGCCCCGTCGCGAGCCGGTTGCGTGTCCCGCGCCGGATGCTGGGCATCTTCATCGCGCCGCGAGATGCCTTGGCAGTGCGTGCGATTGTGCATTCGCTGCTGGCCGGTGCGGTCGGCCTGCTGACCTGGTTTCTGGCCTTTCTGGCGACCGTCGCCGCGGTGCGCGGAACCTTCTATCCGCTCATCGCGGCCGACGATCTGGAGCACTCATGGGGTGGTCCGACATTGGCCGGGGCGTGGGCCGTGCACGCCCTGCTCGGCATCGGCCTTTTGCCCGCGTGGGGGCTGCTGCTGGCCGGACTCGGTGCGGTGCAGGTGCGACTGACCCGCCGATTGCTCGGCCGATACGGCCCATGGTGGCCGATCCCGCTTTCGCTGCTGCTGGCCGCCGGCACCGTGCTGCTCTTCATTTCCTGGCTGCACCAGATCTGAGATCCGGATCGCGCGGAATGTGACGAAAACAGGCGCGAGCGTCGCTAGGAGGCAACCGGCGCGCGCCCGGCTCGTTCGATGAGGTGCTGCACCAGATTCAGCAGCACCTCCTTGCACGAGGCGCGATCGCGAGCATCGCACAGCAGCACCGGGATGTGGTCGTCGAGATCGAGGGCGTCGCGGACCTCGTCGACGGTGTAGACCGGCGCGCCGTCGAAACAGTTCACCGCGACCAGGAACGCGAGTCCGCGGCGTTCGAAGAAGTCCACGGCGGCAAAGGAATTGCCGAGTCGCCTGGTATCGGCCAGCACGACCGCGCCGAGTGCTCCGCGCGAGAGCTCATCCCACAGGAACCAGAACCGGTCCTGACCGGGCGTGCCGAATAGGTACAGCACCAGATCGCGGTCGATGGTGATGCGGCCGAAGTCCAGCGCGACCGTGGTCGTGGTCTTGTGCTCGACGCCGGACAGGTCGTCGATGCCGGTGCTGACCTCGGTGATCAATTCCTCGGTGCGCAGCGGCGCTACTTCGCTGATCGCCGACACCATGGTCGTCTTGCCGACGCCGAAGCCACCGGCGATGAGAATCTTGACCGAGGCGGCCAAATGCGGTGTCGCATCGGCTCGGGTCGGGTCAAAGCTTTCGGATGCCATCCAGTACCGCTCGCAATATGTTGAGATCGCCGGGACCCGCGTCCGGCTGCACCGGAGCCCGGAAGATCAAGTGGCCCTCGCCGATCAGGTCGCCGACGAGAATCTTGGTCACCGCCAAGGGAAGTTTCAAGTGGGCCGCCACCTCGGCGACCGACTGGGGCGCGCGGCACAGTCGAACGATGTCCGCGTATTCGGGTTCGGTCCGCCGCAGGGTGGGCGGCGGATCGGCCGTGACGACCACGGTGAGCATGTCCAGGTCGTGCCCGGCTCCCATGACCCGCCCGCGGGTGAGGGCGTAGGGCCGCACCAGCGGACCGGCCTCTTCGTCGAACCATTGCCCACCGCCGCGTGTCATGGCAGTCGCGCTGGGGTCGAGAGGTAGGTGCCGACACGCTGGACGGTGACGTTCATTTCGTAGGCAACCATGCCGAGATTGGCGGTTTCGGCGGCCTGTAGCGCGAGGCAGGCGTTGTCCCCGGCCGAGGTCACGAACAACACCGCGCGATCGAGTTCGATCACGGCCTGGCGGACGCCGCCGCCGTCGAAGCGGCTGCCCGCACTGCGGGCCAGACCGTAGAGCGTGGAGGACATGGCGGCGAAGTGTTCGGCGTCCTCGCGGGTCATCGCGGTGGAGCGCCCGAGCAGCAGGCCGTCGGTGGACAGCACCACCGCATAGCGCACGCCCGCGAGCCGATCGACCAGATCGTCGAGCAGCCAGTTGAGATCACCGGGGCTGGAAGAAGTCACCGTTGCCTTCCTGTTCGTCCGAGGGGTTGTGGGTCGGCGCGGGCGACGCGCCTAAATGCTCGGTGGCCACCACCTCGGGCACCGCGGCATCCGGCACCGCGCGGCGGCCCTGCCTGGTCCCGTTCTCGATGGCGGACATCAGATCTCGGGCCTGCTCGGCCGAGCGCTCCCGCTCCGGTGGCTGCTCGGTGGCGGGTTCGGCCGGGGTCTGCTGCGCCAATTGCGGTGCGATGCTGGCCTGCCGGTTGCGGCGCGGCAGGGCGGGCCTGGTGTCGGTCTCCGTGGGCTGCGGCGCCTCGAACGCGGGCCGTGGCGGATCCGCCGGTGGCTCGGGCTCCACTTCGGGCGCGGCCAACGGCGGCGCGGTGAGCACCGCGGAGTCGGTCTCGACGCCGCCATAGGGCGCGGAGTCGACGAAGGGGACCGGGTGCCGTCGCCTGCGCACCGATTCCAGGGGTTCCGAACCCGCGGTGAGCACAGGGATGTCATTGGCGAGCAGGGCCTTCGGGATGAGCACGATGGCGCGGATACCGCCGTAATCGGACTCGGTCAATCGGACCGAGACACCGTGGCGGGCGGCCAGTTGCGCGACCACGAACAGTCCGAGTCGCGAATCCGAGGACAGTGCCGCGACACCGAAATCCGGTGGCTGGCGCAGCATCTCGTTGACCCTGGCGATCTCGGCCTCGGACATGCCCATGCCCTGATCGCTGATCTCGGCGACCACACCCTTGCCGACCACATTGCCGGTCACCTCGACCCGCGACTGCGGCGGCGAGAACGAGGTCGCATTGTCCACCAGTTCGGCGAGCAGGTGGATGAGGTCGGCCACCACCGCGCCGAGCACATGGGTCTCGGGCAGCCGGGCGACCCGAACCCTTGCGTAGTCGAGGGTTTCGCCGACCGCGCTGCGCACCAGATCGATCAGCGGCACCGGATTGCGCCACTGACGGCCGGGCCGACCGCCGCCGAGAATGATCAGGTTCTCGGCATTGCGGCGTTCGCGGGTGGCGAGGTGGTCGAGCCGGAACAGCGTGTCCAGCAGGGTCGGATCCTCCTGGCGCTCTTCGGCCTTGTCCAGAATCTCCAGCTGACGGTGCACCACGATCTGGCTGCGGTGGGCGATATTGAGGAAGACGGCCTTCACACCCTCGCGGGTGCGCGCCTCGTTCACCGCGCCCGCGACGGCAGCGGCGTGCGCATGCTGGAATGCCTTGGCCACCTGGCCGATTTCGTCGGAACCGTAGTTCAGGTTCGCCGCTTCGGCCTCGGGATCGATGAGCTCGCCCTCGCCCAGCCGCCGCATCAGCTCGGGCAGCCGCTCATCGGCCAGCGCCAGTGTTTCGCCGCGAAGTCGCTTGAGCCTGCGGATGATCCGGTTGGCCAGCAAGATCGCGATGATGAATGCCAGCAGGCTGACCACCACGACGCCGCCGCCCGCCCACGCGGAGTTCGCGGTGGCGTCGGCGGCCTTGTCCTCGGCCAGTTTCTGCGAGTACTTGTTCTGGGCGATCCAGACATCGATCAGTCCGCGGTTCACCTCGGCGGCCGCGCTGTGCCACTCCTGAGGGCTCAACGGCAATGCCGGTGGCGTCGTCTGTTTGCCGGTGCTGCTGCTCGACGAGCTCGTGCCCGACGAGGTGGTACTCGTCGTGGTCGTATTGCGCTGGGCCAGTGCGTTTTCCATGGCGGTCAGCTGCTGCCAGGCCTGACTGGCCATAAGCGTGTGCAGGCTGTCCTGCTGCTTCGGGTCCAGTTCGCCCGCCAGATTGCCGACTTCGGTGTGGTAGAAGCCGGTCTGGCGCAGGAACTCCTCCATCGGAATGGGGGTCGGCCCGTTCGCGTTGACGATCATCGCCGCGAGCGCGTTGCTGCGCGACATCGCCTCGGCCGCCAGGAATATCCGCATACCGTCGGCGATATGCACGCCGATCTCGGCATCCGGCGCGGTCTGCTCGGCGATCTCGGTGCCGAAGGAGATGACGTCGAGCAGCCGGTTGTAGAAGTTGTACGCGTCGGGGGCGGGCAACGCGCCCGCATCGGTCGCGTTGCGCACCTGGGTCATCGACGTCGTGAGCGTCGTGAAGTTCGCGGCGTTATCGCCGATCTTGGAATCGTCCACGGCGCGCAGCCTGTCGCCAGCCTCTAGGAGGCCCTTCAGTGCGCTGTCGAGCCGGATTCGGGCCGCGCCGAGCGCGGGGCCCGCTGTGTCGTCGCCGGTGAGCGCGGCCAGCGTAAGGTGACGTTCGCCCTGGACGGCCTCGAGCAGTTCGCGGGTCGAGGGAATCGCCTGCTGATTCTGCGACGCCCAGTCCTTGGCCTTATTTCCCTCGGCAACCAGATATCCCGCCGTACCCACGCCGACCACGAGCAGAGTCAGGCTCGGGACGAGCGCGATCGCCAGAATCCGCGTTCGGACCCCGAGCCTCGCTCTGAACATCGACACAACCTAAACCAGGTTGTGACCATTTCGTTGCTCGTGTCCCGCTGAGCGGGACCAGATTTGACATTTCGAACGTTGCCGTTATCCGGTTCGCGGTGCACGCACGCTCGGCGCCGAAGGTGATATCGGCCTGCAGCTGGGAGCCGAACTCGAACGCGTCCGGGAAAGACGCAGCGTCGGAACCGAATTCGGTGCGCGCCACCGCAGGTCACAGGTCGGCGAAGCGGCCGATGGCGACCAGGACGGCGATGATCAGAATCGTCGTGGTGATCGCGATATTGCGCGGTTCGTGCAGGCGGATGTGCGAGGTGATCGCACCGATCATCACCACGGCGAAACCGACCGCGGCCAGCGGGGTGAGCACCGGCGCGATACCGGTCCACCACGGCACGATGATGCCGATGGCGCCGAGCAGTTCGCTGTAGGCGGTCAGTCGCAGGACCGTCTTGGGGAACACCGCGACACCGGTCTGGCCCATCTCGATCAGTTTCTCCTTGGACTGTGTGGATTTCGCTAAACCGGATGCGGTGAACACGACGGCCAGCAGGATCTGTCCGATCCATAAGGCGATGTTCATGATTCCTCCCTGAGTTCGTCTGAGACTGGGGTGTCCATGAGACAAATCAGGCCCACGCGACGTGACACTTCGGGCCGAAAAAGCATCGTTCTGCGTCAACAACGGGATAGCGGCTGCTGCGGGCACCTTGGGCGGCGTATGTTGTGTGTATCCAGGGGTTACTGACAAGTAGGAGGCACCGATGCCCGCGCCGAATGCCGAAGTCTTCGAACGTTTGAGTGCGCTCGCCGCGATCGATGATCCGGCCGCCCGTGCGCGCAAGTCAATCGCCGAGACCTTCACCGGCACGCCGCTGGGCAGCGTGCCGGTGGGCGCCGCCGAAGACGTGGCGGTCGCATTCGGCAAGGCCAGGGCGGCACAGGCCCGGTGGGCCGCGCGGTCGGCCAAGGACCGGGCCGCGGTGCTCGAGCGGTATCGCGAACTGGTCATCGAACATCGGGAATTCCTGATGGACGTGATCCAGGCCGAAACCGGCAAGGCGCGCTGGGCTGCCCAGGAAGAGATCCTGGGCCTGATGTTCGCGGCCCGCTACTTCGCCAGGGTCGCGCCCGGCCTGCTCGACGCGCACCGGGTTCCCGGCGCCTTCCCGGTGCTCAACCGGGCGACCGTGCGCCATCAGCCCAAGGGCGTCGTCGGTGTGGTCGCGCCGTGGAACTATCCGATGCTGCTGTCCATCGGCGATTCGATCCCCGCGCTGCTCGCCGGCAATGCGGTGGTCGTCAAACCCGACAGCCAGACGCCGTTCTCCGCACTGGCCAGCGCGGAGCTGCTGTATGAGGCCGGGCTGCCCCGCGACCTGCTCGCCGTCGTCCCCGGCCCGGGCACCGTGGTCGGCACCGCGATCGTCGACAGCTGCGACTACCTGATGTTCACCGGATCCTCCGCGACCGGGCGCACCCTGGCCGAACAGTGCGGGCGCAGGCTCATCGGCTTCTCCGCCGAACTCGGTGGCAAGAATCCGATGATCGTCACCCGCGGCGCGAAACTGGATAAGGCGGCAAAGGCCGCGGTGCGCGCCTGTTTCTCCAACGCCGGACAGCTGTGCATCTCGATCGAGCGTTTGTATGTGGAGAAGGCCGTCGCCGCGGAGTTCACCGAGAAGTTCGTCGCCGCTATCCAGGCCGCGAAACTCGGTGCCACCTACGACTATTCGGCGTCCATCGGCAGCCTGATCTCCGAGGCGCAGTTGGAGACCGTGTCCAAACACGTCGCCGACGCGACCTCCAAGGGCGCGAAGGTGCTCGCGGGCGGTAAGGCGCGCCCGGATCTGGGACCGCTGTTCTTCGAACCCACCGTGCTCGCCGACGTCACCGACGAAATGGAATGCGGCCGCAACGAAACCTTCGGCCCCTTGGTCTCGATCTACCCGGTCGAGAATGTCGAGCAGGCGATCGACCTGGCCAACGACACCGAGTACGGATTGAATGCGAGCGTCTGGGCGCAGAGCAAATCCGCGGGCGAGCGCATCGCCGAGCGGTTGCATGCGGGCACCGTCTGCGTCGACGAGGGGTACGCACCGGCCTGGGGCACCACCGCCGCGCCGATGGGCGGCATGGGCATCTCCGGCGTCGGACGCAGGCACGGCCCGGACGGTCTGTTGAAGTTCACCGAACCGCAGACCGTCGTCGTCACGCGCTTCATGAATCTCGATGCGCCAGCGGTGATTTCGCAGGACAAGTGGCAGCGGCTGCTGATGACCCTCGCGCGCAGCTTCCGATTCCTGCCCGGCCGCTGACCAACCCCCGAACCCCGCCGTCCCGGTCTGCGGCGGGACGGCGGGGCTCTGCGGTGTCGGCCCGGGCTGCGAAACCCCCTGGCCGAGCACCGGATTGCCGCCTGCGGAGACGCACCTACGCAGGCGTGAATCAGGCTCAGGCGACTGCTCGCGGCAAGTCAGTTCATGCGATCGGCGCCCTTCCGCGGCGGCGGCCCGGCCGCCAGCACCGTCGTCTCCTCATCGGTCAGCAGCCGCGATCGGATGATGAAACGCACGCCTTCGGGCGCCTCCAGCGAGAATCCACTGCCGCGCCCGCTCACCACGTCCACGGTGAGATGGGTGTGTTTCCAGCGCTCGTATTGATCGCCGCTGATCCAGAATTCGGTATGCCACGGCAGCCGACCCAGCAGCACATCGGCGCCGCCGATGCGGAACTCGCGCACCCCGAAGCACATCGGTGCACTCCCGTCGCAGCAGCCGCCGGACTGGTGGAACAGCACCGGGCCGTGATGTTCGATCAACTGGCGCAACACTTCTCGCGCCTGTTCGGTTATCGCGACGCGAGCTACTCTGCCCTGCATCAGAAGAATCCGAGTTTTGTCGGTGAGTAACTGACCAGCAGATTCTTGGTCTGCTGGTAGTGCTCGAGCATCATCTTGTGGTTTTCCCGGCCGATGCCGGACTTCTTGTACCCGCCGAAGGCGGCGTGTGCGGGGTATGCGTGGAAACAATTCGTCCATACTCGCCCTGCCTTGATTGCCCGGCCCATCCGGTAGGCCGTGGTGATATCCCTGGTCCAAACGCCCGCGCCGAGTCCGTAGAGGGTGTCGTTGGCGATCCTGACCGCCTCGTCCTCGGTGTCGAATCGGGTCACCGCGACCACGGGGCCGAAGATCTCCTCCTGGAAGATCCGCATGGTGTTGGTGCCTTCGAAAATCGTCGGCTGGATGTAGTAGCCACCCGGTAGTCCGTCCACCTTGCGTGCTTCCCCTCC
Source organism: Nocardia nepalensis (assembly GCF_048910785.1). NCBI lineage: Bacteria > Bacillati > Actinomycetota > Actinomycetes > Mycobacteriales > Nocardiaceae > Nocardia > Nocardia nepalensis. The sequence continues at coordinate 325,496 of NZ_JBKBET010000031.1, read as the reverse complement.
GGTGAGCACGCGGGCGCCCTCCCGCCTACCGATGTCGATGTAGGACAAGATCTTTTCGTATTGGTCGTTACTGGCTTGGGCTCCGATCATGGTTGTGTCGTCGAGCGGGTTACCGCCCTTGATGGCCTTGGTCCGCTCGATGCAGCGGGCCAGGAATTCGTCATAGATCGATGAGTGGATCAGGGCGCGCGAGGGGCAGGTGCACACCTCGCCCTGGTTGAGTGCGAACATCACGAACCCCTCGACGGCCTTGTCCAGGAATTCGTCATCGGCGGCCATGACATCGGGCAGGAAGATGTTGGGGCTCTTACCGCCCAACTCCAGACTGACCGGAATGATGTTCTCGCTCGCGTACTGCATGATGAGCCTGCCGGTGGTGGTCTCACCGGTGAAGGCGACCTTGGCCACCCGCGGGCTGGCGGCCAGCGGCTTACCCGCCTCGACGCCGAAACCGTTGACCACGTTGAGAACTCCGGGCGGCAGTAGATCCGCGATCAGTTCGATCACGAGCAGAATCGAGGCCGGGGTCTGCTCGGCGGGCTTGAGCACCACGCAGTTGCCCGCCGCCAGGGCGGGGGCCAGCTTCCACGCGGCCATCAGGATCGGGAAGTTCCACGGGATGATCTGGCCGACCACGCCGAGCGGTTCGTGGAAGTGGTAAGCGATCGTATCGACATCGATTTCGGCGATGCTGCCCTCCTGGGCGCGGATGGCGCCCGCGAAGTAGCGGAAGTGGTCGACCGCCAAAGGTAGGTCGGCGGCAAGGGTTTCGCGGACGGGTTTGCCGTTGTCCCACGTTTCGGCGATGGCCAGGGGCTCCAGGCTGCGCTCGATCCGGTCGGCGATCTTGTTGAGGATATTCGCGCGGGTGGTGGGCGAGGTCGCGGCCCACTCGTCGGCGGCGCGATGCGCGGCCTCCAGAGCCATATCGATATCGGATGCGGTCGAGCGCGCGACCGCGCAGAAGATCTCACCGTCGACCGGCGACGGGTTGTCGAAATACCTGCCCTCGATGGGAGCCGCCCAGTCGCCGCCGATGAAGTTGTCGTAGCGAATGGCGTAGTTGACGATGCCGGTGGCCGACCCAGGTTTCGCGTAGATCATGTAAGCCCCCTCCTCGCGAATTCTCTACCGGGCCACTATGTCCCGAGAAGGTTGGTGCGAGGTTGGTGCCGTTGTGGCGCGGAACTCAGGCGCGCAGCGCGGTATGCAACCGGGCCGCGACCACGGCGCGGCGCACATCATTATCGGGCAGCAGCCGCAGCGCGTGCTCGTGCACCTCGATATCGCCGGGGGAGCGCTCGCCGAAGGCGACGGCATGGTCGGCGCGATCGCTGGCCAGCACGGCGGTGCGCACGCCTACGTCCAGATGGTCGCGCCACTGCAGGACACCGGGTGTGTCCGAGGCGGGCAGCAGCGGTCCGCGGTAGAGCCAGACCGCCGAGGTGGTGTCCCCGGCCTGGATCGCGGCCAGCAGGTCGACCGCATCGCAGGAGACCGGCCCGGTGAGCATGTAGCGGCGGTTGCTGATCTCACCGCCGGTGGTGCGGCGCAGATGCGAGACATCGGCCTTGAGGGTGCTGGCGGAGACCGGACGGTCGCCATAGACCGCGGCCTGCAGCTGTTCGGGGGTGAACCCGTCGGGTTCGAGAGCGAGCAGTGCCAGGATCTCCAGATGACGCGGCGGCAGCGGCACCGGCCTGCCGTCACGGACCAGCCTTGCGCCGCCGAGACATTCGAGCCGGACGCCGGGGGCGGGGTTGGGCGCGGCGGCACGCAACATCGTCTCGACCGCGGTGACCAGGGACCGGACCGAGGTCAGCACCATAGGATGCGAGCGCTCCCAGGAACTGGACAGATCCAGGGACCCGATCTGGCGGCCGTCGGGTGCGTGGATCGGCGCGGAGTAGCAGACCCAGCCGTGCAGTGCGGCGACCAGATGTTCGGCGCAGAAGACAGTGCTCGGACGGTCGGTGTGCAGGGCGAGCGTCAATCCGTTGGTGCCCATAATGCTTTCGTCCCAGCAGCCGCCGGGGGCGAAATTCACCGCCTCGGCCTGTCGGCGCACGGCGCGATCGCCACATGACCACAGCACGGTGCCCGTGGCATCGGTGACGACGGCCAGGTATCCGGAGTCCTCGGAGATGGCGCGCAGATCACCGGCGAGTTCGGTGATCGGCTGGCGCAGCGGGGATTCGGCCCAGCGATCGCGGAAATCGTCCAGGCCGGGCGCCTCGGTGCAACTCGGATCCACGGTCGTCAGTGAGCGTTGCCAGGATTGGACCACCTCATCGCGGAGCGAGGTCGTGCCAGCGGGGATGCTTGCTGCGCTGTTGGGATCGGTCGCCCACCGGGCCCATTCCTTTTCCAGTGCCGCACGTTGCCGGGCGAGGGTGCGGAATTGTGCCACCTCGTAAACCCCATCGTTAGTGTGAGCTCACATTCGCTCTCTCATGATGGCGTACGCACGGGGGGTTAGGGGAGCCTTTCATGACAAACCGAACAATCTCCAGTGAGGTTTCGATCCCGTTGTGCGGTCTAGGCTGCTGCTATGGCGACCGTTTCGCGGCGGGCCCGGCTCGCCGACGTACATGAACTGGCCATCGGCATGCCGTTCGTGAATCGAGTGGACGGACCGCGCGGCAATGCGGTGTACCAGGTCGGCGGCAAGTCCTTCGTATTCTTCCGCAACCCGCGCCCGGACGCGTTCGATCCGGTCACGGGCGAGCGCTATGCCGATGTGATCGTGATCTGGGTGCCCTCGGAGTCGGACAAACTCGCGCTCGTGCAGGATCCGGATTCACCGTTCTTCACCACGGCCCACTTCAACGGACATCTGTCGGTCCTGGTGCGCGGCAGCCGAATCGGCGAACTCACCGAACGGGAACTGGCCGAGGTGATCCAGGATGCCTGGCTGTCACGGGCCTCACGCAAGCGGGCAGCCGACTGGCTGGCCGCACACCACGTCGCGGACTGAGGTCAGCGGGATCGCTTGCCCGCGGACTATTTGTTGATGAAAATGCCTGCGATATCGGCCTTTTTGATCGGGGTGTCCTGATTGACCTGGATGCCGCACAGCAGGTCCACCTGAACCATCGTGGCGTCGACCGCCGTTCCCGCGGGCTCGTGATCGTCGTTGGTCTGCTGCTTGATGAATTTGGTGATCGTCATGCGCTTGCCGTCCTGGTCCTGCTTGACGTAGTCGCGGCAGGTGGTGTCGCCACCCTGGTTGAGCGCACGCTGGATATCGGTGCAACCGGCCAGCAATAACGCGACCGCCGCGACCCCGACTCCGGTGCGCAACAGCGCGGCATGCCCACCCGTCGCCCGACCACCACCCGTCATCGAATCGCTTCGCGGTGCTGCACTCATAGATCCTCCTGGCGGCTGGGCGGGCGGCAATGCCCGCGACATCGCGGTCCAGCCTAGGGCAGCGGCGCGATTACGGCCGGAACGTGCGCAGTGGCACATTCAGCTCCGCGGGTGTGAGCGAACCGTGATGGCCGATCAGGATCGATTCCAGCGGTTCGGCGCCGGTGCGCACGACACCGCGCAGGCCACGCGCCGCCACCACCAGATCACCGATCCGCTCGGCGACCCGCGGCGCCACGGTGGGTCCGAACCAGCCGCGCTCGATCGCCTCGGCGCGGGCGATGACCTCGAAGTCGGCGCCGAGGTATGCGCGCCAGGTCGCCGCGACATCGGCGGACGCACCGTCGCGGGTGTAGACGTGGCGGGCGCGCGGTTCGCCGCCGAGCTGGCGGACACCGTCGCGAAGCACCTCGGTGGTGTCGAAGTCGACGCGGTCGGTTAGTTCCACCATGCCGTGGTCCGCGGTGACGATGAGCGCGGCATCCGGCGGCAGATGCTCGGCGATGGTCGCGGCCAGCCTATCGACATGTGCGAGCTCCAAAAGCCAAGCGTACGAGGATGGTCCGCGCACATGGCCGGTGGTGTCGAGGTTGCCGTGATAGGCGTACACCAGTGATCGCGAGCCCGCGCGCAACGCGGTGGCGACGCCGTCGACGAAATCACCGAAGGAGACATAGGGGCGAAACTCGCAGCCGCGCAACACGGCTCGGGTGAGACCGGATCCCGCTTGCAGATTCGGCGCGACGTGCGCCACCGCGATGCCGTCGGCCGCGGCGCGCTCGAATACCGTTGGAGCGGGCTGGAATTGCTCCGGTACCAGCTCGCGCAGCAGGTCGATCTTCGGTCCGGCGCCGTGCAGCCGCCAGGTCAGCGCGTTCATCAGCCGGTCGTAGCCGGGGACGTGCATCAGATATCCGATGATCCCGTGTTCACCGGGCGGCGCGCCCGCGCCGAGGGAACTCAGGCTGACCGTGGTCGTGCTCGGGAATCCCGCCGTCAGCGTCCGCTGCGCCAGCATCGACAGAAACGGCGCCACTTCGGAATTCGCGGTCAGCGCATCCGCGCCGAGGCCGTCGACCAGCAGCACGCAGATCCGGTCGGCGCTCAGGGCGAGTCCGAGTCGGTCGACCTCGCCGGGCACGCCGAGCCCGGCGAGGAGGGAGGGAAACAGATCCGCCAGGGAGCCCGTGCCGTACTGGGGCGTAAGCAACACGAACTCGAGGGTACCTAGGCCTGGCCGGTCTCGAATCGGCTGATTTTGCCGTCGCGCACGGTGAATCGCCATGCGGTGCGCATCGATCCCCAGCGCGAATTGGTGTAGTCGGCGACCAGCGCGGTGCCGCCGTCATCGATGGATTCGACCTGCATGCGTGCGTTGCTGCTGAAGATCTCGGAGTCGGTCCACTGGGCGAGATTGCGTTCCACCCCGTCATCGGACATGGTCGCGTCCTCGGTGAGGACGGCGAATAGTCGATCCTGATCGTTGTCGTTGACTGCGTCGACGAATTCCTGGACCGTGCGATCGAGCTGCTGTGTCATCGGAACATCCCTCTCGAAGAGTGCGGGTGCATCGGACAGCAAACGTTTGGCATTCACTCTAGGTCAAGGATCTGCGCGCGGTTCGATGTCACGCGCCGGGGACGACCAGTGCGGTGAAGGTGCGCATGATGTCGTCGACAAGTGTCGGCGCGGTGGTGCCGAGTTGGACGCTGCGTTTTTCGAGCTGACCGTCCAGCCACAGCGAGGCCATGCCATGGGCGAGGCTCCACCACATGACGGCCAGGGTGTCGGCCTTGTCGGCGGGCAGCATTCCGGCGGCGACGCATTCGGCGATGGTGTGGGCCAGCACGTCGAAGGCGGCGTCGCCCGCGGCCATCGCGTCGGGATGCTTATCGGGTTCGGAGAGTTCCGGACGGAACATGAGCCGGAAGTAGCCGGGATGTTCCTGGGAGAACTGAACGTAGGCCTCGGCCAGTGCGGTCAATGCCGTCAATGGCGTATCGGCGGCCGCGCGGGCGACGGCGAGTTCGCTGGCGAGCCGTTGGAAACCCTGCGTGGACAGGGCGGCGAGCAGGGCCGAGCGATCGGCGAAGTGGTGGTAGGGCGCGCCGGTGCTCACGCCCGCCTCGCGGGCCACCCGGCGCAGGCTCACCGCGCCGATGCCCTCGGTTTCGATCAAGCGCAGGCAGGCGGCGAGGAGCGTATCGCGCAGTGCGCCGTGGTGGTAGCTCGTCCTCGTCACCAGCAGAGCGTATTCGACGCCTGTGGACAACCGAACTATGCAGTGCTTAGATTATCTGAGCGGCGCTCAGATCAATCGGCCGCGATTCCTCCTTCGAAGCGGGTAAGCATATGAGCTCACGGGTACTCGTCACCGGCGCAACAGGATTCGTCGCCGGACACGTCATCGCCGAGCTACTGGAGCACGGGTACGCCGTGCGCGGCACGGTTCGCGATCTCGGACATGCGGATAGACGCGCGCATCTGGTGGAGCTGGCCGATCGAGTCGGCGGTGAACTGGAGTTCGTCGCCGCGGATCTGAATGACGATTCGGGGTGGGCGGCAGCGGTTTCGGGGTGTGCGTATGTCATGCACGTGGCGTCGCCGTTTCCGGCGACGCCGCCGAGCGATGAACGGGAACTGATCGATACCGCGGTCGATGGCACGCTGCGGGTGCTGCGGGCCGGTGCCGATGCCGGGGTGCGCCGGGTGGTGCTCACCTCCTCGATAGCGGCAGTGACGTTTGGCCACGAAACGGATGCGGTGCGCACCGAGACCGATTGGTCGGTGGTCGAACGCAGTGCCGCCTACCAGAAGAGCAAGACGCTGGCCGAGCGGGCGGCGTGGGATTTCGCGGCGAAGTCGAGCCTGGAACTGGTGGTGGTGAATCCCGGAATGGTGTTGGGGCCGTTGCAATCCGCTGCCACCAGCACCTCGCACGAACCGGTGCGCCGATTGCTGGCCCGGGATGCGCCCGGCTCGCCCCGGGTGGGGTGGGCGGTGGTCGACGTGCGGGATCTGGCGGTGGCGCATCGGTTGGCGCTCGAGGCGCCCGATGCGGTCGGGAATCGGTATATCTGTGCGGGCGAGCACATTTGGATGGCGGAGATGGGGCGGCAGCTGGCCGAGGAGTTCGGGCCGCGCGGGTTCCGGGTGCCGACCCGGGTGATCCCGGATGTGGTGGTGCGGGCGATCGCACTGTTCGACAAGGGGATTCGACTGACCTTGCCGATGTTGGGGCGCAGGGAACTGCTCAGCTCCGAGAAGGCGCGACGCGAACTCGGGTGGTCGATGCGCCCGGTCCGGGAGACCGTGCTGGATACGGCGGAGAGTCTGATCCAGTACGACATCGTGCGGGCGCCACGGGGCGGTAGTACGTCGCGGCGGCTCCCAGCGACGAATCCGGTGGGCGCGTAGGGGAGTGGTTCATGCTGATCGCGACACTCATCGTGACCACCATCGGATTGGTGCGGCGCTGGTTGGGTAGGCGGAAGGCTGTGACGGAATCGGGTCCGTCGCGATGGCGCAGCTCGGTTGGGCCGATCATCGCGTGGTCGAAGTTGCGCCGCCCGGGTCCGGTGCTGGCGGCGGGGGTGACCTTGGCCGGGATGGTCTGGGCGGGTTTGGTGCTCGCCCCCGTGCTGATCGCGGTTTCGGGTGCGCACGGTCGGTGCGGTTGGTAGACAGGAATGGTGACGGCCTCGCGACGCAAGTTCCGGTTCGGTGTCACCCTGCTGGCTCCCGCCACGCGGGCCGAGTGGGTCGAAAAGTGTCGCAGAGCCGAGGAACTCGGCTATGACGTGGTCGGTGTGGCCGATCATCTGGGGCTGCCCGCGCCATTTCCGGCAATGATTCTGGCGGCCGAGGCGACCGAACGGGTTCGGCTGACCACCTTCGTATTGAATGTGCCCTTCTACAACCCGGTGCTGTTGGCTCGGGACGTGGCAACGGCGGATCGGTTCACCGACGGGCGGGTGGAATTGGGGCTCGGGGCCGGATACGTGCGGGCGGAGTTCGAGTCGGCCGGAATCGCATTCGAGAGCGGTGGCAAGCGCGTCGAGCAGCTGGCCACGACCGCCGAAACGTTGCGGCGGTTGTTCGCCGATCCCGAGTATCAGCCGCGGCCCGCCCAACCCGCAGGGCCGCCGCTGGCCATCGCGGGATGGGGTGATCGGCTGTTGCGGGTCGCGGCCGAATACGCCGATATCGTCGCGCTGCCCGGCGCCGCTCCGGCGTACAACGGTGGACCATTGCAGTTCGTCGGGCTCGACGCGACCGATGCGCGGGTTGCGTACCTACGGGGGTTGCTCGGAGCACGGGCCGAGGAGGTCGAGCTGAATATCCTGCTGCAGCGGGTAGTTCCACCGGAGGAACGCTCGGCCGCACTGGAACAGTACGGGCCGCATCTGCCCGCCGACGTCGCCGACCGGCCGGAGGAGTTGCCCGCATTGCTGATCGGGACGCCGAAGGAAATGGCGCGGCAGTTGGAAGAGCGCCGGGAACGGTTCGGATTCAGCTATGTCTCGGTGCTCGAGAGCAGCATGGAGCCGATGGGCGCGGTAATCGAACAGCTGCGCTGAGCGCACGACGCGCCACCGCAGCTCACGCAGGCGCTTTCGCCCCTCGCTGCCACGTCCGTCGGGTCCGACGGTGTTCGGTCATGAATTCGAAGCGGCTCGCTCGCGGACATTCGATTCGGCCACGTCACTGGGCAGGGGCGGCGCACCGGCCCGGCGCAGGATGCGCATAGCCAGGTACACCACGACGCGGTAGGCGAGAACAGCCGGCACGACGACCAGCAGCACCACGCGCAGTGCCACCAGCACGACGGCGACGGCCAGGTAGCTCGGGCCCAGGCCGTCGGGCGAACCGAACCCGTGTCGCTGCGACAACGCTGCCAAGACCGGGCACAGGGCGAGGTACAACACGGCCGGGATCAGCGGCATGCGGACGAGTCGCCACCCGGCGAGTAACCACGACGTGCTGGGAAGTCTCATTCGGCCAGCTCCGGTCCGGAGGTGAGGAATGCGAGCAGTAGAGCGTTGCCGATCACCCCACCGGTCGCGAAGCGCAAGCGGGTCCCGCTCCGCAGTGGCACACCGAGCAGGTCGGCGGTGCGAAACAGGCGGGTGAACATGCCGCGGTCACCGAAGGAACGGGCCGGGGCGAGCGCGAAGCCGGTCGCCGAGACCGAAATCCCGAGTATCACGGGACCGCTGTCCATGTCCCCGGCACCGTGATAGCCGCTGCCGTACTCATGGATCGCGGCGAAACCGAGGAAGCTGCGCTCCTGGCGGAACAACGCGGTCGCCAACTCTCGGGCGAGCGCCCGGTCCGCGAATCCAGCGAAGTAGGCTGCCAATCCGGTTCCCGAGGCGCGTGGGGCGTCGTGCGCATGCCCGTCGACACCCATGCGCTGCAGCACGAGGCCGGTGCCTCGATCGATCTGTACCGCGCGCACCTGCTGCGCCCAATGAGCCAGCACCGCAGCGTGGTTGACGCCGGTCGCGCGGCCGTGCACCGCGATCGCGGCGGCGACGGCTGCCACGTCGGTGGGGTAGGCCTCGCCGGGAAAGGTGTCCAGCAGCCCGGTCGGGGAGGCGAGCAGTCGCCGTTCGTAGGAGGCGATCAGCGCGTCGTCTTCGGCTGCGAGGCCGGGCGGGAAGGCCGGATCGACCAGGCGCGCCATCCCGAGCGCGAGGGCAGGATAGGCGAGGTAGGCGTGCCCGTGCGGACTATCCGGATTCGCCAGCCCGTCCTCGCCGTGCCAGGCATCGGTGAACGGGGCGCGCATCTCGGGCAGCAGACTCTTGGCCGCCGCGCGAGTCACGATCGGAGCGTAGCGTTCCCGCCACTCAGGGTGCGCCAGACACACTTGGGCCAGTCCCAGCGCTGTCATCTGGTGCGCGAGCAGCCCCCACATGCCGTCGAGTTCCCCTCCCGAGCGCGTGGCACTGCGCTGATCGTCTTCGACTTCGAAGGCCACCAGCTCCTCGGCGAGCCCACGCACCCGCGCCGGATCCCCGGAGAACCACCCGTCGGCAGCACGACCGCACCACCAGCTCGGCAACAAACCCGCCACCGACACCGCCACCACGACGCCGGCCACGATCGCGATCAGACGGCCAAACCTGTGTGATCGATGCACCGGGCCGGTCGGAGTCCCCATGCCCCGAACGTACATCTCACCCGGCTCAGCACGAGAACCGCTCCCGCCGTGGGTCGGCGCCGATTGCACACGTCAGATGCTTTGCGCAGATGGAGGTTTCACGTCGACCAGGACGAGCCCGTCCCGGAGCAACGGTGATGGGTGCCGACCGCCGCGTTGGCGTTGATCACTAGCGTTTTTCGCCGTTCCTCGGCTCATGAGATGAGACCCGAGGATGGCGAAATTCAAGAGCGCCAACGGAATCCGTCGAGCCGTTCGACTTTCCGACAGCAGTCGAAGAATGCGCTGGTCATGGCGTAATCGCCGCTTCATGCGCATATCGAATTAATGTGATCTGCATCACATCTCCGCGGGCATTTTGTCGGTAGTGCATGGCATGGTTGGCGGCATGCCTTTTGCCGATTCCGTCGTCGCTACAGATGTCATCCGCGTGCTCGGTGCCAGTGAGCACAATCTGCGCAATGTGTCGTTGGAGATCCCCAAGAACAAGATCACCGTCTTTACCGGCGTCTCCGGGTCCGGCAAATCGTCTATCGTCTTCGACACGATTGCCGTGGAATCCCAACGCCAGCTCTATGCGACGTTCCCCGCGTTCATTCTCAACTTCCTGCCGCGCTACGAGCGCCCGCACGCCGAGGCGATGGAGAATCTGACCGCCCCGGTCATCATCGACCAGCAGCCCGTCGGCGGCGGACCGCGCTCGACCGTGGGCACGATGACCGATATCTACTCGATGGTGCGGGCGATGTTCGCTCGATTCGGTTCGCCCTCAGCCGGATTCGTCTACAACTACTCGTTCAACGTGCCGCAGGGCATGTGCCCGGATTGCGACGGACTCGGGGTGACGGTGCGAGCCGATCCGGATCGGCTGCTCGACCGGAGCAAATCGCTCAACGAGGGTGCGATCCTGCTGCCCGGCTATACCGTCGGCGGCGGTGAGTGGCAGATGTACGGCAAATCCGGCCGATTCGATCCCGACAAGAAGCTGGCCGATTACACCGACGAAGAGTTCACCGATCTGCTCTACGGCACCGGCGGCAAGGTGGAGCTGACCTTCAGCAAGGGCACCTGGAAGGCGAATTACGAAGGGCTGGCGGCCAAATTCACCCGTACTCGGTTGCAGCGCGACACCTCCACGCTCAGTGAGAAGACGCGCGAACAGATGCAGAAGTTCCTCACCGAGGGCGTATGCCCGACCTGCGACGGCGCCCGGCTCAATGCCGACGCGCTGGCCACCAAGATCGGCGGTCGCAATATCGCCGATTGGTCCGGACTGCAGATCACCGATCTGATGGCGGTGCTCGACGAGATCACCGATCCGGCCGCGCTCGGACTGACCGCCGCCATCCGGACCGCGCTGGGGCGCGTGACCGATATCGGGCTCGGATATCTGAGCCTCGATCGGCCGACCGCCACGCTGTCCGGCGGTGAGGGGCAGCGGCTGAAGATGATCAAGCACTTGTCCAGCACGTTGATCGGGATGACCTACATCTTCGACGAGCCGAGCGTCGGGCTGCATCCGCGCGATGTCGGGCGGTTGAACAATTTGCTGAAGGCGTTGCGGGACAAGGGCAATACCGTGCTCGTGGTCGAGCACGATCCCGATGTCATCCAGATCGCCGACCATATTGTCGATGTAGGGCCGCGGGCCGGACTGCACGGCGGGCAGGTGGTGTTCGAGGGCAGCTTCGCGCAACTGCGGGCCGCGGATACGCCGACCGGCGCCGGATTGCGCAGGCCGTTCACCGTGAAGGAGACATTCCGGAAGTCCAACGGCGAGTTGCTGATCGAACATGCGAATGTGCACAACCTGAAAGATGTGACGGTCGCGATCCCGACCGGCATCCTGACCTCGATCACCGGAGTCGCCGGATCGGGCAAGAGCAGTCTCATCCGCGATGTGTTCGTGCGCGAGCATCCCGAAGCGATCTTCGTCGACCAGTCGGCGATCGCCGCGTCGTCCCGCTCCACTCCCGCAACCTATCTGGGATTGATGGATCCGATCAGGAAGCTGTTCGCGAAGGCGACGGGCGAGTCCCCCGGTCTGTTCAGTTTCAACTCGACCGGCGCCTGTAAGCAGTGTGAGGGCCGCGGCGTGATCATCACCGAGATCGCCTACATGGACCCGGTGACCACCCACTGCGATGCGTGCGACGGACGACGGTTCTCCGACGAGGTGCTGGCATTGACGTTGCGCGGCAGGTCGATTGCCGACGTGCTGGAGATGTCGGCGGAGCAGGCGCTGAGCTTCTTCACCGAAAAGGCGCTCGCCGCGAAATTGCGCACGATGAACGAAGTAGGTCTGGACTACCTGAGCCTCGGCCAGGCCATGAGCACACTCTCCGGCGGCGAGCGCCAACGCATCAAACTGGCCACCCAACTCCAGAACACCGGCACCACCTACGTCCTCGACGAACCGACCACCGGCCTACACATGTCGGACGTAGACACCCTGCTCGCACTGATGGACGGATTGGTCGACCGCGGCAACACGGTGGTGGTCATCGAACACAACCTCGACGTGGTAGCCCATTCCGACTGGGTCATCGACCTCGGCCCCGACGGCGGCAAGGACGGCGGCGAGGTCGTATTCACCGGCACCCCCGCCGAGCTGCTGACGCACCCGGCGTCACTGACAGGTGAATACCTGCGAAAGTACAAGGCCGCCTAGCCATCCCACGGCGGCATCGCTCAGCCCATGCCGAGCAGCAGGCTGGTAATCAGGGTGATGACCGTTAATGCACAACTCATCGTCGGGTGGCCGGATGGCGTTCTTTTGCCGACATCGGCAAACTCAGTGACCGTCAACAGGTCCGACGGGCAACTTCAACACTCTGTTGTTGTTGGTGTCGGTGATGAAGAGGTTGCCGGCGGTGTCCACTGCGACGCCGGTGGGCACCTCGAGTCCGGTGAAGGGCAGCACAACTTGAGCCTGTGATCCCGCAGGCAGTTTCAGCACCCTGTTGTTGCCTGGATCGGCGATGAAGAGGTTGCCGGCGGTGTCCACTGCCACGCCATTAGGGTGGTTGAGCCCGGTGAAGGGCAGCACGACTTGGGTCTGTGATCCCGCGGGCAGCTTCAACACCCTGTTGTTCTCGTAGTCGGTGATGAAGAGGTTGCCGGCGGTGTCCACTGCCACGCTGGCAGGGTGGTGCAGGTCGGTGAAGGGCAGCACGACTTGGGTCTGGGAGCCCGCGGGCAACTCCAACACCCTGTTGTTGTTGGTGTCGGTGATGAAGAGGTTGCCGGCGGTGTCCACTGCTATGCCGTCAGGGAACTGGAGGCCGGTGAAGGGCAGCTCGACTTGGGTCTGTGACCCCACTGGCAGCTTCAACACCCTGGCGTTCGAAATATCCGCGACGTAGAGATTGTCGGCGGTGTCCACCGCCACGGGCTCAGGGCTAATGAGCCCAGCGAAAGGCAGCACGCCCTGGATCTGTGATACAGCAGGCAGCCCCAAGACCCTGGCGTTCGAAAGGTCGGTGACGAAGAGGTTGCCGGCGGTGTCCACTGCCACGCCATACGGGTGGCTGAGCCCGGTGAACGGCAGTGTCATCTGGCCAGGGCGCGGTTGCGTCCTGTGCGCCTGGTACGCGACCATCGCCGCTGCGGTCAGTGCCAGTACCGACAGAATCGCCACTACCCACCTGGTCGAGGTTCGGCGCCACCAGGGGAGCTTTGCCTGCCGGTCCACTGATCGGGGTCCGGGATGAATTCGTAAGGCTTCCTCCGGTGGGCGCGCGGACAGCGCCGTGGTATCCGCCAGCTGAATGCGTTCCTGCCAGGTCGGTGGCGGCAATACAGGTTCCGGCGCTGGTTGCTCCGCAACCGGCGTCGGTGCGTGGTGGCGGATCGTCTGGGGTTGGCCGCCGATGATTGTGGTGGCGCCATTGTCGGACATGGTCGCCAGTGCCGCCTCGGCGGCGGCCGCCAACGCCCCGCAACTGAGGTAGCGGTCCTCCTTGTTCTTGGCCATCGCCGACGTGATCACTGCATCGAACGCTGGAGACAGTCCGGGCCGCACCTCGCTGGGACGGGGAATCGGCATGCTCAGATGCCCGTGCATCAGCTGCGGCAGCGACGTTCCCGGGTATGGCGGCCGCCCGGTGAGCAGGTGAAACAGGGTGCACCCCAGCGAGTAGACATCGGCGCGGTGATCGAGGTCGGTGGCCTCGAACTGCTCGGGTGCGGCGTACCGCAGGCTCGCGACCAGCATCCCGGACCTGGTCAGGTGTTGGGTTTCGTCGAGGGCCTTGGCGATGCCGAAATCGGCGAGTAAGACCCGCCCTGGCCGATCCGGCCGGTCATGCTCGAGCAGGATGTTGCCGGGTTTCACGTCACGGTGCAACACGCCGGCGCTGTGTGCGTAGTCGAGGGCCTTGGCGGTCTCGGTGACGATGTGCACCGCTCGGGCCGGATCGAGAGCGCCGCCGGCAACCGCCTGTCCGGCATCGGAGCCGAGTACGTACTGCATCGCGATCCACAGCTGATCGCCCTCGCGTCCCCGGTCGTGGACCGTGACGATGTTGGGATGTTCGAGCCGCACGGCATGATCGGCTTCGGACTCGAATCGAGACCGGACATAGTCATCGCGAGTCAGGTTCGGGTGCAACACCTTCAGGGCGACCCGCCGCGGCAGGCGCGGATGGGCCGCCACATACACCGTTCCCATCCCGCCGCGGCCGAGTACCGCTTCGATGGTGAAGCCGGCGAACACCTCGCCGACGGCCAATGTGCTGTGCTCATCCACGTCGGTCACCCACCTCAGCGGCATGCTTGCCGGAGCCTGCATCCCTGCTGAGATACAGTGCCGAAGCCGCGCTGCGGCCCAGCAGCAGCGCCTGCACGACCAAGAGTGGCCAGTATCGTCTGACTACCAATCGGGACTCCACGTCGGTGTACCCATATCGGTCACGCCCGACCCTCTTCGTGGTAACGGAACCAACGGGTCGGTAAGGCCCACACTAGCGCTGGAAGTTGTGAAGTCGTCCTGCCAGAGCAGCACCACGCTCGAATACCCGCCGACGCGGAACGCGAACGGTGTGCGGGCAGTAGCCTGCGCCGAAAGTGGACCGTTTCGAGCCGATCGCGGCCGAGTGCGCCGAAGAGTGGCCTAGATGGGGCGCCGCAAGATTGCGGCGCTGATGCGCGCCGACGGGGTGTCGACCTCCACGGTGGAGCGGGCGTTGCGCCGCCGCGGCCCGATGCTGCCGCGGCCGACGACCTTCACCTCGCTGTTCAGTTGACCGCCACAGTGCTTCACGAAGCTCCCGCCGCGGAGGCCGTTCGCAGCCCTATGCTCGGCGAGGCGATTTTTCAGCGCACGATGTGAACTGGCTGGGGACCGGTTGTCGCAATGACGGTCTGGTCTTGGGTGAGGGTGACCGTGACCGTGCCACCGGATTCGTTGGGCAGTGCGCGACCAGGCGCAATGAGATTGCCTGACCAGGCGTGCGCTGCGCCATCGCAGTCGACGAGGACCGGTCCGTCGAGTTGAAGGGCGATCGGGCCACCCACACCACCTTGGAACATTTGTTCCAGCGAGCCGTCCACCACATCGACCCCGGCGGTTCCACCGCCATTACAGGTAGCCGATCCGTTGATAGTCAACGCGCTGACGTTGTAGCCGAGTTCGGACTGGACAGTGATCGATGACGCTGGCTGGGCGGCTGCGGTTGCAGCGAGGACTCCTCCGCAGCAGCCGACTATCCCAGTGATAACGGCTAGATTCGAGCGAAGCGAACTGTTGAACATGGTTGTTCTCCCGTCGATGCTCGTTCGAAGGATCTCAACCCACCCATCATCCCAGCATCCGTCGGCCTCTACTCCAGTTTGATAGAAGCGAGTGCCCGCCCGTGGTCGCGAACCTGGTCACGGTCCTTCCATGGGCGGGAGCACTCCCAACTGCTGCAACAGCCCGAGCACGTCCTTATCGGACCATTTCTCGGCGATCTTGCCGTCTTCGATCCGGTGGATCGTGGTGCCGGTCATCTTCAACTCGTGACCGGTCGCCGGGATCCCCGGCAGGTCACCGAGGTGGCGACCGTACGCGGTGATCCGGGTGACGACCCGGTCGCCCTCGGCGATCTGATCCTCGATTTCGTGCCGCCCCGGGGTGGCATCCCAGAACATGCGAAACGCATCCTTGAGACCCTCGCGGCCCGGACCGATGCCGGGGAAGGGAGGCGGCGAATGGTCCAGGTAGTCCTCGGCGACGAGTTCGTCCATGGCATCGATATTTCCCGCGTCGATCTCGTGATAGAACCGGCGGATCAGGGCCTTGTTGGCTTCAATCGACATGATCAACCTTCCTCCTCGATCGCCCGGCTTGCGGCGGTGACGGTTTACTCGAGTGCCTCTAACCTTGCAGCGGGCTCCGCGAATGCCCTTCAGCGGGTCGAGTCGACCGACACGGACTGATACCCGCCGGTCCGCACCGCGTCGGTAATGAGCGATCGAACGTCACGGGGTGCGGTCGGTAGCAGCTCGAGCAGATCCGTGCTCGATGCTTGCAGCAGACCCGCGCCGAGGTTGGCGAACAAGGACAGCGTGTGCGTGATCTGGTACGGCTCTAATCCACTGCCCTGCAGCATATTCCGCATTTCACCGAGGGATATGGGCGCATAGCTCACCGGGCGGCCGAAGGATTCGCTCAGTATCTCGGCGATATCCGAACCGCCGATCGCGGTGACGCCCTCGAGTTCATACACCTTGCCCGCATGTCTGCTGCGCCGCCCCGCGGCGAGGTCGCGCTCGGTTTCGGCGGCCACCCGCACGGCCACCTCGGCGAGATCCTCGCGCGCCACCACCGAGATCCGGCCGGTGCCGAATGGTGCGGCGAACACCCCGGATTCGGCGGATGCGGCGGCTCCCGCCACGGCGAGGCCAACGGGCACTTCGGCGTAGAGGCCGTTGCGCAGGATGGTCACCTCGAATGGTGCTGCGGCCAGCCGTTTTTCGGTCCAGCGATGAGGTAGGGCGATGGTGATCAGATCGCCGGAACCCGCGAGACTGGTGTAGATCACATGCCGGACCCCGGCCGCCGCGGCGGCATCGACCACCGCGCCGTGGCGAGCCAGCACCACATCGTCCTCGGCATATCCGGCGGAGATCAGTACGAGTACGTCGACACCCTGCAAGCCTGCGGACAGCGTTGCCGGGTCGTCGAAATCGATGCGGCGCGTTGCGGTGTCGTCGCCGGAGCGGCTGCCCGCCGCTACTGTCAGGTCGTCGAGGGTGGACAGGCGACGGTAGACGAGGCCACCCAGGGATCCGGAGATGCCGGTTACCAGGATCATCGGAACGCTCCCGATTGTTGTAGTTGCTCGAACTCGTCCCAGCATCGGCGGTCGCGGATCGCGGCATAAGGAGGCACTTTCATGTCGGTCACGAACACGGCGGTCACCGCGCAGGTGGCGGGCACTATTCCCGAAGGCCCCTGTGGCGATGACGACTGCGGCATCCGTGATGTGCTCGACCGGCTGGGGGATCGGTGGACGGTGCTGGTGATCGTGGAGTTGAACAAGGGGGTGCGGCGGTTCCGTGAATTGGAGCGGGCGATTCCGGGGATCTCGCAGCGGATGCTGACACTGACCACCAAGCGGCTGTGCCGGGACGGCATGGTGGAGCGGATCGCGTACCCGACGATTCCACCGCAGGTGGAGTATCGGCTCACCGATGTGGGACGCAGCCTGGCCACGGCCATCGCCGCGCTCGCCGACTGGTCGCGAAATCACAAAGAAGCCATCGCCGCCGCACGGCAGAGCTGGGATATCGAACACGGCGACGACGGAACCGAATGAACGCGATAATGGTCGTCGGACGCTCGAATGGACAGCGGTAGCTGTCCGGATAGGGAGGTTCCGATGACTCTTTCCGCCCGTGAACTGCTCGACGGGATCCAGGCGGAACTGGCCCCGCACGATGACGACAACCGCTTGGTCCCGCTGATCTCGGTGGGCAAGGCGCCGCAGGCGGTCTTCGCGGCGATCGCGGCGGAGGAGCAGCGCATCACCAGCAGCGACTGGCGCAGCTTCCACGCTATGGCGGCGCGGGCGGACGAGCCGAACGCCAGGGTGTTCTTCGGCGGGCTCGCACCGGGCGAGCGGCAGGCGCTCGCCATGTTGGACGCGCTGGTGGAGGCGGCGGGACCCGACCAGGGCATGGAGTTGCCCAGGGCGGGCTGCCAGGTGTATCCGGCCTATGTCGCCTGGTTGGCGTTGCACGCCGAACCCTCCGCTGCCGCAGCGGCGCTCTACGCGAATCTCGACGCATTCGGCGGCTACTGCGAGGCCGTCGCCGCGGCGATGCGCGCGCACTACCACTTCGGCGACTCCGCGTGCGCGTTCTTCGACTTCTTCGCCGCCGATGTCCCCGAGATCGAAGAGCAGGCCTTGGCCACCATCCAGGCCGGGCTCGACAGCGGGCGGCTGTTGCCGGGCGAGGCGCACTTATATGCCAGGCTCTTCCAGGACTACGAACTCCTGTTCTGGAACACCCTCGCCGACGAGTTCTCGGTCTACCCCTAGCGCCGCTCGGTGAGCTGCTGAGTCCCGGTGATCCGCAGCAGTTCCAGTGCCGAAGCGGCCGGGGTGCCGGGTGCCGCCGAGTACACGACGACGGCCTGGTCGGTGTCGGGTACGAATAGCGCGTCGCAATCCAGAACCATCCGCCCCACCTCGGGATGATCGATGGTCTTGGTGGCACTGCGCCGGTTCCCGGTGCGCCCCTCACGCCACAATCGATCGAATCGCTCACTGCGCGAACGCAATTCGGCGATCAAACGGGCCAGGTCCGGATCGTCGGGATATGCGGCCTTCGCACCGCGCAGCGAGGCGACCCACGACTCCGCCGCCAACTCGGCCTCCGCGGGGGTGAAGACCACCCGCGAGCGCTCGGTGCCCAGAAAAGACTGCCAGATGATGTTGCGCCTAGCGGGTGACCACGCGGAGAAGTCGCCGAGCAATGCCGCGGCCATCGAATTCCAAGCCAGCACATCGGCTTTCGCGGAGATCACCAGTGCGGGCAGATCTGCCATCCGATCCAGCAGCCGCAGCACACTCGGCCGCACCACCATGGCGATTCGGCCCTGCTGCGGCGGCGCCGAACCGGCCAACCGGAACAGCAGATCGCGTTCGATGTCCTCGAGCCGCAACGCGCGGGCCAGCGCGCCGAGCACCGCGGCCGATGGGCGCGGTCCGCGTCGCTGTTCGAGCCGGACCACATAGTCGACGCTGACACCGGCGAGCTGGGCGACCTCCTCGCGCCGCAACCCGGGCACCTGACGGCGCGAACCGCTCGGCAGCCCGACATCGCCCGGCCGCACCCGCGCCCGGGCCTTCCGCAGCAGGGCGGCGAGTTCCGTGCGATCCATATCTCGATGATGCCGCAGCGGCCCGGTGTCGGGGTGGTACTGCCGGTCCCAGTGGAGTGAACGCTCGCTGCCAGTCGCGCTCGGTTGGCCCTCGAGAAAAGCGGCTATTGGTCAGCGAGCCCCGCCATTGACATACAACGTCTGACCGCTGACATAGGACGCCTCATCACTGGCCAGGAAGGCGATCACCGCCGCGACCTCCTCGGGCCGACCCACCCGGCCCAGCGGAGTCCGTTCGGCCACGGCCTGTTGATGCGCCTCGGCGCTGAGTCCCACCCGGTTCGCCGTCGCGGCCGTCATCGCGGTGGCGATGTAGCCGGGCGCGACCGCATTGACATTGATGTTGTACGGTCCGAGCTCGATGGCGAGGGTCGCGGTTAGGCCCTGGATGCCCGCCTTCGCCGCGGCGTAATTCGCCTGACCGCGATTGCCGAGCGCGGAGCGGCTCGACAGCGAGACGATCTTGCCGTAGCGCTGGGCGACCATGTACTCCTGAGCGGCCTGGGTGCAGTGGAATACGCCGGTCAGGTTGACCGAGAGCACCGCGTTCCAGTCGTCCTCGGAAAGCCGGAAGAACAGGTCGTCGCGGGTGATGCCCGCATTGTTGACCAGAATGTGCGGACCGCCGAGATCGGTTGCGATTTCGGCGAATACCGATTCCACCGAGGCGCGGTCGGTGACATCGCAGACATAACTGCGGGCCGCGCCGCCCGCCGCGACGATCTGTTTCGCGGTGTCGTCGGGGGCCTGGCGGTCGAGCACCGCGACCTGCGCGCCCTGTGCGGCCAGCAGCTGCGCGGTGGCCGCGCCGATGCCCTGTGCCGCGCCGGTGACAACGGCGACCCGGTCGGTGAATCTGGTCATCTAATGTCCTCCTGGGGAGTTGGAAACGGCGGGATCAGAATGCGCTCACGCCGGTGAGCGCACGCCCGATCAACAGCTTCTGGATCTGGCTGGTGCCCTCGTAGAGGGTCATCACCTTCGCATCGCGCAGATATTTGCCGACCGGGAATTCGTCGATGTACCCGTAGCCGCCGAACACCTGCAGCGCCCGGTCGGCCGCGCGCACCGCGGCCTCACTCGCGAACAGCTTGGCCTTGGATGATTCCATCGCGAATTCGGCCCCCCGGTCGATGAGATCGGCGACCCGCCACACCAGTAGCCGAGCCGCGTCCACATCGAGGGCGATATCGGCGAGCAGTTCCTGGACCAGTTGATGGCCCGCGATCGGCTTGCCGAACTGTTCCCGCTCGGTGGCATATCCGACGGCGGCGTCCAGACAGGCCTGCGCGATGCCGACACAGCCGGCGGCCACCGACATTCGGCCCTTGGCCAGCGCCGCCATCGCGACGGTGAAACCCTTGCCCTCGTCGTGCAAGCGGGCGCTATCGGGGACGCGAACGCCGTCGAGCACGAGTTCGGCGGTGGCCTGTCCGCGCAGTCCGAGCTTGCCGTGGATGGTGCGGGCAGTGAAGCCGGGGGAGTCGGTCGGGACCAGGAATGCGGTGATGCCGCGATGCCCCTCCTCGCCGGTGCGGGCGAAGACGAGTGCGATATCGGCCCAGGTGCCGTTGGTGATGAACATCTTGGTCCCGGACAGCACCCAGTCGTCGCCGTCGCGGACGGCGCGGGTGCGCAACTGGGCCGCGTCGGAACCGGTTCCGGGTTCGGTGAGCCCGAAGCAGCCCAGTGCCTCGCCCGCGGTGAGCCGCGGCAGCCAGGTGCGCTTTTGCTCCTCGGTGCCATAGTGGTTGATCGACTTGGTGACCAAACCCAAAGAGACGGAGACGATTCCGCGCACGGCGGAGTCACCGCGGCCGAGTTCTTCCAGTACCAGACAGTAGGTGAGATGGTCACCTCCGCTGCCGCCGTACTCCTCGGGAATGGTCAGGCCGAGAAAGCCCAGTTCGCCCAGTTTGGGCACGATCTTGGGATCGACGGACTCGGCCCGGTCCCATTCGGTGGCGTGCGGCGCGATCTCGCGGTCGACGAAATCCGCCGCAAGACGCTGGGCGGCGGCCTGCTCGTCGCTGAGTTCCAGGTTCATCACGACTCCCGGCTGATAAAACTAACGGTGAAAGTTTCTTGTATGCTAACCCTCGATAAACTAACGATGCAAGTTTTTCGCTGTGGGTATTCGCCATGCGACACTGAACGGATCGACCAGGAGGTTTTCGGTGGGGAGACCGCGACGGCCCTTGCTCAGCCGCGACCGCATCGTGTCGGCCGCGCTGGATCTGGTGGATGCCGAAGGCCTCGAGGCGGTATCGATCCGCAGACTAGCCACCGAACTCGGCGTGCAGGGCCCCTCGCTCTACAACCACGTGGCCACCAAGGACGATCTGCTGGACGCGATGGTCGACGCCGTACTCGGCCGGATCGACCTGACCATGTTCACCGATATCTCGGATTGGCAAGTGGCGCTGCGTGATTGGGCGAGATCGTATCGCGCGGCGCTGGCGGCGCATCCGAAATTGGTGCCCGCCTTGAATCAGGGCATGGGCCGACGGCCGAACGCGTTGCGACAGGCCGATGCGGTATTCGGGGGATTGGTGGCGGCGGGGTGGCCGCGGCGGGAGGCGACGCAGGTGGGCGCGCTGATGCGGTTCTTCGTCACCGGGTCGACGCTGGGGTCGTTCGCGGGCGGGTTCCCGGAGGATGCCGCCGTGTATCGCGGGAACTACCCGCATCTGGACGAAGCCCATCTGCTGTCGGGGCGGCAGCGCGATATCGATGACGCCGCCTTCGAGACCGGGCTGCGCGCGCTGCTGGATGGGTTGGCGTTGCGGTTCGAGGCGTTGGAGAGCGCGGCCAGGGGCCGTTAGCGCGCGGCGAGCCAGTCCGGGAACTCGGTGAGCTCATTCAAAACGAATTCCGCTCCCGCAGTGCGCAATTCATCGGCATCGCACGGGCCGGTCGTGACTCCGAGGGCATAGACCTCGGCCGCCCGCGCGCCACGCATATCGCCCTCGTGATCGCCGACGAACAACTCGGCACCGTGCGCGCGGAGCGCGGCCGCTTTGCCGTCCGACCAGAGGTCCCCGACCACCGCGTCGATCCGCCAACCGAGTTCTGCCACGTGCAGTCGCGCCAGCGGCTCGTGCTTACCGGTCACGATGAGCACCCGCCCGCCGCGCGCCCGCACCGCGGCCAGTGCGGCATCGGCACCCGGCATGGCCGGAATGTAGGGCACGATCGATGGATAGATCTCGCGGTAGCGGGAGACGAGCGCCGGAATCGACTCCTCGGGCGCACCGGCGTCGGCCAGCAGCATCCCCAGCGGCGGCCCCAGCCGGTCGGCGAACGCGGCCCCGCGCAACGGCAGCCCGAATTCCGCACCCAACTGGTCGATCGCCTTGCTCACACCCGGCCGGGAGTCGATCAGCGTCATATCGAGGTCGAAGCCAACGGTCCAGGTCACTCCTGGACCCTATCGTCGCGCTGGATCGGCGGCGCGACGGCACCAACGGTTAACCATCCGAGCCGCCGCGAAGATCAATCAGGGGGAACATTGCGGTAGTCGGTGCGAAACCACTCATGGAACAGCCCGGCGAACTTACAGTTGACCGACGAGCGAACGGCTTCGGTCTGCATCGCGGAGGACGAGATGACGAGCCAGCGCGGGCCACTCACCGTGGGCGCGATGTTCGGCCACTACCGATTGGATCGGCTGATCGGTCGCGGTGGCATGGGCGAGGTCTACCAGGCCTACGACGTGCGCAAGCGCCGCACTGTCGCGATCAAGGTGCTGTTGGAAAAGCTCGCACAGGACCAGGAGTACCGCGAACGGTTCCAGCGCGAGGCCGATGCGGCCGCGCGACTGCGGGAACCGCATGTCATCCCGATTCACGATTACGGCGAGATCGACGGCCGCCTGTATATCGACATGCGATTGGTGGACGGTGCCAGCTTGCCGTCGGTGTTGCGTGACAAGGGACCGCTGGCGCCGGAGGAAGCGGTGTCGGTGATCCGTCAGATCGCCGCCGCATTGGATGCCGCGCACGCCGAGGGCTTGATCCATCGCGACGTCAAACCGGACAATATCCTGCTCACACCGGACGGCTTCGCCTATCTGGTCGATTTCGGTATCGCCCATTCCAGCACCGATCAACGGCTGACAACTCACGGTGCGGTGATCGGTTCGTTCAGCTATATGGCACCGGAGCGGTTCCGAGCCGAGCACACCACACCCGCGGTCGATGTCTATTCCTTGGCGTGTGTGCTGTACGAATGCCTCACGGGCACAAGGCCTTATCCGGGCAGTACCGACGCCCAGATCATCAGCGCGCATCTGTTCGAGCCGGTGCCGCGAGCGAGCATGATCCGGTCCAACGTGACGCCCGCGCTCGACACCGTCATCGCCAAGGGCATGGCCAAGAGTGTGCGCGAACGTTTCAGCGCCGCAGGCGAACTCGCGACCGCCGCGCAGGCGGCGCTGACGGGCGCCGGTGTGGTCACCGAGGGGCGCGCACCGACAGCGGCAACGCCGCAAGCGACGGCGGCACCGGATGCCATCACTGCGCAAACATCGAATGCCGCAGGGGTAATGGGTGATTCGCCCCTCGATACACAGCAGACTCGGCCTCCCGAAGCCCGGACATCTGATTCCCGGACTACCGGCGACCAAAAGACCGGCACCCCGAAGCCCGCGTCACGCCGCCGTGTACTGCTCGCGCTGATCCTGGTGGCCGCCGCACTCATCGCCGCTGGGGCCGGTTTCGGTGCTTGGACATTGCTCAATGACCGCAAAGGCACCGCGCTCGCCGACGCCACCGCATTGCGCGGCGCGGATATCGACCTGCTGAAGATCGTCGCCCAGGCCGGCCGCAAGCGTTCCACCTGCGTGCACGAGCAGCCCGACGCCTCCACCACTGTCGCCGCCATCTTCTGCCAGAACTACCCCGCGGCCAGTGAATCCGCGGCCAGATTCATGCGCTTCCGCAGCCTCGACGCCTTGCACGACTACTACAACCTCCTGTCGCGCACCTTCCAGACCATGAACTGCCCCGGTGACCCCGCCGGTACGGATGGCCCTTCGATCTTGGACGGCAAGGAGATCGGCCGTAAGGCGTGCTTCGCCAACCGTGCGGACACACCGGCCACGCCCGGACCGTCCCTGCTGATGACCGACGAGGCCCAGCTGGCGCTGGCGATGTACATGTGGCCGAAGCCGAGCGACGAGCCGCAGCGCGACTATATGACCAAGTTCACCGGAACGCAGTTCCTGACCAACGAAACCGCCCGTGACCCGGACTATTTCACGCCCGAGGACCGCGCGATCTTCAGTCGGCTCGCCAAAGACTTCGGTCCAGGGAACTGTCTGCATAGTCCACCCGAGCGCACGGTGAACGCCGTCGTAGTGTGCAGTACTCAGGCCGATTATCCGTCCGCCATCTTCTACGGATTCCCGGACACACAGTCGGCCGAGTCGTTGTACCGAGCCGACGTCGGCGTGCTCGGCGGACACGTCTGCGGTAGTGGCGGCACCGACGACGTATGGCGCAAGGCCAACACCGAGGTCGGCCGGTTCTTCTGCTATCTGGACAAAGATCCGGATACCGGCGACCGTTCCTGTCTGCTCGCCGTACACAACGACGCGCACTTGCTCGCCCTGTTCTGCACGCTGCCGCCGGCAAACCCGCTACCCGGTCCGAAAACCGAAGCCCAACTGCTGAACTGGTTCGACAAGCACTTCCGTTAATTCTGCGGCACGATACCGAAGGTGAATTCGGTATCGCCGATGCGGATTACCGCGCCGTCGGTGAGCGCGATCCCGTCGATGACCCGAACCCCGCCGACGTAAACACCGTTGGAGGACAACAGATCCTTCAGCAGGCATGACAGCCCATTGCTGACGATCACGGCGTGATGGCGGCTGACCTTGCCGTCATCGAGCACGATATCGTTATCGGGCAGCCGTCCGATGCGAGTGAACGGGCCGGTGATCGGGAAGGTCTGTCCGGTCGAATCCCGCAGGTACGCTTGGGATCCGGGGGCTATCAGATCGACGACCGTGGTCGCGCGCAGTGCGGATGCGACGGCGTCCGTGGGCGGGGTGAGCGGTTCCTGACGCAGCATCCGCGTCTCGAGTTCGCGAATCGAAGCGACCGGATCGATGCCGAGCTCATCGGCCAGCGTCGCACGCAACCGGCGCAGCATCTCGAGTGCGTCGCTCTGCCGCCCGCTCACATACAGCGCGGTGATCAGCTGCTCCCACAGCGGTTCTCGCAACGGGTACTTATCCGCCAGTTCGGCCAATTCGGAGATGACATTGTCGGCTCGGCCCTGCGCGATCTCGGCCTGGGCGCGGGCCTCGATGACGCCGACGCGCTCGTCGTCGAGGGCGGTCGCGAAGGCATCGGCGAACCCGAGCCCCTGCAGATCGGCCAGTGCGGTGCCGCGCCATTGCGCGAGCGCACTGGAAAGCACCTCACTTGCCACCGAGAACCGGCCCGCGGCCATGGCTCGCAATCCGGATTCCTTGCGGGCGCGGAACCGCTGGACATCACAGCCGTCCCCGGCCACCGTGATCCGGTATCCGGTTCCGGCGCGGGAGAGAATCGTGCGCGCGTCGAGACCGGCATCCCGCAGGGGTTTTCGCAGATTCGACACCATGGTGTGCAGACTGATCCGGATATCGGGCGGCGGGTTTTCCTCCCACACCGCCTGCGCCAGCGCCTCCGTCGACACCGGCCGGTTGGCGTTGAGCACCAGATACGCCAGTACCGCACGCTGTTTGACGCCGCCGAGCGGTTGGGCCACCGCATCGATCGTCAACTGAACCGGTCCGAGCACCCCGAACCCAGCCCGCATATCCGACATCCCCGTTTGTCCTCCCGTACTCGAAATGACTATCGAGCGCCGCGATCCCACCGTTTCCGGTTTCAGTCGTGGCAGCGGGTGCCGCGCTCGGGGACCACGCCGTCGAAGAAGTATCCGACGACGGCGGCGTCGACGCAGGCGGAGCCGTTGTCGAAGGCGATATGGCCCTCGTGTTCACTGACGACCAGCACCGCGTCGGCGAGCTCCTTGGCGACGTGCTCGGCATCGTCCAATGGCGTGGCCGGATCGCCGGTGTTGTTGAGCAGCACGATGGTCGGTGCGCCGGCCGCGTGCACGGTCTTCGACGCGCTCGTCGGCGGTACCGGCCAGAACAGGCACAGCGGCGTGCTGAAGGCCCGGTTCCGACCGAACAGCGGAGAGGTGACCTCGGCTAGGTCGGCCTCGCGCTGTAGTTCCGCCAGGATCTGCTCCTGCGACTTCGACCTATAGCTCTTGGGATCGTCGTTGGCGCACTGCACCGCCCAGAAGGCGGGATCAGAGGAGGAGTAGCGGCCCGTGTCGCTGCGGCCGACATACCGATCGGCGAGCTGGGCGAGTCCGGTGCCGTCGCCGTGCAGCGCATCCGCGAATGCCCGCTCGAATCGGGGCCACTTGGCTTCGTCGTAGGTGGCCTCGAAAATGCCGAGCACCGCCAGATTCGAGCCGAGCATCCGGCCGTCCTTGGTCGGAATCGGATCTCTGTCCACGCGATCGATGAGCTCGCGCAGCTTGCGCATGGCGATATCGGGATCGTGGTCCAGTGGGCAATCCGAACGCGCGGCGCAGGCGGTGAGCATGTCGCGCACGACCTGGTCGCGCGCCGAGATCCGCGTCGGATCCGGTGGTTGAGGATCGGGGGTGAAATCCCAGCGGCCCGTCGTCCAGCTCGGGTCGTCGATCGAATCGAGCACCATGCGGCCGACGTGCGCCGGGAACTGATCGGCGTAGTACTGGCCGAGCCGGGTGCCGTAGGAGAAGCCGAAATAGTTGAGCTTCTCCTCACCGAGGGCCGAGCGCATGATGTCCATATCCCTGGCCACGAATTCGGTGCCGACGAAGCCGAGCAGTTTGCCGGTCTTGCGCAGGCAGGCGGTCGCATAGCGCGTGTGCGCGTCGGCGACGCGGCGCAGGCCCGCCGCATCGGTCGGGGTGAAGTCGGTGGCCAGGTAGTCGTCCATCTCCTTATCGCTGAGGCAGTTGACCGCGGCGGTGCGGCCGACGCCGCGCGGATCGAAACCGACCAGGTCGTAGCGGATGCGGAATTTGCGCAGGCCCGTATCCTTCGGATCCAGCGCATAACGCACCTGCTCATAACCGGATTCGCCGGGCCCGCCCGGGTTCGCGGTCAGGACACCGAGGCGGGCGGCCGGGTTGGTGGCCCGCAGCCGGATCAGCGGCATGGTGATGGCCATGGCGCCCGGATCGGCATAGTCGACCGGGACTCGGATCGAACCGCAGTCGGCCTCGCCGTTCTCGCACGGCCGCCAACCGATGTGCTGGGCCATATAAGCCTCGAGCGTCGGCAGCGGTTGCGGGGCGGGTACCGGCGTCCCGGGGACGGTCCACGGACCCGCGCAGCCCGTCGTCATGAGTAGCAGCGCCACCAGTGCAGGGAGAATCAGATACCGATGCTGCATGGTGCGGGCCCCCTGGTTACTCCGAGATTGCCCCGACGCCACATCCATCCTCCAGCGAGGTGTACGCCGAAGGCGGTGACAACATCTTCTCACTACCGATCGCGACAGTAGAGCATGTCGTGCACGCGGCACCGGTAGCGTGGATGCCGCGAACGGGGAGAAAGGTCGGACATGACAGCCGATCCGAATCAGCGAATTCTCGAACTGGTGGCGCAGGCCGCGGCCACGGTGCCCGCGTACCGGGCATTTCTCGATGCGCACGGTATCGATCCGGAGAAGATCACCGATACCGCCACATTCCAGCAGCTGCCGTTGACGACCAAGGCCAACTATCACCAGCGCTATCCGCTACCCGAACGGTGCCGCGGCGGCGATCTGACCAATTGCGATCTGATCGCGGTGTCCTCGGGATCGACTGGTACCCCGACCTTCTGGCCGCGCACCGCCGCGGACGAGGCCGCATCGGTGCGCCGGTTCGCGCAGGTGCTCGTCGACGGATTCGGGGCCGCGACGACGCGGACGCTCGCGGTGGTGTGCTTTCCGCTCGGGACCTGGGTCGGCGGGCTGTACACGCTGTCGTGTCTGCAGGCATTGGCCGCGGAGTTGCCGTTGACGATCGTCGCGCCCGGTAACAACAAGGCGGAGATCCTGCGGGTGATCCCGGAGTTGGGCGGGCACGTCGATCAGGTTGTGCTGCTGGGATATCCGCCGTTCCTGAAGGACGTTATCGATACCGGACTGCGCGCGGGTGTCGAATGGTCGCGCTACGCGGTCAAACTCGTTCTGGCCGGTGAGGTGATCAGCGAACAGTGGCGCGATCTGATGGCCCAGCGGGCGGAGCTGGATCCGCTGCGGGACGTGGCCGCGCTGTACGGGACCGCCGACGGCGGAGTGCTCGGCAACGAGACGCCGTTGAGTGTGCGGATCCGCAGATTTCTCGGCGACCATCCCGCCGGTGTGGAACTGTTCGGGAGTCGGCGACTGCCCACGCTGCTGCAATACGATCCGTCGGATCGGTACTTCGAATCCATTGACGGCACACTCGCATTCACCGCCGATTCCGGAGTTCCACTGATCCGGTATCACATCGCCGATGACGGCGGTGTGATATCGCACGCGGACATGCTCGCGTTCTGCGCCGCGCACGGCCTCGATCTCGGTGCGGATACCGGGCCCGAGCTGCCGTTCGTCTACGTATTCGGGCGGACGCTGCACGCGGTATCGATATTCGGCGCGAATGTCTTTCCGGAGACGGTGACGATCGGACTGGAACAGCCGGAAATCAGCGAATGGGTAACCGGGAAGTTCGTACTCGAGGTGTGGGAGAACGCCGACCACGACCGGATGCTGCGCGTCACCGTGGAACTGGTTCCCGATGCGGCGAACACCCCCGAACGCACCCGCCGCGTCGCCGAATCCATTCGCGCCGAATTGGTCGGCCGCAATAGCGAATACGCGCACTACGTTCCGTCCGAACGCCAACTACCGCACGTCGAGCTGCGCCCCGCCGGCGATCCGGACTACTTCCCGGTCGGCGTCAAACACCGCTACACCCGCTGAACCGCTACTCCTCGGTGCGGAACTGGGCGCGCTTGTAGTCGCCGAACGGTTCGTCGCGCTCGCGGACGGCCTCGCGGAAACCCACGGTGGCCGAACGCAGTTGGAAGGCGTAGCCCTCGCGCGTATGCCGGGAGATTCCGTCGAACACGGTGCTGATCATCGCCGAGTTCGTCACGCCCTGGGAGTGCAGCGCCGAGTTCAGTGCCAGCTTGGCCATCATCAGCTGGTTGACCGGCATGCGCGCGATCCGTGCCACCAAGGCCTCGGTGCGCTCGTCGAGTTCGTCGGCCGGACACGATTCGACCGCCAGACCCCACTCCTCGGCCTGCTTTCCGCTGATGCAGTCGCCGGTGAACAACAGGCGCTTGGCGCGCTGATCGCCGAGGCGATGGGCCCACATGCCCGCCGCCGGGATGCCCCAGACGCGGGTGGGCGGGTAGCCGATTTTGGTGTCGTCGGCGCAGATGATCTGGTCGGAGTAGAGCGCGATATCGGTGCCGCCCGCGATGGCGAAGCCGTGCAGTTTGGCGACGGTCGGTTTGTTCGCGTGCATGAGGCTGGCGAAACCGCGGTTGAACCGGCTCATCATGGCGTAGTCGATCATCGGATCCCATGTGCCCCAGGGATTGTGATTGACCGCCTGCACCACCGGATCGGCCACGGTGCCGGTGGTATCGGTCGAACCGTCGACACCGTGGCTGCCCTGTTCGGCGAACATGTCCAGGTCATAGCCGCCGCAGAAACCCTTGCCCCGCCCGGATACCAGGATCACGTGTACCCGCGGATCCAGGTCGGCGCGCTCGACCGCGTGCGCGAGATCGACTGGGGTGTCCGGGGTGATCGTATTGCCCTTGTCCGGGCGGTTGAAGGTGATCCGCGCGATGCGTCCGTCGCGTTCGTAGGTGAGTGTGCGGTACTCGCGTTCGCCGCCGGGCTCGGGTCGGTCCCGCCAGGGCGAATCGGGGACCTGCGTCCAGTTCTCGTACCAAGCCGCGGGACGGGTGCCCGCATGGTTGGAAAAGGCGTCGTTATCAGGCTGATTCACGTGGAACTCCCGGTGCACTCGATGCCGTGTTCTCGGCAACGGTGCGGCCGCTGGGCGGCGGGTGCATCGTTGCGCTCGATGCCACCGTAGCGAACCGGGGTGGGCTCAGGCCTCGAGTGCGGGGCTGTCGTCGGGGAAGGAGTGGTGTTCGTGCACCACGCTCCAGCGCTCGTATTGCTTGCGCAGGCCGAAGGTGATGCGCAGCCGCTTGGCCGGATCGCGGGCGAAATCCTCGGCGGTGCCGCACAGCAGCAGTGCATGCGCGAAGGCCACATCCGCGCCCGCCACGACCTCGAGTGAGACGATGTCGAAAGTTGCACCCGATGCCTGCCATTCGAAGAAGCCGGGCCAGGTATCCCGATACGCCTCGATACCGCGCACACCTTCGTTCGGCGGGGGCACGTCGAACATGACGATATCGTCGGCGTGATCGGTGAGCACTCCGGCCAGATCGCCGGTATGCACCGCCGACGCCCATCGCTCGATCAGGATTCGGATCTGCTTTTCGTCATCGGACATCTCGGGTCGTCGTCCTTTCCGGCACGGCCGCGAGCGGTATGCGCCGTGGCTCTTACCCAGAGAGCGTGCCGAATTCGCCAGTGCTGCGCAATGATTCGGAATGCATTAGTGCAAGGTCCCAATGGCGAAATTCGCGCCGGTTACCGGTCGGCAGAAACCGTTGAGGCGGTTACGGTCGGGCCGGCCAAGGTGGAGCGTTTGCGGCCGTATCCCAGGTAGACCGCGATACCGACGATTACCCAGACCGCGAACCGCACCCAGGTCAGCCCGTCCAAGGTGGTTGCCAGCAGTACGCAGCCGATGAGCGCGAGAATCGGGACCAGCGGCACCAGCGGGGTGCGGAACGGACGTTCGCGATTCGGTTCCAGTTTGCGCAGCACCAGAACACCGACGCAGACGACGGCGAAGGCCGAGAGCGCGCCGATATTCACCAACTCCACCACGATATCGATCGGCAGCAGACCGGCGATGGTCGCGCACACGGCGCCGAGCAGCAGTGTCAGCCGGACCGGGGTCGCGCGCTTGCCGGTTTCAGCGAGACCGCGCGGCAGCAGCCGGTCGCGGCACATCGCGAACATCAGCCGGACCTGTGCGTAGACGATCAGCAGCAGACCCTTGGTGAGCGCGATGATCGAGGCGATCACGATGACATTGCCGATCCAGCCGACGTGCAGATTCCCGAATGCGGTCGCGATCGGCGACGCGTTGTTCAGGCTCGCGAATGGGGCGATACCGGTGAGCACGGCGCTGACCAGTGCGTAGAGCAGCGTCGCGATGAGCACGGTGCCGATGATCGCGAACGGGATATCGCGGCGCGGATTGCGTGCCTCCTCGGCGGAGGCGGCGACCACGTCGAAGCCGAGGAAGGCGAAGAACGCGATGGCGGCACCGCCGACAACGCCGCCGAATCCGAAGGGCGCGAACGGGGTCCAGTTGCCGATATCGATATGCGGTGCGCCGATCGCGACGACCAGGACCAGCACACCGATAGTCACGGCGACCAGCACCTTGGTGATCCGGGCGGTCAGGGTCACCTCGCCGACGAGCACCGCGACGATGACGGCGATGACGAGCACGGCGGGCAGGTTCAGGATGCCGCCCTCGGACGGACCCGCCGTGATGGCGGTGGGCAGGGTGATGCCGAACATGGAGTCCAGCGCCGATACGACGCTGCCGGACCAGCCGATCGCCACGGCCGCGCCCGCGATGACGAATTCGAGCAGCAGATTCCAGCCGACCAGAAACGCCGGCCCCTCGCCGAGGGTGGCATAGGTGTAGGTGTAGGCACTGCCCGACACCGGAACCATGGCCGCGAGTTCGCTGTAGCAGAGCGCGACCAGCACGCAGACCGTGCCGGCCAGCAGAAACGACAGCACGATCGACGGCCCAGCCTTCTCGGCGGCGGCGACACCGGTGATGACGAAGATGCCGGCGCCGACAATGGTGCCCACACCCATGGCCGTCAGGTCGACGCGCCCCAGGCTGCGCTTCAGGGTCGGCGACCCGGCCTCCTGGCTCGTCGCGGAGTCGGGCAGGCGGCGGCGCCACCGGGTTGCGCTGGTCATGAACTCCCTTACTGCGTGCTCTGGCTCCGGCTATCGGGCGGAGTCGGCCATCCATTCTCGTCGGGGGAGTTCGCGCGGTGGACGGCGGGGGACCTGCGCTCGCCGTTGTGGGCGATCGATGAGCAATTCGATGCGCGCATGCGCGGCGTGCAGTTGAGCACCCGACGCGTTGTTGCATGATGCGTAATCCGGCGTCGGGCAATTGTTGGGCAAGCGCTGACATTGTGCTGATCGCCATGTCGACGGGCAGATTTGCCCGCTAACTACCTGACGCAGCGGCATGGACCGAACCCTTCATTGTGGCGCTGCTTCGCCCCCGTGCGCCGAGGGTGGACTAGACGTTACCGTTAATCACACGTAATCTCGTGGGGACGCTCGGACAAGGGTGCCCGGGTGAGACCAGACGAAACGGATACCTCAATGACGCGGCATGTCGACGTACTGATCATCGGCGCGGGCCTGTCCGGCATCGGGATGGCCTGCCATCTCACCCGCGAAAAGACCGGACGCAGCTATGCCATCCTGGAACGCCGCCGCGCCATCGGCGGGACCTGGGATCTGTTCCGGTACCCGGGCATCCGCTCGGACTCCGACATGTACACCTTCGGCTTCGGATTCCGACCATGGATCGGCACCAAGGTGCTCGCCGACGGGCCGCATATCCGCCAGTACATCGAGGACACCGCCGCCGAGTACGGCGTCACCGAGCACATCCGCTTCGGGCGCAAGATGACCAAGGCCAGCTGGTCGAGCGAGGCCGGTCTGTGGACCGTCGAGGCGCTCGACGAGCAGACCGGCGAGACCGAGATCTTCACCAGTAACTTCCTGGTCGGCTGCACCGGCTACTACGACTACGACAACGGGTACCGCCCGGAGTTCCCCGGCGAGGCCGACTTCCGCGGGCAGATCGTGCATCCGCAGCACTGGCCGGAGGGGCTGGACTACCGTGGCAAGCGCGTCGTGGTGATCGGCAGCGGCGCCACCGCGATCACGCTGATCCCGGCGATGGCCGACGACACCGCGCACATCACCATGCTGCAGCGCTCGCCCACCTACATCACCGCACTGCCCGCCGACGATCCGGTCGCGGTCGGCATGAAGCTCGCGCGGGTGCCGGAGAAGATCGCCTACCGGGCGGGCCGGGCGCGCAATATCGCCTTGCAGCGGGCAAGTTTCCAGCTCTCGCGCACCAACCCCGAACTGGCGAAGAAGCTGTTCCTCGGCGCGGTGCGGATGCAGGTCGGCAAGCAGATCGACATGCGGCACTTCACCCCGTCCTACAACCCGTGGGATCAGCGGCTCTGCGTCGTGCCCAACGGTGACCTGTTCAAGGTGCTGCGCAGCGGTAAGGCCTCGATCGTCACCGACCGCATCGAGACCTTCACCGAGACCGGCATCCGCCTCGCGTCCGGCGAAGAGCTACCCGCCGACATCGTGATCAGCGCGACCGGCCTCACCGTGCAGATCCTCGGCGGCGCGACGCTCGAGGTGGACGGTGAACCGGTGGTGACCCGCGAGCGCGTGGTCTACAAGGGCACCCTGCTCGAGGGCATCCCCAATGCGATGCTGGTGCTCGGCTACACGAACGCGTCCTGGACCCTCAAGGCAGATCTGGCCGCCGAATACTTCTGCCGAGTCCTCAACCACATGAAGGCGCACGGCTTCACGAAGGTGGTCGCGGTCGCCGAAGATGCCGACCGCTCCGATCAGTCGGTAATGGGCGGCGCCCTGACCTCCGGCTACATCCAGCGCGGCGACGGCGTGATGCCGCGTCAGGGCGCCCGCGGCCCGTGGCAGGTCATCAACAACTACTTCCGCGACCGTGCGCTGCTGCGTAAAGCGCCGCTCGAGGACGGCGTGCTCACCTTCGACGGCGCGGCCGCCGCTGCCCGTAATCAGACTGGTCGGGCCCGCAAGCTCATCGCCTAGGACGCGGCGATCCTCGCCGCGCGCAATCCCGCGCGGCCCCGCTGCGAAGTTGTCTATCCCATGTGGGCATCGACCAGGTTGGTGACGGTGGCCCATTCGTCGAGGTCGTCGAGGCGTGCGGTGAGCGCGGTGCGCATGTTGTCGGATCCGGCGATGCCGAGGGCGAGACGGCGGGGCGGATTGTCACTGGCAACGGCGGTTCGGATGCCTGCGGCTACGCGATCGACAGCGGAGAAAGCCGTGGCGGGCAGTGCTCGGATCGCCTGCTGCACGGTGCGTACCGTCTGGTCGTAGTCGGCGTGGGTTGCGCTAGCCGCGGCGAGGTTCGACAGGAAAGGTGTCGCGGTCAGGCCGGGCTGCACGAGAGTGACGTGGATACCGAGTGGCGCTAGTTCGGCGGCGAGCGCGTCGGAGAGCCCCTCGACGGCGTACTTGGTCGCGGCGAGCAGCCCGACGCCGGGGTCGGCGGTCTGGCCGTAGTAGGACGAGCCTTGCAGAATGTGCCCGGATCGCCGGCTCCGCAGCACCGGCAGGGTCGCGCGCAGGACGTTGAGTACGCCGAAGACGTTGGTGTCGAAGATCGCCCGTGCTTGCGTGTCGGAGGCTTCCTCGACCGCCCCGAAGAGCCCGTAGCCGGCGAGGTTGGCGACGACATCGATGCGGCCGAAGCGAGCCACGCTCTGCTCGACCGCCTGCGCGACGGCTGTCTCGTCGCGCACGTCTGCCTCGATCGTGAGCAGCTGGTCGGGTTGTGCCAGGCCGGTGAGGGTTTCGGTGTGTCGAGCTACCGCGATAACGGATTCACCGGATGCCAGCGCCTGAATTGCGAGCTCGCGTCCGATGCCCGAGGAGGCTCCGGTGATGAACCAGACCCGGGGAGTATGTCCTTCATTCGTCATGTTGCGACCGTAACGGATTAGCACGCAACATTTCAAGCTGTTCTCGTGCGAGAGTTGTGACCGAATGGGCTAGCCCGAACGTGGCGTTGGTATCGTGAAGGAGTGGAGGTACCGCAGTGGAGCGATGATGCGGCTGCTCTGGTGTTGTGGTTCGTCAACACCAGAGCCGACGGCACGGGGCGCGTCGAGATCTTCGGCACGGCTGCGGGATTCGCGGATTGGGCGATCCAGCGAGGTCTGCTGGACGCGGCCACTGTGGTGACCGACTCCGACGCGGTGGCCGCGCGCGAGCTTCGCGACGCGTTGGTCACGACGTTGCTGACACACGCGGGCGATCCGGATATCGGTGATGCCCAGGTCGTCGAGGCGGAACGCTACCTGCGGCAGGCCGGTATTCGTTATCCACTGACGACGGTCGTCACCGCGCAGACGGCACAACTTTTCCCCGGATCGACCGGTGTCCCCGGTGTTCTGGGGAGCGTTCTCGCGGCGGTGACCGAGACGGCGCAGCGCGGGGACTGGATGCGGATCAAGGCATGCTGCAATCCGCCGTGTCACTTCGGCTTCATCGATCGCACCCGCAACCGAGCAGCGCGCTATTGCAGTCCCGGATGCGGATCGCAGGTGTCGATGCGCGCGCTTCGGCAGCGACGCAAGCAGGCCGATTCCTCCTGATCAACTCCGTTCCGAGCCGCCGAACGCACACGGGTATGGGAACTGCTGGCCGCCGATAGCCGGCGCGCAGCCGTATTCAGGCCAGGCGGAACCGTAGCGCCGGATTCCGTTCAGATGCACGACTACCCCCGATTTCTCACCCTCGGTGAATCAGGTTGGGGACACCAGGGTTTCGGCGACGGTGCGGATGTGGGCGAGGTAGGTGGCGCGGGCGCGGGGAGTGGCGTCAATGCGGGTCAGGGTGCCGCGGGTGAGGGCGTAGCCGATGGTTTCGGCGACGATTCGGGATGGGACGGCAGGGGAGATGCGGCCTGCGGCGTGCAGGCGTTCGAGGTAGCGGGTGAAGCGGCGGACGGGGCGTTCGGCGATTTCCCGTGCGAGGGTGGCGACTCGGTCGTCCACGGCGCCGCGTTCGTCGATGAGGCGCAGCATGGATCCGGCGTTGCGGACCGCGGCCGCGAAGGCATCGATGGTGGCGGCCAGCACTTCTCGCGGGTTGTCGGTGTCGATATCGGGTTCCTGGGCGGCGAGGAACTCGTCGCGGACCCGGGCGGCAAGGGCGAGGAAGATTTCGTCCTTGGAGGCGAAGTAGACGTACATCGTGGCCCGGGAAACGCCTGCGGCAGAGGTGATATCGGCGACGGTGGTCTGGTCGTAGCCGCGCTCGGCGAAGACGCGGGCGGCGGCATCGAGCAGGGCGCGGTGGCGGTCGGTATGCGATCTTTCCCGCGCCGCGCGGACCGACCAGCCTGCCTGTGTCATATGCCCATCGTCGTTGACATTGACGTCAATGTCAAAGCAGACTGTCGGCATGCATGTGGTGGTGGCGAACAGGGGTGAGGTGGCGGTCCGGGTGCTCCGGACGGCCCGCGAGCGGAATTACTCCACGCTCGCGCTGTATACCCGCGAGGAGGTGGCGACACTGCCGGTGCGACTGGCCGACGACGCGGTCCAACTGCCCGGCGTCGGGGCCGCCGCATACCTCGACATCACCGCCGTGGTCGCCGCGGCCAAGGTGGCGGGTGCGGGTGCGCTGGTGCACCCGGGCTACGGATTCCTCAGCGAGAGCGCCGATTTCGCGGCGGCGTGTGCGGCGGCCGGTCTGGTTTTCGTCGGTCCTTCGCCCGAAGTGCTGCGTATCTTCGGCAACAAACTCTCGGCTCGCGATGCCGCACGGCAGGCCGGGGTTCCGGTACTGCCCGCGACTGCACTCGGCGCGGATCTGGCCGAGGTATCCGCATTCCTCACCGGCCACCCGGCCGGTGTGATGCTGAAGGCCGCGGCCGGTGGCGGCGGACGCGGTATGCGCGTGGTGCGCTCGGCCGACGCGCTCGCCGAATCATTCGACCGCTGCCGAGCCGAAGCCCGCGCCGGTTTCGGCGACGACACCGTCTATGCCGAGGCGCTGGCTACCGACTCACGGCACATCGAAGTACAGGTGATCGCCGACGGAGTGCGAGCCACCACGCTGGGCGATCGCGACTGCAGCGTCCAACGCCGCCACCAGAAACTGATCGAAATCGCCCCGGCCCCGAATCTGCCTGCCGCACTTCGGAAACGACTGCACCGCGATGCGATTCGGATCGCCGAATCAGTCTCCTGCCGCGGGGTGATCACCGTGGAATTCCTGGTCACCGGCGACGACGCCTGGTTCCTCGAAGTCAACCCGCGCCTGCAGGTCGAACACACGGTCACCGAGGCAGTGACCGGTGTAGACCTGGTAGCAGTGCAGCTCGACCTCGCACGTGGCGCCGGACTCGATGATCTCGCCCTGTCGGCTGGCCCCGAGGTTGCGGACGACACTTGGCGGTCCGGTCCTGTGCGGGGCGATGGGGCAGGGGGATTCGGGGGAACGGCTGGGCGCAGTGACGGTGCGCGACGCGATGGTCTGGCAGCTGGGGCCGGGTCGAATGGTGTTGGGATTGCTGCGATGCGAGGGTTCGCGGTGCAGGCCCGGGTCAATGCCGAGATGGTGACAGTGGGTGGGGAGGTGTTGCCGAGTACCGGGGTGCTGACGGAGTTCGCCGCGCCGACCGGGGTGGGTGTTCGGGTGGATACCGCCGCGCACACCGGGATGCGGCAGGGTGCGCAGTTCGACTCGCTGCTGGCGAAGGTCGTTGCGCATGGGCCGACGTATTCGGCTGCGGTGCGGCGTTGTTCGGACGCGTTGGCGGAAACGGTGATCACCGGTGTCGATACGAACGCGGGTCTGTTGCGTGCGGTGCTGGATCGGATCGCCGAGGGCGCGGTGGTGTCGACCTCGTGGTTCGAGGAGCACATCGGCGAACTCCTCGGTCAGGCAGCCTATTACGCACCTGTCGTGGTCGGTCCGGACCAGGGTGCCGAGGCGGCGGATTCTGCCAGCGGCGATGGCGCTGGCGACGTTGCGCTGGACGGCGATGAGCAGGGGATGCGGTCCCCGATGGGTGGGACGGTGGTGAGTCTCGTAGAGCAGGGGAGTGTTGTTCCGGCGGGGGCGGAAGTCGTTGTGCTCGAGGCGATGAAGATGCAGCATGTGCTGCGGGCGGAACAGCCGCTGCGGGTGTTGCGCCATTTTGTCGCACCGGGTGCCACGGTTGATCCGCATGCGTTGTTGTTGAGCTGGGTCGAGGCCGATCATGATGGGCCGGCCGCGGATATCGAGGCGATCGATCTGGATGCGGTGCGCGCCGATCTGGCGGAGGTGCGGGAGCGGCATCGGATCGGACTCGATGCGGGTCGTCCGGCGGCCGTTGCGAAAAGGCATCGGCTGGGACGCCGGACGGCCCGGGAGAACATCACCGACCTCGTCGATGACGACAGCTTTCTCGAATACGGCGCGCTCGCTGTTGCCGCACAGCGACTTCGCCGCAGCCCTGAGGATCTGATCGCGAATACACCCGCCGACGGGCTGATCGGCGGCATCGCCACCATCAATGCCGACCAGTTCGGCGCGCAAGTCGCTCGGGCGCTGGTGATGTCGTACGACTACACCGTGCTGGCAGGCACCCAGGGCATGCGCAATCACGCCAAGACCGACCGGATGCTGGAACTCGCGCACGAACAGCGGCTGCCCGTGGTGTTCTTCACCGAGGGCGGCGGTGGGCGACCGGGGGATACCGACTATTCGGGCATCTCCGGCCTCGATGTGACCACCTTCCGCGCCATGGGCGCGCTATCGGGTCGAGTTCCGTTGATAGGCATAGTGTCCGGGCGCTGCTTCGCGGGTAACGCCGCTCTGCTGGGTATGTGCGATGTGGTCATCGCGACCCCCGATGCCAATATCGGCATGGGTGGCCCCGCGATGATCGAGGGCGGTGGACTCGGTGTGTACGCACCCGAGGACATCGGTCCCGTCGACGTCCAACGCCGCAACGGTGTCGTGCACATCGTCGCCGCGGACGAGGTCGAGGCGGTTGCCATGGCTCGGCGCTATCTGTCGTATTTCCAAGGGCCGCTGAAGGATTGGGCGGCACCGGATCCGCGGGTCGCCCGCCATGTGGTGCCGGAGAACCGTCTGCGCGCCTTCGATATCCGCGAGGTCATCGCATCGGTCGCCGACGTCGACTCGGTGCTGGAACTGCGCCGCGACTGGGGCGTCGGTGTCGTCACCGCGCTCATCCGCGTCGAAGGCCGCCCCTTCGGTCTCATTGCCAACGACTGCCACCATCTCGGCGGCGCGATCGACGCCCCCGCCGCCGACAAACTCAGCGCCTTCCTGCAACTGTGCGACGCCCACGGCCTGCCGATCGTATCGCTCTGCGACACACCGGGTTTCATGGTCGGACCGGAAGCGGAGAAGGAAGCCACCGTCACCAAGTTCAGCAAACTGTTCATCGACTCCGCCGCACTGACCGTCCCGCTCGGCACAGTCATCATCCGAAAGGGCTATGGCCTCGGCGCACAAGCCATGGCAGCGGGCTCCTTCCGCGCCCCACGTTTCGTAATCGCCTGGCCCACCGGCGAAATCGGCGGCATGGGCCTGGAGGGCGCGGTCCGCCTCGGCTTCGCCAAGGAACTCGCCGCCATCGAAGACCCCGCTCAACGCCAGGAAGCCTTCGACAACCTGGTCCAACTCGCCTACGCGAACGGAAAGGCCCTCACCGCCGCCACAGTCCTGGAACTAGACGACGTCATCGACCCCGCCGACACTCGTCGCTGGATCAACAGCCTGCGCTGATCCGCGAGTCCACTACTCGCCCAGCGCGATTCGCCGACACGGGCGCCGCACGCGAGCTGCTCGACCTGATCGCCGAACCCTACGACCTGTCAGCTGGCGGCAGCGCCGAACCACTTCGGGAGCTGGTCGATCAGATCCCGCTGGTCTGCACCGGCCCACGCCACGTGGCCGTCCGGTCGTAGCAGCACCGCGGGCACGTCCAGTTCCTCGCTGACGTCGACTACGTGGTCGACCCGGTCCGCCCAGCCCGCCACCGAGAGCAGGCCGGTCTGGTCGAGCAGCAGTCCGCGGCCGCCGCGCATCAGCTCGTAGAGGCGTCCCCGCTTCAATTGCACGTCCCGCAGATGCCGTCCGAGCAGTTCATGGCCCTCGCCGAAGTCGTAGCGGACCCCGATCGCGGTGATCTTCTCGATCAGGTACCGGTTCACATCTTCGAAGTCCATCAGTTCCGACACCAGGCGGCGCACTGCCTGGGGACCGGGCTCGAGGGACATCAGTTCCATCTGCGCGCGGCTGTTGTCCAGCACGTCGACGGCCACCGGGCGCCGTTCGGTCTCGTAACTGTCCAGCAGCCCCTCCGGCGCCCAGCCGTCGACCTCGGCGGCCAGTTTCCAGCCGAGATTGAACGCGTCCTGGATGCCGAGGTTGAGTCCCTGTCCGCCGACTGGTGGGTGGATGTGCGCGGCGTCGCCTGCCAGCAGCACCCGGCCGGTCCGGTAGCGCTCGGCCAGCCGGGTGGCGTCGCCGAAGCGAGAGAGCCAGCGCGGTGAGTGCACGCCGAAGTCGGTGCCCGCGGTCGCCCGCAGTTGTTGTTTCAGCTCGTCCAGGGTCGGCGGGATCGTGCGGTCCTCGGCCACCCCGTCGGCGGGAGCGACGACGCGGTACACACCATCCGCCAGGGGCGCGGCGCCGAACCGCGGTTGGGTCTTGCGGACTTCGGCCACCACGGCGGCCAGCTCCTCCTGCGGCGCGGTCAGCTCCACCTCGCCCAGCAGCGTATCGACCCTGGTGGGCTCGCCGGGGAAGCCGACGCCGACCAGCTTGCGCACCGAGCTGCGGCCGCCGTCGCATCCGACGAGGTAGCGCGAGCGCAACTGCGTGCCGTCGGCCAGCTCGACGTTCACTCCGTCGT
This sequence comes from Nocardia nepalensis, assembly GCF_048910785.1. NCBI lineage: Bacteria > Bacillati > Actinomycetota > Actinomycetes > Mycobacteriales > Nocardiaceae > Nocardia > Nocardia nepalensis. The sequence goes on along the minus strand of NZ_JBKBET010000031.1, from coordinate 284,640 downwards.
CGTCCTGGCTCAGCCCGACCAGTTCGCGGCCGCGCCGGATCTCGACGCCGAGTTCGGTGGCGTGCTCGGTCAGCAGGCGCTCGGTGACGGTTTGCGGAATGCCGAGGACGTACGGATGCGCGGTGTCCAGCCGGTCCGGCCACGGCGTGGGGATGCCGGCGACGAACCCACCGACCTGGTACTTCTGACCGAGCGCGAGGAACCGCTCCAGCAGACCGCGCTGGTCCATCACCTCGATGCTGCGCGCGTGCAGGCCGAGCGCGCGGACAACCCTGGTCGGCTCCGCTTCCTTCTCCAGCACGAGCGCGTGCACACCGTGCAGCCGCAATTCGCTGGCCAGCATTACGCCGGTCGGTCCGCCGCCGACAACGATCACGTCAATCATGAAAACCGCCCCATTCGACAAGGTTGCATTTCGGCCAGTTGCTCCGCGCGGTCCGACGGCACGCACACCCACACTCCGCTGAGTGCTCGCAACCGCACCGCCAGTCCCACCGGCGGTTCGACCTCCCGCGAGCCCGTACGTAAATGACCTCCTTGCCGTTCCCCTTGTCGCGCAGGCATGTTCCGCCGACGGCAGCCGCTACTCGAGCGCCTTGTGCACGGCGTCGACGAGGTTGCGGGCGCGCAGGTCCGGTGCGCCTTCGATGATGTAGTTGGTGACGTAGGCGAAGGCGATGCCGGTGTCCGGGTCGGCGAACGCGAGCGAGCCGCCGCGGCCCGCATGGCCGAAGGAGTTGGGGCCGCCGAAGGCGAAACCTGCGGTGGGAAGCATGTATCCGGTGGCGTAGCGGTTCGGGAGCATCACGACGCGGTCGATGCCGCTGGCCTGCTCACGCGTTGCGGCGGAAAGGGTTTCGGGGCTCAGCAGGCGGGCGCCGTCGACCTCGCCGATCGTCGCCGCGTAGAGGCGGGCCAGGCCGCGCGCGGTGCCGATGCCGTTGCTGGAGGGGATCTCGGTGGCGTGCACGGCGGGATCGTTGAAATCGATATCGGCCGGGTCGGTGACCTGGAAGGCGCGGTTCACCAGTGCCTCCGGATCGCGCATCGCGGCGACCATCGGCCGGAATTCCGCGGGGATGAAGTCCTCCGGTACCGACGCCAGATCGATCTCGGGGGCGAACACAAGTCGGCTGACGCGGTGGCGTTCGGCCGCGGGCAAGCCGATGAAGAAGTCGATATCGAACGGCCCGGCGATGTCCTCGGCCAGGATCCGCCCGACAGTGCGGCCCGTCGCGCGCCGGATCACCTCACCGACGAGCCACGCGAACGTGCGACCGTGATATCCGTGCGCGGTGCCGGGCACCCAGTTCGGCGTCTGCGCGGCGAGTGCGTCCACCATCGGCCCCCAGGCCAGCGCATCCGCCAGCGGCACCGGCTTATCCAGCGCCGCCAACCCCGCCTGATGGGTCAACAACCATCGCACCGGAATATCGCCCTTACCCGCCGATGCGAACTCCGGCCAGTACCGCGCGACCGGCACGTCCAACTCGAGCTCGCCACGCTGGGCGAGCAGATGCGCGACGGTCGACGTGACACCCTTGGTCGCCGAATACACCAGCTGCACAGTGTCGCGCTCCCACGGCCGTTCACCCTCCGGATCGGCCAGCCCACCCCACAGATCGACCACCGGCTGCCCGTCCCGATAGACGGTCACCGCCGCCCCCACATCCCCTTGTTCGGCGAAATTCGCCGCGAACACATCCCGCACCGCCTCGAACCCGGACGCAACAAAACCATCGATCACCATGTGCCCCAGCATGTCACGGGTACCACCCGCCGTGCGTGCACCGGCTCGCCCCACCCGATCCCTGGCGCGCACCGATGTCCGCAAGTCCACCTCCTTCGATATCCGCTGATGAGTCGCTCACACCACAGGGAGAACCCCTGTCGGACAAAGACAGCGAGTGGACCAAGGGCACCACTTTGCCCGCGGGGTCTGGTCGGCCCGCTGGTGGTGCTGCCGCAGGCGGCACACGCACCGGGTTCGATCTCCTCCGCCACCCGATCAGTCTGTCGGCTCGCTGGGCCGGATCCAGATCGCGAACCGCGTCATCGCGCTCGCCACCGCCGTCGAATTCGGCGCGGTCGCCGGGCGCGTCCCGCAACTGCTGCGCTCAGCAGTGGCGATGTCCGAGAATGGTCAGCGGCTGCGACGTATCTGACGAGCGGCGCCACACGGGCGCCGTCACAGCGGAGGAGTTGTCATGAAGTACATGATCCTGAGCTACGGCTCGCAGCAGGACTACGACGGCATGGTCGGCAAGGACACCGGCAAACCGGCATGGAGTGCCGAGGATTTCGCGGCGATGACCGAGTTCATGGGGAACCTCAACAAGAAGTTGGAGGAGTCCGGTGAACTCGTCGAAACGCGCGGTCTGGCCCAGCCGGTGCACACCCGGCGGATCACCACCAAGAACGGCGCGCCGTTCGTGACCGACGGACCCTACGCCGAAACCCAGGAGGTGCTCGCCGGATACTGGATCGTCGAATGCGAGAGCTTCGACCGCGCCACCGAGATCGCCGCCGAACTCAGTAAATGTCCGGCACCGGCGCATATCGCCGAGACGGCCTACGCCGACGTCCGGCCGATCGAAGAGTACGCACCCGAATTCGGCTGATCCGCTTCGATGTCGAATACCCGGGTGGAGGACCTGCTGCGCATATCCGCGCCGCAGGTCCTCGCCGCGCTGGTACGGCGCTACGGGCATTTCGACACCGCAGAGGACGCGGTGCAGGAGGCACTGCTCGCCGCCGCCACCCAATGGCCGAGCGAGGGCATTCCGGACAACCCACGCGCCTGGCTGATCACTGTCGCCTCCCGCCGCCTGACCGATCTGCTGCGCAATGAGCAGGCTCGCCGCCGCCGCGAGGACGCCGTGGCCCGCCGCGCGCTGCCCGAGGACTGGCTGACCCCGCCCGCCGACCGCGACCCGACCGACTCCGATGACACCCTGGTCCTGCTGTTCCTGTGCTGCCACCCGTCGCTCTCACCCGCCTCCCAGGTGGCATTGACGCTGCGTGCGGTCGGCGGCCTGACGACGGCCGAAATCGCCCGCGCCTTCCTGGTGCCCGAGCCGACCATGACCAAACGCATCGGCCGCGCCAAGAAGACGATCAAGGACAGCGGCGTAGGTTTCGCCCCACCCCCCAGCGCCCAGCGCGACGCGCGCTTGGCCGCGGTGCTGCACGTGCTGTATCTGATCTTCACCGAGGGCTATGCCAGCACCTCGGGACCGAGCCTGCACCGCGTCGAGCTCTGCGCCGAGGCGATCCGCCTGACGCGGCTGGTGCACCGACTGCTACCCGACGCCGCCGAGATCACCGGCCTGCTCGCGCTCATGCTGCTCACCGACGCCCGCCGACCCGCCCGTACCGGCCCCACCGGCGAACTCGTCCCGATGGAAGACCAGAACCGCGCCCTCTGGAACACCGATGCCATCACCGAGGGCATCGCACTGATCACCGACGCCCTGCCCCGTGGCCTGCCGGGCCCGTATCAACTCCAAGCGGCCATCGCCGCATTACACGATGAGGCACCGACCTACGCGGCCACCGATTGGCCCCAGATCATGCTGCTCTACGAACGCCTGCTCGCCCTCGTCGACAACCCGGTTATCGCCCTCAACCACGCGGTCGCCGTCGCCATGGCCCACGGCCCGCATGCCGGGATGAAACTCGTCGACGATCTGGCCGCCGACGGCAAGCTTGCCGGGGATCACCGACTGCCCGCGGTGCGCGCGCATCTCCTGGAATCAATGGGGGACCGGACGGCCGCGCGCGAGGCGTATCTGCTTGCCGCACAACAGACGATGAGCCTCCCACAGCAGCGCTACCTGCACACGCGCGCCGCACGCCTCACCGCCGACGGGGAGGGCACGATGGAGTGATGTTGATCGTGGTGGACGCCGCGAATGTCGTCGGCTCGCGACCCGATGGTTGGTGGCGCGATCGCGCCGGTGCGGCGCGGCGATTGCTCGCACGACTGCAATCGCTGGAGCATCCGGCCGACGTGGTCGTCGTGCTCGAAGGCGCGGCGAAGGCCGCGGCGTCGGAGGAGTTCGAAGGCCTGCGTGTAGTGCTGGCGGAAGGTTCGGGTGACGATGCGATCGTCGACTTTGTCGCAGCAGCGGTCGAGGAGGACGGCACCCGGCCGATCACCGTTGTGACCGCCGACCGCGGACTACGCGCTCGACTCGAACCCCTCGGCGCCGAATCCGTCGGCCCGCGCTGGCTGCTGGAGCGCATCGAACCCTGAGGTGTCGGACGCGACTGGTAGACAGGGACAGCCGTCGCCGAACCCGGAGGTAAAGCCGTGCCCGACCAGCTCGAGGATCTGCCCTACGCGCGTTACCTGACGCCGCTGGACGGTGAGCTCGAGCCGGAAGGCGACTACGACTGTGTGCACATCACCGGCGACGATATCGATGACATCGAAGCAGGCAACTCGCGTTTCTCCGAAACCGTCTTCACCGCACTCGCGATCAACCGCGGCAGCCTGCGCTTCTCACGATTCACCGATGTCTGGCAGCGCAATGTGCGCTGGGTCGGCACCGACCTGTCCGACACCTCCTGGCAGGACGTCGAATTGATCGCCGGTGCGCTGTCCGGTGTCGATGCCGGCGGTGCGAACTTGCGTCGAGTGCGCTTCGAGGGCTGCAAATTCGACTCCGTGAACTTCCGCAAGGCCAAACTGCGTGAGGTGCAATTCGTCGATTGCGTCCTGCGCCACACCGACTTCGGTGATGCCGAGCTGACCAAGGTGACTTTTCCCGGCACCACGGTCGAGGGCCTGCTACTCAACCGCGCCCGACTGCAACAGGTAGACCTACGCGGCGCTACGCACCTCAGTATCGCCGAGGGCCTGGACGCGCTGCGCGGCGCGACCATCACCCCGCTCCAACTGCTCGATCTGGCACCCGAATTCGCCCGATCGATCGGCATCACCGTCCGCGACTAGTACTGCTTGCGGTGCGGGAAGAACTCCAAGGTGAGCAGTGCCGCGGCGGCCAGCAGCACCTCGCGCCAGCGGATCAGCACGAACCGCTGATCCGACATCGAGCGGAACTTGCGCAGGAACCGGTACAGCGACTCCAGCCGGATCAGCGGATCACCCAGGTGCACGGCCACATAGATCAGCTTCCCGGTCCGGGACCGCTTCTTCTCGGCGAACAGCTCGGGAAACGGCGCGAACGCCAATGAGATCCGCTCGATGCCCTGTGCGCGGGCGTGGTCGACCAGGTCGACGATCATCCGCTCGTCCAGTCCGTTCGGGGCGTCCTGGCGCCGCCACGGCACGTCCAGGCTGAGCTCGCGACCGCGCCCGGAAACGCCGTAGCGCTGGAAGCCCGCGACGCGCCCGTCCGCATCCCTGGCGAGGACCAGCAGCATGCCCGGATTCCGGCCGTCCAGCAGATGGTCGAGGATCATCGAGAAGCCGCGATTCTGCCGGCCGGTATTCCACGAATCGACAATCTCGAGCAGTTCGGCCCGCAACGGTTCGGTCAGGTCGGTCTCGCTGATCACCTCGGTGGTCACCTCGAAGTTGTGGGTGCGGCTCACGGCTTGGCGCAGGTTGCGGAAGGATCGCCCGACCATCGCGAAGGTGCCCACATCGATGACCACATCGCGACCGACGGGTATCGCGCGCAACCCGCGATGCTCGATTGCCCGATGCCGCCACATTCCGGCCAGTTCCGGACTTGCGCCGAGCACCGCGACCCGCCACCCGTGATTCGCCGCGAATTCCGAGAAATCCGAGAGCAACCCGGGGAAGGCGGCCCGGTCGCCGATCGGATCGCCGGCGACCACCGCGATCCCGAAGCGGGCCCGATAGCCGATCGCCGCGGTCGAATGCGCGTTGAAGTAGTAGGACTTCGACGAATGCAGTGCGAACGCGGCGAGCGGATCGCGCTCGGTCCGGCCGACGAGCTCGGCGACGCGATACAACTGCTCGGGCTGCGGGCGACTCGCCTGCGGCAGCATCAGGATGAATCCGGTCGCGGCCAGGAAGACGAATCCGAAGCCGGGATGCGAGGCGCGATAGGCGGCATTGGCCGCCGCGAGGACGAAGACCGCGATGGTGAAATGCGGCAGAGTGATCGGGCGGCGCAGATGCAGCCCGCGAACCACGAAGAGTCCGGCGATCGAGACGGCGATGAACCACCCGTGGTCCTCATCGGGCGCCGCGCGCCCGGCCTCGTAGACCAGCACCACGCTCATCAGCAACAGTGCGATGGAAATGATCGGCCGCACCGCTGGCGTGGTGGTGATCGAGGCATCGCGGTACACCGCGAGTGTGGAACCGCGTGCTGCCGTTTCCCGTCCTTCAGCCACGTCGGCACCTCGGTAGACCGACCGACGCGGCGGGTCTGAACAGGTTCCCCATGTGGTCCTCCCGATGATCCTGTACACGCAACACTATGCGGAACATGGGATGAGTGCTCGAACATTCCTGGCGCACCAAGATCGGAGGGCGCCGATGGCATTCGTCCGGCTATCGCGCCAGGGTGAAACCGGTGCCGTCGGCCGCGATCGGACCGGGGATGAGCGCGCCAATGGTCTCCGATCGAGTATGCCACCGGAATGAACGCGGACAATGGGCTTTCCGTCGTCCGCTATGCCGGTGAGATGCATATCCGGCCCGGGTGGGCGACTCGATCTCGGGTGGCCCAGCCACTCCGGCTGCGCACGGCCCATACCGTCGCGGTCGATGCCGCGGCGCGGACGACGAGGTGACGGCGGATGTGGACCTGCTCCGGCGAGTCGGGTGAACGCCGACAATAGTCGCTAGCTATCGTCCGGCAAGCCGCGTATCAATCGTGTTTCGCGGTCCCGTCGTAGGCGTACGGAGAGTTCGTCTGAGACGGTGATCGGTATCTATAGACAAGAGTGTTCGCAATTGTCTATCGTCTTGGTCCATGACGAAGTTCGACGGCAAGAGCTGCCTGATCACCGGCGCGGCAAGTGGGTTGGGGCGCAGCACGGCGTTGGCGGTGGCCGCCAAGGGGGCGTCGCTCATCCTGACCGATATAGATGACGCCGGTGTGCAGCGTACTGCCGCCGACGTGCGCGCGATCGGTGGTGTCGTGCATCTCGCCGAGCGCGCCGATGTCAGCGATTACGACGCGGTGGTGGCCCTCGCGGCGAAGGCGCATGCCGAGGTGGACAGCGTCGACATCGTGATGAACGTGGCGGGCATTGCCACCTGGGGCACCGTCGATCGGCTCACGCACAAGCAATGGCGGCGCACCATCGACATCGATCTGATGGGTCCCATCCACGTGATCGAGGAGTTCGTGCCGCCGATGATCAAGGCGGGTCGCGGCGGGCACCTGGTGAATGTCGCCTCGGCGGCCGGACTTTTCGGGCTGCCCTGGCACGCGCCCTACAGCGCGGGCAAATTCGGATTGCGCGGCGTTTCGGAGGTGCTGCGGTTCGATCTGCGTCAGCACGGGATCGGCGTCAGCCTGGTCTGCCCCGGCGCGATGGCGACACCGATGGTGGACAGCGCCGATATCGCTGGTATCGACCGGCAGGCTGAGGCGGTGCAGAAGGGCGTCGCGCTGTTCATGCGACACGCGGTTACTCCGGAGCAGGCCGCCCGATCGGTGGTACGCGGGGTCGAGCGCGACAAGTACATGGTCTTCACCTCGCCCGATATCCGCGTCGGCTATCTGGCGCAGCGCTACTTCCCGCCGTCCTACAACCTCGCCATGCGCGGGCTGAACTGGGCGATGGGTCGCTATCTCGACAAGGAACCCGTGTCGAGCAAGGTGTAACGAACAGGGACAACCCATGGCTCAGCCGCTGCCCGTAACCGGCACTCTGCCGCCGCACGCGCGTTTCGATATCGGACCTCGGCAGTATTCGAAACTCTTCGCGCAGAACACGGTTCCGATTCGCATGTCCGACGGCGTCGTATTGGCCGCCGATATCCTGCGCCCCGGTGACCGGTCCGGTCCGACCGCCGCACCGCTGCCGGCGATCATCAACTTCACCGCCTACAACTCGATGCTCAACCGGCACGGTATGCGCTTCAATACGGCGTTGCGTGCGCTGGCGGGTCGCATCGAACCGTCCGATCGCGGTCGGATGACGGCGCGCGATGTACTGCGGACACCCGCCGGTGGCGTGCTCGAACCGCTCGTGATCAACCGGACGGCGGTGTCGCGCGGGTATGTCGGGCTGATGGTGGATGTCCGCGGCACCGGAAGCTCGACCGGCACCTGGGATTTCTTCAGCCCGCGCGAACAGCGGGACTATCTAGAGGTATTGGCGTGGGTGCGCGAACAGCCGTGGTGCGACGGACGGATCGCGGTCACCGGACTGTCCTACGGCGGCATCTCCGCCCTGATCACCGCCGGTTTCCAACCCGAGGGTCTGACCGCGGTTTTCGCGATCGAGGCGGGTGAGAATCAGGTCCGCGAACTCGGCCTGACCGGGGGAGTGCCGACACCGGGCATGCTGGTGTGGATCCTGGCGGTCAACGGCGCCAAGTGGATTCCGTCGCTGCCCGGATTGCTCAGGGCCGGGAACACCGGAAAGTTCCTGCACGACAGGGTGTTCGGCCGCTCGGGCTGGCTCGGACGGGCCATGCGGATCGGGCTGACCGCGAACCATCCCGATGGTCTGCTGAACTCGATGTGGGCCCAACGGGTGGCACGCTTCGACGATATCCAGGTGCCAACCTGGATCCACGGCGGTTGGCATGATGTCTACAACCGCTCCAATTTCCTTATGTACGACCGCATTCCGGTGACCGCCGGCGCGAAACAAGTCTTGGTCGACGACGCCTACCACCTCACCCCGGGCTCCGGATTCGGTGAGCCAGGCAACCCGCAGGCCTTGGACGAATTGCAATGCGCGTACTTCGACCGTTGGGTCAAGGGCATCGACAATGGCATCGACCGCTATGGTCCGATCACGGTGCGCCGACAGGGCGATGGTCAGTGGGTGCAGCGTTCGGAGTTTCCGGATTCGACCGCCGTGGTGCGCAGACTCTATCTGAATAGCGAAATCAGTGGGACCGCAGCACATTCCGCTCTCGATGGCGGCCTGTCATTCGAGCCGAACGAGGTGGAGTCCCGGCTACCGGTGCCGACCGGTCGTATCAGCGCCAGATCCAATAACAGCGGCGTACTGAGCATGGGCGTGGCCTTGCTCTTCGGCCGCTCCTTCGGCACCGATGACCGTGCGGCAGAGGCCAGCGCCGCCACCTTCACCACCGAGCCATTCACCGCCGACACAGTTCTGTCGGGTCCGCTCAACCTGCACCTGCACGCCGAAGCCCGAGGCACCGACGCCTTTTGGTCGGTGACCGTCTGCGATGTGCATCCCGACGGCGCCTCGGTACCTCTCACCCGAGGAGCGCTGTTGTCTTCGTTGCGCGCCACCGATCCCGAACAGAGCCAGTACCTGGACGGCGAACTGCTCTTCCCGCTTCACCCACTGACCGCCGACTCCGCGCGCCCCCTGGTGCCCGGTGAACCGTTCGACATCGATATCGAAATCAATCCCACCGAGGCCGTCCTGCGCGCCGGGCACCGCCTGCGAATCACTATCAGCCGCAACAGCTTTCCCCGCCACTTCATCCCGCACTGGAAGCAGCGTCAGATCACCGGCCAAACCATCGTCCTCGACCCGGACCACCCGAGCTACCTGAGTTTTCCGATCGTCAACCCGGGCTGAGCCTCGATTACGCGCGCTCGGCCCCATGCGGCCAAACGATCTCGACCGGCACACCGCGCGTGCGCGCCAACTCGACGACGGTCCCCGTGCCGCCCTGGGCTCCGGACTCGCCGTCCCATACCGCGACGAGCCGGTCACAGGATGACAGCATGGCTTCATTGGCGGCTTCGTACGCTTCCCGCCCGGCATCGTCGAATTCCATCACGCGCACGGTGTCCGCGCGCGCGATCAGCTCGTCGAACAAATCGGCATGGTCGGGCTTGACCTTCCGGTCCCGATAATTCGTCGATGGCAGCACGACTTCGAGCCGCCCACCGGCATCGAGGACAGCCTGTGCGAACACGGAGTCAGCGCCGCGGGCAATGCAACTTATGCCTACCAGGTCGGTCGGGTCGCCCTGATCGGTGAGGATCTTGCCGATCTGGTCGTACACCAACGGCACCGTGTCCGCGGTGATGTTCATATGTCCGGTGACACCGATGCGAGCCATACGGACTTTCTACCCCCAGTTGCTCACCCTCACCCCTGCTCGAACTGTACGACCGAGCCCAAGCCCGCACAGCCCCGCTCAGCCGGCGAGCAGAGCCGCCAATATCTCGCAGATACGGTCGGCTTCGTCGACGACGAATACTTCACCCACATCGGCCCCGAACGCGACACCGACTCTTGCGCCGCCGGTTCTGTCCGATAATGGGGCTGCGGGTCTCTGCCAGGCCATTCCGCACGCCAATACCCGCGGGCGCCACTGATGGGTTTTCCGGAGGTGCAGATATGAGCGACGGTTCCGACTCAGGGGATGGGTTCAGGCGACCGACGGCCGGAATGGGATTCGGCGGCGCGGTGGCCGCTTTCGATGCTGCGTGGGAAGCCGACGCCCTGCCGCCGGTCATCGCCGACTACCTGCCGGACGTGCGCTTGGGTGCGCTGATCGAACTGATCCGGATCGACCTGCGGCATCGGTGGCTGCGCCCACCGGCAGGGACCCGTCCCGACGAACCTGTCGCGGCCGCACCCGGGCACAAGCGGCTGCGCGAATACTGTTCCGAATTTCCCGAGCTCACGCCGGAGCGAATACCGGCCAGTCTGGTGTACGAAGAGTTCGTGCTCCGCCGCCAGAGTGGCGAACAGGTGGATCCGCGCGAATGCCTGCGGGAATATCCCGAGCAGGCGGCGCAGCTGCGCGAACTGCTCAACGCCGACGACGAGGATCGAAGCACTCGGCGGGGCAGCCCGGAGCTGACCGCCACGACCTCCGCCGACTCGATCACCTGGTCGGGGAATGCGACCCGCACTGGCGCCGATCTCTTCACCGCGCAGGACACCAGCGGGACCCGGGCCGCCGACCTGGACCGCATCGCAATCGGCGATCGGATCGACGATTTCGACCTGCTCACGGGGCTGGGCCGCGGGGCGTTCGCGCGGGTGTTCCTGGCCCGGCAGCGGTCGCTGCAGCGGCTGGTGGCGGTGAAGATCTCCGCCGATCGTGGCACCGAACCGCAGACGCTGGCGCAGCTCGATCATGACTACATCGTGCGGGTCTTCGATCAGCGGCTGCTCGAAGAACCGGACATGGAGGAGCCCGGTCGTCGCCGCCTGCGTTTGCTCTACATGCAGTACCTGCCCGGCGGCACACTGCTGGGCGTGCTGCGCCGAATGCGGGTCACCCCACCGGAGCAGCGCCGCGGGCAGCTATTGCTGGACGCGGTGGACGCGGCGATGGAGGACAAGGGCGAGATCCGGCCGACCGATTCCAGCGTGCGCGCGCAGATCGCGGCGCTGTCATGGCCGGAGACCGTCGCCTGGCTGGGGCGCAGGCTCGCCGAGGCGCTGGCCTACGCCGACGCGCACGGCGTGCTACACCGCGACGTCAAACCGGCCAATGTGCTGCTCACCGCCGAGGCCGTGCCGAAGCTCGCCGATTTCAACATCAGTTTCAGCCGGGGGGTGGCCGGCGCCGACCCGGTCGCCTACTTCGGTGGCTCGCTGTCGTACATGTCACCGGAACAGTTGCAGGCATGTCATCCCGGCTACGACCGATCCGCCGATGATCTGGACACCCGTGCCGACATCTACTCCCTCGGTGTGGTGCTGTGGGAGTTGCTCACTGGCGCCAAGCCGTTCGATGACGCCACCGCGGGTGAGCACAGCGATGCCGCCACGCTGGCGGCCATGTTGAGGCGCCGTCGCGCCGGGGTGGATCCGGGTGCGCTCGAACGGATTCCGCCCGACTGCCCGGCGGCACTGCGCCGGGTGCTGCTGACGTGCCTGGAGTCCGAGCGAGACCAGCGGTGGGCCAGTGGCGCGGAACTGGCCCAGCAACTTGAAGTGTGCCTGGACGAGCGCGCCCGCGACCTGGTCGACCCACCCCCGTCCAGCTGGCGGCTACGACTAAGGCCGTTGCTGCTGCTGGTGGTGGCGCTGGCCATAGGCATCCCGAACGTGCTTGCATCGTGGTACAACATCGAGCACAACGCGACGCTGATCATCGAACGGCTGAGCCTCCCGGCGCAGCACGCGTGGCGGATCGGCACAGTCCTTACGAACGCGGTGTTCTACCCGATGGGCATGGCGGTGGGGTTGTACATGTTGCGGAATGTGCTCATCGTCTCGCGCGGCCTGCGCCGGGGCCGGGAATACGACCCGCGGGTGCTCGCCCGGGCCCGATCCGATGCCTTGCTGTTCGTCGATCGTGTTGTGCTGGTGGTGTTTTCGGCGTGGTGCCTGGCGGCGATCATCTTCCCGCTCGTGATCTACTTCACGACCAAAGAGCGCAGCGGGGAGGTGCTGCTGCACCTCCTCGGCGGAGCGCTGGCCTGCGGTGCGATGGTGGTGGCCTACCCATTCTTCCTGGTGACGTTCTACATGGTGCGCTGCATCTATCCGATGTTCCTCCCACACGGCGACATCACGGCGGTCGATGCGCTGCACCTGCGCAGACTCGACCGCCGCTGCACCGTGTATCTCACGGTGGCGGCATCGGTGCCACTACTGGCGATCGCTGGAGTGACCTTGCTACCACCGGACGACATTCCGCTGATACTCCCGGCCGTGCGGGTGTTGTGCATCGGCGCGATCATCGCCTTCATCATCGCCTACGTGTTGTTCCGGGCAATCGAGGCCGATCTGGGGGCGTTGAGACGTGTGGTGGATCCCATCGGCGGACAGCGGGAACCGATTGCTGCCGGTCGGCTATGAGTGCGGAAGGGGTCGAACTCAGGGGAACCGCTTCGCGATCGCCGCCGCGATCGCCTCCGGTGCGTGCTCCTGAATGAAGTGCCGTGCGTGTGGCAGCTCGACTACGTCGAGATCGGTGAAGGCGGTACGCATTCGCGGGATGCAGGCGTTCGGGCGGAACACCATGTCCCGCATTCCCCACACCAATAGGGCCGGCTTGTCGCCGAGCAGGGCGGGCACGTCTCGGGCGAGTTGGTCCAGCAGCGGGCGTGCGGCACGAATCTGTTCGGGCGTGGCGGCGAGTCCGCGCCGGGCTTCTGCGGTGGGCTGCACGGCGCGGTAGTGGTCGGCCTCGGCCGCGGTGAGCTTGGACCCCAGTTCTGCGAGCAGGACGCGCTCGACGAGGAAATTCTGTTCGAGTATCCGCCGCTGCATCGGACGGCTACTCATGATCACGCTGAACGCCCGATTAGCCATCGCTTCGATCGGCCAGAACACGGTGTTGCCCAGCACGATCCCCCGCACGCGATCCGCACGCGCGGTGGCCGCGCCCAGACCGATGGGTCCGCCCCAATCCTGTCCCATCACAACGAAACCGTCGAGCTGCAGGTGATCGATCAGCTCGCCGAGGACCGCGGTGTGCTCGGCGATGGTGTAGCCGAAACCCGCAGGGCGTTCGGACAATCCGAAACCAAGGTAGTCGACGGCGACACACCGGTACCGGTCGCGCAGCTCGTTCACGATGTGGCGGTAGAGGAAACTCCACGCCGGAGCGCCGTGACAGAACAGGATCGTTGGTCCGGTTCCCTCGTCGATGTAGTGAACGCGCCCGACGGACGAGTCGAACCAGCGCGACTCGAATGGGTACAGATCCCCGTCGGGAACAAAGTCGATCAGCATTGGGCCCTCCCTCTGATGCCACACTACATACGGTGCACTCGAGCACGCGGTTGCCCCACCGAATGGCCGTCGCCGGGCCGGAGTCCCCGCCGTGCTGCCGCATGATCGAGGTAAGCTGAGCTCCGAAAACTACGACAGCTCAGCGTGATCGGCGAGGGAGAATGCTGAGACCATTGTTGCCGGATGATCCGACGGCTATCGGTCCGTTCGTGTTGCACGGACGCCTGGGTGCGGGCGGAATGGGTGTCGTTTTCCAGGGTTTCGGACCGGACGGCAGCGTTGTCGCGATAAAGATGCCGCATGTGGAATTGGCGCGGGATCCGGAATTCCGGGCCAGATTCCGGCAGGAGGTCACCGCCGCCCGGCGCGTGCACGGGCGGCGCATCGCGGAGGTGATGGCCGCCGATATCGATGCCGAGCGACCGTGGCTGGCGAATTCCTTCGTATCGGGGGAATCGATGGCACAGGCCATTCGCGAGCACGGCGCGCTGTCGCCCGCCCAACTCTACGATTTCGCGAGCGGGCTCGCGGAAGCGCTCGAGTCCATACACGGCGCGGATGTCATCCATCGGGACCTGAAGCCCGACAATATAATTCTGTCCCGGAACGGCCCGCGGGTCATCGATTTCGGTATCGCCCGAATCGCCGATGCCACCCGCCTCACCGAACCCGGCCGCATCATCGGGACGCTGGCCTGGATGCCGCCGGAAATGCTCGGCAACCAGGAGGTCGGCCCGCCCGCCGATATTTTCGCCTGGGGTGCGCTGGTCGCCTTCGCGGCAACCGGTCGGCCACCTTTCCACGCGGATACGCAAGCGGCTGTGATAGCGCGGATCATCCGGGACGATCCGGATCTGACCGGCGTGCCGGGCAGGTACCGGCGCATGGTCGTCGCGGCGATGAACAAGGAACCCGACGATCGTCCGACGGCCCGCGAGCTGGTGGATTTCCTTGCGGCACAAGCCAGAGACGAGCAGAGCGGGCGGCGCAAGACGGTGGTAGTGCGCTCGGCTGGCGAGGTAGGGGTATCCGAGCCGGACGAGATCACCGTGCCCGAATCGGACAAAGCGACGCTGCCTCAGCCGGATGACGCCATCTCCTCGGTGCCGAACGAAGTCGCCCAGTTCGAGCCGGACGAGGCGACCGAGCTGGTCGACCCCGACGAACCCCGCCTGCGGCACGCCGAACCGGAACTCCGTCGCGATACCACGCCACCGATTGCCCCAGCCATGCGCAATCCAGTGGTTACCCCGCTGCGCCAGCCCACCGGCATTGTGGTGCCGCCCGCCACGATTGCCCGCACCACGGTCGTAGGCACAATTGTGTTGTCACTGTTGGGATTCGGCCTCTTGCTCGGACCGATCGCCGTCGTGCGCGGCATTCGCGAACGAACCTACGCGCGACGGGCATTTGTCGCACCGCCGCCGTCGGCCGCGATCTCGATTCGGCTCGGCTGGATTTCTCTCGCGATATCGATAGTGACGATCGTGGTGGCGATCCTGAACCGATGATTCGCCCGGACCGGACCGCGGATATCAATTCTGCGAATGTCTCCTTGAACGTGATACTCACCGGGTAGAAATCTCTCGCCGCGATTCATAACGAAGAATTGACATCCCGGCCATATGACCGGTAACGGGTTGCGCATTCGAGGATTTCTCCGGAAAGGCCTGCGCGGTGGAACCTTTCGCACTCGACGACCGGCAGCTCCGCACCCTGTAGCGGCCCGAATTCCAGGGACGCGATTCCGCTCAGCTATACGACTTCTCCGGAGCCGCAATCTGAATCCGGCGCCATCAATCGTGCAGTATCGCAGCGAATTCGGTGCTCACCTACTTCAGTGCCAGCAGTTGGCGCCGCAGCACACGAATGGTCGACGCGGTGGCGGCAACGGCGATGACGACCAGCACCGCCGCGGCCGTCTCGACATGTCGCGCATCATGGGTCCAGATCGAATCGGTGAACGGATTCGCCTGCGCCGCAGCGGAACCCGGCGGAGCTGGCGCGGCGAGTCCGATATCGGCGCCGAGTCCCGCGGACGCCCACCGCGACGGCGCGGCATAGGCGAACATCCGCAGCACCGCACCGGGCGCACCCTCGAACGGTGGCGCCAGCCCGGTCATCACCACCTGCAGCGCCAGCACCGCCATCAATACGAAAACCGCCTGCCGCAACGATTTCGAGCACGCCGAAACCAGCAGTCCCAGTGCCATCGCGGCCAGCGGCAGCGTGGTCCCGAAGAGCAGCAGACCGTAGGGCTGCGGCAGCACCGGATTCGCCGGCCCGGATTTGATGCCCAGGTATCCGACGATCGATGCCACGCCGAGCAGGACCGCGAGCGGGGTGCAGGTGATCGCCCGCGCCAACACCACCGAGGCGGCCGAAATGCCCCAGCGCGCTTCGCGTTCGATGACGACGCGATCGTCCACGATGGCGGCGAAGGACTGCGCCATCGAGAAGAAGGTGAGACAGACGATCAAGGCGATCATGACCGAACTGATCGCGCGCGGATCACCGCCGAGCCCACTGTCGGAAGCAGCGGCGGCGAGCGACGCGGTCAAGCCGATGCCCGCCGCCGAACCCAATGCGAGAGTGCGGAATCCATTGCGCTGCCGAGCCCATTCCCGGCCGATGAGGCGCGGCAGGTGCCGGTGTATGGAACCGCGCATCGGCGTGGCAACCGCATGCTCGGCCGGCTGCGGAGTCGAGGGCGTGGACTGCTGTCCGGCTTGGCGGTCGGCGCGCAATCGGTCCATCACCTCGGCGTAGCTGTCGACGTCGAAGGCGCCCAGCAGTTCCCGGGGCGGTCCGAAGAAGCCGAGCCGCCCGCGGCCGGTCACCGCGAGCACCTTGTCGGCGCAGTCGACATTAACCATCGAATGCGTGACAACGATGACCGCACAGCCGGTTTCGGCGACCACCCGCAATCGCTGCATCATCGCCCGGTCCAGCCCCTCGTCGAGTCCGGAGGTCGGTTCGTCGAGCACGAGCAGCTGCGGATCGCTGAGCAGTTCCATCGCCGTCGAGACGCGCTTGCGCTGACCGCCGGACAGCGTGTCGATCCGCTTGTCCACCTCACCGGCGAGTTCCATTTCGGCGATCACGGTGTCGACCCGGGCCGCACGCTCGCTGCGGCTGGTGTCGCTGGCCGTGCGCAGGCCCGCCACCCACAGCAGGGCATCGCGCACCGCGAGATCGCCGTACATGGCGGGCTGTTGCGGCACAAAGGAAACCAGGTGACTGGCCTGCATCCGAGAGGCCACGAGGTCGACCCGACCGAGCCGCAACGATCCCGCGGCGAGCGCGACCTCACCGAGCAGACCCGCGCACATGGTGGACTTCCCGGCACCCGACGGTCCGATGACGGCCAGGACCTCACCGCGCCCCAGCTCGAAGGTCAGATCGCGCAAGGTTGGTTCGGTGCGACCCTGGTAGCGCAGGCTGACCCCGTCGAAACGCAGCAGCGGTTCGCGCGCGATCACCGCGACGGGAACCAGCGACAGCTGGGCCGGGCCGGACACCTCAAAAGTGTGGTGCGCCAGCATGAATTGCTCGCCGACCCGCAGTCGGGCGTGCAGGACGGGTTTGCCGTCGACGAACGGATGCGCGTTGGTGGCGAGCCCACGCACCTCCATGGCGCGCCCGGTCCAGCGCACCGTCGCATGCCGATGCGCCAAATCCAGTCCGGGCAAGGCGATTTCGGCGGCACCGCCATCGCGTCCGATCACCAGCGGACGATCGGTGGGCACCGACCAGGATCCGGGGCCGACCGACGGCGGGACATGTTGTCGCGGCGCCGGATCGGGCTGCGGGGGAGTGCGATGTGCGGCGGGCGGGACCGGCGATGCTTGCGCGGGCTGATCGATCAGCGTCGGGTCCGCTGTTCTGGGTCCTTTCGGGGCTGATGGGACGGGATGTGCGCGTTTCCGCCGTGGCGCGGCTGCGGCGGGCGACGGCGCGTGTGCTGCCGGATCGACTGGTGTGGGGCCTGCGCCATGCCCAGCACCCGCCGGTGGGCCCGCGGTGGGAGGCGTCGGCTGTCGAGGCGGCAATTGCGATGCGCGCTTGGCCGCCGGGTCGGGTCCACCGACAACCGTTGGCGGCGTGGCGTTTCCATTGCTATCCGCATGTGCGACGGCAATGCGAAACCGCCGCCCGCGCACCGCGATCCGGAGCTCGTGCGGGCCCGCACCGTCGATCGACGTCCAACCACGCGGCCCGATCGGCTCATCGTCGAGGGTTGCCTCGATCACCGGATCGACGGCGCGCACGGCCCACCCGTTGACGTAGCGGAACCGAAGCCATTGTCCGGCCGGGCCTTCGTCGCTGACCGAGATGTCGGCGCCGGGTCCCGATCCGAGGGAATGAGTGCGTCCGGAGATCCGGTGGCGGGTCGCTCCGGTGGTGAGCAGGAGTGCGGGTTCGGTTACCGGCATCGGGTAGTCCTGATCAGCTGAGCGCGACAACAATGACGGTGAGCACCACGATGACCACCGCGATCCACGCGACGACCACGGCGGGTGAAACACCTTGGGACGGAGTACTACTGGCCGGTGTGTCGGTGGTGAATCGAGCGAAGTGCGCCGCGCGAGTGTGCTCGTTCCACGGTTCACGCAGCGCGAAGTCCGTGCGCCGATACACCCGGCCGTCGGGCCGTACGACGGACTGCCAGGCCAGTGCGAGCGCACGTAGATCGGCGGAGGTCAGATCCGGCTGGGGCGTGGTGAGCAGCCGGTCGATCTTCTGGAAATCCCCGGCGGGCAGCAGCTGGGCATATTGGCGGTAGTCGAGCTGATTCGCGGCCAGATTCTCGGCGAGGCAGCGGATCATCAGCAGAGCGAATTTGAACATATCGGTGGTCGCGGTGAATTGCTGCACCGGATATGGCGGCCGCCAGGGCAGTGGGTCCAGCCGCGGTGTCGCCGCGCGGCCCGCGATGATGAACGAATCGCAGTCCAGGAAGTAGTTGTGCGCCGAGACGACGCCGTCGACCGGTTGCGCATCGGTGGTCAGGATGTTGTTGGGCTGCAGGTCCCCGACGACGATGTCGTTGTCGTGCAGGAACTGCAGGTCCACCAGCAGCTGGCCGAGCCGGGCGATCTTGTGCGGGAAATCGAAGTAGGTGTGGCCGCGCTTCTGTGCGTCCGGCACCCGCACCGCGACCCGGGTGAACGCCCGCGGCTGCGGCCCGCTATTGGTGTCGAAGAAGAATTCGCGCGGCGCCAACGGCATGAGAATGCCTACGACAGTGCGATTTTCGACGACCACCGCATGCGGCCACGCGCACAGTTCCAGCAGTCGTTTGCGGTCGTCCTGGTCCAGCCGATGCGGCCAGCCGACCAACTCGCGCAACACTGTGGGCTGCAGCTGGCGAACCGTAGCCGGGTCATAACGTTTGAATGCGACCGATACTTGATCCGGTGTCGTGCAACGCCAAACCTGCGCTGAGCCGCCCTCGCCCAGTGGGAAGTCACCCATGATGCGCAGTTCGTCGACGCGGTATTCGCTGCGGCCGTCCGCCGACCACCCCGGCATTGTCATTGCCCCCACCTACCGTATTTCCCGGGCGGACCCGCGCCCGCGTGTCGGCCAGGCCGCGACGATGGTGCGATCGTCGTGCAGGCCCGGCAGGTCGAATCCGACGAGCTGACCGAAGACGTGTTCGGCCGGGCGCGGCCCGGCGATCTGCGGCAGCAGCGTGGCGAATTGTTCGGGTACCAGCCGTATCGCATCGGCCATCCCGTCGCTGGCCAGCACCACCATCAGATTCGCCGGGACGAAGGTGAACCCGGCGATCACCCGATCGGCGTCGCGCGGCAACGACGGCGTGACATTGCTGATCATCCCGTGCTTGGTCGCGTGCTGGGTGAGCCATTTGGTCGCACCGGAATCCAGATCGACCAGCAGCAGATCGCAATCGCCGACGGTGGCCCAGGCCAGCGGGTAGCCGTCCGCCGATACCGGACCGAGCGCGGCAAAGGCCAAGGTGCAGGCCGGGGTCGAAGTGCGTTTGTTATTGCCCGCGCCGTGCGGGCTGCGATAGTCGATCTCCGCGGCGAGTCCGTCGATGGCGCCCGCGTCGAGTTGTGCGGCGACCTTCGCGGTGATCTCGGCGGCCAGCGGCTCCCAGGTGGCCGGATAGCCGACGCGTTCGAGCGAGCCCGCGTGCCGGTGCAGCTGGGTGAGGCAGGCGCGGGTCGCGCGCTGTGCGGCGGCATGGGAATTGGCGGCCGACCCGAGCCCGTCGGCGACCGCCAGATACACCCAGCCGCGGCCCGGATCGCCGCCGATGGCGTAGGCGTCCTCGCGGGTATGACCGTCCTTGGCATGCGAAAGACCCACTTGCGTGGCGGCGTACACGTCGTAGCGGCCGCTGCGGCCCCGGTCGACGGCGAGTCCGCTCACACCCGAGGTGGTCAGTGCGGGGAGTTCGACCGGGCGGGCGGCCTCGGCTCGGTCGGCGAGGTCGCGGCGTTCAGGCTCTCGACGATCGTAGGTCGGCGTAACAGGCTTGGGTCCAGGCCCGACGAGCACAACCGCCGCTCCGGTCGCCGCCGCGGTGAGCAAACACATCAGAGTCGTTGGCAGCCACCACGATCCGGACCGCTCCGACGCCGGGTCGGCGATGGAGACCAGCAGCACATCGCCGGCTTTGCCGGAGGGCTGGGCGCTGACCTCATGGCCATCGACATCGCGCAGCAGCACCGGCCCCGACGGTGGCTTGGGCAACTGGATGCCATTGGGCAGGGCGATGGGCGAGCCCGAGATGAGCACACAGGTGTCGCCGGACTTATTGACCACCTGCGCACGCACCGGGGACTTCACCACGGCGACAGCGGCTACCGGCTCACTCGGCGGCGCGACCGGACAGCCGGAGACATCGGCGGCCACTCGCCGGGCGACGCGGGCCGTTGTCCAGGTGTCGGGCCCGTTGTCGGCCAGCAGCTGCACGATGATCGAGAGCAGTGTGCCCAGCAGGGCGATCCCGGCCACCATCAGGATGGGTCGGCGGCGAAATGTACTCAGCGTCATGGGTATTCAGTCCAGTTCCCGCATGCCGAGTGGAGTGCGGAACAGGAACCGGCCCTGTCCGACGCTGCTGCTGATCGAGAACTTGATGCTGTTGATGATGGCGCGCAACAGATCTCCCGGCGCCACACTGCCTTCGGCGACACAGGCGACGCCGACCGGATTGCGGGACCGCAACTGCCGCACCGTCTGCTCGCGCACATCGCCGATGCCCAGGGCCACCACCACCGGACGGAACGGATGGTCGGGGGCTTCCAGCCCGGCCCGCACCGGAACCCAGACCTCGTCGGGCTGGAACTTGCCGCGCACCTGTGGATTTCCGTCGGTGAGAAAGAAGATCACCGGGGTGTAGGTGTCCAGGCGGGCGCTGGCGAAGCGCTTGTGGTCGGCGCGCAATTGCCGGTCCAGATAACGGAAGACATCCGCGTAATCGGTCGCACCCTGACGTGGCAGCGCCGGAATGGAGGGATCGATGCGCAGCGGTGTCAGCGGCAGCACCGCGACGGCGGAATCACCGAAGGCGACGACCGAAAGATGGGCGGTGTCATAGGTGGTCGGATCCTCCTCGAGCACATTGAGCATGTCCGGGAGCGCCTGCTCGACCGTTTCCAATGGCGTGATCTTCTGGTTGGTCCAGGCCGGATCCCACATCGAGCGGGATACATCACAGACGACATAGAACGGGAAAACCCGGCTGGCGCTCACTCCCGCCTGGGTGAGTTTGAAACGAGTATCCTCACGCATTCCTGGCCTCCGGCTAGTTGGAAATTTCAGCGCGGCAGGACATTCCGCGACCGGTCGACTGTTGATCGGCGACGACCTTGCCATCCACCGTGATCTTGCAGTGGGCCGCGCCGATGGGATCGGGCGTGCCCTCGACATAGACGACGAAACCGCCGGTCCTATTGCTGACCAGGGTGTGCGAGTAGGGCAGCGTCGTACTGCCTGCGCCGAGATAGCTGTTGGCACCGTCGCCCCAGGCGAGGTCGCGGACCTTGCCGCTGCCGGTCACGTCGAAGACGACGGTGTGCTTCTTGGTCTGCTCCGGTTTCCCGGTGGGACCGGTCGGTCCGGTGGGACCGGGATTGGTCTTGCCGCTCGACTCTGCGCTACCGCCCGACGATCCGTTGCCATTGCCGCCGGACTGCCCCGGACTTGATGCCTGATCCACGTGTGGCACATGGAAATCGAGATTCGACCTGCCGACCGCGAGGACGACGGCGACCGCCGCGACCACCGCGAGAACGGCGGTGAGTAGGTACTTCACTGGGTTCACTTTCCTGCGCGCCAAGCCCGGTGGACGGGACGTGGAATCAGCGTCCGGCATATCCGGTGCGGAAACATCCCCGCCGTATCACTGAGTGACACGTTCATCGAAATTGGCTGTGCGTGCATTGATTACGGTCGCTTCGGGGTGCGAGGCTGGAAGGTTGGATAGGGGGCAATTGGGGGGCGGTACCGAACACGGGTCGGTACGTTTTCGGGCAGTACGAGTTCGCCGTGGCGCCCCCTGAGATTCGCGGCACCCACCAACGAATTACCAACGGCCGTCCAACGCAATGTCGGTTTGACACCCGTGGCGGTGCGGTCGCACACTCATCGCTACCGCGCATTTCTTCGCGCGGCCGGTTCCGAATTCCCGAGAAGGTCGACATGATGTGTCGTCGCCGCGTTCCGGTCGCCTCGGCGGTGCGATATGCCCGATGACAAAACGGTGGTCGGGCGCGCCGTCGCCATCATCGAGGCAGTCGCCGATTCCCGGGATCCGGTCCCGCTGGCGATGCTGACCCGGCGCACCGGCATTCCCAAACCCACCGTCCGCCGAATCGCCAACGATCTGGCCCGGCGCGGCATGCTCGAGCTGACCCCGGAGGGCTACCGCGCGGGCACCCTGCTGATCTACCACGGTTTGCGCGCGGCCCAACAGCACGGTTTCGTTCTCACCGCGCAGCCCTACGTCCAGGATCTCTACATGCGCACGCGCGGCGAAATCGTCTGGTGCGCAAGCCTGTACGGCGGCGAGCTGACCCTCAACGGCTCGGCCTTCGGCCGCAACTACGCCGCGGTGATGAAGCGACAGAACTGGCCGAGCCTGGCCTCGTTCGGGCCGAGCATGGTCCTCACGGCCGCGGGTCGGTTGCAGATCGCCGCACACGAGGAACAGGCCGAACAGATCCTGGCCACGGGCTGGGCGCCGCTGACGCAGTATTCGGTGACCGATCCGCGCAAACTGCGGGCACTGCTCGACGAGGCCCGTGACACCGGTTTCGCGCACGAGCGCGAGCAGACGGCGGTGGGGTGGAGTTGCGTGGCCTCGACGGTTCGCGATGCCTCGGGCGCGTTCATCGGCGCGATCGGGGTGACCGGCCGCAGCGCGGTCCTCGAACAGCGCAGTCTGCACACCGGATTGATGCGCTCGGTGGAATCGCTGCAGCAGGAACTGCGCGCCGATAGGTCGGCGGGCCTGCCGCTCGGCAAACCGGCGAAGTCATTCGGTGATATCTTCAGCCAATATCCGCGGTGGACGCCGAACCTCGCGCCATTGCTCGACGCGGGGCCGGATTCGTCACCGTAGCGTCCGAATCGGGTGCCCCCGGCACAATGGGCAGCAAACCCCAATTCCCTGCCGTACTATCGCGATCGGAACACCGGCCGGGTAGACGAAGGGGGACGGTGTTGGAGATTCGCCTACCGGCGACCATGCGTAACGGGGGTGCGTGGTTACGGCGCTTCGCCGGGACGACTCCTGGCGCGATCGGCGCGGTCGCCGTCGTGTCCGTGGTGTTATGTCTGCTCGCGGGCCTGACCTCCGCTGATCAGTTGAGCGGCAAGATCGCGCGGCGCGATGCGGTGCTCGAGCGCACCGAACCGCTGGCCTATGCCGCACAGACCTTGTACGTCGCGCTCTCGGCGGCCGACGCGTCGGCGGCCACGGCCTTCCTATCCGGCGGCATCGAATCGCCGCAGGTGCGTGGGCAATATCAGCAGGCGCTCGCCGAGGCCGCATCCGCGCTCTCGGAGGCGACCACCGGCGCCGCCGATCAGCAGACCAAGACGATCGTCGCCAAGATCGCGGCCGATCTGCCCGCCTACACCGGCCTGGTCGAAACGGCGCGGGCGAATAATCGCCAGGGCTTCCCGGTCGGCTCGTCCTATCTGCACGAGGCCTCGCTGCTGATGCAGAATTCGTTGCTGCCCAACGCCGAAATGCTCAGCAAGGATCGGCTGGCGGCGGTGCGCGAGGATCAACACGATATCGCCGCATTGCCGTGGACCACGATCGTGCTGCTCCTGCTCGTGCTGATCAGTTGTGGCGTCGGCACTTTCGTCCTGCTGCGCCGCACCAATCGCCGGATGAACCTGGGCCTCGCGGTCGCGGCGGGCGCGACGGCGGTGGCGCTGTTGTGGGTCGTGGCCGCCACGACCATCGCCGCGACCACACTCGATACCGGAAAATCCGGGGCGACCAGTCGCTTCGAAACCCTGACCCAGGCGAGGATCCTGGCCCAGCAGGCGCGCACCGACGAAACCCTGGAATTGATCACTCGCGGCGATATCACCACGAGCGAAACCGATTTCCGCAAGCACACCACCGAACTGGCGGACCGGCTGGCGACCGTGACCGGAGCCGATTCCGCGGCCTCGCGCGGGCTACTGGGCTGGACCGCGGGGCATGCCAAGCAGCGCGAGGCCTACGAGGCGGCGAACTATCCGGCGGCCGTGGCGCAGGCCATCGGCACCGGGGCGGAGAATTCGGCGACGCGGTTCGCCCAGTTGGATGCGACGTTGCGCGACAACCTCGGACAGCAACGCGGCGCATTGCGCGACGGCGTCGACTCGGCGGGTTCGGCATTCACACTCGGTCCCGCGGGGACGCTGGTGCTGCTACTCGGTGCGGCGGCCGCGGTCGTCGCCGGACTGTGGCCGCGGCTGAAGGAGTTCTTGTGATGCGGCGAATTCCCCTGCGGCGGTATCGCCTTACGCGGACCGCGCTGGCCGCCACAGTTGTCGGAATGAGCGTGCTGACGGCCGCGTGCGGTTCCGGCAACCAGGTGCCGAAGACCACGACCGTGGCCGCGGTGAACCCGAAACCCGACCTCATCGAGATCAGCACGCCGCAGCCCGAATCGAATGGCGGTTGTGACGCCGAGGCCAGCCTGCGCCCGGGCGCGCTGCCGAGTCCCGGCGCCATGCCGTCGGGTTCGCCGATGGCGGCCATTGTCGCCAGTGGCAGGTTGCGGGTCGGCGTGGATCAGAACACCTACCTGTTCGGCTTCCGCAATCCCACCTCCGGGCAGCTGGAGGGTTTCGATATCGATATCGCGCGCGAGATCGCCAGGGCCCTGTTCGGCGATCCGGACAAGATCGAGTTGCGTTCGGTCACCGCGGCCGAGCGGATTCCGGCGCTGCAGAACAAACAGGTCGATCTGATCGTGCGCACCTTCTCCGCGACCTGCGAACGGCGGCGCGACGTCGACTTCTCCGGCATCTACTACCGCGCGACCCAGCGCATTCTCGTCTCTCGCAACTCCGGTATCCACTCCGGCGCGGATCTGGGCGGCAAACGCGTCTGCGTGACCCGTGGCACGACCTCCGCGGGACCGCTGTTCCGGCTGCCGAAGCGGCCGACCGTCCTGGCCGCGACCAACTGGACCGACTGTCTGGCCGCGCTGCAGCAGGGCCATGTGGACGCGATCAGCTCCGACGATCCGATCCTGGTCGGTCTGGTCGCGCAGGATCGGAATCTGGAGATCGTCGGCGAGGTGATCGGCACCGACGCCTATGCGGTTGGTATCGCGCAGGGCAATCCGGATCTGGTGCGCTTCGTCAACGGCGTACTCGAACGCATCCGCGCCGACGGCACCTGGCAGCAGCTCTACAACACCAGACTCAGCGCGCTCGGACCGTCGCCGGGGCCACCGGATCTCCGGTACAAAGAGTGAGTCCGGCGACCATGCAGCTACTCACGCTCGCCGAGATCGACGGTGAATTGGCCGCACGCACAACCGAATTCGACGCCATCACCGCCACCCTGCTGGAACTGGACAAACATCCGGGCCACACGCTGTTGCAGCGCTACCCGCCGACCGGACTGACCGAACAGCGCTGGCTGCCGGTCCGTGCGGCGCTCGCGCTGATGTGGGAGGACTACGGCCGCCTGAAGACCATCCTCGATTCGGCGAACAAGGTGCGTGGCACGCGTACCCGGCTCGACGACAGCGAACGCGCGGAACTCACCCGGCTCCTGCGCGGGCGGCCCTACGAGGCTTCGCGCACGCCGATACCGATGGCGCAACGTTCACTCACCGGCCCTGCGGAACAGGTCCTGTTCGTGGGGCTCGCCGATACCGTTGATCGCATGCGGGCCACCTTCCCGGAAATCGCCGAATTCCTCGACGCGGTCGATGCGGTGAACACCCGGGTGATGTCGGGCCTGGCGCCACTGCAGGACCTAGTGGACAAGGCCGGCGCCGCCGGAGGCCAGACGGTCGAACTGCGCGCGATCGGCGATGGCATCGCCGCACTGTTGAGCCGTTCGGCGACCGATCCGCTCGCGCTGACGGTGCCGGAGATCGATGCGCGCATCACCGAGTTGTCGGGGGAGTTGCAGCGCACGGCGTCGATCCTGGCCGAACTCGATGCGGTGGCGGCGGATTGGGCCGGTGCCATCGCCGAGACCCGCAGGCTCTTGACGGTTCTGGGCGAGACCAGGGTCCGCGCGGCGGCGGCCAGAGCGCAGGTCGAGGCGAAGATTCTGGCGGGCCCGCTGCCGGTGCACCCCGACGACACCGGTGCGCTCGCCGCCGAACTGGATGCGCTCGCGGCGAATCCCGGTGCGGCCGCGGACCTGGTCCGCTTGCGCGGCCGCATCGCCGACGCGACCGCCGGGGCGGCCACCGCCGAGGAGCTGGCCCAAGGCCTGCTGGATCGGCGCGTCGAACTACGCGGGCGCCTGGCCGTTTATCAGGCGAAGGCGGCCCGACTAGGTGTCAGCGAGGACCGAGACGTACTGGCCTCCAATCAGATCGCCGCGGGCCTGCTCGCGCGCAGGCCGTGCGATCTGGCGGCCGTCACCCGGGCGGTCGCGGACTTCCAGCAGATCATCGGGGAGAAATCGGGGCGGGGCAGATGACCTGTAATGAGCCGGGATGCGGCGGCACGATCGAGGACGGATACTGCGTGGTCTGCGGCACCGCGCCCGCCGAGGCCACCACCGTGTCGGCGGAAACGCCGATGGCGCAAAAGAATTCGAGCGAAGGGCAGACCTGCACCGAGCCCGGATGCGGCGGAACCATCGTGGGCGGGTACTGCGATAGCTGTGGCACCGCGCCCGCCGCAACTTCAGCGGAAATGCCTGTGCCGCAGAAGGCTTCGAGTGAGGGGGAGGTTTGTGCCGAGGTCGGCTGCGGCGGAACGATCGTGGGAGGGTACTGCGATGCCTGCGGTACCGCGCCCGCGACGTCCGCGCTGTCCAGTCTCTCGGCGCGCTCGGCCAGCACCCGCGCCTCCGGACGCTCGGTGCGCACCGGCCGGTCCTCGTCGAAATCCAGTGCGCGCGGTCGGCTCGGCGCGGGCATGGTGGATGTGCCGCGGATGCCGCGCATCGATCCGGCCACCGCGGTCATGGCGGATCCTCTGGTCGCCGAGGGAAAACGGTTCTGCGGCAAATGCGAACGGCCCGTCGGCCGTGGCCGTGATGGCACACCGGGTCGCACCGAGGGCTTCTGCCCCAACTGCGGCACCCGGTTCTCCTTCGCGCCCAAGCTGAGTAAGGGCGACCTGGTCGGCGGGCAGTACGACGTCGTCGGCTGCTTGGCGCACGGCGGCCTCGGCTGGATCTATCTGGCCACCGACCGCAATGTCGGCGGCCGCTGGGTGGTGCTGAAGGGCCTGTTGAATTCCGGAGATCTGGACGCGATGGCGGCGGCGGTCGCCGAGAAGCGGTTCCTGGCCGAGGTCGAGCACCCGAGCATCGTCAAGATCTACAACTTCGTCGAACACCGCGGTGCCGATGGTGTCGCCGTCGGCTATATCGTGATGGAGTACGTCGGCGGCACCTCGCTCAAACAGATCCTGCGCGCCCGCCGCGACGCCGACGGCGGCTACCTGCCGCCACCCCAGGCCATCGCCTACATCCTGGAGATGCTGCCCGCGCTCGGCTACCTGCACTCGCTAGGCCTGGCCTACTGTGATTTCAAGCCCGACAACGTCATGCAGACCGATGAGCAACTCAAGCTCATCGATATGGGCGCGGTGATCGCCATGGACGATCAGGACAGCCCCATCTACGGAACCATCGGCTATCAAGCGCCGGAGATCTCCGAAACCGGACCGACCGTCGCCACCGAGGTGTACACGGTGGGGCGCACACTCGCGGTGCTCATGATGAATGTGCCCCAGCAGGGCGGACATTTCGGCGCACTGCCCGCGCCGGACACCGAACCGCTGCTGGCGAAATACGACTCGCTGTACCGATTCATCCAGCGCGCTACCGACGCCGATCCGGAGGCGCGATTCTCCTCGATGGAGGAGATGACCGATCAGCTGACCGGGGTTCTGCGCGAGGTTCTGAGCACCGACGATGGCGTGCCGCGTCCCGGAATGTCGGCGTTCTTCGGACCGCCGCGCGGCGTGTTCGGAGTCCAAGAGGCGCTGACACCGGCCAGTATCGTTGCGGCACTGCCGGTTCCGCTTATCGATCCGAGTGACAGCGGTGCGGCGCTGCTGGCGACCACCGGCGGGACCACGCCGACCGAACTGGAGCAGGCGTTCGAGGCCGGGTTGCGCTCGGTGCTCACGACACGCGGTGCGTCGGTGGAGATTCCGCTGCGGCTGGTGCGCGCCGCGCTCGAGGTGGGTGATCCGTCCGATGCGCTGCGCCGACTCGACGAACTGGCCGACACCCTGCCCGGGGACTGGCGGCTGGCCTGGTATCGCGGCCAGGCCGAATTGCTCGCCGCGGACTTCGCTGCCGCCTATGCCGAATTCGACGCCGTGTACGCGGCGTTACCCGGCGAGGCCGCACCGAAATTGGCGCAGGCCGCCGTCGCCGAATTGGCAGGCGCGCAACCGGATAAACGGCAAGCCGCGCACTACTACGACACGGTCTGGCGCACCGATCACGGCTTCGTCAGCGCCGCCTTCGGTCTGGCCCGGCTGCGCAACGCCGGCGGCGATCGCGATGGTGCCGTGGCCGTTCTCGATCAGGTGGATTCGGCCTCGGCGCTCTACACCGCAGCCCGGCTCACCGCGGTGGAGACGATGCTTGCCGATCGCACACCCGACGAACTGTCCGAACCGATCCTGCGGGATGCGGGCGGTCGGGTAGAGGCCCTGCGCATCGATTCGAAAAGCCGTGGCGCGCAGGTGCGGATGCGCGTGCTCGACGCCGCGCTGAGATGGTTGTGTGCGGGTAAAGCACCGACAACACATGGCGCGCTGCTCGGCGCGAACCTCGATCAGGACGGAGTACGGACCGGTTTGGAGCGCTGCTATCGAGACCTCGCCCGCGAAACCGATGACATATGGGCACGAATCGAGCTGGTGGATCGCGCCAATGCGATCCGGCCGAGGACGACCTTATGACGAATTCAGCATCGCATCGCGACCCGATGGGGAGTGATGGCCGCGAGACGGACGGTCCCGAGCCGAATGCCGCGGTATCGCCGCGCTGCCCGGAATGCGCGGCACGGGTCGGGGTGGCCGACCGGTTCTGCGAGGCGTGCGGTCGCGAACTCGGCGCGCGCCGGGTCGCGCTGCCGCAGTCCGATCCGGCTGCGACGCCCACTTGTGAGGGCTGCGGCGGCACCAGCTATGACGCCGACGGTTACTGCCGAGGCTGCGGGCAGTTGCGTCCGGAGCCGGATCGATTCGAGGCCGATCTCGGCGCGGTCTGTGTCGCGACCGACCGCGGAATCGCGCACGCGCGCAATGAGGATGCGGTCGCGGCCGCGGTAGTCGAGGACGCGGACAAGCGCCCCATCGCCACGGTGGTCGCGGTCAGCGACGGGGTCTCCACGTCAGAGGATCCGCAGGCGGCCTCGGGTGCGGCGGCGCGTGCGGGCATCGATGCCTGTCTCACCGCACTGGCCGAATCACTGTCCGGCAGAGCGGTTGTCATGGCCGGGCTCACGGCGGCGGCACAGTCGGTCCGCGATATCGCGGTGCACGAAGGCCACGCACCGTCGTGCACCTATGTTTCGGCCATCGTGCGCGGCTACGGGCGCGAGGGTGTGGAGATCACCGTCGTGAATGTCGGTGACAGCCGGGCGTATTGGTTGCGCGGCGAGGGCACCGAGCCGATCGAGGGCGGCAATCCGCCGTCGCGGCGATTGAGCGTGGACGATTCGTGGGCTCAAGCCCTGGTCGACGCCGGTGCCATGGACGAGGCGTCCGCGATGCGGGATCCGCGGGCGCATACATTGTTGCGCTGGCTCGGCGCCGACAGCGAGGACAAACCATGGTCGGACAAATGTGTGCAGACCTTCCACACCACCGGTCCCGGAGTACTGCTGCTGTGCAGTGACGGACTCTGGAACTACGTATCCGATCCGGATGCGCTGGCGCGGATGGTCACCGGGGTACCGCCGATGGAGGCGGCGCGTGGCCTCGTCGAATTTGCTTTACGGTCCGGGGGGAGCGACAACATCACCGTCGCGCTGGTGCCGATCGGGCCATCGGTCGATGCAGGAGAAGCACAGTGAGTTCCATTGCAGATAACGGTATTTCGGTAGCGATAGACCAGAACGAATATCTGGCCGAGGGCGCGGACACGGTGGACGCGGTGGTGACCGTCGAGACCGGCGCGGATTTCGTGGCGGCGGGACCGGCGCCGGAGCGGCTGGAGGTGCTGATCATCGACTGCTCCGGATCGATGGCTTCGGGCAAGAAGTTCGAGGGCGCGCGCCGAGCCACCTTGGCCGCACTCGATGTGTTGAAGGACGGCACCCGGTTCGCGATCGTCGAGGGCACCTCGATGGCCCGGCTGGTCTATCCGGGCGATAAGCCATCGGTGCCCGCGAACCGCGATACCAGAGCCGCGGCCCGTCGCGCGCTGGATAAATTGCGCCCCAACGGCGGTACCGCCATGGGCACCTGGCTCGGGCTCACCCGCCAGCTGGCGAAGAAGCATCCCGGCGCGATGGTGCACGCCATCCTGCTCACCGACGGCAAGAACGAGCACGAGGAGCCCGCCGCGCTGGCCGCCGAAATCAAACAGTCCGAGGGGATTTTCACCTGCGACTGCCGCGGCGTCGGAACCGATTGGCAGGTGGACGAATTGCGCACCATCGCCTCGGCGCTGCACGGCACCGTCGATATCGTCGCGAATCCGGCCAACCTGGCCGCGGACTTCGCCGCCATGACGCAGACCTCCATGGCCAAGGCCATTCCGGAACTGACACTGCGGGTGTGGACGCCGGCGGGGGCGACGGTCCATTTCGTCAAGCAGGTCGCGCCGACGATCGAGGATCTGACCGCGCGGCGCACCGATGCGGGACCGCAGCTGGGGGAGTACCCGCTCGGGGCCTGGGGTGCGGAGGACCGCGACTACCACGTGCAGGTGCGGGTCGAACCCGCCGCGCCCGGGCGGGAGAAGCTCGCCGCCCGGATCAGTGTGGTCGCGGGCGAGGAGGTCGTCGGGCAGGGACTGGTGCGCGCGGTGTGGACCACCGAGACCGAGCTGTCGGCCCGAATAAGCAGGCGCGTCGCGCATTACACCGGGCAGGCCGAACTCGCGCAGGTGGTGCAGGAAGGGTTGAGCGCGCGTAAGAGCGGCGATGCGGAGACCGCGACGGCGAAGCTGCGGCGCGCGGTGGAGTTGGCGGCCGAATCCGGGAACGAGGGCACCGCGAAACTCTTGCGCGGTGTGGTCGAGGTGGATGAGCACAGCGGCACCGTGCGGTTGCGCGCCAAGGTCGAGGCCGCCGATGAGATGGCTTTGGACGCGAGGTCCACCAAGACGGCGCGGGTACGCAAGGAGGGCTAATGGCGATTGCGACCTGTCCGGACGGGCATCAGTCCGTCGCGACGGATTATTGCGATGTCTGCGGTTCGCCGATCGGGGCCCCCGCGCCCACGGTCGCGGTCGCGTTGTGCCCGTCCTGTGGATCGCCGAGCAGCGGTCGATTCTGTGAAGTCTGCGGACATGATTCGGCACTGCCGACTCCGGTGGCACCGACACCGGAGTCCGCACCAACCGAAATCGCCACCGCGGCAGAGGTTGTCGCCGCGTCCGGTGTGATGACGTGGGTGGCCACCATCACCGCCGATCGCGAGTTCTACGACCGGGTGCAAGCCCGCAAGGGCCCCGATGCCGACCGCGTCGAATTCCCGGCGTTCTATCCCGAGCGCCGAATCACCTTGCGCGGCACCGACATCCTGATCGGCAAGCACAGCGTCTCCCAGGGCCTGCAACCCGATATCGATCTGGGCATCGCCCCCGCCGACGCCGGAGTCTCGCGCGCCCACGCCACCATTCACATCGCCGACACCGGCATTACCATCACCGATCTCGGCTCCACCAACGGCACCAGCCTCAATGGCAGCGACGATCTGATCCCCGCCAAGGTGCCGGTCCCGCTGCAGAGCGGGGACCGCATCCACCTCGGTGGCTGGACGACCATCGTCGTGACAGCGGAACCGGCCTGAGTCCGGTTCACTTTGCCGGATTCGTATCGACTGTTTCACCGAGCGCGACATCGCGCAGCACCTCGTCGATGCGGCGGATGACGTGCGAGCGCCATCCGGCGTCCATGATCGTGCGTGCCTTCTGCTGGAGCGGGTTGTCCGGATCGAAACCGGCGTGCTCCAAGAACAAGCGGGTGCCCTTGCCTTCGGGCTGCAGGGTCCAGGTGATCGTCCAGTCGGCATTGTGCTCCGCGGTCGGATCGGCGTCGCGCCAGCCGACGCGCAGCATTCGCTCCAGCTCGAAGGCCAGCACCTCGGCCGCGATCGCACCGGAAAAGCCGGTGGCCGGAATGGCTTTCGCGTCGATGGTGTACCGGTGTCCGACCTCGAGCCGGAAGTCCGCGGGCATGAACCACCGTGCCAGCAACTCCGGTTCGGTCAGCGCGCGCCACACCTTGCCCGGGCTGTGCGCGAGGAACTGGTCCACGTGAATGGCGGTCAGATCGTCGGTCATACTCATTCCTCCTCCATGGTGTCGAGCAGGTCACGCAGCCCGGCCAGCTTCTCGCGCCAGAATCGCTCGAACGGATGCAACCATTCCTGGATCTCGTACAGCGGGGCCGCCTCCAGCCGATACAACCGTTGCCGACCGACCTTGTTCTCGCTGACCAACTCGGCCTCGCGCAGCACCCGCAGATGTTCGGAGAAGCTCGGCCGCGCCATCTCGAAGTGCGCGGCCAGATCGGTCACCGGCTGCGGTCCGCCATCGCGCAGCAGCCGCAGCACCTCGCGCCTAACCGGACTGGCCAGTGCCGCGAAAACCCGACCCTCGACCGGCATCGTGTTCACCGGCGCGCGGCGGCCAGCACGAAGCGGTTGCCATCGGGATCGGTCAGTGTGGCCTGGCGACCCCATGGCAGGTCGGTCGGACCCTCGACCTCCGCACCGGCTTTTGTCAGCACCGCGCAGTCGGCGTCGAGGTCGGCGGTTTCGAGAATGACACCACTGGAACTGCCCGGCGTGAAACCCTGATCCGCACTGGCCAGCGTGAATGCGGTCTGTGCGCCCTTGGGTGCGACCTGCAGCCAGCGCACCGGGCCCATCTGCTGATCGACCAGCAGCTCGAATCCGAGCGTGGCGACGTAGAAATCCTTGGCCCGCTCCTGGTCGGAGACGGGCACGGTGACGACCTTGGCATGAGTGATGTTCATGATCTCGAATATAGGTAGGAAAAATCCTACGTGTCAAGAGACCGAAAACCCCGACCGATTGGTCGGTTACTATGCGCGTAGTATGTAGCCATGGGGTTCGAGTGGCCGGACTGGGCGTTCGCGCACCTGATCGACATCGGACCCCGGGAAGTACGCCAGGTCCTCGAAGGCGCCAGGCGTTGGCCACGGATCGCCGACGACGGCAATGTCACGGTGTTGTCGGTCTGGGGTCGCACCGGTGCCGGGCGGCCGTTGATCGTGGCGACGCGCCAGCAGGACCAGTGGACCTGGCTGATCATCGGCGCCCGCGAAATGCGCGCCGACGAACTCAAAATGTTCGAGGAGTGGGAACAGGAGAACCGGTGATGAGCGAAAAGGATTTCCCGTCCACCCCGGACGAAGTGACGGCGTTCATGGATCGGCTGAGCTTCAGTGATGAACCGGTCCCGCCGGACAAGGCCCCGCCGCCGCTCGCTCCCGGTGACGACATCGTCGTGACCAGCTCCATCCGCATGCCGCTGGAACTGCACACCCGAGTCAAACAGCTCGCCGATGCTCGCGGTATCGGCATGTCGACGCTGATCCGGGAATGGATGGAGGCGGCCATCGCCGAACTCGACGGCGATCAGCTGATCTCCCGCGCCGACGCGGTGCGCGCGCTGTCACGACTGCATCCGATCCACCGCGCGAGCTGACTCGCGGAGACGCCGGCGGAAAATGAGTGGCGCCGGGCTGCGATCATGGCGGATATGGAATCCGCCGTCTACCTGATCACCGGTATCCAGGCCGCCGGGAAATCCACGGTCGCCCAGGCATTGGCGGAGCGGCTGCCGCGCTCGGCGCATGTGCGCGGGGATGCGTTCCGGCGCTTCATCATCGGTGGCCGAGTGGACATGAGTCCGGAACCATCCACACAGGCACTTGACCAACTGCGACTGCGGCACGCGCTGGCCGCGCACACCGCCGACGCGTACGCCGCGGCCGGATTCACCGCGATCATCCAGGATGTCGTGCTCGGCGAGTTCCTGCCCTACACCCTCGACCACATCCGGACCAGGCCGCGATATGTGGTGGTACTCGCGCCGAAACCGGCTGCGGTCGCCGCGCGCGAGGCGGCCCGGGACAAGGTCGCCTATGACGGTTTCACGGTCGACAGCCTGGATGAGGTGCTACGGGCGCAGACCCCGCGCATCGGATTATGGTTGGACACTTCCGATCTCACCGTGGAGCAGACCGTCGACGAGATCCTGCAGCGAGCCCGGCCACTGGACGGCGAAGCCGCTGCTCTGTGACTGCGCCCCGACATCACGTCAGCAGATGATTCGTCTCGCTCGAATCGAGCAACGCGATTGCTTCGACGGTCAGCGTACGAGCGGGGTGAGCATCGCGGCCAGCGCGGTATTGTCGGGGGCGAGGTAGATCTTGTGGTCGCCCGGGTCGAAATGTGTGGTGGGGCAACGGAATTTGTCCGCCGATTCGGCGTCGATATCCTTTTCCGCCACGAGGTGGTGGGTTTTGGGTTCGTAGACGCGGACATGGTAGCCGGGGCGGTAGACCGGCAGCCTTTTGCCGCCGTCGAAATCGCAGTCGCGGCCGAGTGCTTGTTCGTTGTCGCGACCGACGCAGGCCACGAGCTGGATATCGGAGATCTCCTTTTTGGCCTGCGCGTCGGACAGTGTCCGGTCCTGCGTGGTATCGGTGACCCGGTCGCTCGAATAGCCTTTGTTGCCTTCGACGAAGACAGCCAAGATGTGCGGCGCGGTCCCGCTGCGATAGTCGGCGGTGTTCTTCACCTTGGCGCCCATCGTTCCGCAGACGACATTGGCCAGCTCGGTCGGCCGATCGACGGTGGTGCCGAACACCTTCTTCCACCCGAATACCGCGCCGATGCCGATCCCGATGATCGCGAACAAGACAATGAGCACACGAAAACGCATGCGAAGACTCCCCCCTCGTGGTGAACGAGAGCAGCCTGCCACAAACCGGCAGACAGGGGCAATTCGTTATGCCCCTGACGGTTTCGGCAGATCATCGATGTTCATCAGCGCGGCCCAGTAGTCATCGCGAAGCGCGTTCCACAGGTCCTCGTGCTTGGGGAGTAACTCCCGAGCGGCGGCGAGATCGGGATACGGATCGAATATGACCGTTCCGGGTGGTGCCGCCGGAAGTGGTGTGCGCGAGGGCAGGCGGTACGCGGTGAAGGACTCCGAAGTGAATTGCGCACGTAAGATGCGGGCCGAGATCCCTGTCAACTGCCATACTGCGACCTTGCGACCATCCTGGGTTCGGGTGGTCCGCAAGCTATCTCGACGCATCATGCCCCTCTCGTTGGCAAGACCGGTATCGGGGGAGTCGACACCCCGACACCGGGACGACTCGGCGGGCACAGGCTGATTCGCCCATTCGCGGACCGCGTCCGCGAACCGCTCGACCACATCGGCTGGTGCGCCGCTGTAGGTGGCAGGTGGACCGATGAACGGATCACGCTGTGGCAGTGCGGGATTGCGGCCGGTAGCCCGCGATTGGCGGCAATTCGGCTTGCTGGCGGTCATCGGCCCGCCTGACCGGTGTTCCTCGCGCCCTGATCGGCGTGAAGTCTCCCCACGGCACAGACCAACCACAGCCCGTAAGGGAGGGTGTTGAGTAGGAAGATGAGAGCGGTGATCTGAGCGAGCATCGGGCAGCACCCCTTGGTCGTTGGAGATCTGTTGTCAGGCAGACGGTCTGGTGCAGGTGGGGCAGTCGGCGGGCGAATCGGTGGGATGCGGATGTCCCATTTCGATCAGGAGAGTCCAACAGGCGCACAACATCTCGCACGTCCGCACCGTGCAGTCGGCGTGTAGGTCGCGGGATATCTCCAGATGCATCTGGGCCGGTGACATCGCGACGCTTGGGCGCTTGTGCTGGATGGAATCGGCGGCCATATCAGAACCCCTGGTGCGGAACATCGGCCGGGACGAACCGTCCGGCCTCGATGAGCCGCTTCTTCGCTTGCGCCTTGACTGGGCACATCGATGCCGCGCATTCCAGGTGCGCCTGCATCATGGCGTGGGCGTATTCGATTGTCATCACTGGCAATTCGCGGTGGTTCGTTACCGGCAGGCCGTGCATGCGAATACTCCGAATGTGGATGTGGGTGTTTGGAATGCCCGATAGCCGGGGCCGAAACCGCCTGTGATACAAAGTGATCCGCTTAGGCAGTAGGTGCATCCCGGCTACCGGGGTGATGCAAGTACACATCCGAGTCTCGGAAAACGGCATCCTCAATCGCCCGATTCCGTCGTATTATCGCCAAACTTTCTCCGCGGATACCGCCACGTGAGTGCCACCTGCTGACGGCTTCCAAAAGTCCGGTCACTACATAGTGAGGCTAACGATATGAGCGTTACCGGTAGTACTCTTGCGCGTCGTGCCCTCGGTCGTGAACTGCGCCGATTGCGGACGGTCAAGGGTATCTATCAAGCCGAGGCGGCCAGGCTGGCCGAAACCTCCCCGCAATCGATCGGCCGCATCGAGGAGGGGCGATCGACCCGCATCACCAGCTTTCAGGTCAACGCCCTGTGCGATGCCTACGGTGCCACCGACGACGAACGGCGAATCCTGTTGGGGCTGGTGCAGGAGGTGCGGGCGGCGCGGGAGCGCGGTGGTGGCTGGTGGCGTTCGTATGCCGATCAGATCACTGGGGACTTCGACCACTACCTGGCCTTGGAGGAGGCTGCCAGTCGTATGACGGCGTGGAAGGTGGCCGTACTTCCGGGTCTGCTGCAGACCCCAAACTATCGCCGTGCGATAGCTTGGATCGAATCTCCCGAACTGCCTTCCGAGCTGATCGAGAAACGAATTGAATGGGCGATACGCAGGCAGAGACGCTTGGAGGATCCGGGGTTCGCCGTCACGGTACTGCTGTCGGAAGCCGTACTGCGCGAGGAGATGGGCGGTCCAGCAGTGATGAGTGAACAGCTGCGGCACCTGGCCGAAGTGGGTGACCTGCCAAATGTTTCGATACAGGTTGTCCCGTTCGACGCCTGCAGCCATCTCGGTGTGCTCGTCGGATCGTGCTCCCTCTTGGAGTTTCCGCCCTTGCCGCAGTCCAAGCTCGTGGAACCGCCGATCGTCTACGTCGAGGGCTACGCCGGTGACTTGTACTTGGAACGTGAAGAGGAGGTGGAACTTCATCGCACTGCACTCGCCGAGATCGGACGTGTAGCGTTGGATGAGAGCAAGTCCAGGCGAAAGATCCTGGCTGTGGCGAAGGAGCACCGAGCGTGAGTGTCGATCTGTCGGGGGCGAAGTGGTACAAGAGCAGCCGCAGCAGCTCGACGAAAGACTGCGTGGAGGTTGCACACATCGACGGGGGCATGGTCGGAGTGCGGGACTCGAAGAACCCCACGGGCCCGGCCCTCGTCTTCAGTCCCGCCGAGTGGGATGCATTCACGGCGGGTGTGCAGAACGGGGAGTTCGAGCAGTCCTGAACGGCATGTCAAGTGAATTCGCAGGAGCCCCAGTTGCTTTCGGCGTCTGGGGCTTCATCCGATTCAGCGTTCCTCCGAGATTGCAGCTGGATGAACGCTTTGCGTGCTGGTGACCTGACCGGTACGGTCTAGACGAGCTTGCGGGGGCGGGGAAGCCGGTCCGGCCCCAGGTCTGGGATGGAACCGGTGCGAGAGGACGATATGGCCAGCTGGAGCGGTGTGGTCCGGGGTGTAGTTCTCGGTGCAGGGCTGATCATGCTGGTTTCGGCCTGCAACTCCGGTGGGGAGTCGAAGGACAATACGAGCAGTGCATCGGCAACGCCGACCATCGCAGCGGATGTGCCAGCGGGGTTCGATGCATGTAAGGATCTTCCGCAGTCTCTCATTCAGTCGGAGGAGCTGAAGAACAAGGGGGCTGACAACACAGATAGGCCCGGCGGAATCAAGTGGCGCGGCTGCATCTGGGTTCAGTCCGACGGCTACTCAGGCACGATCGACACTAGCAACATCACCCTGGCAATGGTGCATGTAAACAGTCAGTTCACTGTCACCGAGGATCTCAACGTAGGTGGGCGGGCGGCACTTACCTATCGCCCAAGCGATGATCAGACGGATCAGCATGAGCACTGCATCCTGCTTGTTGAGATGAGGGCTGGCAGCCTGGAGGTCAGTATCGATAACCCTAGGTCACGTCGGAAGTCTGGGAATCAGCACTCTTGCGAGATCGCCGAGCGCCTCGCAACCCAGATCATTCCAGCGATGCCGGCCACCCTCTAGACTTGAACGACCTCCGGTCGATCCTGGCCGGAAACCCTGGGGAGGAACACGAACTGTGAGCGGCGAATCCACGACACCGTCATCTGCGGGGCCGCTGGCCAGCGCGATCAAGGACGCTCAGGACGGCAAGCTGACCGTCAGTTTCAGCAACGAAGTGCGTGTAAACGCCGACGAATTCGTCTACATCGAACGCGACTGTGAAGCCTTCAAGGCCGAGATACAGGCTCTTCAGACGACCGCACAGAGGATCTCCGACCGAAAGAACTGGGGTCTAGGCGAGACGACGGACGGCATGACCTCCGCCAACACGCTGGTGGCTCGCTTCCGCGGCAAGGCCAAGATTGTCAATCAAGCCACAGACTCGGCCAACAACGTCTTCGACATCCTCCAGCAGCACTACCAGATCGTCGACGACATCCAAAACCTGCACCGCACAATCGCGCAAAAATTCGTGGAGCAGGATCAAGAATTCGCCGCACGCTACAACGCGTTGATGGCAAATAAGGAAGCCAGCCAGATCGGTACCATAACCCAACTAGGCGTGATTTCAGCCCCGGCTGTCGGAGCTTCGAAATGACCGATTCGAATGAGCCCTCGAAGATTGCTGGTGGCGGTGAGCATGTCGATAGCTGGAACCATTGGCAGATCTACAACGCGTTCACCCCGCTGAATACGACCGAAGCGCATAATGGCGCCTCTGAATATGCTCAGATCGCCACGCGATGGGCTTCGGCGGCAGAACTTTTCGCCAACCGGATCAATCATTCGAGTACAGCGGCCTGGGACGGCACCGCCGCGAATAGTTCGCGAGACGCGATCAGCAAATACGCCAAGGCCGCATTGGACCTGACGACACCGCTGCAGAACCTCGCCGATCGGGTATCGGCAGCGGCCAAGGGCGTCAACGATACTCAGAACGCCGTGGACAAGCCGCCGGACGGGGGATCGTGGTATAACCCGAAGAGTTGGAACCTGGGTATCTACCACGGCCCCAATTCTGCTGCGGTGCGTAACGATTGCGAGAGTGCCGCGCGGGAAGCCATGCGCGCTCATTACGTCGATACGTTCGTTTCGGCGGATAAGCAGATTCCGGTGCTCCCGGTTCCGAACAGTCCGACCGATCCCTTGTACAAGGCACCCGACACCAAGAACGACGGCTACACCCCGGGGACATCTGGAAACGGTGGCGGTAACTCGACGTCCGGGACCGGCAATCAGGGCAAAGGCGGCGACCAGAAGGACGATTCGCAGCCGGGCACCGATCCGACGAACACTTCACAGGATCCGTCGTCGACCACTCCCACCAGTACCGATTCGTCGTCGCAGACCCCGTCGAGCACCTCGGCTACCCAACCGAGTTCGGTGACCCCCACGACGAGTACGTCTACCACGCCGAGCAGCTACCCGGGCGTTACGGGCGGCACGGGCGGTGGGCTGGGTGGTACCTCCGGCACGACCTCGGGCAAACCCGGCAGCACTGTGTCCGGTACGCCGACCACAACCAGCGCGACAACCAACGCGGCACGAGCGGCGACCACCACCGGCACCTCGAGCATGTCGGGCATGGGTGGAATGGGCGGTGGCCGTGGCCAATCCAAGGGCGACGACGAGTCCCATCAGCTCCCCGAATGGCTTCGGAACATGGAGAACACCGAAGAGCTGCTGGGACCCGCTCCTAAGACGGTCGCCGGCGGCGTGATCGGCGCGGACCACGCCGAACCCGGACCGACACCGAGTTGATACCCGGCCGCCGGTCGAAATATCGGCGGCCGGATTCGCTTCTTATCTGGATTTCGTTGGCCCGCTGCCTGTTTCGAGGTACCGATGCTGTCCTCGGGACGCTATCGAGCCGCATGATGTTGATTGGATGACCACGATGGCCGAATGGAGTTGGGAACCGGACGATTTCGCGGCGCTCTGGTACAGCGACGCGAACGACCGGTTCCCGCATCCGCTGCGCTATGTCAGCCGTTTGGCCACCAACGACGAGGTCGCCGCGCATCGGTCCGCCGTGCGCGCCCGCTACGGTGTCGAGGAAACCGAGCAGATCAATCTCGCCCTGCACACCCTGACAACCTCCGAGTTGCGCATCGAAATCGCCGGTGAGTCAACGATTCTCGGCAAGGGCAAACCCCGCGAATACCGCGTCCTCGGCGCCCGGACCCCTTTTCACGCGGTGATGCTGACCCAGACCGCCACCGACGGTGTCGACAGCCCTATCCGCTGTCGGCTGTTCCGCACCGAACAGCTGGCGGCACGCTTGGCGGCCATTCTGCCCTCGGTTCCTCCCGGCGGCGCCAAACCGGAAACCTTCCATGTCGAGGACCTGCGTTCCGGCAACAACGGCCACAGCCACGGTCGCCACAGTCCGCTGGAACGTTTCGATCGTCTCATTCAGCACCGCTCCGGCGCGGGCGTCGCCGGCCTGCTCGCCGGATACCTGCACAGCCGCCCGGCCCCCTGGTACACGATCGGATGGTTCGATACCGAAGGCGACGGCCGTTACGTTCAGCAGCAAACCCGCGAACACATCAGCGTCCGCCCCGCCACCACCGCCGATCTCACCAATTACTTCGAAACCTGGATCGACCTGGCCCTGAAACGACTCCGCGGCGACCACCCCGACAACTGGTGATGTGATCGTCGCCCGCTCCAGCAGCTCGCCGAACGTAGTGATATGGCGGTTGAATGCGGCGTGTACGACCACCATTCGACTACGATCGACGGACTCGTCGGACCCGGCGCTGGCAGGTCAGGGGAATGGCAGGGGTTGGCCTTGCCGGGCGGTCAAGAGTGCTGTCATCTGTCCGATTTCATTGCCCTGCTCGTTGACCATTTCCAGCGCTGTCCGGGTGACTGCGGGGGCGGAGCCGGTATTGAATGCGGTCTGCGCCATCTCCACACCGCCGTGGTGATGGCGAATCATCAACTGCAGGAACAGAATTTCGGCCTCCGTCCCGTGCAGCCCGGCGAGCCGGGTGATCTCGGCGGTCGACGCCGAACCCGGCATGGGCGCGGTGTGCTCATGCCCCATCCAGTGCATCGGATGATCGGTGCTCAGCGGCAGGTCGAATAGTTGCAACCACCCGCGCAACTGGGCGATTTCGGCGGTCTGCGCCAGCACGATCCGCTCCGCAATGCCGCGAATCTGAGGCCCCGCGTCGGCGGGCAGTGTTTGCGCGAGCAGCACCGCCTGCTCGTGGTGGACCGACATGTCCTGGGCGAAGCCGATATCCACGGTCGAGAGCGGTCCGGTGCCACCGTCGTCGTCGGGTCGGTGTGCCCAAAATCCAACCGCCGCACCGATTATCAGGCAAACGACGGCCACTGCCGCGAACCGCAGGCGTTCATGAGCCAATGGTCGACTCCTGATCGGTGGGCGGTGTGTATACCCCGTTATCCAGTTGCAGTGCCATGAATCCGTTGTCGGTGCAGGTGGTCCAGATCTGGTCACCATGGAACATCGGCGGCGACAGGCACCAGTCCGAGCTGATATCGCCGCCGAACATCATGCCCGAGCGCGGGCCGAACATGGTGGCCGGATCGAGTTTGCCGTTGACGAGCTCACGGGCCAACGGGACGTAATTCCAGACCGGCGCGCCGATGACCGAGGTGTCGGCGTGCACCGAATTCAGCAGCTGTCCTTGCTTTCCCGTCTGCGCGGGCGGGTTGTAGTAGGCGATTTCGCGGATATCGCCGGGATCGCGCACATCGAAGACTCGAATGCCCGAGGCGATCCAACTGCATGCCAGCGCGGTCGGATCCGCGGGCCGATCGGCGACGCAATAGTGCGCGTCGTAGGAGAAGATGCCGTTCCCGGTGGCCGATTGGGCGTGGTCGCCGAGGTGTGCGGGCATATTGATCTCGAGTTTGATCGTCGCGACCTTCCTGGCCGCGGCCGGATCGGCGACATCGATCAATTTCACACCGCCGGAACCGGCTTCGTCGC
Source organism: Nocardia nepalensis (assembly GCF_048910785.1). NCBI lineage: Bacteria > Bacillati > Actinomycetota > Actinomycetes > Mycobacteriales > Nocardiaceae > Nocardia > Nocardia nepalensis. The sequence goes on along the minus strand of NZ_JBKBET010000031.1, from coordinate 241,810 downwards.
CGGTGAAGATGTACGGCCGGCCGCCATAGGTGACCGGAACGGACTGCTGGTCGAAGTACCCGTCGGCCCAGTGATACGTCGCGATCTGCGGCACCGCCGGATAGGGATCCCGGCGTTGGATCGCACTGATGTCGAGGATATTCATGCCGTTCTGGATGGAGAAATACATGATGTTGCCATCCGGGCTGATGCCGAAACCGTGTGCGGTCAACGACTGCAGCCCGTGCCAGATCACCCGCGGATTCGCCGGATCGCTGACGTCGATGGCGGTGAGCAGCCCCGGGCTGGTGCTGGAGGCCCAGTAGGTGTTGCCATCGGGGGAGAAGCCGCCCTCATGTGACAGGAATGGCAATGGCATCGTCAGATCAGTGCCGGGACCGGGGTTGAGCAGCACCGGGTGCGCACAGTCGGAGATGTCGTAGATGGAGAAGTACGCCGTGCCGGTGGTGATCGGAACGGCGGTCGCGGCCAACAGCTTCCGCGCGGTATTGACCTTCAACGTCTCCCACGTGCCACCCAGCATCGCGGGCTCGTTCAGCGTCGCGGTGTGCACTGGGTTGGCCGGATCCGAAACGTCGAGGACGTGCACGCCCGGCGCCGCGCCATTCAGCAGGTTCCCGGGAAAGAATGTGCCCGTGTACGAGCAATGGTCGTAGGTCGGCGACAGAATTCCGCCACCCTGCTGCTGTAACCCACCGACGAACGAGAGATTGCACCGATACCCTTCGGTGCTGCGCCCACTGGCCCGATCCGCCGCCGGAACATCGCCCTGCAACCCGGTCTCCGGCAGCGATCCGGCCCCGCACTCCGCCTTCGGCACCGCGGACTGCGCGATATCGGTCCAGGTGTAGACCCCGGCCCGCGCGGGCCCTGGCAATCCGATCATGGTGAACGAAACAACAAGTGCCGCAACAGCACCCAGCATCGGCAGTCGTGGCATCCAACCCCTCCGAACATTCCGTGGAACGCCCGCGCCGCCATCCGGTCAGCCCCACCCGGAGCGCGAACTTAGAACACGTTACAACTCAAGGGGTCGTCGCAGGCCCGTTTCCGCCGATCGGGCGCGGCTACCCGGCAGGCAGAGTGCGCGGCCCAGGCCGGGTGAGTGTCGCCTGCGTTCAGCGGACAGTGACAGCCGAGTGTCGCCTGTGGTCAGCGGACCGTGACGGGCGAGTGTCGCCTGTGGCCAGTGGACCGTGACGGGCGAGTGTCCCCTGTGACCAGTGGACCGTGACGGAGGATGCGCGGCCGCGGTCAATACCGCGGCATTGGTCCGGGATACGGTCCGGCGATCGGTGTGAGCGATTCGGTGGCCGGGCCCTCCAAGAGCGTTCCGTCGGCGGCGAATCGAGATCCGTGTAGTGGACAGTCCCAGGATCGTTCCGCATCGTTCCACCGCACGATGCCGTGCAGATGCGGGCACACCGCGCCGACCTCGGTGGTCTCGCCGTCGACGGTGCACACGGCGGTAGGTCGCAGTCCGTGGCGTTCGACCCGACCGCACCCTTCGGCCGGAACCGCGCCATGACCGGCAGCGAGCGCATGCAGCCAGCCCGTCGAAAGCTGCTGGGCCACCGCGGTATTGGCCCACGCCGCGGCGGGCAGCGATTTCAGTTCGCTCGGCCGCCAACTGGCGAAGGTCTCCGACCAGCGCGGCGGTTTGCCGTTTATCCGGCCGGCAATGGCCAACGCCGCCGCGACGCCGTTCGTCATACCCCATTTGGCATAGCCGGTAGCGACGAGGATGCGGTTCTGCCCGGGTAGCAGCGGGCCGACATATGGCAGTTCGTCGACCGGGTGGTAATCCTGCGCGGACCAGCTCTGCAGCGGGTCGGCGGTGGGGAAGCAGTCGAGGGTCCAGTTGATCAGTTCCGCGGCGCGGCGACCGGCGGCATTGGTCCGGCCGACCACATGGCCGTTGCCGCCGACCAGCAAAAGGTCGTCGCCATCGGGACCGGGCGTATAGCGTAATGATCGAGTTGGCTGTCCTGCGCTGATGAACATTGCGTGCGGTATCGGCTCGGATACTTTGAAGGCGCTCAGGTAGGACCGCTCGGCGGTGAGCCGGGCGAAGAAGCCGCCGCGGTCGAGTATCGGTGTGCCGGTGGCCAATACGATCGTGTGCGCGTGCAGATCGCCGTGCTCGGTCTCGATGATCAGCCCGTCGTCATCGCCGCCGCGCACGCCCTTGGCCAGGGTGGATTCGAAGATCGGCGCGGTACGCGACTCGATATCGATCGCGAGGGTGGCCAGTAGCGTCATCGGATCGAGCTGTGCCTGATCATCCAGGCAGACCGCACCGTGCGCGGGGAACGGCACATCCAGCTCCTCGACGAGCGTGCTCGGCAGCCCCGCTGCCCGCGTTGCCTCGTATTCGGCTCGCACAGCGGACATTTCGGACTCGGATTGGGCGTAGGTCAGCGCCGGAACGCGCTGCACGGGCACCGCGTGCTCGGCGCAGTAGCGCAGTAGCCACTGTTGCCCCTCCCGATTGGCCTCGATATAGTCGCGCACGGCCCGATCGCCATGCCGACTTCGGATCCGTTGCGCTCGGATCCCTTGCAGCAGACTCACCTTCGCGGTGCTGGCCCCGGTGGTGCCCGCCCCGACCCGTTTGCTCTCGATTACCGCAACCTCTACGCCGCTCTCGGCCAGGAGCAGGGCGGTCACCAAGCCGGTCAGCCCGCCGCCGATCACGACGGTGTCGAAATGCAGACCCGGTGTGAGCCGCAGCCGCGCCGGAACCTCGGCGTCGTTCAACCACAGTGACGTCATGTTCGGGCCATAACCGCTGCCGTCCCGGCGAAACCTCCGGATCGGCCGGATATGCGAACGAGAATTTTGGCGAATCAGCGATGAAAATACAGAGTTTCGGTTCAACGGGCCCATCCGGGGTATGCGGCCAGTGTCCACCTGAAAACCGATAATTCGGAGGTAGATATCGTGTCCGAACACAAGAGCGGTCCCCGCGAAGGGCTCGAGGGCGTCGTCGAAGGCGCCAAGGGCAAGGTCAAGGAGGCGGCTGGCGCGGTCTTCGGAAACGACGATCTGCGGGACGAAGGCAGGTCCCAGCAGGAAAAGGCGGAAGCACAGCGTGCGGCGGCCAAGAAGGAAGCGGCCGCCGAGAAGGAGCGCGCCGAAGCCGCGGTCCAGGAACAACGCCAGCGCGCTCACCAGCAAGGGCAATAGTTTTCGGTAATTGCTGCGCGTAACAAAAGAAATGGGTTGTCGGCGATATCTCCGGCAACCCATTTCGCTATCCCTGTCGACCTCGAACTACGCGCTTGGAGCCAGTCGCCCGCGGCTATTCCGCGAGGGCGACGAATCAAATAGCGGGCCAACGGATTTGGGGCGCGCCACCGCCACCGGGATGCGCTGTGAACGCGCCTACTTCGGCACCAAGATGCCGGTCAGATCGGCTTTGCGAATAGGAGTATCAGGATTGGCTTGCGCCGTGCACATCAATTCGATGGCGGCGATCGAGGCATCGACGGTTCGGTCGTCGGTCGGCGGTGCGTTGCGGTTTCGTTCCTGCTCGAGGAATTTGCTGACGGTGACGCGCTGTTTGTCCTTGTCCTGCGCGACGAATTCACTGCAGGGGGTATCCCCGCCCTTGTTGACCGCTTTCTTGGCCTCTTCGCAGCCGCTCGCGAGGACCGCGAGCGCTACGACCGCGGCCACCACCGCGGTACGACACCGCCGGTTACCGGGTGTTCTCATGATGGATCGTTCCTCCTCGAAAGGATTCCGCCGATCACATCGGCGTCACGATCGGCATACCCGGGTTGCGGTCGCCGAATCAGTGCCGGGCCCGGGCAAAGATCGCCGTGTGTATGCCCGCGCGGTGCGGGTATGCGCCACCCGTGACCGAGCGTAGCGAGGGAACCAAAGACACAGCACCAACGGTCGCAGCGGAGCCGAGCGCCAGCGAGGCGGAGCTGTGACCGTCGGTAACCGGGACTGGGACCGCCAAGCCAGACAGGAGACCGAAATCCAACAACTCGACCGCAATTGGGCCAGCCTGATCCAGGAGTTGCGGGTGGTCCAGACGGGCGTGCAATTCCTGATCGGAGCGCTGCTGATCCTCCCGTTCCAGGCCGGATTCGCCGCGTTGTCGGAGCCGATGCGGCTGCTCTATCTGGCGACGGTGGCCGCGGCGATGGGCGCGACGGTATTCCTGGTCGCGCCGGTGTCGTGGCATCGGATCCTGTTCCGGCGGCATCGGCTGGGCAATGTCGTCGCCGCGGCCCACCGCTGCGCCATGGCCGGGATCGCGCTGCTGGGAATCGCGCTGATCGGTGCGACGATTCTGGTGATGGACACGGTCGCGGGATCGATAGCGGGCGTGGTGTCGGGGGTAGTGGTCGCGGTGCTGTTCGTGGTGGCCTGGGTGCTGGCCCCGTGGCGCTGGCGCGGCGTCCGAGACGGATCGGACAGTTGAATCGGAGCCAGTCGCCGTGCCAGACTAAACGGAGGTTGAGACTACAGCCGAACCCGGTCCGACGTGCGGCGACAGACCATACGGGACCGGCCAGCGGGACTGGCGTAGCGACACCTGACGCAACGTGGCGACTACCGAAGCGGCCCTGATGATAAGCCGCGTTGCCGCCCCTCCCGCGATCCGATCCTAACGATCGGCCATCCCTCTGGGAGGTTAATATGTCCGCCCTTCTTCAGTTTCGATCGGACGGTCAGCACCGCGCCGGATCAAGACCACGGAATCGGTTCTGGTCGCAACGCGTCGAGCGCCGTAAGCAGTGCGTAGTGGTCCGCGCGGAGGGCGAAGTCGATGCCGCCGCACTCCCGGAATTCCGTGCCATGCTCGAACGGGCGGTGAACACCCGCTGCCATGCCGTGGTCCTCGACCTGCGCGCCACCAAATTCTTGAGCATCCGCGCGGCGGCGACTATCGGCGCGCTCACCAAGCAGGCCGCTCACGGCGGTCCGGCTGTGCGGATCGTGACGGGTAGCCGCGACGTCGACCGTGTGCTCGCCATCACCGGCGTCCGTGCCGTGTGCTGCGATTTTCCAACAATGCGCGCCGCGCTCGACACATGATGTGGACTTAAGTCCCTGGTCCAGCCGATGTTCGGGCATCAGGGGTGGTCACATTCCATAATTGCGCTGTGATGGAAAGTGGATCGGTTTCACCCGCCGACGCGCGGGCGCTGGGCCGGGTCATCGGCATGGGTAAACCACAGAGTATCGGCACGTTCCGCTTCTGGTTCGCCGATCAGCGGTGGGAGTGGTCCGACGAGGTCGCGATGCTGCACGGGTACGAGCCCGGCACCGTGGTGCCGACCACCGAGCTGCTGCTCTCGCACAAACACCCCGAGGATCGCGCGCAGGTGGCCGACACCTTGGCCAAATCGATCGAGAAGGCGCAGCCGTTCTCGAGTAGACACCGCATCATCGATACCGCGGGCCGGGTGCACCACGTGATCGTGGTCGCCGATCAGATGTACGACGACACGGATACGGTCGTCGGCACCTCCGGGTACTACATCGACCTCACCGACGCGCTCGCGGAGCGCCAGCAGGAGACCCTGGACGACGCGCTGCCCGAACTGTATGCCGCGCGGGCCGTGATCGAGCAGGCGAAGGGGGCGCTGATGCTGGTCTACGGTGTCAGCGCCGACCAGGCGTTCCGGGTGCTGAGCTGGCGTTCGCAGGAGACCAATATCAAACTGCGGACGCTGGCCACCCGATTGGTCGCCGATCTCGGCTCGCTGACCGATTCTATGGCCGATCTGCGCACGAAGTTCGACCATCTGCTGTTGACTGCGCATGAACGGATCGAGGCCGACTGATTCGATAATCCGCCGCTCGCGATGTTTCGATCGTGATCGGCCGGGTAAGTCGCGAATGGTCCCCGACCCGAAGATTTCGGTCGGCTCGGAGGAAAAGGTGGTGATGCGCATGGGGGAGTGGAGTTCCCAGTCCTCGGCGGCGAAGACGACAACGACGATCGGAGTTCGGGTACCCGCCGAGCTCGAGCAGCTGACCATGCTGCGCGCGCTCGCCGAAACCGTCGCGCTGATCGCGGATTTCGCGATCGATGAGGTTGTCGATATTCGGCTGGCGCTCGACGAGGTGGCCACCTCGTTGATCCTGGAAGCAACGCCCGGCTCCACTCTCGACTGCGAATTCACCTACAACGGCAACGAGATGTTCGTGCACGTCGCATCGGTCGCGGTATCGGAGTCGGTGGTCGGTCAGGCCGGGTTCGGCTGGCATATCGTCCGCACCCTGACCCAGTCGATCGCGGCGGTGCAGGAGCCGTTCGACAGCGCGGTTTCCGGCTATCCGACAGTCGTCGACTTCAGCTGGGCGCGAGGCAGCGATGGCGGCTGACTCCAGGTCGCACCGCGACAGCTACGACAATATCGAGCCACTGTTCGAGAAGATCGCCGCCCTCGAGCCGGGTGATCCCCGTCGAAACATGTTGCGGGAGGAGCTGATCGGCCGGTGCCTGCCACTGGCCGAACATATCGCGCGCAAATTTTCCGGGCGCGGCGAGAACTTCGACGATCTGCTGCAGGTGGCCCGCTTGGGGCTGGTGCAGGCCGCGGATCGCTTCGATGTGACGCGCGGTTCCTCATTTCTGTCGTTCGCGGTGCCGACCATCATGGGCGAGGTGCGCAGGCATTTCCGGGACAACACCTGGGCGGTGCGCGTGCCGCGGCGCACCAAGGAGATCCAGCTCAGCATCGGCCCCACCATCGAGGCCCTGGCGCAGCGGCTCGGCCGATTGCCGAGGGCGCGCGAGATCGCCGCTGAGCTGGCGGTGGACCTCGTCGAGGTCACCCAGGCGCTCATCGCGGGCAACGCCTACCAGTCGAGCTCCATCGACGCGGTGGCCGGCGATGACATCGAGAACACCCCATTGCCGCTGCTGGACAGCCTCGGCGCGGATGAACCCAGCTACCAGTATGTGGAGGACTATCTGGCGGTTCGGCCGCTGATCGAGGAGCTGCCCGACCGGGAACGACAGGTCTTGGTCATGCGGTTTTTCGAGGCCAAGACCCAATCCCAGATCGCCGATCAGCTCGGCGTTTCGCAGATGCACGTCTCCCGGATACTGTCGAGAACGCTCGGCAAGCTGCGCGCTCAGGCTCTGCGCGATTGACTTGTCGGGAACATGTTGTGGCCCAATGTGTTTCGTTGTGATCCGATCCACTGTTTGCCTGAGGTTACGTGCGGGTACGCGTGAAGTAACCGGACAAACGATGCCGACGCGCAAGGAGGTCGTCATGAACGATCAGCGACGACCGGGCACCCGAGATTCGTACGCCGGACCGGGGGCTTCGAGGTCGCTGAAGAAACCGCCGGAGTCGATCTCGCGCGCCGAGACCGCGCAGCAGGCCGGTCGCATCCTCGTCACCCGCAATCATGACGTGATCCGGCGGTGGGCGGAGCAGCGCGGCGCGCGCCCGGCCACCATGCCAGGCAGCGAGTACGACGGACGCCTCGGCGTGTTGCGGTTCGACTTTCCCGGATACGGGGGTGCGGTGCTGCGCGCGGTCGGCTGGGACGAATGGTTCGCCACCTTCGACGCGCGTCGGCTGATGTTCCGCTACCAGGAGCGCCGGGCCGACGGCGGGCCGAGCAACTTCAATCGACTAGAACAGTCCCACCGCGACGATTGGTGAGCCCCGTTTGATGTGGCGCACATCACGTCCAATTTGCGTAAATCGGGTTCGGGCACCCATGGTGGAGTAGCCGGACGCTAACCGACTGCTCGTGACCTGCCGTTTACCGAATGGCTGGTGCGGGTACTCACGGAGTTGGCAAAGGTGCTTGAAGGCGGACTGTCGCGTCGGTTATGGGTACGCGAGTCTGCGTCGCGTCGCGCGTCCGCGTGTCTGCAAGGGATGAGGGCTTGACCGCAAACCTGATGATCGTTGACGACGACGAAGTGGTCCGGGGCGCACTGCGCTCGGCCATGGAAGACGAGGGTTACGACGTTGCCGAGGCGCACGAGGCCGAGGACGCGCTGACCTATCTGCGCAACAATGGCGCGCCCGATGTGATGATCGTCGAGCTGATGCTCGGCGATATGGACGGCTTCGATTGCATCCGGGAGATCCGGCGCGAACACGATGTGCCGATCATCGTGGTCAGTTCCCGTGACGACACCCACGATGTGGTGGCCGCCCTGGAGGCGGGCGCCGACGACTATGTCACCAAGCCGTTCGAGATCAAGGAGATCTCCGCCCGCATGCGCGCGCTGCGCCGCCGCGCCCGCCTGACGATGGAGCGGGAGGCGCCAAGGGAGGCATTGCTCGACGCGCATCCGGACGCGCCATTGGTGCTGGATCGCGACGGCGGCGCGGTGCGCCGCGGTGAGGACGAAATCCGGCTCACCATCACCGAATTCAAGTTGCTCTGCGAACTCGCGGAGTCGCCCGGCCGAGTGCTCAGTCGCTCGGTATTGCTCGAAAGAGTTTGGGATGACGGCTTTTTCGGCGACGAGCGGATCGTCGACGTCCATATGCGACGCCTGCGCACCAAGATCGAGCGCGATGCCTCCGATCCGCACATCGTGGTTACCGTGCGCGGCCTTGGTTATCGCCTCGATCTGCAGCGCTGAAACCTGCTAAAAGTGTGACACTGCCTGCAGTTTTGATCTTTTCGTAATACAACCGCAAAGAGATCGACTGGTTCACCTCAAAGTTGCTTCGTAAGCCTGGATGAGTACTGCAGACCCGACCAGGGAGATGTATGTCACTGCATACCTTGTCCACCGCAACGATCGATCCGTCGGTCACCGAATACCCTTCGGCCGTACCGGTTTCGTCGCCACACGCGCAGCCGGTGCTGCGCCAGCCACGCTTAGGCGACGCGGCCCAGATCTGGCGTATCGCCAAGGATTCGCGCGTCCTCGACACCAACTCCAGCTACGCCTACCTGCTGTGGTGTCGCGATTTCGCGAGCACCTCGGTGGTCGCCGAAGTGGGCGGCCGGGTCGTCGGATTCGTGATCGGCTACCTGCGCCCACAGGCGCCGGAGACGGTCTTCGTGTGGCAGGTCGCCGTCGAGCGCGAACAGCAGGGGCGCGGTGTCGGCGCCGCACTGCTGGACACGCTGCTCGACACTGTTGCCGCCGCCGGTGTTTCGACACTGGAGACAACGATCGCGCCGGACAATCCGGCCTCGGTCGCGACGTTCGCCGCGGTCGCGCGCCGCCGATCGGCGCGGATGACCAAGCACCCCTTATTCGAGCCCGAACTCTTCCCGGACAGCCACGCTGCCGAGGACCTCTATCTGATCGCCCCTACCGTCCGAAAGCAGGAGGATCGCCGTTGATTACCGCCGAGACGACCATTTTCGAGGAGCTCGAATCCAATGTCCGCGGGTACTGCCGGGCCTGGCCGACGGTGTTCACCACCGCGTCGGGCACCTGGCTGCGCGCCGAGGACGGCAAGGAGTACCTCGACTTCTTCGCCGGAGCGGGGGCGTTGAACTACGGCCACAACAATCCGGTGCTCAAGCGACCGCTGCTGGAGTACATCGCCGGTGACGGGATCACCCACGGCCTCGATATGTCGACCGCGGCCAAGCGGCGACTGCTGGAAACGTTGCGCGACACCGTCTTCGCGCCGCGCGGCCTGGAATACAAGGTCCAGTTCCCCGGCCCGACGGGCGCCAATGCCGTTGAGGCAGCGTTGAAGTTGGCCCGCAAGGTCACCGGGCGCGAGACGATCATCAGCTTCACCAACGCATTTCACGGTATGTCGCTGGGCGCGCTGTCGGTGACCGGCAATGCCGCCAAGCGTGCGGGTGCGGGTGTGCCGCTGGTGCACGCCGCGCATATGCCCTACGACGGCTACTTCGACAACACCACCGCCGATTTCCAGTGGATGGAGCGGGTGCTCGACGACACCTCGTCGGGCTTCGACCGCCCCGCCGCGGTCATCGTCGAGACGGTTCAGGGTGAGGGCGGTGTCAATATCGCACGGCCGGAATGGCTGCGGCACCTGGCCGAATTGTGCACTGCGCGTGGCATTCTGCTGATCGTCGACGATGTGCAGATGGGTTGCGGCCGGACCGGACCGTTCTTCTCCTTCGAGGTCGCGGGCATCACGCCCGATATCGTGACGCTCTCGAAGTCGATCGGCGGATACGGGTTGCCGATGGCGCTGGTGCTGTTCAAGCCGGATCTGGACCAGTGGGCGCCGGGCGAGCACAACGGCACCTTCCGCGGTAACAACCCGGCCTTCATCACGGCACAGACCGCGCTGGAACACTTCTGGTCCGATGGTGCGCTGCAGGCCTCGACCGAGGCGAAGGGCCAGCGCGTCGGCGCGGCGCTGACCCAGGTCGCCGAGTACTTCCCCGGTATTTCGACGCGGGGTCGCGGACTGGTGCACGGCGTGGTCTTCGACGATCCCTCGCAGGCGGGCAAGGTCTGCCAGGTAGCCTTCGAGCGCGGGCTGCTGGTCGAGACCTCCGGATCGCTGGACGAAGTGGTGAAGTTGTTGCCGCCGTTGACCGTCAGCGACGACGAGCTCGAGCACGGTCTGCGGTTGCTGACCGGCGCGATCGGCACCGTCTGCGGACAGGAGCGCTGAGATGATCGTGCGCAGCACCGCGGAGATCACCGGCACCGACCGCGATGTCGAGGGCCTCGGCTGGCGCAGCAAGCGCATCGTGCTCGGTGGCGACGGCGTCGGATTCTCCTTCCACGAGACCACCATCGAGGCCGGGACCGTGCACGAGTTCCACTATCGCTACCACGTGGAGGCGGTCTGGCTCATCGAAGGCGAAGGGATACTGACGGATCTGGACAGCGGCATCACCTACGAACTGGCGCCCGGCTCGATGTATCTGCTGGACGGACATGAACGCCATCGCCTCGAGGTGCGCACCGAGATGCGGATGATGTGTGTGTTCAATCCGCCGGTCACCGGGCAGGAGGTCCACGACAGCAACGGTGTCTACCCGCTCGTCGCGGCCCAGATCGGCGGATAGGAGGCGCAATGACGTTGGTGCACACCGACGATCGCTACCCGACCCGGCTCGCCGCGGCGGGTCCGCATCAGGACCGTACCGATCCGACCGTGTGGGGTCCGGCCGATTCCGAGGAGCTGGCGTCCTTCGACGCCAATGGTTTCGGCATCGTCGAGCAGCTGTTGACACCGGCCGAGGTGGATGAGTTCAGCACCGAAATCGACCGCCTCGCCAGTGATCCGGCGCTGCACGGTGACGATCGGGTGATCGTGGAGAAGTCCTCGAACCGGGTGCGTTCGGTCTTCGAGGTCCACCGGCTCAGCGGCGCGATCGCCGATCTGGTGCGCGAATCCCGGGTCGCCGGATTGGCCAGGCAGGTGCTCGGCTCCGAGGTCTACATCCACCAGAGCCGGGTCAACTACATGCCCGGTTTCCGTGGTACCGGCTTCTACTGGCATTCGGATTTCGAGACCTGGCACGCCGAGGACGGTATGCCGGCACCGCGCGCGGTCAGCCTGTCGATCGCCCTGACCAACAACTATCCGATCAACGGCAGCCTGATGGTGATGCCCGGTTCGCATCGCACCTTCGTGCCGTGCACCGGCAGCACCCCCGCCGAGCATTATCGGGAGTCGTTGCAGGAACAGGAGATCGGTGTGCCCACCCACGCCGACATCGCGGCGCTGGCGAACCGCTACGGCATCACCCAGTTCACCGGTCACGCCGGTTCGGCCCTGCTGTTCGACTCGAACATCATGCACGGCTCGTCGAACAACATCACTCCGTTCCCGCGCTCGAATATCTTCCTGGTGTTCAACAGTGTGGAGAACACCTTGGTGGAGCCGTTCGCCGCGCCGGGTCCACGTCCGACCTACATCGCCAGCCGCGACTTCACCCCGGTGTAGTTCGTCACGCGCCGTATGTCATTCGTGCACGGAGAATGGTGCCGATATGCGTACGGCGCGCGGCTGTTCGGCCCGAGACCGGTTGCCCGTGCGCATTCGGTTGCACGGCCGGTGAAGACGCACCGAGTGTCAGCCGTAGATATCCAGCGTGACCGTGAGCGTCGCGAGACGGGTGGACAGGCCGAGATCGCGGGCGCGCTGCTCGATGTGGCCGCGGTCGTCGGCGGGCAGCTCGGCCCAGGTCTGGCCGAGGCGGGCCTGGGTGTCGGCGTCGGCCGCGGCCAGCACCCGCAGCAGCGTGGACCACAGGTGCCCCTTGGTCGCGATCGCGGGTAGCGCGGTCAGCGTTGGTTCGGGCAATTCCAGGAGGCTGGCGCCGATTCGGCGTCGGATATCGACATCTGTGCGCTCGACCAGATTCAGCAGGCCGCGCCAGAGTGTCGGATCGGTCTGTTCCGCGAGCGCGTTGACCAGCGCCGACATCGCCGCATGGTCGGCGGTGATCGGGTTCGCCGCGAGGGTATCCAGGGCCGATGGGCTCAGGTAGGCGGTGAAGCGCAGCATGTCGTTGATCCCGCCATGCTCGATGAAGGTGGTGGCGAGTTCGGTGATGGCTTCGGGCGAGCCGATATCGAGCAGGATGTCACCCAGCTTTTCGACCACATCCTCGTCGCAGCGGGCGAAAACCGAGGCCGCGGCCAGTCGCAGCTCGGTGGAACCGGCGATAACCGTATCGAGGATATGCGGCACCCGGTCCAATGGTCCGGTCAGCAGTTGGCGCACGATCGCGCTGATATTCGGGCCGGAGTAGGCATAGGCGGCCGAGAGCATCAGCCCCTCGTCGTCCGGCACGCCCGCCTCGATGGCGCGGATCAGCGGCGTGGTGGCGTAGGCGAGGAACGGGCCGGTGGTGATGTAGTCCTTGCGGCGCATCAGCTCGTTGGCGATGCGCACGATCGGTTCGGGCGGGGCGACATCGGCGAGTTTCCCGATGGTGTGCGGGTCGATATACGGCGCGCAATCGGCGGCATATTTCGGATCCAGCATCCCGACGGCTTCCGCGGCCTTTTTGGGATGCTCGATGCCGACCGCGCCCGCCGCGCGTCCGCCCATCATCGGCGGCACTATTCGCTGCACCAGGGGCAGCGCAATGCTCAAGGGGATGATCGGCACCAGCATGCTGATCCGCTTGAAGGTCACGGCGTGGTCGTCGAAGATGACGCGCGCCATGCGCTGTTGCAGTTCGTGCAATTGCTCGGCGCCGAGCTTCTCCAGATGCGCCAGGCGTTGCGCCGGGACATGTAGCGTGCGCGCCAACAGGACGAGTTGTGCCCTGGTCACCGGGTCGCTCATCACCCGAGCCGATTCCCGAACATGATCTTCTTGGCGGCGGTGCGCAGCGGCCAGGGCAGTGCGCCGACCAACCCGTCGACGGCGTCGGCGAGTCCGGCCGTCTCGGCTTCGCGCGCTTCGCGCAGCATCACCAGCAGTTCGGCGGCCTCCGCATCGGAGAGTTGATCGAGGGCCGCGACCGGGCCGCCCAACTGATGTTCGAGATCTGCTCTGGCGGTCATGTTTGCTCCCGGTTTCCCAGGCTCCGCGCAATGACGGCGCACGAAGCGTTCTAGATCACATTGTGCAATGCCGCATGGCCTGCGCGAATCGGTTCGCGGGCGATGACCATCCGGCAATCTTCCGGCAATCGTCGACTACTTGACCTATCTGTTACCTCTGGGTACAAATGCCTGACAACGCCGTCTCAGTCACATTGATTCGGCCCACGAGAAATGCAAGCAGTTGGTCACGGACGTCATCAATGTCGATGCGGAGTTCGAAGTCGCACGTAAACCCCTGTGGGACCTGCTCATGGACCCGCAGACCTATTCCCGGATGTTCCTGGGAATCGGCGTATGCGAGCGAGCCGAAACCTCGGACACGCATCCGGTTCTGCTGTTCCGCGGGGGCACGGCGGACACACCGATCACCGCACCGCCGGTCCGGCTCGTCGTCGGCCACGAGGGCCAGACCTTCGAACTCCAGTGCCCCGGCCTCGGCAGCTTTGTCGCTGTGCGGTTGCGCGGTGGCGATGTGGAGGACCGGACCCGGGTCACCGTCACGTATTTCGGTGCGGCCCGGATCCATCCGGCGATCGCCGACTACGACAACGCCGCCGTGGTCGACTGGACCATTGCCGGATTGGATCGGGTGACCGAGGCGATCCAGGGTGCGCCGACCTCGGTCATCGTCAATGGCGAGGACTCCGCCGTCGGCCATCAGGTGGGCACCCTCAAGCAGATGGTGCAGACCGGCGTCGTGCGCACCTATCGGCCCGACCGCGCGCTCAAACAGATGGGTGGTCTGGCCAAATGGGGCTTCACCCTGGCCGGTGGCTATGCGGCCGCCGCCGGGCATTCACCGAAGCGGCTGGCCGTGGCCGACGAGCACGTCGCCTACAGTTTCGCCGACATCCACGCGCGTTCGCACAAACTGGCCTCGGCCCTGGCCATGTTCGGGGTCGGTGCGCGCAACAAGGTGGGGCTGCTCTCGCGCAATCGGGTCGCGATGGTCGAATGCATGGTCGCCACGGGCAAACTCGGCGTCGACACGGTCCTGCTGAATACCGGGCTCTCGGCCCGGCAGATCGAGGACGTCGCCGACCGGCACGGTCTGTCGGCGATCTTCCTCGACGACGAATTCGAGCCGCTCATCCACTACATCGCGCCGGAGGTGCCGCGCTTTTCCACCGGGCGGATCAGCACGGCGCATCGCAATACGGTCGACGATCTCATCGCACTCGACGCGCCGACCTTCACCAAACCGCCGCAACCGGGCAAGCTCATCGTGCTCACCTCCGGCACCAGCGGGACACCCAAGAGCGCGCAGCGCCCGCAGCCCAAGGGCTTCCACACCGTGGCCGCGCTGCTGTCGCGGATCCCACTGCGGATGGACGAGACCATGCTCATCCCGTCCCCGCTGTTCCACACCTGGGGTCTGGCCGCGCTGCAGATCAGCACCGCGATCCGGGCGAGTGTGGTGCTGCCGGAGCGCTTCGATGCCGAGGACTGCCTGCGCCTGATCGACCGGCACAAGGTCACCGCGATGATCGTGGTTCCGGTCATGGTGAATCGAATCCTGGATCTGCCCGCCTATATTCGCGATCGCTACGACACCTCGAGCCTGCGGGTGGTGGCCAGTTGCGGTGCGCCGCTGGCGGGTACGACCGTGCAGCGGTTCCTCGACACCTACGGCGATATCCTCTACAACGTCTACGGCTCGACCGAGGTGTCCTGGGCGACCATCGCCGATCCGGTCGATCTGCGGGCCGCGCCGACCACCGCCGGACGGCCGCCGCTGGGCACGAAACTCGCTGTGCTTGACCAGAATCTGCGGCCGGTGCCGCGCGGGGTGACCGGGCGGATCTTCGTCAGCAATCACATGCTCTTCGACGGCTATACCGATGCGACGCCGCCGACCGAATCCGCGGGCATGCTCGACACCGGTGATCTCGGCTATCTCGACGTCGAGGGGCGGTTGTTCGTCGCGGGCCGCGATGACGAGATGATTATCTCCGGTGGCGAGAATGTCTTTCCGCGGCCGGTGGAGGAGGCGCTGTCGTATCTGCCGCAGGTCAGTGAGGTCGCCGTGGTCGGCGTCCCGGATCCCGAGTATGGCCAGCGCCTGGCCGCGTTCGTGGTGACCCGGGAAGGGTTCGGCCTGGACCGGGACATGGTGTGCAACTACATTCGGCACCGGTTGAGCCGATTCTCGGTGCCACGCGATGTCACCTTCCTCGATGCGTTGCCGCGCAATGCGACCGGCAAGATCCTCAAGCGCACGCTGATCCAGCCCGGCTGACCCGCGCGATTATCGGGCCACGACGCGTTCGGCGACGATGCGTTCCAGCGCGGCGAGGTCCTGTTCGAGCATCCGGAACAACCAGTAGATGGCGATGAAGGCCAACGCGCTGCCGACACAGAGCACACGCAGCGCGACGATGACCGCCGGAATGTCCGCCGCGGGAATGAAGGTCGCGCCCGCGACGCCGAGTAGCGGTACGGCGGCGGCGATGGCGAGGAAATAGGTACTGCTGCGGTCGAGTCGGCGCAGCTGTGCGTCGTCATCGGCGCCGAGGCCGCCGTGCGGCAGGAACATCGGGTAGATGCTGCGCACGGCATAGAAACTGACCAGGAAATACGGGTAGGCCATGGCGATCGCGCCGCACACGATCTGGGTGATGAAGAAATGCACATAGGCCTCGGCGGTGAGGTGGTTACCGGAGACCTGCACCGAAACCGGGACGACGACACCGGCCAGCACCCATAATGCGAAGCAGGTCAGCACATTTCGGCGAGCCAGTTGCAGCGTATCGGCCCGGGCGCGGGTCAGGGTGGGTGCGTCGTAGGACTTGCCCTTGCGCAGTCCGCGCGAGACGGACCACAGATTCGCCACCAGCACGTTGGTGACGATGACCCCGATCAGGAAGCAGATGCCGTAGGTGATGACCGCGATCTGATCGAAGCGGTGCTGTGCCTGCTCATCGAGTTTGGCGATGATCAGCGTGCGATTGTGGTTGTAGCTGTAGAGGATTGCCAAGGCGTTGGGACCGCCGATGGCCAGCGCCATGATGGGATGCATGAGCAGCCGGGCGCGCAGTCGCCAGCTGTGCGGCGGCGGGTCGACCAGGTCACGGGCGCGCGCGTCGAGGCAGACATCGAACTGCTGGGCCATATCCGCGCCGCGTGCCCAGCGCCGATCGGGGTCCGGGTCCAGGGCACGGACCAGCGCGCGACGCAGCGCGGCCGGACAGTCGGCCGGAAGGTCCTGGTACGGCAGCGATTGCGGGCTGGCCGAGCGGCGGCTCAGCATGCCGTCGAGTGCGGTGCGGTCGCCGCCGGTCACCGGATCGTCATCGAAAGGTTTACTGCCGGTGAGCAATTCCCACAGCATGACGGCGAGTGCGTAGAGATCGCTGCGGGTATCGAGGTCGGCGGCAGTCGTCGGCTTGTCCGGGTGCACGGCCGCCAGCTGCTCCGGTGACATATAGGCCAGGGAACCGCCGAAGTAGGCGACCGGGCTGTCGCCGGAGACATTGCCGCTGAAGCTGATATTGAAATCGGCGAGTTTGGGGATGCCCTCGGCGGTCAGCAGCACATTGGCCGGTTTGATATCGCGGTGCAGGACACCGCAGCGTCCGGCGTAGTCCAGTGCCAGGGCGAGTCTGCGCCCGAGCCAGGCGATGGTCTCCGGCCAGGACAGTGCGGCCAGTTCGGCGCGCACCGCGGATTCGCTGGGCTGGATCTCGCCCTTGTCGGCGAGTACGGAATCGATGACGTCGAGCAGCAGCGCGCCGCCGCGTTCGGCTTCCGGTGTGTTGCGTACGCGCTCGAGCACCGTGAACAGGGTGCCGCCCGGCACGTACTGCATATAGAGCAGCCGCAGTCGGCGGCGCTCCAGGACCCGCTGGTCGAAGACCCGCACGATGTAGTCGTGGTCGAGTTGGGCCAGGGTCTGCGGTTCGGCGCTCTTGTCCTGGGAGATCTTCACCGCGACGAGCCGCTGCATCGAACGCTGCCTGGCCAGGAAGACGCGCGCGAACGCGCCACGGCCCAGACCGGTCATCAGGTCGAAGTCGTCGATCTTCTGGCCGACCTCGATCTCTTCGAGATTCACCGGATCGGCGGAGCTGGCCATGAGTGTGCTGCGGTAGTCGTCGGTGGCCAGCATTTCCGAGAGCTGCTCGGCCTGTTCGGGATAGGCCGCGGTGTACTCCTGGACATCCACCGAACTGCCCGCGCGCCTGCGGACGTGGAATTCCTCGTAGATCAGATCGGGCGGCAGCGGCCAGGTGCGCAATTCCGGTAGGTCCTCGACGTATTCGGCGAGTCGCTTCGGTTCGGTGCCGCGCATCCACCGGTTCGCCAGGTCGACCTTGATCAGCTCGATCAGCGACACCCGGCGGATGGCGGGAGAGTCCGGCAGGTAGGCGGACAGATCCGGGGGCGCGTCGGCCGCGCGCCAGGCCTGCGCGAACCGCTCGACGACCTCGGCCACCCCGGGGCCGCGTGAACCACCCGGCGAGCGATCCGTAGCGACCGTCGCCCCCGGAACCGGCGGAGCGGGGTGCGCCATCTGCGCATCGTATCCCCGCCGCTACTCGGAAGGCGGCCGAGTTGGGCCGCGACACCGATGTCGAACGGTTCCCATGACCGGAAGCCCCACGATCAGCCGGAATTGACTGATCGGTCGGTTTCTCCGGCGCTGTCCTCGGCCGCGGCCCGCCAGACTTCGGCCTCGGCGTGCTTGCCTTGGCGCTCCAGGAGTTCGGCGAGTCCGGTCATCGCCCGCGATTCGCGGCGATCGGCGGCGGTGCGCCACCAGTGTTCTGCATCGCCGAGTTGACCGCGACGGAACAGCATGACGCCGAGGTCGTAGGCCGCGCCCGCGTGTCCGGCATCGGCGGCTTGCGCCCACAGTCCGCACGCCTGGTCCTCCTCGCCCCGGCCGAACATGGCGACGCCGAGGTCGTAGAGGGCACTGCCGTATCCGCGGTCCGCGCCCAGCCGCGGTTCGGGGTCGGGCCGCTGCGGCGCAACGAGTTGGGTGGGTCCGGAATCCACGGATACCGGTTCTCGCGTTTGCGGAACCCGTACGGTGTCCGTAACCGCTGCTGGCTGCGGTAATGGGGTTCGCGCGGGCGCCAAGGGTGCCGTTTGTTCCACCGCCGAGACCTCGGCCCGGGCGGATGCGGTCGGCTCGGGGAACCGCACCAATTCGAGGTCGGGGGGTGTCGGCTGCGGGAGTCGAGGCTGCTCGGGCTCGGCGGACTCGGCTCGTGGTGGCTGAGTCGGCGGCGTCGACTGTGGGGCGGCGGAATGTGGTGGCTGTGGTTCGGGCCGCATCGGTTGGGGCGGCGGAATGTGGTGCGGGGCGGCGGGCGGCGGGGCGGAGACGGCGGGGAGGTCGGCCGTGTCGACCTCCACTACAAGGTTGGCGAAGTTGGGTGGGCCCTCGCCGACGCTGCACCAGAGCACGAGGCGGCCGCTCGGGGGTTGTTCGATGAGAATGCCGTAGTTGCCGGTCCAGGATTTCTGTGCGCCATAGCCGTCCACCCAGACGGGGGTGAGGGAGAACAGCGCGCCCGGATCGGTGGGGATCACTTCGAAGCTCACGCCCGAGGCGAGGGCGTCGCTCCATACATCGACACCGGCGAGGCGTCTGCCATCGATACCGATATGCCCATCGACGACCGACAACCCGATGCCGTGTCCGCGCAGACCCGCCGGCGGTGCGGCGGACAGCAGGGTCATGGTGACCAGGATCGGGGCGGGCCCGACCTGTTCGGTGTACATCGGGTAGACGAGACTGCCGTTCCAGGTGATCGGATCGGCGGATCGGTAGCGGGCGGCCAGCGGTAGGTTGTCGGGCGAATTCTGGGCATACCAGTGCGAATACGGCTGATTCATATCGCGCCCCGACTCTCCACCGATGCTTCCTCGCCCCTGTCGTCGTGGTCCGGCCGGTAATACCGTACCCGTCTCGGATGTGGTCGGCGTCTCAATCTCGTGCGGACCGTGCACCGTCCGCGCCGAGCGCGGTGCCGAGCAGGTCTTCGCCGGTTCCGGTACCCATCTCGAGCGCGTCGAAGGCCTCGATGAGCCTGCGCTCTTCCCACCGGAAGTGCGATTCGAGAATGGCTGCCAGACCGTCGAGTTCGCGCCGCACGGTGTCGGCATTGTTCGGCCCGATCGAGTCGACCAATTCGGTCAGCCTGCGCAGGATATCGCCGACCAAATCGTGGTCTTTGCGCAGTTCGATCAGTACCGGCGCCAGCTCTGGGAACTGCTCAGCAAGCGCCGGGAAGCCCGCGACGTCCTCACTGGTGTGATGCCGGGTGAGGGCGGCGCAGAATGCCGTGCAGTGCGTGCGAAGTCGCGTCGGCCGCAGATCGGAACCGGCTGCGTAGGCGGTGACGTCCGCGCGGATTCGGGTGAGCTCGGTTCGCAGCCAGTGGTGGACCCGCACCAGCTCCTGGCCGAGGGCGCGCGCCCGGTTTGCGTCGAGGTGAGGTGATGGCATGGATCGTCTCTCGATCACGGTGCCTCCATGCCGATCGCCGTCCACCCGGCGCCGTCACGCGACACATCCACGATCTTGCACCTCGACCGGGGCGCCTATCAACTCGGGCCTGTGCCCGAAGATGTTGCGCGCCATGCGAAATTGCAGTTCCTGTCCCAACCGAGGTTGCGTAGAATTTATATGTAACTCACGGTTACACATAAATCAGGTTCTGCGGAATCAAGTGCCAGAGCGGCGATGCGATCACTCTACCCGAAGCCGGGCCGCAGTGCGCGTCATACGCCGACCGCCTCTTCGATCTCCTCTTCCGCCTCGACCGAGTGTTGCGCATGCACCGGCGCGGGAGGAGCGGAGGAGTTACGACGCTCATACCTGGCGGCCACCACCAACAGCACCGCGCCGACCGCCAACCACACGAACAGACTGGCGATCCGACTCGGGAAATCCGCGCCGCCGTCGAAGTACAACAGGCTGCGCGCACCCTCGACGAAACCCGCGCCATTCCAGAACGCGTGCAGCGAACCGAAGAAACCGTTCTGCAGCTCGGGACGGTAGATGCCGCCGGAGGTGGTGAAGTTGAGCATCACGAACAGCACCATCAGCGCGAGCGTGGTCCAACGCTTCAGGAAGGTGTGCAGCCCGATGCCGACGGCGATGATGCCCGCCGAGTACAGCCAGCCCATGGCCCAGATCGCCGCGTAGTCGTGGTCGACGATGTGGAAGACGGGTGCCGCCACCGCGATTCCGATAATGCTTACCACGAGCGAAGTGGCCAGCCCGATCGCCGCGCGCACCCGCATGGACAGTCCGGCACCGGCCGCGCCGATCGCGGCGACACTGCCGTAGGAGCCGATGCTCAAGGCCACGAGCAGGAAGAACAGGCCCTGCCCGGTGGGATCGCCACTGGCGGTGGTGGTGATATCGGTGACCGTGATCGGCATGCTCTGCGCCCCGGCGACCTGCCGGAACACCAGCTCGACCGCCATGGCCGTGGTGTCGGAATTGGCCTTGGCGACAAGCAGTTCCGGATATTGCGCGTCGGGCAGGTAAGCGCCGGAGAGCGTGCGGTCGCGCAATTGCGCCGTGGCGTCATCGCGGGTCGGCAGGGTGACCACCTCTAGTGCGTCGCCCGCCTTGTCCTTCATGGTCTGCGCCAGCACCATCTCCCGCGCGGAGGTGCCGACCACGGCCACCTTCAGATGGTTCGGCTCAGGCTGATGGAACGCGCCCAGATAGGCCAGGGCCATGCCGAGGCACATCAGCAGTGGGGTCAGCAGATGCCCGGCGACATGCCGTAGCTGGTGCGAGCGCATGAGGGTCAACTCCTAATAGTTGGTAAATACAACTATTACTGTTGTAACACACAACGGATGTATAGTGCAACTATGACGTCCGAACCACGCACGGCGGCGATCCACGCCATCCAGCGCGAGTTGACCGCATTCGCTCGGCGCGCCCGCGGTCGCGCTGCCGAGCTGCATCCGGAGTTGTCGCTGGTCGCCTTCAGCATTCTGGACCTGGTCATCGAGCGCGACGGCTGCCAGGCGACCGATGTCGCAGACCATTTCGTCCTCGATAAATCCACGGTCAGTCGGCAGGTGGGCGCGCTGGAACGGCTGGGATATCTGACCCGCGAGGTCGATCCGGACAACCGTCGCAACCACATCCTGCGGCCGACGGCGGAGGGGCGACGGGTCGCGGGGGCGGCCGAGCGGCGTCGTCATCGGGAATTCGCCGAACGCCTCACCGCATGGGAGGACGCCGACATCCGCCGATTCGCCGAGTATCTGGTCCGCTACAACGCCGGCCAATGACAGCGCGAATTCCATAGCCGCACTGCGTAATTCCGCTAATCCCAGCCACCAAACCAAGCGCTTGCTACGCTCGCTCGATGATCCGCACGATCGTCTGGGGCACCGGCAATGTCGGCCGCGCGGCCATCCGCGCCGTCGACGCCCATCCGGCGCTGGAACTCACGGGCGTGCTCGTCCACAATCCCGATAAGGTCGGCCGCGATGCGGGTCGGCTCGCGGGGCTCGACTACGACCTCGGCGTCACGGCGAGCGCCGATATCGACGCGGCGCTCGCCGCCGGACCTCGGGCAGTGGTGTACGCGGCCTCCGGCGATATCCGCCCGGATGACGCACTCTCCGACATCATCCGCGCCATCGAGGCCGGAGCGGCGGTCGTCACCCCCGCGCTCTACGCGCTCTACGATCCGTCCAGCGCGCCACCGGAATTGCGTGATCCAGTACTGGCGGCGGTCGCACACGGCGGCGGGTCGCTGTTCGTCTCCGGCGTCGATCCCGGCTGGGGCAATGATGTGCTGCCGCTGCTGATGAGCGGGCTGGGCAGCACGGTCGAGGTTATCCGCTGCCAGGAAATCTTCGACTACACCACCTACGACCAGCCCGATTCGGTCCGCTATCTGGTCGGCATGGGTCAGCCGATGGACTATCTGCCGCCGATGGTGGCGTCCGGCGTCCCAACGATGGTGTGGGGTGGGCAGATTCGATTGATGGCGCGGGCATTGGGCGTCGAAGTCGACGAGATTCGCGAAACACTGGACCGGCGCGCGCTCGACGCCACCGTCAGCACCGAGCGGATGGGTGATTTCGAGGCGGGTACGCAGGGGGCGGTGCGGTTCGAGGTACAGGGGATCGTCGAGGGCGAACCTCGCATCGTCATCGAACACGTCACCCGAATCCATCCGTCGTGCGCACCCGACTGGCCGACGCCACCCGACGGGGAGGGCGCGCACCGCGTGATCATCGAGGGCCATCCGCGCATCGAGATCACCATCGAGGCCGCCGACGAGGACGGAAACCGTTCCGCGGGCGGCAATGCCACCGCGGTCGGCCGACTGGTCAATGCCATCGACTGGCTCGTCGACGCCGAACCCGGACTCTATGACGCGCTGGATGTCCCACTGCGCCCCGCAGTCGGCAAGCTCGGAAGGAAGCATCCATGATCATCGACATTCCCGAGGGCAAGGACCCGATCGGCTATGTGTGGGGCGAGATGGTGCCGGGTATCGGCCCGGCCGCCTCGAACTTCTCGCTGGCGGTGTACTCGCATTCGACCCTCGGACTGCGCGAATTCGAGGCGGCGCGGCTGAAGATCGCCCAGGTCAACGGGTGCATCTTCTGCCTCGATTGGCGCACCGAACGGGACGGCCAGAAGGTGGAGGCGGAGTTCGCGGACGCGGTGACCAACTGGCGCACCACCGAGTTGTTCGACGACCGCACCCGGCTGGCCGCCGAATACGCCGAACGCTACGCCACCGATCACCACAATCTGGACGAGGAGTTCTGGGACCGGATGCGGGCGCACTACAGCCAGACCGAGATCGTCGAGTTGAGCATGAGCATCGGTTCGTGGCTGGCCTTCGGACGGCTCAACCATGTGCTCGGCCTGGACGCGGTGTGCGTCCTCCCGGGACATTCGTCATAGGCGAGTCCCGCGAATAAATCGGTTTCCCGCGACGACGGCGCGACTCTATGGTCATCGCATGCCGGAATCGTCTCGGGCCGAGCCGGATACGTTGTTCGGGTTGATCGAGCGTGGCCGCGGCGCGTGCTACGACGCCGCGCTCGCGCAGCCCGCCCTCGCACGCGAGTTCGTCCTCGACTGCATCGTTGGCGATCCTCGGCGGGATCACCAAGTGGAACAACGCGATTGGCTGTACGCGACGCTCGTCGCCGAGTTGGGGATCGACCTGTCTCGGCTGCGCGCCGCGATCGCAGCGCAGCTGGTCAGCGCCCCGGCGAAGTCGATGGACCAGCCCGAATGGGAGGCCGCGCTTTTGGCCATCGCAACGGATCTCCTGCACCCGCAGGACTTCCCGCTCCCGGTCCGGATGGCGACGCGCCGCTGTCTCGCTCGGCTGAACTCACCGCGAGCCCTGGCATGGGCCCGTGCGAACGCGGCCCTCGACAGCGACGCCGGACCCACGGCGATCGCCATGATCACCGATTTCGCCGAGCGCCAAGCGATCGAATGCCTCTACGACTGCGAGTCCGAGACCCGCACACTCGCGATAGCGCACGCGAGCACCCGGATTCCCGAGGTGCGCGAAAGCATCCGTGGCATCGCGGAGGACCCGAGCGAGGAGGAAGGCAATCGCCGAGCGGCCGCGGCTCGAATCCTGCTGTGGCGCTGACGTCTTCAGTCCAAGGGCTCCCAGGAGACTTGGTCCAGGCGGTTCCACTCGTCGCCAGCCCAGTCCCAGATGAGTTGGGCGACGGTTGCGCCGTCGGTCATCGTGGCGCCGAGGCGCTGGTCACGGACGGGGTGGTGGAGTTCGAGGGTGTAGTCGGTGGGGGAGTTGCGGTCGATCCGGATGAAACTCCCGGTGGCACTCTGCTTTTCGGCGATCAGGAACGGGGTGGCGGCCAGGAGGTGGAGTTCGCGGACCCAGTCGAAGATGTCACGTTGGGTGAGGGAGGAATATCTGCGCTCGCCGCCGATATCCACCGAGACATAGCGGCGGATTTCGGGGCTGGTCAAGGTGTTGGCCCGCGCATCGTAGATTTCGTACGCGAAACCCGTTATGAGCGCTTCGATGAGCTCGCGAATGCGCGGCGCCGCGTAATCCTTCGCGGAGCCACGCGTTCGGCGCCGGTCCACGCTATCGGCGGCGGTCACCCGCACCGAATCCCCGGCCGCCTCGATCCGCACTCTGGCGTGCCGGGCGGCGGCCGGAATCCGGCTGTTCCACCCGTGTAGTCCGGCAATGACGGTCTGGTAGAGATGATCGTCCGCGGGTTGCCCGCGTCGCGATCGAAAATAAGGAATTACGTCCCCCGGCGATGCCGCCGCGCCCGCGGGCAGCACCACGAACTCATAACTCATCCACCCAATTTAGCTCGGTCACCACCCCATTCGCCCTGTGATTCGACCCCGACCACCATCGCTGCGCGGCACGGTACGACTTGATAGGCAAGTAATTACTTGCCTATAGTGGGGATGTGAGCACCGGTTCGCCAGGCGATGTCTTCAAAGCGTTGGCCGACCCCACGCGACGCGCGATCCTCGACGAATTGGCCGATCGCGACGGCCAGACATTGTTCGAGCTGTGCGCCCGGCTCACCATGGGCCACCAGCTCACCTCGAGCAGGCAGGCGATCTCGCAGCATCTGGATGTGCTCGCGGCCGCCGGTCTGGTGACCACGCGCCGGGACGGCCGGTACAAGTTCCACCATCTGAATCGAGAACCACTGCGGCGGCTGACCGACCGCTGGCTTCAGGAGGAATGATGATCCGCATCAATGTCACGAGTGTGCTCGTCGACGATCAGGAAAAGGCGTTGCGCTTCTACACCGAGGTCCTCGGCTTCGTGCAGAAGACCGATATTCCGCTCGGCGAACACCGATGGCTGACGGTCACGTCGCCACAGGAGCCGGACGGCGTCGAACTATTGCTCGAGCCCGACCAGCATCCGGCGGTTGGACCGTTCAAAAAGGCCCTGGTCGAAGATGGGATTCCATACACGTCATTCGCGGTGGACGATCTGGACGCCGAGTACGAGCGGCTGCGGGGGCTCGGCGTACGGTTCACCCAGCAGCCGCTCGATCACGGACCGGTGGTCACCGCGGTGCTCGATGACACCTGTGGCAACCTGATTCAGATCGCCCAGCAAAAAGCCTGAGGCTCAAGCGGATTGGTGGGCGGGCAGGAGCGCGTCGGCGAGTAGGTCCAGTTGACGGTGGACATCGAGTGATCCGATGCGCAGCACCAGGTGTGATGCACCGGCGTCGAGATATCGGCCGAGCCACTGCACGCATTCGTCGGCCGATCCGCCGAAATAGGCTTGGATCATGGACATTTCGTCCAGGGATCGGCGGTAGTACTGCCGGACGTAGCCGTCGAGTTCGGCGCGCGCGGCGGCGGAATCGGGGTTGATGTTGATCGTGGCGTACAGGCCGGGAGTGATGGTGCGCGTGGTCTTTTCGCGGATCGTGGCCCAGGCGCGGGCGTAGGCGTCCGGGTCCGGCAGGAATGGCAGCCACCCGTCATAGTGCCGGGCCACCCGATCCAGTACTCGCGGTGTGTCGCTGCCCGCCAGCCAGAGTGGGGGACCGGCCGGGCTCGCGGCAGGGAGCGTGTGGGTCAGGTCGTCGAGGTGCCAGTAGCGGCCGTCGAAATCGGTTGCGCCGGACCAACTCCGCCGCCAGATGGCGACCGTCTCGTCGAGTCGGCCCACCCGGTCGGTGAAAGGCACACCGACAGCGGCGAATTCGTCCTGGCTCTCGGGCAGCGGGAATCCGGCGCCCAGGCCCAGGATCAACCGGCCGTTGCTGAGTTGGTCGACGGTGGCGGCGGTGTGCGCGCCCAGCAGCGGGTGACGCAATGTCGCGGTGAACGCGGCGGTGCCGAGTCGCACGCGGGCGGTGGTCGCGGCGACGGCGGCCAGCAGCGGCAGCGGATCGACCCGGGTGCGCGCCAGCGGCGAATCACCGATCCATACCGAGTCGAAACCGGCTTCCTCGGCGGCTCGAGCGAACCGGACCAATCCGGCGGCATCGTGATCACCGGTCATGGCGGTTTCGCGGCTGGGCAGCAGGAGGCCGATCTGAGTCATATCGGCGATCTTCGGTCCGCACCGATTCGGGGTCAATTACCTCGAAGGTAAGCGGTCTAGCGCGGTTCGAGCTCGGATTGGACGAGATCGTCGGGGAAGGCGTAGCGGCGGAACGCCCAGTACCGGAACGCCATGGCGAGCAACACGCCGAGGATCTGGCCGGTGATGAAGTTCGATATGGCCTGCGTGACCGGGCTGACATGCGGCACCCGGATATCGAGCACATACAGCGCGACCGCCTGCGGCAATAGGGTAACCCCGATGCCGAGTGCGCTGATGGCGAAGAACAGGGCCGCCTCGTGATGCCGTTCCCGGCCGCCCCTGGTGCGGAACGACCACTCCCGATTGAGCACATACGACACGATGGTGGCGATCAGCACGCCGAGAACGCGTGCGGTGAGCGGCTTTTCGCCGAGCACGGTCAATTTCAGCGCATATACGATGCCGGTGTCGATGAACCAGGTGATCCCGCCGACCACCGCGAACTTCAGCAGTTCACGACGCCGGATCAGATACGACCGATACGGCTCCGGAATGCGGTCGAGAGCAGGCTGGATGAAGGACACGCCCCGCACTATATCCAGCAAATGCGCCACCTCGCGTTCTCAACCGACGGTCGGCCTGTCTCAACCCGAGCACGCACGCGTACATCGCGCCACATAGGCAACAGCATTCCCATCACCCGCGACCTCGATGCGGATCGCATTCTCGTCACCTGCGACGACACCAATGCGGCTTCAGCCCGCATTATCGAGTCCTGTGGCGGGATGCTCGATTCGATCGAGGCATGGACCGACGGCAGATTGGTACGGCGGTACTGGAACGGCTGAGATCCGACGTCGGGTGCGCCGCGCGTCAGGGCTGCGGCCGTGGCAGTGTGCTACCTGACCAGTTCATTGCCGGACGAGGAGTGCTCATGGCCGACGCAGGCGATTCCACTGTCGTACTGACCGCTGGGAAAGCGGAGCTGACCATTGATCCGCGGGACGGCGGACGCCTGACCAGTCTGCGGATCGGTGGCCTCGAGTTGCTGCGGCAGGGTCCTCACTACGGCGCGTTTCCGATGGTCCCCTGGTGCGGCCGAATGGGATTGGGCCAGTTCCGAAATGGCGGCCAAGTCCATCAGATGCCCATCAACGCCGCACCGCACGCCATCCACGGCACCGGCCGCGATACGGCCTGGCGAGTACTGAGCGTCACCGAATCCTCCGCCACACTGAGCTTCGACCTCGCAGACCCATGGCCTTATCGCGGCCGAGTCACGCAGCTGATCGAACTCACCCCGGACTCGGTCGCACTCACCATGCGTGTCGAAGCGGCTGCGGATTCCTTCCCGGCCCAGGTCGGCTGGCATCCCTGGTTCCTTCGGAACTTGGGCTCCGGCAACGACATCCAGCTCGATTTCGCCCCCG
The DNA here is from genome assembly GCF_048910785.1 of Nocardia nepalensis. Lineage (NCBI taxonomy): Bacteria > Bacillati > Actinomycetota > Actinomycetes > Mycobacteriales > Nocardiaceae > Nocardia > Nocardia nepalensis. The sequence goes on along the minus strand of NZ_JBKBET010000031.1, from coordinate 213,881 downwards.
CCTGGCAAGAAGAACGCGGCTCTGACTACCTACCCACCGGCCAACGAATCGCCCCCGAACCTGGCCCCTGGGACGACTGCTTCGCCATGCCCACCGGCACCGATGTCACCCTGACCTGGCCCCACGCCCTGGAGCTGAAAATCGCCAGCCCCGCGCATTGGGTGGTGATCTTCGATCAACAGCACGAAGCTGCTTGTGTCGAACCCCAATCCGGCCCACCCAACGGCCTCAACACCCACCCCCGCCCGGTAACGCCCACTGACCCGCTGGAGCTCTCCACCACTTGGACCTGGCGCTCCCTCACCTAGACAAGTGAGTGCGGTCGGCCAGAGGTCCCGGACTCACGAATCACTACCCGAAACCGTAGAGGGAGCGATGGACAAACTTCTCGTGCTGGTCAATGGCCTACCCGGCTCGGGTAAGTCGACTTTGGCGCCGCTGCTCGCCCGCGAACTGAATGCGCAGGCGCTGTCCAAGGACACGGTGAAAGAAGCTTTGACGGAATGCATTTCCTGCCCCGAGACGCTGCCGTCGCTCGGCGCGATTGCGATGGAAACGGTATGGGCTATGGCCGCAGCGATATCGCATTCGGTGGTGATCGACTCATGGTGGTTCAGACCGCGCGACCTCGAATTCGCGAGAGCGGGCATTCACCAGGTGCGCGCCGACCGCGCGGTCGAAGTCTGGTGTGACGCTTCGGTGGAAGTGGCGCGAGCCAGGTACGCGCGACGGCAGCGGGCCGCCGTACACAACGACCAGCAACGCCTCACTCGCGATTGGGATACCTGGGCCGACCACGGTCGACCGCTGGAACTGACCCCGGTCATCCGCGTCGATACGACGCGCCCCGCGGATATCCTCGGCTTGGTTCAGCGGATCGAAATAGCCGCTGCCGCAATCCATCCGACGGCTGAAGTCTCTCATCGGTGATGACGGGACAGACCGCCGGGCTGAGTACGACCAGAGCCACCACGATTTCCGGGCGGCCTATCTCACGTTCATCGATCTAGCCAGACAGGCACTCGAGGTTGCACCCGACCGTCGGTAGACGTCCGAGTCAAGGCCGACCAGCATCGCGTCGACGCCGAGACGGCCGGATTTCGTTGTCGGAGATCATGTCGGCGAGCAAGGTGTAGGTCGGGTCGCAGCCGCCTCGAGCTTGACCCACGGGGCGGCCGGTGAAAAAATGACGTTGGGCTCGGGGTAAATGCACAGCAAACCTTCTTGCATCGAGGTTAGCACCATGAGCCTTACCGTTTATATTGTGGTTGGTAATTCTGACCCGCGGGGTACTTTTCCAGATTGCGACTGGGTGCACGGGTTGACGACTCGCCTCGGCACCGACGTTGGCGAACGATCCGGCGGTCGGAGTGCATCACGGTGGGGCTTGTTCGATTGGTGCGGGGTCGCAACCACGAGTAAGGAATGGAACACTTCCGGCTGGCATCTCGGCGAATCCTTGAATTCTTGCGCATTACTATCCAACTCACTGGCAAACCTCCCGTGCCATTCGAACTGTCACCGAGTGGGCCAGCGAATTTCGATGAGATTTGATCCGGCTGAGGTCCTCCGATCCGAACTTTATGAACTGGGCGGCTGAAGGGAGTCGCAGAGGTGTCGATGGTCAGTTTTCCGCTCGAAGGCGGCGGCGAGGTGCTGGTGCACGTACAGTCGGCGCCTCGGTACGGCGAGGTTGTGACCCGCGGCAGGCAAGAACAGGCGGCGGATGCCGTGGAGAAGGCCGGACGTTACTTCGATTCCGCGCTCGGGGCGATCCGAGTCATGGCGGAAGGGGTCCTCGGTCAACTGAATGAGCTGGCCGCACCCCCTTCGGAGGTTCGGGTGCAGTTCGGTCTGGAATTCAACGCGAAGGCGGGAGCCGTCATCGCCTCGACTGGCGCCGCGGCCCAGTTGAACGTCGACCTGACGTGGCATCCCAGCACCAGATGTGCGGATGACTTCGACGACCGTCGGCCGGGGAGCGCGAGGCGACCCTTTGTACGGCGTGGTGCGGGGCCAATGGCTAAGGAGTGATCAACGGAAAATGGCATGCACGATTCAAGTGGAGATCGAGGCTGGATCGGGCGCCGGCGAATACACCACTCATGTGGTGCACTCGCCCGTGGGGGCTGAACCGTCAGCGACCATGTATCTGGACGCGTACCGGCTGCTCGATGAGCAGAATGGCTTGGAAACGGAGGTGCTCGCATCAGCGGTAGTCGGGCGCAGGGTTGCCGGACCTGATGAAAAACACCTGCAGGAAGTCGGTGGCCGCCTGTTCAAGGCGCTGTTTGCCGGCCCGGTCCTCAGGACATATCGGGAGAGTGTTGCGGCGGCGCAGGATCGGGGTGAGCAGCTGCACGTGGAATTGCGCATGAGCGCTCCCGAACTAGCTGCCCTGCCATGGGAAGCGCTATGGGACGACGACACGAAGAACTACCTGTGCCTGACCGAGCCACTGGTCCGGCATGTACCTGCGCCGTACGCCCGCGAACCGCTCAAGGTGACACCACCGTTGCGAATCCTCGGGTTGGTGGCCTCCCCACGTGGGATGCCCTTCCTGGAGGTGCTCGATGAACAAGAACACCTGGAACGGGCCCTGGTTCCGTTGACCTCCGGCGGCTTACTGCACATTGAATGGTTGAGGCAAGCGAGCTGGGCGGGCGTGCAGGAGAAGCTGCTCGCCGACCATTGGCACGTGCTGCATTTCATCGGCCACGGTTACTACGACGTCAAAAACGATCAAGGGTGTATCGACTTGGTCGGCTCCAACGGCGGAGCCGATCCGATCGGCGCCAACAAATTGGCCAATTTACTGAGTTTGGCGGAGCCGACACCCCGATTGGTGGTCCTCAACTCCTGCTCCTCCGGTGCGGAGAGCAGCATGGATCTGTTCTCCGGCACCGCCGCCGTGCTGGCCAGAAGCGGCGTCAACGCCGTCGCCGCAATGCAGTTCACTATCAGCGACGCGGCGGCAATCTCCTTCGCCGCTGGGTTCTACACGGCGATCGCCCATGGCCACAGCGTCGACAACGCCGTTCACAGCGGACGAATCTCGATCCTGGGCGCCCATACCCTTGAATGGGTCACCCCGGTGCTGTACCTACGAGGCGAAAACAGCCAACTGTTTACCCTGCGACAGCGCAGAGTTGCCAGGGGGCGAAGCGCCCCACCGAGGCCGAGAAAAACATCGGAACCACGCGACGCCGCAGCCGAGAAACTCGATCTCGCCGATAGATACCAGCGGGCCGTGGACGCACAGGCCTGCCACAAGTGGGCTGCCGCCACCAGCCTCTTCGACGAGATCCTCGAAGCGCGACCAGGCTATCGCGACGCCACCACCCGCCGCCAGGAATGCCGTACCGCAGGACAGATCGCCGACCTACAGTCCGAACTTCGACGCCTAGCCGACACCGGCGACTGGACGGCTGTCGCCGACGTCAGCGACGAAATCGCCCGTCTCGATCCGGCCGAGGCCGACCCTGACGGGCTTGCCACGCGAGCCCGCGACAACCTTCGAGCCGACGCGGAGCTGGCAGGAAAGACGCGGCCCGACACCGGGGGTGACACAAGCAATGGGCACCGCGAGGGCCGCCGGATTCCGGCCTGGACTATCGGAATAGGCGCTGCCGCCGCCATCATCGCGGCTGCCGCAACCGCGATTTACTTCGTAGTAAGTGGACAGCAGCCAGCTGTCCATTGGAGTGCCGGGGATTGTGCGCGAGTCACGGTTGACACGTTAATTCCAATTGCAGTCCCCTGCGACAGCATCGAAGCGGATGCGGAGGTCAAGGCTATCGTCAGCGCGCCGGACAAATGCAACAGACTCAACGGTAATTCACCGGTGACAGGCGGCTATCTTTGCTGGGACATTAATTGGAAAGAGGGGAGATGCTTCGATAAGGCCAGATACCCTGTAAAGCAAATACCCTGCAGTGAGGGGCCCGGCGAGTTCCGTGTAAAGGTTACATCGATCCTGCATGACACTACAGATGCAACCAAGTGCGGGAGTTCCCCGTATACTTCTGTCAACGACATAGATAATTTCGTGGTCTGCGGCCAACCGCTGCGATCTCAGACGTGACCCAAAACGCCCTGCGCGGCGGGCACTCGACCGCGTCAGGAAGCTGCATGCCGCCGGTGATCGTATAGATCTCAACGAGTTTTCGCCCAGACAATTCGGCATGGTCCTGAGTTGCGGGTTGAGAACCCTGCCTGCTGGGCTATTCGCGACCTAGTTCGTCCCGCGCGACGATGGCGCCGTGGTATCACGGGTGGCAGCCGTTGCCGTTCGCGGCGGAGGTGCGGATCGATGCCAGGTGGCGTGCTGAGAAGGTTGTTCAGCGGATTTACGCGGATGTTGTCGGAGGGCCGTGAGTCCGATTGCAGTGCTTAGTTGTTGGCGATCCGACGGGCACGCGATGAAGTCCCGCATGGTGCTTCTATTGCTACCGAGGGCACTGCGGTGAAGTGCGTCAGGCGGTTGCGAGGACGTAGGTCAAGGCTTCGAGGGCGGAGTTGGTGGCGGCGGAGGAAGCGGGAAGGAGGGGGAGGCGGACGGTGGGGGTGGGGATCCGGCCTTGGGCGGCTAGGGCGGATTTGATCACTACGGGATTGGGTTCGGCGAACAGGGCTGTGCAGAGGGGGGCGAGGCGGTGGGCGAGTTGGCGGGCTTCGGGCAGGGGGCCGTTGCGCCACAGGCGGATGAGGGTGGCGAAGGCGGAGGTGGCCAGGTGGGCGGTGGCGAGGATGGCGCCCGATGCGCCTAGGGCGAGAAGTGGGGCGGCGTGCAGGTCGTCGCCCGCGAGGACGGAGACGTCCGACGGGAGGGTGCTCATCAGGGTGATGGTGGTGTCGTCGATGCTGCCGACGGCGTGTTTGAAGCCGATGATGTTCGGGGTGCTGGCGAGTTGGTGGAGGGTGTCGAGGCTCAGGGTGCGGCCGGTGCGCTGCGGAATGTTGTAGACGATCAGGGGGACCGGGCTGGTGGCGGCCAGTTGGCCAAAGTGGGCGAGGACGCCCGCTTCGGTGGGGCGGGTGTAGTAGGGGACGACGGTGAGCGCGGCGGTGACGGTGGGGCCGAAGGCGGCGAGCGCTTCGGTCGAGGCGGCGGTGGAGTTGGTGCCCGCACCGGCGATCAAGGGAGCGTTGCGTTCTCGGCAGACAGTTCCGCAGATATCGAGGACGCGACGGCGCTCTTCGGGAGTGAGGGTGGCGGTTTCGGCGGTGGTGCCGAGGGCGACGATGCCGGTGGCGCCGTCGTCGAGCACCTCATGGGCCAGGCCAGCCAGTGCGTCGGCGGCTAGTTCGCCATTGGCGGAGAAGGGCGTGATCAGGGGGAGGAAGAGGCCGGTGAGCGTCATGGTTCCCAGACTGGCGCGCACAGATGCTTCAGGTCCAGTTCACGTTTCTTCTGGTGAGCATAAGCTGAACTGATGCTCGATGTGCGTAAGCTGCGCCTGCTGCGCGAATTGGCCCACCGCAGGACGATCGCGGCGGTCGCCGAGGCCATGAGCTACACACCGTCGGCGGTGTCCCAGCAGTTGACCGCGCTGGAACGGGAAGCCGGTGTGCCGCTGCTCGAGCGGACCGGACGACGCGTCACCCTGACACCCGCCGCGCTCACGCTGGTCGAACACGCGGAGACGATTCTCGCCGCGCTCGAGCAGGCCACCGCCGACCTCGCCGCCACCCGCGCCGCGCTCACCGGCACGCTGCGCATCGGCGCCTTCCCAACGGCGGTCGCCACGATCCTTTCCCCGGCGTTGATCACGCTGAGCCGGGACCATCCGCGGCTGGAACTGCTGGTGACGGAACTGGATCCGGCCACCGTCCCCGACTCGCTGCGCACCGACGTGCTGGATGTGGCACTGGTGCAGGAGTACGACTATGTGCCCGCGGAGCCCGATCCGGCCCTGGACACCGAGCCGCTCCTGGAAGAGACGATCTACCTGGCCGCACTCGCCGCCGCGCCACTACCGGATCACCGAGCCGCATCGTGGATTGTCGGCACACCAGGAACGCTCTGCCACACGATGACGATTCGGGCCTGCCAGGCAGCGGGATTCACGCCTCGAGTACGCCACCAGGTCGACGACTTCAGCACCGTCCTCGCACTGGTCGCGGCCGGACAGGGCGTCGCCCTCGTCCCGGAACTCGGTGCACTCGACCCACCGCCCAACGTGGTGCTGACCGCACTACCGACCCGACGCAAAACCCACTTGGCCTACCGACGAGGCACCGGCGCACACCCGGCCGTTGTCGCCGCCCGCACCGCTCTACGCGCCTCTGCCACAACGATTTCCAGCGAACAGCAGTAACCCGCCCGCGCAGATTGTGCTGAAGGACCAACCGACTCGTCGGGTGCCGATCGTGCGCTAGACGACCCATCCCATGTCGGCTTGGACCGGCGCGGGAATGCCTTTGCGGGCGATCATGACGCGGTGGACCATGACGGGTCGAGCATGGCCGCGCTGACCGGCTTGGACCCCTCCGACGCCGACACGGTGTGGTATCTGCAGTCGGCATGGCTCTCAGCAGCGTGCTGGACCGCAAGCACCCCCCGTCCTGGGCTGGCCGTAGTTGCCATTCTGGCCGCGATCCGAGCTGCTGTGACCGCCGCGGTTCCAGATGCCGGGGTCACCGCGAAAGCCGCCGTGCATGCCGCCGCCGTCACCGGCCGGCCCAACAGGGGCGGTCGGTGGGGCGGCGGCGATAGCTGCCGACGGAGCCGAAACGGGCTGGGCTTGGGCCGTCGGCGCGGCAGCGATAGCTATTGCCACAGCTCCCACCGCCAACACTGGTGTGATGTAGTTTCTGATTCGCACGAAGGCACTCCCTCAATGGCTCGGTATGGACTCATTCAGAATTGCGCCCCAGCGAACCCATGTCGCCACCGCTGACACCCATCCATGCTTCCCACCAGCCGATATCCCTGCCTACCTGCCAGCAGCAAGCGCGGTGCCGTGAGCAGGAACGGCGCAGCGGATCTGGGCGAACCGGGAGCATTTCGAAACGCGTGCATCAGCGCCAGCCGGCGGCGATCTGCACCCCGAGACTCGTGGACGCCCAGGATCAGGCCGAGGACTCCGCTGCACAGCAGTGGGCGGGAGCCGGACGACACACCTGCCGCCAGATCAGCGAGGTGCCGGTGGCCTAGCCGACCGACTTCCGCAACGCCGCCAGCTCATCCCCGCGCGGATCGCTCACGACAACCGATTCGGGGCTGTCGAAGATTCGCACGAGCCGCGTATCAGCCTCGAACCGCGGCCATCCGGGATCTCCGTATTCGGCGAAAGCAACCCACGCCGAATGGATTTCGTCGGCGAGCGACTGGGGCGGGTTGGGACCGGTCAGCGTGTGCACACCGTCGAGTGAGTCGAAAACAAAGGGCACCTCCAGCACATGGCACGCACCTAGGCCCTCGATGCCCGACGGCCATGCGAACTCGTAGGCGTAGGTCGGCACACCCGCGGCAGCATTCGATTGCGCGAGGTGCAGGGTGTCGGAGCGGAAGGTCCGATCGGTGATGATCGCGGCGAAGACATCCGCGGGCGTGGCGTCTGGGCGATTGGCTCCGTAGATATCGGCCAAGGCGGGATTGATTCCGTAGCGTGCGAGCACGAAAGGCAATGTCTGCGCGGTGATCCCGGCGGCGACACCGGTCGGAACCGTGAAAAAGCGGAACTCCTCCGCGGTGCACCCGGCGATGAACGGCACGGCCCGATCTGGCTGCTCGGCAAGCACTGCGACGGGCCTGGCCTCCACTACCTCACCGTCTATCACCGGCAGCAGACTCATGATGCCCAGCCCGTTCGCAATGATCGACGAACCCCAACGCGCCGGATTCGGATCGCTCATCAATTCGAGTGCGATCGCGTCCTGCGCGGCGCGCAGCTCATCGGGCCCGAGACGGCCGAAATCGTCTGCGACGGCACCGATCCCGAGCTTCGCGGCCAACTCACCGGCGAGTTTGCGGGCGTCTTCGGCCGCTACGACCGCGGATCCGTTGCCGCTCTGCATGATCGCCTGCCGGAACAACCCGCGCGACAGCGGCGAAGCCATCAGCGTCGCCACGCTCATCCCGCCCGCCGATTCACCGAATATCGTGACCCGGTTCGGATCCCCGCCGAAGGATTCGATGTTCTCCTGCACCCACCGCAGGGCGAACAGCTGATCGTGCAACCCGCGGTTGAGCGGTGCGTCCGCCACCGCCGCGAATCCGGAAATACCGAGCCGATAGTTGATCGAAACCAGCACGACCCCGTCGCGTGCGAATGCGGCACCGTTGTAGATCGTCCTGGCATTGGACCCGCGCGTGAACGCGCCGCCGTGAATCCACACCATGACCGGCAGTCCCGAACCACCCGGATCCGGCGTCCACACATTGACATTCAGGTATTCGTCGCCCGGTATCCCATCACTGCCGATCAGTGCGTGGATCGGCGGGGGATACGGCGACTGCACACAGGTCGCTCCATGGGTGAGCGCATCACGAACACCCTGCCAGTCCGGCACTCGTGCCGGCAGCCGGAACCGCGCGGGCCCGACCGGAGCGGCGGCGTACGGCACTCCGAGAAATGCACTCACTCCGTCGGTCGTCCGGCCACGAATCTTGCCGCCGGTGACGGAAACAATCGGTTCCATGGGTCTCCTTCGTCCCACTCGATTCTCTACGCCGGACCGTCGCTGGACCACGGAATCCACGAGCTCACAGAACTTCGGAATAGCTGCGGATGTGCGGTGGTTGCGCACAACCATGACGATCACCCTCGACCAGGCACACGCTGTTATCGCCGCCGCAAGGACCGCGGCCACCGACCGATCCGAAACGGTGGCGCTCGCGGTTGTCGACCAGGGCGGCAACCTGGTCGCGTTCGCGCGCACCGACGGCGCGCCGCTCATCACCATCGATACCGCGATCGGTAAGGCGTTCACCGCCATCTCGATCGGCGCGGACACCATCAACCTGACCCCGGCCATCCAACCGGGCCAGCCCCTTTTCGGTATCGGACTCGGCCTGGCCGGGTCGCGCTCCCTGGTTCCCTACGGCGGCGGTCTGGTGATTCGCTCCGGCGATACCGTCATCGGCGCGTTGGGCGTGTCCGGCGCGGCGTTGTCGCAGACCGACCACGAGATCGGTGTGGCCGCGATCGATCAGCTCGATTGAGTTCGGCATGAACGGTTCCCGGCGGTCACCAGCACCGCGGGAACGACGCAAGGGGTATGCAAGCCGACGCAAGACCACCGCAATGATCGGGCGGCAGAGTCGGGTTCATGAACGAGACATTCGATGTGGTCGTCGCCGGGGCCGGACCGGTCGGGCTGATGCTGGCCTGCGAACTGCGCCTCGGCGGCGTGGATGTGCTGGTGGTCGAACGGTTGACCGAACCCGATATGACCATCAAGGCCGGTGCGATCAATGTGCCCACCGGACAAGCCTTCTACCGCCGCGGACTGCTGCCCGACCTGCTCGAACAGCAGAACGCGACGCTGCAGCGCATGGGCGCCACGAGTATGCTGCCGAGCGACGAGGCGGCCGCCCAGCGCCTGCCGATCGCGGGTCATTTCGCGGGCATCATGCTCCGCATGACCGATATCGACTTCGACGATCCGGATTTCGCCGAACTCGGCCCGGGCGCCGAGGCGGTCATGGTGGCTCAGCAGAGTATCGAAGCCATCCTGGCCCGGCGCGCCGCCGAACTCGGTATCGAGATCCGTCGCGGCGTCGAGTTGACCGAATTCGATGACGACGGAACCGGTGTCACCGTGCGGGTGGGCGAGAGTGCGATCCGCGCGGACTGGCTCGTCGGTTGCGACGGCGGCCGCAGCACGGTGCGCAAGCAGGCCGGATTCGACTTTCCGGGTCTGGATCCGGAGATCACCGGGCATCAGGCCTTGGTCGAGATGACCGGTGCGGAGGGTCTGCGACCGGGGTGGAACTCCACCGATACCGGAATCTACGTCAACGGCCCGATGCCGGGTCGTTTCCTCACCGTGGAACTCGACGGACCGCCCGCCGACCGCTCCGCGCCGGTGACCGCGGCCGAATTGCAGGCGAGCCTGCGCGCGGTCTCGGGCGTGCCGGTCGAGATCACCGCCGTGCACTCCGCGACCCGGTTCACCGACAACACCCGCCAGGTCACCGACTACCGCAAGGGCCGTGTCCTGCTGGCCGGCGATGCGGCCCATGTGCATTCGCCGTTCGGCGGGCAGGGTCTCAATCTCGGCATCGGCGATGCGGTCAACCTCGGTTGGAAACTGGCCGCCGTGGTACGCGGCGACGCGAGCGAGACTCTGTTCGATACCTATACCGCCGAACGGCATCCGGTCGGCGCCTGGGTTCTGGAGTGGACCCGCGCACAGATCCCCCTGATGCGACTCGACCAGCGCAGCAAGGCATTACGCGGTGTGATGACCGATCTGCTCGCCACCCGTGACGGCAGCACCGCCATCTTCAAGAAGATCTCCGGCGTACTGAACCGTTACGACCTCGGCGCCGGACATGACCTCGTCGGCGCGGTCACACCGGATATCGAACTCTCCGACGGCACTCGGGTCGGCGCACACTGCACCGACGGTCGTGCAGTCCTGCTGGACCTCAACGATTCCCGCGAATTGCGGTCGATCGCCGCACCGTGGTCGGATCTCGTGCGCGTAGTTACGGCGAAACCCGTTGCACCACGGGAGCTTTCCGCGCTACTGATCCGACCTGACGGCTACGTGGCCTGGGCCGCGGACTCTGGTGCACACGCCGGGCTGCTCGAAGCGCTGCGCCGGTGGTTCGGCGACAAATCCTGATCAGCCGGGCAAGAAAACCGCGGGGAAGCCGCGACCCCACCCGGTCGCGGCTCCTACACGAGTCAGGCCACCTGGCGGTACACCGCGACGACCGGAATCAACCGGGACGTCTTGGCCTGGTACTCGCCGAATCCCGGCATGATCTCGACCATTCGCGCATACAGTTCGTCGCGTTCGGTACCGGTCACCACCTCAGCCTTCGCCGGGTAGGTCTCGGTGCCGATCTCCACGGTGAACTCCGGATTGGCGCGCAGGTTGTGGTACCAGGCCGGATGCCTATCGGCGCCGCCGTTCGAGGCGATGAGCACGATGCGCTCGCCGTCCGGGAGATAGACGAGCGGGCTGGTGACCTGGCGGCCGGACTTCGCACCCGTCGTCGTGATCAGCACCATCGGCGCACCCTCGAACATGCCGCCGACCTTGCCCTCGTTCGCGCGGAACTCGTTGATCACCTGCGCGTTGAAATCGTTCACTTCACTCCCATCGTTCACAGCGTTTACCGCACCAACCCGCGTCGCGCGCTCGAAATTCCGGCACGCACCTTGCCGAACCCGGCTCCAGCGGAATACAGTACGTACGTACGGTTTGGTTGACTCGACGACTGGAGCTGCCGATGTGGGATCCGAAGAAATATCTGGCCTTCGATGACCACCGCTCGCGCCCGTTCTTCGATCTGCTGGGTCGAATCGGGGCCGAGGATCCCCGCCGGGTCGTCGATCTCGGCTGCGGCCCCGGGCATCTCACCGCAGCGCTGGCCGAACGCTGGCCCGGCGCCGTGATCGAGGCGTCCGACTCCTCACCCGAAATGGTCTCCGCGGCAAGAAGTCTCGGCATCGACGCGACCCTCGGCACGGTAGAGGATTGGCGACCGGCACCGGATACCGATGTCGTCATCACCAATGCCGTGCTGCAATGGGTGCCGACGCACACCACTCTGCTGCCGCGATGGGTGAGTGCGCTGCCCACGGGCGCCTGGCTCGCGTTACAGGTGCCCGGCAACTTCGACGCGCCCTCCCACCGCGTGATTCGCGAGCTCGCGGCCCGCGACGAATGGCGTGACCGGCTCGCGCCCGCGGGCATCCTGCAGCCGCGTGATGTGCTCGACCCCAGCGGATACGCGCAGGTGCTGACCCTCGCCGGATGCGAGGTCGACGCCTGGGAGACGACCTACCTGCAGCGCCTGTCGGGGGAGGATCCGGTGTTGGAGTGGGTCACCGGGACGGCTTTGCGCCCCGTGCGCGATGCGCTCGACGACGCGGGCTGGCGGGAGTTCACCGCGCAATTGGCGCCGCTGTTGCGTGCTGCCTACCCGCGTCAACTCGACGGCACCACCTGGCTGCCTTTCCGGCGGGTCTTCGCCGTCGCGCGCAAGCTCGGCTGAGCGCCCTCAGACACTGCCCGGCGCGACGAACATAAAGCTCTTCTCCTCGACGCGCTGTTTGATCCGCCACCGCCCCTCGATACGTTCGAAGGTGTCGAGATACCAGAGCCCGCACAGCATCAGGCTCTGCTTTCCTTCACCTGTCGAGACCAGCATCGGGTTGTGGCACATGGTGCGCCCGGTGGCGGTGTCGCCATCGACGGTGATGGAGGAATTGCTGATCAGATGCTGGAACGCAAGGAAGTTCGGCATGACGGTGGCGAGAAATTTCTTCGTCGATTCGAGATCGCCCACCGCGCCGCCCATGGCCGAATAGTCGATATGCGCATCCGCGGTGAAGACGTCGTCGAGCAGATCCCACTGGTGGGTGTCTACCGCATGCGAGTACCGGACCATGAGGTCCTCGATCTCCAGACGGTCCGAAATCTCCTGCAGGGACAACATGGTGCCTCCGAATTGCCTACACAGCGCTCCGGCGGGGCGCGGAACTGTGAGTCAGGGTAGCGTCGAAACCGTTTGGCCCCGCGTAGTTCCAGCAATGGGTGGGGAGAATTGCGTCTACCGAGGAGTGTTATGAGAATCGGCATCATCGGCGCGGGCCGGATCGGCGGCGGCATCGCCCGCCAACTGGCCATGGCTGGGCATCAGATCCAGCTGGCCTTCAGCCGGAACCCGGACACGCTGACGAAATTGGCCGCCGATATCGGGCGCGGCGTGACAGTCGGCGAACCCGCGGCGACAGTCGCGATCTCCGATGTGGTGGTGATCTCGGTGCCGTGGCCGGTGGTTCCGGAGGCATTGGCACAGGCGGGTTCCCTCGCAGGCAAGATCGTCATCGACACCACGAATCAGTTCGGTGTGCCGCAGCCACCGGAAGGTTCGACGGCCGCGCAGTTCAATGCCGAGCGGATGGCCGGCGCGCGCTACACCAAATCGTTCAACACGCTGACCTCCGGCTTCCAGGCCGAGGCCGCCCACCGAGTCGGCGATGACCGGGTGGTGCAGTGGCTATGTGGTGACGACGCGGAGGCCAAGGCGATCGTGGCCGGGTTGATCACCGACGCCGGTTTCGTGCCGGTGGATCTCGGCGAACCCGCGGCCGCCGCGGTGATGGAGGCCCCGCGTCGTGACGGTGCGGTGTACGGCGAGGAGTACCGCGCCGCCGATGCGGATGCGGTGGTGCAGGCGGTGGCGGACGGTAAGCCGATCCCGCCGGTGCCCGAATATCGCTGACCGAAGACTAGGAGCAGGTGCTAGCTGATCGCGTCGCGCACCCGTCCGTCCGCGTCGCGGAGGAGTTTGCGTGCCGCTGGTGCGTCGACTCCGGCCAGGCGCATGACGACGGCGGTCTTGACGTGGCCGTCGGCCGCGTCCAAAAGTGCTGCGGCCGTGGCGGGGTCGACTCCGGTCGCTTCGGTGATGATGCGGTGTGCCCGGTCTACGAGTTTGGCGTTGGTCGGCTTCACATCCACCATCAGATTGCCGTAGACCTTGCCCGCCCGCACCATCGCGGCGGTGGAGAGCATATTGCACACCATCTTCTGTGCCGTGCCCGCCTTCAATCGGGTGGAACCGGTCAAAACCTCGGGGCCCGTGTCGATTTCGATGCCGACGTCGGCGTGTGCGCTCGTTTCGGCATTGCGGTTGCAGGAGATGGCGACGGTCGCGGCGCCGATCGAGCGGGCGTGCCGCAATGCGCCGATGGCGTAGGGGGTGCGTCCGCTCGCGGCCAGGGCGACGACCACATCGTCGGGGTTGAGTTCGATCGCGGACAGGTCAGTAGCGGCGCGGGCGGGATCGTCCTCGGCTCCCTCGATCGCCCGCAGAAAGGCATCCGGTCCGCCCGCGATGATCCCCAGCACCTCGCCGGTATCGGTGCCGAAGGTTGGCGGACATTCGACCGCGTCGAGCATGCCGAGTCGGCCACTGGTGCCCGCGCCGATATAGATCAATCGACCGCCACGCTGCCGCGCCTCGACGATCAGCTCCACCGCCCGCGAGATCTTCGGAATCGCCTGCGCCACAGCCGAAGCCACACCGGCATCCTCGGTGTTCATGGTGCGCAGCAGTTCCTCGATCGGCATCGAGTCGAGTGTGGTGGTGCGCGGGTTCGTCGCCTCCGTTGTCAGCGAACCGATTTCGGTCACCGTGCCACCGGTGTCGCGCATTTCATTGGACCTCCTTGGTTCGGCGATCGGCTACCGCCGCGTGGGTGCGGCGCAGAGCTTTCGCCGCGGACGGCGTGCGTTGCAGGACTCCGACATACAGTGCGTCGACGATGAGAAGTTGGCTCATGCGGCTGGCCATTGCCGCGGAACGGAATCCGTCCTCGCGCCCGGCGACTAGCACGGTGTGCGCGGCGGAATTCGCGAGTCCGGAATGCGTTCCGGCAGTCACGGCGACCGTTGCCACACCCGCGTCGGCGGCCCTGCGCACCGCTTCGACCACCGCGGCGGTTTCGCCCGAATGCGAGAACGCGACGGTCACATCGCCCGCCTGCAACAGGCTGGCCTGTACCAGCGCATCGTCCTCGGATATACAGGCGGCACACCACATTCCGATGCGGGTCAGCTTCTGTGCCATATCCATCGCGACGAGTCCGGAGGCGCCGATGCCGACGAGCAGCACCCGCCGCGCACCCACCAGGGCGTCGACAACGGATTCCATCGTCACCGGATCGGCGAGTTCCGCGGTCGCGACCATGCCCTCGGTTTCGAAGGCGGTGAGTTTGTGCAGGACCTTCGACAGTTCGTCATCGGCGGCTATGTCGGTGGCGAAGACCGGCGATCCGTCATCACCGCCGACGGCGGCCAGTGCCAGCCGCAACTGCGGATAGCCTTCGTAGCCAAGCGTTTTGGCCAGGCGCACCACCGCGGAAGTGCTGGTCGTCGACCGCTCGGCCAGCTGACTCACCGTGAGCTGCGCGGCGGCCGCCGGATCGTGCCGGATCACCTGCGCGACGCGCAGGGCGGTCGGTGTGAGCCGCGGCAGGGCGGCGAGCAGGCGGGTGCGTACATCGTCGGACTCAGGCATGGCTCACCACGAGTCGTCGAGGCGCGGCGGTGGTTGCGGCGGGGAGCGTGCACCCGGCCGCGCCCGGGGTGATCGAACCGAGCACTGCCGCACGTCTGGCTCCGGTACAGGCGGGATGGCTGCCCGCTAGGCCGTGCGCGGTGAGGAAGCCGAGCACGGCGAATGCGGTGGCCTCCTTCGCCGCCGAGGGGAGTCCGAGTTCGTCGGAGGTGCACAGTTTCGCACCGTCCAGATGTGCGCCCAGCACTGCCATCAGGGTGGGATTGCGAGTTCCACCGCCCGATGCGATGACTTCGGTCGGGTGCAGCGGCGCGAGGGCGTCGGCGATGGTGCGTGCGGTCAGCGCTGTCACAGTTGCGACAATATCGTCGGCGGATAAGGTACGGCCGTACAACACGCGCTCCAAGTAGGCGCGGTTGAACAGCTCCTTGCCGGTGGACTTGGGTGCTGGCGCGCGGTAATAGGGCTCCGCGAGAAGGGTTTCCAGTAGATCGGCGTCGACCTGGCCGCGCGCGGCGCGCATGCCCGCACGATCGAAATGCTCGGTGCCGCCGGTGCATCGTTCGACCGCCGCGTCGATCAACGCATTGCCCGGTCCGGTGTCGAAGGCGACCGGCTGGTCACCGGTGACGGTGACATTGGCGATCCCGCCGATATTCAGCGCCGCCGCTCGCCCGGGACGCCCGGCCAACCACAGCACGTCGAAGAGCCCGACGAGCGGTGCGCCCTGTCCGCCCGCGGCGATATCGCGCGAGCGAAAATCGCTGACCACGGTCACTCCGGTGCGTTCGGCGATCCAGGCAGGCTGACCGAGTTGTAGCGTGCCGCGGGTCTTACCGTCGGACACCCAGTGATACACCGTCTGCCCGTGTGATGCGACGAGATCGGCGCTGCCGCTGAAGAACTCGCCCATCGCGGCGTCGGCGGCGTCGGCGAAGGCCTGACCGATCGCGGTATCCAGTCGGCACACGGTTGCCATCTCGATCGAACCCGGCGGCACGGCGGCGATGAGTTCCGAGCGCAGCGTGTCGGGATACGGTCGACTGAGCTGCCCGATGAGCCGGACGTGAATGGTCCTGTCCCGCAGGATGATATCCGCACCGACAGCATCGATCGCATCGTGCGATGTCCCCGACATCAATCCGATGACACGCACTATGCCACCGCCGCAACGGTTTCCGGTTCCTCCGGCGTGGACGCAGGATGGAACAGGCTCGCGATCCCGCCGACGACCAGCGTGACCAGCACTCCTATCGGCACCAACCACTGTGCCGCGATACCCTTTTCGACCACCTTCCCGGCAACGGTCACATCGATCTTGACGACCCGCACGACGAAGGTCATCACGACCACCGTGGCGATGAAGGCAATGATCGCGTCGAACTGATTGGCACGCGCCACAAGTCGTCCGAGCAGGAACGCGCCCAGCAGCGCACCGTAGGTGTATCCGGCGATGGTGAGCGCCGTCAGATACACATTGCCCGTCGTCGCGCTGAAGCCCATCGCGAAAAGCGCCATCAGCGCCGCCCACACCAGCGTCATCACCCGGGCGAGCCGCAGCAATGTCTGATCGGCGAGCGTTCGGCGAGAGAAGCTGCGAATGATATCGGCGACCGTCGAATTCGCCATCGAATTCAACGCCGAGGACAGCGAACCCATTGCCGCGCCCAGGATTCCGGCGACGAGCAACCCGGAGATCACCACCGGCAACCCGTGCAGAATGAAATTCGGATACAGGCTGTCCGCGCTGGCCAGCCCGAGTTCCTTGGCCGTCTTGCCGCCGTTGTAGGACCACAGCAGCACACCTACCAGGGAGAATGCGGCGAACTGGATGGCAACGAAGATGCCCGAACCGATTATCGCCCGCTGACTGTCGCGCAACGACCGCGTCGCCAGGATGCGCTGCACGATCAGCTGATCGGAGCCGTGTGAGGCCATCGCGAAGATCGCGCCGCCGATGATCGCGGTCGGAAGCGCGAAGGTGCTGGTCAGAATGTGCGCGATGCCGAAATCGGTATCGAAGACGCGGAACTTGCCCGCGTGCAACGCATCCGACCATCCGGAGCCCCCGACGTGACCGGTGAGCACACAGATCGCGATGAGCGCACCGGTGAGATAGAGGCCCATCTGCAGCGCATCGGTCCAGATGACCGCCTTGATGCCGCCGAGGTAGGTGTACATGACGGTGAGCAGCGTCAGCGCGACGATGATCGCGTCGTAGCCGAAGTCGAGCCCGAATTCGCTGAGCAGCAATTTGATCGGTATCGCGGAGGCGAACAGTCGCACGCCCTCGGCGAGTAGCCGGGTGAATACGAAGGTCACCGATGCCACTCCCTGCAGGTAGCGGCCGAAGCGCAGTTCGAGGTACTGGTAGGCGCTGACGAACCCGCCGCGCTTGTAGAGCGGGATCAGCACGATCGCCACGATCGTGCGCCCGATGATGTAACCGATGGCCAGCTCGACATTTCCGAAGGCCTGATCGGTATACGCACCGCCCGGAATCGAAATGACGGTGAGCACACTGGTTTCGGTGGCCACCACCGAGAAACATACTGTCCACCACGGCATTCGGCCCTCACCGACGAAATAGTCGCTGCTGGACCTCTGTTTTCCGGACAGCCGTAGGCCGATCCACGCGACGGCGACGAGATAGACGACGATGACGGCGAGATTGAGTGCGTTCAACGCAGCTCCCCGGTGACGCGGCGGACGGAATGCAAGTAAGTGTCAGATGTTATGCGATGTCTGTCAATGATTGTCAGACGATTCGGGTGACCAGGGCTTCGAGTGCGGTGGCCGGATCGAGGGCGAGCAGGGCCGCACCGTCGATGGGGTCACCGAGGGGTTCGCGGCGGTCGATCGCGTGGGCGATCTGCCGGTCGAGCGGGTCCAGCAGTGGCGCACCCAGTTTGGTGAGTCCGCCGGTGATCGCGTAGGGGACCGGCGGGTGGATGCCGGATCGCTCGATCGCGGCGAGGACGGTTCGGCCGAGTGCGCGGGCGGCGGTCGCCATGATCGCCGTGGCGATGTCGTCCACAGCGGCTGCGACAACGGGTGCGAAGCTGGCGGCGACCGATGCCGGATTATCTTGTTCGCCAAGGTATTTCGGCAATGCGTCCAGATCGATACCGAAGTGTTCGCCGACCTTCTCGGCCAGGACGGTGTGTGGCCCGCGGCCGTCGTGGGAGCGCAATGCCGCGCGCAGACCTTCGAGGCCGATCCAGCCGCCGCTGCCCTCGTCACCCAGTTGCGGTCCCCAGCCGTCGACTCTGGTGAACCGACCCGCCGCGTCTACCGCCGTCGCGACGGCTCCGGTTCCGATCGCCAGCACGACTCCGGGAGAACCGCCCAGCGCCCCGGCGTGCGCGGTGACGGCATCGGAGGTGACGGCGACCGAGCCAGCGAACTCGGCCAATCGCCGGGCGAGGAATGCGGCCGCGTCCGGGGCCGAGGCAGCTCCCGCCGCGCCGACGGCGAGCGTGAAAGTGGTTGGTATCGGCGTTATCTGGTCGATGACCGCACGAATCGCGCGTTCCGCCTCCGCGACACCGGCGGCATGGGCGAGTCCAGTCGCGCCTGGTGCTTCGGCGTAACCCGTCTGGGTTCCATCGAGGCGCAGCGAACCGCGACAGCCGGTCTTGCCGAGATCGATCGCGAGCACATGGCTGGTCATGGGGAACATCCTTACCAGCAGGGCGGGCGTCCTCACCACCTGTGTGGCATCGCCCAGCCGGGTAGGGATTTGCGTGCGGCGGCGGCGACCGTGGGCACGATGGCCAGTGCCAGGATGCCGCCGCCGATAGCCAGCATGGGGTAGCCGGCAGCGGCGACGACGAGCCCTGAGGCCATGCCGCCGGTGGCGCCCGCGATGGCGATGGTGACGTCGACCAGGCCTTGGGTTTTGGCGCGGGTAGCCAGCGGCACGGCGTCGGTGATGATCGCGGTGCCGGCGACGAGGCCGAAGTTCCAGCCGAGACCGAGCAGTGTGAGTGCCGTCGCCAGCAGGGCTACGGAGTCGCCGGGCGCGCAGGCGGCGACGATTCCGGCGCCGAGCAGGGTCAGCCCGGAGCCGGCGGCGATGGTGAAGCGGCCGTAGCGGTCTACGAGCCAGCCGGTCAGCGGCGATGGCAAGTACATCGCGCCGATGTGGATGGCGATGACGAGGCCCGCGGCGGCGGTGCCGTGGCCGTGGTCGTGCATGTGGACGGGTGTCATCGTCATGATCGCGACCATTACGAACTGGGTGAGCACCATGACCGTCACACCGACCAGCACGCCGGAGCCGCGCCTTTCGACCGCTTGGCGCGGCAGGCCATCGGCATGGTCGGGCTGTGCGCCGATGCGTTCGGCCTCGAGCGTGCGGGCAAGCAGTAGCGGGTCGGGGCGCAGCCAGATGGCCAGCACCACGGCCGCCAATGCGTATGCGGTGCCGGCGAGCAGGAACGGACCGGCCAGGTGGGGGATACCGAGTGCGTATGCGAGGTCGCTGGTCGGCGCGGTGAGGTTGGGGCCGACTACCCCGCCGAGTGTGGTGGCGACCAGCACGGTGGACACGGCACGGGCGCGGTGCTCGGGGCCGGCCAGATCGGCTCCGGCATACCGGGCTTGCAGATTGGTGGAGGTGCCAGCGCCGTAGACGAACAGCGCGACGAACAGCAGGATCGGATTGTCCACGACAGCGGCCGCGATGACCCCGATGCTGCCGATGGCACCGGTCAGATACCCGGCGACCAGGCCGGGACGGCGGCCGCGGGCTTGCGAAATTCGTCCGACGGCGACGGCCGCCAGTGCGGAGCCTGCGGTGCCGAGTGCACTGGGCAGACCGGCAAGGCTGGTTGAGCTGAGCATGTCCTGCGCGAGCAGTGCGCCTACGGTTACGCCCGCCGCCAGCCCCGCGCCGCTCAGAGCCTGAGCGGCGACCAGGACGAATAGGGTGCGGCGCTGCGCCTGGGAGCCGGGGAGATCATCGATCCGGGCCGATACTGAAGTCGCCACGACAGAGTCAGCCCAGCTCGCCCAGGTCAAGGCGGTCGCGGAGTCCGGCGGCAGTGAAAGCCGCGACCAATTCGGCACGGCCCTCGGTGAAGTGGGCCCAACCCTCATAGTGAACGGGAACCACCCGACGTGCGCCGAGGAGCTCGGCGGCCTCTGCGGTCTGGGTACTGTCGAGGACGATCGGCGCACCGTCGAAGAGAACGGAGAAGCGGGGCGCTCCGGCGAAGAGGATGGCGGTGTCCACCGGTGCGAAACGCTCGGCGATCTCCTCGACCGCAGTGAGCGAGGCGTTGTCGCCGCTGACATAGACGGTGGGCAGGCCTTCCCCGGTCAGTACGAATCCGACAACCTGGCCGGTGATCGGTTCGACCTCCTCGCGTGCGCCCGGCCCGTGGATCGCGGGCACCCCCGTCACGGTGATCGTGCCGCCGCCGGGGCGGTCCAGCTCGATCGACTCCCAGTCGACCAGACCTTTTGCCCCGTTTCCGAGGCGTTGCCCGCCACCCGGCGTGGTGAGGGTGAGCGGCACGTCGGCGAGCAGGGCACGGCCGGCGTCGTCGAGGTTGTCGGGGTGCTCATCGTGCGAGAGCAGAACCACGTCGACGCGGCCGAGGTCGGCCGGCGCCGCGGCGGCTGGCGCGGTCTTGGTCAACAGGCCGCCGGACTGCTGGTAGTCGCGGGGCGCGTCGAAGGTCGGGTCGGTGAGGAACCGCAGCCCGCCGTATTCGAAAAGGGCGGTCGGGCCGCCGAAGACGCGGACGCAGACCTGCTGATCGGTTGTGCCTGCAGAAGCCACTAGCAAACTCCTCACGGATGAAGCTCGAAATATCCGTGAGATACGGTAGGGCGTTCTCACGGATAAAAGCAAGTCGTAACATGAGAGTCGTGAGAGAAGCCTTGCCCGCGCCGTTGCCGCCCGCACCGGGGGCCGAGCAGTACCTCGCTCTCGACTTCGCCGACAGCGCCTATGTGCTGCCCGGTGGACACTTCATCGATCTGCTCGGCACCCCCGAATCGACGAATCGGTGGCTCGCCGAACGCGGTCTCGCGCCCGCCGATGCCGGAGTGCAGGAGATGTGCGCGACGCAGCTGCGCGTGTTGCGCGAACACGTCAGGGCATTGTTCGCCGCCCGCGTCGCGCGGCAGCCGGTACTACCCGCAGCGCTGTCCGCCGTCAACGACGCGCTGAGCCGGACCCCAACGGCCGCCCTGTTGCAATGGGATGAGACGAACGGCCCCTACCGCGCTGCGCTGTGTCCACCCAACGAGATCCTCGACCGCGCGCTCGCGACGCTCGCCACGGATGCGGCCGACCTGCTCACCGGCCCCGAGGCCGACTTCCTGACCACCTGCGACTCCGCCCCGTGCAATCGGTACCTGATCCGCCATGGCCGCCGTCACTGGTGCTCAACGCGCTGCGGCGACCGCGCTCGCGCCGCCCGCGCCTACGCCCGCGCCAAGTCGAAGGCGGACTGACCCTGCTCACCGGTCATGCGGCCGGGCCGGCAAGGGTCTCCTCGAGACGCCTTGTCCGACGGCGGTCACGATATCGCCGCGACCGGTGGCCAATCTTGCGGCTCGACATGGGATCCCGGTAGGTAATCGCTGATCCACCGGCGGTCCTGGGCTCCGTAAACTCGAGGTATGGACGTTCCGTCGAAGCTGTTGCCATGACCGAGCGCAAACCACTTGGCGTCACGTTCGAATCGTGGATCGACAAACAGATCCGCCAGGCGACCGAACGCGGCGAATTCGACAACCTCCGGGGCTCGGGGAAACCGATTCCGGACTCGGTCGATGACGAGAACTGGTGGCTGAAGAGCTACCTGCGTGGCGCAGGCGTGCGTGCGGACGGCCTGCTGCCTCCGTCTCTGGTGTTGCGCCGCGATATCGAGGAACTGCCGGAACTGGTGCGGGATATGACTTCCGAGCGCGAGGTTCGCGAAGCGGTTTCGGAGCTGAACGAGCGCATCGTGGACTGGCTTCGGATGCCGCACGGGCCGTTTGTTCCCGTCGGACCGGTGAATACGGAGGCGGTCCTCGCACAGTGGCGCAGTGGCCGAGCTGCCGCACGCCCGAAGAAGCCGCCGAAAACGAGTGCGCCGAAGACTCCTCCGCCGGCCGAACCCCGTTGGTGGCAACGGATTACGCGCCGCCGTTCGACCCGACAGTCCTAAACGCTCTGTCGCAGCGCCGCTTGCTCGGCGAGCTCGAGCTCGATGAAGGCGTCGATCATGGCCCGCCACACCGACTCCGCGACCGCAGGGGCCAAACCGGCTTCGGTGGCACGCGCACGGGCCAGGGCCACCACCTGCGCCACCCGATCCGGCGCGCGCACGGCGTGTTCATCGGTCTTGAACGCCGCCGCCGAGCGCACCAGTCCCTGGCGCTGTGCCAGGAGGCGGATCAACTCGGCGTCGACGGTGTCGATGCGGGCGCGGACCTGGGCAAGCGAGTCGGGTGCGGACATAGCCGCTCATCCTACGGGCCGTCAGACCAGAAACCGCAGCGCCGAGGGTTCGCCGCGTTCGAGGGCCGCGGCGTGCTCGGCGACATTGAGGCCGTCGCTGAGCGTCGATCCGGCATCGAGCAGTTCGACGAGTTTCGCTTCGGCGTCTTTGACCGCTGCCGCCGCATCGAGCAATGCATCGATCCGCGCGGGATCGACGACGATGACACCTTCGGCATCGGCCAGGATCAGATCACCGGGAGCCACCTCGACACCACCGCAGATCACCGGGATCTGCAGCTGGCCGAGTTCAGATGTGGTGCCCGCCATCGGCGTAACGAACCGGCTGTACACCGGCAGCGCGCAGCCGCGAACATAGGCGATATCGCGGTACCCGCCATCGACGATGATGCCGCCGAGACCGCGGACGAGCGCGCCGCGAGCGAACAACTCGCCGGCGAACGCGATTTCGGCACCACCACCGTCGACCACGATGACGTCGCCGGGCGCGGCCGTCTCGACAGCCCGTAAGACCGCGAGGAAGTCGCCGCGACAGCGGACGGTGAACGCGGGGCCGAAGATGTGCGGCTCGGCGGATCGCGGTCGAATCGCGCTGTCGAGCACCCGCGTCGACTTATCGGCGTCGCAGATGGCCGTCGTATCGACGGTGCGGAATTTCGTGACGAGCTGGTCGGTCGGCATCGGTGACGCCCCTTCCGAACTCGAATGACGGATCAGCTGGCATCGTACGGTCTCCCGCCGCGGCCGCTACGAACTCGCCGATGCTCGCATCGGGCTCGCACTGTCATCGGCGTCGTTATCCCGCGCGCTACCCCGAATTCGACCTGCGCAGCCATATGATCAGACATCGGGTGGGGCGGATGGAAGGGCAGCCGCTGTTCACCCCTTCTCGATCGAGAGCCTGCGGGGAAGTCGGCGGAGTACGAAATCGGTTGTACGACCGGTCACGAGATACGGAGGTGCGGTGCGCCTGGATGCCGGGGTGGCGCGGGAACGGTTCATCGCGGAACCGGTAGCCCGGCTTGCCACAGTGTCGACGGACCTGCGTCCGCACATTGTGCCGATCGTATTCGCGGTCGCGGATGAGACCATCTATACCGCGGTCGATGCGAAACCGAAGACGACAACCGCCCTGCGCCGATTGGCGAATATCGCGGAAAACCCGTCGGTCGCCGTGCTCACCGACCACTACAGCGATGACTGGACACACCTGTGGTGGGCCCGAGCCGACGGCACCGCGCGCATCGCCGACAACTCCGAAGCCCAACTGGCCCAACGCCTTCTGGCCGCACGCTATCCGGTGTACGTGTCCCAGCCGCCGCCCGGCCCGGTCGTGGCCATCGATGTCACCCGATGGTCGGGGTGGTCCGCGAGCTGATACGCGGTGCCGCACTGTGGGTCGGCCGCTGCTATCGCCTGAACGAGTACTACGGGTAAGCCGACCGTGCAACCATGGGACTGCCGAGTCGAGAGGGGACGCAGATGGGGAAGCTGGCGGATCCGGCAGGATCGTCGCCACCTCGTCCATCGTCGGCCGCATGGGAGCGGCGAACTCGGGCCACTATGCCGCGGCGAAATGGGGCGTGCTGATTGTCCCGCAAGAGGTTTCCGAAACCATCCTGCTCCTGGTCGGCGAACGCGGCCGTCACTTCAATGGCGAAGCCATCACCATCTCGGGCGGCATGAGCGCGGGCACCAGCTGAACATGCCCTGCCGCAACCGAACCCGGTACAGCAGTCGGATGCTCCAGCCGCGCAACGACACTGGCCTCCCGCTCGAACCGCCGCCGCAGTTCGGCATCGCCGGAGACCTCACGGTTGAGCAACTTCAGCGCGACCGATCGCGGCAGCCGAGGATGCCGAGCGAGATAGACCGTTCCCATACCGCCTTGTCCGAGTACGCCGTCGATGACGTAGTCCGCGAACGTCGAACCAATATCGGGATGAACCACGATCCCCCTCGTACTGCAGCGGTAATGAGCCGCGCCAGCATAGCTAGGAATCCCGGATTGTCTTGTGCGCCTGAGAGATAGCTGCTGCGGCCCAGGGCGGTGGTGACGATTTGTTCTTGACCTCGAGGTCTAGAACGTTTACGGTCAGAGCGTGGGTAGGCCGAGAAGCTTCGATGACGACACCGTGATCGAGCGCGCGATGGAGGCGTTCTGGACCCATGGCTACTCGAGCACTTCACCTGCCCAGCTGGCGGAGGCGACCGGGGTCGCGAAGGGCAGCCTCTACAACGCCTTCGCGAGCAAGCGGCAGCTATTCGACCGAGTCTTGGACTTCTACCACCAACAGATCGCCGAGCTGGCGAAAGGCCTTCTCGACCAACCCGGTACGACGCGCGACTGCATCGGCGCCGCGCTGCGATTCGTCGTCGATTCCGACCTTGCCCAGCCAGTGCGGCGCGGGTGCTTGATCGGCAACACGGCGGTCGAGCTCGCGGGCCATGACCCCGCGATGGCGCAGAAGATCCACAAGATGCAGGACGAGTCCATCGACTGGTTCGCGGCCAGGATCGAACGGGGACAGCGAGACGGCGACGTCGAACGCGAGCTCGATCCGCGCGCTTACGCGGAATGTCTGGCGAACACGCTCGCGGGCCTACGCGTCATGGCGATGACTCACGACGCGCCGGTACTTCATCGAATCATCGATACGACCCTCAGCACGCTCTGACAACGGCGGGCTCGCATGCCCGCCCTTCCTTATGTCCGCGTTTTAGACCGATAGTTCAAGAAAGGTTGATCGGATGGATCTTCAGCTCAATGGAAAGACCGCGGTGGTCACCGGCGCCAGCCGTGGCATCGGGCTCGCCGTCGCCCAGGCCCTGGCGCGGGAAGGTGCCCGTGTGATCGGTGCTGCACGCACCATCACAACTGCTTTGGAAAAGGCCACCGTGGCAGTGGTGCAGGCTGATTTGTCCAATCCCGAAGGTGCGCGGGCGGTCATCGAGGCCGCGGTCGCGGAAACCGGCGGGGTCGACATCTTGGTCAACAATGTCGGCGCCGGAGATAGCGACCGAGTGAAACTGGGCGGGTTCCTCGATGCCGACGACCAGCAGTGGCGAGACCTGTTCGACCTGAACCTGTTCAGCGCGGTCTGGACATCACGCGCGGCCTTGCCCAGCCTGATCCAGCGGCGCGGAGCGATCATCAACGTGTCCTCGATCAACGCCCGGGTGCCGGCAACCGGCCCTGTCGGCTACAGCGAAGCCAAGGCGGCACTCACCGCTTTCAGCAAACGCCTCAGCGAAGAGTTCGGACCCCGAGGAGTGCGGGTCAACACCGTGTCTCCGGGCCCCGTGGGCACCGGGGTGTGGCGCGATCCCGAGGGATTCGGCGCCAAAGTCGCCGCCCACAACGGAGCCACCCACGAGGACTTCCTCGCCGCCATGCCCGAAACGTTCGGCATCGCTTCCGGCCGGATCGCCGAACCCGAAGAGGTCGCCGCTCTTGTCGCGTTCCTGGCATCCCCGGCGGCGGGCAGCGTGCTCGGGGCCGACATCGTGATCGACGGCGGCACCATCAAGACCGCCTGAGCCACAGCGACTTCCCCGAACCATCTCCAACTCCAGAATCGAGAGCCCGATGACCACTAGCGACTTCGACACCCGGTACCTGCGGACCTGGACCGAGCCCGACCCCCGGATTCGCCGCGCGAACATCGACCGCCTGTGGGCCGCAGACGGCCGCATGGCCATCTCCTCGCTCGGAATCACCATCGAGGGCATCGACGGCATCGCTGCGCACATCACGCGCGTGCACGAGGAAAACATCGCCGGCAAGGGACTGACCTTCACCTACGACCAGGACATCGAATCGGGAGACGCGCTCCTGCTGCGCTGGTCGATGCTGACCCCAAGGGGCGAGACCGTCGGTCGCGGGGTGGACGTCGTCTTCCGCGATCCGAACGGACTCGTGAAGACCGTCTATATGTTCATGGGCGTCAACTGAGAACCACGACGCTTCTCGACGGGTTCGCGGCCGGGCTATACCAGCGCCGGGCTCGGGCAAGTGTGCGCGCATCGCTCAGCATGCTCGTGAACGTAGGACAGCCTGCCGCCGGGTCTCGTCCGGATCGCGTCGAACCGATCGACGTCGGTGATAGTCGGGTCAGTACGCGCCGAGTGCTTCGAGGATCATCGGACGCGCGGTCGCGAGCGCCTGCTGCCAGTAGGGCCAGGTGTGTGTTCCATTGACGATGTCGATGCGCGCGGGAATTCCGAGCTCTGCGATTCGATCACGGAACATCTGGGCGGAAATCAGCGTCATCGCCTCGAGGCCCATCGCGTTGATGGTGTTGCCGAGCCCGTAGGGCAGGTCGGGCGGACCGGGCTGGCCGTTGCCCGTCGAGAGGTATATCGGCAGGCCGCGCAGCAATTCTGCCTGCACGGTGGCATCGTTGCGAGGCCAGGCGGGGTCACCGGCCGGACCCCACATGTCGTCCACATTGAAGTTGCCCTCGTCCCGCATGGCGGCGCGCATCGCCTCGTTCCAATGCGGAAATGTCGGATGCACGAATCCGGAGAAGGATCCGGCGAACTTGAACTGGTCGCGATGGTGTCCCGCCAGTATCAGGGCGGCATTGCCCCCCATGGAGGGCCCGATGATGGCGTCGTTGGTGCGCGATACGCCGAACTGTTGCAGGAATGCGGGTAGCTCCTCGGTCAGGAAGGTCTCCCACCTGTACGTCGTCGCCTGACCGTTGGTACTGCTCGGCCGGTACCAGTCGGTGTAGAAGCTCGACCGGCCACCCACCGGGAAGACCAATGTGACGTTGTCGCCTGCGAACTGGCGCAGCGCGTCGGTATCGGTCGTCCACTGACTGTGGTCGTTCGGTGCTCGGAGACCGTCGAGCACGTAGAGGGCGGCGCTACCACCACGGGCCGCCCACTGCACCTGGACCTTGATCGGCCCCATGCTCGACGGCACGAATAGCTCGTCGTAACCGCCTGCCGGTGTGCGCAGCCTCGGTGCGTGCAGCGGTGCGGCGGTAGCCGCCGCGGCACCGATCGACGACACAAGAACAGCTGTTGCCAAGACAGCGCAGGTCTTGCTCAGCCAACCCCGCCTGGATAGTGCTGCCGCACCCACCCGCATACCTCCTACCTTCTTCCCGGTCGATGACCGAGGAGACTCGAATTCGGCTGTCGCTCAGGCCAAGTGGCCGCTGCGGGGTGCGGCGGTGCCGCGCCCGGGATCGAAAGTCATCACAGATTGTGCCGCAATCGCTCTCCGACAGAGGTGAATGCCGCGACAGTGTCGCTCAAAAGTTGCCGCAGCATGGGCGGGCCATTTGCGTGACGGCCAGCGTTCGCCCGCTGGTCTTGCGAATGTGGGACGATCACGTAGGTGACCAGCAGACCAGCCACCGAGGACTACCTGCGCGACCTCGCACGGCTGCGCCGCGTCCGTGACCGGATCGACCGCGAGTACGCACAACCACTGGACGTCGAGGCGCTCGCCCGTGACGCGCACATTTCCGCCGGGCACCTCAGCCGCCAGTTCAAGCTCGCCTACGGCGAGTCGCCGTATGCCTACCTGATGACACGGCGCATCGAACGGGCGATGGCGCTGCTGCGTCGCGGCGACCTGAGCGTCACCGAGGTCTGCTTCGCGGTCGGCTGCTCGTCGCTCGGCACCTTCAGCACGCGCTTCACCGAATTGGTCGGTATGCCACCGAGCACCTACAAGCGCGAGGCGGAGCAGGCAACCGCCGGGATGCCGCCCTGCGTGGCGAAACAGGTGACAAGACCGATCAGGAATCGAGAAGCGCAGGTAGCCGCGCAGAAATTATCGTGATCGCCATGGACATCACCATTCACCAGACCTATCTCCCGCAGGACGACCCGGACGCCGCCCTGGCCTTCTATCGCGACACCCTGGGCTTCGAGGTCCGCAACGACGTGGGATACAACGGGCTGCGCTGGATCACGGTCGGTCCACCTGACCAGCCCGACGTATCTATCGTCCTGCATCCACCAGCCGCCGACCCCGGCATCACCGACGACGAGCGCCGCACCATCACCGAGATGATGGCCAAGGGCACCTACGCCAGCATCAACCTGGCCACCAAGGATCTCGACGGCGTCTTCGAACAGTTGCAGGCCAGCGACGTCGCCGAGGTCGTCCAGGAGCCGACCGACCAGCCGTATGGCATTCGCGACTGCGCCTTCCGCGATCCCGCGGGCAATATGGTCCGCATCAAGCAACTGGGCTGATACAGCCCGAGCTGCCCCAAAGACGCAGCCCGACCTGCGGCTCCGTGAATGAGCCAGCACGCGACGCCGGTGGCGGCCGCCTACCAGCCACCGGCGCCTGCGACGGCGAACGTTTGCCACGACCGCGCCGACGAAGAAGAACCGAACGCACTGCTCGAAGCTGATTAGATCGAGCCAGACGACTCCGACGGAGACCGCGCAGGCGGCCCGCGCAACAGATGGAGACACGATCAGCATGGCCAAGAAGACGGACGCACGACAGGTTGCCGACAGCCACGATCTCATCCGCGTGGTCGGCGCGCGCGTCAACAATCTGAAGGACATCAGCATCGAGATCCCCAAGCGCCGGTTGACGGTGTTCACCGGCGTCTCCGGTTCTGGCAAGAGCTCCCTGGTGTTCGACACCATCGCCGCGGAGTCGCAGCGGCTGATCAACGAGACCTACAGCACCTTCGTGCAGGGCTTCATGCCGACGCTGGCACGACCGGAGGTCGACGTACTCGACGGGCTGACCACCGCGATCATCGTCGACCAGCAGCGGATGGGCGCCGACCCCCGCTCCACGGTCGGCACCGCCACCGATGCCAACGCGATGCTGCGCATTCTCTTCAGCCGAATCGGCAAGCCGCACATCGGCTCACCGCAGGCGTTCTCCTTCAACGTCGCCTCGATCAGCGGTGCGGGCGCGGTGACCGTGGAGCGCGGTGGCCAGACCGTGCGGGAGCGTCGTAGCTTCAGCATTACCGGCGGCATGTGCCCGCGCTGTGAGGGCAGGGGCGCGGTCAACGATATCGACCTGACCCAGCTGTACGACGACACCAAATCGCTCAACGAGGGTGCGCTCACCATTCCCGGCTACAGCATGGACGGCTGGTTCGGTCGAATCTTCACCGGCTGTGGCTTTTTCGATCCCGACAAGCCGATCAAGAGGTTCACCAAGCGCGAGCTCAACGATCTGCTGTACAAGGAGCCGACCAAGATCAAGGTCGAGGGCATCAACCTGACCTATGAGGGCCTGATCCCGCGGATCCGCAAGTCGATGCTGTCCAAGGACATCGACGCGCTGCAGCCGCATATCCGCGCCTTCGTGGAGCGGGCGGTCACCTTCACCACCTGCCCCGAGTGCGACGGCACCCGGCTCAGCGACGAAGCCAGGTCCTCGAAGATCAAGGGCGTCAATATCGCCGACGCCTGCGCGATGCAGATCAGCGATCTCGCCGAATGGGTCGGCGGTCTGAAGGAGCCGTCGATGGCGCCGCTGCTCGCCTCGCTGCGGCACACCCTGGACTCGTTCGTGGAGATCGGGCTCGGCTACCTGTCGCTCGAACGGCCGTCGGGCACGCTGTCCGGCGGTGAGGCGCAGCGCGTCAAGATGATTCGCCACCTGGGCTCCTCGCTCACCGACGTGACCTATGTCTTCGACGAGCCCACCATCGGCCTGCACCCCCATGACATCCAGCGGATGAACGACCTGCTGCTGCGGCTGCGGGACAAAGGCAACACGGTGCTGGTCGTGGAGCACAAGCCGGAGACGATCGTGATCGCCGACCACATCGTCGACCTGGGCCCAGGTGCCGGCACGGGCGGCGGCACCGTCTGTTTCGAGGGCACCGTCGACGGGCTGCGGACCAGTGGCACCATCACCGGCCGCCATTTCGACGACCGGGCCGCGCTCAAAGAGACGGTGCGAAAGCCGAACGGCGCGTTGAAGATTCGCGGCGCGTCGACGAACAACCTGCGCGATGTCGACGTCGACAT
This sequence comes from Nocardia nepalensis, assembly GCF_048910785.1. Lineage (NCBI taxonomy): Bacteria > Bacillati > Actinomycetota > Actinomycetes > Mycobacteriales > Nocardiaceae > Nocardia > Nocardia nepalensis. The sequence continues at coordinate 183,222 of NZ_JBKBET010000031.1, read as the reverse complement.
CCCACTCGGGGTGCTCGCCGTCATCACCGGCGTCGCTGGTTCCGGCAAGAGCTCCCTCGTACACGGGTCCATCCCGGCGAGCGAGGGTGTGGTGTCGGTGGACCAGGGTGCGATCCGCGGTTCGCGGCGGAGCAATCCGGCGACCTACACCGGACTGCTCGAACCGATCCGCAAGGCGTTCGCGAAGGCCAACGGCGTGAAACCGGCGCTGTTCAGCGCCAACTCGGAGGGGGCCTGCCCCAACTGCAACGGCGCCGGTGTCGTCTACACCGATCTCGGGATGATGGCGGGTGTGGCGACCACCTGCGAGGAGTGCGAGGGGAAGCGGTACCAGGCCGCGGTGCTGGACTACCACCTCGGCGGCCGCGATATCAGCGAGGTGCTCGCAATGCCGGTGACCGAGGCCGAGGAGTTCTTCGGCACCGGCGAGGCGCGAATCCCGGCGGCCCACAAGATTCTGCAAGGGCTCGCCGACGTGGGGCTCGGCTATCTCAGCCTCGGGCAGCCGCTCACCACGCTGTCCGGCGGCGAGCGGCAGCGGCTGAAGCTGGCCACCCACATGACCGAGAAGGGCGGCGTCTACGTCCTCGACGAGCCGACCACCGGCCTGCACCTCGCCGACGTCGAACAGCTCCTCGCCCTGCTCGACCGCCTCGTCGACTCCGGCAAGTCGGTCATCGTCATCGAGCACCACCAGGCCGTCATGGCGCACGCCGACTGGATCATCGACCTCGGCCCCGGTGCGGGCCACGACGGCGGCAAGATCGTCTTCGAGGGCACCCCCACCGACCTCGTCGCCGAGCGCGCCACCCTCACCGGCGAGCACCTCGCCGCCTACGTGGGCGCCGCGGCGCAACCGCGAGCACGCCGCACCCGCCGTTGACGATCACCGCACGGCCGATTTTGCGTGGATCGTGCCACCACCCGCAAACGAGGATTATGTGCGTGGAGCGGTGCCGCTGATGATGCGGTGGATGGCGGAGCGGCCGATGCTGTAAGGCAGGACATGCGATGGCGCACGTCACACCGGCGTGGCGTCACACCCTGAGGGCCGGCGGTATCTAATGCCCGACCAGTTACACCATCGGGAAGCCGACGGGGATGCCTGCGAACGGCATCTTCCGGCAGCCCGTCGGCGACGAACGGCTCAGCCAGATCGAGGACGAGCCCGACTCGCCTGCACCTCAGGAGAAGCTCATGAACCTCGCCCTCTGGATCGTTGCCGGGCTGCTTGCCGCCCTCGCCCTTTCCGGCGGCGTAACCAAAGCGTTCATGCCCAAGGCCAAGCTGGACGATTTGGGCGCGAAGTCCGGTGGGGGATGGACGATGCACGCAAGCGCTGGTTTCGTCAGAACCCTCGGCGGCCTCGAGATCCTGGCCGCAATCGGCCTGACCCTGCCCGCCACGCTCGACATCGCACCGGTGCTGGTGCCGGTAACAGCCGTCTGCTGGATCCTGTTGATGATCGGCGCGATGATCACCCACGCCCGCTACCACCAATACCAATACGTCGCGCTGAATCTCGTCTACCTCGCTCTGGCCGCCTTCGTGGCCTGGGGCCGCTTCGGCTCCGAGTCCTTCACCGGCTGAGTCAACACATCCGAGCCGACACCCGCAGATCGCCGCGTCGAGCAACGTTTCGGTAGGTAATCGAATCGCCGAACTGAGCCAGAGTCCCCAATAAGCCCCGCACGTCATCCGATGATTGAGGTGCGGGGCTTTCGATGTCAGGAGCAGCTACTCTGCCTGGATCGCCTGTGCGGCAATGGCTTTCGCTCGGTTTGTCGCGGTTGGTGACTCGCTCGGTACCATCGGATCACTCGTGCGCCCTGACCGGTAATGCGCACGGCGTCGTCAATTCGGTTCGGCGACGGTCAGGACGACCTTGCCGGTGGTCCGTCCTCCCATGACGAGTTGGTTGGCCTCGACTGCCTGGGCGAGTGGGAATTCGCGCTCGACATGCACCTTCAGCTCGGACTTGCGCGCCAGGTCCGCCAGCGCTTCCAGTCCGACGTGATCCGGTTCCACCAGGAAACTGGATGCGCGGACGCCCAGTTCTGCGGCACGTGCCGCCATGCCGGATGTCCAGGCACCTTGGGCGTTGACGAGGATTCCGCCGGGGCGCAGGCACCGCAGGGCGTTCAGGGCCGCGTCGCCGCCGAACATCTGGATCACCACATCGGCATCCCGGACGGCGGTAACGATGTCAGTGGTGGTGTAGTCCACCATCTCATCGGCACCGAGCGCCGTGATGAAGGGATGCTTGGCCGCACGGGCGGCGCCGATCACGTATGCGCCGAACGACTTTGCGATCTGCACCGCCAGATGGCCGACTCCGCCCGCGGCCGCTGTGATCAGCACGCGCTGCGCTGGTCCGATCCTGGCCACGTCGACGAGCATCTGCCACGCGGTCAGCCCGGCCAGGGGCAGTGCGCCCGCCTCGGTGAAGGTCAGATCGTCCGGCATGTGGGCGAAATGACGGGCGGGTGCGGTGACGTACTCGGCGTAGGCGCCCGCCGCGCGCGGAAACCACGGCATGCCGAATACCCGGTCACCAGGTTGGAACCGTGTCGTTCCGTAGCCGACCTGCTCTACCACCCCGGCTACGTCCCAGCCATTGACGAACGGCAGGTCGAGTACGCGGTTGTAGGCCATTCCCCGCGCTGTGTAGTGGTCGACCGGATTCACGCCGGCCGCGATCACCTTGACCAGGATCTCACCGTAAACGGGCTCCGGCCTGTCGATCTCGACCAGCCGCATGGTCTCGGGACCGCCCCACTCGTCTTGCAGCACCGCTCGCATAGCCAACCTCTCCATCCAATGTATGTGGACGACCGTACTATGAGTTTTATGGCCGTGCCTAGGGGCAAAGTGTGATGCGGCTCGGTTAATGTGAGGGAACAGATAGTACGAGCGTCCATATACCTTGCCTTTCGAGAACGGCGGTCTACGCCGACGGAGACGGTCCGGGCCTACGCCGAAGCCATCGGCCAGTCGACCGAGGCAGCACCGGATCGGTTCGCCACCTGGCGGCGGCCGCGTAAGCAGCTTGGACCGTTCGATCTTTAGGACATCTGTCCACTAGACTTGCGCCATGGATAAGCGGGTTCTGCGTGGCCTGCAGTCACGGCAGCTGATACTGGACCGGGCGATGAACATCGCCTCGGTGGAAGGGCTCGAGAGCCTGTCCGTGCGGCGACTCGCCACCGAACTCGAGGTGAGCAAGAGCGGCGTGTTCGCGCAATTCGGCTCCAAAGAGGAACTGCAATTGGCGACCGTGCGGGCGGCGATCGACGTCTTCGCCGCCAGGGTCGTCCGTCCGGCCAGGAAAACACCGGCCGGAATCCGCCGAGTCCGGGCGCTGTCCCAGTCGTGGATGCATTACGCACGACTGCCGGTCTTCGAGGGCGGATGCTTCTTCATGTCGGCGGCCCCCGAGTTCGACGCCCGACCCGGGCGTGTCCGAGACGCCATCGCCTCGGGCCGCCGTGACTGGCACACCCTGTACACCAGCACCATCGCCGAAGCGCAAGCGCTAGGGGAGATCCGCGCCGACATCGACCCCGCCGACCTGGCCTTCGAACTCGACGCCCTCGCTCGCATCGCCGCCGAAGACGCCCTCCTGCTCGACGACGACCACCGCTATGACCGTGCCGACGCGATCATCCTCTCGCGCCTGCGCGCCGCCGCCACCGACCCGGCCACACTCGAATAAGCCCCGGAATCCTGAACCTGTCAGGAAGTGCAGCGTTCCTTGATTGTCCGGCCCGCGAGCGGGTCATCGAAAAAGTATGCGCAACACCACGTTTAGACCGATTTCGGTTTCGAGTAGTCGGTTTCGGTTGTATGCTTCCCGATCAAGCGAATTGGCCTAAACGGGGGGCGGGGGCACAGGACAACGCTGACTTAGCGACGAATCATCTTGCGAGCACACCGATCTCGTGACACGTGCCGCATCTTGCCATTGAATTCCGTCCGTAAATGTCGTCATGCGGCCTGCGGACGGAATCCCTTGTCGTGCAATACAAGTGGAACCAAGATGCCGGACACGCGCGCCGAATCGGCATTCGATGCTGCGCCGGGGGAGTCTTTACCTGCCCAACCGGCGGTACCCAGCTGTCAAGGAGGACAGGACAATCATGACGCGGTTGATCGATTTCTCCGCGGGTCTCATCGAGCCCGGCAACATCCAGACCGCGGGGTTTGCCGGGGTCATCGGATATTTTTCCGAGTCGAGACCCGGAACGAATTTCGCCGCCAAACCGCTGCGGCGCGACTACTGCGAGCGGCTGCGCGCCGCGGGCCTCGAGATCGTCACCAACTACCAATACGGCAAAGCGGATACGGCCGACTGGCGTGGCGGCTACGACGGCGGCGCCCGGCATGCCGAGACGGCGTTGCGCCTGCACTTCGAGGCGGGCGGCCCCGGCTACCGTCCGCTCTACGCTCCGGTCGACGACAACCCGAGCCTTGACGACTGGAACAATCTCATCGCTCCGTTCCTGCGTGGCTGGGCCTCGGTGGTCGGCGCCGAGTGGACCGGCATCTACTGCAATGCCCGCTGCATCGACTGGGCCTTGGAAGACGGTGTCGCCCAATGGTTCTGGCAGCACAACTGGTCCGGTGACCCCACCATCAACGGTGATCACCCCAAGGCGCATCTGCACCAGATCGAGATCGACCACCGCGAGATCGCCGGCGTCGGGATCGACGTCAGCGATGTCCTGAAACCCGACTACGGACAATGGTCGGCCGCCACCAACACCCGATAACCCGAGGGGGAACACCATGGCAACATCACCTATCACCAAGCAAGACGACCAGACCGGCGTCAGTCCCAACTGCGACTCTCGCGACGGCGCGCAGGTGATCTGGTTCCTGCTACACACCCAGGAAGGCGACGGCGATGCCCAGTCGCTGGCACACTATCTGCAGAATGCCAATTCGGGCGTGTCCTACCACTACACCGTGGACAACTCCGGAACGGTGATCGACGTGGTCGACACCGACATGTCCGCGTGGGCCGTGCTCAGCGGTAATCCACGCGCGATCAACCTGTGCTTCGCGGGCTCACGCGTGGCCTGGACGCGGGATGAATGGTTTTCGAATATGCAGGCCGGAATCGACTGTGCCGCATGGATCGCCGTGCAGGACGCCCGCAAGTACGGAATCCCGATTCGCACGATCACACCCGAACAACTCAGCAATGACGAGGCCGGGATCGCCGACCACAATGCCTACACCATCGGCAAGCACGAGGGCACGCACACCGATGTCGGCCCCAATTTCCCTTGGGACTACCTGAATTCGAAGCTGGCCGAGTACAGCGAGGCATGACCTCGACCGGCACTTCACCTTTCGCCGGTCTCGCGCAGCACAACGCGCATACAAGGTCCAGGGTTGTGGCGAATGGACTCAGCGGGCGCTGCCCAGGTTGCGTTCGGATTCGGGGCCGGTGAGCAGGAGGGTGGTCTCCTCGATGCGGCGAAAGCGGCCGTCAGGGGCGAATTCGGCGAAGAGGTAAACCTCGGTGGCGACGTGGGGGCCGTCGTCTTTGATGACCTCGACGATGTGCCGGTCGGCGTAGGCGTGGTCGTGCATGAACTCGTCGAGGACGCGAACCGATCCGGTGGTCACTACCCGGCGCAGGTGGGCGATGTGCTCGGCGAATTCGGCGCGGGTGTCCCAGCGGCCGTCGGTGCGCTGACGGTGGTCAGGGGCGAAATGGCGGTCGCTGGCCTCGGTCATCGACAGACACGGGGTGAAGCCGTCCGGGTGAACCACTTCGTCGGTTCCCGACCCGTTCGCGGGGTGCCGGCTTCATCGAAGTGCCGGTGCCGGGGTGCGGGCGGCGGGCTGGTCGGGTGGTGGCTGCCGGTAGCGGGTGCGGATTTCGTGCCAGCAGGTGGCGGCCACGCACGCCCAGCCGGCGAGCGCGGCGAGCGGGGGAACGGTCACCAGCAGTGCGAGCAAGGTGAGCATGGAGCTTCATACTCCGGCCGAGGGTGCGGCGACTGGGGTGAGGACACCGTCCATGACCTCGGTCCACCAGTGGTCCAAGGGGCTGGGATCGGGCCAGTGCACTGCCGGCGTGTCGCCGAGATCCGTTGCGGGCGTGGGCGTGTGGTGCATGGTCGGGGTGTGGTTCGTTGTGGCGGGGCTGTGTGATGGTGCGATCACGATTGTCCTTGTGCCGGATACCGGATGGTGCGGGGTGCGGTGTCAGGGGTTACGGCTTGCTGCGACGGCAGCGCCGCCAGTGCGGTCGAATACCGGGGGCGCAGGGGCGTGGCGGGATGTGTGGGGTGGTGTGTGCACGGGTGTAGGGCACGACGCGGGTTGTTTCGGGGCCGCGCGGGGTGTCGGTGATGGTGAACACCACCGGCTGCCCGGCGACAAGAGTCTTGAACCCGGGGATGTCGATCGTCTGGTAGTCGACGAATACTGCGGGGCCGGTGTCGGAAGTCAGGAACCCGAAACCCTTCTCGGTGTTGAACCAGGCGACGTGGCCGTGGTGCCAGCGCGGCGGTTCTTCTCCGCCGCCGGTTTGCGGGTCGTACTGCGTGATGCCGGATGAGGGCATGCCCTGAGGGGTGGGGTGGTCAGTCGGCGAGGCTGTAGTCGTAGTCGTCATCGAGGTCCAATGGGGTGATGCAGGATTGGTCGATACGATCGGCGAGGTCGGCGGGATCGACCGCGGCGCGCACCGTTTCGGCCGGTGGCTGCAGCGCGGTGGGGTCCAGGCCGACGTCGCTGTCGTGGGCGGGAACGTTCTGCCCGGCGCGGTCGAAGTCGCTGCCTGCCGGCGTGATGGTGGTCCAGGTGCTGGTCACGGCGATCCCTCCCTCGAGCGTCATCGTGTGGTCGATTCGGGCGAAAGGGGCCGGGTGAGCCCGGAAGCCTTCGTGCTGACCGGGCTCACCCGTGGACGAAAGGGTCTGAACATGAACTTCTGTGAACGGTTCGTGCGTTCTTCGGCTCTTCTACGGGCATCACCTCGCTCTGTCTCGTCGTCGGGTAACGCATCGATACCGCAGGGGGCGGGCCGCGCTGGCGGCCCGGCCCTGCGGCCGGTCGGCGTCCCGGACACCGGGCCGGCTGCGTGGCCGCCGCGTGCCCGGACCGGTCCCGGGGCTCGCGATGCTCGCGCGGCGGTGGAGACCGCCACCGGTCCCAGGCCTGGCACAGGACCTCGTCGAGCTCGGCGAACAACTCCCCGAGATCCGGATCCAATGCCAGCAGCCCGGCATCGGGCCACGACAGCTCGTCTGCGACCTCGGTCGTCGCGTGACCGGTCGCGCACACCATCGGCATCATCACAGGGACCCTCCCGTGATGCCGCCAGGGTCAGGCGTTGATCGCCTGACGGTCGTCGTGGCGGCTGATCTCGATCTTGCGGGGCTTGGCTTTCTCCGCGACCGGGATGACCAGGCGCAGCACTCCGTCGCGGTAATCGGCGCGGATGGCGTCGGTGTCGAGATTCTCCCCCAGGAACAACTGACGGCTGAACACCCCGCGGGTGCGTTCCGCGGCGATCATCGACCGTCCCTGGTCCAGTTCCGGGCGTGAGGCGCGCACGGTCACCACGTTGCGTTCGATATCCAGGTCGAGGGATTCCGGGTCGATGCCGGGCAGGTCGAGTTCGGCGAAGAACTCATCGCCCTCACGCCAGGCATCCATCGGCATCACCACCGGACGGGCCGGCGTGCCGAACACCTGCTGGGTCAAGCGATCCAGATCTCGGAACGGATCGGTGCGCATCAGCATGGTCGCCACCTCCACTCACTCCATTCTCTGTCGACGGGGCTCAGATAATCTCTGTCATCTGGCTGAGATCTTTTTTAGCATTCGACTGAGGAGAGTGCAAGAACCTTGCTGAGGTAATCTAGAAACAGCGAGAGAGGACTGTAGATGTTGCCTGATCACGACCACCCGCCCGGACTCGGCTCCGGTCATCGGCCCGGCCCAGCTCAGGCGGTGTACGGGATCTCGGTGGCCGCCGAGCTGGCCGGGATGGGGGCGCATTCGCTGCGTTTGTACGAGGAACACGGGCTGGTCACCCCCGCCCGCAGCGCAGGGGGCACCCGTCGCTACAGCGACGACGACCTGGCGCGGCTCGCGCGTATCGCCGCCTTGGCAGGGCAGGGGATCAACCTCGCCGCGATCGCTCGCATCCTGGACCTCGAGGACACCAACACCGCACTGCGCGACACCAATGCCGCGCTCACCGCCGAACGCGACCGGCTCCGCGGCCACCACGATCCGGCATGACCGACACTCCCGCTGCGACGCAGCCCCGCACCACCGGGATCGAGACGCTCGAGTTCTGGTCCGTTCTCGACGACATCACCTGTGATCTCGAGACCTTGCGCCAGATCGAGAAGATCCAGCAGCAGCACCATGTCGTGCTCACCTCGACCGCCACCGTCACCGCCCACCTGCACGCCGCGATCGAAGCGCTACAGCAGACGCTCGCCCACACCGGCCGCGGCCGCACCGCGAGAGGCGCTCGAACACCGCGAAATTAGGCGGGCCGCGATCGGTGGGCGCCCTGCGCGAGACCGGGCACAGCGAGGACCCGGCCGATCCACGGCGAGTTCGGTGCCGGATCGCGCCGTCGACCATCGCGTGGACCTGCGACGCGGAGCAGTTGAGCAGCTGGTCTCCTTGCCGGGGACTGGCGGCGAAGTTGACGGTGCGTCAGGCTGCGGCGGCGCGGAAAGCGGTGGGGCTCAGGCCGGTGTGGCGTTTGAAGGCGGCGCTGAAGCCGAAGGGGTCCGCGTAGCCTACGGTCTTCGCCACTTGGGCGATAGTGAAATCTGTTGCGGCCAAGAGCTCTTCGGCCTCATTGATGCGAAAACGGGTGAGATAGGTCAGGGGCGGGGTGGCCATGACTGCGGCGAAGCGTCTGGCGAACAGGGCGCGGGAGACGCCCGCCCGCGCGGCGAGGGAGGCCACCGTCCATGGCGCACTGGGCGTGGTGTGGATGGCATCCAGAGCGGGACCGACCACCGGGTCGGCAAGGCCGCGGTACCAGGCCGGTGCGGCGGGTCCGGCCTGCTCGAACCAGCTGCGCAGGGTGCACACCAGACCCCAGTCCAGCAGCCGGTCCATCATCGCCTGTGATCCGGCGCTCAGCGTGACCGCCTCCTTGGCAGCGCTCTCGAACCAGCCGCACATCTCCACCCCCTCGCTGACCAGCAGCATCGGCGGCAGAGTCTGCATCAGGCGGTCATTACGGCGCGCCGAGGTCTGGTACGCGCCGACGACCAGCGCGGTCGCACCCACCTCCTCTGCGCCCCAGCGGATTCCGCTCAGATCTTCGACGTCGCACTCGATACCGGGTGCGAAGCAGGCGATCTCGTACTCGGTGTGCGGTCCGCCGAGCGAGGCCGGGCGATCGACGACGTGGAAGAGGTCCGGACCGCGCACCACCGCGGTATCGCCCAGGGCGAGCGGGGTTTCGGAGCCATCGGCCAGCACCAGGGTGCCGCCGCCGCGCAACACGGTGATCATGGTCAGTGGGGCGCGGTCGGCGAAACGGATGGTCCAGGGCGCTTCCAGCAGCGCGTGGCTGACCACCGCGCCCTCGGCTCGGATGCCGCGCAGTAGATGGCTCAAGGGGTCCACGCGACGAGCGTAGACGATCTCCTATTGATTGAGTGCTTTCACCCATGGATCGTCCACAGGGTTCCGGATGTACTGGAGACCTCGCAAGCAACCATTCCGACCAGGAGGAATCCCTTGTCGAACAACGATGCTCAGGACCCCCGGACCGCCCTGGTGGTGGTCGCGCACCACCGCACCGATTCGCTTACCGCGCACATCGCCCGCCGCACTACCGCGCAGCTGGAAGCCGCGGGCTACCGCATCGACCTGCTGGACTTGCACGCCGAGGGCTTCGACCCGCGCATGACGGAGGCCGACCAGCCCGACTGGGGCAATCGGGACAAGATCTTCTCCCCCGAGGTGGAGGAGCACATGCGGCGAATCCTGGCCGCCGATATCATCATTGCCGCCTTCCCCGTCTATTGGGCTTACACTCCCGCCATTCTGAAGGGCTGGATCGACAGGGTCTGGAACTACGGCTTCGCCTACGGCCGTAGCAAGCCCCGGCTGGCGGGCAAACGCATGCTGTGGCTCGGGCTGGCGGGCGTCGCCGCTGACGACCCGACCGTCGACTTCATGCAGCAGGCCCTGGACTCCCAGCTCAGCGGAGGCATCGCCTACTACTGCGGCCTCACACACTCCATCGTCGGCCTGCTCCCCGATGCCGAGGAGCGGCGCCAGCGCCTCAACACCGACGGCACACTCCACATCGAAGATCCGGCAATCGGCGCGGCCCGCGCCGCCCAATACGACGCCCTGGAACGCCGCGCCGCCACCTTCATCACGGATTTCCTTGCCGCGGACCGCCTTCCGGCCTGAACAGTCATCGAGCGGGAATCTGTGGCGCACTCCGATGCCGCCCGGATTCCCGTTGATCTTGTGAGCTACGTGCCCATGGGAAGTCGCGGATCGATCGGCATATCGGTCCAGGTGCCGCGCAGCCAGGTTTGGGCCGGGTCGTCGCTGATCCGCCAGGCCCGTTCCGGGCCGGGGCCGGCCATGATGTTGAGGTAGTACATGTGGTAGCCGGGCGCGGCGATGGATGGGCCGTGGTAGCCGTGCGGTACCAGCACGACATCGCCGTCGCGGACCTCCTCGAGCACATCGATCGGCCGCTCGGGGGTCCCGTACACGCGGTGGTAGCCGAAACCCGGCGAATCGTCCGCGCCGCGGGCGAATTCGAAGTAGTAGATCTCCTCGAGCGGGGTCTCGGTATCGGAGAGCTCGTCGTGTTTGTGCGCTGGATACGACGACCAGTTCCCGCCCGGCGTGATCACCTCGCAGGCGATGATCGCATCGGCTTCGAAGGTGTCCGCGGTCGCGAAATTGTGTACCTGGCGGCTGCAGTTGCCCGCGCCGCGCAACTCCACGGCCACATCGGCGGCGGGAATGTAGCGGAACGGCAGCTGTCGCTGGGCGCGGGCGCCACCGAGCGCGAAGCGTCCACCGCCCGTACTGGTCACGGTGTAGCAGCTGTCCCGGCCGATGTAGGCGAAGTCGGTCGGGCCGTCGAAAACACTGTCGCGCCCGGCCAATTCGCACGACTCGCCACCACTGGTCACGGTGCACGAACCCGATAGCGGCACCACGACGATCTCATCGCCACGGCTGTGGGTGCGATGGGCCTGTCCCGGCGCGAGTTCGATGACATGCAGGCTGCAGTGATCCCAGCCCGCCGCCTCCTGGGTCAGCGCCACCGTGAACGGCGCACGATTGTTGCGGGAGGCGGGCACATAATGCGTGCTGTGCATCTCGATCACCGCACCAGCGAAACGGCCGTGTCGACGGCGCCCGCGACATCGCCGTCGCGTGGATACAGCAGGGCGCGGCCCACGATCAGGCCCCGAACTCCCGGCAGCGCAAGGGCTTTCGCCCAACCGGCGTAGGTGTCTTCCGGATCTGTCTCCGGGTCGCCACCGAGTAGCAGGGTGGGCAGGGTGGTGGCGTCCATGACCCGCTCCATCTCCGCGACGACGGGCAGCTTCAACCAGGTATAGGCGGATGTCGAGCCCAGGCCCTGCGCCAGATGAACACTCTTGATGACCGCATCCGGTGACAGGTCGTTGACCACCTTGGTCCCCGGCCCGCCGGGCCGGTGCGACATGAACGGCTCGAGCATCGCGGCCAAGCCGAGTGCGGCGAGCTCATCGATGGCGGCCGCGCTCGCGGTCATCATCGACAGGGTCCCCGGATCGGTGAGATCGAACCGGTTGAGCATCTTGGCGCCATTGAGCCCGGCCGCGGCGGTGGCCCGCGCGGTATAGCCGGTCATCCGGTCGTCGAGCTCGAAATCCGCTCCCGCGATGCCGCCACGGTTCATCGAGCTGAATACGACCTTGTCCTCGAGCGCACCGAGCAGCAGCAGATCCTCGATGATGTCGGCGGTGCCGAGCACACCGTCCACGCCTGGCCGGTCCAATGCCGTGACCAGCCGGTCCAGCAGTTCCTTGCGATTGTTCATGGCGATGGGATTGCCGGAGGCCGACAATGCGCCGCGGGCCGGATGGTCGGCGGCGATGATCATCAACCGGCCGTCGCCACGCACAAGACCGCGGCGGGTCCGCGTGGCGAAGGCCCTGGCAATGGCGCCGGGATCGGCCGCCCGCAACTCGGTCAGCTCGGCATACGAACCCACCCCGACGGTCGGCGGTGCCAGGGTGGCTTTGGGCCCGCCGGTCAACGAATCGCTGCGCGACGCTACCTTCACTTCTGGGCCTTTCCGGTCAATGACAGCGCGACGAGATCGTCGATTTCGGCGCCGGTCGGCATGGCGGTGGAGCATTCGAGCCGGGCGGCCACGATGGCCCCGGCGGCATTGGCGCGACGCAGGATGGTCTCCAGATCCCAGCCGGACAACAATCCGTGACACAGGCTGCCGCCGAAGGCGTCTCCGGCGCCGAGGCCGTTGACCACCTCGACGGTGGCGGGCGGCACCACCACCGATTCGTGGCGGGTCTTGCCGAGCACGCCATCCGGACCCTGTTTGACGATGGCCAGTTCGACACCCAGATCCAGCAGCGCGTCGGCGGCGCGATGCGGGTCGGTCTCGCCGACGGCGATGCGGCACTCCTCGCGATTGCCCACCGCCACCGTGACCTGTGTCAGCGCTTGGCGCACCTGTTCGCGGGCCTGGTGCTCGTCGGCCCAGAACATCGGTCGGTAGTCCAGATCGAGCACGGTGAGCGGTCTGCGTTCCCGCACCGACCAGGCATCGAAATGCGCTGTCCGAGAGGGCTCTTGGGACAATCCGGTGACAGTGGACCAGTAGACGCCCGCACCGCGGATAATGTCGGGATCCACCTGTCCAGCGGTGATCTGCAGGTCCGGCGCGCTGGGCTCGCGGTAGAAGTACAGCGGGAAATCGTCGGGCGGGAAGATCTCGCAGAAGGTCACCGGTGTCGGCAAGCGGCCGGTGGTCTGCACGAGGGCGTCCGATACGCCGAGGCGGACCAGTTCGCGTCGCACGTATCGGCCGAACGGATCGGCGCCGACACCGGACCACAGCGCGGTGCGCCGTCCCAGCCGCGCCGCCGCCACGGCGACATTGGCGGCACTGCCACCGAGGAACTTGCCGAAGGTCTCGACATCTTCCAGACCCACCCCGGTTTGGAGCGGATAGATGTCGACGCCGACCCGACCGGTCGACACGACCTCGAATTGAGCGTTCACAGGCTGACTCCAGATTGGTCCTTGTGGACGGGCACTTGCGCCTGTCCAGACTGTGCCCCGCCGTACCCGCTTGTCAAGACTTTGTCCGGACATACTGACTTACAGACATACGTAAGCGAGACAGTGCGTAGTGACCTAGAGTGGAGGAAACGGCGTTGACCAGCGCCCGCCCCGAGGAGCCCCGATGCCAGCGCCACTGGATGTCGCGATCGACCGCACGAGCCCGGTCCCGCTGTATTTTCAACTGGCACAAGGCATCGAGAACGCGATCCTGGCAGGTCGGCTCGCACCGGGTGACCGCATCGAGAACGAGCTGGATCTGGCCAAACGGCTCAATCTATCCCGGCCGACCACTCGTCAAGCGATCCAGGCGCTGGTCGATAAGGGGCTGTTGATGCGCCGGCGCGGGGTGGGCACCCAGGTGGTGCAGAATCAGGTGCGTCGCCCGGTCGAATTGACCAGCCTCTACGACGACCTGCTCACTGCGGGGCAGGAGCCGACCACCGAATTACTCGACTATCAGCTCGGTGCGCCGGATGCCGATATCGCCAAGGAACTCGGCGTGCCCGAGGACGCCCGCTTCGTGACCTTCCGCAGGCTGCGCCGGGCCGGGACCGAGCCGCTGGCCGTCATGACCAATTACGTCCCCGCCGAATTCGCGCCCGCGCCCGACCAGCTCGAACTGCACGGATTCTATGAATGCCTGCGGGCCAAGGGGATTCACATCGCACTGGCGCGCCAGCGGATCGGTGCGCGCAGCGCCACCCGGGCCGAGGCGCAGCTACTGGAGGAGCGCGCGAATGCACCGTTGCTGACGATGCAGCGGGTCGCCTTCGATGATTCCGGACGCCCGATCGAAATGGGTCGGCATGTGTACCGGGCCTCGCGGCATTACTTCGATACGACGGTGCTGAGTCGCTGACCGCCCGAGCCGCTGGCCATGTGAATCACTGAGCACCTGAACGGCTGAGCGATCGGCACGGCCTCTGCCGCATATTGTTCGAACATATCGGCACCGACCATGTTCGGCTCCGATGTGAGCTCATGTCCAGAGCTGCTGACAAGGCAGGGGCTGCAGAGCCTTGCGCATATCTCTATCGATCAGAACCGTAGCCAGTCTCATCGCATAGATCGCCTTCGCAAAAGTGTGCGCCGCTACGGAGTCGGCCCAATAGTGCAACGGCGGCCAACCCGGAAACTGGACTGCTACATGGCATTCCATCGCTTTACTTCTGCCCTGTGGTGCGGTCGGACATCGAACGAAATGTCACCTGCTGGACACCGCCGGGGGATGCGGGACCCGAGGGGTTCGGTCCGTAATCGCGCGTCGCACCTTTCGATCCTTCCGGCTGTGAAACCCACGCCTGGCAATCGGCAATATTCGATGATCAGGAAGCGGTGCCGCGCATAGGTAGGGTCTACCTGAGGCAGCTATCCAGCACGGTAACCGCGCAGACTGGTTTTCTGAGGCCTGCTGGTCCGGCGGCGAACCTTTGCGGTAAGTAGTACACCCCTTCGCCAACGGCGCAGCTAGGAACAAAAAGTACGAAGGATGGCGCAGTTGAGCCGGATCTTTTTGTAGGTTCCTCCAAATTCACCTACATATCTCCGGGTCTCCGTACGTTCTCACTCAGCACGACGTCTTGGACGTGCACGCCGTTGCCGGGGCCGGGCCACAGTGGAGTGCCGTAGCGGGTGCTCCAGTTCCACTCTCGAGGCGCGCTGAGCGCGTGATCCATGGTGAAGAATCGGCCGACGCGGTCGATCGCCAGCACCTCGTCATCGTCCGCCGACAGTTTTCACAACCATCCCAGTGATCCGAAAACAATGAGAGCCACCGCGTCGATTCCGAGGATCGCGCCCACGACGACGGCCTTGGCGCGCACCGTGGGCAGATCGTACACCCAGAAGCAGGCCGCGAAGAACGGCACGTAACCGATCAGCCAGATCAGCGGCGGGAAGCTCGCCTGCCACCAGGACCAATCCCAGGTCAGCACGCCGATCTTATTGAGCACGATCTCGACGCCCACAGCCAGCGCCGCGTTCACTGCCACCAACACCGGGCGGTTGGGCAGCCCGAAGACGCGTATCTCGCGCGGCGGCAACAGCTTCGCGGCGGCCACGCCCATGATCGCGAACATGAAGCAAATCTCGATATTGAGGCCGATCAGGATCTGATAGGCGGTGGGCCCGGTCGCGCCCCATACCGGCGCACGACCGGTGCCGTGGAAGACCAGGGCGTTCCAGATCTCGTTGAACCAGTCCATCCCCCACAGCGCCAGCCCGCCGAACAACACGTTCCAGTTCCGGCGCTCCACCTCGGTGGCATACACGTAGAGGACGATGAGAAGTAGCGGGATCACATACCACTTGAACTGGCTCGAGTCCCGAACCAACTCCAGCGCCGCACGAGCATTATCGGTCACTGGCCAGCCTCTCTTCCGATGACCTATAAGCCCCGAGAGTGTGTTACATCGCTACACTCATTGTCAATCTGTCAGCTTGTTTTCGGCACCGGCACGTGAACGCCGAGAGCTACCGGAATCGGCTCGGCCCGCGGGCTGCGAGCACCGGACGCGGCGCTGTTCCGCCCGAGTCACGCTGTGCTGTATCCGGATTCGTTCGGCAGTCAACGCGCGGTCAGGCGTGAGAATGGGGACTCACGATGCGATTGAGGGCCACCAGATCCGATTGCAGGGCGTAGAAGGTGCGCAGGGCGACGGCGAAGGCGATAAGCCCACCGACACAGAGGGCTACCATCGAGCCGATCACCGTGTGCTGCTGTTGCGGAGTCAAGAACATCAGCCCTAGTGGAACGCCGATCAGCGGAACCGAAGCTGCCACACCGAGATACATGCGGCTGCGCTGGATAAGCCGATGCAGCCGGATGGCATCGTCGGGGGAGAGGTGCCCGGCGGCGACCAAACCCGGGTAGTACCAGCGCAGTACGAAGAAGGTGGCCGGAAAGTAGGTGTACACGACCGCCACCGTGGCTGCGACGAGGCTCGAGGCGATCAAATTCGCCAGCAGCCCGCCCGGCATCGGCCCCAGCGACAGCAGCTTCACCAGGAAGATACCCATGGCCAGGATCCATCCGGTGAACGCGACTGCCGCGATCCGGTCGGCACAGGCGAGGGTGTCGGCGCGCGCACGCGCGAGGGTGGTCTCGTCGAAGTGTTTGCCCCGGCGCAGGCCGTCGGGCACCAGGAAGACATTGCGGCACCAGTACAGCAGTCCGGCGATGGCGACCGGATAGGAGATCCCGATCACCACGTAGCCCAGGTGGGTCAGCCGCCCCGCAGCCTCGGAGCCCAGTTGGAGTTGGATCAGCCGGACGTTGTGCGCCGACAGGTACAGTCCGGCCGCGACTTGGCCGATCATGCTCGCCGGAAGCACCACCGGAATCGGCCGCATGCGCAGCCGTGCCCGCAGGCTGTGTGCGGGCGGGTCGACCAGGTCTCTGGCCACCCGGTCCTGGCTCAATTCGAGTCGCTGGGCGAGTTCGGCGCCGCTGGGATAGCGGTCGGCGGGGTCGGGCGCAAGGCAGGTCAGTAGTGCATGACACAGTAGGGCCGGGCAGTCGGGAGGAAGGTCGGCCTCCAACGCATCGACGGGCCGGCGGCGTCGATCGATCATCGCCTGCAGCGATTGCTCCGATTCGCCGACTATGTTCCCGTCGTCGAACGGCCGCCGTCCGGTGAGTAGCTCCCACAGGACCACCGCCAGCGAGTAGAGGTCGCTGCGGGTATCGAGATCGGCGGCAGTGGTCGCCAGGTTGGGATGGCAGGCCTCTAGCTGTTCGGGGGACATGTAGGCCAGGGAGCCGCCGAAGTAGGCGACGGGATTCGCGCCGGGTAGGTGACGGCTGAAGCTGATGTTGAAATCGGCCAGTTTGGGCTGGCCATCGGCGGTCAGCAGCACATTCGCGGGTTTGATGTCGCGGTGCAGCACACCGTGGTGGTTGGCGTAGTCGAGCGCGGCGGCCAAGCGGGCGCCCAGCCAGGCCACGGTTTCCGGCCAGGTGAGCTGTTCCAGTTCCGCGCGCGCGGGCGAGGGCTGGGGCTCGAGCACGCCGCCGGTCGCGGTCGCGGAGTCGATGGCCTGCAGCAGCAGCTTGCCGGTGCGCCGCTCCGGTGGGGTGCTGTTCAGCAGTCGCAGCACGCCCAACAGGGTGCCGCCGGGCACGTATTGCATGTACATCAGCTTCAGATGCTGTTCGGCGAGCTGACGCTGATCGAAGACACGAACGATGTAGTCGTGGTCGAGCTGGGCCAGCGTCTGCGGTTCGGCGCCGCGGTCGCGGGAGATCTTCACAGCCACCAGTCGGCTCAGCGATCGCTGCCGAGCCAGGAATACGCGCGCGAAGGCGCCGCTGCCCAACGGCAGCAGTAGATCGAAATCGTCGACGGATGCGCCGGTATTGATGGAGTCGAGAGCATCGACGGCCGTGGGGTCGGCCAGCAGTGTGCTGCGCAGACCGCCGACATCGAAAGTCTCGGTGATGCAGGCCATCTGGGTCGGATAGTCGTGCTCGTACTCGGTGAGGTCGACGTCATTGCGGCAGCTGCGGGCACTGATCTCCTCATAGATGAGATCGGGCGGCAGCGGGGCAGTGGCCAATTCCGGGAACTGTTCGCGATAGTCGGCGAGGCGCAGCGCGTCGTCGCTGCGCTGCCACCGTTCGTGCAGATCGACTTTGATCAGTTCGATCAACGTGGTCCGCCGCAGCGCGGGCTCGATCGGCAGGTGGGCGGAAAGATCGGGTGGTTCGCTCGATGATTGCCAGTCTCCGGCGAACTGGGCAACCAGAGTCGTCAACGCGGTCTGCGTTGCCGTCGCGCGGGTCGCACCGGCGCCGAGTGCGCTCGCGCCGAGGTCCTCATCCATCGTCGCTCGCTTCGAAGTGGCTGATCGCGGCCCCGCACCGACGGGTATTGGATCCCTCCGGCGAGTAACCGGCACTTCACAAACAGCCTTACGCCCTTGTGTCTATTTGTCCACCCCCGGCCCCGATGACTAATGACGCCATCGCCTCAGGGATTTCGTTCAATCGCCCGCTGTGTCAGTAGAAGCCTCCTGGCCGGGAAGCTCTTCGATGCGCCGCGCCCACACCAGCAGCAGGACGCTCACAATCAGCACCCAGGCGGGAAAGGCCAGCGTGACCCACATCGAGAGCTCGCTGACGATCAGCAGCGCGAGTCCGGCCAGATAGGTGATCACCACCAACCAGCGCGGCATCAACCCCGTCTTCAGCCAAATGGTGGCCAGCGAAATCATGAACACCGCAGCCATTCGCAGTGCGTATGTCTTGCTGGCGGACAGCATCATCATCTTGCCGAATTCGATCACCTCGAGGTGTGCACGCGGGTCGGCAACGCCCTGTTTGGTGGCGGTCAAACCGGCGGCGACCGCGGTGGCCACGAACATCATCGCCAAGAAAAGCAGTCCGCTGCCCAGGAAGACCGTGGAAAAGAACCGGTCCTCGAGGCGTCCGAACCCGTCACGCATTACACCGATGAACCACAGAAAGCTGATCCCCGCGAACGGCATCAGCACGGTAGCGATTTCGATGCCGGAACGCTGGCCGTTCAGCCATCCGCTCGAATCCCCAACGCGCTCGGGCATTCTTATGCGAAGGAGCACCAAAATGATGCCGAACAGAATGGCGAAAACGATCCCCGCGCCGGCGGCGGCTCTCGGGGTGGACAGTTGGCGCAGCGTCGATCCGGATGGTTGCGCGGATGACATAGGCATGGCGTCATTCTGGCAAAACGACGCGTCAGCGGGGGTGTTTTCGCGGGTCACGGCGTGGCGTCAGGTTCCGCGCGCCGAGCAAATGCGGCATTTCCGGAAAATATCGCCCATCGACCCGCCATGTCGTGGTTGCTGAGAGAATGCTGGGGTGCGTGGAGGCGGGGTTTCCGCAGCGGATGCGGTACCGCTACTGGGGCAGTTGAGGACAACAGGATCAATGGCGAACGGACAGCTCTCGTTACCGGAGGTGGAGTATGGCCAGGAAGTTCGAGGGAAAGATCGCGCTCGATATACGTGATTCGGAGCCCGACTGGGGACCTTTCGCGGAGCCGAAGGCACCGAAGGGCGCCCCGAATGTGCTGTACCTGGTGTGGGACGACATCGGGATCGGCACCTGGGACTGCTACGGCGGTCTGGTCGAGATGCCGAATATGAAGCGCATCGCCGATCGTGGTCTGCAGTTCACGCAGTTCCACACCACCGCCCTGTGTTCACCCACTCGTGCCTCCTTGATGACCGGTCGGAATGCGACTTCGGTCGGGATGGCGACCATCGAGGAGTTCACCGACGGGTTCCCGAGCATGTGTGGTCGCATACCGGCCGAAACCGCACTGTGCTCGGAAGTTCTCGCCGAACGCGGGTGGAATACGTACGCGGTCGGCAAATGGCATATGACACCGCTGGAAGAGGAGAATCTGGCCGCGTCCAAGCGGCATTGGCCGCTGGGACGCGGTTTCGAGCGGTTCTACGGTTTCCTCGGGGGAGAGGCCGACCAGTGGTATCCGAATCTGGTGTACGACAACCACCCGATCCCGCAGCCGTACCCACCGGAAGACGGATATCACCTGTCGAAGGATCTGGCCGACAAGGCGATCGAGTTCATTCGCGACGCGAAGGTGGTCGCCCCCGACAAGCCGTGGTTCACCTACCTGTGCCCGGGCGCCGGGCATGCGCCGCACCACGTGCCACGGGAATGGGCCGACAAGTACCGCGGCCGGTTCGATATGGGCTACGAGAAGTATCGCGAGATCGTGCTGGAGAACCAGAAGCGCATGGGTCTGGTGCCCGAGAACACCGAACTGTCGCCGATGAATCCGTACGCGAATGTCACCAGCGCAGACGGCAAGCCGTGGCCGATGCTGGACACGGTGCGAGCGTGGGATTCGCTGTCGGAGGACGAGAAGCGGCTGTTCCGGCGGCAGGCGGAGGTGTTCGCCGGATTCCTGTCCTACACCGACGCGCAGATCGGCCGACTGCTGGACTATCTCGAGGAAAGCGGCCAGCTGGACAACACCATCATCGTCGCCTTCTCGGACAACGGCGCCAGCGGCGAGGGCGGTCCGAACGGCACTGCCAACGAGATGAAGTTCTTCAACGGCTACCTCGACACGATCGAGGACAGTCTGGGCAAGCTCGACGAGCTGGGTTCGCCGACCACCTACAGCCACTACAGCATCGGGTGGGCGATGGCGTTCAACACCCCGTACAAGCTGTACAAGCGATATGCCTCGCACGAAGGCGGCATAGCCGACCCGTGCCTGATGTCGTGGCCGGCCGGGATGGCGGCCCGCGGCGAGTTGCGCCACCAGTACCTCAACGTCTGCGATATCACCCCGACCGTCTACGACCTGCTCGGCATCACGCCCCCGGAAACGGTGAAGAATGTGAAGCAACGGCCCCTGGAAGGGGTCAATTTCCGGGCGTTGTTCGATGACCCGAACGCGGACGTCGGCAAGCACACGCAGTTCTATTCGATGCTGGGCACGCGCGGGATCTGGCATCGCGGGTGGTTCGCCGACACCATTCACGCGGCATGCCCGTCCGGCTGGGGACATTTCGACCAGGACCGCTGGGAACTGTTCCATATCGAGCAGGACCGCAGCCAGATGCACGACCTTGCCGACGTTCATCCCGAGAAGCTCGAGGAGATGAAGGCGCTGTGGTTCTCCGAGGCCGAGAAATACAACGGCATGCCGCTGAACGATCTCGACGTCATCTCCATGATGACCCGCTACCGCCCGACCTACGGCGCGAAGCGGGACAGCGCTGTCTACTATCCGGGCGTCGCGGAGGTGGGACCCGGTGCGGCGCTGGAGATTCAGGGACGGTCGTTCGCGCTGCTCGCGGAGGCGACGATCGACAGTGCCGATGCCGAGGGGGTGCTCTTCGCCCACGGCGGCAGACTCGGTGGACACACCTTGTACGTCAAGGACGGCCATCTCTGTTACACCTACAACTTCCTCGGCGAGGAAGAGCAGACCATCGTCTCCGATCGAACGGTACCGCTGGGCGACCACATCCTCGGGATCCGGTACGAACGCCAGGGAACCCGCCCCGACAACTTCACACCCACCGGTGAGGCCGTCCTGTACATCGATGAGAATCCGGTCGGCTCACTAGAGGACATGCGGACCCAACCCATCGTGTTCTCCGGCGTCGGGGAGGGAATCCGCGTCGGCCGCGACAGCGGTCAGTCCGTTTCCACGCGCTACCGCTCACCGTTCCCGTTCACCGGCGGAACCATGCACCAGGTCATCGAGGACGTGAGCGGCAAACCCTATCAGGATCTGGAAATGGCTGCGGCCGCGGCATTTTCGCGCGACTGAGGGAGGTCCATGGCTACCGTGATCCGCGCCGATCTACGCCGCGGCATGGTCCGGATATCCGGCGGCGACTTCGCGATGGGGTCGGACGACTTCTTCCCCGAAGAGCGGCCGGTGCACCGGGTGCGGGTCGATCCGTTCTGGATCGATTCGCACCCGGTGACCAACGCCGCGTTCCGGCGCTTCGTGAAGCAGACCGGCTACGTCACGATCGCCGAACGAACCCCCGCGGCCGAGGATTACCCGGACGCCGAACCGGAGAGCCTGATACCCGGCGCACTTGTGTTCCGGCCCACCAGAGGACCAGTGCCGCTGGACAATTGGCGCCGCTGGTGGCGATATTTCCCCGGGGCGAACTGGCGCCACCCGCACGGGCCCGGCAGCACACTCGACGGGCTCGACCGCCACCCGGTCACCCAGGTCGCCTATGCCGACGCGGCGGCATACGCGGCCTGGGTCGGCAAACAGCTGCCCACCGAGGCCGAATGGGAGTATGCCGCTCGCGGCGGACTGGACGGGGCCACCTACGCCTGGGGCGAGGAGTTCGAACCCACCGGCCGGCGGATGGCCAATATCTGGGTCGGCGCCTTTCCCTGGCAATTCCACCCCGGCCGGGGGCAGACCCGGATACCCGGCACCACAGCGGTCGGTACCTATTCACCCAACGGTTATGGCCTGCACGACATGACCGGCAACGTCTGGGAGTGGACCACCGACTACTTCCGCCCTCAGCACCCGACGCCGACCTGCTGTGCTCCACGCAACCCGCACGTGGACACACCCGAATCGACAGCGCCGCAACGCTTTCCACGCCGCATCATCAAGGGCGGCTCGTACCTGTGCGCGGCAGACTACTGCCTGCGTTACCGGCCCGCCGCCCGACAAGGTCAGACCGAGGACACCGCCACCTGCCACCTCGGCTTCCGATGCGTTGTGCGCGACGGTGAGTCGTGACGGACGGACGTGCTGTCGAGGAGCGTGGAAACGGCGCCTCGGGCAACTGGCGTGGACTGGGTTGGTTCAGTGATGGCTTTGCGTGTCGGCGTGTTGGGATGTGGTGCCGAAGATACGGAGGTGATTGCCCAACCCGGCGATGAGCGCGCCGATGACGATGCCGCTGAGCCATTGGCCGGTGCCGAACACGTTCGCGATGCCGAGTAGCGCGTGGGCCAGGATGACGAGTACGCCCGTTCCGATCAGCAGGGTGGGCAGTGCGCGGTCCCGCGCCGGGGAGGCGGTCCGGGTGTCGGCGGTGGTGTGCAGTTCGAAGACCGGGTGGTCGGCTGCGGCACGGGCGAAATCGCCGGGACCGGATTCGGTGTCGAGACCGAGGGTTTGGCGCAGCACAAGTCCGCCGATCGGTTTGGACAGCCGTGGTCCGGCCACGGATTCGAGGATGGTGGCGGCGGTGGCGGCCGGTACCTCGGCGGCGGTGAACTCGACCAGTCGGCGTCCCCGCGTCAGTGATCCGCGCCCCGCGGCCCGCAGGTTGTGCACCCAGGCGGCCTCGGCGGTGTGGGTGGCGATGAGCCAGCGGCGCCCGTCGTGTTCGAACACGTCGACCGGGTTCGATCTCGGGACTCCGGAACGTCGGCCCGCAACTGTCAGCATCATCACCGGCCCGAGCCGGATTCCGCTTCGCAGCAGCAACCTGATGGCTTGGCCGACGGCGGCCAGGATGGGTCGCCGCAGCGGTGACCGGTGCCGATGGGGCTCTGGACGCTGGTGTGCCGTGTATACCGTGCGAGCAACAATGGCCAGTACGGCTGCGGCGGCACCGGCCACCGCGACGACGATCGCGATTGTGATCATGACGGGTTCTCTCCTGTTGTCTCGGTGGCGTCTTGGTCCGGGGTGATCGATTCGGCGAGCAGCACCATCTCCGGCTCATGTGAGCGGCGGGGCGTGCCGGTTCCGGCGAGATGGCGATGGAATGCGTCGTCGTGGCAGGTCGCCGCGACCAGATGTGCGACGGATGCGCAGTCCGCATCGCGGCGGACCCGGCCGAGGCGTTGCTCGGCCCGCAGGTACCGCTCCACGACACCGGGCGGATCGACCAGCGGCCGGGTCGCCGGCAGTCGCGCGATCTGCGCGCGAATCTCCAACATCAGTCGTTCGTCGGAGAACGCTGCCGCCAATAGGGGCACCAGGTCGTCGAGTACTCGCACCGCCCGGTCGACGAACCAGCACAGGTTCTGCGCGACGGTGTCCCGGCCGGCCCGCTCCGCGAGTTCGCCGACGGCGTCGGTCAGCGTCGCGGCGCGATCCACGACGGCCGCGGCCACCAGTTCGACCCGATTGCCGAAGTAGTTGTACAGCACGCCGCCGGACAGCCCGGCCTCCTCGGCGATGGCCCGGGTCGAGGCTGCCGCAAGCCCTCGGGTGTCGATCACCCGCCGAACGGAGGCCAGGATGTGCGCCCGCACCGCATCCGGATCACCGCCGGTCGTGGCCATGACAGCTGGCGGCAGTGGCCTAGGCATGGGCGCCCCGCACGCGCGTTGACACAGTTATGAGCATGCGCTCACAATAGCAGACGTAGTGAGCGAGTGCTCATAACAGACTAGAAACCAGGAGAAGTGCATGATTACCAGCCGCACCCGCACTGTCATCGTGATCGTCGTGCTCGGCATCGCCCTTGCCGCGCACGTCCTCATCGGTACCGCGGTCGGAGCTGCCCTCTACCCGTGGCTAGGTGCTATCGGTGTCGCAATCCTGGTGGTGGCAGTCCTTTTCGGCCACTACGGCGCCTATCGTGCCGCGACCCGGCGCCGCACGATCAACCGCCGAACCTGAGGGAGAACGGCGCTGTTGCCACGGTCCGCATGTCCGCGCGGAAATCGAAAGTCCAATGACAGCCTTTGGATACCGATGGGCGGAGCGGGAAGCTCAAGGCTGATCGGGGTGTAACCGCTGCAGGGGTCGGGTGAGAGAGCGGGCGTGTCGCTGCATGTCGGCCCAGGGGTCGCCGTGTTCGGCGATTCGTTTGGGCACATCTCGGATCGTGAAGCGGTCGGGTTGCATTGCGCGATCGTCCAACTCGTGCCACTCGAGCGGGGTGGCCACCGGGGCGCCGGGGCGGGCCCGCACCGCATACGGGGCGACGGCGGTCTGCGCGTAGGCGTTGCGCATGACATCGATGTACACGCGATCACCGCGCTTGTCCTTGCGGATTTCCACCGTGCGCTGCGCGGGATCGTCGTCGACGACCACCTCGGCGACCGCACGCGCGAACCGGCGTGTGGTATCGAAGTCGGTGTCGGCCCGCAGCGGTGCGACGACGTGCAGGCCCCGCGATCCGGTGGTTTGGACGTAGGTGGCCAGCCCGAGATCGTCCAGAACGTCGGCGCACATGCGGGCGGTTGCTCGTACCGCGTCGAAGTCCCGGTCGGAGGGGTCCAGGTCGAAAATTAGTCGATCGGGTGTGTCGCCCTCTCGGGACAGCCATGCGTGCGGGGTGATGCAGTCCTGGTTGGCCAGCCACACCAGTGCCTCGCGGCGGTCGGCGATGGGATGCACGACGGTGCCGCCTTCTTTGCGAACTTCGGCGCGCGTCATCCAGTCCGGCATCGACGAGTCGGCGAAGTCCTGTTGGACGAAGCCCTGTTCGTCGATGCCGCGCGGATACCGCCGCACGGCCAGCGGCCGCCCCCTCAGATGCGGCAGCATCACCTCTGCCACCTCGGAGTAGTAGTCCACGAGATCACCTTTGGTAATGCCGTCGCCGGGGAAAAGTACCCGGTCGGCGTGGGTGATCTCGATGTCGATGCGTGCCATCAGCGAGTCTCCTTCACCACGTCGTCGGCGTTCTTGTCGATGCGCAGTCCGGTGTAGCGCGGGTGGCGCAGTTTGCCGTCGCGGGTCCATTCGGTGAATGCCACCTGCGCTACCAACTCCGGTCGCACCCAGCGGGCATCGGGCTGGCGGACCAGGTCTCGGGTGAACGGTGGGCTGTGCTGTTCGATGCCCGACAGCTGGTCGTGCAGGCTGTGCAGTGTCGCGGTGTCGAAGCCCGTGCCCACCTTGCCCGCGTAGACCAGGTCGCGTCCGCTGTGGTAGCCCACCAGCAGCGCTCCCAACCCGATTCGGCTGCCGCGCGGTGCGGTGTAGCCGCCGATCACGAATTCCTGGTCTCGTACGCATTTGAATTTCAGCCAGTCGGTCGAGCGGCGTCCGGCATAACGCGAGTCGGCCGACTTGGCGATTACGCCCTCGTCTCCGCGTGCGCACGCCGCTCGGTAGGCGGCCTCGCCGTCGCCGACTCGGTGCTGGCAGTAGCGCAGCGGATCGTTGAAATTAAATGCGTTGCGCAGCAGTCGTTTTCGCCACAGCAACGGTATCTCGGTGGTCGTATACCCGTCGAGATGCAGAAGATCGAACAGGTAGTAGAAGACGGCGATTCCCGTCGCCCTGGCTTCATCCGGGTCGGTGATGCCCAGGCGGTGCTGCAGCCGCGCGAAACTGGTCCGTCGTCCCTCGAATGCCACGACCTCGCCATCCACGACGAACCGCGACGATTTCTGTGCGGCGAGCGCGTCGAGAACCTCGGGATAGGTGCCGTCCAGCGGTTGCCGATTGCGCGACAGCAGCCGCACCCGCTCACCGTTGCGGAAAGCCAGGCAGCGCATGCCGTCGAGTTTTCGTTCGAAGATCCAGTGCGGATCGGAGAAGCGCTTATCGGTGAGCGTGGCCAGCGTCGGCGGCCGCCAAGCGGGCACGGTCTCGGCACGCATCGCCGCACGCAATTCCTCCGGCAAGCCATCAATCATCACGACTCCGATTGCGACAAGTCGTCAAGGGTCCGTCCGGACAAGACCGATTCCGGCTGACTGCGCACCGGTCGACGGCGCGCGTCGGCGTCGGCGTCGGATTTCTTGACCAGCAGCCATGTCTCGCCCTTGCCCTGCCGGATGCGGGTGAGCGCGTAGCCGCCGCGCAACTTCTCGCCGTCGAGCGTGAACGACAGGTGCCCTCGCTCCAGAGACTGCGCCATCGCGTGTGGGCTGTCATTGTCGTACGTCCCGCGGTCCCACACGATGACGCGCCCGGCGCCGTATTCGCCCTCGGGAATGACGCCCTCGAACGTCTCATATTCCAACGGGTGGTCCTCGGTGCGGCGGGCCATCCGTTTGTCCTTCGGGTTTGTCGATGGCCCCTTCGGCACCGCCCAGGACACCAGCACGCCATCGATCTCGAGCCGGAAGTCGTAGTGATCGGTACTCGCCGCGTGGTGCTGGATCACGAAATGCGGCGCTCTGCGCGCCCCCCGGCGCCGCCGTCCGCGGGGTTCGGGACTGTGGCCCGACCGCTTTTTCCGGTACTCAGCCAAGCTCATATCCAGGCCCTACCCGCTGCACGAAACCGGAAACCGTCGCGGTACACCGACAAGCGGTCGCCGGCGGTGTGTCCGGATGAGGTGTTCGGCTGTCAGATGTGCGGGGGTTCGCCGGTGACGACGTGGTCGGCGTGGTTGAGTCCTTCTCGCACGAGTCGAGCGAGGTGGCCGTCGCGGATGCGGTAGATGACGTGGCGACCGTCGCGGCGGGTCTCGACCAGTACGGTGAAGCGGAGTTCGGCCAGGTGCTGGCTGACCGCGGCGCGAGCTACCGTCCGTCGTCGCGAGCTACTGCAGATTTGATCCGATGGTGTCGGCCACCCACTGAACGAGCCTCTGCGGCACGAAATTCGAGGTGTTGTCCATGACGGTTCCTGTCCCGACGGGTGCTCGATCCGGGCAACCGTCCGGGTCGGCGTACTCGTCGGGCAGGCCCAGCATGTGCCCGAATTCGTGGGCTGCGGTCGAACCCGGATCTGTTGTGTACCAACTGGATTCGCTTGACCTGCCGGGTCCGTTGTGTACGAAGACCCGCAGATCCGTGCCCGTGGTTACCCAGTGCACTCGGAATGAAACTCGACACGGGACCTCGTCGGTTCGTGCGCACTTCCATTGTTGCGGAGCCGCGCCGGGCAGCCTGGCCGGGTTGTTCCATGTCGACTCGATACCGGTCTGCCAAACGCTCTGCAGCGAGCCGATGACCGAGGGTGTGATGCCCGAATCCGGAACCAGCTGAATTCGCACGTCTATGTGCGTCCACGTCTGCGTGAACTCCACCTTCCCGACAATGTCGTCGCAGACGGTCTGATACCAATCGGCGGGCCCAACCTGGACCCTGGCCAAATTCTCCAGCTGCGCTCTGAGGGAACCGAGGCCTCCTGCCATGATGTCCTTCTTGACCCGAAAGTTCTTGGGGTCTCCTACAATCGCCGGGTCAGTGGTTCCATAGAATTCAATGGCGGGTTCCACCACGTATCGGCGGTATACGCCCCGCACGCTGAGGTCTCTCATGACCCGTTTCCTTGCGATTGCGATTGCCCCAGGGCGAGGTTCCAGAACTTCTGTAGCGCTCGATCCATCGACGGCGCAACAGCCTTGCCGAGTACTTCCCGCTGCTCTTGCTCGGGTACGAAACGGAAGGATTCTTCAGCTCCGCTGACGACGATCGTCAAAGAGCCGAGCAGGCTGTCGGGCAACCGAGTCATACGTTCGGAGGCAGGCGTCAAGCTGTAGAGACCGCGACTCACGGCACGTAGAAGCTCGGGAACGTCGAGTCGCTCCGGTGGAATCGACTCGCGCTCGACCTCGTCGCCGACCTGTGCGTCGAAGCGTGAAATACGCGCTCCACCAACGGAATCCACGACGACCTCACAGTCGAGCCGTTGGCTCGGCATGCCCCCGGAGACGCGGTAGCGAACCTGGATATCCGGGCCGAGTTCGCCCCTACCGACCCGCTCGGCGAATGCTCGAACAGTGCTCTGTTCCATTCCCGACCACCTCCAACGTTTTTCGAACTCACCCCAAGAGCACGAGTGTGGGAATCAGTCCACGCCCGCCCGCCCACGGAGCCAGGGCCTTACCCAGCACTGAGCCGAACGCCCGATTAGCATCACTGGCCTTCATGGCATGTCCGGGTGTCGGCGAGGTGGTCAGCAGATCGCCCACCGCGATGGCGCCGTATTCGCTGTCGACTCGGCAATGGACCTTGCCTATCAGGGCGACGGCCAAGCGCTCCGGGGACGAAGACTGCTTATCCAGAATCAGTCCGGGCCGATAGTCACCGGCTCCCGAAACGACTCCGGCGACTTTGGTGTCGTATGCAATATCGCTTTGCCGCAAGCCGCCGCTCTCATCGATGACAAGTACCGACCCGGGCTCGATCTCACTGCCGCCGCGCACATCGAACTGCTCGGCGCAGTCCGCGCCGGCGAGCAGGATGTCACCTGTCACCTTCACGTCACCGCGGAACTCTGCCGCGAAGTCCTTGCCGAGCGCGATCGCTAGCAAGCCGCCGAACGCGTACACCGCCGGCATGTCATCGGCTCGCGCGTAGCCGAGGACGCCCGCACCGTTCTCGCTGGCACCGAATACGCCGGCCCTGCCCGCGTCGCTGGCAACAGTCGTTTCCTGCAGCCTGGGATCGCCGTGGAACCCGAGCAGTCCAGTGTCGTTGCCGGACAGCGCCTCCAATGCCGGCCCCCGCGACTCGGCGCGTATCGCAAGTTCGTCAGACGGCGTTCCGATGAAGAACTTGGCCATGTTGGTCTCCTCGAGTCGGCATCTTTCGCCACCACCCGGCTGCACTCGGGCAACAGCGAGGTTCTTCTCGCTCTACCCTTTTCGCAGGGTGGGGTGAGTCTGCGGGGGTGTTGGCACGGGTGCCTTGCATGTAGCGATGCCGTCGAACTGGACACGGGCCCAGACAGCCGGCTCTTCGGCCGATTGATCCCTGATGCAGAACCACACGCTCGCCGAACCCTGCGGTTGAGGATCACGATCACCCTCGCGTAATGGGGTGAGAATCAAGATGTCCCCCACTTCGCCCTCGCAAGGGAGGGTGTCCTGCTCGAAGCGGGGCCGGAAGTTGTACTGATCGCCGAGAGCCACAGCCAGACCCCGTCTCTGTTCGGTGTGAGCCGCAGACGCTCACAGCTGCGACCACGACTGCACCCTCGGATCGCGGATGGCCTGGACGCTCGGTTCGATGGTGCGCCCTTGCGGCACATCACGTCAACGAGACGCGGCGGAGGAATTGAATCGATCGTGGCGCAGACGTGCCACCTTGCCGGGCAGACTGCCCGGCAAGGTGGCGGCCGCCGAACTGCCTTCTCGTCGAAGTCCCGGATTACCTGGCGCGCATGGCTTTCCGGGACTGTTCAGACGACATTCAGCCCTTCTCCCACGGGCTCTCAGGTGCGGGTCTCAGATGCACCAGATGACACTGCCGAGGTTGAAGCACCACGCTGCCGATCCGAACGATCCGTCCACCGGAGTGGCGGAGGACGACGGGGACGCCGCGGATGGAGTCGAGTCGGCAGAAGCTGCGGGAGCTGCGAGGACGATCACGGGCAAGGCCATGACAGTCGCGGCGACGGTTTTGACTATGCGAGACATTTTGCAACCTTCGATCAAATGATTTGATTCGCGCGCTCGGCGACGCTGCCGAGCTGCTGGGCTTGGAGGTGTGAATGTGTCACGTGCCGAATCGACCGCTGACACGCGATTCGTTGTTTGGTGAACGCACATGACGGCCCCATCTTTGGAGCGCGACAATATGGCTGGCCGAGAGCTGCAGCATCGACCGGAGCGGACAGGACACCTGCTGGTACCGAGCAAAGGCGTCGGGAACAGCTTACCGCTGGCTACCAAATGAATCGGCCAGAACGGGATCATTTCGAAGACGATTTTCCTGTTTAAGGCGAGTCGGGCGAAATTTCTCGAGCCGTATGCATCTCCCATAGCGGACGGTAGGGCCTTTTGGCCCTTCTTGGAGGGACCAGTGGCCCTGCCCGGCGCGACGATGGAGCAATACCGTTGGCCAACGAAGTGATCCACGACATGCCAGTTAGAGGGTTACCTAGATGACCTCGGTGATATCTGATCCAGCCACCCCCGACGTCGTCGTTGTTTCCGATGCGATCGAGCACCTCAGACACGACTTTCCGACCGTCTCCGCCGACGTTCTCCACGCCGCCGCCGCCCGCGCGCGGCATGATCTGCGCCATGCGCCGGCCAATTTGTTGCCCGAACTCGCCGCGCGGTTGGCGTGGTGGCGCCTCGTGACGGCTTCGGGTGCGTTCCGCCCATGGAGTCCGGCCCATCCCGGAGCAACGACTCCGCAACCAGCGTGACCGCATCGCCGATGATGAATTCTGGACTGTGCGCGGTCCGCAACGTTTCGACGCCGACCGGCGGAGTCTGAAGATACGTCCCGCCGACGCCCTGCTTGATCTGGTCCCGATCGAGTTGTACGGCACGAATTGTCGATGGTGCGAGGCGTCTGCGGTTCTGCGGTGCCGATGGTCGGTCGCAATAGGGCCCTACGTCCCTATTGCCAGCAGGCGGCGTCAGTAGGGTCCGTAGCGTGGAAAATGTTGCGCGACATGTTTTGTGGTTCTTGCCGATGCTGTGGCTGGGAATGGTGCTGGCCATTTCATTCCTGGAAGCGCCGTTGAAGTTCCGAGCGCCGGGGATAACGCTGCCGCTCGGGCTCGGCATCGGACGGTTGGTATTTCGTGCGCTGAATATCGTGGAAGTCGCGTTGGCGACCCTGCTGAGCATCGCGTCCCTGATCGTCGCGCCGGGCGGTGCGGTGTGGGCCTGGCTCGGCGTGGCCGTCGCGATCTTGGCCGTGCAAATCCTGGTGGTCCGGCCGCCATTGACCCGACGCTCCGATCGCGTACTGGCGGGCGAGCAGTCGCACCGCTCGCACGCCCACTTCTGGTATGTCGGTTTGGAATTGGCGAAGGTTGTCACGCTGATCGGCTTGGCGGTCGTCGCGGCACCCTAGCCATCTTGTTGTCCTATGGTTCCGGGATCTCCTCGGCCACGGGATCCGTTGCGACGAACTCGGTCACCACGCGGCGCGTGGCCAGGCGGCGCAGCCGTTCGTGCTCCAGCAGGAACAGCGAAATGCTCGTGATGAAGAGCAACGCGGTGGCGAGGGCGCCGAGCTTGGTCCAACCGGCGAAACCGTAGGCCGCGGCGGTGAGTGTCGAGGCCAGGCCGACCACTCCGAGCACGAAGAGCACGATG
Organism: Nocardia nepalensis; assembly: GCF_048910785.1. Classification (NCBI taxonomy): domain Bacteria; kingdom Bacillati; phylum Actinomycetota; class Actinomycetes; order Mycobacteriales; family Nocardiaceae; genus Nocardia; species Nocardia nepalensis. The sequence continues at coordinate 151,497 of NZ_JBKBET010000031.1, read as the reverse complement.
CCCGGGATGTTGAAGGGGTCGGCCAGGCTTTCGCCGGGCTTGGTGTGGAAGGGTTCGCCGAATGTCGCGCTGCTCATAATGATTCCTTCGATCGAAAGTATGGAATGGGCCGCGGATGGGCGGTTATCCGCGGCCCGATGATCACCATGCCGGTCCGGCGGGGTGATCTAGCAGGGGCTTCGGTCCCGGACGGCGGGGCCGAAGGTTAGCTCATTGCCGTGAGCTATTTCGGATGTACGACCATGACCGGACAGTCGGCATGCTGCACGAGCCAGTTGCTGGTCGACCCCAGCAGCAGGCCATTGAATCCGCCGCGCCCGCGGCTTCCGACCACGATCAGCTGAGCGAACTCCGACCATTTGCCCAGCAGCTCGCGCGGCCCGAAAACCGAGACCTTGCGGGTCACGGTGACATCGGGGTACTTCTCCTGCCAGCCCGCGAGTCGCTCGGCCAATAGCGCGTGTTCGGCGATCTCGAGGTCGACGATGGGGATCTCCAAATACGTGCTTCCGGCGAACGCACCGTCGCTCAGGTCGCTCCAGGCGTGCACGGCGACGAGTTCGGCGTTGCGCTCGGATGCCTCCGTGAATGCGGTGGCGATGGCGGCTTCACCGACCGGGCTGCCGTCCACGCCGACCACGACCGGACCGCGGGGATGGGCCGGTTCCCCTGTGCCGGTGCCGCGTACGACGACTGCGGCCCCATGTGCGTGGCTGACCACTGCGAGCAATGTCGACCCGAGGTGTGCGAGAGTACCGACGCCCGGGGTAGCACCAATGGCAACAAGATCGGCGGTTTCCGACAATGCGATCAACAATTTCGCGGGATTTGCTTCGGAGAGCTCGGTGACGACGGCCAGTTCCGGGTCGACGTCATGAGCCAGTTCACGGGCCTTTGCGAGGATGTGCTCACCGTGGGCATGCATCGGCGCGGTGACCGAGGGCTCCATGGCGTCGTAACTCCCCAAGGCCGCTCGGGTACCGGCGAGGTCGAGGCAGTGCACGATCAGCAACCCCCGTTGCTTCCGAGCCGCCGTTTGCGCGGCCCATCGGGTGGCGGCGTCGCTGTTCGGCGACCCGTCGGTTCCGACCACTACCGCGGCTGATGCCAGTTGGTGCGGATTCTCATCGGGGTGAGCAATCATAGCGATGCCCTTCGGTCAGTTTTATGGGCGGGCGATGATGAGGGGGCAGTCGGTGGTGTGGAGGACGGCCTGGCTGACCGAGCCGAGGGTCATGCCCGCGAAGCCGCCGCGGCCGTGGCTGCCGACGACGATGAGTTGTGCGTCTGCGGATTCGGCGAGTAGGCGTCTGGCCGGTCGGTCCTCGGCGACCACACGCTGTACTTCGAGGTCGGGATACTTTTCGGCGTAGCCCGCGAGGCTTTCCGACAGCAGTTCCTCGGCTTCTTGCTGCATGTCGGCGCGGGGGATGTAGCGATTGAATTCGGACCAGGTGAGCACCGCGCGCACCGCGACCCCGCGGCGGTCGGCCTCGTCGAAGGCCATCTCGATGGCGCGGCTGCTGCTCGCCGAGCCGTCGACGCCGACCAGCACCGGGCCCAGCAGTCGGTCCGGTGTGTAGTTTTCGGGTTCGGGGATGACGGCGACCGGGCAGTGCGCGTGCCGGGCCACGGCGGTACTGACCGAGCCGAGCAGGCCGCGGCGGAAGGCACCGAGACCGCGGGTACCCACGACCAACAGACGGGCGTCGGTGGAGCGGTCGAGCAGGACCGGGATCGGTGGCGCCTCGACCACGAAGGTCGCGATATCGAGGTCGCCGACGGGTGTGGCTGCCGCCGTTGCGAATTCGCGTGCGGCGGCGACAGCCGCGGCCCCGGCCGCCCGGTAAGTGTCGTAATCGATTTGGTTGACGGCGATTCCGGGACCGAAGTCCATCGGCGCGCCGATGCCGTACACGATGTGCAGGGGTGCCTGGTGGCGGGCGGCGTCGACCGCGGCCCAGCGCACGGCCTCGGCGGCCGCATCGGAGTCGTCGATACCGACGAGAACGGGGGAATTGATGGCGTTGGCGGACATGCGATTTCATAGCCCTTCTGGGCGAACTTCGGTGGACTACTGCGGGTGAACGACCATGACGGGGCAATACGCGGTCTGCACCAGCGCATTGCTGGTCGAGCCGACCAGCAGCCCGCGGAATCCGCCGCGCCCCCGGCTGCCCACCACAAGCAACTGCGCGGAGCGCGACCATTCCAGTAGCGCCAGGCGCGGACCGGACAGGTACACCTTGCGGATTACCTGGACGTCGGGGTATTTGTCCTGCCAGCCCGCAAGCTGCTCGGCGAGAATCGCCTGACCGGCGGTTTCGGCGTCGCGGTCGGAGACGGCGTACGGGAGTCCGGCGAAGCGGTCATAGTACAGATCGCTCCAGGCATGGACGGCGACGAGTTGGGTCTTGCGCTCGCTGGCTTCGGCGAACGCGGCCGCAACCGCGGCAGCGCTGACCGGGCCGCCGTCGGCACCGACGACAACCGGGCCGATGCGCCGGGTCTGCTGTTCGGTGCCGGTGTCGCGGACCACGACGATCGCGCCGCGGCCATGGCTCGTGACCGCGAGCAGTGTCGACCCGAGGTGGCTGAGGGTACCGCCCGCCCCCGCAGCGCCGATCGCGATCAGGTGCGCCGCTTCGGACAGCCCGATCAACAGGTGCGCCGGATTCGCCTCGGACACTTCGGTTTCCACGGTCAGGCTCGGATCCACCTCATGGGCCAGTCGCTTTGCCGTGGCCACCAGATCCGCACCCGCGCGGCGGATCGCATCGATCACCGGGGGCATGATCACGTCGTAGATTCCGTACGCGGCCCCGGCCGCGGCGAGGTCGAGACCGTGCACGATGCGCAGTCGGCGGCCCCGCTCGGAGGCGGTCTCGGCGGCCCATCGAACCGCCAGATCGGCGGCTTCGGAGCCGTCTGTACCGACCACTATTTCGGCCGAGGCCAGCCGGTGCGGATCATCGTGGTGCTGGGTTGTCATGCGCGGTGTCCCTTCGGATTCCGATAGATCGGCTACCCGTAGGTTAGGAATCCGAGCAGGTGCGGCACGCCTGGCGTTGGTCACGAACCGCAGGGCCGAAAGGCCGCTCATGCCTCGCTGATGCTCGGCTGCGGCACGCGCAAAGCGCAGCAACCCGGCAACCCAGCTCAGGGCAACGGCACCGACCAGCGCAACACCGTGCCCCCGTTCTCGCCCTTCGTCACGCTGAAACTTCCGCCCGCCTGCTCAGCGCGCGCCGCGAGGTTCGCCAACCCGCTCATGCGCTCGAAGTCATCGGGGACGCCGATGCCGTCGTCGGTCACCTCGATGGTGACGTCGTCGCGCACGCTGAGGTGGACCGATACCGTGGTCGCCGCCGCGTGCCGCACTGCGTTGCTCACCGCTTCGCGCAGTACCGCTTCGACGTCCTCGGACAGTGGCGGCGCCAGCACCGACACCGGCCCGGCCAGCCGAATCGTGGTGCGCAGCCCGCTTTCTCCGATCATGTCCGCGATCACCCCGTGCAGGCGCTTGCGCAGTGTCGGAGCGTCGGCGGCGGTGCTGCTGTGCAGGTCGAAGATCGAATGCCGGATGTCCTGCACGATCGACTGGATGTCCTGGATCGTGTCGGTGAGCCGGGACTTGACCTCTGGTGCGCGGGCACGCTGGGCGGTGCCCTGAAGTGAGAGGCCGACCGCGAACAGCCGCTGGATGACGTGGTCGTGCAGATCGCGGGCGATGCGATCGCGGTCGGAGAGCACGTCGAGTTCGCGCATCCGCCGCTGAGTGTCGGCCTGCTGCAAGGCCAGAGCGGCTTGGTCGGAGAAGGCGGCCATCATCGACTGCCCGGCCGCGTCCAGCGGCTGCGCGCCGGCGGGCCGCACGGTGGCGAGTACGCCGATAACCGCGTCCTTGGCGCGTAGCGGCAGGATCAGTGCCGGGCCGAATTTGGCGGGTTCGTCGAAGATCGGGGCGAGGCTCAACTCGTCGACGGCGAGGATCTTTCCGTTGCGGAACGCTTCACCGGAGTGCGACTCGCTCATGGGAATTCGCTCGCCCATGAGCTCTTCGGCGCCGACTCCGGCGGCCGCCACCACCGCCAGCTCGGTGATGTCCTCGGTGGGGATCTCGGGGTCCTCGGGAAGCGCGAGGAAAGTGTATGCCGACTGGGTGAGCGTCAAGGCTCGGTCGGCGACCAGTTCGAGTGCGGTGCCCGGTTCGCCGCCCGCGAGCAGTTCGGTGGCGACGTCGCGGTTGGCTTCCAGCCACTGCTGGCGGACCCGGGACTGCTCGTAGAGGCGGGCATTGGCGATGGCGATGCCCGCTGCGGCGGCCAGGGCCTGCACCACGACCTCGTCGTCCTCAGTGAACTCCTGGCCACCGGATTTCTCGGTCAGGTACAGATTGCCGAAGATTTCGTCGCGGACCTTCACCGGCACACCGAGGAAGGTGCGCATCGGCGGATGGTGGGCCGGGAAGCCGACCGAGGAGGGGTGCTTCGAAAGATCGGACAGCCGAATGGGTTTCGGTTGTTCGAACAGCAGCCCGAGCACACCGTGACCACGTGGCAGGTCGCCGATCATGACGCGGGTGCGGTCGTCGATGCCCTCGTAGACGAATTCGGCCAGTTGGTTACTGGTCTTATCGGTTTCGCGCACGCCGAGCGCTCCGTATCCGGAGTCGACGAGTTCGATGGCGGTGTGCACGATCGAGCGCAGCGTGTTGTCGAGGTCGAGTCCGGCGGTGACCACCAGCATCGCCTCGATCAAGCGGTCCATCTGGTCGCGTACGCCGACGATCTGGGCGATCCGATCCTGGACCTCGGCCAGTAGCTCACGCAGTCGCAGCTGCGACAGGGTTTCCGTCACCGGTGTCGGGCCGGGCAGAGCTGACTCGCCTTCCATGTCCCGTATTCTCGCACGGGTGTCTCATGCCATACCGCGCGATACGGTTTGCGTTCACTCCACCTTCGTGGGTGCGTTGAGCTTCGAGGCGAGTACGGCGGCCTGGGTGCGGCGCTCGACGCCGAGTTTGGTCAGTAGCCGGGACACGTAGTTCTTCACGGTCTTCTCCGCCAGGAACATCCGGCCCGCGATCTGCCGATTCGTCAGTCCCTCACCCAGCAGATCGAGCAGGGTCCGTTCCTGTTCGGTGAGCGTGGCCAGCGGCCCGGACTTGGCCTGTGCCTCCTCGCGCAGCTTGGCCATGAGGGCCGCGGCCGCGCGATTGTCCAGCAGCGACTTGCCGGCGCCCACCTCGCGAATGGCATCGATCAGCTCGATGGTGTCGATGTCCTTGACCACGTATCCGCTGGCCCCGGCCAGAATGGCATCGAGCATGGCCTGCTCGTCGGTGAACGAGGTGAGGATCAGACAGCGCAGCTCCGGATGCTGATTCAGCAGTTCGCGGCACAGCTCGATGCCATTGCCGTCGGGCAGTCGCACATCCAGCACCACGACCTGGGGACGCAGCGCCGGGATGCGCGCCAGCGCCTGCGATACCGTGCCCGCCTCGCCGACCACATCGAGATCGGGCTCGGCGTCGATCAAATCCTTCACACCGCGCCGCACGATCTGGTGATCATCGACCAAGAACACACTCGTCATAGAGAAGACCTTTCCTCAAGGGTCACTTCAGCCTACTGAGCTGTCGGACTCGGCGGTTCGGAGATAGACCTCGGATTGGTGACGAAAGTCCCTCGAAGTCTCCTGTTCGCTGTGCTGCCAAGCCTGCACCGCTGCGGCCACGGATTGGTCCCGCGGCACAGCCGTGTCGAGGGCTATCGCATCGGGCCATGAAGACGCCGCGGCCGCCATGGCGTCGGCTATATCCGGCGTCGCGTCGGATTCGCCGGCGGTGCGCTGCCGGATCCGGCGACCGGCCAGCGTGTGCGGGCAATGGCACCACAGCGCCACCAGCTCGGCGTGGGATTCCTCGGCGAGCGCGCTCGCGCGCTCGCGTTCGGTGGCGTCGATCCAGCTCGCGTCGAGAATGACCGAGACACCGGTGGCCAGCAGTGCTCGCGCTCTGGTCAACATTTCGGCATAGACACGCGCCTTACCCTCCGGGGTATAGGCGCCCGCGCCGTAGGTGCCGATCGAACCGGTCAGCTCGTGCCCGGCCAAGAGTTCCCTGCGGACATGGTCGCTCGAGATGACGGTGGCGCCGGTGGCCGCCGCGAGTTCGGCGGCCACTGTCGATTTCCCTGTACCGGGCAGGCCGCCGACGAGGGCCAGCCGCACCGCTGCCTGTTCCAGATGGTGGGCGGCGATCCGCAGATGCCGGTGCGCGCGTTCGGCTGCGGCCGCCTCGCCCTGCCCGAAGCGGATCACATCGACCTTCGCACGGACCAGTGCGCGATATGCGACGTAGTGATCGCGCAGCGAGGTGGGTGCCGGGTCCGCGGTGGCGCGGAGGTATTCGTCGAGCAGTCGATCGCCCAGCTCGCGGTGGCCGAGGAATTCGAGATCCATGGCCAGAAAGGCGATATCGTCGAGGACGTCGACGTGGCGGAGTTGATCGTCGAAGTCCAGGCAATCGAGTACACGGAAGCCGTCAGGGAGATCGAAGATATCCTCGGCGAGCAGGTCGCCGTGCCCGTCGACGATGCGGCCGTCGTTGATCCGGTTCGCCAGCAACGGCTTTCGGCCCTCGATGTAGCGCATCGCGAGGTCATCGATGCGCGCGAGCCGCGCCGGATCGACGAGGTCGGCCGATTGTTCCGCGAGCGGATGTACGAGCGCACGCCAGCGCCCGCGCAGCTGCTCCGGCGTGCCGGCGCGGTCGATCTCCGGACCGCGCAGGGCCGTGTGGTGGAACACGGTCAGCACTTGAACCAGCGCGGACAGCTCCGATCCGGGCACCGTTGGATCGGCCAGGACATTCGACAGCCGCCGGTCTTCCGGCATCCGTCGCATGACGATCACCGGTTCGTCGGGGCCGCCGGTCGGATCGGTGAGGTGTGCGATGCCGAGATACACATCCGGTGCCAGCCGCCGATTCAACTCGAGCTCCCGCGCGCATGCGCGCTCACGCAGTGGCGCCGTACTGAAGTCCAGGAAGTCGGTGGCGATCGGCTTCTTCGTTTTGTATGCGCGGTCCCCGCACAGCACCACGACGCCGGTATGGGTTTCCCGCACCTGGGCGGCGATCATTGCCACGTTCCGTGTGCCTGGGCGGGTGCGACGAGTGTCATGCCGGCGGTGGCCCCGCCGTCGATGACGAATTCCGATCCGGTCGAGAAGGTGGCCTCATTGACGATGAAGCCGACCATCGCCGCGACCTCCTCCGGCTCACCGAAACGCGGAAGCGGTTGTCCCGCGGCGACACTCGCGTCGAAACCGGCCGTCATAGGGGTGTGGATGGGCCCGGGGTGCACCGAGCAGACCCGGATTCGGGCGTCGCCGAGTTCGAGCGCGGCGGCCTTGGTCAATCCACGCAGGCCCCATTTGCTCGCCACGTATCCGGCTATCCCGGAGTAGCCCGTCAGGCCCGCGGTAGAGGAGATGTTGACGATGACGCCGTCGCCATTGGCGCGCAGCCTGGGGGCCGCCAAATGCATGCCGAGCCAGGCGCCGAACAGGTTGACGTCCACGACGTGGCGGAACATCGCGGGGGATTCGGACTCGATGCCGCCGAAGTCCACGATGCCCGCATTGTTCACCAGGACGGCGAGCGGTCCGAAGTTCGCTTCGGCGTCGTCGAGCACCCGCAGCCAGCCGCGTTCGTCGGTGACGTCGAGGTGTCGGAATATCGCTGCCGCGCCTAGGGATTCAGCGGTCGCCATGCCCTCGGGGTCGAGCAGATCGGCCACCACGACGCGAAGACCGGACTTGACGAGGGTTTGCGCGATGGCCGCGCCGATGCCGCGCGCGCCGCCGGTGACGACGGCGCTACGGCCTTGGTATTCGAACATGGTGTCGACCTCCGCTTTCGTGACGCAGGCAGGGGGCTTTCGCTGGTGTCCTCAGGATTTCGCACCGGATGCGGCGGCGTGATGGCCGAAGGTCATCGATGTGGCGGGACTTCCGGACCGTCTTCGCGACCCTGGTGCAGCGGCGTCCGAAGTCCCGTCAGGAGGGGCCGTCCTGCTCTTACCGGCACCGTGGCAGCGGTGGCAGCGTGAATCGGGAAAGGAAGGATGACGACAATGGACCACGGGCTGCCCGATGATCACACCGCGAAGGCGGCGCTGACGCTCGCGGTGCGGGCGCCGTCGGTGCACAACACTCAACCGTGGCGGTGGCGGATCGGCGATCGCAGCATTCAGCTGTATCTCGATCCGGCACGGGCGCTGCCCCTCACCGATCCCGATCAACGCGATCTCGTGCTGAGTTGTGGTGCGGCGCTGCATCATCTGCGCATCGCGTTCGCGGCGCTCGGCTGGTCGGCGGTGGTGCATCGGCTGCCGAATCCGGCAGAACCGAACCACCTGGCCTCGATCGAACTGGTGCGGCGTCGGCCGACTCCGCACGATATCGAGCTGAGCGCGGCGATCACCCGCAGACGCACCGATCGCAGACACTTCAGCTCGTGGCCGGTGCCGCCCGGATACCTCGGACTGGTCACCGAGCGCGCCGCGACACTGGGAGCGTTCGTGCGGCAGGCCAGCGACAGGTCGCGCGACCGCTTGGTCGATACCCTGCGTGTCGCGGCCGAGCGTCACGCAGGCGACCCGGAGTATCGGTTCGAATTGGCCGATTGGAGCGGCCGGCATGGGACATCGGATGGTGTGCCAGCCAGGAACACTCCGCCACTTCGGGCCGGCGATGACCTGGCTGCCCGGTCATTCGCCGCTCCCCAGCTGGTCGACGAGGCGCATGAACCCGACTTCGCCGAACTGCTCGTGCTCGGCACTACCGCCGACGATCGGCTCTCGCGACTGTGCGCGGGCGAGGCATTGAGCGCGGTGCTGTTGACGGCGACCAATGTCGGCCTGGCCACGTGCGTGCTGACCGAACCGCTCGAGATCCCGGCACTGCGTCGCCGGGTTCAGGTCGGAGTCATCGACGACTACGGCTATCCCCAGGCCCTGATCAGGATCGGCTGGGCGCCGACGAGCGCCGAGCAGTTGCCCCTCACCCCGCGTCGGTCGGTCGAGGATGTGGTGGATCCCTTCGACGCCGGCCAGGCGACAGCCTGCTGAAATAATCGCGGGCCGTTCCGGGAGTTGTTCCGGGGTGCGTCGGTGGGATGAGGTCATCCGGCTGGTGATATGAGGCCGCCCGCTGCGTCACCGCGATGCTGCGCTCGTCGGCTCACTGCTGGGCAGCGGCCCGATCGCGCGGCGGGCTATGTCATATCGAGGTCCTACGAGAGGTTACGTCGGATCGGGCAAGCGCTTTTCGACGGTGTCGAGGCGTTTTCCGACGGTGTCCAGAGCTGCTGCCAAGCGTTCTCGTGCCTCTCGCGCGATCGCGTGCAGTTCGGGCTGGTCGGCGCGGTGCAGTACCTCGCCGCGTACCAGCAATTCCGGGTCGGCCGCCTCGACGAGGGTGGTGCCGTCGTCGTCGCGAACCACGATGTTGCAGGGGAGCAGCAGGCCGACCCGTGGATCGGCGGCCAGCGCCCGCTCTGCGAGAACCGGGTCGCACGCGCCGAGAATCAGATAGTCGGCCATCTGTATGCCGAGTTCCATCTGCATGGTTGCGCGCACGTCGATCTCGGTCATAACTCCGAAGCCCTGCTCGCCCAAGGCCTTTCGAAGTTCGGACACGGCATCGGCGAACAGGGCGGGCACCCGGACGGTGAGGGCGGCGGTAACCGGTCTGCGGATCTCGGTGACGAGATCGCCCGGCCGTACCGCCGCATCCGGCGCCACCAGGTACACCTCGGTCGGCGGTCCGATCGGCTGATAGTTGGACGAGCGGATCCAGGCGTCGAGCGCACGGTAGGCAGCACCGATGCGGTGATAGTCACCGTGGTGTCTGATGCTGGCGAACAGAGTCGGCTCGCGATGGCGCAGGCTGATCCGTTCCGCGGCGCCATCGAGCGCGCTGTCGGTCACCGGGAGGTCGAAGTCCACCTCGGTGATCGCGCCCGATCCGAGCATGCCCAGATATGTCGTCGACGGGGGTCCGGCCGGTACGAGTCCGGCGCGCTCGGCCAGCGCGTAGAGCGCCCGCATGCCGGCGCCGATATCGTCGCCCGCATGGTCGGCGCGCACGGTGCGGCGCAGCTCGAGCATGGTGGTGGTGTTCGATTCGGTGACCGCGACCTGATACGACATCGCTGCTGCTCCGATCTCAGGGCCGGTGCGCGATGTGGTCGAGTTCGCGATGGGCGAGGCGATCGGCCCAGGCCCGCGCACGTTCCAGCTCGCCCGCGGTGATCGGGCCGAGGGTACCGTCGACGAGGAAGTCGGCCGGTGCGTCGATAAGCTCATAGCCCAAGCGCCGCAACCGTTTTCCGGCACCGCGCGCGGCCGATCCCGGTAGCCAGGACGGTTTCGCCGCCTTGGTGCAGAAGGCAGCGGCCCAGGAGCCGGGTGGCACCGGCAGCGCCGCGTCGAGCCATTCCCGCATGCCGATATCGACCGTGACCGGCGCCTCGGTCCGGGCGGCCGCGTCGCGGCGCGTGCGCGCCCGGCTCATGCCGAACGCGTGCGTCGGCGCGCCGACCACCAACAGATCCACCATCGGCTCGGGACGCTGGGCGGCTGCCGCCACGTCCAGCACCTCCACCTCGCCATATTCGGCAAGTCCCGCCCCGATGGCCTTGGCGATGGCGGCGGTATTGCCGAACATCGACTCGTAGACGACCCGGACCCGCATATCGGTCTCCTCCGCTGTGGGTTCTTCGACCTCGACGCTACGACCGGACAGTGCCCGCGCCCAGTGCCGAACCGACACATGCCGAGGGACTTTCGGCCATCCCCCCGGGCTGACGGTCTGGGCCATGCTGGCCATATGCTGGCATGCCTGCTCCCGGGCCTGCGGCAATTCGACGGCTATGACCGGATTCGGCTGCGTGCCGATGCCCTCGCCGGCGTCACGGTCGCGGCCTATCTGGTGCCGCAGGTGATGGCCTATGCGACGGTGGCCGGATTGCCGCCGGTCGTCGGGCTGTGGGCGTCGATCGGACCGCTGGCGGTGTATGTGCTGCTCGGCACGTCCCGGCAACTGTCGGTGGGCCCGGAGTCGACCACGGCATTGTTGACGGCGGTGGCGCTGGCACCACTGGCGCACGGGCTTTCGCGGCCCGACACGGCAGGCACGTCGCCGTGAACACCGAACTCGGCGCACTCGGCGCGACCAATCTGGCGGCCGGTGTGCTGCACGGATTCCCGGTGAGCTGCAGTGGCAGCCGAACTACCATCGCCGACATTATGGGCGCGCGCCCAGCTGTACTCCGTCGTCGCGCTCGGCAGTGTGCTGGCGGTGTTGCTCGGGGCGCGCGGCGTCCTGGCCGGCTTCCCGACCGCGGCGCTCGGCGCCTTGGTCATCTACGCCGCACTGCGCCTGATCGACCTCGCCGAATTCCGGCGGATCGCGCGATTCCGGCGCAGTGAACTCGTGCTGGCGCTCGGCACGATCGTCGCGGTGCTCGCACTGGGTGTGCTCTACGGGATCCTGGTGGCCATCGCGCTGTCGATCTTCGACTTGTTGCGCCGCGTGGCGCGGGCGCACGACGCCATTCTCGGATTCGTCCCCGGCTTGGCGGGCATGCATGACGTCGATGATTACCCGGAGGCGAAACCCGTTCCGGGACTGGTGATCTACCGCTACGACGCGCCGCTGTGCTTCGCCAACGCGGAGGACTTCCGGCATCGGGCGCTGGCCGCGGTCGACCAGTGGAACAAGCCCGGCGGGACACCGGTGCGATGGTTCGTCCTCAATGCCGAGGCCAATGTGGAGGTCGACCTCACCGCGCTCGACGCGGTCGAGCAGCTGCGCGCGGACCTGGCGGCGTGCGGCATCGTCTTCGCGATGGCGCGCGTCAAAGCGGATCTGCGCGACGATCTGGATGCGGCGGGGCTGACCGCGAAGATCGGCGTCGAGCACCTGTACCCGACCTTGCCGACCGCGATCGAGGCGTACCGGGCGGACGAAGAAGCGAGGTCGGTGGACCCCGGACAGTGATGACCTTCGTCTCTGCCCGCGCACGCGCTCACGCGCGATGCTCGGGTTGGTACAAACGCCACCGGAAGAAGGTGATCGGCGATGTCGCAGGAGTCGACGTTCCCGATCCGTGGCGCGTGGTCACCGCTGCGACGGCTGTGGTGGCTGCGTCCGTGGAGTCCGAATCCATTGCTGCGGCCGTCGGATCGGCTCGAGGCCGTGCTGCGGATCGTGGTCGCGCTCGCGGTATTCATTGCGATCCCGATCGCCGGTGCGCTGGGGACAGCGGCCTATACCCACGCCGCAGCCCGGATCCGCGCCGAGGACGCAGCGAAATCTGTTGTCAGCGCGGTGATTACGGACGAGCCGGAGCGGGCGCCGTCGCATCAGCTCGAGGCGCGGGTGCAGTGGATGCATGATGGTCGCCCCGGCACTGCGACGATGCGGGTGCCGATCCATGCGGTACCAGGCGATCACGTGACCGTGTGGCTGGGACAGGACGGCGCCCCGACGGCGCCGCCTCGGCATCCCGGCGCCGCCGTGCTTGCCGGGATCGGTGTCGGTGTCGTGGTGTTGAACGGCACGTGGATGGTCGCGTGGCTGCTGATGCAGGGCACCGTATGGCTGCTCGAGCGTCGCCATTGGGCTGGTTGGGATCGGCAGTGGCGTCAGTTCAACAGTCCGATCAAAGAAGACCGGCAATGAGGTTGCCGTACGTCGGTGACCCTGAACAGCGACCGGCGCTGTCGGTCCTATCGAAAAGGGAGCAATCATGGGCAATTCCTCAGCGCCGCAGATCATCGCGGCGGTCGACGGCTCGGCGAGCTCGTATCACGCGGCCGCCTGGGCGGCGGTCGATGCCGCACTGCACCACTGCCCGCTGCGTATTCTCACCTCGGTGGCCGTCCCGGACTTCGGCCCCGACCGACCCTTGGGCGAGGCAGACATGGAATGGCTGCGCCGCGACGGCGAGCGGATCCTCAACGAGGCGGCCCGCATTGCACATCAAGCCGCACCCGGTGCGGAACTCGAGCTCGCCACCGAGGTGATCTTCGCATCCATCATTCCGACCCTGATTTTGCGCTCGGCGCAGGCCAGGATGCTGGTCGTCGGCAGCCGCGGCATCGGTGCGTTCCAGCGCGGACTGCTCGGCTCGGTCAGCACTGCGCTCACCCATCACGCGCACTGCCCGGTCGCCGTGATTCACGGGAATTCGGCGCTCGATCCGGTGTCGGTGACCAAACCCGTCCTGGTCGGCGTCGACGGTTCGGACAATAGTGTGCCCGCCATCGAGCTCGCGTTCGAGGAGGCGTCACGGCGCAAGGTCGGGGTAACGGCGCTGCACACCTGGAGCGATGCCAGCAGCATCGATCTGCCGCACTCGGGCTGGGAGGCCGCACGCGAGTCCGAGCAGGCCCTGCTCGCCGAGAATATGGCCGGGTACACCGAAAAGTATCCCGAGGTGACGGTGCTGCGAATCCTGGCACTCGACCGGCCCGTTCGGGCGCTACTGGAAGAGTCGGTAAATGCCCAGCTGCTCGTGGTCGGCAGCCACGGCCGCGGCGGGTTCGCGAGCATGCTCCTCGGGTCCACCTGCAATGCGCTGTTGCATACGGCGGAGTGCCCGATGATCGTGGTACGCAAGGGCTGAGCGGATTTCCGCCGTCGGCGCGGGGTGTCCGAACCGGCCCCCCGCGCCGACGCATGTGTGGTGGTCGATCCGACACCATGTAGCTGTACTCATCCGGGGTGCTGTGAGGTTCAGCGTGCGGCTGTGGGTGAGGTCGGCGAAGGGACACAGGACGGCGTCGGTGGCTATGTTGGCGCCGGCGACGTGAAACGTTGCCCTGGTGCTCAGCGTCCGGAGTACCAGGGCAACAGTGGGGTAAGTCAGCGCGGCGTCTCGGATCCGCGCTCGCCCAACGCACGGTCGAGCAGGAGGCGGCGCTCGGCGGCGGCGACCGCGCGGCGGGCCGCGGGTGCGGCGTCGGGTGTGACCGAAATCGATGTAATGCCCATGCGCACAAGGTATTCAGCAAACTCTGGACGGTTCGATGGCGCCTGTCCGCACAGCGAGGAGGTGATCCCCAGGCGGCGGGCGGTCGAGACGATGCGGCCGATGGCGTCGAGTACCGCGGGATCGGATTCGTCGAACAGTTCGGCGCATTGTTCGGAATCGCGGTCGACGCCGAGCATCAGCTGGGTGAGGTCGTTGCTGCCGATGGAGACGCCATCGATGCCGAGACCGATGTATTCGGGCAGCCAATGCACCACCGAGGGCACCTCGGCCATCACCCAGCGGTGCAGGCCGCGCTGGCCGCCGAGTGGACTGGCGTCGACGAGTTCCAGGCAGGCCGCCAGCTCCCAGCGGGTGCGCACGAAGGGAATCATCAAGTGCAGGTTGGGGGTTCGTTCGCGGACCCGGGCCAGTGCGGCGAGTTCGAGGCCGAACAGCTCGGGTTCGCGAACGTAGCGATAGCAGCCGCGGTAGCCGATCATCGGATTGTGTTCGACCGGCTCGTACCGAGTTCCGCCGTCCAATGCACGGAATTCGTTGCTGCGCATGTCGATTGCCCGGTAGACGACCGGCCGCGGCGCGAAGGCGGCGGTAATGCGGTGCAGCGATTCCGCCATCCGGGCCACGAAGGCCGCTTCCTCACCGCGGACGATCAGATCGTGCGGATGGCGTCCGCCGAGCGCCTCGGTGAGCAGCGTTTCCGCGCGAAGCAGGCCGACGCCGTCGACATCGGACGCGGCGACCCGCTCGGCGGCCTCGGGCAGTGCGAGGTTGACATAGATCCGGGTGGCCGTCGGTTCCGAGGACACGGCGGCGGGTGCGGCGGCGACCGCGGTCGTGCTCGACTCGGTCTTTCCCGCACGGACTTCGCCCGTGCGCCCGTCCACGGTGACCAGCGTGCCGTCGGCCAGCGCCGTCGTCGCCGTGCGGGTGCCGACCACGCACGGGACGCCGAGTTCGCGAGCGACGATCGCGGCGTGACAGGTCATCCCGCCGCTGTCGGTGACGACGGCCGCGGCGCGGGTGATGGTGGGCAGCCAGTCCGGATTGGTCATCGGCGCCACCAGCACCTCGCCGTCCCGCAGTGTTTCCCCCTCCGCCGGAGAGGTGAGGACGCGGACGGCGCCGCTGGCCCGGCCCGGTGCGGCGGCCAGACCGCGCACCAGGACCCGCTGTGGCACCGGGCCCGCCATGCTCGACCGCGCCGGATAGTCGGGGAGCATAGTGATCGGGCGGGCCTGCACCAACCACAGCGTGTCCTCGTCGAAGGCCCACTCGACATCCTGGGGGCTGCCGTGATGCTTCTGCACGGTCAACGCGACCCGGGCCACCTCGACCGCCTGCTGCTCGTCGAGCACCGGCGCATCGGCTTCGGCGGCGGTCAGTTCGACCTGCCGGTCGCCGTCCGGCCCCGCCACAATGGCGAAACTCTGGTGCCCGCTGCGGGTTTCGAGGAGGGTGGGTCCGTCCGCGTCGAGGAGGTAGGTGTCGGGTTCGGTCGCGCCGGAGACGACGACCTCACCCTGGCCGCGGGCCGCGTCGATCACCACCCGGTCGCGCCGCCCGGTGGCCGGATCGGCGGTGAAGGCCACGCCGGACCGTCGTGCGCTCACCATGCGCTGGACCACGACGGCCATCACCGGCCGCTGGCGCAGTCCGCGCCGTGCCCGATAGGTCACCACACGTGGAGTGAACAGTGAAGCCCAGCAATCGTTTACGGCCTCGATCAGCTTCTCGTCGCCGTGCACGTTGGTGCGTGAGAGATTCATACCGGCGAACGACGAGGTCGCGCTGTCCTCGCCGACCGCGGACGAGCGCACCGCCACCGGGACACCGTCACCGAGTGCGTGGTAGGCGGCCAGGATCATGCTGCGCACCGTGTCATCGAGCGCGGTCTGATGCACGAGTTCGCGCATCCGGCGGCACAATTCGGCCACCCGGGCTCCGTCGCCGCTCGCGTCGAGCGCCTCGGTGTGCAGGCGGTCGAGTTGCGCGCCGTTCGGCCCGTCCGCGATCACCTGCTCATAGCAGTGGCGAAGAATGACGAAGCCCGGTGGCACCCGCAACCCGGTCGCGACCAGTTCGCCCAGATTGGCGCCCTTGCCACCGGCCTGGTCGGCGTCGGTGAGCCGGAGCTCGCCGAGTTCGGCTACATAGTCGCCCATGTCGACTCCCATGTTCGTGTCGGTCTACGGATGAATCGGCGTCGACTTCGCCTTCGGCAGGCTGAGTGACCGGGCGATGCCGGTCACCCACGCGAGGATCGCTTCCCAATCGCGCAGATCGCCGTAGCGCCCGCCGCCCATCAGCCGGTAGAGGATGCGCGCTTGCAGCGAGACGCCCGCGCGCTCGTAATGCCCGGCGAAGGCGTGGTAGTCGCGCGGTGCGATCGAATCACGCAGCGCCGCAACCTTCTTCGGCACCATACGGCCGATCCGGCGGCCGATGGGACCACGCAGCGCCGGGCCGATCCCGACGCTGAACAGCCAGACGTCGGCCTGCCTCAGTTCGTCACGGTGGGTCTTCACATAAGACGTCATCGCAGGAAGCAGCGCCCTATCGTGCACGGCGCTGCCAAGGATGATCGCGTCGAAGCCGGACAATTCCGCCGCATGCTCGATATCGCTCAGCTCGATCACCGCGCCGCGCGCGGCGAGCGCGTCACCGATGAATTCGGCGATATCGCGGGTCGATCCTTGTGCGGTCGCGTAGAGGACCGCGATACGGGGTGTTTTCGCTTCCATGTCAACAGCGTCGCGCCGCACGGCGCTTGCCGGGCAGAGGCGTGGTGCCCGCAGTGCCGGGACCAATGGCCCATAGCGGTGGTCCATCACAGACCGGACGGATACGTCTCGGGTGTGGTGCCCGCGATCCACGCACTGGTCGGCTCCAATGGTTCCAGCGCGGTCGTGTGGTCGATGTGGATGAGCGCGTCGAACTGGTCGGCGGGGCGGGTGTGGAAGTAGTGGCTCTGGCGTTCGGTGCCGGGACGGTAGACAACGCCGATCGCGCGCTGTAGCCGGGGCTGGTGCAATAGCTCCCCGGCCTCGCCCGAAAGGTCCATGCGGAGTACGAATTCCGGATTGCCGGTATCGTGCAGCAGTTCCTCCATACTCGAAGGCAGCGCGGGGCGGACGGTTTCGCGGCGGTCGGGCCCACCCCACTCTTCGGCGGCGGTGACGGTGCCCGCGCAGGTGCTGAAGCCGATGAGGCGGCAGGCATCGCCGTGGCGTTCGCGCATCAGCTGCCCGAGGGTGAGCTGACCGTCTCCGCCCATTTCGGTGGCACGGGCATCGCCGACATGAGAGTTGTGCGCCCACACCACTATTCGGGCTGGGGAGTGCTCGCCGGAGCGGTCCAGGTGGTTGGCGAGCGCGTCGAGGGTGTCGGCCATGTGTTCGTCGCGCAGATTCCACGAGGACACCCGGTCGCCGAACATGGCCCGGTAGTAGGCCTCGGCATCGCGCACCGACCAGGCGTTGCGCAGTGCGTCGAACAGGTCGTCTGCGGCGAACGGTTCCAGCTCGCCGCGGGCGATCGCGACGCGCTGCAGTTCCAGCAGCTGCCGGATCACTTGGGCCTCGCAGGATCTGCCCGCGCCGAAGGCGGCGGCGAAACCGTATGCCTGGGCGTCGTCACCCGCGACGTGGTCGAAGCAGGCGTAGCGAGTCTTGGCGCGCTGCGCGGCCGTCGGATCGACGCGGTCGAGGTAGCCCACCACTTCCTCCATCGAGCGATGCAGGCTGTAGAGGTCGAGGCCGTAGAAGCCGGTCTGCGGTGCGTCGGTGCGCAGTTGTTCGGCATTGTGCTTGTGCAGCCAGGTGACGAAGTCGCGGACCTCGGTATTGCGCCACATCCAGGCCGGGAAGCGCTCGAAGCCGCGCAGTGCCTGCTCTGCGGTGGTGTCGGTACCGCGCCCGTGCACGAACCGGTTCACCCGGTAGGCGTCGGGCCAGTCCGCCTCGGCTGTGACGGCGGTGTACCCCTTCTGCTCGATCAACCACCGGGTGATGGCCGCGCGGGCTCGGTAGAACTCCTTTGTGCCGTGCGAACTTTCGCCGATCAGCACGAATCTGGCCTCGCCGATCAGTTCTTCGAGCACCCGGCTCGGTGGGACACCGCCGGGTGCGTCGATGGCCACCGCCCGGATGGTAGCCGCGGCGTCGATGCGCGGGACGGCCGTGCCAGTGGTCGACATGCTCAGCAGGGTGCGCACCTGCTCATCGGTGACCTGGGTGAAGTCCCAGAACCATTCGCCGACCGCTCGAAACGGGGTCGGCATTGTCGCGCAGACCATTTCGTCGACCGATGCGCCCAGTTCCCGGCATGTCGATTCCGGTGCGGCGGGGACTGCGACCACGATCCGTTTCGGCTCGCCCTCGCGGATCGCCTCGATGGCCGCGAACATGCTCGCACCGGTGGCCAATCCGTCGTCCACCAGGATCACCGTTCGCCCGGCCACCTCGATCGGGCCGCGGTCGGCGCGATAGGCCGCCTCTCGCCGAACCAGTTCCTCGGCCTCGTCGCGCGCGATGTCGCGCACCTGATCGGGTGTCAGCCGCAGCGCGCGCACCATATCGTCGTTGAGGACGATGCGACCACCGGTGGACAGTGCGCCGATCGCGAACTCCGGATTGCCCGGTGCGCCGAGTTTGCGGACGACCAGGGTGTCCATCGGCGCGCCGAGCGCCGCGGCGACCTCCCACGCGACCGGAACACCGCCGCGCGGCAGTCCGAGCACCAGGACATCCGGATCGCCGCGATAGTGTTCGAGCAGACCGGCCAGCACCCGGCCCGCCTCGTGCCGATCACGGAAGATCGGTCGAGGCGGTTCGTGCTGCACTGGCGTTTGGCTCATCGCAGGCCTCCCATCAGCTGGCCCGTCGTGGGCCGAATTATCTTGTCAGAGTGCGGTATTCGGTGGTCTGAACCCTTCCGGTCGGTGGATGGGCAGGCCGAGCGCGCTGCGCTGGACAGCCAGGGTCAAATCTGTCGCGGTGACCACGCCGATGAGCCGGCCGTGCTGGTCGACCACCGTGATGACGTCGAAGTCGGGTCGCAGCACCACCTGGGATGCCACGGTGGCGAGCGGTTCGTCGCCCGAGACCCGGGCAGTCGGCGGCAGCGGGCGGGCGACGTTACGCACCTCGGTGGTTTCGCGCGCCGCCGCCGGCAGGGGAGTGAGATCCGACCAGGCGAGTTCACCGATCGGCCGACCCTCCTGATCGGTCACCGGGAACACCCGGTGACCGGTGTGCACGATCTGCGAGCGCAGCAGATCGGCGACGGACCAGTTCGCGGGAACCGACAGCGGGTGTTCGGTCATGACATCATGTATCCGAGTGTCGCCCAGCCGATGTCGTAGCCCGGCGGCGGCCAATTCGACATTGGCCGCCGAGTACAGGAACCAACCGAGCAGCATCAACCAGAGTCCACCGCCGTTTCCCACCGCCAGCAACTCCGCGCCACCGAGGATCAGCAGACTCAGCCCGAGAACTCGGCCGCTGCGCGCGGCCACGGTGGTGGCGCGCAGCTGATCTCCGGTGTGTCGCCAGATCAGCGCGCGCAGCACGCGGCCACCGTCCAGTGGTGCACCGGGCACCAGATTGAACACGGCCAGTATGAGATTCATCGCGGCCAGCCAGCCGAACATCTCCGGTACCGGCCCGCTGACCAGGGCGCCGACCGCACCGGTGATGCCCAATAGACCGACGCCGAGCATGAGACTGGTGAGCGGTCCGGCCAGCGCGATGCGCAGGTCCGAGCGCGGATCCTTCGGTTGGTCGCCGAGCTCGGACACCCCGCCGAGTAGCCACAACACGACCTGTTCGACGCGAGTGCCGCTGCGGCGCGCGACGATCGAATGCGCCAACTCATGACTCAGCAGGGAAGCGAACAGCCCGACCGCGCCGATCGCGGCGATCAGCCAGACCGCCACCGAGTTCCCGTGTGCGTCGGCGAGCGAACGTCCGAGGAGATAGGTGAACAGGCCGAGGGTCGCCAGCGCCGACCAGTGCGCGCCGACGCGAATGCCCGCGACGCGCCCCAGCGGGATCGTCGCACGCAACATCTCAGCGCTCCCGCGCGTCGGCGCGGACCAGCCCCTCGGCGAGCAGGATGCGGTGTGCCTGCTGAGCCGCCTGGGTCGATCGGTCATCGCCGGGCTTATCGGCGGGCAGCCGTTCGAGGCCACGCGCCAGCACGGCGACGGCGTCACCGAGCGCCCGGACACGGTCCGCGAGTTCGGCGAGCGAATCGACCGCGGGCTCCCTGGCGACCGGTTGCCATTCGACCGGCGACTCGTCGACCGCGACGTGTGCGCCGGACAGCGTGCCATACAGATGCATCGGCAGCACCGCGAAGATCCGGTTCAACTGTCCTGGGGAGAAGAGCTCCGACAACGCCGCCGTGACCGCACCCGCGACCGGACCGACCCCATCTTCGTCGATGCCAGCCTCTCGGGCGAACTGCCCGATGAATTCCGCGGCACCGTGCCGGACCGGCACATGGCTCGGCACCCAGCCCTCGTAGTACGCCCCGCGCAGTAGTTCGGGCAATTGCGCGCTCAGATGCGCCGAACTGCTGACGCTGATGCGGTCGCGCACGGTGTGCAGCCAGGCGCGTAGCGCCCGGTAGGCGAAGGCCCGGTCATCGGTATCGAGACTGTCGGCGACGGCGCGCAGCCAATCGTGGGCGGTCTGCACGGCGGGCGCGAAGGGATCGACGTGATGCGACATGGCTGGCCTCCTGGTACTTCCCTGGTGTTATAGGCCCCAGCCTGCGACGCGAGTGGCCGCCGACCAAGGGTCGAAGGGTGCCCTCGGGTGTGCCGATGGTCCCGCTTTCGAATCGCCGATCGCTCGATATCGCGCACCGGGCCCCGGTGGTCGACTCGAGCGGCCGGGAATCGGTCGGTCAAAGGGCGCGGACCTCGAGCACCTCGTCGAGCGGGCGCCGTGGCGTCGGTGTCGGATCGGTGTCCTCGGGGGCGGTGCCGATGCGGATCACGACCTGGGGCACGTCCGGCTGCGGGACCACCTCGGCGATCACCGAACGACTGGCGACGAGTTCGGTGATATGGGTGAGCGCGCAGGTGGCAAGCCCGCGAGCGGTGCATTCGAGCAGCACCTCCGACAATGCCTCGCCGGTATGCAGCCATTGTGCGGGCGCCTCGCCGAGGGTGCTGAGCACTACCAGCCGGGATCGGTCTTCGAGTTCGGCGCGGCGCACGGAGTACGGCGCGGGCGGGAAGCTACGCCCGACGTCGACCCTGGCCGCCTCGGCGTCCGATACCAGCGCGGCGGCGGGGACGCCCTCCTTGACAGCTGAATGACCTGTCCACCAATGCAATTCGTTCTGATACGGCATGTCGTAACGGCGCAACGCAGTGGCGTGTTCGGTGGCCGCGGCCAGTCGGGGCCGGTTGCTGTCGGCGATCTCGTCGACCGCCACATGATGCGGCCTGGCCAGTTCTCGCAGGGCGTCGAATACGTCGAACCAGCCGTCCGGCGCCAGCATCGGCAACCGGTCGGTGCGTCGCCTGCGGATGGCGCGCACCCGGGCGGCCGTCGTATTCAGCGCGCCGGGCCACGGCCGGAATTCCAGCGTGGCCAATAGCCCCGGGAGGTCGGGGTCGGGTATCCGGGTGACATCGGCGAACCAGCCCATCGACACGAAGGCCAGGCGCGCGTGGTCGAGCACAGCGCCGCAGCTGATCACCATTTGTCTGCCGAGCGGATCGGCCGACCGCAGCAGCCGGTCGGTATCGCTGAACAGGTGCAGCCGCGTGCCGTCGAACACCCAGCGCCACGGCTGGGTGTTGTGCACCGATGGAGCCCGGCAGGCGAGCATCAGTGCCATGCGCACGGTCCGCAGATCGGGTGTGCTCGCACGATCGCTTGCGTTCATACTTCGAGTGTCGACCCCGGGTTCGTCCACCACGATGGTCACTGCGCACCGATTCGAGGGCCCATCGTCACCCCATCCCTACCTGCCCAGCTTCGGGCACCTGGTGCGGTCGAACACGGAACCGCGTCAGCGCGTTCTCGACGATTCCGAGGCCGTTGGTACCTGGCGGATGGGGCGATCGGCCCTGCTCGGGTGGCGTGCAGGGGAGCACAGTGGGTTCGTACCGCCGAACCGATCGGCGGCACCGGCTCGCGAGCTGAGGAGACGTCGAGATGATGTATTGGTACGACCACGATCTCAATGGTTGGGGATACGCGTGGATGAGCATCGGGATGGTGCTGTTCTGGGGCCTGCTGATCGCGGCCTTCGTGATCCTGGTCCGCCTCGCCACACGGCCCGATCAGTCGTCGGCGGACCGGCACGAGCGGGCGGCCGAACAGCTACTGGCCGAACGCTTCGCACGTGGCGAGATCGATGAGAAGGAATACACCGATCGCCTCGCGACGCTGCGCACCCACATGGCATCGAGATCGCCGCGATAACCGGAATACGTGCCGGTACGGGTGACGGAGTGGCTGTGCCGGTCGCGGATGCCTCCGACAGTTCGGGGCCGACCGATGTCTGCCCGCAACGCAAATCAGTTAGCGGCGGGCAGGATTACGAGCCGATCGCCGGTCCGTGACTGTCTTACTGCTCGGCAACATCAGATGCAGATGCTGAAACTGAACCCCACCCCCAGCGGAATGTTGAAACAGAACGCCACCGAACCGAATGCGGGCGAGGTCGGCGCGGGATCTGCTGCCTGGGCGGCTGACGCCGACGGGGCAGCCGACGCCGTGGGGACGGCGAGCGTGGAGGCGGATAACGCGATGGCAATTGCCGCGAATGCCGGGGCAAGTTTTCTGAACATTTCAACTTCCTTCGGTGAGCGACGATCAAATACCCCCGACCCGATGTTGGCGCACAGCCTGATTGTCCGCCGATGCAATGACGGTCACAAGGCCCTGATCCGGACGCGCAAGTGCTTACACCGAGACAATTCTGTGCCGTTTCGCTCAATTGCGCACCCACCGCGATCCGCGCTCTTCGCACGGTGAGCAGCGCCGAATCCGCGCCGAATTCGGCCTGCTCGATGATGAATTCCGCCGATGGTTGTGTCACGAGGCGCACGCGGGGTCGACATGGATCCGGCCCTCGGTAAAAGAGCATTCGGCCCCGCGATCAGGGGGACCTTCGGCCCTGGGGCGGCGGCGGGGCGCGGTGGTGGCATGGGGAGCCGATGGATTCGAGCGGAAGAAAGGTGGGGTCCGCGGCGTGAAGATGACCGAGCTGCTGGATTCCTCGAAAAGGAAAGGTAGGCAATACCATTGACGCGTGAGCTGACCCAACGGGAGATACTCGCCGAACTGGAGCCGATGGCCGAGGATTGTGTGCACCGCCACTTGTCGATGAGCAAGGATTGGCATCCGCACGACTACGTGCCATGGGACGAGGGCCGCAACTTCGGCGCTCTCGGCGGAATCGATTGGGACGCCGAACAATCCTCGCTCAGCGAGGTCGCCAAGGCGGCGATGGTCACCAATCTGCTCACCGAGGACAATCTGCCCTCCTATCACCGCGAGATCGCCGAGAACTTCTCCCGCGACGGCGCCTGGGGCACCTGGGTCGGCCGGTGGACCGCCGAAGAAATGCGCCACAGCACCGTGATTCGCGACTATCTTGTGGTGACCCGTGGCGTCGATCCGGTCGCGCTCGAAGAGGCGAGGATGGTCCATATGACCAATGGCTTCTCTTCGGGGGTCAGCGAAGCCGATATCGACAGCGGCGCCGGATTTCTGCATTCGGTTGCCTACGTGAGCTTTCAGGAGTTGGCGACCCGAGTCACTCACCGCAATACCGGTCGAGTATGCGACGACCCGACCGCCGATAAGATGTTGCAGCGTATCGCCGCCGACGAAAACCTGCACATGATCTTTTATCGGACGATGTGCGGGGCCGCCCTGGATCTGGTGCCGGACCAGGCGATCGAGGCCGTCGCCAATATCGTGCAGAACTTCCGGATGCCCGGCGCGGGAATGCCGAACTTCCGCCGCAATGGCGTGCTCATGGCCAAACACGGCATCTACGACCTGCGCCAGCACCTCGAAGAGGTGCTCCAGCCCGTGCTACGGCAGTGGAATCTTTTCGGCCGCACCGATTTCAGCGCACGCGGCGAACAAGTGCGCGAACGTTTAGCGGCATTCCTCGAAGATATGGAGAAGGTGAAGATCCCGCGCTTCGAGGAACAGCGCGACCGCGCACTGGCCCGCGAACGTGCCCGGGTCTGATCTGCCAGCCACGACCGGGGACCCGTCTCGGCGGGTCTCGGCGTGGCTGCTGCTCATCGGTGGTCTACTCGGCTGGCTGGCCTCGGTCACCTTGACCATCGAGCGCTTCAAGCTGTTCACCGAACCCGGCTACCGCCCGTCCTGCAGCATCAACCCGATCCTGTCCTGCGGATCGGTCATGGTCACCGAGCAGGCGGCGGTCTTCGGATTCCCCAATCCGATTCTCG
Organism: Nocardia nepalensis; assembly: GCF_048910785.1. Classification (NCBI taxonomy): domain Bacteria; kingdom Bacillati; phylum Actinomycetota; class Actinomycetes; order Mycobacteriales; family Nocardiaceae; genus Nocardia; species Nocardia nepalensis. Next base: position 126,967 of record NZ_JBKBET010000031.1, on the reverse strand, counting down.
GCGTGGTGGGTTTCTCGGTGGTGGTCACCCTCGGTGTATCGGTGGTGGCCGGGGTGGGCCTGCCGCGCTGGATCTGGCGCGGACTGTGGCTCGGCACCGCGGTCGGCGTCGGATTCGTGTGCTGGTTCGTCTTCCAGACCTTGTACCGGATCAACGCGCTGTGCCCGTACTGCATGGTGGTGTGGGTCGCCACACCGTTGCTGTTGATCCTGGTCAGCGATCGACTCTGGAGCCGAGCGGGCGGGCCGCTCGGCGTGCTGGTGCAGTGGCGATGCACGATGCTGGCACTGTTCTACGCGGTGGTCCTGCTCCTGGTTTTCCTGCGGTTTCAGGACTATTGGCTATCGCTGGTGTAGTGGCTTATTCGTGCTTCATCGTCAGGATGTCGGTGAGCGGGCGGCGCGGCGTCGGCGGGGTTTCGGGTTCGTCGTCGGGTGCGGTGCCGACACGGATGACCACCTGCGGGATACCGGGGTGGGGGAGCATGCCCGCGATAACCTTTCGGCCCGAGGGCATTTCGGTGATGTGGGTCAGCGCGCAGGTCGCCGAGCCGGCCGTGGTGCACTCCAGTAGTACGGCGGAGAGCGCTTCGCCGGTGTGCAGCCATGCGGTGACGGACTCGCGGGACGAGCTGAGCACCAGCAGGCGCGCATGGTCCTCGAGTGTGCCGCGCCGCGCCGAATGCGGTGCGGACGGGAAGTTTCGTCCGACGCCGACGCGGGCGAACTCGGCATCGGAGACCAATGCCTCGCGTGGGACGCCTTCCGGGTCGCCGGAATGTCCGGCCCACCAATGCAATTCAGTCTGATACTCCATGTCGTAGCGGCGGACCGCGGTGGCGTGTTCGGAGGCCACCGCGAGCTTCGGGCGAGCGCTCTCGTCCAGGACATCGAGTTCGAGGTCGTGGGGTGTCACCAGCATCCGCCCGGCGTGCAGGAGCTGCGACAAGCCCGATGGCGCGAATAGCGGCAGCCGGTCGGTGCGCCGCCGATCGATCGCGCGGGCCCGGGACAGCACACCGGCCGGGGGATCGGGCCACGGCCGGAACTCGATGGCCGCGAGGTAGTCGGGACGGTCTGAATCGGGCAGACGCACGGTATCGGTGTGCCATCCATTGGCGGCGAAGACGGTGCGCACATGGTGCAGCATCGCGCCACAGCTGATCACGAGTTGCCTGCCCAGCGGGTCGGTCGAGGTCAGTTGCCGATCGTCGTCGCGGTACAGGTGCAGCCGGACTCCGTCGAATACCCAGCGCCATGGCTGGGTGTTGTGCAGCGACGGCGCACGCGCGGCCGAGCGCATGGCCGCCAGCACCGTCGGATGGTCGGGCACGGAACGTACTGGGGAAGGGCTGATATCGGTCATACCTTCGAGTCTCGGCGCGCGATATGCCGCTCGATATGGGCCTTGCGCCTGTTCTCGAAGGCCCATGGTCACCCGCCGACCGGGGTCGGTGTGTCGGATACCGCGCCGACCGGGGCCTCTTGTTCGCGTTCGGCGCGTTGTTTGATGCCGAGCAGCATCTTGCGCTCCATGACCCAGCTGCCCGGCTCCATGATCAACCGGTTGAACACACGCATGGGTACTGTCGCATCGGGCAGCGCGATGCGGTTGCGGCTCACCAGTCGCGTGCCCTCGTCGCTCGGATACAACCCGAACGCCCACACCCAGTGCCCGTCCTCGGAGGCGAATACCAGTGCGTGCTCAGGCTCGAGGACGGCCACGCGCATGCGCGGGCCGGTATCCCCGAGCGCGAAGGTGTCACCGACGGAGAGGTTTTGGAACTGCGGCAGGATGGTGTCGGCGCTGTGCATATCCAGCCCGAGCAGGTTCTCGATCCAGTCGTAGGTGTAGGCGCCGCCCCGGCCTGGGCCCATCTGGACCAGCCACGGCCAGATCCGCTCCGGGGCCGCGTTGATCGTAATCGACCTGGTGGCAACGATATCCGGGTCGGTGAGCAGGTCGTCGCCGGGCATGGCCCTGGCCACTTCCTCCTTGGTGGAGCCCCACTCGAGGCAGCGACTACGCAGGATTACCTGATAGCCCACCGCCAATCCGGCCAGATATGTGCCGATGCCGATCGCGCAAGCAGTCGTTTTCTTCATATCCGGTACGTTCCACCGAATTTCGACCCGAGCACAGGGTCGTTCGGCTGTGGGAGAGCAGACCTTGGTCGATGCGGCTACTTCGGGCCTGGACCGGGGTGCTCGATCACCGTCGTGCGCCGTGCGTGACAGCCAGCGGCTCAGTTCTGCGGATGATCGTCCTCGGTGCGCGGTGAGCGGTCGTTGTCACCGCGCATCATCAGCAGGAGCATGACCGGGCAAGCCATGACGACCAGCGAGGTCAACAGGGTCGGCGCCGATGCTCCGGCGAGTGCGATCGCGGATATCAGGATCGTCAGCGCGATCACATACAGCGGTGCGTAGCGGATGGTCACGATGGGCCTCTTCCTTGGATCGGTGGCCGTGCGCCCTCAGCGTTATCCGATTCTCGTGCCGCACCAAGGGTCCTTGGTCCTCGGCGGGGGAGTGCCGATCGTCCTGTATTCCACGCCGATGCCCGAGGCTGCGCGCCGATTTCCGCCCGGTTCCGCCGCTTTCGGCGAACCGTAGCCACCGCACGTGTTCCGAGCGACCGGCATTCGAGCTGCACAACCCGCATATGGTGGAGCGGGTGCGTACCGAGACGCATATCGGGTGGGTGCCGAACCGCATCCGGTGGCCGTCGCCGGATCCGCGTCCGTGCTGGTAAGCGAACGTTGCGCGTAGACAACGTTTTTCGGCGGCGATTCGTACGAGAAGAGACCCGGCGTCGAACAAGCCGGTGGCCACAAGTGCCGATGGTCGGATAGGCCAGGGACTTTCGGCCCTCCCGTGATCGGCGCGCGGAATGTTGCCATCGACATGAGATTACGAAGAGGTCGAATCGAGCAAAATCGAAGAGCGAGGTCCTCATGAGTCCGTCTGGGAAGTGGTCGAGCGCGGCCTTCCCGGACATCGTCGTGTTCCCGCGCGGACGGATCGCGGAGTTGGAGCTCGAACGCGTTGCCGGAGCGGTCGGCCGACTGCTCGCCCGATATGGGGTCGAGGGGGGTGCCCGGGTGCGGGTCGTCGCCGCGAACTGTGCGAACGGGCCGCAGTTGGTGCAGGTGAATCTGCGCATAGGCGGCATTCCAGCGCGCGTGCAGACGATCACTCCGGGTGCGGGCGTCGTGCTGCCGGTCGTGTTGCGGCTGGAGCGGCTGGTCAAACGGGTGACGGCACATCCACAGCCGTCGCCGGAGCCGGATCCTATGCGGCGACCGCTCGCGACACCCGGCAAGGGCGTGATCACGCGCCGCAAGAACTGCTCGTTGCAGGTCTGCGCACCGGATGCGGCGGTGGCGGTGATGTACGCCATGGACTATGACGCGCACCTGTTCACCGACGCCGACACCGGTGCCGATGCGATCGTCTATCGTGCGGGCCCCGCAGGAATCGGGCTGCTCCGTTCGCCGCGCGCCACAGCATCGGAGGCGGCGCCGTCGCGAGTTCCGGAGTTGGCGGAATCCGTTGCCGTCGACCGACTCTGCGACGACGGCCTGCCCTATCTCTTCTACATTGATCCCGCCAGCCGTCGCGGGTGTCTGCTGTATCGCCGCTACGACGCCGACCTCGGACTGATCACACCCCGCGACCATCTCGATACGCCGGTCGCCGGGTGAATCCCGCGCCGAACCGCGTTGGTTCGACGTACGCACGATTCTTGTTCGAGGCCGACACCCACGAGACTCGTCATGCCCACAGCGGTGGGACCGATGTCCATCAGGACCGGCACACCAGGACCGGACAGGTGGTGTGGTGGAGCAGGTCCCGGCTGGTCGATCCGAACAGCAGAGCCATCGCGGTGGGGTGGCCGTGGCTGCCGACGACCAGCAGTTGCACATCCTGCGCTATCTCGTTCAGCACCGAGCGGGCCAGGCCGGGGACCGGCATCTCGATGACCTCCACATCCGGATATTCCGTGCGCCACCCCGCCAGTGACTCGGCCAGCAGGGTGCGTTCTTCCTCGCCCCGGTCGAGATGGTGGCCGACCGGTTCGATGCGTGAGGGCCAGCAGTGCACGGCGGTCAGCGGCGCTTCGAGTGCCGCGGCGATTTCGAAGGCGTGGGCGATGGCCGCAGTGCTGAGTTCGGTGCCGTCTATGCCCACCGCCACCGGCTTCCCGTGCGGAATGGGCCTGCCGCCCGCGCCACGCCACACCCCGACCGGGCAGTGCGCGTGCTGGGCGACATGCATGGTGGTCGGTCCTACCAGTCGGTCGCCATAGGCGGTGCGCGCGCCGACCACGACCATGCGGGCGTGCGCGCTCAACGCCACTAGCGCGTCGGCGGGCGGGCCTTCGGGGTGCACCGTGCCGACGGTCAGATTCGGGTCACAGGTGTAGACGAGCTGGCGGGTGCGCTCGATGGTTGCGCGGGCGGCGTCGGAAGAGTGCGGCGAATGGATGCGCTCGGCCAACTGCCGCGCGGCCGTGGCCGAATGCTGTTGCGCGTAGGCGATCAACAGCGGTGCGCGCAACGCACCGGCCAGATACGCCGCCCAGCGCGCCGCGTTCAACGCCGTCGGTGAATCGTCGACGCCGACAACGATCGAGGTGCGATCGGCCCTGATGCTCATTCGATCCGCACTCCTTGCCGCGAGATCTTTCGGCTGTACAACCGCACTCCACCTTCGTCCCCCCGAGGCCCGCCACGGTAGGGACATTGGTGCTCGATGACGAGGCCCTCGGTCAACCGACGCACGAATGCCTCGGCGAATTGCGCACCTTGCCGGAACACAACGCCCTATCCACCCGCACGGCATCGGCAGGCGCCGACTGAGCGGCTCGCGGTGTACCCGTGCGGAATGGTGAGCAGCCACCATTTCACCGGGACCAAGCCGCAGGACAACTGCTGCGGATACTCGATGGGCCATCCGCCGGATAGTCGGTGGATTGCAAGCTGAACGGCGTCACCCGCATCGCTGTTCGGTACTGGCCGCCGTGGCGATCGAACTCGGCACGGCGGCCTTTCGCTGGGCTCCGGCTGTGGATGCCTTTCGACGCGTGTCTGGTCGCGCGTCTTCAGTTCGTGTGCTGACCCACCCGATGTGCGGACCGGTGCGCCCGGCCGATGGTGAAGCGGGCGGCGCGGCGGTGTACGCGGTGGCCGGTTGTTCGGTGGCGCTGCGGAGCAACACGTTTCGGGGCGCGGAAGAAGAAGTGCTTACCGAATTCGGCGAGCGCGAGATAGGCAAGCACCATGAGGGTCAGCGCCAGGAAGAAACCGCCGGGGAGCGGGGTGAAGCCGAGGTCGCGGGCGAAAGGCGTTGCGGGTAGGAGGGCTCCGGTTGCCACCGCAGCCAGGGCGGCCATGAGTAGCGCGACGCTGGGATGGCTACGGAAGAACGGAGTGCGGCGAGTCCGGATGACGAACAGGACCAGGGTCTGTGTGGCCAGCGACTCCACGAACCAGCCGGTGTGGAACAGGGTTTCGTCGGCGTGGAAAAGCCCGAGCATGATCGCGAAGGTGGCGAAGTCGAACAGCGAACTGATGGGACCGAAGACCAGCATAAAGCGTCGGATCAGTCCGACATCCCAGCGCGACGGACGCGAGAGTTGTTCCGCATCAACGGTATCGGTGGGGATGGCCAGCTGGCTGGCGTCGTAGAGCAGGTTGTTGAGCAGGATCTGCGAGGGCAGCATCGGCAGGAACGCCAGGAACGCGGAAGCGCCCGCGGCACTGAACATATTGCCGAAATTGCTCGACGTGCCCATCAGCACGTATTTCATGGTGTTGGCGAAAATGCGTCGGCCTTCCACCACGCCGTCGGCGAGCACGTGCAGGTCCTTCTCCAAGAGCACCACATCGGCGGCGTCCTTGGCCACATCGGTGGCCGAATCCACCGAGATGCCGACGTCGGCGGTGTGCAGTGCGAGTGCGTCGTTGACGCCGTCGCCGAGGAAGGCGACATCGATGCCGCGGGCCCGTTCCGCGCGCACGATCCTGGCCTTCTGTTCCGGGTCGACGCGTGCGAATATCGTCGTGGCAGAGAGAGTTTCGCGCAGCTGTCGATCGTCGAGCCGGTCGATTTCGGGTCCGGTGAGCACACCGCCCTGTGCTAGCCCGAGCTCGGTGCAGACATGTCCGGCGACATCGGGATTATCGCCGGTGATGACCTTCACCGCCGTGCCGAGTTCGGCCAGTCGCCGCAGCGCGTCGCGTGCGCTGGCCTTCGGCGGGTCGAGGAATACCAGGAATCCGCGCAGGCGCAGGTCGTGCTCGTCGTCCGGGTCGAGTCTGTTGCGGCCGGGGGCGGGGCGGGTCGCCACCGCGACGATGCGGTGTCCGGACCGGAACTCGTTGTCCAGCACGGTTTTCGCGGTATCGGGCAGTTCGGTGCAGCGTTCGAGCACGGCCTCGGGCGCACCCTTGGTGATGATCAGCGGCTCGCCATCGCGGTCCGCGGCATCCTTGCGCGGGAGCATGAGCACCGTGACCAGGCGGCGACGGTGGTCGAAGGGCAGCACGGCCAGTCGGGTGTACTGCGCGGCCGCCGCGCGCGGCGCGGTCGGCGCCTGCCAGAGGGCGGTGTCGAGCGGATCCCCGCCGATGACGCGCTCATCGCGCACGGTGGCGTCGGTACAGACCAAGCCGAGCAGCATCGTTTCGTCCGAGGCCGATCCATCGGGACCGAGTGCGCGCATGAATTCGATCCGACCCTCGGTCAGGGTGCCGGTCTTATCGGTGAACAACACCTCGATATCGCCGAGATCCTCGATGCACACGAGACGCTTCACCAGCACCTTGCGGTGCGCGAGCTGCCGCGAGCCGGCGGCCAGGCTGGTCGATACCACGGCGGGCAATAACTGTGGGGAGATGCCGACGGCGATGGCGAGGGAGAACAGCAGCGCCTCCAGGATCGGGCGATGCAGGGCCAGATTCACCGCGAAGATGCCGATGGTCAGTACCGCGGCGACCCGCACGAGAAGCAGCGAGAACCGGCGCAGTCCGAGCTGGAACTCGGTGTCGGGCTAGCGAGTTCCCAGTCCGAGGGCAACTCGACCGAAGACGGTCGAGCCACCGGTCGCGACCACCACACCGCGCCCCTGTCCGGCGCTCACCACGGTGCCCATCAGCGCGCAACTGCTCAGCTCCGCCAGCGTGGCACCGGGCGGCACCGGCTGCACCGATTTCTGCACCGGAATGGATTCGCCGGTCAGCACCGACTCCTCGCATTGCAGTGCCGTCGTGCTGAGCAACCGGATGTCCGCTGGTACGAGCTGTCCGAGCCGAAGTTCGATCAGATCGCCGGGGACCAGCTCGACCAGGCCGACCGATTGCGCCGCACCGTCGCGAATCACCGTGGCGCGGTGCTGGATTCGATCGTGCATCGCCTCCGCGGCCCGCTCCGCGCGGTACTCGTTGAACAGGCCGAGCCCGACCGAGGCGGTGAGGATGACGCCGATGATGAGCGCATCGGTGTGCTGGCCGAGAAAGAAGGATGCGGTGGCGGTGACTGCCAGCAACAACAGCAGCGGCGATCGCAATTGCCGCGCCAACACGGGCAGCAGGCGGGCCTGATGTGAGCGAACCGCGTTGGGGCCGAGGGCATGGGACCGGCGACGGGATTGCGTCGTCGTCAGCCCCGCGCCGGTGGCCGACAGCGCCGAGAGCACATCCGCGACCGGCATCGCAGCGGCGACCGAGACCTCGATTTGGTCGAAACCTGTTGTCTCACGATCGATCCGGTGCGGTGCCGCAGTCATCACGATGCGGTGTGCGCCCGGGGTGGCCGCGCGGGCTTCGGGGTTCGCGGTGCCGTTGCCTCGTCGACGACGGACATTGCGGCCTGGACGATCGCGGTGTCCGGCTTGGACGACGCGGCGAGCGCATCGGATTCGGAGGTTAGGCCGATCACCCGGTCGTTGTCGTCGAGGACGGGCAGCGCGGCGAAGCCGTGTGGGGTGAGCTGATCGATGGCCTCGGTCAGCGGAGCTTCCGGCCGGACAGTCACCACCGACCCGCTGAGGATATCGCGTGCGCGCATCGCTGCCACCTCACGAAATAGTCGGACTTCTCGGCTCATCATCGGCTGCGCAACGGTGCGGGATCGAGGGGCAAAGGTCCGCTTCCGCCGAGAACTCGGTCCCTTCGCCGCCGGTCGGCCCGCCGTGCTGTAGACATCGACGCAGCGCCGACCGGATCATGGCGGTCGGAGTGGTCGGCCGATGACACGCGCCCTGCGTGTAGGTGTTTGGACGCATGGTCCTGAGCGTCTTGGGTTCGGGATGACCGGCATCAACCCGACAACTGGGCCTTTCGATCGCCGATTGGCCTGTCGAATTCCTCGGCTAGCACGGAGCTCGCCGACCGCGCTAGGCCCTTATGCGCCCTGGACCGGACCAGGGGCCTCCGTCAGCTCACCGGCCGACGGGCGCCTGATCAGTGCGCGGCGGGGTGTGGTCGAGGGAGTCGATGGCGGCCTGGAGTTTGATACTGGCTTGCGCGGCGACGGGTTGCAGTGCTGGTTCGTCGGTGACTTGGACCATCAGTTGCGGGTTCATCGCCTCGACGATGATGGCGGTGTCGGAGGTGGGGTCGCGGCGCACGATGACGTTGCAGGGCAGCAGCAGTCCGATCTGGCGGTCGATGCTGACCGCCCGGTGGGCCAGGGGTGGGTTGCAGGCGCCGAGGATGAGGTAGTCCTCCATGTTCTCGCCGAGTTTGGCTTCGAGTGTGGCGCGCATGTCGATTTCGGTGAGAACTCCGAATCCTTGCTGCGAGAGAGCGTCTCGGGTACGGGCGACGGCGTCGTCGAAGCTGGTGTGCAGTGTGGTGGACAGTCCTAGCTTCATGAAGGGTCGTGCCTTTCGGGGAGCGGCGCGGTGGTTGTCGGTCCGTGCTGTGGATGGGCGCGGGCGCTGGTGCCTGATGGCACGCCCAGCCGTGCCATCAGCAGGCTGGACGGGCACCAGCCCACGGCGCTATAGAGGAGCAGGTTGGCGCCGACGAGGGCGGTGAGGATCGACCACCACGGGGACAGCGTCACAGTGAGTGCGGTGCTGAGCAGCACCACCGTTCCGGCCAGGAGCGGGACCAGTCGAGCGATGGTCCATTCGCGGTCTCGCACGGGGTGAGTCATGAGAGTCTCCGTTCGTACGGATGGCCCCGCCTGCCGTCGGGTCGTTCAGGCTAGGGCCAGAAACAGTTTTTCCAGCTCGTCCACGGTCATCGGGTTCGAGCCTTCGGCGGTATCGCCGGTGAGGCATTCGCGCAGCCCGGTGGCCACGATCTTGAATCCGGCGCGGTCGAGTGCGCGCGAGACCGCGGCCAGCTGGGTGACGACGTCTTTGCAGTCGCGGCCTTGTTCGATCATGGCGATGACGCCGGCGAGCTGGCCGTGAGCGCGGCGCAGTCTGTTGAGCACTTCGGTGATTGCGGTGTCGTCGCCGACCATGGTGTCTCCTCGTTTCGTGAACTCTTGCCAGAATACCCCGTAGGGTATCCCGGCAAGAGTTGAGGTCAGTGGTGGGCGAAGTTGATCGTCGGCAGGATCTTGCGCAGCCAGGCCGGCGACCACCAGGCATGATGCCCGGTCAGGCGCAGGGTGACCGGCAGCAGGACCAGCCGCACTACGACTGCGTCGAGCAGGACCGCCACGCCGAGGATGATGCCCATCTCCTTCGGTGGCAGCGGTTGGGCCAGGGCAAAGGTGAAGAACACCGCGACCATGACTGCGGCGGCCGCGAGAATTACTCGCCCGGAGTGGGCCAGGCCGTCGATGTGGGCGATCTTGGAGTCACCGGAACGTTCGTAGTGTTCTTTGGCGGTGGCCAGCAGGAACACGGTGTAGTCCATGGCGATGGCGAAGATCATCGCGAAGAAGAACACCGGCCCCCACCCGTCGAGGAAGCCCTGCGGAGTGAATCCGAGCAGGCCCGCGCCGTGGCCGTCTTGGAAGATCACCTTCGCCACACCGAACGCCGCCGCGGTCGAGAGCAGACTGACCAGAGTGCCCAGTGCGGCGATCAGGGGTGCTTGCAGCGCGATGAGTAACAGGAGGAATCCCAGTGCCAAGATCACCGCGACGATGAGCGGGAAGTAGTCGTCGAGAGCCTGTTGCAGATCGAGGTTCTCCGCGGGCGCGCCGCCGACGAGCGCCTGCTCGGGCAGGCGATCGCGCAGCTGGTCCAGGATTGCGCCCATACGCTCGTCGGAGGGATCGACCTGTGGCAGTGCCTGCATCATCACCAGGCCCGACCCGTCAGCCGCAGGCTGGGCGGGGGTGACCATCGCGATGCCGTCGGTGGACGCGGCGATCCGTGCGGTGTCGGACGCCATGGCGGTGGGGGCAATGATCTGCAAGGCACCCGGTGCGCCCGAACCGAGCTGTCGCTGCACCAGTTCGTAGCCCTGACGGACCGGCGCCTCGGCAGGCACGACCTGGATCGAGGGCATCGCGACCTGTAAACCGAGTACCGGGATCGCGAGCGCGATCAGCAGTGCGAGCCCGCCGATCGCGAACGGCCAGGGACGGGTGTGCAGCATTTCGCCCCATCGCGCGAATCGTGGGGACCGATACTGCTGCCGCTTGGCGTAAGGCAGAGAGCCGGCGTTGACCTTGGCGCCGAGCGCGCCCAGGGCCGCGGGCAGCAGCGTCAGCGTGGCGGCCAGCACGAAACCCACCGCCAGCATGATGCCCACCGCCATCGTCCGCACCGCCGGTGCCGGAACCAGCAGCACTGCCGACAAGCTGACCAGCACCGTCAACCCCGACAGCACGACCGCTTTGCCCGCGGTGTCCATTGTTTCGGCCACCGCAGCGCGTGCGTCGGCCGTCTTGGTCAGCGCGTCGCGGAAACGGGCAACGAGGAACAGGGCGTAGTCGATCCCCAGTGCGAGGGCGAACATCATCGCGAAGTTCATCGCCCACACCGAGATCGGGGTGACGTGGTTGAGCAGCACCAGTCCTCCGGCCGAGGCCAGCAGACCGGCGACGGTCAACAGCAGCGGCAACCCTGCCGCGACCAGCGATCCGAACGCGAGCACCATGATCGCCAAGGTCACCGGCCAGGAGAATAGCTCGGCTTTGATCATCGCGTTGTGGTTGGCGGTATTGAAATCGCTCCACAGCGCCGACGCACCGGTCGGGTAGACCTCGATCCCGGCGCCGGACAGCGCGGTCAATGCCTGCTTATGGTCATCGACCGCTTTGACCATATCGTCGGTGGAGGCGTTCGCACCCGCGATCACGATGCCGGTGTGCCCGTCGGGACTGATCGTCATCCCCGGCTGCGGCGCGACCATCGCACCGAAGCGGGCGTCGCCGGCGAACACCGTCGCGACCTCGCCGATCACCCGCGCCATCGCAGCGCTGTCGACGGTCTCGGTTTCGGAGTGCACCACCACCTGCACCGCGGCCGAGGAGTTCCCGCCGAAATGCTGCTGAGCCAATTCCCGCACTCGCACCGACTCCGACCCGTTGGCCTGCCACCCGGCCCCCGCCAGCGAGGTGAACACGCTCGGCGCCGCGGCACCTAGCGCGACCAGCAGTACCAGCCACACCCCGAACACCAAGCGCGCGCGCCCGGCCATCGCGGCACCGAGACGCGCCATGAGACCGCCCACTGCCTGCCCGACGGTGTCATTGACCATCGTGTCCGTCATCGATGCACCTCCGTGCCGGTGGTCGTTCCGTGTCCACACATGCCATCTCCTCTCATACCCCTGGGGGTATCATTTGAGACGAGCATACCCCCAGGGGTATGTGGGGGAGCGGGTGTGGCGGACACCACTACACCCGCTGCCATGCCCCCGACATCGATCGCGATTCTCGTGCTCGATGCGTTCTCACGAAGGAGGAGCACCTATGGCCGACATTGATCTGTATGTGGATCCGGTGTGCCCGTTCGCATGGGTGACCGCGCGGTGGCTGCTCGACAGCGCCGAGGACGACCACACGGTGAGCTTGCGGCAGATGAGCCTGGCCATGCTCAATGACGGTCACACCATCGACGCCGACCACGAACCGATGATCACCCGCTCACGCCGGATCGGACGTGTGTTCGCCGCCGCAACGCAGCGATACGGCCACGACGCCTTCACGCCGCTCTACCTGGCACTGGGCTCGCGGCTGCATCCACGCGGACCGCACACCGAAGACGACGCCGTCACCGCGGCGGCCATCGACGCGACCGGCCTGGACCCCACCCTGATCGACGCCATGGGCGACACCCGCTACGACGCTGCGGTCGCCCGCGATCACGACGCGAGCCAAACCGCGCTCGGAGGGCGCGGCGGCAGCCCCATCATCGCCATCGACGGCCACGGCTTCGGCGGCCCCGTTCTGACCGCGCCACCCGGCCCGCAACACGCCACCGAGTTGTTGCACGCCGTCATCACCGCGGCAACCACGCCCGGATTCGCCGCGCTACAACGTCCCTACCAGGGCCCACCCACCATTACCACCCCCGAGGAACGCCACTGAGCGGAAGCCAGCGTTCGAGGTCGCGCTCGATCGGGAGTTCGGCGGACAGCGTGGCGCGGGGGTGCGATTCGAGGCTGGGTCGTCTATCGCGACAGCGCGCGGAGAGCGGATAACTGACCGCACAGACCACGCCCCGGCAAGGCCGGGGAATGGACGTGGCGCAGACCGTCCTGACGTCGACGTTATTGCGAACCCTCGCCGGTAGACGCCGGAAGATGCTGTGCGCATACGGCTTCCACGAATTCACCGACGGTGGCCCCGGGCAGGCGCCGGGACAGGTCGGCCTCGGTGATGATGCCGACCAGCTTGCCGGACTCGGTCACCGGGAGTCGTCGGATCTGGTGGCGCTCCATCAGTACCAGCGCGTCATCGATATCGGTGCCGGTGTCGACGGTGAGCAGGTCGTCGCCCTGGGCCATTTCGCCCGCCGTGGTCGTGCGCGGATTCGCACCGGTGGCGATGCATTTCAGGACGATATCGCGGTCGGTGACGATGCCGACCGGATGTCCCTCACCGTCGCAGATCGGCAGTGCGCCGACGTCGAGCTGACGCATCCGCTGCGCCGCGGTTTCCATAGTGTCGCGGACCGTAATGCTCGCGACATCGGGCTGCATGATGGCCTGTGCGGTGGTCATGGCTGGCCTCCTTGCCGAATAGGTCTGCACTGGTCGTACCCATCGTCGAACGGCCGAAGCGGGACAGCGAGGGCCGAAAGTCACCATGGTGCCGGTATTCGATGATGGATCCGGGCGGCGTCCCGCAGCGTCGCTGTGACACAGCCGACGTCCTCGATACATGGGACCTTCGGCCCTGTTCGGCGCTGTCGCGGCGCGGTGAAACTGCTGATGTGGTCTGCCGAGAAGGGGTTGCCGAGTGAGTACATCCGAGCTGTGGTCGACCGGGACAGCCGCGGAAGGGGTGTGCACCGTCCATGGTGCGGTGGATCCCGTCCAGATCGACCGTGCGATGCGGGCGATCGATCGCGTGCTGCGCTGTCACCACGTCGATGAACCGGTGCGGGTGCGGCTGACCGGACCGCCGTGCCCGGACGGACCGATGCTGGCGCAGGCGAATGCGGTGTTCCGGAATATCCCTGTGCGCGTTCAGGTTCCGGGTCCCAGCGGATTCATCGCCACCTTCCTGGCCGACCGGCTCGACCGCGAGTTCGCGCGGATGAGCTCCGATGCGGTGCCGAGGTATTGGCCCGATCCGGCGCGCCCATCGTTGGCGGCCCCCACCGAGGAACAGCCGATCGTGCGCCGCAAGCACTGCGCAGTGCTGACCGGAACCCCGGCCGAGGCGGTACGCGCGATGGAGGCGATGGATTACGACGTCCACCTGTTCACCGACGCGCAGACCGGCGAGGACGCGATCGTCTACTGGGCGGGCCCGCTCGGGGTGCGGCTAGCCCGGCAGCATCAACAACAGCTGCCCGAGTTCCTTTCGGGGTTGTCGCTCACCATGAATCCGCATCCCACGCCGTGTCTGACCGAAGCCGAGGCCGCGGCCAGGCTGTGCCGATACGGCCTGCCATTCCTGTTCTTCACCGATCCGGGCGGCGGGCGGGGGCGGCTGCTGTATCGCCGCTACGACGGCGCGCTGGCGATCGTCGCACCTGCGGCCGGGGGTGCGCGAACATGACCGATTTCGCCACCGACGACGTCTCCGTGCGTGCGATCGTCGAACTCGATCGCGCGTCGGCATTGGACCTGCTCGCGAGCGTCCCGATCGGACGAGTGGTCTTCAGCCGCAACGCATTACCGGCGATCCGCCCGGTCAACCATCTGGTCGAGGCGGACGGTCGCATCATCGTGCGCACCCGCCTCACCTCCCGGCTCACCTCTGCGGTGCGCGGCAACTCCGATGTCGTGGTGGCCTACGAGGCCGACGAGATCGACCCGCTCCTGCGCACCGGCTGGTCGGTCGTGGTGACCGGGCTTGCCCGCCCGGTCACCGATCCCGAGCGCATCGCCCGTTACGAGCGTTTGCTGCACCCGTGGGTCGACCAGCTCATGGATACCGTCATCGAGATCGAGCCCTCGATCGTCTCGGGTATCCGTCTCGTCGCCGCGGCCGCGTAAGCAGTCCTGGGCTGGTCGGAGGCCGCATCACGAACGCAGCACGAGAGGAGACAGCTATGACCCATCCCACTGATCTGAGCCCGGCCGAACGTCAACGCCGAGCCCGGCATGCCGTGGACGAACTCGGTCGAGACCGCGGCGAGCACACCGTGGTGCGCGTGCGCTGCGGTCGAAGTCACCACGTCGCAACCGTTTTCGATACGGCGCTGGGCGCGGTATACGTATCGTCGATCGGCCCGCATGCGCACGGGCGGCGCGACTTCAGCGATGAGGCCCATCATACGAGCCGACACGGCACCACATACGCCGACCTGCTCGATGGCGATCCGTTCACCGAGGACGCGCTTCCCGCCCACTGCGAGTGCGGCACGCACGAATTGTCCAGAGCTGAGCTGCGCCGCGCCGTCGACACACACCAGCGCACCGTCCAATTGAGCTGAGCGGCCGACAGCCTGCGCGGCTGGCGGGTGAGGGACCAACGACCCATGGGTGGGCGACATCGGGATCTTCCGGCGGGTGCGGTGCTTCGCGAAGCTGGTCTGTGAGGTGGTTGGCGATGGTTTTTCTCGACCGAGGCGACGCTGGCCGACAACTGGCGGTGCGCCTGCGGCAGTTGAAGGATGCCGATACCGTCGTGCTCGGTTTGCCGCGCGGCGGAGTTCCGGTCGCGTTCCAGGTCGCGCGCACGCTCGGTGCGCCGCTGGATGTGATCGTGGTGCGCAAGCTCGGGGTTCCATATCAGCCGGAGCTGGCTTTCGGCGCCATCGGCGAGTCGGGCGTCCGCGTGCTCAACGAATCGGTGATCGAGGAGGCGCGGCTCACCGCCGCGGAGATGGCGGCCGTGGAAGACCATGAGCGCGAAGAACTTCGGCGCCGGATCGAACGATACCGGGGTGAGCGTGCGCGAATCCCCCTGGCGGGACGGACAGCGATCATCGTCGACGACGGTGTCGCCACCGGCGCGACCGCCCGCGCGGCCTGCCGGGTGGTCCGGGCGCTGGGCGCGGCACGGGTCGTGCTCGCCGTGCCGGTCGGCGCGCCGGACGTGCTGGCCGAGCTGTCGAAGGAGGCCGACGAGGTGATCTGCGTCGAGCAGCCGTCGTGGCTCCACGCGGTCGGGCAGTGGTACTACCGCTTCGGTCAAACCCCCGACCGCGAGGTCACCGAGCTGCTGCACCGCGCCGCCGAGAGCGTGCCGAAGCGGCTATCGATGCCCGAGAGCGACCCGCCGCTGCGCGACGACGACGTTCGGGTGATCGCCGGAAAGGTCGAACTCACCGGACATCTCACAATTCCGGAGCAGCCGATCGGAATGGTCGTCTTCGCGCACGGCAGCGGCAGCAGCAGACACAGTCCCCGCAATCGCTATGTGGCCAGCGTGCTGAACCAGGCTGGTCTCGGCACGCTGATGTTCGATCTGCTCACGGTCGAGGAGGAGATCCACCGGGCTCGGGTCTTCGACATCGATCTGCTGGCGCGGCGGTTGGTCGAGGTCACCGAATGGCTTGTCCGCCAAGAACACGTCCCCGGTTTGCGGATCGGCTACTTCGGGGCCAGTACCGGGGCCGGTGCGGCATTGTCGGCAGCGGCCGATCCGCAGGTCGAGATTCACGCGGTAGTGTCCCGTGGTGGCCGACCCGATCTGGCCGGTGACCGGCTGGCCGATGTCCGAGCGCCGACCCTGCTGATCGTCGGCGGCCACGACACCGTTGTGCTGGAGCTCAATCAGCTTGCGCAAGCGGCGATGTCGTGCGAAACCACACTCGCCGTCGTACCCGGCGCGACCCACCTGTTCGCCGAACCCGGCGCCCTGGAGAAGGTCGCCGAACTGGCCCGCGACTGGTTCGTCGCCCAACTGGGCCCCATCCCCGCGGAGGAACGATCCGAGCACGGCGAGTCATAGGCACGCCGGGGTCATTGCCGGCGACCGGAACTCGTCGTCGCGACGGTGATTCGGCAGGGCCGAAATCGGCTGTTGTCGAGGACCTCGGCGCCATCCTCATGGCAGGGATCTGGGCGGGCCTGGCCTGGCAGGGGACCGGCCGCTTGCCGCTGCTGATCTCGGGTGCGTTCGGACTGCTGCTCGGCGTGTTCGCGATCGGCGGCCATCGATTCCGGCCGGACCCGGGTGCGTGCGGCGGTGAAGCCAGCCGCGGCGGTCGCCGGAATCGAGGCGACGCAGCCGAGCACCGTGGGCCGAAGGTCACGTCGACCGGTGACTCGATGCACTGACCCGGCATGGGCCGGATGACGAAAGTGAATGCGATCAATTCATTGTGACACCTGGTGGAGAGGGGCGAACGTGGTCGCTCGTGACGAAGTCAGTATGCGACGCCGCTGGTTCATGGCGTGCGCGGGCGGCGGGGGCATCGGCTTCGCGTCGCCCACGCTGATGTCGGCGGCGCTGCCCGATGTGACGGCGGCGTTGCCGATCGCCGGTGCCGTCGCCGGGGTCGTACTCGGCGGCTTCCAGGCCGTGATATTGCGTTCGCTGTTGGCCGGGTTCGGGATGCGCGATTGGGTGCTGGCCACGGCTGCCGGTACGGCACTGGCCTGGGCAGTGGTGTCGATCTTCCTGCGCAACGGGCCGTGGATGGCCTACGCACCCACCTCGGTTCAAGCGCCGCTCGCCGTGGCGGGCGGACTGGTGCTGGTGTTCGCACTGGGCATCGCGCAGTGGATGGTGTTGCGCCGCTGGACCGAGCGTGCCGTTTTATGGATCGTGGCCAATGCGGTGGGGTGGACCATGGGTTTGGTTGTGATCGGCCTGATCACCATGCCGCTGCGGCGATCGGGACAGATCGCGGTACCGGCCGCGGTGACCGAATTGGTCGCGGGTCTGGTGTTGGCCGTGATCTCGGCCGCCGTTACGGCGGCGTTCTTGGGGTACGTCCTCGAACCACGCTATGTCGCCGCGCCGGTGAACGCTCGGCGCGAAGGCCGTCGGGTCGGACGACCTGTGCCGCGTCCGCGTGGCCGGTTCCGCCTCGTTCTACGCGGAACTGGCGTTGCCACAACATAATTCGCGACATCTGCGGTTCCGGCTTTCGGCCGCCGACGCGCTGCGCACCCCAGACGGTGGTGCGCGACCGGCGCGTCACCGGACTTTGCGCCCCCGCGACGACGACAAACGGCCCGATCCGATCGGGACCGGGGTCCCTAGTCCGGCACAGCGGGCAGTGGTCGAATCGAAAGTGTCAGTCTCCCAACGAAAATGGAGCCAATCATGAGCCTGCTTCCGGTACATCGCCGTACGCACTCACTGTTTCCCGAACTGACCGACTGGCTCGGGGTTTTCCCGACCATCGAGAACATGCGCCCGTTAGTGCAGGGCCGTCTGCTGCGCGTCGAGGACGAGATGTCCGAGGGCAGATATCTGGTGCGCGCCGAGATGCCCGGCCTGGATCCGGACAAGGATGTCACCATCACCGTCCGTGACGGTGTGCTCACTATCAAGGCCGAGCGCGGCGAAAGGCAGGAGACAAAGGGCCGGTCGGAGTTCAGCTACGGCTCGTTCGTCCGCTCGGTCGCACTGCCCGCAGGCGCGAAGGAAGACGATATCGCCGCGTCGTACGACAAGGGGATCCTCACCATTTCGGTGCCCGTCGCCGAGGTCGCCGTGCCCGCCGAAAAGCACATCGCGATCAAATCCTCATAGCGACGACCGGATCCGGGACGGCCGTCGCGGCGGCCGCCCGGATCGCCGTATCGATCCTCGAAGGGACGCTGCATATGCCCGTCCAACCCGCAGTCGATCGGCATCAGCGGGCCTCGGCGTCGGTGGTGGTCGGCGTCGACGGCTCCGATGCGTCGTACGCGGCCGGAGCGGGCGGTGGGCTCACCCACCTGCGCTCGACGCTGTTCGCCGTGGCCGCCCACGGCCATGGCGGTGTCGTAGTGGTTCGGGGTGATGAACCGCCCACTCACCGCGCCGGTCCGGTCGTGGTCGGCCTACCTTCTCGGGACTTCCCGGCATCCTCACGATCCGCGAATTGGCGGCCGTGGCGCAGGATGTGCCGGCCGAGCAGCTGGCAGGATGGTCGGAGAAGTTCCCCGAGGTCGAGGTGATCCGCAAGGTGTATCCGGGCGGGCCGTGCGATCGGCTGCTCGCCTGTTCGCAGACCGCGCAATTGGTCGTGGTCGGCAGCAGCGCGCGGGGCGGGTTCCGCGACATGCTGCTCGGCTCCACAAGCAATTTCCTGATCCAGCCTGCCCACTGCCCGGTCCTGGTGGCCCATCAGCACTAGAGAGGTGTGAAATCCGATGTCCGACCGCAACAGTCCGTCCGATCCGAGCACCACCGATCCACATCGGGTGCCCTCGGCCATGGTGGTCGTCGGCGCCGACGGCACCGAGGGCGCGGACCTCGCGGTGCGCTGGGCTGCCCGAACCGCGGCGCGGCGGGGTCGCGGACTGCTCATCACACATGGCCTCGACCTGGGCGCGGTGCCTGCTGCGCTGCACGGACACGCGGTCGCGTTGTCGTCGCTGATGGATGAATTCCGCGCCCGCGGTACCCGTCTCGTGGCGGCCGCACGGCATCTCGCGCACGAAGTCGCCCCGGAGCTGACCATCACCACCGAGGTCTCCGACGCGAATCCGGCCGAACTGCTGGTTCGGCACTCGAGCACGGCGCATCTGATGGTGCTCGGGGCGACGCCCGGTGTCGGCTCCCTGCGCCATCTCGGCTCGACCCTGCTGGCCGTGGTGGCCCATGGTCGGGGTGCTGTCGTGGTCGCGCGGGCCGGTGATCCGGCACAGCCACCACGGTCGGACGGTCCGGTTGTGGTCGGGATCGACGGCAGCCTGGCCGGTGAGGCCGCAGTCGGCATGGCATTCGCCGAAGCCGCCGAGCGCGACACCGATCTGGTCGCGGTGCACGCCTGGAGCGATCTCGACTTCGCGGAGTTCGCCGGATACGACTTTCTCGATATTCCGGACGAGGATATCGCGGCCGCCGAGACGGTGCTGCTGACCGAGCGCCTAGCCGACTGGCAGGAGAAGTTCCCGGACGTTCCGGTGACCCGTGAGGTCTATCAGTCCGATGCCAGGACGCACCTCATGGAGTGGTCGAAGAAGGCACAGCTGGTCGTGGTCGGCAGCCGTGGTCGCGGCGGATTCCGCGGCCTGCTCTTCGGTTCCACCAGCAATTCGCTTGTACAGCATGCATTCTGCCCTGTGATGGTCGTCCATCCCGATTAGGTGGTGACAATGTCGAACCCCGATGATCCCTTCGCCCATGCCGTGCACACCGCGCATGTGTGGCTGCGCCGCATCACCGACGACCTGGCGACCGAGGACCGCGCCTTCGCCTATCGGGTGACCCGCGCCTGGCTGCACACCGTGCGCGACCGGTTGGAGGTGGCGGGAGCCGCGCATCTGAGCGCACAATTGCCCGCATTGCTGCGCGGCATCTTCTTCGAGGGCTGGGTCCCCGCCAAAGTGCCTGTCTCGCACAGTGTCCCGGAGTTTCTCCAGCAGTTCGCGGCCGAGGCCGGTGTGACCGAGGACGAGGCCACCGGGCTGGCCTGGCTCGTCACCGACGCCCTGCGTGACCTCTGCTCACCGGGCCAGTTGGATCAGATCGCGGCCGTCTTCCCGGAGGACCTACGCAATCTGCTGTTCGGCGTGAATACCGGTCCCTTCGATGAGGATGTCGACGAGGCGGCCGTCAACAACCGCAAGCCATTCCGGGCCCCGTGATAATGCGCGCCACCACCGGAGAACGTACGCCCGGCACGTCTGCTGTCGAGTCAGTTCTGCCGATGCTCTCGCATTCGGATTCCAAAGATCGCTGTCTCATCTCACGGGCCGAGGTATAGCCGTTCGTTGGGGAGGCGGGGGTAGCGGCTGGTGTCGCCGAGGTCGATGGTGACGGCGTCGTGGTAGTGGCGCGCCTGGTGTTCGCGCATGAATTCCAGTGCGGCGGTGAGGCAGGCGGTGAAGTCGAACCGCGCACCGTGGAGGAACACCGACAGATTGAGCGGGGACGCGAAAGGGGGATTCGCAGTCCTCATCGGTCAGGCGCGCATCGGCTCTGACTCGATACGGAACACCGGATAGTCCGGGGCGATCCGCTCGAAGTCGGCCACCGGGGCGTCCCGGGTAACCGGGATATGCGGTCGGGCTCCCGGTGCGACCCGCAGGTAGTTCCGCAGGATCGGCGCGCGCTGTTCCGGTTCGACCGCCACGAGGTGGACGTGCTCGTCGGTTCCGTGGCGCAGTTCGGCGTGACCTTCGGCGGCGTCGAGATTGCGCACCCAGTTCACATTCCGCCCCAACATCGACACCACATAGCGTTGGCCGGCGAAATCCGTCAGCACCACCGGAAACCAGATCACCTGCCCGCTGCGCCGCCCGCGAATACCGAGTGCGGCGACCCGCCGCGGTGCGATACCCGCCGCGAAAATCCATGCCGACAGACGATTCTGCCATCGCGCGAACCAATTCGGCCGACCGCTGCGATAGAGCCAGCGCAGATAGTTGTCGTAACCCCGCATGACGTGCTCCTCGTATGCATCGATTTCGATTACCGACTCAGCCTGCCTCGCGTACATGATTCCGCCCAGGGCCAAAGACCCTGTCCAAGAGTGTCCTCCGACCTGACCGGTGCGCAGGACATGCTCGGCCGGATCACTCCCAGGGCAGCGGCGAGCACCACCGTGGGCACCGAAAGACGTGGTGATAAAGGTTGCTTCGTTGTCATGACCGACTCCGGCGGTTCGCCGGTGCGAGACGTTTGTACAGAGTGTCTGCGAGCAGGACAGCCGGGATCGCGAGCAATGCGGCGAGCGCGCCGGGCCCGGTCGGACCCGCCTGGCCGAGTAAGCGGGCGATCGGCGCAAGGTAGAGGAAGGCGGCGAGCATGCCGAACTCCGCCAGGATGGCTCCCAGGAGCAGGCGGTTGGTGCGCGGCGGCATCCGCCAGAACGGCCGGATCGTGCTGCGACAGGCGAAGGCGTTTGCCGCCTGGCCGAAGACGATCGCGGTGAACGCCGCGCCCGAGGCGGCTGCCAGCGCCGGTCCGGTGGGGAACGCTTCGCCCGGCCGCCAGCCCATCGCGAGGAAGGACAGGACGAACACTGCGAGGCTCGTCGCCGCCTCGACCGGACCGAGGACACCGAAGGACCGGGCGAACAGCCTGCGGTCGAGCAGATGACCGCGGATCGGCGGTCGGTCCAGCACATGCGGGGCCGGTGGTTCCGCGCCGAGGGCCAGCGCTGGCAGCACATCTGTTCCGATATCGAGGGCGAGCACCTGCAAGACGCCGATCGCGAGCGGAAACGCGCCGCCGGAGAGCGCCCATGCGACGAAGGGTGCCAGCTCGGCGACATTGTCGGTGAGGTGATAGGTGAGGAAGCGCCGGATATTGGCGAAGGTCGCCCGCCCTTGTTCGATGGCGGCGACGATGGTGCCGAAGTCGTCGTCGAGTAGCACCAGATCGGCCGCCTCGCGCGCCACATCGGTGCCCGACTTGCCCATGGCGACGCCGATCGCGGCCTCCCGCAGGGCGGGTGCATCGTTCACCCCGTCGCCGGTCATCGCTACGACATGGCCGCGGGCCTGCAGCGCCTTGGCGATACGGAGTTTGTCCTCCGGGGTCACCCGGGCCACGATGACCGCGTCCCGGTCCAGCAACTCGCCCAACTCCGGTTCACCGCTGGGCAATTCGTGTCCGGTGTGAACCGGTGCGGCCGGGCCGGTCAAACCGATCTCACGGGCGATGGCCCTGGCAGTCTCTGGATGGTCCCCGGTGATCATGGCGACTCGAATGCCCGCGCGGCGGCAGGCGGCCAGCGCGTCGGCCGCGCCCCGGCGGGGCGGATCCTCCAGTGCGACAAGGCCCAACAGGGTCAGGTCGCGCTCGGCGTCGTCGGCGGAGGTGGGCGGGTCCGAGGCAATTGGGCGGGCGGCGACCGCTATGACCCGCAGACCGCGCCCGGCCAGCCGGTGCAGTGCCGCTGTCGCCTCCGGCAGTGTGGTGCAGCGCGAAAAGATCGCATCCGGTGCGCCTTTCACGAGCACCCGGTCCGCGACGACCACCGACATGCGCCGCCGACGCGCGTCGAACGGGAACCGTGCGCGCTCTGGAGGCGCGTCGGTGTCGCCCGCAGCGGCCACGCGGTGCGCTAACGTGTCCAGCGCGGCCTCCATCGGGTCACCTTGCGCGACCCACTCGCCGTCGCGGCGGACCGCGCGGCCCGATGAGCAGCGCCGCGCCGCCGACGCCAACTCCCGCACCGAATCCGAACTGCCGGTGGGCGGGTAGTTCACCTCGCCCGTCGGCTCGTACCCGTCACCGCTGATCGTCACCGTGCCGTCGGGCAGCCAGACCTCGACCACCGACATCTCGTTCTTGGTGAGCGTTCCGGTCTTATCGGTGCAGATGAATGTGGTCGATCCCAGCGTTTCCACGGCCTTGAGGTGCCGGACCAGCGCACGTCGCTCGGCCATCCGCTGTGCGCCCATGGCCAGTGACAGCGTGACGGTCGGCAGCAACCCGCAGGGCACCACGGCCACGGTGACACCGACCGCGAACAGGAAACCATCGGAGGCCCGGGTGCCGAGCAGCAGCGCCACCGCGAAGAACGCGACGCCCACTACGATCGCGACGGCGGCGATGATCCGCGAGATCCGATCCA
This sequence comes from Nocardia nepalensis, assembly GCF_048910785.1. Classification (NCBI taxonomy): domain Bacteria; kingdom Bacillati; phylum Actinomycetota; class Actinomycetes; order Mycobacteriales; family Nocardiaceae; genus Nocardia; species Nocardia nepalensis. Next base: position 103,732 of record NZ_JBKBET010000031.1, on the reverse strand, counting down.
GTTCGCGCCGCAGCGGGGTGGCCGCGGGGCGCTGCGCCTGGGTGAGTTTCGCGATACCGGCCAGCCGCGTCTGCGGCCCGGTCGCCACCACAGTCGCTTGGCCCTCGCCCTCGACGATGAAGCATCCGGCATACACCGATTCGCCCGGCGCCGGGTGCTCGGGCACGCTTTCGCCGGTGAGCGCCGAGGTGTCCACCGCGAGCCCGTGCACCCGGTCCAGGCGCAGGTCCGCCGACACGCGATCGCCCTCGGCGAGCAGCACCATGTCATCCATGACGAGTTGTTCGGCCGATATCTCCAGCACGGTCGCGTCGCGCACAACGGTGACCTGTCGCGGGAGCAGCCCACGCAACCGTTCGGCGGCGTGCTCGGCCCGCTGCTCCTGTGCGAATGCGAAGGCGCCGTTGAGCAATACGACCACGAACACCGCGATACCCAACTGCGGCATACCGGCCACGAACGCCAGCGCCCCCGCGACCCAGAACAGCAGCGCGAAGAAATGCACCAGCTCCGCCGCGAGGCGTCGCCAGGCCGGTGTCCGGCGCCGCACCGGCAGCGCGTTGGGCCCCGCACTCGCCAGCCGCCTGGCCGCTTCGTCCGCGGTCAGACCGCATTGCCCGGATACCGGTGCGTTCCCGACATTCCGCCCGGCTGCCCTGCGTGCCGCGATCGGGATTCGCTCGCTCGGATCGACTTGGATTCGCTCGCGCATCTGCACCTCCCGTCCGCCGTCGGCCGTGCCTGCCTACATCCCCGTTCGGGGGTGTGATTTGCGGGAATGACGATCGGGATGGCGCCGGGTCCACCGGGCCGCGATCAGCAGCGCGAACAAACACAGCAGCGTCGCCAACCAGACCCCGGTCGCCACATAGGCGATCACCGCACCGGTACTCATATCCGTCTGCTCCGTTCTCGGTCGATCATCGCATCGGTTTGCGTCGCGTCGACCGGTGATCTCCTTTGGTCGGTGTCATGCGTGGGGCACTAACTCGTGCAACGGCTGGTTGTGGTGCATGCGGGCGATCGCATCGGCCAGCAGCGGCGCGACCGAGCACACCTCGTATGGAGCGGCCGAATCCGGAATTTGCGCACGATCGCCACCGAATCCTGCATCGACGCCGCGAACTGTTCGGCGAGTTTCGCGGCGCCGAGATCCGGCGCGACGACGATGGTCCGCCCGGATCGCGCCGGGGCCGCCGCCTCCGACAGCAGCGGCACGGCGGTCAATACCTCGACGGGTACAGGCGATATCGCCTCCAGCGCCTCGGTGTGCGGGTCGACGACGTCCAGCCGATCGGCGATGGCGGCGGCCAGCCCCGGGTTGGCGCTCCCGGACACGACACGCAGTGTGGTCATGACATTCAGCTTCCGATGCGCGGGATGGAAAAGGCAGATCCGGTCGTCGCCAACCGAAGAGCCGTTGGTCCCTGCCCCACTACCCGACGGGTGTAATCAGCCCGTAGTGCCCGTCGTAGCGGTGATAGAGCACGCAGCCGCGATCCAGCTCGCGATCGTGGAAGAACACGAACGGCCAGCCGGTCAATTCCAGGCGCACGATCGCGGCCTCGACGTTCATGACCGGCGCCGGCCACGGACTGATCGTCATCCGCAGCGCGCCACGGGTGACCTTTTCGGGATGCGGATCGAATTGGGCGAGCCGGTGGCCGCCGCGGCCGGTGCGATACAACACGCTGTCGCTGCCCGTGCCGGATTCGGTGAAGAGGTGGAAGTCGTAATCCAGCAGCGCCATATCGAACGCGGCCTCGTCACAGGTCGCCTCGGCCAGCGCGAGCGCCTTGCGCCGCACCACCTGACGTTCGTCGGTGGGGCGCGGGAAGTACGGCAGCCGGGCCCGCGGCGCATCGCCGTGACGCCATTCGTGTGCGGCCGGTACGGTCCGGCGGCCGCGAATCGCCTCCCAATTCCGCGCAAGCCGCTGAAGTCGCGCCTTCAACCGCGCCTCTAGCAGATCGATCGCCTCGCGGGTGGTCGCCGCCGCGATCTGGACACGGACGGCACGACCATCCATATTCACATTCGCCTGGGCGACAATCGGATTGGTGGCCGCCGGATCGGTCTGCCCGGTGAGTCGCACGCGCGCCGACAGTACCGGCTCCGGCGCGTGATTCAGTGCGTCGCCGATCTTTTCGCGCGCGTACGCCGCCCCGGCGGCCGATACGTTCCGGTCGGCGGAGATCCGCAGTATCGAATCCGATTCCTTTGATTGGGTTTGCATGAATCCTCCTCAGGGACGACTGTGGCACCGACCCGATGCCGTGGAGAGGGTCGAAGGTCATCGTTCGAGCGGAATTGATCAGCCGCGAGCGGGTGCTTCGTGGTCGCGGTGCGCCCTGGCAGGGGAGGTGCCGTCCTGCGGCAGGTGCGCGACGGTGGCGTGTTCGGCCAGTTCCGCGATGCCGTCCCGGATTCCGTCGGCGATCACGTCGATATCGGGGGTGGTGTCGTAATCACCGGTGATGCCGAAGGCCAGGTGATCGCCGTAGCTGAGGATGGCGATGGCGGTGCGCAGGCGCATCGCGATCGGCACACACGGCAGCAGTTCCAGCACCTTGTGGCCCAGCACGGTCAGCTCGCGCCGCGGCCCGGGAACGTTGGTCGCCAACGCGCCGACGCCGCGCTGGGGGAAGCGCGCCGCGAGCCGAACGGTCCAGGCGACGGGGGCGAACGGGAGCCGCGCGGCCATCGACAGCAGGGAGTTCTCGGCCTGTGCCGAGCCGTCGGACTTGTGTGCGGTCATCCGGTCATGGATCGTGCCGAGTCGTTCGACCGGGTCGGCGATATCGACCGGCAGGTGCGGCAGTATGGCCGAAATTCGGTTGTCGAGGGCGTATTTCGCCTCCGCCGGTCGCATCGACACCGGCACCAGGATGCGCAGCTTATCGCGGGTCGGCTCCTCGCCACGGCGCAACAGCAGGGCTCGGTAGGCGGCGGCGACCGCGGCGAGCACGATGTCGTTGACGGTCACACCGAGCACCGCGCCGATGCCGCGCACATCGGAGAGTGAGGTGCGCACGGCGACGTAACGGCGCTGGCTCCCGATGGGACCGTTCAGCGAGGATTCGGTGGCCGGGCTGATGGCCGCGACCGCGATCGGAGCGAGGCTGCGCAGCGTGCCGATCACGAAGCGAGGTGCCTCCAGCGGCATCCGCAGGCTCTTGACCACCCAGCCGAACCATCCGGCCGCAGTGTGGTTTTCGTGATTTTGGCGCGGCTTGCGGGCTGGTACGTCGTCGGTGGTTCGATCGCAGAAGCTCTCCAGCAGTGAGATCCCCGAGACACCGTCGACGAGGCTGTGGTGTGCCCGTACGATCAGCGCCCAGCGGTCGCCGGCGAGATGTTCGACGACGGTGCACTGCCACAGCGGATGGTCGCGGTCGAGTCGCTCCGCGAGTTCGGTCGCGATCAGTTCGAACAGCGTCGCCTCATCTCCCGGCTCAGGGAGGGCGGCCCAGCGGATGTGGCGCGCCACCTCGAAATGCGGATCGTCCTCCCATACCGGTGCGACCAGGTCCAGTGGCGCACGGTGGATCCGCTGCCGTAGCCGGGTGTTGTGTTCGAGGTGTTCGACCAGCGCCTCGGTGAATTCGGCCCGCTTCGGCGCGGTTCCGGAAATGATCGCGACCGCGCCGATTCCGAGGCTGATGTGCCGGTCGGAATCCTCGAGTTCGATGAATCCCGAATCCAGTGGGCGTAACTCGGTCATGATGGGCACCTATCTCGTCCGCCGCCGACCTGACTGTGGTCATCTGAGGAGCTGCCGCTAGCCAATTGTCGCGTTTCGCGCTCGCGCACCCGAGATGCGAAAGTAACCGACCGAGGTGACCGTCGTCACGAGTCCTGTCCGACCGGGCGGCTCATACCGCGCCATTCCCGGTCCAGGGCCGCGTAGCGGCGCGCACGCAACAGGCGGCCGACGCCGAAGCCCGAAACAAGTGCGCCACCCCAGATGGTGACCAGCACCGTCAGTCCGATGCCGACACCGCTGTTGGCGGCGTTAACTGGACGCACCGGTGGGGTAGTGGCTTTGCCATCGGCGTCGAGCCACACCCGCACCTCATCTCCCGGCGCGGACTTGCCGGATACCCCGGTGGTCGTCGTCCCGGCGCGACCGCCCTGATTCCAGCGCACCGTCGCTTCGAATCGCTCGGTGGCCGCACCATAGGCGTCAACCGTCACGATGCGCTCCGGAGCCGCCGTAATCGAGGCCGGTACGGAGACTTTCGTCGCGTTCTCGACCCGGATCCGGCTCGCCGCCGCGGTGTAGCCCGCCGTTCCCGCCGCGCCCGCGACCGGCACCGCGACGAGCATGACGATCACCGCGATCAGCCACACCAAGGCCTCGATCCGATCCGACCCACGCATCAGCGGCGTGCTGCGCCACGGCCGTCGCCGCCACCAACGGGTCGGCAATGAGGGGTATTCCGACATGTTGATCACCTCGTCCGCCGTGTCGTGGCTTCCGGCTCGGATATCGTTTCCGCCGCGGGACCTGGACGCGACAGCTCATGCCGCAGTGCTGCGAGCCGTGCCGCCGCGTTCTGCTCCCGCTGGCGCAGCTGCGCACTGCTCAGGACATAGGAATCGGGACCGGGGAAGGTCAGCGCGCGATGCCCGGTATCGGACCAATGCACCAGGTAGGGCGGCGAGCCATCGCTCGAATGCACCTCCTCGATGAGACCGCGCCGAGTGGGGCCGTGGTTGGCACCGCCCTCGACGATCAGCCAATCTCCGGGTTGTGCGTGCATGACCGGACCTCCGACCAGTGTGTGAAGTTCAAGGATTCGTGCGCAGGATGCGGACGAGGAAGTAGCCGGTGACGGCAGCCATCGTCGCGGCCATCAACAGGCCGCCGACGATGCCGATCAACACCACGAGCGCCGTGGACTGTCCGGGCTGCCATAGCGGGCTGGTGAAGGCGGTGAATGCGAGCAACCCGGCCAACCAGGCCAGTGCGGTCGCCCAGATCCAGCGACCCGCACCGATTACGTGGTCGCGCAAAACAAACCACTGTGCGACACCGAGTGAGAGGAGCAGGACGACTCCGCCGACCGTCGCCGCGGGCACCAGGATCCAGGGGGACCAGGTGTCGAGTCCGTCCCCGGCCAGCACCGGGACCGCGCCTATCGACCAGGCGACCAATGCCCCGAGTGCGGTGGCGCGAATCCAGTCGCCCGAGCGCAATCCCGGCAGGGCCGAGCGCAATACCCTGGCCTGGAACCAGCCCAGCACACTGCCCTCGACCACGCCCGCGATCAGCAGCGCCAGGGCGGTGACCGGTGCGGTATCGCGCACCAGGGCACCGGTCACCGCGGGCGCCGCGAAGCCGAGCAATTCACCGAGTGTCACATTGGTGAACCAGCGCCGCCACAAGCCCCGCTGTTCGGTGCGTTCGGCTGGGCTGCCCACCATGTAGTGCGGCTCGGGCGTACCCGCCAATTCGATCACCACGATCGGATCGGTCGTCGGAACCTCCGAGCGTGGAAATGCCGCCTGATAGATCGCTGCCGCTTCCTCGCGTTCCAGCGAATCCGGTTGTGCCACATGCCCCATACCGCGATGCCACCGGCCGTCGAGCCACACCGAAAGCGGCCGGGGTGTGCGGAAGTTGCGCCACCACGTCTTCGTGTCGGCGCGACCGACCCGGATGACCACGTTGTCGTCCATGCGGGCATAGGACACTGCAAGCGCAATATGACGACCCGAACGCCGCGCCTGATAACGCAGCTCGCACAGGTTTCGCCGCAGTCCGTGGGCGAGCGGGGAATGCAGTGCCGACAACATCACGGATGTGCCGAATCCCAGTGTCTGGTATCGAGTCGTGCTCATCGTCATATGTCGATCGTCACGCCACTGCACGGCGTCGCGGCAGGACCGAATGGCACCGGTCCGGTAGCCATTTGCCCCTGAGGATCACCCGGAAGTCCCGGCGAAAGCCGAGACCCGGCCGAGCATCGTCGGCTTCGAGGGCTCACCGCATGGGTCTTTGGTCCCTACCGGGTCCTACGCCGCATCGGCAAGCGGCGCCGCACTGCGCCGTCGGCACGGCGAATCGGCGCTGCGGCCCGGACTACGGCCTACTCACACGCCAGCGATATCGCGCCGATCGAATACCGGCAAGGCGACCAGCAGACAACCGATACCGACCAGCGCCGGCCACAGGTACGCCACCGACAGACCAGCACCGAGCGGTCCACCCTCGATCGCCTGATGAAACGGTGACCACGGCCCCCACGGGCGCACCGCCGCGACCAGCTTGCTCGCCACATACAGCACATACGCGCCGACGGCCAGCACCGCAGCGGCACCCAGCGCGACAACCCTTCGTCCGGTCGCCGCACCGACCGCCGCGGCGATCAACCCGTACTCGATACCGAGCAGCGCCATCGACAGCGCCCCCGTGGCGGCGGCGCCGATCGACACCCCGAGCCCGAAAACCGCCGAAGCCACCCCGAGCGAACCGAACAGCACGATCGCCAGCACCCCCACCGAAGCGATCACCACCCCCGCCTGCTCGAGTGCCAGCCGAATCGGTGAAACCCCGTTCATCAGAAGCACTTCCAGCGTCCCGTCCTCTTCCTCACGGGCGACGCCGCGGGCCCCGCGGCCGATGGCGAACACCAGGAACAGGATCGGCAGCAGCATGCTGAACAGCTCGGCGTTCAGGAATCCCGCGCCGGTGACGAATTGGTCGAGATTGAACAGTTTGCGCAACGCCTCCGGATAGTTCTTCAGGAACTCCTGCATGCCGGACATATTCGAAAATGACGGCCAGATAGCGGATTCCAGCAACACCAGCGACGCGATGCCGATGCTCCAGCCGATCAGCCCGCGCCGCTGATCGCGCAGGCACTTCGTGAATACGGTGCGCAACATGGTGTTTCAACCCTGTCCGTAGTAGGCGAGGAAGATATCCTCGAGATCCGGCTCGTGACTGACGATGTCGGTGACCTGATGCGGTGCGACCGCCTGCAACAGTTCTGCCGTCGATCCTTCGATCTCGACGTGCACCGCCTTGGTGTTGCGCCGCACGGTCCTTACCCCCTCGATGCGGCGCAGTCCCTCCAGATCCGGTGGTGTGCCCGCGAATACGAGATCCAGCCGGCGCAACGGTCGCGCGGTGAGTTCGGCGATCGAGCGCACCTCCACCAGCCGACCCTGCCGCAGGATGGCGACCGTATCGGCCACCTCCTGGACCTCGGAGAGCACATGTGAGGACAGAAAGACCGTCCGTCCCTCATCCCTGACCTCGCGCAGTAGCGCGTGGAACTCCCGCTGGACCAGCGGATCCAGCCCCGCGGTCGGTTCATCGAGGATGAGCAGCTCGGGCTCGGCCATGAACGCCTGCACGATCCCGACCTTCTGCCGATTGCCGTGCGACATCGCACCGATATGCGTCGAGGTATCCAACCCGAGCCGCTCGGCGAGCCGGGCGCGCACCTTCGGGTCGACGCCGCCACGCAGATGGGCGAGATAGCTCAGGTACTGCTCGGCGGTCAGGTCCGGATAAGCGACGAATTCGCCAGGGAGATAGCCGATCCGGCGTCGAGCCGCGGCCCGGTCGCGCACCGTGTCCGCGCCATCGATGGTCGCCGTGCCGCGCGTCGGCCGTAACAATCCGGCCAGCAGCCGAATGGTGGTCGTCTTGCCGGCACCATTAGGTCCGAGGTAACCGAAGACGACCCCGGCCGGGACCTCGAGGTCGAGGTCCACGAGTGCCGGCTTGTCGCCGTAGCATTTTGTCAATCCCACGGTTCGGATGGTCGGTGACATGGTCCCTCTTTTGTCAGGAGGCAATCGCCTACAGCGGCCGCACCACGTCGGCCAGTGGGCGACGCGGGGTGGGCGGCACCTGCGCGGCACTCGTCGCCGCCCAGCCGATTCGAACCATCAACTGCGGAAAACCGCTGTCGGACAGGACATCCGCGCGCACCAGGGCGCGGGTGTCGGGCAGTTCCAGCGGTTCGCTGAGCGGGCAGGTGGCCAGCCCGTAGGTGGTGGCGGCCAGCAGTACCGCGCTGGTGGCCTCCCCGGCGCGCAGCCGCGACATCGGATCGTCGGATGCGGTGTGCACCAACAGCAGCACACCGCGCTCGTCGAGGTCGTGGATCACCGCCTCGGTCAGCTCGGGACTGTGGAACTCGCGGGTCAGCGGATCCGCGGCCGTGACGGCACTGCGAGCGGGCACACCCTCGGGCGCGACATGCCGCCCGCTCCACAGCGCGAGCTCGGTCTGGTACGCGGCATCGTCGCGATGGCGCGTGGCGGCCTGCTGGAAGGCCTGCACCAGCCGCGTCCGGGTGCTACCGCCGAGGATCTCCTGGACCAACGCGCCCTCCGCCGTACCGACCTCGATGAGGTGCTCGATATGTGTGGGCGGGACCTCCCATGAGGTGACGCGCCGTCGATCCGTGCGCCGTCGTTCGATGGCTCTGGCCGCCGCGACGACGTCGGCGGTGGGAGTGGTCGGGGAGAACTCGATGGACGCGAGGTGTTGCGGCTCGGCCGGATTCGGGAGGCGATGCACGACGGTGTGCCAGCCGAAGGACTGCGCAGCCACCCGGAAGTGGTGCAGCGCCGCCCCGCAACTGAGCAGCAGATCGCGTCCGTCCGGGTCGGCCAGCGACAACTGCCGAGTTTCGTCGGCATACAAGTGCACCGTGCGGTCGCCGACGCGCCATTGCCACGGCTGGGTGTTGTGTATCGATGGCGCGCGCACAGCCAGCGCCAGCGCGGACCGCACGGTCTCGGTATCGGGATGCGCTTGGGCCATTGCCTCTTCCTTCATCTAGCGGCTATGACTTCTTGGCGGACAGATAGGTGGTCACGATGACCATCAACGCGATGACGACGGCGATGATGACGGTCGCGGTGGGCCAGTCCATGGCGACTCCTTCGATCGGACACGTGGTGACGACCCCACTCTCTGTCGCGTGCCTGGTCGCCGAATAGGGGAATTAGGTCCCGCGACCAGGTCTTTCGGCCTCTCCATGCAATTCGGGTTTGTAGTGCCCATCGGCCCACCACAGCGGGACCAGTGGCCCTGGCACGTGGCGCGCCCAGGGCCGACAGTGGTGAAACCGGCCCCGAGGGCCGGGGCAGGAATGGCGGTGGCATTGAACGACGGCCCACCCAGAGACCGGATCAACCCGCGTGCGATTCGATTCGCGACTCCCGCATGACCGATGAGTTGCGGGAGCCATTCGAGCAGGACGGCGCGATCCGGCCCTTGGACGTCAGTGCCGTTGCGACGGCCGCACGCCTGCCCTTGGCCGCGGTGGCCGGTGCCTGCTTGCGCGCCGTCTCGGATTCTGACGACCGGTACCGATCCGCGCCCGACGCTCCAGACGCCTGTGTCGCCACCACCCGGTGGCGCCGACAGAGCTGTGCGGTGCGGATCGTCCTGGCAGGTGTTGCCGGAGATGCTGCGGCGACATCCTTGCGACGATATGTGCGTGATTGCCGATCGGGGCAGGAGTCGTTGGTCGTCGGATCGGCCGCCACTGGGCCTGCGGCGCAGGGATATCGTGGTCCCGGACGGTGGCTCGCCGGGACTTCCGGCCCTTGATCCAGGGGCACCGATCGCCCCAGTCTGAATAGGTGAGAGCAAGCGGACAGCCTGCGCCGGTGATCGATGCACGTCGGCACGACGCGGTGATCTTCGATATGGACGGGGTGGTCACCGACAGCGCGTCGATACATGCCGCCGCGTGGACCGAACTTTTCGATGCGTTTCTCGCCGAGGGCGCTGCCGAGCCGGGACAGGACCGCTCACCGTTCACCGAGGCGGATTACCAGCGCTTCGTGGACGGTAAACCGCGCTACAGCGGTGTGGCGGATTTCCTTGCGTCGCGCGGAATTTCGCTGCCCTGGGGCGATCCGTCCGATCCGGAGGGCGCTGCCACCGTCTGTGGTCTGGGCAATCGTAAGGATCATCTGTTCCTGGATCGGCTGGCGCGCGACGGAGTCCGGGTTTTCGAGTCCACGGTCGCGCTGGTGCGTGAGTTGCGTGACGCGGGGTTCGGTACCGCGATCTTCTCGGCCAGCTATCACTGTGTCCAAGTGCTCGAGGCGGCCGGTATCGGCGATCTGTTCGCGGTGCGGGTCGACGGGATCGTCGCCGAAGATCTGCGGCTGACCGGCAAACCCGACCCGGCGATGCTGGTCGAAGCCGCGGGTCGGCTGGACGCGGATCCGAGCCGGACCGTCGTCGTCGAGGACGCCGAGGCGGGGGTCACCGCCGGTCGGCGGGGCGGGTTCGCCTTGGTGATCGGCATCGACCGGACCGGGCACGCCGACCAGCTGCGTTCCCATGGCGCCGACGTGGTGGTCACCGATCTGGCCGAGGTTCGCGTGCGTGCCGGATTCCGGCGTATGTCGGAGGTGCCGGGTGCGCTGGAGTCTTGGCCCCGGATCTCCGCCCTGCTCGATACCGAGAACGTGGCCGTACTGATGGATTTCGACGGTACGGTCGCCGAGATCGTCCCGGACCCGGATGCCGCCGCCCTGGTCGACGGAGCCGCCGCGGCGATCACCGAACTCGCCGGCGCATGCCCGGTCGCGATCATCAGCGGCCGCGATCTGACCGATCTGCGAAAGCGGGTGGGACTGGCCGGAATCTGGTATGCGGGAAGCCACGGCTTCGAACTGGTCGCTCCCGACGGCAGCTATCACGTACACGATGCGGCGCCGGCCGCCGAACGGGCGATCGCCGCCGCGGCCGACGAACTCGGGCGCCGGGTCGGCGATATTCCCGGAGTTCGGGTGGAGCACAAGCGATTCGCCGTCGCGATGCACTATCGCAACGCCGCACCCGACGTCGTCGCCCGGGCGATCGGCGCGGTGCACGCGGTCGCACAGCAGGGCGGGCTGCGAGTGACGAACGGCCGCAAGGTCACCGAGATACGCCCGGATGTGGACTGGGACAAGGGCCGGGCCCTGCACTGGATCCTGGACCATCTGCCGGGCCCGGAACTGCCGATCTACCTCGGCGACGATCTCACCGACGAGGATGGCTTCGATGCTGTCGCCTCGCACGGCATCGGAATCGTGGTGCGTCACACCGAGGACGGGGACCGGCGCACGGCGGCACGATTCGCGGTCGACGGTCCCGGTCGAGTCCGCGACCTCCTCGATCGGATGGTGCGGCCGCTGAGCCGCGAATCCGATTCGGAGGCGTCCGATGCCTGGACACTCGTCTTCGACGGGTACGACCCGCACACCGAGAAACTGCGCGAAGCGCTGTGCACCGTGGGCAACGGCTATTTCGCCACCCGCGGTGCCGCACCCGAATCGCGGGCCGGCGAGCACCACTATCCCGGCACCTACGCGGCCGGAATCTACGACCGGCACAGCGACAAGCTCTCGGGGCGCACGGTGGACAACGAGAGCCTGGTGAACCTGCCGAACTGGCTGCCGGTGTCGTTCCGGATCGATGACGGAACATGGTTCGACGTCGACACCACCGAATTGCTGTCCTACCGACAGGAACTCGATCTGCGCCGAGCGGTGCTCACCCGCCGGTTCCGATCCCGCGACACCGCGGGCCGGATCACCGAGGTCACACAGCGGCGGTTCACCGCAATGCACCGACCGCACGTGTGCGCCCTGGAGACGACGATCGTCGCCGAGAACTGGTCGGGAAGGCTGGTGATCCGCTCGGCGCTCGACGGCGACGTACGGAACTCGCTGGTGGAACGCTATCGGGCCCTGTCCGGTGACCATCTCACTCCGGTGCGGGTCGCGAAACTGTCCACGGATTCGGTGCTGCTGGCGGTGCAGACCAGCCGATCCCGGATTCCGGTGGCGATGGCGGCCCGCAACAGAATACTCCGGGACGGGGAAACGACTGCCGGCACAGAACAACTCGTCGACCAGGACGGCATGATCGGCCACGACATCGACGTTCAGATGACCGCAGGGACGGCGGTGACCCTGGAGAAGGTCGTCACGGTCTTCACCGGGCGCGACCATGCGGCCTCCCTTCCGGAGGAGGAGGCTGTCCGCTGGCTGAGCTGCCAGCCCGGATTCGCGGTTCTGCTGGACGGGCATGCAGCGGCGTGGGAACACCTCTGGGAGAGGTTGCGCATCGATCTCGAAAACCGCGAGAACGCGGTGCGCATACTGCGTCTGCACCTACTGCATCTCGTGCAGACACTGTCACCCAACACGGCCGATCTCGACGTGGGTGTCCCGGCGCGGGGCCTGCACGGGGAGGCGTATCGCGGACACGTGTTCTGGGATGAGCTGTTCGTATTCCCGGTGTTGAATCTGCGCTTTCCCGCCCTGACTCGATCGCTGTTGCGCTACCGCTACCGGCGTTTGGCCGAAGCACGCCGCGCCGCGGGTGAAAACGGTTGTGCGGGTGCGATGTTCCCGTGGCAGTCCGGCAGCGACGGCCGCGAGGAAAGTCAGCAGCTGCATCTCAATCCCCGGTCGGGGCGTTGGAACCCCGACCCCAGTCATCGAGCGCGGCACATCGGCAGTGCGATCGCGTACAACGTCTGGAACTACTATCAGGCGACCGGCGATCGCGAATTCCTCACCGAATACGGCACCGAAATGCTGGTGGAGATCGCCCGGTTCTGGGCGAGCGTCGCCACCTACGACACCGAGCGCGACCGTTACCGCATTCGCGGCGTGATCGGCCCGGACGAATTCCACTCCGGCTATCCGGCAACTCCGCACGACGGCATCGATGACAATGCCTACACCAACGTCATGGCGGTCTGGGTGATTCTGCGGGCGCTGGACGCGCTGGAACTACTCATGCCGCGCGATCGCGCCGAACTGATGGAGACCCTCGGCGTCGCACCGTCGGAGCCGGCGCACTGGGCCGAGGTCAGCCGCCGCATGTATGTGCCGTTCCACGACGGCGTCATCAGCCAATTCGAAGGCTACGGCCAACTGGCCGAACTGGATTGGGACCGCTACCGGGAGCGCTACGGTGACATCCAGCGGCTGGACCGGATCCTCGAGGCGGAGGGCGACGACGTCACCCGGTACCAGGCGGGCAAGCAGGCCGACGTGCTGATGCTGTTCTATCTGCTGTCCTCGGACGAACTCCGGGAAGTGCTGGAACGACTGGGATACGACCTGCCGGGCGAGATGATCCCGCGCACCATCGACTATTACCTTGCGCGCACCTCACACGGGTCGACCTTGAGCAGCGTCGTACACAGCTGGGTGCTGGCCCGTGCCAACCGTGAGCGTGCCATCGAGTTCTTCGACAGTGTCCTCGAATCCGATATCGGGGACATCCAGGGCGGAACGACCGCGGAAGGAATCCACCTGGGTGCGATGGCGGGCAGCATCGATCTGGTGCAGCGCTGTTTGACCGGGCTGGAAACCCGCAGCGGGCGTTTGATATTCACGCCGCACTGGCCGGAATCGCTGGGTTCGTTGGTTTTCCCGATCAGCTACCGCGGCCACCGGCTGACCATCCGGATCAGCGGCGATGGCGTGGAAGTGCGGTCGGAGCCGGGCGACCTGCCACCGATCGAAATCGAATGCCGAGGCCAGGTCGAGCAGCTCGCGCCCGGCGCCACCTTCCGAGTGCAGCGCAGATCGGCGCGGCCCCGCATCAACGACAGGGACAGCCAACAATCGTAGAAGCGCGCGTCCGTGCCGGGCGCCTCGCGCGAGACCGCCGCCGTCCGGGGCGGACGATCACCAATGGCTCCGAGACCAATGACAGTGGCTGCTGTCAACGAACTTGGCCTACCCGCTCAGGAAGCGCTGGGTGGCGTCGTAGACGTCGCGCTGGTAGGCGCGATCGCGGGAGCGCGCCGAGGACAGCTCGACACGTCCGGTGTCCACGGCGCGGACCGAACGGATATAGCTGCCGCTGGGGTGTGCGGCGGGGCGGGCGGCGGTGGCGACCACTGTGCGCGCGGGCCGCTCGGGGGAGGACAGCAACGGTGCGCCGAGGAGGCCGATCAGGTGCAGCGGACCGCCCGCACTGCGCTGGAATCCGGTGCGCACCGCCCCTGGATCCACCGCGTACACCGCGATCCGGTCACGCCACCGTTCGGCCAGCGCGTAGGTGTAGGCGAGGTTGGTGAGTTTGCTCGACGCGTACGCGCGCATCTGCGTCCACTCTCCGGGAAGTGCCCAGTCCTGGATCGGGCGGGCCCGCGCTTCCAGGTACGAGGTCATCATGATCACCCGCGCTGGTGAATTCCGCTGTTCGCCAATCGGTTTCAGTAGCGATTCGAGGCCGCGGGTGAGTCCGGCGACCGCCAGGTGATTGACGGCCACGGTCCGTTCGACGCCATCCACGGTGAGGCCGTGGCGATCGAATGCGGCGCCCGCGTTGTTGACCAGGGCGCCGAGACCCTCCGGTGCGGCACGGTGCACCTGATCTACGAGTCGCGCCACCCCCGAACGTGTTTCGAGGTCGGCATCGACGGGAATCAGGGCGCCCGGCACGTCGCCCATGCGCGCCGCGGCCTCCCGCGCACGCTCCGCGGTGCGCCCGTGCACCAGTACGGTCCAGCCGAGCCGCGCCAGTGCGCGACCAACCGAGAATCCGATACCGCTTGTCGCTCCGGTCACCAATGCGGTCGAAGCCGATGGGACCGCCAATGGATTCGTTGTGTCCATTGCTCTTATTCTCGGAGCACAGAATGGAATGACAATACCAAAATCGAATCCGGAGAAGCCCGATGCCCGCGTCCACCGATACCCTGACCGCCAAAGGACTGCGCAGCCGCGCCAAGATCGTCGACGCCGCCGCGCGCCTGATGCTCGCGAACGGTGCGCACGGCGCCACGATGGAGGCGATCCAGCACGAGGCGGGCGTCAGCGCCTCGCAGCTCTATCACTACTTCGACAACAAACGGGACCTGCTGGCGGCGGTGATCCAATCCAGCACCGAGGTCGTGCTCGCCAATAAGTGGCTGCTCGATATGCGCTCGCTACATGATCTGCGCGCGTGGCGGGATGCGGTGGTCGGCGCGGCGCGCGCGACCGGCTGCCGCACCGGGTGTCCGCTGGCCTCGTTCGCCGAGGACATCCCCGACACCGATCCGGAACTCCTCGAACTGGTGGCCGCCGGATTGCGCCGCCTCACCGCCGCCGTGGCCGACGGCCTCACCGCCATGCGCGATGCCGGAGAACTGCGCCCGGACACCGATATCAACCGTTTGGCGCTCGTCGTCGTCACCGCCTACGAGGGCGGCATGCTCGTCTCCCGGACCCAGCGCGACCCCGCACCGCTGGAAGCGGCCCTCGACACCGCCGTCGCCTACGTCGAGACACACGCCGCTCGCACCGAGGAGTTCCGTCGAGCGTAGTCGAATGGTTGGTCGCAGACGCTGCGTTCAACCGCCATATCACTACGCTCGGCGAGCTGCTGGAGCGGCACTAGTACGGGTGTACGACCATGACGGGGCAATGTGCGTGTTGTACGAGGGCGTTGCTGGTGGAGCCGAGTAGGAGGCCGCGGAATCCACCGCGACCGCGGCTGCCGACCACGATGAGCTGTGCGGTCTTGGACCATTCCAGGAGATGTTGGCGGATGCGCAGGTCGTAGACCCTGTGCCGGACCTCGACATTCGGGTACTTCTCCTGCCAGCCGCGCAGGCGTTCGGCCAACAGTTCGCGCTGCGTGGCTTCCATGGTCTCGATGGGTGCGTCGAAAAACGGGTATCCGGCGAAGGAATCGATGAAAAAGTCGTGGTGGCCGTGCACCGCGACCAGCGCGGCCCCCCGGTCGGCTGCCTCGGCGAAGGCGGTCGCGGTCGCGGCTGCACCGGCCTGGCCGTCGACACCGACCACCACCGGACCGTCGGCCGGCAACTGTCCGCGCGGGTCGGCGGTGCGCACGACGACAACACTGCCGTGGCCGTGCGCGACCACGGCCGACAGGGTCGATCCGAGATGGGTGGCGCCGCCGACCCCGGGTGATACCCCCAAGGCCACCAAATGTGCGGTGCGTGAGTGCCGGATCAACAGTTCGGCGGGATGTGCCTCGGACACCTCCGTCGAAACGGTCGATTCGGGGGCTTCCTCGCGTGCGATACGCTCGGCCATGGCGACGAAATCCGCACCGCGCATGTGGATTTCGTCCAGGAGCGGAGCGGAGACGGCGCGCGCGTCGAGACCGGCGGTCGCGGCACGCAGATCCATGCCGTGCACGATCAACAGAGTCCGCCCGCGCTGCGCGGCGGTCCGGGCGGCCCATCGAACGGCCAGGGTCGACGCGACCGTGCCGTCCACACCGACGACCACCTGCGCCGATGCCAGCCGGTGCGGATCGGTATTCACGTTCTCGGTCATCTCGGTTGTCCTTCGAGTTGCTTTCGCGGGCATCACTGGCGCTACTGGCTATCCGAATCCACGGCAACGGTCGGTCGGCCTGCCATATTCACTCCCTCCGGCCTGTCCTGGCGAGTCCACGCCTCCGCTGGTCGACCGGTCGGCGATGCAGGCTTTGGTCCCGGTCGGACATGGTTTTGGTCGACCGCTGTGTGCCGGGATCAGAGCTGGATGGCGACTCGGACGATGCTGTTTTGGCGATGAGTGATCACCGGGAAATCGGATTCGATGATCAGTCCCATCATTTTCGCATTCGTCGGTAGCACATCCGCGGCGAATCGTTCGATGCCGCGCTCGCGAGCCAACTCGGCGAGTCGGGACAGCAGATCGGTAGCGATACCGTGGGCGTGTTCACCGTGGACGACGGTCAGCGCGGCGACGGCTGTTCGGGGCTGTGCGAGTGCAGCCGAATTCGCTACCCCGACCAGTCGGCCGTCGATGAACGCGCCCACGACGCAGTGCGTCGGATCGTTCTTGCCTATGGCCGCGGTGACCTTGCCCCGGATCAGACCGCCGGTCCGGCATTGCGACGGTCGAAGTCCCGTCGGGTGCGGCCCGCACCGCCCGGATGTGCGACAAACCGCTCGAGGTGACGACGGTCTGAAATAGGCTGGGCCCGTGCGGAAGACGGTGAAGGTAAACGACGGCCAACTGGTGAGCTATATCGATCACGGTGGCACCGGGCCCGCGGTGTTGCTTCTGCACAGCTATCTGATGGACGCCGACATGTTCGCTCCGCAGGTGCAGGCGCTCGGCGGGGCGTTCCGGCTGATCGCGATGGACGAGCGCGGCCATGGCAGTACTCCCGCCGACCGCCCGTTCACCTACTGGGATGTGGCCCGTGACGCGCTCGGCCTACTCGACGAGCTCGGGGTGTCCCGCTGCGCCGTGGTCGGCACCAGCCAGGGCGGGTTCATCGGCCTGCGGATGGCGCTGCTGGCACCGGACCGCGTGGCCGCACTCGCGCTGCTGGGCACCTCGGGCAGCGCGGAGGATCCGGAGGTCGCCGCCGGGTACCGCCAAGCCGCCGCCGCCTGGCGGGAATACGGTCCGACCCAGGAACTGCTGGACCTCAATGCCGCGATCTGCCTCGGCGAGCACGACGCGACCGAGTGGCAGGCCAAGTGGCGGCGGCTGTCCGGCGACCATATCGACCGCGTGCTCACCCCGCTGGTCGAGCGGGACAGCGTGCTCGACCGTGCGCCGGAGATCGGCTGCCCAGCTCTGGTCCTGCACGGCTCGGCCGACGCCGCCTACTCCGTCGACCGCGCTCGCGAGTTGGCAGCGGCCCTGCCGAACGCCGAATCTGCGGTGATCATCGACGGCGGTGCGCACTTCCTGAGCCTTACCGACGCAGACGCGGTCAACCCACACCTTCGGGCGTTCCTCGACAGGTCGGGAAGTCTCCGATAGCGTCTGACGGCTCCGCGGTCCGGACCTTCGATACGGCCAACAGCCCTGTGCCGCAGCCCATCTGGGTGCAGTCCGCCTACAATCCCCGCGTGACGCTTACCCTCGCCGACCTGGTCGGCTACACCGATCGCGACCTCGACGCCGACCTGGCGCGTTGGTTCCCCGCTACCGCGCCCGTTCAGCTTCCCGAGCAGACCCGATCGGTGGCACCGTTTCTCGCGCGTATGGCTCCCACCGACGCGGCGGCGCTGGCCGCCTTCGACCGCCGGGTGCGCTCGGGCCAGTTGCCGCAGTTCTTGGACATCTTCGACTGGTCCTACGGATTCGATTTCGCCGGAAACGACTGCGGCATCCTTGATTCGGACTACACGACCGAGCTGACCGACGACGACGTCTACTCGATCGGTGCCGATGGCGGCGGCAATCTGTACGTCGTACTCACCAACGGCCAAGTAGCCGTCTGGTTCCACGAGGAGGAGGTGCTCGAAGGCGGCACCCGCTTCGACAACCTCGACGTCTTCCTCTGGTCGTTCGTGCGCTACCGCGCGGTACGCGCCGGGAAACTCGCGCGCTCGGCCGTAGCGACAGACTTCCTGGCGCTCGGCCAGGACGGCGCACTCGAACCGCAACTCGGCCTGCTGAGCCTCATGAAGTAGGACGGGCCAGTCATTTGTGCGAATTTCCGGCGGCAGTGTCGAGAACAGCGCGCTGGCTCCGTCCCTGGTGCACGATCGGCCTGACCGGCCGTACAACCGAGAAGGAGTCATCGTGAAGTATCTGCTGCTCAAGCACTATCGAGGTGGCCCGGCCGCGACTGTGGACCAGCCGCCGATGGATCAGTGGGCCCCGCAGGAGGTCGACGCGCACATCCAGTACATGAACGACTTCGCCAACCGCCTGAAGGAGACCGGCGAGTTCGTGGACGCGCAGGCCCTGAGCCCCGAGGGCACCTTCGTGCGATCCGACGGTGCGGGACGCCCGCCGGTGACCGATGGCCCGTTCGCCGAGACGAAGGACCTCATCGCGGGCTGGATGATCATCGACGTGGAGTCCTGGGATCGAGCGGTCGAGCTGGCCGGGGAGCTGTCCGCGGCTCCCGGAGCCGGTGGCGAGCCGATTCACGAATGGCTCGAGCTGCGGCCGTTCCTCACCGAATCGCCCACGGTGACCGAGTGAACGAGCCGCCGCTGCGGGAGCTCGTGCCTGCGGTGATCGGCGTCCTCGTCCGTCGCGGAGCAGACTTCGCCGCGGCCGAGGACGCCGTGCAGGAGGCCCTGATCCGGGCACTCGAAGTCTGGCCGGCGGAGCAGCCACGCAATCCGAAAGCGTGGCTGATCTCGGTCGCGTGGCACAGGTTCCTCGACGCCGCCCGGGCCGAGACGGCCCGGCGCGAGCGAGAGCTCGCCGTAGAGGCCGAACCCTCCGGCGGCCCGGTGCCCGCCGCGGACGACACACTGCGCCTGTACTTCCTGTGCGCGCATCCCATCTTGTCGCCGAGTTCGGCCGTCGCGCTGACCCTGCGCGCGGTCGGCGGCTTGACGACCAGGCAGATCGCGGCGGCATACCTGGTTCCGGAAGCGACGATGGCACAGCGGATCAGCCGGGCCAAACGGCGCATCGCCGGGGTCCGGCTGGACGAGCCCGGCGACCTGGCGACCGTGCTGCGAGTGCTCTACCTGGTATTCAACGAGGGATACAGCGGGGATGTCGACCTGGCGGCCGAGGCGATCCGGCTCGCCCGCCAACTCGCCGCCCTCTCCGAGGCTCCCGAAGCGGCCGGTTTGCTCGCGCTGATGCTTTTGCACCACGCGCGCCGGACTTCTCGCACTGGGCCCGGCGGTCGCCTGGTGCCGCTGGCCGAGCAGGACCGCTCGCTCTGGGATACCGAGCTGATCGCCGAAGGAGTGACGATCCTGCAGACCGCCTTGGCCCGCGACCGGCTCGGCGAGTACCAGGCCCAGGCCGCGATCGCCGCCTTGCACGCCGACGCCCGCACCGCGTCCGAGACGGACTGGGTGCAGATCGTGGAGTGGTACGACGAGCTGCTGCTCCTGACCGGCAGCCCGATCGTGCGGCTCAATCGTGCCGTGGCCGTCGGCGAAGCCGATGGACCACAGTCCGGTCTCGCCGCCCTCGACGACATCGACCCCACCCTGCCCCGGTACGCCGCGGTGGCGGCTTACCTGCGTGAACGCGCAGGCGATCTCAGCCAGGCCGCCGACCTGTACGCCGAGGCCGCCCGTGCCGCCACCAGCCGGGGCGAACGCGACCACCTCACCCGCGAGGCAGCACGCGTGCGCCACCTTGTGCGGACCTCACCACCGCCTTGAAGCTCACCGGGCATTTCGCGGATTATCCGACTGTCCAGGGTCGCAGTTTCTCCGGATTCCGGATCGCCCAGATGCGGGTGATCCGGCCGTCGGCGATATCGAAGGCGTATACCGACACGATGGCGTCGGCGACCTGCGCCACCAGGCCGGGTTGGCCGTTCACCGTGCGCTCCAGCAACGTCACCTCGGGGGCTCGGGCGGCGATGTCGATCCAGGCGCGGGCGATTTGTTCGCCGCCGTTGATCGGGTGCAGGAAGGCCGGAGCCAGGCCGCCGCTGTCGGCCGTCGCGGTCGCCTGCGGATCGAGCAGGCCGATCAGAGCCTCGATATCTCTTGTCTCCCAGGCCCGTTTGAAGTCCCTGACCACCTCGGCGCGCCCAGTTCTCGACGGCCCCTGCGCTGTGCGGATGCGACGGCGGGCCGAGGAGGCGAGCTGGCGGCAGGCCGCAGGAGTGCGCCCGACGATGTCGGCGACCTCGGCGAAGGGGTAGCGGAACACGTCGTGCAGCACGAACGCCACCCGCTCGGCCGGCGTCATGGAATCCAGCACGACGAGGAAGGCCATACTGATCGACTCGTCGAGGGTGACCCGATCGGCGGGATCGGCGGGAACGGGACCACCGAGCCATTCGGCACGGTCGGGTACCGGCTCTGGAATCCATTCGCCCACATAGCGTTCCCGCCTGGCTCGCGCCGAGCCGAGCAGATCGAGGCAGATGCGGCTGGCGACCGTCGTCAACCAAGCGCCGGGCGTCGCCACGTCTTGGCGCTGCTGCTCGGATAACGCATACCAGCGCGTATAGGTCTCCTGCACGACATCCTCGGCTTCGGCCAGCGAGCCGAGCAGCCGGTAGGCGAGATTGATCAGCTGACGGCGTTCGCTGATGATCTAGCGCAGTTGCGGATCGGTCATGGTGTCGGCTCCTTCGGTCGATGCGGCCCTCACCGAATCGACGACGCAGCGACCCGAACTGTGAGACGGCCTGACATTCCGGTCGGCTGCGTCGTCGGGAGGCTGTGACACATTCAGCAGAACAGGAGTTCCGGCCATGATCAGAATCGGGATTATTCTCGGCAGTACCCGCCCCAACCGTAACGGTCTGCAGGTCGCACAGTGGGTTCTGGACACGGCCTCGCGTCGCGACGACGCCGAGTTCGAACTGATCGACCTGCGCGAGCACCCGCTACCGCATCTGGACGAGCCGGTAGCGCCGATGTTCGGGCCCTCCGTAAATGAGCACACCCGCGCCTGGGCCGAGCTGATCGGCGCGTTCGACGGCTTCGTGGTGGTGACCCCCGAGTACAACCACTCGGCCCCCGGCGTGCTGAAGAACGCCATCGACCACCTGTTCGCGGAATGGGCCGACAAGGCGGTGGGATTCGTCTCCTACGGCGCGGGTGGCGGCATCCGCGCGGTGGAGCATCTGCGGCTGGTCTGCAGCACCCTGCGCATGGCCGATGTGAGCCACCAGGTCGCGATCTCGGTGCTCACCGATTTCGAGAACTTCACCGTCTTCACACCGCGCGACCACCACGCCACAGCCCTGAACACGCTGCTGGATCAGGTCATCACATGGAGCACCGCACTCGCCCCGCTTCGGCAGGCCGACGCCGAAACCACACTCGTCAGCTCCTGAGGAGCACGACAACTCGCCGCTGCCGGACTCACCGCCGGGGGAGAGTGGAATGGGCGTGGGCGGATGCCGCCAAACGTCGATTCGTCACGCGCAGTTGCCGTTCCGTGCTGTTCGTGAGGTCGTCGACTTGCTCGGTCGTCAACTGCCCGCACGGCTGTCCCCAGTGCAGCGCGATATCGTCCCCCGGGGCTGCGTCGGGGAGCGCGGCGTAGCCGTCGGTCCACACCGGGATGGTTCGCCGTATCGTCTCCGACAGTGATAGGCGTGCGCCGTCCCAGCACAACCGGCGGGTCGCGACGGTGAGGTCGTCGCGGTGGCGATCCAGCACGGTCGCGGCCGTGATGCGGCAGTTGTCGAGGATTTCCAAGGGCTGGTCGCCGCCGGTGGCGACCAGCACCCTGGTCCACGGGTAGACACCGAAGACGTGGAAGCTGTGGTTCGCGGCTGCCTCCGGAGCGAGGTCTGGCCCCAGATGGGACCAGTACACACCCGCGATCGGGGCGATGAGTCCCAGCAACTCGGCGAGGAATTCGGGGCCGTCGAGCTCGGCGCCGATGCCCCCACCCAGCCAATAGGATGCCACCAGTCGCTCATCGAGCGGGTCGGTGACACCGGTCAGGCGCGACATGGCCCGCAGGTAGGGCCATGCGCCGGAGAAGCCACGCGCGAGGTCCCGCACTCGTTTGCCATCGCGTTCCCGTAGCGCCGCGGCGTGCTCGGGCCCGCAGTAGCCGAGGTGGTTGGGCGCGTACGCGTAGCGCGCGAACATTTCCACACCGTCCATCAGGTCGATTCCTCCGATAGCGATGCGCTCCAGCGACTTTCGATATCGCCGTAATGCCAGATCGCGAATGCGGCGGCCCAGGTGAACGCGAAGAGACCGACGATGATGAAGCCCATCGTGGCGAGGTCCAGGCCTCCGATCCAGGCGAGCACCCCGCTGGTGACATCGAGTTTCTCGGTGAGGATGGAAAGGAGCTTCTGGACACCGATCAGCAGGGCCACCGCGACCGAGAGCCCGGTGACCACCATGTTGTAGTAGATCTTGCGGATCGGTCCGGCAAAGGCCCAGCCGTAGGCGTAGTTCATGAACGTACCGTCCAGCGCGTCGAACAGCGACATGCCCGCCGAGAACAGAACGGGCAGAACGAGAATCGCGTACCAGGGCAGCCCGGTGGCGGCCGCGCCGCCGGCGATCACCAGCAGACCCACTTCGGTGACGGTGTCGAAACCGAGGCCGAACAAAAGCCCCACCACATACATCTGCCACGGCCTGCGCACCGCGCGCATGACCGGCGCCAGGACCCGGTTGAGTACGCCGCGGGAGTCCAGTGCGCGCTCGAGTTGCTCTTCGCTGTAGCCGCCGCGCCGCATCGCGCGCAAGACCTGCCAGATCCCGAGCAGTGCGATCAGGTTCAGCAGTCCGATGAGGATCAGGAAAGTCCCCGAGACCGATGTGCCGAACACCCCGGTCCACTGCTGTAACCGCGAGTCCTCGTTTTCGAGGTTGCGCGCCAGCGCGGTAACCCCGAGGGCCAGCAGCGCGACGAGAACGAAGACGATGCTGGAGTGCCCCAAGGAGAACCAGAAGCCGACCGCGAGCGGTTTCTGCTTGTCCGCCACGAGTTTTCGTGTCGTGTTGTCGATCGCCGCGATATGGTCGGCGTCGAAGGCGTGTCTCATGCCCAGCGTGTAGGCGGTGACGCCGAGCCCGACGCCGAATATCGCGCCATTCACCATGTACTGCTCGGGCACGATCAGCAACAGCAGCGCCCCCCATCCCACGATGTGCAGAATGACGATCGTTGCTGTCATGCCGAGGATGCTGCGCCGCTGCCCGCCGTCGAATCCGACCCAGACATCTCGCACCCTCGTGGTGACTGTTGTCATCCCCACGGTCCCATCTTCCCAACTCATCGGCGCAGCCACCGCCGTGTTCAACAGATTCGCGGTAGCTGTTCTCCTGCGGGCAGATCCACGACGCGGGTACCGCCGAGGGCGGTGCGGGCCACCACCATCCCCGGGTGTTCGGCAACGCAATTGCCCACGATTGCCGCGTGTGCGCCGAGCGGATGCGCATGCAGGGCATCGAGGACGCGGTCGGCGTCCTCGGCGGGTACGAACGCGACGAGTTTGCCTTCGTTGGCGACATACAGCGGGTCGAGGCCGAGCAACCCGCAGGCATCGCGCACCCCGACGGGAACCGGGATCGCCCGTTCGTCGAGCTCGACGCCGACACTCGAGGCGCGGGCGATCTCGTTGAGGGAGGCGGCCATTCCGCCGCGCGTGGGATCGCGCAGCACGTGCACATCCGCGCCGGTGGCGAGCATGGCCGCGACCAATCCGTGCAGTGGCGCGGTGTCGCTGCACAGGGTCGTGCCGAATTCGAGGCCTTCCCGGCAGCTCAGTACCGCGATGCCGTGCAGTCCGATCTCGCCGCTGACCAGCACGATATCGCCGGGCCTTGCGCGCTGGGGCCGGATGTCGACGCCTTCCGGGACCAGTCCGATGCCCGCGGTGTTGATGAAGATGCCATCGCCGTGCCCCGCGTCGACGACCTTCGTGTCGCCGGTGACCAGCCGAACTCCGGCCGCGAGTGCGGCGGTGCCGACGGCCTCGGCGATGCGGGCGATTTCGGCCAGCGCCGTACCCTCTTCGAGGATGAACGCGGTCGAGAGCACCATCGGTCGGGCGCCGGACATCGCCAGATCGTTCACCGTGCCGTTCACCGCGAGGTCACCGATCGAGCCGCCTGGGAACACCAGCGGCTTGACCACGAATGAGTCGGTGGAGAACGCCAGTCGCACACCACCGAGGGCGAGCACCGCCGAATCGCCGAGCTCGGTTTCGGCGGCCGCGCCGAACGCGGGCAGGAACAGATGCTCGATCAGCTCACCCGACATCGCGCCGCCGCCGCCATGTCCCATCACGATATTGGGCGCGTCGCGCAGCGGCATGGGGCAGACCCAACCATCGATGTCGAGTGGGGGCGATGCGGCTGCCCCACTGCCATTGGTCTCAGGCATGGGCGGCCTCCGCGGGCAGATCGAGCCGCCGATACAGGTAGTACGCGGCACACGCGCCTTCGGAGGAAACCATCGTGGCACCCAACGGGTTTCGCGGAGTGCACTCCTTGCCGAACGCGGCGCACTCGTGCGGTTTGATCAAGCCCTGGAGCACTTCACCGGAACGACACACCGAAGACTCGGCGGTGTGCAGATCGCCGACGGAGAAACGCTGTTCGGCGTCGTAGTCGCGGTAGCGCGGCGAGAGCCGCCAGCCGCTGCGGGGGATCACGCCGATGCCGCGCCACGCCCGGTCGGTGACCTCGAATACGTCCTCGAGCATCGCCTTGGCCGCGGGATTCCCGGCTGCGGCCACCGCGCGGGGATAGGCGTTCTCGACCTCGTGGCGTCCCTGCTCGAGCTGGAGCACGGTGCGCCGGATGCCCTCGAGGATGTCCAGCGGTTCGAATCCGGTGACCACCATCGGAACCTTGTATTTCGCTGCCAGCGGCGGATATTCGCCGGTGCCCATCACCGTGCAGACGTGCCCGGCGGCGAGGAATCCCTGAACCCGGCAGCTGGGCGACTCCATGATCGCCGCGATGGCCGGTGGGACGAGCACGTGCGAGACCAGCAGCGAGAAATTCTCGATGCCGAGCCGTTGGGCCTGGTACACCGTCATGGCGTTGGCGGGAGCGGTGGTCTCGAATCCGATGCCGAAGAACACCACCTGACGGTCCGGGTTGTTCTTGGCCAGTTCCAGCGCGTCCAGTGGTGAGTAGACCACCCGCACGTCGCCGCCTTCGCTCTTGACCCGGAACAGATCCTTGTGGCTGCCGGGTACCCGCAGCATATCGCCGAAGGAGCAGAAGATCACCCCGGGCCGGGCGGCGATCTCCAGTGCCTTGTCGATCACCTCGAGCGGGGTGACGCACACCGGGCAACCGGGCCCGTGGATCATCTCGATCTGATCGGGCAACAGCTGGTCGATGCCGTGGCGGATGATCGAATGTGTCTGTCCGCCACACACTTCCATGATCGACCACCGCCTGCTGGTGGCGGCGCGAATGCGGTCGAGCAGGTGCCGCGCCAGCTCGGGATTGCTGAATTCGTCCAGGTACTTCATGACTTCGCCTCCTGGTCGTCGCCGGTCGCTCCGGACGCGGATGCGTCGGAATTGCTCGCCCCGGGCTGTGGGGCATCGGGGTTGTCGAGACCGGCCTGCTTCGCCGCGATGGCGAAACCGTCGCCGAACTCCTCCTTCAGTACGCCGAGATGTTCGAACTCGGCCAGCGTCCGCATCGCGGATTCTTCATCCAGGCGTTGGATCGCGAACCCGACGTGCACCACGACGTAATCGCCGACTGCCACGTCCGGGATGTATTGCAGACACACGTCTTTGCGGACGCCGCCGAAGTCGACCTCCGACATCAGCGTGCCGTCGCGTTCGTGGACGCTGAGCACCTTTCCGGGAACCGCAAGACACATCGCTTGTCTCCTTCACTCACACGGCGCCGACCACCAGGAGCTGACCGAACGCGATCCCGCCGTCGTTCGGTGGCAGTCTGCGATGACTGATGACGCGGAATCCGTCGCGCCGCAGCGAACGGGTGCAACTCGACAACAGCAGCGCGTTCTGGAACACACCGCCCGACAACGCGATCACCGACCGCGGCGCGGCAAAACGCCGTGCCGCCTCGTGCACGAGGTCGGCGACAGCGGCGTGGAATCGGGCGCCGATGACCGCGGGCGCTACGCCGCCCACGGCGTCGGCGACGACCTCGGCGAGCACCGGGGCGGGATCGACCCGGGCGGGATCGCCGTCGTGCCAAGCGAATCGGTACCGGCCCGCCGCATCGCGGGCCCCGCGGGCCATGCCTTCGAGTTCGATCGCGGCCTGGGCCTCATAGTCGACGACGTGCCGCACCCCGGCCAGGGAGGCGACCGCGTCGAACAGCCTGCCCATGCTCGAGGTCGGCGCGCAGCCGAGGCCGGTGTCGAATTGGTGCTCGAGCACGGCCCGCTCGGGTGCCGGGCATGCGTCGACCGAGGCGATGGCAGGGGACCATTCGATACCCGCCGCACGCAGATGCGACAGCGCCATCCGGTAGGGCTTGCGTACGCTGAGGTCGCCGCCCGCCAAGGGCACATACGACAGGTGCGCCAAGCGCCGGTAGCCCTTGTACCCGGCGACGAGCACCTCGCCGCCCCAGATCGCGCCGTCGGGTCCGTACCCGGTGCCGTCGAAGGCGATACCGAGAACCGTTTCGTTCGCATCGATCCCGTGCTCGCCCATCACCGCGGCCAGATGTGCGTGATGGTGTTGCACGGTGTGCACCGGTCGGTCGGCCGCGTGCGCACGGGCCCACGCGGTCGACCGGTAGCCGGGGTGGGCGTCAGCGGCGAGTTGGGCCGGGTGCACACAGGTGAGTTCCTCCAGGTGCGATCGCGCCGTGTCGAACGCCTGCAAGGTGGCCAGATCGTCCATGTCGCCGATGTGCTGACTGAGCCAGGCGTACCGCCCGTCGGCGACGGCGCAGGTGTTCTTCAGATCGGCGCCGACGGCCAGGGTCGGCGGAACCGGGATGGGCAGCGCCAGCGGCAGCGGCGCGTAGCCGCGAGAGCGGCGCACCGGCAGTTCGGCGCCGTCCACGACACGCACCACCGAGTCGTCGCACGGAACGAGAATGCGCCGGTTGTGGCCGAGCCAGGCGTCGGCGAGCCCGGCCAGACGGGTGCGGGCGTCGGCGTCGGCGTAGCAGATCGGTTCGCCGCCGAGATTGCCGGAGGTCATCACCAGCACGTCGGGGCCGGGCGGGTCGCCGGGCAGGCCGAACAACAGCAGATGCAATGGGGTGTAGGCGAGCATGACGCCGAGGTCGGGGCTGCCGGGGGCGACCGCTTCCGCGACTGGCCGTTCGCCACGTGGCAGCAGCACGATCGGCCGCTGCGGACCGCTCAGCAGGGTCTCGCCGGTGGGATCGATGGTCACGATCCGCGCCGCGGCGTCCAAGTCGGCGACCATGACGGCGAACGGCTTATTGCCGCGCCGCTTGCGGCGGCGCAATTCGGCAACGGCCGTGTCGTTGTCGGCGTCACAGGCGAGGTGGTAGCCGCCGATGCCCTTGACCGCGAGAATCGCTCCGGCGCATAGCAATTCGCGCGCCGCGGCGAGCGGGCGCGTCGGATCACCGGGCCCGGTGTAGGACAGAGTGGGCCCGCAGGCCGGACAGGCGATGGGCTGGGCGTGGAACCGCCGATCGGCGGGATCGGTGTATTCGCGGGCGCAGCGCGCGCACATGGCGAAATCGGCCATGGACGTGCGTTCGCGGTCGTAGGGCAGCCCGGCGATGATGGTGAATCGCGGGCCGCAGTTGGTGCAGTTGACGAAGGGGTGGCGGTAGCGGCGGTCGGCGGGGTCGCGCAGTTCGCGCGCGCAGTCCGTACAGATCGCCACGTCGGGGGAGACCAGGGTGCGTCCGGCGCCGCCGCGCACGGTGTCTCCGATCAGGAATCCGGTACCGCCTCGGGTATCGACCGCGGCCTGCTCGACCGAGGCGACGGCGGCCAGTGGTGGCGGTGATTCGTGCACCCGGCGGATGAACTCCCGCACCGATGCCTCGGCGCCCTCGATCTCGATGACGACGCCGTCGGTGTCGTTGACGACGCTGCCGGTCAGCGCGAGCTCGACGGCCGTGGTGTAGACGAACGGCCGGAATCCGACGCCTTGCACCACGCCGCGCACGAGCAGGCGGCGGCGAACGCGGTCGGCGCTCATGACTGCTCTCCACTGCCGAGCAGGCGCAGCCCGGCCATCGCCCGCTCCGCGCCATCGGCGTCGGTCTTCTCGACGACGAATCCCATGTGGATGATCACCCAATCACCCGGCGCGGCGGGCTGATCCGCGGCGAGCAGACCGATATTGACCTTGCGCTTCTCGCCGGACACCTCGACAACGGCGATCTGCCCGTGGTAGCCGTCCGGAATCTCCACGACCCGCCCCGGAATGCCCAGGCACATGATCACACCTCCCGTCCAGCGCGCAATTGCGCGGCGATGCGCTCGACCGCGGCCGCGGCAGGGTCGACGGCCGCGGCGACGGCCGCGCTGAGACCGATCCCGTCGGCCACCGAGTCCACCTGGCAACCGACGACGACGGTCGGCGGCACGACACCGCCGAGCGCGCGCACCGCGGCGAAGACGGCCTCCGGATTCATCGCGTGCGCGTCCATGGCCGTCGTGGCACTCGACTCGGGTTCGGCGCGTAGGATCTGCACGCGGCCGGGTTCGCCGGTATTCGGCAGAGCGTCCACCAGCACCACCGCATCCCACCCGTCGAGCAGGTCGTAGGCCAGATGCAACCCGCGAATGCCGTAGTCGACGATCCGCTGGTCCCCAGCCGACGCCGCGGGTAGCCGGCGGACCACCTCGGGGCCGAATCCGTCGTCGCCGAGGAAGATATTGCCGATCCCGGCAACGAGCACGCGAGCGCTCATCTCACATGTGGCGAATCTTGAGATAACGCCGGAGGTCGGGGATCGACCGTATGCCGAGATACGCGCCGACCACGACGATGACCGCCACCACCGCGGTGGCGGCTACACCGACTGCTTCCATGACCGTATTCCTTTCACTCGTCGCCGTTGACAATCGGTTCGAGCTCATCGGGTGCGAAATACAGGTAGCGGCCATACCATTCGTGCAGATCGGCCGCCGGATCGTCGTCGATGACCACGCCGACGTGCGTTTCGCCGTCGACGTCGGCGTGTACCGAGGTGACGCGCGCCGACCTGCCCTCGTAGAACAGGTCGTGGGCGTCGGCGCGCCGCGTCGGGCGCAGCCGAACCCGGCTGCCCTTGCGCACCGACACCCCGCCGATCGGGACCGCGTCCGATTCCGGGCGCACCGCGCCGTCGGCTGCGGGATCCCACCAGTTCATGCCCTCGGGCACCTCGGGCACCAAGCGCGGTGCCGGCTCGCGCCACAGCCCGTGCAGGTCGTGCATGGCCTCGGGCGTCATGCGATCGCAGCGGTCGATGATCTCGGCCGCTCGGGGGTCGGTGGCGCGGGCCCGTTCCTTCTCGTCGTCGGTCATCGTCATCACCCGCAGGGTGAGGATTTCGTCGATCTCGGTGGAGTCGAACAGCTGGCCCGCGCTCTGCTCGGCGATCTCGGGATGGTCGTAGAGAATGATCGGCGACACCAGGACAACGCCCTTGTGCCCGGGCGGCCCGGCCAATACCGGGAAACAGCGGTGCTGGGTGCAGTGCTCGACAGCCGTCTCGGCGCCGGGTTCGGGATCGAGGAGCGAGACGAACTCACCGCCGTCGAGTTCGGCGATCACGTGGGCGCCGAGCATGGACCGGGCGGTGGCGTCGCCCGAACTCGTGGCCGCGCGGCCGCTGTTGCGCAGCCGTATCCCAACGCGCCGATATACACCCTCGGGGGCGACTGTCAGTTCGAGTGTGCCCTCGATCGGTGATCGGGTGCGCACTACCGTGCCCGCCGCCGACCCCGGAATCGGTTCGACCGCCTGCCAGCCCGGCACTTCGATCGGCATCGTCGTATTCGCCAACGACGATGGACCGCAGGGGATTTCGCATTCGGCGGCCTCGTCCCAGCTGACCCATCGGCGACCGTCGACGAGCAGTTCGGCGCGCGCGGTTCCGTCCAGCTCGATCGTTCGGCGCTGCAATTGCAGAAACCGCGCGGTGAGCGTGATCCGGGTGGTCCGGGGCGCGCGGACGATGCATTCGGCGGCCAGCGAGTCGTCCTCGCCGAATCCGGCCGCGGCCGCGCCGGGCGGGCCGAGTACACCGAACTGCCAGCGGGACTGGTTCTTTCGGGCGTCCGACCGGTACGGGTACAGCAGGTATCCCTCGTACAGCACGGCGTCGGCGATCGCGCGGGCGCGGGTCATGGCGGCGTTCACGGCGCGGACTCCTCGGTGAGCAGTTTGGCGACAGCGTCGTCGAATCCGAGCAACCCGTGCGAGGACTTGTAGGCGGCCAGCGCTTCGACATTCTCCCGGCGCAACCGCACCCAGCCGGAGTTCGGATAGTGGGTGTCCATGAGATCGCGCCATGTGCCGACCGGCATGTCGAATTTGTCCTCACGGTCCCATGGCACCTGCTGAACGGCGAAACCCCTTTCCCCTCTGATGAATACGGTGCCGCTGAACAGGAAGATCAGGGGGACGGTGCCTTCGCGCAGGGCGTGCAGGTACTTCGAGCCGGTGACCTCGAAGTCGTAGGTGCACGGCATCGGCAGTTCGACCTCGGCGCCGCCGGCGAAGCCGGGCACCATGGTGGCACAGTGCATCCAGGTGAAAGACTTCTGTGTTTCGTGCCAGCGTTCGCGCGGGCCGAAAAGGTCGACCAACCCCGCGCCTTCGGCATCGGAGTAGCCGCGCCGGAAGGGTTCGATGCGCACCTGGGCGCGCAGCGCGATCGCGTGCACCGGCTCCTCGGCCAGCGCGGCGATGCCGATGCGCGCCGACAGATTCGGGGTGACCGCGTACGGTTCCGGCCGCACCTCGAGCACCGCGAAGGTCATCGCATAGGCCGGACTCATCACGCCACCTCCGGGCGGGCCCGAGCCGACATCGCGGCGAAGAATTCCGCGATGAAGTCCCTGGCTTCCTTGCCGCCGTCGAATCCGCGCCACAGCATCCGCATCCGTCCGACGAACTCGTAGCAGGCATCGATCGGCAGCAGCAGTACCGCGCCGGGACCGCCGCGCTGCGGCATTCGGATGAGCAGGGCCTCGACATCCGGCGCGAGCCGGTCGAGCTCGGGATGGCGATCCAGGATCGCCCGCCATTCCTGCAGCGGCAGTTCGGATTCGGTGGCCCCTGCCGGTCCCGGATAGAACGCGACAGTGCGCCCGAGCGCCGAATTGACGAAGAAGAACGCCAGCCCGACCGGGATGTCGAGGGCATCCCATTCACCCTGACCGATCACACAGTCCGGAAACGAGACGTAGTGGTCGGGCACCGCACGGTAGCGCAGTGCGGCATGCTGATCGGTGAACAGCAGATAGCACAGCGCGCACACGCACATCAGTTGCCTGCCTTCGACATCCACCACATGCCGGTGCTGCGCGCCGACCGGTTCGGCGCACATCTCGCACCGCTCTCCGGCGGCCGCGGGCGGGGTCGGGTCGGTCGCGATACGACGCAGTGCGCGCAGGCCCCGGTTCATCCGTGGACCTCCGCGGGCACGGCCACCGAGATCGCACCGGAGCGCACCAGCACGGGGAACGGCTCCAGATGCCCTTCGCCGTCCAGCCGCGCTCCGGCGTGCACCACGTCGAAATGGGCCAGGCACCCCGGACAGCGCAGCACCGCCGAGCCTGCCGGGGCACCCATCCTGCGGTGCAGCGCGGCGCCCGCCATCGAACGCCCACAGGCCGCGCAGCGGTCGCGATAGACGAACAGGTCCGCGCCAACCCTGCACGCCAGCACCGATACGCCGCCGACGGTGAACCCGCCGACCTCGCCCGCCGCCAAGTCCGCGAGCTCCGGGACCGGGATCCAGCTGCCCGCGGGCGGATCGCCGGTATGCACGCGCGCGAACAGCGCTTCGGCCGGTATCACCCCCGGCTGCGCCGCCGCAGCGGCGACCACCTCGATCGCGTCGATCTCCGGTGCGGCCGCACGTACCGCGTCCTCCACGGCCAGTTCCAGAGTCACCGACGACGAAGGGCATGTGCGGCAACTACCGGACAGCTCGAGCCGCACGACACCATCGGCGACATCGATGAGCGTCACATCACCGCCGTGCGAGCCGAGGTAGGGGCGGACGCTGTCGAGCGCCGTCGCCACTCTCGTTCGCACGTCGTGCGGGTGCAGGCCGTGCACCAACAGCAGGCTCGCGACCAGATCGTCGCGGGTCAGCTCCTCGACGGTCCGCTCATCCAGCACGGCCATGACCCGGCCGAGTGCCGCGCCATAGAGGTCGACGACCTCACGCACGAGCCGCTCGGCGCGTTCGCGCGCTACCGGGCCGCCTGCCGAACAGGCATCCAGCAGGGTGTCGATCCGATCACCCGCTTCCCGCCACTGGTTGTCGTCGGTCGGTTTGGCTCGCTGCTGCGGGCGAGCATCCACGCTGTGCCTCCCGTCGTCGGCCCCGCCTGTCAATCCGCGGTGAGCGTCTGCGTCGGGGAATGCACCTTGTCCAGGGTTACGCCGTTGCCCAGATACATGTGCACCCCGCAGGGCAGGCACGGATCGAAGCTGCGCACCGTGCGCATGATGTCGATTCCCTTGAAGTGCTCCCGGTCGTTCTCCTCGAAAATCGGCTGCCCCTGTACCGCGTCCTCGTAGGGCCCCGACGTCCCGAGGGAGTCACGCGGACTGGCGTTCCACGGCGTCGGCGGATACGGGTGGTAGTTGGCGATCTTGCCGTCCCGGATGACCATGTGGTGCGAGAGCACACCGCGCACCGCCTCGGTGAAACCACAGCCGATGCTCTCGTCGGGCACCTCGAAGTCTTCCCAGGTCTTGGTGTTGCCCGCCCGGATCTCACCGAGCGCCTGCTCGGCGAAGTGCAGCGCGCATGCCGCCGCGTAGGCCTGGAAGTAGGTCCGCGCTCGGTCGCGTTCGATCGTGTTGCTGCCGTGCGTCGGAATCTTCCACTCCAGGGTGACCGGGCCTTTCAACGCGGTCTTGGGCAGGTTGATCTGCACGCTGGATCCGGTGGATTTGACGTAGCCGATGTCCACCAGCCCGGCCAGCGCCGTCGTCCACAGCCTTGCCAGCGGCCCACCGCCGGTGTCGAGCGCGAGATGGTCCTTGCCGTCGAACCAGCGGGGGGACATCACCCAGCTGTACTTGTCGTCCAGGTCGCGCTTCTGCGGTTTCGGGTTGGTGTGCTGATTCCACGGGTGACGCCGGTCGACCGGATTGCCGAGCGGATCGTTCGTGACGAACATTTCCTGATCGGTCCAGTCCTCGTAATACGAACTGCCCAACAGGATCCGGATGCCGAGATTGATGTCGACCAGCGAGGTGGTGATCAGCTTCCCGTCCACGACGACGCCGGGGCTGACGAACATCCGCCGACCCCACTGCTCCATGTCCTTGTAGTTGAAGTTGCACACCTCGGGATCCTGGAACGATCCCCAGCAGCCGAGCAGTGTGCGGCGCAGCCCCACATTCTCATAGCCCGGCAACGCCTCGTAGAAGAAGTCGAACAGGTCGTCGTGCATCGGCACGACCTTCTTCATGAACTCCACATAACGCATCAGCCGCGACATGTAGTCGGTCATCAGCTGAATCGTCGCGACCGTGCCGACCCCGCCGGGATACAGCGTCGAGGGGTGCACGTGCCTGCCCTCCATGAGCGAGAACATTTCGCGCGTGTACCGACTGACCTGCAGCGCCTCCCGATAGAACTCGCCGCTGAACGGATTGAGCGCCCGCATGATCTCGGCGACGGTGCGATACCCGTGGTCACCGGCGTGCGGCGCCTCGGTGCGCTCGGCGAGTTCGAGCACGCCCGGATTGGTCTCGGCGACCATCTTCTCGCAGAAGTCCACCCCGACCAGGTTCTCCTGGAAAATGTTGTGGTCGAACATGTACTCGGCGGCCTCGCCGAGGTTGACGATCCACTCGCCGAGGGCCGGTGGTTTGACCCCGTAGGCCATGTTCTGGCAGTAACACGAGCAGGTCGCGTGGTTGTCACCACAGATGCCGCAGATGCGGCTGGTGATGAAGTGCGCGTCGCGGGGGTCCTTGCCCTTCATGAAAATCGAATAGCCGCGGAAGATCGATGAGGTGCTGTGGCACTCGACCACCTCGCGACTCGAAAAGTCGATCTTGGTGTAGATGCCCAGGCTGCCGACGATACGGGTGATCGGATCCCAGGCCATCTCGACCAGGGCGTCGGGTTCGATCTTGCGATGCGACGGATCGGGAATGATCGCTGTCATCGAAGTATCTCCCTACCAGGTGCGTGTCGCGCCGGATTCGAGCTTCCCGCCCTTGTGCCGCCAGCGCGGTTCCTTGTCGACGGTGCGGGCGGTGATGTGGCGAAGGCTGCGGATCACCGATCCGTACAGCCCGGAAGTGGTCGAGGACAGCCTGCTGCCCGGCGGTTCGTCCATGAACGGCATGAACTTGTCCGGGAATCCCGGCATCGTGCAGCCGATGCAGATGCCACCCACATTCGGGCACCCGCCGACGCCGTTGACCCAACCGCGCTTGGGCACGTTGCACTTGACGACCGGACCCCAACAGCCCAGCTTCACAAGGCATTTCGGCGATCCGTACTCTTCGGCGAAATCACCCTGCTCGTAGTAGCCGGCCCGGTCGCAACCTTCGTGCACGGTGGCGCCGAACAACCACTTCGGGCGCAGCGCATCGTCGAGCGGGATCATCGGCGCCTGGCCCGTGGCCAGGTAGAGCAGGTAGGTAAGGGTCTCGGACAGATTGTCGGGCTGGATCGGACAGCCGGGCACGCAGACGATCGGAATGCCCGCTTTGCTCTTCCAATCCCAGCCGAGATAGTCCGGGACACCCATCGCGCCGGTCGGGTTTCCCGCCATGGCGTGGATGCCGCCGTACGTCGCGCAGGTGCCCGCGGCGACCACCGCGATCGCCTTGGGCGCCAGCCGATCGAGCCATTCGCTCGTCGTCATCGGCTGACCGGTCGCAGGATTGTTGCCGAAGGCGCACCAGTAACCCTCTTCGTGCAACTGCTCATTGGGGATCGAGCCCTCGACGACCAGAACGAACGGATCGAGTTCGCCGCGATCTCCCTTGAAGAACCACTCCAGGAAATCGTCCGCGCCGCCGGTTGGACCGCATTCGAAATCAATGAGCGGCCAATGCACAGCAATCTTCGGTAAACCGGGGAGTGCTCCGAGTGCGATCTCTTCGATGCTCGGCTGGGTGGCGGCGGTGAGGGACACCGAATCGCCGTCACAGCTGAGTCCCGCATTGATCCATAGGACGTGGATCAACGTATCTTCGGCTTTTACTGCTTCCTGAGTTGGCATCGGACTGCCACCTTCCGGAGCGGGGCACGCGGATGCCTCCCCGGTCAGCTCCACCGACTCATCCGCATGTGAATCTGATCACATGAGTCTAGGTCTGAGAGCCAACGGCTTTCAAGGCATCGATATGCCTGCAGTTAGCTGAGTGGTGAGCCACTCGTACCAGAGAGCCAGTCCATCGCCGACGGTCGCCGATACCGGAATGATCGTTACGCCGGGATTCACCGACCGCGCGTACTCCATGCATCGCTCCGGATCGAAGTCCACATACGGCAGCAGATCGGTTTTATTGATCAGCACCAGCTCCGCGGCAGCAAATATGTGCGGGTATTTCAACGGCTTGTCGGTCCCCTCGGTGACCGAGATGATCACGACCTTGCCCGCCTCGCCCAGATCGAACAATGCCGGGCAGACCAGATTGCCCACATTCTCCACGAACAGCAGGCTGCCCGGCGCCGGTTCCAGCGCGTCGAGAGCGCGCCGCATCATGTCCGCGTCGAGATGGCAGCCCGCGCCGGTATTCACCTGTACGACCTTGCATCCGGTCGCCTCGATGCGCCGCGCATCCAGCACGGTGGCCTGATCGCCCTCGATTACGCCCACCGGAACAGATTCGAGGTCGCGGATGGTTCGCTCGATCAGGGTCGTCTTCCCCGCGCCCGGCGAACTGGTCATATTCAGTGCCAAGATCCCGCGTTCGCGCAATCGCGCACGGTTGGCCGCGGCGAGCTCGTCGTTCTTGGCGAGCACCTTCTGTTCGAGGGTCAGCGTGGTCAGAGCGTGCTCATGGGAGTGCTCGTGTTCATGACCCGGACCATGCTCATGGTGGACATGATCGTGCGGGTGATCGTGGTCCTGGTGCCCGACGGTGATCACGGCGACCCCGTCGCCCTCGCATCCGCAGGTTGCGCACATCGCTCACTCACCTCCATCGATACGATTCGAAGTTCCCGCCCCGCAGTGATCTCGACATCGGCGCTGCCGCAACGGCACAGCACGATGAGATCGGGCAGGAGGAATTCCGCCCCACAGTTTCGGCAATGCGCCGCCCCCTCGACGATGCGCAGGTCCAGCCGCGC
This sequence comes from Nocardia nepalensis, assembly GCF_048910785.1. NCBI lineage: Bacteria > Bacillati > Actinomycetota > Actinomycetes > Mycobacteriales > Nocardiaceae > Nocardia > Nocardia nepalensis. The sequence goes on along the minus strand of NZ_JBKBET010000031.1, from coordinate 66,929 downwards.
TCCCTCGGCGATCGTCCCCTCGGTGGCGAGCTCGAAACAGAACTGCATGGACTCGGGCACCACAGCACACAGCGCGCCGACCTCGACCGCCACGCTGCGCACCGCGCGCCCCTTCGCATGCTCGCAGACGGCCTCGACAAGGTACTGGGTTATCGCCATTTCATGCATCCCGACCTCGCCTTTCGACAAGCCCTGGGATGAATCCTACCGCGCGGGCGAACTCGCCCGACCCGACCGGGACGCACCGGCTTCATGGGCGGTAACGGCGAACGAGGCCGCTGAGCCGCATATTGTCGGCCGTTCACTGACCGCGTCCTTATTGCTCGGTGTGGTGGCTACGGATCGTGGGCAATAGCGCGCGGGCGTGGCGCAGGTCGAGCGGCGCGGCGTCGATGCTGTGGCCGAGGATCTGTTCTGCTTGTTGGACGCGGTATGTCAATGGTGTTCGGGTGGACGTGTAGTGGCCAGCGAGGACGTCGAGTGGGCGGCGCCCCGCCGAGCGTGGGAGGCGTCGAGGTGGGATCAGCGGAAACCGTTCAGCCCGGAGCCGGGCTCGCCGAGTGCGATGCGACAGTCGGCGACTTCCTGTCGGGACAACGACATGAACGAGATCCACACCGAGGCGAAAGACGCTGAGCCGGAGCAGACTCCGCGCCCTTGGCGGATCTGAACTCCGCTGGCGACACCTTTTGCTCTGTGACCGAAGGATGCAGCGAACTCCGCAATCGCTGCACGGTTGCATAGTCACCCCGAGTGCGGCACTCGCCGGTGTGTGCGCCTTTGTCGCGCCGTCGACCGTAACGGGTCCTTCGTGGCGTATCCGGTTGTGGTGATTGGGTTTCCGCTGCATATTCGCCCGCTCGCGGAGTACCGTTAGCTGTTGTGAGGAAATCGCGGATGGCGTGGTGGCTACTCACTGCGGCTACGGCCGCAACCGTCAGCGGTTGCGGTTCCGAACAGTCGGCGCCGGATACGACGAGCAACAGCGCGAACCCGACGCCGCATGTGGTTTCGGGATCGACGGCCGCGCGGACGACGGCCGCGAGCGATTCGAATGCCGTCGCATCGCAATGTCGGGCATCCGATCTGGCGGCCGCTCTCGGACCGGAGAGCGCGGCTGCCGGAAGTGTCGCCTTCCCGATCGTGTTCACCAACAACGGGTCTGGTCCGTGTTTACTCGAAGGTTTCCCGGGGGTCTCCTATGCCACCGGTCCCGATAGCGCACCCGTCGGTGCGCCCGCCGCCCGTGAGGGCGCCTCGTCGGGTCCGGTCCAGTTGGATCCCGGCGGTCAGGCGTCGGCGCTCGTGTTCGCGGTCAACGTGCACAACATTCCACCCGAGCAATGTCAGCCAACGGCGGTGCCGGGGCTGCGAATCTACCCGCCCGACAACACCGCATCGCTGTATCTCGAGCGCACCGCGACAGCGTGCGGTAACGGGCAGGTGACCACGACCCAGCTGAGAGTCCGCGCGGTCGTGGCGGGCGCCGGGGGCCAGTAGCTCGAACGGCGACGGGTTTCGTTGCGGCGTCACCGGTTACGAGGCGGTCACGAGAAACGCGTTATCGATGACGTGACCGCCCGCAGCCCTGGAGAATTGGTAGCAAACACCCGAAATCCGGTCCGCTCGAGGGCCGGTCGACCTCTTGGAGGGGATTATGGTTGATTCCCTTTTCGCCGATGTGTCCGAGTTCCAAGTTCCGGTCGATGATTCCTATCCGTATCAGATCTTTTCGTTGCGCTCCAACGATGGGACCTACCGGGACCACAACTTCTACACGAACTATGCCTGGGCCGCTGAAGCCGCCGACGCCGGGCGACTAGCCTGCTTCATCGTCTATTTCTATTGGCGGCCGAACTGGCTCGACACCGTCGACACCCACCGGAGCATGGTCGGCCAGGCGGGCGGCCCGCATCCGAAGATGATCTCCATGATCGATGTGGAATCCGGCGGCAATCCCGGCGGGGACCAGTCCGACGGTATCAACCGCGCCTATTGGCGGCTGGCCGACTGGCTGGGCTCCACCCGCCGGGTCATCGGCTATGCCAACCGGCCCGATTTCGACAGCATGTGGCCGGTGCGCCCGGATGGGCTCAATATGATCGGCGCCGGCTACGGCAGCAACCCCAACCTACCGGGCCAGATCGCACACCAGTACACCGACGGCCAGGGATATGGCGGTGGCCTGCCCGAGGGCGCCCCGCCCTTCGGGAACTGCGATATGAACTCCGCCGACGGATTCTCGCCGGAGGACTTCGCCAACCAGGTCGGTGTCGGAGTCGTCGCGCCGGATCCGGTGACCGACATGTGGATTCAATTCATGGGTATCGGCGGCAACGGCTGGCCGCAGCTGGCCGGTCACACCCTCGTCGACGGTGTCGCCACCGTCGGGCAGACCCTCGGGCTGCCGGGGTTCGCGCCACCGCCGGGGCCGACTCAGGTACCGCTGCCGCGTGACGCCGACGGCCGCATCCGCGACGAGTGGATTCAGATGCGGGGTGTACAGGGCGACGGCTGGCCACAACTCGGCGGGTGGTCCCTCGTCGACGCGATCGCGGCAATCGGACAGAAGCTCGATATCGCCGGCTTTCAGCCACCCACCCGATAGTGCCCTGACGGAGTATTTGCATGCCGACAATCGCCAGCACGAACGGTCGCTTCTTCGTGATCACCGACTCCGTGCCACAGGTCCGGGCGGCGCCGACGGCCGCCGCCGCGGGCGGCACCCTCGCCGCCCTCACCGCTGCCACGGTCGCCGAGATCACGTTCCCGGACGGGGCGTTCGCCGACGTACCAGCTTCCGACACAACACAAGCCGGACCGACCGCATGGTTCGCCACCTACAACGGCGGGGTCCGCGAGGGCTACGTCTTCGCCATCGACCTCACCACCGGACGGGTCTGGACCGAAAACGCCAACCGAGCCGCGGCACGGATCCGATTCGTCCTCGCCGCTACCGCATAAGCCGAATTGAGCGCCTATGTCGAAACATTGGGGCACCGCGATCACCGGGTACGCCGGAAGTACGGCAAAACAGTTCGGGGTGGGTGGCGCCGACCTCGGGATCCCATATGACCGGAGCCATTTCGGGCCGGGCCGGTCGGGATTCGTCTTCGGCGACACCTTCACCGGCGACAGTCAAGGCTCCGGCACGTGGCTCGGCTCGCCGATCCTGCTGTTCAGCCCCGACCTTCCGGATACCACTACCACCTTCACCGCAACGCCCGGCGGGGCGCAGGCAAGGCAGGCCCTCGCCTATACCCACAACGCCGACAACGGCTACGGGTTCGAGGTCACCCGGATTCCCAACGACGCCTACGTCGACCCGGATGGGCGAACATGGTTGACCTACACCAGCGTTCACGACTGGAACGCGCCCGATGATAGATACGGGGCATTGTTCTGCGGGCTCGCCTACTCCGACGACGACGGCGCCACCTGGACGGACTACGCGACCGTATGGCCCAACGACGGCAGCGACGGCTACAACGGCTGGAGCCCGTTCATGATGCAGTCCTTCGCCGGCATCGGGAACAACAACGGCGACGGCTACCTGTATGTCGTATCCAAGCAATGGGGGCGCAGCCACAATCGCGACGGCCCGATCCTGATGCGCGTGCCGTGGCGGCAGATCACCAACCGCGCCGACTATGAGTATTGGGGCTACAACGGCTCGACCTGGCGGTGGGGCAACCCGACACCCACCCCGTTGTTCGCGGGTATGGGGCCCATCGGGGAATTGAGCGTGAAGAACATAGCCGGAACCTGGGTCATGTCTTACTTCGATGTTGTCGGCTACTGCATTTCGACCCGCACCGCACCGGCGATCGACCGGGTGTGGACCAACCCGAGACGACAGATCTACGGCGCCGTCCCGTGGTGGCAGTTCTGGGTCCGCTCCTTTCCGCAGCTCTACGGCGGCTACATCCACCCCCGCTCCGCCTCGCCCACCGACGTGACGCTGTATGTCTCGCAATGGAACACCACCACGAACAACCCTTACTGGGTGATGCAATTCGACGGCATTACGCCCTAGCCACCCTGCTCCGACCTTTCGGACCTGTTTCACCCACGCGTCGAGATCGCCGCCGCGGCGCTCGACGAGGATCGCCGCGAACTCGCCAACGCGCCTGCCCCATAGGTCATTTCGGGGCAGGATGCGAGCAGCGGCGCCCGGCGGGCAGATCGGTGGGTCGGCTCACGATCCACGAGGTCAGCCGCCGCGAGAAGGGGCTGACCCGGTCGCTGTCGGCGCGGCCCTGGTTGAGGTTTCCGGGGGTTGCCACGCCCAGCAGCCCGGCCACCGCGCGCATTTGAATGCGCTAGGAGAAGTGTCCCCTTTCCGCCTGTTCCATCAAGCGCATGAACTCTTCGGTACGCATGTGGATGAGCGTCTCGTGGTCGCCGGCCTCGAAGTAGATGTCGGGTTGTGTACTCAGGCTTTCGTCCATCAGTGTCTGCATGCCGTAGGCGGTGCAGACGGGAGGGATGGCGCCGACTTCACAGTCTTTGAAGACTTCCCGTATCTCCGACTCGTTGGCCAGCGATAGACGCCGTCCGGTTTGGTCCCACAGTTTTGACAACCGCAGGTGATGCGTGGATGGCAGCACGGCACCGACGTACCCCTGCTCGTCTTCGAGCAGGATCGTCTTGGCGAGTCGGTCGCTGGGGATGGCCGCAGTTACGGCTGTCTCGGTGCTGCTATGGCTGTGCGGATGCCGAACGACTTCGTATTCGACGCCCGCATCGCGTAGACAGGTATGCACAGTAGGTGACATGGGCATCGCGGAACCTCCACTGGCTGGTTAGCACCACTTCTGAACCCGGCGGCCCTAGTCCTTCATCATAGTCCTGACACGCCTCGGCGAGGCAGCGCCGCACCATCCCATGACCTGGGCAGCCCGACTCCTCACCCGACGGCTGCGGCCCCAAGACGCAACCCGCGATGCTGCACGGGAAAGCAAACACCCAAAGTTGATGCACCGCAATGGGCGCGGGGATGGACGTCGAAGTTCCAGGTGCAGCCCTGATCGGTGTGTCCGTTGACGGTGCCGTTGGGGCCGGGAGGGAGAACACCACCCAGCCGACCTGGGGCACTTGCAGCGGCAGTATCAGCTCCGGGTCACATTGGCCGCCGCCGTCCGGACAGGCCAGTACATCGATGTTGTTCAGCGTCGAGGCGTCGGGTAGGTCGTAGTTCCACGTGCCGAAATACTTTGCCGCGTTCGCACCCGACCCGGTGTCGAGGGCACGGGGCTACTGCGACGAATGCGACGACCCCGTCGGCCCGCACTGCGGGATCTGCGGGTGCTCAGTGATAGAGAGCGTCGATGCTGTGGGCGAGGTTCTCGACGACTATCTTGCGGCGCAGTTTCATACTCGGTGTGAGATCACCGGAATCGATGGACAGTTCGTGGTCGATGATGTCGAACTTCTTGATCTGTTCCCAGCGATTGAGTTGGGTGTTCAGGTGGTCGACGTAAGCGGCGATCGCATGGTGGGTCTTCTCGTCCCGCGCGATTTCGGCGAGCGGTTTGTCTGCCAGACCATGCTTGCCGGCCCATTCGGTGATGCTCTGGGTGTCGAGGCCGACCAATGCGACGCAATAGGGTCGAGTCTCTCCGTAGACGATGAATTCCGCAGCGTACGGACACATTCCCTTGAACGTGGCGGCAATCGCGGAGGGCGCGACGTACTTGCCCTGCGAGGTTTTGAACAAGTCCTTCTTGCGGTCGGTGATGTGCAGGAATCCGTCTGCGTCGATCGCGCCGATGTCGCCGGTGCGGAACCAGCCGTCCGCGTCCAAAGCCTCGGCGGTGGCCTCGGGACGGTCGTGATAGCCACTCATCACACCGGGACTTCTGAGCAGGATCTCGCCGTCCTCGGCGATCTCGATCTCAGTGCCGGGGAACGGCTTGCCTACGGTTCCGAACCGGTACGCACCCGGGCGGTTGATGAACGAGGCGGCGGCTGTCTCGGTCAGGCCGTAGCCTTCGAGCACGATAATGCCGATCGCGTCGAACCACTGCGCGACATCGCGGTCCAAGGGGGCCGATGCCGAAACGAAGTAGCGCAACCGACCACCGAAGCGTTCACGGACTTTGGAAAGCACCAGCCTGTCGGCAACTGCGTGCTGCAAGGAAACCAACAACGACGGATCCTTGCCGGCCTGCCTGGCACGCGAGACCTTCAGGCCGACCCCGACCGCCCAGTCGAATAGCTTCTTCTTGATTCCGCCTTCTTCGGCCATCACGCCCTCAATACGGGCATGCGCCTTTTCGAAGATGCGCGGAGCGGCGGCCACGATGGTGGGATGCAATATCGTGAGGTTGTCCACGATCTTGTCCACTCGGCCGTCGATCGCCGTGGGAAAGCCGATCAGCGGTGACAGTGCCAACATCACCTTGCCGAACGCGTGGGACAGCGGCAGCCACAGAAAGTTCAGGTCGTCGGGGCCGAGAACCTTCAGAGCATCGATCGCTGCGGCGCTATACGTCCATGCGGAATGCGGCAGCCGAACCCCTTTAGGGGTGCCGGTCGTCCCGGAGGTGTACATGATGCTGCCCAGGTGCTCGGGCCGGATGCCGCGGATGCGGTCGGCGATCGCGTCGGGGGATTGGGCGAGCAGTGCGAGTCCGCGCTCTTCGAGGTCGTCGAGAGTGATCACCCAGTTCCCGTCGCCCTCACCGTCGAAGATCACCACCCGTTGCACGTCAGGCAACTCGGCGCGATGCTCGATCAGCTTGTCGACCTGTGTCTGATCCTCGGCAACGACGACACGGCTGCCCGAGTTGGCGATGATGAACGCGACGCCTGGGGCGTTGGTGGTGGGGTACACGGTGGTGGTGGCCGCACCAGCGCACATCACGGCGAAGTCGGCGAGTACCCATTCGTACCGCGTGGATGACACCAGCGCGACCCGGTCCTCGGCCTGGATTCCGAGCGCGATCAGCCCGGCGGCGAGAATGTCGACGCGATCACCGAACTGCTTCCAGGACACGCTGATCCAGCCCTCGCCGTCAAGGAATCGGAACGCCTCCGCGTCGGGGGTCACGGCGATGCGGTCGACCAGCATCTGGGCAACTGATGATGCCCGGTGCTCGATCTTGCCGAGATCGGGAAGTTCCTCGGATTCCCGGAGGAACGTCATCCCTTCATCCTACGGAGTCTCAGGCCGATTGATGAGGCGATCGGACGAATGGTGGCACCCTCGTATCGGAGCCCGTCACTCCATGCTCGGTGATGATCGCGAGCAGGAAGGCGTTCTCCGCGGGTCCTCCTAACGAGCCTGTGCACGCCGACGAGAAACGGGGCGGCCCGGACACGTCGCCACACGGAGCAAGCGCAGGATCAGAGCGCTGCGAGAGCGAGCGCGGCGACCCACAGCTCTCGATCGATCGGATCGTCCGGTACGCCGTGCTCGGCCGACCGGAACGTTTCCACGATATCGGCGCCGGGGTGGTCCCGGGATGCGGTCCAGAGGTTGCCCCGTGCGTCGGTGGTCCGCATCAGGGCCGCTTCCGCGTGGAATCCGAACCCCCACAGTGTCTGACGGGGCGCGCGCGAGAACACCAGCGTCGCCAAATCCTGGAACGGCGGATCAGCAGATGTCGGCTGGGTGAGAACACCGATCTGATCCGGACCCGCCAGGGTGAGGCCGAAAAACAGGGGAGTCGAGTCCCACTGCTCGTTGGCTCCGAGCAAGGTGGCGGTCACGGTGCGGATCAACTCATCGGACGGGTACAGAATCGTTCTCGACATGCCTGCCTTCCCGGATAGGCCGCGCTTGCCCGCCACGGTACTGGTTGCGGCGCAGGCATGGGCCGGGCCGCGGCGTAAAAGCTCGACGCGTCAGGTCGACGTCAGGCGCAGTCCGACCACATTTGGAAGGGACCGCGAATTCCGACGGCCCGTTTCGGCGAATCGAATTGCCTTGCTTTCGGCCTCGCGTAGAGACTGTCCGAACTCCGAGAACCATGACGGATCGGTGACCGATCCAGCCTACGGCTACGGTGGCCGGCTCATCGCTCTATGGTGCTGACATGAGGATCGACCGGTACCACGAATCGGATCTGGAAGTCGTGGCGCGTTTGCGTGCGCAGCTGTGGCCGGAAGGAACGGTCGCCGAGCACCGTGCCGACCTCGAGGAAACCGATACCGCCGCAGCTACAACGTTTCTCGCGCGCACAGACGACGGCGTGGTGATCGGCTTCGCCGAAGCGACGCTGCGGCACGACTATGTCAACGGGTGCGACACCTCACCGGTTGTGTTTCTCGAGGGAATCTATATCGAAACCGGTCATCGCCGCACGGGCGCGGCCCGTTCGCTGTGCGCCGCTGTCGAACAGTGGGGCCGCGACCTCGGCTGCACCGAACTCGGATCCGACGCGCTCATCGACAACGCGCTTGGTCGCGCTCTGCACGACGGGCTCGGTTTCGAGGAACGTGAACGAGTCGTCTGCTATCGAAAACTGCTTTGAGCAGCACTCGCTGATCAACTGCCCGCCGAGTCCACCTGAACACGATCCGCGCTGCCCGTGGGGTTCAACTCGGCTTCAGCACTGATGGCGTGAAATCCTTTGCGATACAAAGGGTTTCATGCTCCTCTGCGTCCAGAGGGGAAATGACCACTACGCCCACTTGCTTCACCAGCGGCAATTGCTCGCCGTAGGAGAATAGGCCGACCTGTGGCTCCGCCCTGGCGTCGCCCGTGGCCGGGCTCACGTATGCGCGCTCCAGAGCGTTGGCACCTCGAAAAGCTGGGCGTACCACTACATCACGACTGGGACGTGTCGAAGTGATGTGAGGGGCGGGCTGTTGCGCGCGCTGGTGTTGCGCCAAAATTGCGATTGGATCGAATGTCCGGTCCGCGAGGGGGCTACTGCCGGTGACGCCTGTCCGGGTTCCGGCTGCGATAGCGACATCAGGTTTTATTGGTTCCGGGGATTTTATTGCTCTACACTTGAAAGTCGAACAACAACCTCCGTCGCGCTCGCGACGATATTTTGCGAGAATAAGGGGATGGGCTTGTGAGTGCGAAGCCACCATTCGACTCTTGTCGCTCGTCTCCGGCGCCCGGTCAGGCGTGAGTAAAATCCGACCACTCACAATCTTTCATTTCGGTTAATTTGTCACCCGCCGCTCCCCGTGTGGATCGGCGAGTCGACGCGATGCCGATGTGATTAATTGCTGATTTCAGCGGTGCCGCTATTAATTCTACGTTTTCGGCGGCGCCGCTATTCAACTCTGCTCCGATCTGCACCGGGAGGTGCTGTGTCCGATTTTGTGGCGCTCTTTCTGCTCGCTGTTCGTTTCGTGGTGGCGGGATGGCTGCTTGCCGCTGCGGTCGCGAAATGGGTTGGGTTTTCGGAATTCGTGTCAGCCGTCCGCGCCTACCGACTGGTACCAGTGCAAGCAGTGCGGGCGGTGGCCGTCGGTGTCGTGCTGGCGGAGACGCTGTGCGCAGTGTTGTTGGTGACAGGTGCGCTCGTGACCGTGGCGGGGGCGGTGGCTGGGCTGCTGCTGGTGGTGTTTGCGGTCGCGATGGGCATCAATGTGCGGCGAGGGCGGCGGATCGCCTGTGGCTGCGCGAGTTCATCGGGTGACCGGGTGGTCAGCTGGGCGCTGGTCGCCCGCAACCTTGTTCTGGCCGTGGCTGTCGGGTTGGTGGCCGCGCTACCGGTCACGGGGTTATCGATGGGCGGGACCGGACCCGCGTGGTGGCCAGCCGGGCCGGTGCTGACGGTCTCCGGCGGGGACGGGCTGGCGGTGCTGGTGGCCGTCGCGACGGCGCTGATGGGCCGCCGACTGGCTGCCGCACTCGCGGCGGTCATCCGCGCAGATCGCGCCGTGGCCGCGGTGCTGGCGGAGCGTGCGTCATGACCGGCCCGTGGATGATCACGACCACCCTGCTCGCGGTACTGGTGATCGCGCAGGCCACCGTGGTGGTCGGGGTGCTGCTGCGGATCGCGCACCGGCTCGACCGGGCCGCCACCGTCCGGCAGGACGGGCCGCCCCACCCGGCCCCGGGCACTCGGTTACCGCAGCTGGACCTCACCGACAGCAACGGCCGGCCGCTGCCGAGCGATACGCACTCCCGTCTGCCGATGGTGCTGCTGCTGGTGTCGGCCGATTGCCCGCCGTGTCGGCGGCTGTTGGACCTCATCAGCACGTCCGGGGATGTCCCGGCAGTGTCGGTGCTGGTTGTGGCCGACGAGCGCAAACCGCTCGAGGTATCGCTGCCGCTGTGGGCGCGGTTGGCCTATCAGCGTGACGCCTCGCTCACGCGGGCGCTGGGCGCCGATCGAACCCCGCTGGCCATCGCGGTGGCCGCGGACGCCACTGTCACCGCCACCCGGGTCCCCACCAGCCCCGCGGATCTGACGCAGCTGGCCAGCTCCCTCACCCCCAACGCCGAAAGCCCCGGGGCAGCCCACCCCACGCCTCACACGAACGGCGGAACAGCAATTGTGCCAGCTGCTCCGCAACCTCTCGCCGGGCCATAGGAGAGGAAAACCTGGCACAGAAAGGAAAAATAACAATGACTACAAAAATGCACCGCGCCTTGGCCGCCGTCGCACGGACTATCCTGCCAGAGCTAAGAGTCCACGCCGACTGCCTCACCGACTGTGTAAGACAGATCGACAATCACTGCGTGGTCTGTATAACCGATTTGACCGCCCCTCCATGCCATACCCAATCATGTATTGACGCCCTAGCGTTCTGCGAGCGTAAATGCCTCTGATGGGTCCGGCTTCGGGTGACGCCTGCTAGGCGATCAGGTACCCGAAAACTCCTCTCCTGACTTCGGTCGATATTGCCCGGCGTACGACATGAAGCCAGGAGAGGTATGTCGGCGTCGAAAAGTGAAGAATGTGTCGTGCTGCGAATCTCGATTATCGCGTCGTGAGTACGCAGCCGCTGGGAAAGAAAGGGGGAATACGCATGCGGGTGATGCGCAGGCTGGTGTGGCTGCCGCTGCGCGGGCGACGGCTTCGGCTATCGACGGTCGCGCGCGTGGACCGGTTGCTGGTCGCGGCTATCGGGGAGGTAATGCGTGCGGCGCCGGTGGCGGTGGCGGGGCTGGCGTTATTGACCCTGGTGGCGGCGTTGCCGCCGGTAGCAACAGCCTGGTTGACCAAGAGGCTGGTCGACGGTCTCGCCGGGGTCGCGACCGGGCCGCAGGTTCTCACCATTGCGGTGGCGCTGGCAGGAACCGGGGTCGCCGCCACGGTGCTGCCGCAGCTGTCGGCGTTCGTGGCCGGACACCTGAATCGTCGGGTGGCTCGTACCTGCCTGGGGCAGCTGTATCGGGCGGTGAACCAGGCGCCCGGCATCGCGCGGTTCGAAGATCCGCAGTTCATCGACCACCTGCGGTTGGCGCAACGGTCCGGCGGGTTCGCGACCGCTCGAGTCGTGACGATCCTGATGGGCCTGGCAGGCAGTGCGTGCACCACGGCCGGGTTGCTCGCCAGTATGGCCGTGCTCAGCCCGGGTGTGACGATCATGCTGTCGGTTTCGGCGATTCCGGTGGTGATCGCTCAAATCTCGCTGGCGCGTCAGCGCTCCTGGCTGATGTGGACGATCAGCCCGGTCGAGCGCAGAGAAGTCGCGTTGGAGACTCTGCTATCCAATGTGCAAGCCGCCCAAGAGGTTCGCCTGTTCAACCTCGGCTCATGGCTGCAAGGCAAAATGCTGGCGGCGCGTGTCGCCGCCGACGCCCACCGCGCCGCCGCCGACCGGCGCACGCTACTGGTGCAGGGCGGATGCGGGCTGATCTCGGCTACCGCAGCCGGTATCGGGCTGGTGTGGGCGGTCAACGCCGCCGGCCACGGACAGCTCAGCGTCGGCTCGATCAGTTTGTTCATCTCCGCCACCGCCAGCCTGCTATCGGCATTGACCGCCGCCGCCACCGGCGTCGGTAGCCTGCACGAGCAACTGCTGTACTACCGACACCACCACACCGTCGTGACCAGCCCACCCGACCTCCCGATCGCGAACCGCCCGCAGCCCATCGCGCGTCTGCGGCGCGGTATCGAACTGCGGGACGTGTGGTTTCGCTACAGTCCGACCGGGCCTTGGATTCTGCGAGGCGTGAGCGCCACCATTCCGGCGGGTGCCGCTACCGCGGTGGTCGGCCATAACGGCGCCGGCAAATCGACGCTGATCAAACTGCTCTGCCGGTTCTATGACCCCACCCGCGGAGCCATTCTCTGGGACGGGGTAGACCTGCGCGACCTCGACCCCGCACAACTACGGGAACGCATCGGCGCGGTGTTCCAGGACTTCATCCACTACGAGTTGTCCGCCGCCGACAACATCGCGGTCGGCGACCTGTCGGCTCTCGGTGACCTGCCCCGTATCCGCGCCGCTGCCCGAGCAGCCGATATCGACACCGCCCTGCGCGAGCTGCCCGACGGCTACCACACCTACCTCACCCGCCAATACTTCTTCCTCAACAGCCACGATGAGGAACAATCCGGTGTCGTCCTCTCCGGTGGGCAGTGGCAGCGCCTGGCTGTCGCCCGTTCCCTGCTGGCCACCGACACCGACGTACTCATCCTCGACGAACCCAGCTCCGGCCTGGACCCCCAAGCCGAAGCCGACATCCACCACCTACTGCTCGAGCATCGCACCGGCCGCACCAGTCTGCTCATCTCGCACCGGCTCAACACCGTCCGCGACGCCGACACCATCCTCGTGCTCGACCACGGCCGCATCACCGAAACCGGCGACCACACCACCCTCATGACCCGAAATGGCACCTACGCCACACTGTTCCACCTGCAAGCCGACGGCTACCAACACCAGCAGCAGCCCCTCACCCCCCTCCAACCATGACCATCCACGGCCCTCTGCTTGCCGCCACCGTCGCTGTCGCTTCGACCGGCGCTCTGCTCGCCTGGGCGCGACGTCACCTGCTGCTGGTCACCGTGCAAGGACCCAGCATGCAACCCACACTGCACAACGGCGACCAACTCATCGTCCTACGCAACCCGCGGCGCCTGCACAGCGGCGACATCATCGTCCTCGAACCCCGCAGCCCCCACCGCCCACTCACCCAACCACGCTGGCTCATCAAACGCCTCATCGCCCTGCCCGGCGATCTCGTCCCCGCCCACCTGTTTTCCACCCTCCCCAATGAAACCACCGTTCCCCCAGGACATTTCATAGTCCTCGGCGACAACCCGGACCGCAGCTACGACTCCCGCCAACACGGCTACTTCACCACCACCAGCATCCTCGGCACCGTCATCTACCCCCGCCACTCGAATAAAACCCAGCCATAGCAGCGCGATTCGACAAACTCGCCGACCGTTACATCGTCACCAGCCCATTTCGCGGCCGTGTCATGTGTGGATGCCGCCGCGAAGCCACTCGGGCCAGGGGATGCTCCAATCGCCGTTCTGCCAGATGTCGAGGGGGTCGCCGCCGGTGTTGCGGACCTCGACTACGTCGCCTGGGATGACGAAGTCGTAGAACCATGCGGCGTCGTTGGGGGAGATGTTGAGGCAGCCGTGTGAGACGTTGGTGTTGCCTTGGGCCCACATGGTTGAAGCCAATTCGTGCACGAAGATTCCGTCGTGGCTGATGCGGACCGCGTGGTTGATGCTCGTGCGGTAGCCGAGCCCGGAGTTGGTGGGCAGGCCGTAGCTGGAGGAGTCCATGATCACCGGGTCTTTTCGGTCCAGCACGGTGTAGATGCCGGGGCGGGTCCAGAACGACATGGACCTGCCGCCCACGACCGCGGTCCCGCCCTTGCCCATCGATGTGGGCATGGTGCGCACCAGGTTTCCGTTCTCGAAGACCTCGATCTGTTTGGTGTCGTCGTCGGCGATCGCGACGTGCGCGGGCCCGATGATCACCGAAACCCGTTGGTCGCGCAGGCCGTAGCGGCCATCGCCGAGCGCGAGGCCGAACAGTTCGGCCTCGACCGTGATCCTGGTTCCAGGTGCGTGATAGTGCTGCGGCCGCCAGTGTGCGTTCTGATCGTCGAGCCAGTACCAGGCACCGGTGACGGCGGGCGCGGTGGTGACCTTCAGGTGGGGTTCCACCGCTGCCCGGTCGACGGGTTCGTCGAAATGAGCGACGAGCACGAAACCTACTCCGTAGGTGTCGTTTTCGGCCAGATCGACGAGATTGGCGGAGCGCAGACAGACGTCGACGAGCTGTTGCGGGTGCACAGTGGCGCAGGTTGTCGTCGCGGTGACGTCGCCGGTTTCGCCGTGAGCCACGGCTTTCACGGTGTAGGTATGTCCGTAGCCGAGCGGTTCGGCACTGGTCCAGGTTCGATGATCGGGTGCCGATGCGCCCGGCAGTGATCTGCCCGTTTCATCGATCCATTCGACCGACCGAAGCGTCCCGTCGGTGACGGTGATCGTGGCGGGGCTGCGCGCTTGGACATCGTGGCTGCCGGGTGGGGGATCGAATCGGATTGTGGCGGGTTTGGCTGGCGGCGCGGCTTCACGCGCCCACCCGCATCCGGTCAGAGCGAGGCCACCCGCACCGGCGAAGCCGATCAGCAGCCGACGACGTCCCAATGCCACCGTGTAGCTCCCTTCTCCGGGGTGCTGGGCCGACCTCTGTCGGTCAGCATGCGGCAGCTGAGCGCCGGCCGTGACGCCGACGACCACTATCTCCACCGATCCGTCGCACAACTGATACCGTTCGGCGATCGAGCCGGGTTCCCGTAAAACGGTCATCGGCGGTCTGCAGAACCGGACGGTCACGCGGTCTGGTGACGCAACGGTCAGCCGAAAACCCGGCTCAGGCCGCACGACGGTGACCGGCGGCCAACAGCACCGCGCTGGTGGCCTCGCCCGCCCGCAACCGCGACAGCGGAACGTCGGATGCGGTGTGCACCAGCAGCAGCACGCCCGCGCTCATCGAGGTCGTGGATCACCGCTTCGGTCAGCTCGGGACTGCGGAACTCCCGGGTCAGGGGATCCGCCGCGGCGACGGCGTTGCGGGCGGGCACGCCATCCGGCGCGACATGCCGCCCGCTCCACAGCGCCAGTTCGGTCTGGTATGCGGCGTCGTCGTGATGTAGCCGCGCGGCTTCCCAAAATGCCCGCACCAGCCTGGTCCGCGTGGCGCCGCCCACGATCTCGTGTACCAGCGCACCCTCGGCGGCACCGACCTCGACAATATGCTCGGTATGCGTCGGCGGCACCTCCCACGAGGTGACGCGCCGCCGAACGGTGCGCCGACGGGTAGTCGCTCTGGCCACCGCGATGACGTCGGCGGTAGGCGTTGTCGCGGTGAATTCGCTTATCCAGACGTCGATGCCGCCACGCTCCACTGCGACCACCCCCGCACGAAGAGCCGAAAGGCCATGGATCGAGGGCCTGGTGTCCTATTGATCGGTGACCGACGACGTGTCGGCCGCCCCGAGAACGGGACATTCGACCCCGCGATTCGGTCCGATGTCCTCCAGTGGCCGCACAGCTGGCGACCGCACGCTATCCACAGGTCCGCATGACGCGGAGGGTCGGATGCTGGGATGGAGGGATCGTGCTCGGAGTCGATCGGATCGAGTTGGAGACCAGAATCGATGAGATGATCGGTCGTCGGCCGATGGTTGGTGCGGTGGTGGGGGTGGTGCGCGACGGAAAGCTGGATTTCGCTGTTCGGCACGGCCTTTCGGATATCGCGACGCGGCGGCCGATCGACGAGGATACGGTTTTTCGGATCGCGTCGATCACCAAGACATTCACCGCGATCGCGGTGCTGCAACTGTGGGAGCGGGGCCTCGTCGATCTCGACGCGCCCGCGAATGACTATCTACGCGCCTACCGGCTGGTTCCCACGGACCCGAACTTCGGCCCTGCGACGCTGCGGCATCTACTCACCCACACCGCCGGAATCGGTGAAACCGTCCATCCGACAAGGCTTTTCCGTCCGGATTTCGGAGAGAGCGTCGCTCCGGGCGCACCGGTGCCGCCGCTGCGCGAGTACTACGGGGGTGCGCTGCGGATTCAGGCCGAACCCGGTACGAGGTGGACCTACAGCAACCATGGCTTCGCCACGCTTGGGCAGATCATCGAGGATGTCAGCGGGGTCGGGCTGGAGCAGTACCTGCGCGAACACCTCTTCGGTCCGCTCGGCATGCTCGAAACCGGCTCGAGCCCTCGGGATTTCACACGGGCTCAGCTGGCGACCGGCTACACCTTCCATCGCGACGGCCCCCGCCCGGTTCCGCTGCGCGAGATGGTAACGGTCGGTGCCGCCGCTGGATATTCGACCGCGCGCGATATGACCCGCTACCTCGCGGCGTTGCTGGGCGGTGGCGCGAACGAATACGGCCGGATGCTCGAATCGAGCACGCTGGCGATGATGTTCGAGCCGCAGTATCAACCGGATCCCCGGATACCGGGCATGGGCCTCGGCTTCTTCCGTGCGGAGCTGGGCGGCCACCAGGTGATCGAACATCAGGGCATCCTCACCGGGTTCGATTCTCAGATCTGGGCGGCGCCGGATGACGGTGTCGGACTGATGGCGTTCATCAACGGCGCGCATCGGGCACTGCTGTGGTTGCCCGCCGAGACGTCGGGTCTGATGCGCGGACTGCTCGGCGTCGGCGACGACGCGATCCGCACCGACGTCGCGCACCATCCGGAGATCTGGGACAAGATCTGTGGCCGCTACGACGTGCAGGGTCGGTTCACCGATGTGCGCGCCAGGGCGATGGTCGGTGCCGGGCTGCGGGTCGAGGTGTGTGGCGGGCGACTTGTCCTGCGGGTGCTCACGCCGTTGCCCGGCCTGTTCCGGGGGCTGCCGCTGCATCCGGATGACCCGCACGATCCGTGGGTATTTCGGCTCGATCTCGCCGATTTCGGGACCGGCACCCTGCGGATCGTATTCCGTCACAGACCGCGCGACGGCGCGACCGCGATGCATCTGGACGTAGCCCCGATGACAGCGCACAGACGGCCACACCGGTAGCCGAACATCGGAAGCGGCGCCGCCACGCTGACGGGTGGGCGGCGCCGCTGTCTCGGAGCAGCCCTGCTCACGGGGCCGATAGCCAGTCGGTCGACGGTCAGAGGTGCACGCTGACCCGGGCGATATCGTCCTGGCGGTGCGCGGTGACGGGGAAATCGGCGTCGATAATGAGACGCATCATCTTCGAATTGGTCGGCATGACATCGGCGACGAACCGCTCGATCCGCCGCTCCCGGGCCAGTGCCGCCAGCCGGTGCAGCAGATCGGTGCCGATGCCGTGCTCCTGCAAGTCGTGGGCGACCACCAACGCGACCTCCGCCGCCTTGGTCCCCGGCAACGTCACGAAGTTCGCCACGCCAACGAGCCGATCGTCGAGGAATGCGCCGACCGCACCATGCGCGCGATCGTTGCGAGCGATCGCGGCGGCGACCTTGTCCAGGTGTTTCGGCGCGGGTGTGAAGAAGCGAAAGATGCTGTCCTGCTGATCCATTCCGGCGTGCAGCTTGCGAATTGCCGGGGCGTCGTCGGGCCCGAGGCGGCGGATGGTGACGGTCGGGGCGGCGGTGGTCATGGTCGTGTTCCTCTCCGGAATTCGCCGACTGGTCCAGCGGGTGCCGACTTCGGCGGGCAGGTCATCGACGGTCGTCGTGTACAGGGTCGCTGTTGTGGGGTGGGTCACCACAGTGCCGAAAGACCTATCCGTGAAGCCTTTGGTCGAATGCCCGTCGGGGCTGGCGGCGGGGTCGGCTTGGTGCCGGCCGTCGTGTGGGGCGCCGTGCACAGTGAGCGGTCATTCCCGGGGACGGGCGATGATCACGGGGCAGTCGGCCGCATGCAGGACGGCTTGGCTGGTGGAACCGAGGGTCATACCGGCGAAGCCGCCGTCGCCGTGGCTGCCGACCACGATCAGTTGCGCGCGTTGAGCGGTGGCGAGGATGCGCTTGGCTGGGCGGTCCTCGGTGACCACTCGCTGGACGCGGACATCGGGGTACTTCTCGGTGTAGCCCGCCAGGCATTCGGCGAGCAGTTCCTCGGCCTCGTTCGCCATATCAGCGCGGGGGATATAGCGATTGAATTCCGACCAGGTGAGCACAGCCACCAGAGCCGCGCGACGCCGCGACGCCGCATCGAAGGCGACGTCGAGGACGCGGGTGCCGCCCGGGGAGCCGTCGACACCGACCACGACCGGGCCCAGCGCCCGTTCGGGTGCCACCGTCTCCGGGATCACCGCGACCGGGCAGTGTGCATGCCGGGCCAGCGAGGTGCTGACCGAACCGAGCAGTCCGCGCCGGAACGCGCCGAGGCCGCGGGTGCCGACGACCAGCAGCCGGGCCTCCTTCGATCGGTCGCACAGCACGGGTATGGGCGACGCCTCGACAACGAACGTCTCGATATCGATCCGGTGGATCGAATCCGCCACGGCGACAGCGGTTTTGCGTGCGAGCGCGACCGTGGCGGCACCGGCTTCGCGATAGGCGTCGTAGTCGATTTGATTGAAAGCGATACCCGGTCCGTAGTCGACAGGTGCACCGATCGCGTAGACGATGTGCAGGGGCGCGCCGTGGCGGGCCGCGTCGACAGCAGCCCACCGCAGGGCTTCGACGGAGTCGGCGGATCCGTCGGTGCCGACGAGGACGGGCGGATTGACGGTATTAGCGGACATGTGATTTCTCGGGTTTCTGGACTATCGGGTACCCGTAGGTTAAGAACTCCGCGGTGCCCTGCACGCCTGCACAAGGTCACAAACCCGAGGGCCCAAAGGCGGTGGCTGCTCGCCTCGCCGGGGCCACTCGGCCCATCCGGGCGATGACCTTCTTCTCTGCTCACGCCGCCGTCTGAGCGCGATGCTCGATGCTATCGAGTCGTCGGAACAGGTGACCGGCAATGACGGCGAAGGGACAGAACATGTCAGACGAAAGTGCTTCGCACGCCGAACAACCCGATGCACCGATCCTCGCGGCCGTCGACGGCTCGGCGAATTCGTATCAGGCGGTCGCGTGGGCGGCGGCCGAGGCCGCGTTGCATCATCGCAGGCTGCACATCCTCACCTCGGTGGGGATCCAGACGGGTTACGGACCCGGTGTATTGCTGACCGAATCCGACACCGAGCTGCTGCGTCGCGATGGCGAGCGCACCCTGACCGAGGCCACCCGCCTTGCACGGACGGCCGCGCCCGGCGACAAACCGGCCATCACCACCGAGGTGACGTTCGACCTCATCATTCCAACGCTGATCGAGCGCTCCGCGCACGCGCACATGCTGGTGGTCGGCAGCCGAGGCCTCGGCGCGTTCCAGCGCGGATTGCTCGGCTCGGTGAGCACCGCCGCCACCCATCACGCCCACTGCCCGGTCGCGGTGATCCACGAGAACGCGGCGCTCGACCCGGACTCGGCGACCCAGCCGGTGCTGGTCGGCGTCGACGGCACCGAGAACAGTACGCCCGCCGTCGAACTCGCTTTCGAGGAGGCATCGCACCGCAACGTGGACCTGATCGCCCTGCACGCGTGGAGCGATACCAGCGCGGTCGACCTGCCCCTGGCCAACTGGGAGACCGCACGCGGCTCGGCAGAGGCGGCGCTCGCCGAAAGCCTCGCGGGCCGGGCCGAACGCTATCCCGATGTGAAGGTGCACCGAATCGTGGTGGTCGACAGACCGGTTCGCTCGCTGCTCGACGAGTCCGCCAACGCCCAGCTGGTCGTCGTCGGCTGCCGCGGCCGCGGCGGATTCGCCAGTATGGTCCTCGGTTCCACCAGCAACGGATTGCTGCATGCAGTGCAGGTGCCGATGATCGTGGTGCGTTCGAACTGATCTCGAACACTCGGCGCGACAGTCGATCTCGACGGCCGCGCCGGATCCGGCCGCCATCGTCGGCGAACGCGAGAATGCGGCCGAGCCAGCCGTCGCCCCGGGATCCGCAGTGGCCCGCCGGTGAATTCGTTCCGCCCCTGATGAGCGGCCCGAAATCCAGTTCCTCGACGAGTCCGGCGGGTACGCCGGCATCGACCACCGCCAGCACCTCATCCACCAGGGCCGCGGTCTTCTCCGCCGAGCAGTAGGCGTCGTTGTCCGAGAGCGAGTTCTGCGGCAGGATCGCTTCGCGCAGTAACTGTCCGGCCAGCAGCATGCGTTCGGGTGCGGGCAGCGCGGTCATCCCGACAAGTTCGGTCAACGCGGTGAGCCGATCGGATCGGGCCGCATTGTGGACATGCCGGTCGGTGAACAGCTGCCTCGCATCTGTTAGGGCATTGGCCTTCTGTGGGTGGGACCTTCGCCTCTCACGACCCGGCTCCCGCGCGACGAGACTCGAAATGCGAACACCTGTCCGTCGATCGAAGGGAGGCTCGGTGATGTCCGTCGACACCGAGGTGATCGACCGCGCCGGTCTCGACCGTCTGGTGGATGTGCTGCGCGATGACGGGTATCGAGTCATCGGCCCCCAACTGCGCAACAGCGCGATCGTGCTGGACGAACTGGATTCGGGGAAACAGCTGCCCGGCGGTTGGGGCGTCGAAACCGCACCCGGCCGATATCGGGTGTATCGCCGCCCCGATGATGCTGTATTCGCGCATTCGGCCGGGCCGGGGTCGTGGAAGCAGTTCCTGCTTCCGCCGCGGCGCAAGGTGTGGGAGACCGGGCCGGACCTGAATCCGCGACCGGCCGAACAGGCCCGGGTCCGCATGGCATTTCTCGGCGTCCGCGGCTGTGACCTCGCCGCCATCTCGGTACTGGGGCGCGTGCTGGGCGGCGGCGCCCATCCCGACCCCGCGTACGTCGGACCGTCCGGCACTCGGGCGGCGGGGCCCACCGACACCCCGGCTACAGATCCCAGTGAGGGCCGGGACGACCGGGGCTTGCCCGCAGCCGATGACCAAACCCCGTTCGTCGTCGCGGTGAACTGTACGGAGCCGGGCGGCGTGTGCTTCTGCGCATCGATGGGCACCGGTCCGGGCGTGGCGCCCGGATACGACCTCGCCCTCACCGAGCGCACCGACGCCGACGGCCATCGGTTCCTGGTCGATATCGGCAGCGCGGTCGGCGCCCGAATTCTCGCGCAGGTCACCACTCGGCCGGCCGACGCGACCGAGGTTTGCGATGCGCGCGCGGCAGTGTCCGCAGCCGCGGGCCGGATGGGCCGTACCATGCCGGAGACCGATATCCGCACCCTGATCCGCGATTCCCGGGAGTCGCCGCACTGGCAGGATGTCGCGAGCCGCTGCCTGGCCTGCGCCAACTGCACCATGGTGTGCCCGACCTGTTTCTGCACCAGCACCGAGGACGTCACCGACCTCACCGGCGAGCACGCCGAACGCTGGGAGCGGTGGGCGTCCTGCTTCGAACTGGACTTCTCCTATCTGCACGGCGGCAGTGTTCGGCAATCCGGCGCGGGCCGGTACCGGCAGTGGCTCAGCCATAAACTGGGCACCTGGTATGACCAGTTCGGCAGCTCGGGATGTGTCGGCTGCGGGCGGTGTATAGCCTGGTGCCCGGCCGGTATCGATCTGACCGCCGAGGTTGCCCGGCTCGCCGAACTCGCCGAAGGAGTCGACGATGATCACCGTTGACGAATTGTCCGAGTTCGCCCGTCTGGCTTCGCTGAGCCCGGCGGAACTGGCCGTGCTGGCCGCGTCTGGACGTGAGGTGTCCTATCCGGCCGGGCACCGGTTGATCGCGGAAGGCCAACCCGCGCAACAATGCTGGCTGATCCGCCGAGGCCGGATAGTGTTGGACTCGCCGGTTCCGGGGCGCGGCGATATCGTCGTGCAGACCCTCGGCAGCGGTGACCTGCTGGGTTGGTCCTGGTTAGTGCCGCCCTACCGCTGGCATTTCGGCGCGGTGGCGGCCGAAGCGGTGGAGGCGATCGAATTCGATGCGGCGGCGCTGACCGAATTGGCCGAAGTGGACCCGAAATTCGGGTATGCGCTGACCTTGATGCTATTCGAAGCGTTACTCGATCGGCTGCAGGCCACCCGGGCCCGGCTACTCGATCTCTACCAGAACCCCGCCGAATCCTGCGTCGACTATGCGTGCCGAATAGGCGCCGGGCGAGGTGCGCGATGAATCAAGCATTGCGCGGCGATTCCCTGCGGAGTGGTCGTCGGGCTACAGGTGGCGTCGACACGGTGGCCCGCCCGACGCCGGTCGGCGAGGCGATGCTGCCGTACCGGGTGACCCAGCGCACCCAGCAGACGCGGGACACCGTGACGCTGCGGCTCGAACCGGTTGGTGTTGCGGTGCAACGCTTTCAGGCCGGTCAGTTCATGATGCTGTACAGCTTCGGCATCGGTGAGGTTGCGATCTCGGTCAGCGGCGATCCGACCGCGGACAGCGATGTGCTGGAGCACACGATCCGCGCGGTCGGGGCGGTCAGCGGGGCGTTGCACGACACCGGAATCGGCGGTGTGATCGGCGTGCGCGGCCCCTTCGGGGTTGGTTGGGATCTGGCCTCTGCGGTCGGGAACGACCTGGTCATCGTCGGTGGTGGGGTCGGCCTCGCACCGTTGCGCTCGGTGGTCCTCGGCGCTCTGGCGGCTCGCGCGGACTACCGGCGCGTCATTCTCGTCACCGGCGCGAGAACCCCGTCGAACATCCTGTTCGGGCGAGAGCAGAACGACTGGAAGACAGCAGGTTCGGTCGAACTCCACCAGACCGTCGACCATCCCGAACCCGGCTGGACGGGGCGGATCGGTTTCGTTACCGAGCCGCTGGCACAACTGCGGCTGGAACCGGGCCGCACCACCGCCTTCCTCTGCGGCCCGGAACCGATGATGCGATTCTGTGCACAGACCCTGTTACGCAAGGGAATTGCCGCAACCGATATCAGGGTGGCGCTGGAGCGCAATATGCAATGCGGCGTCGCGCGATGCGGTCACTGTCAACTCGGGACACTGTTGCTCTGCCGAGACGGCCCGGTCGTCGACTACGCGGTGGCCGAACCACTACTGGCCGTCCGGGAGTTGTGATGGATACGCCGACCCTCGCGGTTTGGAAGTTCGCCTCGTGCGACGGCTGTCAGCTGACGCTGCTGGACTGCGAGGACGAACTGCTGACCCTCGCGGGCCGGATCCGCATCACGCACTTCATCGAGGCATCCAGTGCGGTCGAGCCGGGGCCCTACGATGTCTCGCTGGTGGAGGGTTCGATCACCACCCCCGACGACGCGCGCCGGATCACCGAAATTCGTGCGCAATCCCGGATTCTGGTGACAATCGGCGCATGCGCGACGCACGGCGGGATCCAGGCGCTGCGCAATTTCGCCGATGTCACCGAATTCACCTCGGTGGTCTACGCCAGCCCAGAATACATTTCGACACTCGCCACCTCGACCCCGATCTCGGCGCACGTGCCGGTCGATTTCGAGCTGCGCGGCTGCCCGATCGACCGCCGCCAGCTACTCGATACCCTCGGTGCGTTCCTGGCCGGGCGCGCACCCGATATTCCGAACACCAGCGTCTGCACCGAATGCAAACGCCGCGGCACCACCTGTGTGTCGGTCGCCGACGGTATCCCGTGTCTTGGACCGGTCACCCAGGCCGGATGCGGTGCGCTGTGCCCGGCCTACCACCGTGGCTGCTACGGCTGCTTCGGACCGATGGCGAATCCCAATATCGGTGCGCTACTTCCCATCCTGCGCATCAACGGCATGGACCAGCCCGACATCGACAGAGTGTTCACGACATTCGCGGCGGCCGCACCGGCCTTCGCGGACAGGAGCCGTGATGAGTCACCGCAGTAGGCAATTGAAGGTCAGTTCGCTGGCCCGGGTGGAAGGCGAAGGCGCGCTGCGGGTCGTCGTCGCGGACGGGGTCGTCGAGAGCGCGGAGCTGAATATCTACGAGCCGCCCCGATTCTTCGAGGCATTCCTGCGTGGCCGCGCCTATACCGAGCCGCCCGATATCACCGCCCGCATCTGCGGCATCTGCCCGGTGGCCTACCAGACCAGCGCGTGCAATGCGATCGAGCAGGTCTGCGACATCCGGCTCGACGAGCCGCTGGCGAACCTGCGGCGGCTGCTGTACTGCGGCGAGTGGATCTCCAGCCACGCCTTGCACATTCACCTGCTGCACATTCCCGATTTCCTCGGCTATCCGGATGCGATCACCCTCGCCGCCGACCACCGCGAACTCGTCGAACAGGGCCTCGCGTTGAAGAAGGCGGGCAACATGCTGCTCGAGCTCATCGGCGGCAGGCCGATCCATCCGATCAATGTCCGGGTCGGCGGCTTCTATTCGGTTCCCGACCGCGCCGATTTCGCCCAGGTCGCCGAACAATTGCGCCGTGCACAGGATTACGCCGTGCACACCGCCCAATGGGCCGCCAGCTTCGATTTCCCCGAGGTCGAACTCGACCACGTACTCCTCGCCGCCACCGAACCGGACCGATATGCCATCGACCGCGGCGAAGTACACACCACCGACGGTCTCCACTTCCCCGCGGCCGAATTCCCGGCCCATGTCGTCGAGCAGCAAGTACCGCATTCCACCGCACTGCACGCCCGGCTCGACGGCAAGCCCTATCTGACCGGGCCGCTGGCCAGATACACCCTGAATTCCCGGCAGCTTTCGCCGACCGCCCGGCAGGTCGCGGCGGAAATCGGGCTCGGCGCGCAATGCCGTAACCCGTTCCGCAGCATCCTGGTTCGCGCCGTGGAGGTCGTCTACGCCGTCGACGAGGCGCTGCGGCTGATCGAAGGCTACGAACGCCCGCCCCGCCCCGCCGTACCCGCCGCACCCTGCGCGGGCGTCGGCCACGGTGTCAGCGAAGCGCCACGCGGATTGCTCTACCACCGATACGAGGTCGACGCCGACGGGATCGTCCGCGCCGCCACCATCGTTCCGCCGACCGCCCAGAACCAGGCCGCCATCGAGGACGATCTGCGCCGCGTCGTCGCGGCCAACCTCGCCCTCGACGACGCCGCGCTCACCACGCTGTGCGAACGCACCATCCGCAACTACGACCCGTGCATCTCCTGCGCCGCGCACTTCCTCGATATCGAAGTGGTGCACCGATGAGCGGGCGAATCATCGCACAGCGCGCACTGCGCATGCCGGAGCCGAGCGCCGGCGAGGCGCGGGCATGAGCGGGGCACGCGCGGTCGTCATCGGCGTCGGCAACGAATACCGCAGCGACGACGGGATCGGTCTCACGGTAGCCGCCGCCCTCGAAGAACTGGGACTGCCGGGCGTATTGGTGACCCTGTGCGACGGCGAACCCTCCGGGCTACTGGATGTGTGGGCGGGGGTGGAACTCGCGATCGTGGTCGATGCGGTGCTCTGTGAACCGTGCACTCCGGGCCGGATCTGGCGTACCACCGTCGATGCGCTGCGCGGCGTCACCCGGGCCGCCAGCTCACACGCCCTCGGCATCCCCGACGCCCTGCCACTGGGCCGAGCCCTCGGCCGCGTTCCCGACGAACTCGTCGTCATCGCTGTCGAAGCGGCCTGCCTCGATCTGGGCGTCGGCTTGTCCGAACCTGTCGAGGCCGCGGTGCCACAGGTGGTCGAAGCGGTGCTGGCGGAACTGGCTCGACTGGGAATCACGACCGGGAGGCGACCCTGCGGTCGAGAATGAACATGTGACATCCGGAGATGGTCGGAGGTGAACCATGGGCGTGATCGAGGCTCGAGGGCTGACGAAGCGTTATGGCACCACACTTGCCCTGGATCGGCTCGATCTCGACATCCCGGGCGCCGAAGTCTACGGATTCCTCGGGCCCAACGGTGCGGGCAAGACGACGACGATCCGGTTGCTGCTGGGCTTGCACCGGCCGAGCGCGGGCAGTGTGCGGATCGTCGGGCGTGATGCCTGGGCAGATCCGGTTGCGGCGCACCGATATTGCGCCTATGTCGCGTCCGAGCCGACGCTGTGGCCCGCGCTCACCGGGGCCGAAACGCTCGACTATCTGGCGAATCTGCGCGGCGGATGTGACCGCGCCTACCGCGACGTGCTGGTGAAGCGTTTCGATTTCGACCAGGACAAGAAGATCCGCGCACTGTCCAAGGGCAACCGGCAGAAGGTGCAACTGGTCGCGGCCTTCGCCACGCGCGCGGAGATCCTGATTCTCGATGAGCCGACCTCAGGGCTGGATCCGTTGATGGAGGCCGCGTTCCGGGAGACGGTCGAGGAGGCCAAAGCGCGTGGACAGACGATCTTCTTGTCCTCGCATGTGCTCAGCGAGGTGGAGGCGGTGTGCGATCGGGTCGGCATCCTGCGGGCCGGGCGGCTCATCGACGAGGGCAGCATGACGCAGTTGCGGCGTCTGTCGGCACGTAGTGTCGAGGTGCGTTTCGCCGAATCCGGGGTGGATATCGAACCGCTACGTCAGCTCGACGGCGTCGAGATCGCCGATTTCACCGATCATCAGTTGGCGCTTCGGGTTCGCGGCGATATGGGCCCGTTGCTGAGCGCACTCACCCGACTTCCGGTGGCAACCCTGGACAGTCGCGAACCGAGCCTCGAGGAGATCTTCCTGATCCATTACCACGACGGATCCGGCGAGGCACCGCGATGAGTGCGGCCGTGCGGGGGTTCGCCGTGCTGGTCCGAGCCCGCTTGCGCGCCAACCGGATGTCGCTGATTGTGATGACCGTGCTGATGGCGGTGATGTGCACGGCGCAGCTGCAGGCGTTCGTTTCGGTGTTTCCGGAGAAGGCCTCGCGGGTGACAATATTGACGCCGCTGGTGAACAATGCGGCACTGCGGGTGTTGTACGGCTATCCCTATGACATCGCAGATCCGGCGGGCTGGGTGGCCTGGCGCAATATGACCTTCGCCGGCATCATCCTGGCAGTGTGGGCCGCGATCACCACCACCGGCGCGCTACGAGGTGAAGAGGACGCCGGTCGTGGCGAACTGGTGCTCAGCGGGCAGCAGCCGCGTCGGCGCTGGTTCGCGGCGGTGCTGTCCGCGACCGCGCTGCAGGCCGTTGTCATCGGCGCGGCGACGGTGCTCGCGCTGGCTGCGGTCGGTGTTGCGCAACATCTGGTGACCTTCGCCAACTGTCTCGAACTCGGCCTGCAGCTGGTACTTCCGGCGCTGCTGTTCGCCGCGGTCGCGGCGCTGACAAGTCAGCTGGCCAGCACCGTCCGCGCCGCACGCCTAGTGGCCGCCGGAATTCTGGTGGCCGCCTTCATTGTTCGCGCCCCGGCCGATATCGGCGACGGAATTCCGTGGCTGCGCTGGCTGACACCACTCGGCTGGTTCGAGCTGCTGCGGCCGCCTGCGGCGCCGTCACCGGTTGTGCTGGCCGTGATCGCGCTGGGAGTCGTAGTGCCGGTACTGGTCTCGCTGCCGATGCTGGCGGCCCGCGACATTGGACGGGGCGTGCTGCCGGTACGCGACAGCAGGCCGCCCCGCCGGATGCTGCTCGGCTCGTCCTGGCAGGCGGCCCTGCGCGACGAGGCGCCGCATCTGGGTTTCTGGCTGGCGGGTACGGCGGCCTACGCGTTGTTGATGGGCGCCATGATCAAGGCCGTGCTGGACCTCGTGCATCGCACTCCGGCGTATGCGCAGCTGTTCGGTGAACGGTTGGCCGTCAACGGATTCGTGGCCGCCTTCTATTCGATGATCCAGCTGCTGGCCGCCTTGCTCGCGGTCACGCTTATCGTGTCCGCGCGCGGCGAAGAGGCAACGGGGCGACTGGAATTGGTTCTGGCGATGCCGCGGGCCCGAACCGGCTGGCTGTGCGGGCGGGCGCTGCTCGCTGCCGGTCCGGCGGCGATACTGTGCGTCGTCGCCGCGCTGTCGATCTGGGTTGGGGCGTCGGCGACCGGACAGCACGTCGGCATCGGCGCGCTGCTGGCCGCGGCAGGTAACAGCCTGCCGCTCATCGTAGTAACCGTCGGCGCCGCCGCCGCGGTGCTCGGCCTCGCACCCCGCGCGGTGCCCTTCGTATACGCCCTCGTCGCCACCGCGTTCCTGTGGGACGCGCTGGGCAGTGCCCTGAAAGCGCCCGCCTGGTCACTGCAGCTGACGCCGTTCCACGCGCTGGCCCGAGTCCCGATGCAGGACTTCGCTCCAGCGCCCGCCCTCTGGATCACCGCGATCGGCGCCGGGTTGTTCGCGGTCGCGCTGTGGCGGTTCCGCCGCCGCGATCTGGCCATGGGCTGAGCGTCCCGTCGAGAGGTGTCGATAGGTCCCCGAATCCAGGGACCGGCGGCCCTGCCCGGGTGTCACCACGGACCAATACGGTTGGGCAACAATGTGACCCACGAACAAGGCAGCCGCACATGACAACGGTGAGATCCGAGCACGCCACGCCCGACGTTATCGATGAGACCGATGCGATCGAGCACCTCCGACGAGACTTTCCGGCGGTTTCCGCCGACGTCCTCCGTGCCGCCATCAGCGGTGCACGACGGGAGCTGAACGGCGTACCGCCCGCATGGCTGCCCGAACTCGCCGAACGATTGGCGTGGTGGCGTATCGGAACAGCCACCGGGGCATCGCGTTCATGGGCTCCGGGCTTGTCCGCAACCGGCTTCGTGGGTCGATCGTCGTAAGTAGCCGCCCGTTCGAGCGACCCGTTGCGTACCGGGTCGAATGGCGATGGCCCCCGAACCATGGGCGGTTCGGGGGCCTCTACTACGGAAGTTACACCAGATCACGCCTCTCAGCGGCGGATTCCGCGAAATCGCACGCAGCTACCACCGAATCGAATCGATCAGCGACGGATCCGAGCCTCGGCGGCGCGGGGCCGGGCATCAAAGTGTGCTCCGGTTCCCGACTGCGATCAGGGGGTGATCTCGGCGGGATCTTCGCTATGCGACGTCAGCTCGACTCCGTTTACCGAACAACGGTGTTCGACTGCGCGGCGGGCAGACCGAGTGATTCCGCAATGGTTGCGGACCAGGCGCGGATGGCGGCCCAGTCGCGTAGATCGCCGTACCGGCCGCCGCCCATCAAGCGATAAAGAATCCTCGCTTTGAGCGAGATGCCGACGTGTTCGTAGTGTCCTGAGAACGGCTGGTAGTCCCGCGGCGATATCGAGTCACGCAGCGCGGCAATCTTCTTGGGCACGATGCGGCCGATCCGGCTTCCGATGGGCCCGCCGAGCGCAGGTCCGAGGCCGAGGCTGAAGAGCCAGACGTTCTTGTTCAGCAATGCCTTCCGGTGCGTTCGCACGAAGGTGACAGCGGCGGGCAGGAGGTCCATATCGTGGATCGCGCTACCGAGCACGACCGTATCGAAGCGGGACAGCTCCGGTGCGTGCTCGGCGTCAGCGAGCTCTACTTCGGCGCCCTGCTCGCCCAGCTCGGCAGCGATGAACTCCGCGACATCGCGGGTCGATCCCTTTTCGGTCGCGTACACGACCGCGATGCGAGGTGCGTTCGATTCCATACCCTCAGCGTCGCGCAGGAGCCCGCAAGGTAGTGAGAGCCGTGATACCCGTCCGTCGGGGACCAATGTCCCAATTCGGAACGCGGCGGACGGTGGGCCCGCAGCGCCTCAGCCGATGTCGGCAAGCGGCAGATGTCCAGCTCCAGCCCGGCGGGTGACCAGCGCGCGGGTCCGGGTGCCCGCGATATGCGCCGGCCGCCGAACGACCGCTGCATCGGGTCGTGCCGTGACCAGAGCCGAAAGTCCCTTCGGCCGGGGACTTGCCGCCGGAAAACCGGCGACACCTGCGGGTCGGGGGACTCTGCCGCTGGACGCGTATGCCGCAGACCATAGCGCTATGACAGAAACGACCGCGACCGGCGCTCCGGCGGGCGCCTGTTTCGCTTGGGCCCCGATCGAGAAACCGGCATCGGACCGAGTGCGGGCCAACCTCGCCGACTATGACAAGGAGCATCGGGACTTCTCGTGGGAGACCGCGCGCCATGGGCTCGACGGGCTGCCGGGCGGTGGCCTGAACATCGCATACGAGGCGGTGGACCGGCACGCGGCAGGTCCCGCGGCGCAGGCGATCGCACTGCGCTGGCTGCGTACCGAGGGCAGCGCCGTCGAATACAGCTACGCCGACCTCGCCGTGGCGACCAACAGGTTCGCGAATGTGCTGCGGGCCAACGGGATTCAACGCGGACAGCGGATGTGTGTGCTGCTCGGCCGTACCCCGGAGCTCTACATCGCGATCCTCGGCGCGCTCAAAGCCGGTTGCGTGGTCTCCCCGCTGTTCTCGGCCTTCGGCCCCGAGCCGGTGCGCCAGCGGCTGGCGATCGCGCAGGCCAATGTGGTCGTGACGTCGAAGGGGCTGTACCGACGCAAGATCGCGCCGATCCGGGACGCGGTGCCGGAGCTGGAAACAGTGCTGCTGACCGACGGTGGCGAGCCGGACGGGGTCGATCTGGCGACCGCGATGGCCGCCGCCGATCCCGAATTCGCGATCGTGCCGACCCGCGCAGACGATGCGGCGCTGTTGCATTTCACCAGCGGCACCACCGGGAAACCAAAGGGCGCCCTGCACGTTCACGGCGCGGTGCTCGCCCATATGGTCACCGCGCGCTACGCACTCGACCTGCGGGCCGACGATATCTTCTGGTGTACCGCCGATCCGGGCTGGGTGACCGGCATGTCCTACGGTGTGATCGCCCCATTGTGTCTCGGCGCGACGGTCATCAGCGACGCGGCCGAGTTCGACGCGCGCCGCTGGTACGACATCCTGACCGCGGAGCGGGTTTCGGTGTGGTACACCGCACCGACCGCGCTGCGCATGCTGATGCGCTACGGGGACGAACTGCCCGAGGGCACCGATCTGTCGAGCCTGCGGTTCATCGCCAGCGTCGGCGAGCCGCTGAATCCTGAGGTGGTGCTCTGGGGCGAACGGGTGCTCAGTAGACCGGTACACGACAACTGGTGGCAGACCGAGACCGGCGCCATCATGATCGCCAATTTCGCCGCCACACCGGTGCGTCCGGGCTCGATGGGCCGACCGCTGCCCGGTATCGATGCGGCCGTGCTGCGGCGCGGCCCGGACGGCCGGGCGGCCCTGGCGGGCGGCGTCACGCTCGCCGAGCCGGGGGAGGTCGGTGAGCTGGCGCTGCGCAGCGGCTGGCCGTCGATGTTCCGTGCCTATTGGGGTGAACCAGAGCGTTATTCGCGGTGTTTCGCGAACGGCTGGTACCTGAGCGGTGATCTGGCCCGCCGTGACGCGGACGGCTACTACTGGTTCGTCGGCCGTGCCGACGACGTCATCAAATCCGCCGGTCACCTGGTGGGTCCGTTCGAGGTGGAGACCGCTCTGATGGAGCATCCCGCGGTCGCCGAGGCAGGTGTGATCGGCAAACCGGATCCGGTGGCGGGCGAGCTCGTGAAGGCGTTCGTCTTGCTGCGCCCAGGATTTGCGCCGTCGGAGGACCTGCGTGCCGAACTGACCGCTTTCGGCAGGCGTGCCCTCGGCGCGGTGGCGCCCAAGGAGATCGAGTTCACCGAGAACCTGCCGCATACCCGCAGCGGCAAGGTGATGCGGCGGCTGCTGAAGGCGCGCGAACTCGGTTTGCCCGAGGGGGATACCTCGACCCTGGAGGGAGTGTCATGAACGCCGACCCCGCCGCACTGGATAAGGACGAGCGGATCGAACTGCTGCGGCAGATGGTTCGGATCCGCCGCTTCGAGGAGCGGTGCGTGCAGCTCTACAGTGCCGGCTCGATTCGCGGATTCATGCATCTGTATATCGGTGAAGAAGCGGTGGCGGCCGGGGTGCTCACCGCGATCGGTCCCGAGGACGCGGTGGTATCCACCTACCGCGAACACGGGCACGCGCTGGTACGCGGCATCCCGATGGCCGCGGTGATGGCCGAAATGTACGGCCGCGCCACCGGTTGCAGTCGCGGGCACGGCGGATCGATGCACCTGTTCGATGCCGAGCGGCGGTTCTACGGCGGCCATGCCATCGTCGCGGGCGGTCTGCCGGTCGCGGTGGGTTTGGCCATGGCCGACGCGTTGCAGGAGCGCCCGATGGTGACGGTGTGCTTATTCGGTGACGGGGCCGTGGCCGAGGGCGAATTCCACGAATGCCTGAATCTGGCCGCGCTGTGGCAGCTTCCGGTGTTGTTCGCCTGCGAGAACAACCAATACGCGATGGGCACCGCGCTGGCCCGCGAGCATGCGGCGACCGATCTCGCGCTGCGCGCGTCGTCTTATGGGATGCCGTCCTGGCCGGTCGACGGCATGGACGCGCCGGCGGTCGCGACCGCGACGCGACGGGCGGTGGAATCCATTCGCGGTGGTGGCGGTCCGTGCTTCCTCGAGTTGCGCACCTATCGTTTCCGCGCGCACTCGATGTACGACGCGGATCGCTACCGCGACAAGGCCGAGGTCGAGCGGTGGCAGGAACAGGATCCGATCCCGCGGCTGTTCGCCGAACTGTGCGCCTCCAGCGAGTTGCGCGACAACGACCTGGCCGCAATGCAATCCGACGCCGACAGCGAGCTCGACGCCGCAATCGCCGCGGCCGAGGCCGCGCCCTATGAACCGGTCGGCGACCTCACCCGATACGTCTATACGGAGCGCTCATGACCACCTATCGCGATGCGATGCGAGAAGCGCTGCGCGAGGCGCTGACTCGCGACGAGCGGGTATTCCTCATGGGCGAAGACGTCGGCGCCTATGGCGGCTGCTTCGGGGTGAGTCGCGGCCTGCTCGACGAATTCGGGCCGCGCCGGATCCGGGATACGCCGCTGAGTGAATCGGCGTTCGTCGGCGCGGGCATCGGCGCCGCACTCGGCGGCATGCGGCCGATCGTCGAGATCATGACCGTCAACTTCAGCCTGCTCGCGCTGGATCAGATCCTCAACAACGCGGCGACGCTGCGGCATATGTCCGGCGGACAGCTGTCGGTGCCGCTGGTGATCCGGATGGCCACCGGCGCGGGTCGGCAACTGGCAGCACAACATTCGCACAGCCTGGAGGCGTTCTACGCGCATATCCCCGGGCTGCGCGTGCTGTCGGCGGCAACGGTCGCCGACGCACGAGGCATGCTCTGGTCCGCATTGCAGGACCCGGATCCGGTGCTGATCTTCGAGCCTGCGGTGTTGTACAACTCGCAAGCCGAATTGCCTGCCGACGCAGGGGCGACCGATATCGATCGGGCGGTGATCCGGCGTGCGGGCGCCGCGGCCACGGTCGTCGCCTACGGTGGCACGCTTCGGGTCGCCGAGGCCGCCGCCGACGCGCTGGCGGCCGATGGCATCGAAGTCGAGGTGATCGATCTGCGTACACTACGACCGCTGGACGAGACCACACTGCTGCAATCGCTATCACGCACCCACCGCCTGGTCGTTGTCGACGAGGGCTGGCGCAGTGTCGGCATTGCCGCCGAAATCGCCGCGCGCGCCGCCGAACAGGGATATTACGAACTCGATGCGCCGGTGCAGCGGGTGTGCACCGCCGAGGTGCCGATCCCGTACGCCAAACACCTGGAACAGGCAGCTCTACCGCAGGCCGAGGACGTGGTCGCGGCCGTGCGCCGGGTGGTGAGCTGAATGTCGGAATTCCGGATGCCGTCGCTGGGGGCGGATATGGAGGAGGGCACGCTGCTGACGTGGCGGGTGCATACCGGCGACGTCGTGCACAAGGGGGACATCGTCGCCGAGGTCGATACGTCCAAGGCGGCGATCGAGGTCGAATGCTTCGACGATGGCACCATGGGCGAAATCCTGGTGCCGGAAGGAGCCACGGTACCGGTCGGCACCGTGCTGGCGACGATCGAACCGAACGGGGCTCGACCGGCCGAGGCTCGGGCGCGAGCGGTGCCGACGGCGGTGAGCTCGACGCAGGCGCCCGAGTCGGCAGCGCCCGAGCGCACCTCCGATGAGGCCGCATCCGTCGCGGCCACGGCCGATCGATCGACTGCGGCTCGGCGCAAGCCCAAGCGGCGCCAGCGTTCGCGCCCGGCCGCGACGGCCACCGTGCCGAGGATTCCTGAGGCCGACGTCCATGCCACACCCTTGATTCGGCGTTTGGCCGAGGAGGCCGGAATCGATCTCGCCTCCGTCAACGGTTCGGGATCGGGTGGACGCATCCTTCGCGCCGACGTGGAGCATGCCGTCGCGGCCCGTCGGGGCATGGTCGCGGCCGCGCCACCGCGGCCGGGTGGCGCCCCTCTCGCGGCGCCCGGGCATATCCACGCGTCCGGATATGCGAGGAGGCTGGCCCGGGAACTCGGCATCGACTTGTCGGCGGTATCGGGCAGCGGTCCTGGCGGGGCTATTCGCTCCGCCGATGTTCGTGCCGCACAGCCATCGCCGACCACTGACCGTGCTTCGGTGGAAACACCGGAGGTTCCGAGTCGGGTTACCTCGGCACGCCCTCAACCACAATCTGCGCCGCCGCGCGATTCGGCGGCGATGCGCCGCACGATCGCGGCGACCATGACCCGCTCCAAACAGACCATTCCGCACTACTACCTGTCGAGCACCATTGATCTCGCTGCCGCGACCGACTGGCTGCGCGAGGTGAACAAGGCCGCTCCGGTACCGGACCGAATTGTCATGGCCGCCTTGCTGTTGCGCGCGGTGGCGCTGGCCGCGCGCACGGTGCCCGCCGTGAACGGGCACTGGATCGACGACGAATTCCACCCGGCCGATACCGTCGATCTCGGCATGATCGTCTCGTTGCGCGGCGGCGGCATCCTCGCACCGACCATTGCCCGGGCCGACACGATGGACCCACGCACCGTAATGACACAGCTGCGCGATGTGGTCGCCAGGGCCAGGCAGGCCCGGTTGCGCTCCTCCGATACCGTTGCCGCTACCATCACCGTCACCAATCTCGGCGATCTCGGCGTGGAATCGGTGATCGGCGTGATCTCGCCGCCCCAGGTGGCCATCGTCGGATTCGGCGCCGTCAGCGAACGCCCTTGCGCGGTAGACGGATTTCTCGGCGTGCGCCCCCAGGTGACCGTGACCCTCGCCGCCGACCATCGCGTCAGCGACGGCGCCGTCGGCGCCCGCTTCCTGAACACCATCGCCGAGTTGCTACAGCACCCGGATCAGCTGTGAATTGAGAGGTGAACGACCATGCCCGACACCCTGTCTCGCGCGGACGCGGATTCGGTCGTAAGGACCGCACTGACCGGCTTCGCTCCAGCCGCGGACCTCGCGGCACTGACACAGGCCGAACCGCTGCGTCCCACGCTCGACCTGGACTCCCTCGATTTCCTCACCTTTGTCGAAAGGCTCACGCGCGCAACCGGAATACGAATCGAAGAGGCCGACTATCCGCACCTTGCCACCATCGGCTCCTGTGTAGAGTTCCTCACGGCGACGACCTGAACGGTCGAGCGATTCGGTCGATTTCGGTCTGGAAGCGGACGAAGTGGTGCCAGTCCGCCCGGCGTCCTCGTCCGCACCTCTTCGAGGGGCCGACGCGTTATCGCCGGATCAACCAGTGCGTGCGCACGGCTGCCAGCAGTTCCTCGACGGTGGTCGGCTCGAATACCTCGGTCCCCGGGAGCAGCACCGTCGCCGCGGCCGCCGCGACTCCGTATTCGCACGCGCGAACGCAGTTGTCGCCCATCGCGAGGCGGTAGGTCACCGCGGCGATCAGGCTGTCGCCCGCACAGGCGTCGCTGCGCGGAGGGTGGGGTAGCGCAGGCGCGGAGATCTCATTGTGCGCGGTCTGGGTGGATAGCACGGCGCCGAGTGCGCCGACCGTGGTGATCGCGTTGGTGACCGCACCCGACTCGAGGACGGACTCGTTGGCGGCCCTTGCGTCGGCAAAGGTCGCGATGGGGCGGCCGATCAGGGCGCCGGCCTCGCTGCGATCGAGACGGTTCACGAAGACCGGCTCCTGTACCACCTTGCGCAGCTGCGCTCCCGCCACGTCCAGCACGACACGGATGCCGTCGGCGTGAGCCAGCCTGACGACCTCGGCGCAGAAGTCGTCGCGTACTCCGGGCGGCATGCTTCCAGTGATGACGAGGTATGAAAAGTGTTGCGCCATCTGGATTACGGTCGCCAGGCAACGCTCACCGTCAGCTTCGCTGAGCACAGGGCCGGGCGGTACGATGTGATAGCTGTGCCCGGAGCGCCCCTCGGCGATGACGAAGGCCTCCCGAGTGTCCCCGTCGATCTCGATACGTCGATGGTCCAAGCCTTCCTCGTCCAGGATCCGATCGAGCCGTCGACCGATCTCCCGGCCGGAGGTGTGCAGAGCAGTCGCGGAACCACCGAGCCTGCGGACGCAGCGGGCGACATTGATACCACCGCCACCACCTCGAACCGAGCACAGTCGGGCCCGGTTCTTACCCTCACCACAGAGCCGTTCCACCTCCAGGCAGATGTCCACGGTCGGATTCAGCGTGACGGTCAGTATCGACGACGGGGTACGGTCTGGATTGCCGGAATCCATACTTCTCAAGGTCCGCCGAAGCTGCCGCGGGATATAGGGCAATTCGGCGCTATGACTGTCGACCTTTGTCTCTCACCTGCAGCGATGCTCGCGCGCGAGGATTATCTAGTGGCAGTGCCACACTGTCCCATCCGAGGTACCGGCTGCCACCATCGATCTGTTCGAGGTTGACCATGACCGAGCTACGCCCTTTGGATTCGGGGTTCATGGAGTTGGAGGACACTGACCGGCATATCAGCCTGGGTATTGGCGCGGTGGCGATCGTGGCGGGCCCGCCGCCGACGCGCGAAGAGTTCACCGCGGGATTGGCCGCGGGGCTCGCGCGTAACGCCCGGCTCCGGCAGAGGGTGCGCCGGGCGCCGCTGGACCTCACCGCACCGGTATGGGAAGACGACCCGAATTTCGATCTGGCGCACCATATTCGGTGGACCGCGCTGCCGGAGCCCGGCGACGAGTCGGCGCTGCGCGAACTGATCGCGACGGAACTGGAGGAACGTCTCGACCGAGATCATCCGCTGTGGCAGTGCGTGGTCGTCGAGCGACTGGCGGGCGATCGCTGGGCAATGATCGTCAAGGCCCATCACAGCATGGTCGACGGCATCTCGGGCATCACACTGTTCGAGCGCCTGTGCGATCGGTCAGCCGACGACGGCAACGCGAAAGGCGCTCGCGCTGAAGGTCGTTCGCCTAGCGGCCTATGGGGTCAGGTGGCCAAGGGGATGAGGTTGCCGATAGTGGCGCCACGGTTCGCTGTGTCGGTGGTGCGTGGTCTGGTACCGGTGGTGTTCGCCGCCGTCGCCCCGACCGCGACGTCCTCGTTGAACGGGCCGATCGGGCGGCAACGGCGCTATGCGGTCGCCCGCGCCTCGCTTCCCGAAATCAGGGAGATCGGCGCGGCCTTCGATGCGACGGTCAACGATGTCGCACTCGCGGCCATCGCCTCGGCTTACCGAGTCGTATTGCACAAGCGTGGCGAGGAGCCCACACCCGGTAAGCTCCGCATTCTGGTGCCGATATCCGTGCGCCCGTCGGACGCGAAATATCTGATGGACAACAGGGTTTCGGCCATGATCCCGTACCTGCCCATCGAAATCGAGGATCCGGTGCGGCGCTTGGCGACGGTGCACGACCGGATCTCTCGGCATCGCGCGAAGGGTGAGGCCGAGGCCGAGAAGTCGATGCTGTCGATGGCCGAATGGCTGCCCTTCGCCGTCGTCGCCTGGGCCTTCCGACTGGCCGGACGCTACCCGCAGCACAGCGTCGGCGCCCTCGCCACCAATGTCCCCGGCCCGCGGCATCGATTGACCGTACAGGGGCGCGAGGTACTGGAAATCCTGCCCTGCATCCCTATCGCGATGCGCCTGCGCACGACCATCGCGATCCTCAGCTACCACGACCGACTCACCTTCGGCATCACCGGCGACTACGACACAACCCCCGATATCGACATGATCGCCGAGGGCATCGAAAACGGTATCGCCGAGCTTCTCGCGCAGTCCCGTCGTCGCCCGGTAGTAGTGCCACTCAACGGTTCAGGTGCCGGGAAGCGAGCGACGGGGGAGCAGGAGCAGAGCCGTCACCTGGATGGCTGATGCAGTGGAGTGGCTGAATGGGACTCCGAGTTGATCTCACGGCACGGGCGCATCCCAGAGTGGGAACCAGCGCGGAAGTTCGGGTTCGATCGGAAGTTCCGCGGAAAGTGCTGCGCGCGTCTGTAATTCGAGGGCGGTATCGCGTTTCCGGTCGTCCAGCGGGGCGAACGGATAGATGGTGCCGCGCTTGAACAGGTACACCAGGCCGAGTCGCCGTCGGCCCTTGGGGTCGGCGAAACCGATGACGGTGCACAGCAGGTTCGGGCCGAAGCCCGCCTCCGACAGTGTGGAATTCACCGCATGCAATGCGGTCACGAGTTCGGCGAGATCGATGATCTCCTGTTTGCCAGTGAACCAGGTGAAGCCGAACTCATCGTGGGTGACCATCATGGTGACGTTCGGGTAGAGCCGCAGCAAGGCGAGCGCCTCATCGAGCGCCCCTTGGACACCCGCTCCTTCGGCCTGCTTGAAGCACACAGCGCCGATTCCGGTGGGCTGCACGTCGATGGCGGCCTGGAGGGTATAGGCCGCGGGCGGAATGGTGAACAGCACATCGAGATTCGGCGGTACGGGTACCGTCCGGCCGAGCAGCGCGTCGAAGAATCCCATCGGGGCCTCAGACCCCAGGGCCCAGTTCGGTGGTCAGCCGAGCCAGCTGGTCGAGGCGTTGCTCCAGGCTCGGGTGGGTCGAGAGCAGTGTCGACAAGCTCACCCCCGCACCGAAGGCCGGTGCGAAGAAGAAGGCGTTGAACGGCTGGTCGGCGCGTAGGTCGCGGCTGGGGATCCGCGCGATATCCCCGCTGATCTTGGTCAGTGCCGAGGCCAGTGCCGACGGACTGCCGGTGAGGATGGCTCCCGCCCGGTCGGCGGCCAGCTCCCGGTACCGGGACAGGGCCCGGATCAGCAGGAAACTGATCGCGTAGACCGCCGCCGACACCGCCATCACGAGCAGGATGGCCAGGAACAGATTGTCCGAGCGCCGGTCCCGGCCGCCGCCGAACATGGTGGAGTACATCGTGAATCGCGTGACGAGCCCGGCGAGCACGCCGAGGAACGACGCGGTAGTCATGACCACCACATCCCGGTGTGCCACGTGCGAAAGCTCATGTGCCAGTACGCCGTCGAGTTCCTCGGCGTCCAATCGCCGTAGTAGGCCGGTGGTCACGCAGATCACGGCGTGCCGGGTGCTGCGGCCGGTGGCGAAGGCGTTCGGTAGTTCGGTGTCGGCGATCGCGATCCGTGGCTTGGGCATATCCGCGGTGGCGCACAGCCGGTCGACGATGCCGTGCAGCACCGGCTCCTGTTCGGCCGTGACGATTCGAGCGCGCATGGCGTAGAGGGCGATTCGATCGGAGAACCAGAACTGGGCCCAGAGCAGTGCGCCCACGATGAGTACGATCACCACGACCGATTTGATGAGTACCACCAGCGCCGCGATGAACGCCACATAGACCAGTCCGAGCAGGAACATGGTCAGTACCATCCGAGCGGTCAGCTGATGGTCCGGTCGGAATCGGGTGTGCACCGCGATTACCCCGGAATCAAACCGTCGTCCCGCAGCATCGCGCGGACCTCGGCGAGTGGCATATCCGCCGACGGCAGCACGAGATCGGAGACCTCGATGCGGTCGTCGGCGATCGCGGTTCCGCGATATCGGATCGCGGCGAGCAGTTGACGCAACGTCAGGGCGAAACCGGTCTCATCGCCCGCATCGGCGGCCTGGACCAGTTGCTCGTCGAGGAAATTCAGTTCGGCCATGTGGGTATCGGCGACGTCGAACTGTCCCTCGCCGAGTATGCGAATGATCATGATCCGGACGCCTCCTTCGGTGCGTCGATGACCGAGGTGCTTCGACTCTTCAGCTGTGCTGATTCGGATGCGATGCCGCTGCTCGATATGGCGTCCAAGGCCGCTTGGATATCGTCGTTCCGGTCGGCCGGTATGGTCGCGTCGTCGAGAGCCCCGCTCACGACCAGCTCATCGAGCGCCAATGCGCGCGACCGCATTTGCGCCGTTTTGTCCGCAGGCGTCAATTGCGCTTCCTGCGCTGCCAGTTCGTCGTGTTGTGGGCGCAATTGGTCCAGCTGGGCGAGCGCAGCGGCACGGCGGGTCAGCGCCTCCCTGGCCAGATCCTCACGATCGTGGGTGACGGCCTCGGCAGCCTGCTGCCGCCGCCGGTCGGCGGATTGCTGCAATTGGACTTGCTGCAGTTCGATGCGTTTGCGGCTGGTGGCGACATCGGCGAGGCCACGGCGCACCTGAGCGAGCATTTCGAGTTGTCGTTGATATGAGTAGTCGAGTACCTCGCGCGGGTCCTCGCTGCGGTCGAGCAGCTTGTTCGCCTTGACCCGAAACAGCAATGCCATGCGGCATGCGATGCCCATGGTCATCACCTTGCGCTACTGCTTCTTGGCGGACAAATACGTGGTGGCAATGACCATCACCGCGAAGATCACGGCGATGAGTACGGCGGCGGTCGTCCAGTCCATGACAACTCCTTCGAACGGATGGGGGATCCGATTCCACTGTCGTCGCGCGGCCCCCACGGTCATGTAGGGGAATTCGGACCTGCGCAGGGGGCTTTCGGCCTCTCTTGCACGGCCCACATGGATGCGACAGTCGGAGCAACGCAAGCGCTTAGGAGCACTGATCATGAGTTCTTCCGAGACCTCCGACTATCCGGTCAACCTGCGTGGCGACCTGGACGAGCCGCTGTCACGATGGTTGTGGCTGGTGAAATGGATTCTCGCGATACCGCACTTCATCATCCTGTTCTTCCTGTGGATCGCCTTCGTGGTGCTCACCGTGGTGGCCGGAGTCGCCATTCTGTTCACCGGCCGGTATCCGCGCGGAATTTTCGACTTCAATGTCGGGGTGATCCGCTGGTCGTGGCGGGTGCAGTTCTATTCCGCTGCCACGCTCGGCACCGACCGGTATCCGCCGTTCACCCTGCGATCCACCGACTATCCGGCCGATTTCCAGGTCGACTATCCCGAGCGGCTGTCACGGGGCCTGGTCCTGATCAAATGGTGGCTGCTTGCGATACCGCACTATGCGGTGGTGCTCGCCATGACCGGGGGCGGCGCCTCTATCGGCACCGACGACAACGATTCCGGCGGCACCATACCCCTGCTCGGCGTGCTCGTCCTGATCGCCGCCGTCATCCTGCTGTTCACCGCCCGATACCCACGACGGCTGTTCGACTTCATCCTGGGCATCAACCGCTGGCTCTATCGAGTCCTGGCCTATGCGGCACTGATGCGTGACGAATACCCGCCGTTCCGGCTGGACCAGGGGTCACGGGAACTGTCGGATTCGGCGCCGCTGTGAATGCCCCGACACCGCACCGTCGCATCTGGATCGTGGCCGTACTGGCGGCGACGGCGGCCGTGCTGCATCTGGTCCGCATCGGCACCGGTGCGAACAAACCGTGGGAGGTGGTCGGCACCCAGAACAGCACCCTGACGCTGACCATCCCCGGCTACGAATCGCTGGTCGGGTCTCCGGTCACGGTGGGTGGCAGGATCACCGGTGTGGACGAGAGTCTGCGCGTGCAGATCCGACGGCTCGACCGAGCGCGGCCGGTGGGCGAGGTCTCCGGCATCCCCGCCGGCGGAGCCGATACACCGTGGACCACGACGGTTCCGTTCGCGGTGACCTGCCCTGGCACTCTCACCGTCGCCGTCGCCACCGGCGGACATATCGCCGAGGTGGAGCGCTTCGCGGTAACCGGAGTTCGATGCTGATGTTTCGGCAGGCGTTGCTGGGATCGGTGATCGGCGCACTGGTGGCGGCGGGTCTGGTCGCGCGTCCGTTCAACACGACCGCGGCCGATCTGCTGTGGCTCGCGGCGACGGTGATCGCACTGGTGCCCACGCTGTGGTGGGTGGCGGCCGATCTGCGCAAGCGGCGATACGGTGCGGATCTGCTCGCCGTGATCGCGCTGACCGGTGCGGCCGCGGTCGGCGCGTACTTCGCGGGTGCGCTGATCGCGTTGATGGTCGCCACCGGACGGGTGCTGGAGGCGTACGCCGGGCGCCAGGCGGGGCGGGATCTTTCGGAGTTGTTGCGACGG
The DNA here is from genome assembly GCF_048910785.1 of Nocardia nepalensis. Taxonomy (NCBI): domain Bacteria; kingdom Bacillati; phylum Actinomycetota; class Actinomycetes; order Mycobacteriales; family Nocardiaceae; genus Nocardia; species Nocardia nepalensis. The sequence goes on along the minus strand of NZ_JBKBET010000031.1, from coordinate 25,031 downwards.
GCCCCGGTTCGGGCGCATCTGCGGCGGGCGAACGGAATCGAGACGGTTCCGGCCGCCGCGGTAGGTCCCGGCGATGTGGTCGTGGTGCTGCCGGGGGAGACCGTCCCGGTCGATGGTGTGCTGAGCACCGAGGGGGTGTTCGACGAGTCGACACTGACCGGTGAGCCGGTGCCCGTCGTTCGCAAGGTGGGCACGGATGTGCGCAGTGGGGTGACGAATGCCGGTGCCGCTGTGGATATTCGGGCCGCGGCCACGGCCGAGCAGAGCACCTACGCCGGAATTGTGACACTGGCCGGACAGGCGGCAGCCGCAGCGGCGCCGGTTGCGCGACTGGCCGATCGAGTGGCGGTGTGGTTCCTGCCCATCGCACTGGCCATGGCGGGCATCGCATGGGCGGTCACCGCGGACCCGGTTCGCGCGGTCGCCGTGATCGTCACCGCGACGCCGTGTCCGCTACTGCTCGCAGTGCCGGTGGCGGTCACCGCGGGGATGTCGCGGACCGCGCGGGCGGGAGTGGTCGTCAAGGATGGTGCGGCGCTCGAAACGCTCGGGCGCGCACGGTGTCTCGCGATGGACAAGACGGGCACCGTGACCGTCGGCCACCCCGAGGTGATCGATATCGTCACCGCTCCCGGCGCGACCACGGAGGTGGTATTGCGGCAGGCGGCCGCGGTCGAACAGTATTCACCGCATGTGCTGGCCAAAGCCGTCATCGGCGCTGCTGCGACGCGTGGGCTGAAACCGGCTGCGGCCGTGGATATTTCGGAGGAACCCGGACAAGGGGCGACGGGTACGGTCGAGGGCGATCGGGTGCGGGTCGGCAGGTTGCCCGCCGACACGGACCCCGCACCCTGGGTCGGCGCGGCGTCACGACGCGCACACTTGGATCTGGCCGGCATCATCTGGGTTTCGGTCAACGATGTCCCGGTCGCGGCGCTGCTGGTGCGCGACCGCATCCGTGTCGACGCGGCGCGGACCATGCGCCGACTGCGCGGAGCTGGCCTGCGCAGGCTGCTCCTGCTCACCGGTGACCGGGTCGACAACGCGACCGAAGTTGCGCGCATGCTGGGCCTCACCGAGGTGGTCGCAGACGCCGACCCCGCCGATAAGATCGCAGCGATCCGCGCCGAACAGCACGACGGTGTCACGGTGATGGTGGGTGACGGCGTCAACGACGCACCGGCCCTGGCCGCGGCGGATGTCGGCGTCGCGCTCGGCTCCCGTGGATCGACCGCCGCGGTGCAGGCCGCCGACGCGGTGATCGTGGACGACCGCATCGACCGGCTGGCTGATGCCGTCGACATCGCGCAGCGAACGCGTCGGCTGGCCGTGCAGAGCGCGCTCACCGGCATGTCGCTCTCACTGGTGGCCATGATCGCGGCGGCGTTCGGATTGTTGGTGCCCGCGGCGGGAGCGCTCGTGCAGGAGGGAATCGACGTCGCGGTAATCCTGAACGCGCTGCGGGTTCTGCGCATCGGGCGTGGCCGGCGCAGCGCCGCGATAGACCCGCTGGTGGCGCGCTTCGCGCGCGAACACGAACGGCTGCATGCCGCCCGAGCTGCCGTGCGCGATGCCGCGGACGCCTTGTCGCGCGGTCCGGTACCCGATGCCGACACCGCACTGCACCAGGCTCTGGATGTACTCACCGCCGACGTCCTGCCGCATGAGCGCGCCGAGGAGACGCAGCTGTATCCGGCTCTGGCGAGCTACCTGCGCGACCCGGAGGCGATGGTCACCATGAGCCGCGAGCATACCGAAATCGAGCGCCTGGTCGAGCGGATCCGCCGCCATCTCGCCGAGTCGCCGGACGGCATCCGCGCGGACCAGATCGATGACCTGCGCGCCACCCTGTACGGCTTGGACGCGGTCCTCACGCTGCACTTCGCCCAGGAGGACGAAGCGTTGTTCACCTTGGCGCACAATCCGGGTGACCACGATCCGGGCGTCGGTCGATAGCGTCGACCTTCGCCGACATTGGCCACATCGTGGCGGGCACGAGGCCTCTCGTTGTCGTAGGGAGGGGAGGGCACGCTGATAACCATGTACGCACGCGAATACTCAGCCGTCCGGTCGTGACAGTGCATCCGGAAACGCCACTGCACGAGGCGATCTCGCTGCTGACCGAGAACGGCTCCGCCGCGCTGCCGGTCGTCGACGACGAGTATCGGGAGCGCGTCATCGCCAGCCCGGCGCGCACCGTGCACGGCGTCACGCATATCGACGAGGTGCGCGCCGACGCGGTAACGCCCTGAATGCGACAGGCGACGGGCGATCGACCAGCTCACCTGCTCGGATCGGGGTTCTTATGGGGTGGCCGGAGCGTGGCCGACCGGCAGGTAGCGTCGAGCGTGGTCGATCGCAGCGGCGGTGTGGGTGAAGATCGCTTCCGCGCCACCGGCGGGGAGGGCACCGATCGCGGACAGGCGGCGATGGTGATCGGCGCGCAGTCCCGACATCAGCACGGTGATGTGCCGGTGCTCCAATTTGGTGATGGCGTCTTGGAGCACGAGTGCGCCGGTGGTGTCGAGTGCGGTGATCTTGGACATGCGCAGAATAACGACCTTGACGTCGGCGACCTCGGCCAGTTCCAGCAGGAATCGGTGTGCGGCGGCGAAGAACAGCGGGCCCTCGATGCGGTAGGCGACGATGTGATCGCGCAGCAGCTCGTATTCCTCGGCGAGATGGTCGCTCTCGTCGAGCGGCACCTGTTCCAGGCGGGCCTCCCGCGCCACCGACCGCAGCGCGAGCACGATCGCGAATCCGACACCGACGGCCACCGCAGTGACCAGATCCAGTGCGACGGTGACCGCGAACGTGACCGCCATGATGATCGCGTCGCCGCGCGAGGCCCGCGCGATTGCCGTCAGCGAGGCGGTTTCCACCATGCGCAGGGTCGTCGCGAGCAGCACACCCGCGAGTGCGGCCACCGGGATGTCCGCGACCAGCGGCGCGGCCAGATAGATTATCGCCGCCAGGATGATCGCATGGGTCAGCGCGGCCAGCCGGGTGCGGGCACCGGAGCGCACATTCACCGCGGTGCGGGCGATCGCCCCGGTAGCGGGCACACCGCCGAACAGCGGCGCGGCGATATTTGCCAGGCCCTGTCCGAACAGTTCGCGATCCGGGTTGTGTCGGGTACCGACCGCCATGGAGTCGGCCGCGGTAGCCGACAACAATGATTCCAACCCCGCCAGCGCCGCCACCGCAAGCGCGGGCGCCACCAACGACCCCAGCTGACTGGGATGCACGAAACTCAACGACGGCGCGGGCAAGCCTGCGGGAATGGTGCCGATCCTGGTCAGATTCATGTTGAACAATTCGGCGGCGACCGTGGCCACGGCGACCGCTACCAACGCAAACGGCAGCTTGGGCAGATACCGGCCACCGATCACGATGACCGCCGCCACCACCAGTGCCGTTACCGGCGTGGCGACACTCGGCTGTTCGACATAGCGGCGCACCGAGTCGAACGCCGACTGCCACACCTTGTCACCGTCGACGTGTGCGATGCCGAGGGCGGCCGGAAACTGTTGCAGCGCAATGACAACGGCGATACCGGCGGTGAACCCCTCGATCACCGGGGCGGGCATATAACGCACCGCGCGACCGACCCCGGCGACCGCGAGCACCACCAGCACCAGGCCCGCCATCAGCCCGACCGTGAGGACCCCGCTCGCGCCGTGTGCGTGCACGATCGGCACCAGCACCACGGTCATCGCGCCGGTCGGGCCCGACACCTGGAACCGTGAGCCGCCGAACACCGCGGCCAGTGCGCCCGCGATCACCGCGGTGGCCAGGCCCGCGGCCGCGCCCAGACCGGAGTTGATGCCGAATCCGAGCGCGAGCGGCAGCGCCACCAATGCGACGATCAAACCCGCCAGCAGGTCCGCACCGGGTGCCCGAACCGCGGGCTGCCATTCCTGCCAGGTCGGTAGTAGCGCTCGCACGGTCAGCGGTTGTCGAGCAGTCGAAGTTTCAGCGCGGCCAGTCGCTCGCGTAGTTGGGCCTGCGTTCACGGTGGACGCAGAGCTATCGGTCACAGGGGTGCCTTCCTTCGAAAATCGCTACGTTACTAGTTTAGAAATCATGCAATCAGCTGGCCGGGTTTGATCGGGTGATCATTCCCACCCTTCGGCGCTCTCAGCCGACGCCGGGCGAACCCGCGACAGGCTCCTCGGGCAACTCGACCTGCCCCGCCACCACCCCGGTCAGGGTGGCGCGGGCCATCAGCAGCAACTCATCGATCGACGGCGAGGTCGGCGCAGAGGTCACCGAACCTGCGACACAGCGGTTGCCAACCAAACCGGCGCGCCGCGAAATCGACAACCGCTGGGGCGAATTCGCCAGTTCGACACCGACCTCGGGCAGCATCTCCGCAACGAAGTGTCCCCGCTCATGAGTAGCTCCAGGACCGGAATGCACATCCGATGCCCGGGCGTGTCGGAGAAGTCGACCTTCCTCCGGTGCAGTGGCGTGAGTCGATCCCGGCACTGTGGAACCAACCTCCCCGGTCGAGGCCAGCCTCGGCCGACGTCTAATCTCTTGATTGCGCACTTTAGCAAACAGGAGACCTATGCCGAACACCCCCACACTGCCGCAGCGGATCGGCTACATCCTCGGCCGCACCCTGCCCCCGTCGATGTCGGAATGGGTGCTCAACGACCTGACCGGACCGGGTGCGGCGCGCCGTTATCTGATGCGGTTCCTGATCCCGATCATTCCGGTGCTCATGTTGTTTCTGCTGGTGCCCGGTCCGAAATGGATGGGACTGGCGATGATGGCGCTGCTGTACCTGCCGCTTATCTATTTCACTGCCGCCCTGATGTACGTCTACCGGCGCAGCCGCCTGATCAAGCACGGCCTCGACCCGGCGCTGGCCGACGCGGAGTCCCGACGGCGCGCCGAGGCCGATCGTCTCGACTACGAACGCCGCCACGGTCGCGCCTGAACCACCACCAACGGAAGCAGAATCATGCCCATAGCCACCCTCAACGGGATCCGACTCAGCTACGACGTCACCGGTACCGGTCCACTCGTATTGCTGATCATGGGGACCGGTAGCCCCGGCCGAGTCTGGCGCACCTACCAGGTGCCGGCGCTGGTGCAGGCCGGATTCCGGGTCGCCACCATGGACAGCCGGGGGATCGCGCCGTCGGACGAATGCGCCGAAGGCATGAGCATCGACGACCTCGTCGCCGATGCGGCCGCGCTGATCGAGCATCTCGGCGGTGCACCGGCGCATGTGGTCGGCACATCGATGGGCGCTCGGGTTGTCCAAGAGTTGTCGCTGTCGCGCCCAGATCTCGTGGCCAAAGCGGTCATGCTCGCCGCGGTCGGTCGTCCGCATCCGATGGCCCACGCGCTCAATCTCGGCGAGCAGGCCCTGCATGATCAACGCGTCCAGTTGCCCCCGCAGTACGCGGCCGCGATCAAGGCCATGCTGAATTTGTCGCCGCACACGCTCGAGGACCCGGTCAGCGCCCAGCAATGGCTCGACATCTTCGAATACTCCGCCTCGGCCGCGCATTCGCCCGGTGTGCGGGCCCAGATCGGGATGGACCGCTCCCGTGATCGCCTCGCCGACTACGCGCGAATCACCATTCCCAGCCTCGTCGTGGGCTTCGCCGACGACCGCATGACCCCGACCGTATTCGGTAAGGAAGTCGCCGCCGCGATCCCCGGTGCCCGCTACGTCGAGATCGACCGCTGCGGGCACTACGGCTACCTGGAGCGGCCCGAGGAAGTCAACCGCGTGATCATCGAGTTCCTCACTGCCCCACCGGCATAGGGCCAGCACGGATTTCGCAGCACCACCGGACCACCCAGTCCCGCCGATGAAAAGGACCAACCTGATGACCGAATCGTTGCCCCCGTGCCCCGCGTGTTCGAGCGCCTACACCTACGAAATGGGATCGCTGCTGATCTGCCCGGAATGCGCGCACGAATGGACCTCCGGTCTTGGCTCGGACCCAGCCAACGCACAGGAGACCGTCATCACCGATTCCGTCGGCAATGTCCTCGCCGACGGCGACACCGTGACCGTGATCAAGAGTCTCAAGGTCAAAGGCAGCGCCACCGGAATCAAGGCGGGCACCAAGGTCCGAAATATTCGTCTTGTCAACGGCGTCGGCGACCACGACATCGACTGCAAGGTCGACGGCATCGGCCCCCTCCAGCTGAAATCCAGCGTGGTCAAGAAAATCTGACAGTCACACAGTGCGACCCCTCGCGGCAGTTCCGCAGTCGACCCATGATCGGCGGATGTCGGGGCGGTCGGGTGCGAGCGTGCAGCCGTCGACGGCCGGATGCACCTGCCATTGGTTTTCTGGTTTCTGCTGTTCAGTTGCAGTCGAGGGGCTTTCGGCGTCTGCGATCATCGAGCACCATCGTTCGATGTCGGGTGTGCCCGAGGTTGCCCAGCCTCCTTGCCAGGTGCCGATGCGCTGGCAGTGCAGGATCGGGTGGAGTTCGTTCCAGCCCGAGTGCGCGGAGTCGTAGACCCCGCGTCCGCCACGGACTCACCTCCATGGCAGGGCAATTCGGCCCGCCCTTGACGCCCAGGTCGACGGTGGTGGTGCCGATCGGGATCGCTGTGGTGCCGAGGCTCGATCTCGATTGACGGGTGATCGGCAGGTCGCCGCGGTTGGCGACATCAGCCCGTGGACAGTCGTTTTCGGGCGCATTTGCCAACCGTGGCAAGCTCTGCGCTATCGGCTTTACTTGGTCCTGTGACGTCTATCGCTACCAGTGTCCGTGCGTTGCCCCCGATGGTCTCCGGCCGCCTCCGCAACACCAAACGCTTTCTCACCGAACCGATTACGTTTCTCTCCGACGCCAGGTCCCAGCACGGTGACGTGTTTCGGTTTCAGCTGATCAACGGGGTCATGGTCGGCGTTACGCATCCCCACCACATCAAGTACATCTTGCAGGAACGCATGGCGAACTTCACCCGCGAGACCGAGATGTACGACATCCTGGAGCCGTTCGCGGGCCGCGGGCTGGCGACCATCGCCGATCACGACAAGTGGCGACACAACCGGCGCCTCGCCCAACCCGCCTTTCACCACAAGAAGATCAACGCGCTCAGCGAGATCATGGTGGCCGAGATCGACGCCATGTGCGACGAATGGGCAGAACACGCCCGAACCGGCCGCACGATCGATGTCGGCGAGCAGATGAGCCTTCTCACATTGCGGGTCGTGGTGCGGGCTCTGTTCGGAATGGATGCGCACGGACCGGAGGTGACCGGTTTCGCCAGCGCGACACAGCGGGTCAACTACGAACTGGGAAAGTTCATCCGGATGCCGTTGATCCCCTTGCAGTTTCCGACTCCGAGCCACCGCCGCTTCTGGCGGGCGATCGGCGAGATGGATGCCATCGTCTACTCGGTGATCGACCAGCTCCGCGATAACGACAATGGCGGATTGCTGGCCATGCTCATGAACGCCACCGACGCCGAGACCGGCAAGAACTTCACCGACAAAGAGTTGCGCGACGAGGTCGTCACCATGCTCTTCGCCGGTCACGAAACCAGCTCCTCGGCTCTGACCTCGGCCCTTCTGTTTCTGCAACTGCATCCGGAGGTGCGCGAGCGGCTGCGCGACGACGTCGACACCGCGCTGTCCGGCGGCCACGCCACCGTGACCGACCTGCCCGCGTTGGCCTACAACAAACAGGTGATAGAGGAGGTGTTGCGGCTGATGCCACCGGCGTGGATGGGACAACGCCGCGCCCGCGAGGCCGATGAGATCGGGGGCCACCTCATCCCGGCGGGCACTCCGGTGATGTTCAGTTACTATCACGCACACCGCAATCCCGAGGTCTGGGATCAGCCGGACACCTTCGACCCGGACCGCTTCGCCGCCGACGCGGTCGCCGCCCGTGACCGGAACATCTACCTGCCCTTCGGTGCGGGTGGACACCTCTGCATCGGCAACGCGTTCGCGATGATGGAAATGCAACTCGCGTTGTCGACCATCATGCGGCGGTTCGAGTTGACCATTGAGAACCCAGATCCCACCCCGGCTACGGCGATCACCCTCAGCACCAAGTTCCCGCTGATCGCGTCCCTGACCGAACGGGGATAGCGCGCGATCCGCGACCATCGGTTCCGGGGCGCGTGCCGACCGTGGACGCTTTTCAATACGTTCTGATTATGTCCATGCGGAGTGTATTGAATGAGAATCGCGCGTTGGCCACTGTGTACTCGGCGTTGATGTCACACGGTCGCCCCAGCGGTGCGAGCGACGCAGGAACGATGCTGTGACCTCGGTACACTCGGCATGTGCCCAAACTATGGAACGACACGATCACCGCGCATCGGCAGGCGGTACGTGATGCGTTGCTGGACACCACTGCTGATCTGGTGCAGGAACATGGTGTCGCATCGGTGACGATGACGCAGATAGCCGAGACAACGGGGATCGGTCGCGCCACTTTGTACAAGTACTTTCCTGATGTCGAGTCGATTCTGCGGGCATGGCACGAGCGGCATGTGAGCGCGCATCTGCAGCAGCTGACCGATATCGTCGAACAGGGCGGTGAGATCGGGCAGCGGCTGGAGAAAGTGCTCACCATGTACGCGATGATCGATTACGAGCGGCACGGTGGGGAGATGGTGTCGCTGTTGCATCGGGGTGAGCATGTGGTGCACGCGCAGCGGCATCTACATGAGCTGGTTCGTGATCTGATCGGCGCCGCGGCCGATGCCGGTGTGGTGCGTTCGGATGTTCCGGCCGATGAACTCGCGCGGTTCAGTCTTTCGGCGCTGTCGGCGGCGAATGCGTTGCGATCCAAGGCGGCTGTGCGCCGACTGGTCACGGTCACCTTGTCCGGGTTGCGACCCTAGCCCGCCTGCCTTGACCAGCCGGGACACAGTGTCGCCCAGGCGACATCATGTCTGACAAGTAGGCGAGTTCCTACCGAATTGCGATACCCGGCTTGCCGCCGCCTCCGTTGCCAGCACCGAGGCCGAGGATCGCCAGCACCACCCAGACGATCACTGCGAGAGCGGAGATCCGGAACGGGAGTGGGGTGCAGAAGAACGGTTGGTGGAAGTGATCGCAGACGGTCTGCGAGTCTGAGTGGACCATGCTGAAGTGAACCGGCCTTGCGTTCGTCCCTCATACGATCGCAATGCCGGTTCCCTGGCGTTCGGGGTCAGTGGGGTGAGCTGCCCGCTTTGGCGATCAAACGTCGGTGCAGGTTCCGACCGACCAGTCCCATGAAGGCGAGCTTGCACAGGATCACGGCGGCCCCGATGACGCTGAGTGCACCGATGTCGCGAACCAGACTGCCGCCCAGCAGCAGATGCGCTGCCAGGATGCCGATCACAACGGTGGCGATCAGTACCGTGCGCGGACGCGACAGCCGGGCGTGCTGCCCGGCGTGTTCGGCTGCGTTTTCATCGCGAGTTGCGGCGAGAGTGGCGCTGTCCGGGGATTGGGAGCGAGTCCAGTTGACCCGCAGGGGATTTCGGTGACTGAAGCGATCGAGGTTGTTCGTGATGATGTCCTCGATCCGGCGCAGGCCCGAGGTATCGGCTGCTTCGATGTGTACGGTCAGGGCGCTGTCGTCGGCGGTCAGGGCGCAGCGACCCCACGGAGCGAAGGTGATCGAGCCTTCGCCGCTGGACCATTCGGCGCGTATCCGGATATCCGGGTGGGTGCGCGGGTGATGCGGATGGGAGGCATGACCACCACCCATCGCCGCGGCGTGGCGGCACAGCTGGGTGAGATACCGCCCGGCGCGGTCGGTGTCGATTCGAGTATCAGCGGTCAACATGAAGCTGCCTTTCCGATCGTGGGCGTCAGGGGGTCCGGACTCGGGTGAAAGCGGCCAGCCAGGCGGGAATCTCGTGGGCATGCGGACCCGCCCGTAGAACGGTGGGATCGATCGAATCGACACGCCAGCCATCGGCGAACAGGGCGGCGATCTCGTCGAGGGTCAGTGCCCGATGATGGTCGCCGCCTTCGCGGAAGCACAGCAGGAAGTAGCGCCCGCCGACCCGAGTCGTCGACCGTAGCCCGTCGAGATAGGCCGTGCGAGCGGTGTCGTCGTCGATCAGATGGACGAACAGTCCGCAGTCGAGCACGGTGTCGTACTGCTCGCCGAGTTCGGCGAGCAGGGTGGCGTCGTGGCAGCGGAACTCCGCGCGCAGCCCGCGGTCGAAGGCCTTGTGCATGGCCAGGTTGATCGCGGCCGGTGAGATGTCGATCCCGGTGGCTGCGAGCCCGTGTTCGGCGCACATGAGCACGTGTTCGCCGGTGCCGCACCCGAGATCGAGCACGCGTCCGGTGAGCGCGCCGTTGTCGGCGAGTTCGCGGAACGCGGACTGGGCGCGGCCGATATCCCATTCGGGGCCTCGGTCATACAAGTCGTCCCACTCCACCGGCCCGTGCGGCTCGTGGCCGTCGCCAGGGTGGCCAGGGTGCAGATGCGGGGGAATCGCGGTCATCTGGGTGTCCTTTCGGTCGGTTCCCGGAGGGACTCGATAGCCCAGATTTATCAGTACATACTGTCTCTGTCAATGACGCTTCGTCTAGATTATTATTGTGCTGCTGCGCGCAAGTGTCGAATAGCGCGGCAAGGCGGGCTCACGAGTACAACCGCTCCGAAAGCCGTTGCCGCACCGCCGGCCAGTCGTCGTCGGTCATCGCGTACTGAACCGTGTCACGCCAGCTGCCATCGGGCCGCTTCTTGTGCTTGCGCAGGATTCCCTCCCGTTCGGCGCCGAGGCGGGCGATCGCCTCCTGTGAGCGGGCATTGCGAATGTCGGTGTGCCAATAGACGCGGACGGCGCCGAGTTCGTCGAATGCCCTGGTCAGCAGGAGCAGCTTGGCCTCGGTATTGAGGGCGGTGCGCCACCAAGCGCGGCCGAGCCAGGTGTATCCGATGGCAATCGAGCGACTGTTGCGGTCGATGTCGTAGTAGGAGGTCGTCCCGGCGAACGGGCCGTCGGCTCCGTCGCGGATATCGATCTGGGCGAAGCACACCCGGCTTCCGCGTACGTCGCGGTTCATCATGGCGGTGACCATCCGTTCGGCGTCGGCTCGCGAATGAGGTCGCGGGCTCGACAAATGCTGGAACACTTCGTCGTCGGCAATCTCGAACAGTCCATCGGTGTGGGCCGCGGTGAGTGGTTCGAGGCGGACGAAGGTCCCGGTGAGAGTTGTCGGTGTGGTCCAGTCCGCGGTTGCGGCAAGAGTTTCGGTCATGGCGGTGTTCATTCCTTCGGTTCGGCCAGCGCCTCGAGGCGGCGGCGGATCACGTGATGATTGGTGAGAAACAGCTCGGCATCCAGTTCCTCGACGTCGATTCCATTGGAGGCGAGTACTTTTCGAAAATCGGTGCCCGAGCGCACGGCATCGGCCGCGGCTGCCTGCACGGCCCGATAGGCTTGCTCACGTTCGACGCCTCGCTCGAGCAACCGCGCGAGCACGACGGAACTGAACGCCAGCCCGCGGCTGCCGGCCACGGTGTCGCGCATGCGCTCCGTCGCCACATCCAGCGTCGCAACCAGATCGGTCGTCAGGGTCGCCATGTAATGGCCGACCGTCAGCAGTTCGGGCAGCGCGACGCGTTCGACTGCGGCGTGGGCGAGATCGCGTTCGTGCCAGAGTGCGACGTTCTCGAGCATCGGGCCGACCGCGCCGCGCAGCAGCCGAGCGAGGCCACAGATGCGTTCGCTCTTGGTCGGATTGCGTTTGTGGGGCATGGCACTCGAACCCTGGTACGCGCCGGTGCGGCATTCCTCCACCTCGCGCACCTCCGTCCGTTGCAGCAGCCGGAACTCCAGCGCGATGCTCTCGATACACACGCCGAGCGTGGCGATCGCGACCGCCAGTTCGGCGTGCCGGTCGCGGGCTACGACCTGGGTCGGCACTGGTTCGATGCCCAAATCCAATGCGCGGCAGACGTATTCCTCGACGAACGGGTCGATCAGCGCGTAGGTGCCCACCGCACCTGAGATGGTGCCGACGGCGACAGCGGCACGCGCGGCAGCCACTCGCCGGATCGATCGGTCGATACCGAAGGCGAACCCGGCGAGCTTGTGCCCGAAGGTGGTGGGCTCGGCGTGAACGCCGTGGGTGCGCCCGATGCACACAGTGTCCCAGTGTTCGATCGCGCGGTCCACAAGCACCCGGCACAGTCGCCGCGCGGCATCGAGGACCAGGTCGGTGGCCTGTGCGAGAGTGCAGCCGAGCGCGGTGTCCACGAGGTCGTAACTGGTCATGCCCAGATGGACCCAGCGGGCCGAATCCTCGGGCATGGGTTCGCAATAGGCCGCGAGGAAGGAGAGCACCTCGTGCTCGCGGTCGCGTTCGAGTTCGGCCACCCGAGCGGCGAGCGGGGCCAGCGCGCGGCGGATATCGGCGAGCGCCGCGGCCGGTACGTGGCCGAGTTCGGCCTGAGCCTCGGCGGCCAGGACCTCGACGCGGGTCCAGGTGTCGTACCGGTTCTGCTCGGACCACAGGGCGGTCATCTCGGGAGTGGAAAAGCGGGCAATCACAGCGTCCCCACCGGCTCGAGGCGGATGCGCTGTTCGGTGTGCTGTTCCACCTTGTCGCGGCTGTAGAGCATGGGGACGTAATCGCCCGCGCGCCAGATGTCGAACAGGTCGCGATAGTGCGGGCCGCGCGGATCCCCGGACTGACCGGGCGTGTTGACGCACCGGGAGTTGTCCCATGCGCCGACATCGATGATCATCCGGAACGACGGGCCGAGGAATGGGAAGAAGTCGTGCGGGTGGTAGGAGCCGCAGTCGACGGTGGTCCCGGACCCGCCGATCGGCACCGGACCGACGTCCAGCGACGTGTCGATCCTACCGAGCGGGTGTGGCTGCCGATTCCGATGCAGCGCACCCCAACTCCACGATTCGGGCCCGGGGCCGAGCATCGCGACGAGTTCTTTGTACGCGTCAGCGAGTGTTTCACCGATGATGCGGTCACGGGTACCGACCGAGGGGGGATTGCGGAGCCAGGCGCGGACCGCCTCGGGATCGGGATGGGGAATCAGCGCTGCGGCAGCAGGATGTGCGCAAGCGCGCACCATCGCAGGACCCAGATGTCGCGTCCACCAGGTCTCGAAGAGCGCGGCGGCGGCGGAGTCCGCCGTCTCCACGGCATCCCATTCAGAGAGGAGTTCGATTGCGGCCGTGGACAATTCGTTGCCGTGCTCGGGTCGCAGCGAGCGCAGCAGGTGGAGGGTGTGCCAGGCAGTCGGGGAGAACAAGTCGGTCTGCAGGGCCGCGCTGTCGTCGGGCGAATGCGGTGCTGGCCGGGCGAGGGTCTGGACGATTCGGCTATACCGGTCGTATCCCGGCCATTCGTAGGCGGGAAGAGGATAGCCGGGCGGAACATTGAATTGATTCGCGCTGGCAAGGAACCCGCTGCCCGGACTGACACCGCGGGCGAAGTCGGCGGGGGCGAAGAACCCATCCCAACGGTAGTTTTCGCAGCCGGCCGGGACGGGGAGCAGACCATCGTATCCGGTACGACGCGGGACGAGTCCGGCGCTGCGCGTAGCGATGGTCCCGTGGACGTCGGCGTACACGTGGTTCTCGCCGGGGGCCCGCCAGCTTTCCAGAGCCGCATCGAACTCGGACCAGCTGGTGGCGGACAAATAGTCCAGGCTCCCCAGATACGGCGCGGTGCCCGGTTCGAACCAGGTGGACCGCAGCGCATAGATCTTTCCTCGCGCGCGGTCCACATGCAGGACCGGCCCCTCGGTGCTGAATTGCAGCTCGACCTGCACAGGTGGGGAATTCTTGACGGCGACGAGTTCGGCCACCGTCTCGATCGGTTCGCGGTCGAGATCACAGACCACCAGATCCTCGGTGTCGATCGGACACACCGTGAACCCGAAGGCGGCGGTTTCGTTGTGGCCCAGTGCGATTCCCGGCATATGCGGTTCGCCGGCACCGATGACGTCGATGCCCGGGGCGCACAGGTGGGAGATGTAGCGCAGCGAGGGAGTGGTGTAGGCGCGGTGCGGATCGGCGGCGAGCAGCGGGCGACCCGTCGTGGTGTGCTCGGCCGCGACCGCCCAGCAGTTGCTGCCCTCCACCACATCGGCTGGCATCGGCTCAGCGCTCTGCCCGGTGGCCAGCAAATACGGCTGCAGGACTTCCGCGGGCAGGTCCAGGTCGATCCCAGGCGGAACAACCATACGGTGGCCCGGAACCACATGCTGCCGCAGCGCATCGGATTCGATATCGGCCGCCGCGACGACCTGTGCCCGGCGCACCTGCGAGATCACGTTGAACACCGGAGCGTGCGCGCGCGGGCGCACGACATCCTCGGGCGACCATCGGGCGGGCCGGTAACCGGCCAGGCCGAATTCTGGTGGCAGCGCTTCGGAATGGTCATCGAGCCAGTCGAGATAGGCGTTGATGCCCGCGACGAATCGGGTGACCGTGGCACGGGTCGCCGGTCCGTATGCCCGCCACTCCGCCTCGATATCGCCGCGATACAGCAGCAATCGCGCGGCGCGGTCCTGCTCCAGGTATTCGGGTCCGAACGCTTCGCAGAGCAGTCCGAGCCCGCGCCGCCGCCACAGATCGAGCTGGAACAGCCGGTCGCGTGCGGCGTTGTAGCCCTGGGCGAAGAACAGGTCCTCGGCCGATTCGGCGTAGATATGAGGGATCCCCCAACGGTCGACGAGGATGTCGACCGGAGCATGTAGCCCGGGGACCTGTCGAGTGGTGAAAGCGCGCACAGCACATCCTGTTTCAGTGAGCGGGTTCGACTGTGGAAGGTTGGGCGGCGGTCGCGGAACCGGGGCGCCGGCCGACGATGGCTCGCAGCGCGGGCGCGGTGACTCCGGTGGTGATGAGGGCCATGATCACGAACATCGCGAACAACGCGGAATCCAGCAGGCCGAGCTGCAGGCCCAGATTGAGTACGACGAGTTCGGTGAGACCCCGGCAATTCATCATGATCGCGACCGCGAGGGCATCGCGGCGGGACTCTCCGACGGCGAGTGCGGCCGCGCCGCTGCCGATCACCTTGGTGGTCAGGGCAACTGCGACGATTACCGAGCAGACCGCGAGGGCGGACACACCGGTGACGGCTCCGATATCGGTGCGCAGTCCGACGGTGACGAAGAACAGCGGCAGCAGCACCCATAGCGTGAGGCCTTCGAGTTTGGTGCCGAGATCGGTGATCGTCGCCGAGCCGCGGGGCATGATGATGCCGGCGAGGAACGCACCGAAGATAGGGTGCACGCCGATGGCCTCGGTGACGAGTGCCGATACCAATACGACGCAGACCAGTCCGGCATACAGCGCGATGGGTGACCTAGCGTTCCGATCCGCCTGTGCCACAAGGCGAACCAGTGCGGTGCGCACGATGGTGATCATGGCGATGGTGAACGCCACTGCCGTTGCGATCGCGACCAGTGCGGGCAGCAAGGACGTGTGGTGCACGACGGTGACGACCACCGCCAGCAGGCACCATGCGGTCAGGTCGCACGCTCCGGCCGCGCCGATGCCCATACTGCCCAGCCGGGTCGAGAGCAAATGCTGTTCGTCCAGAATCCGGGCCAGTACCGGGAACGCGGTGATCGCAAATGCCACACCGATGAATAGTGCGAACGACAGCGAGCCGGAATGAGCGGGCGGATATCGGTGGTACAGCCACCAGGCGGTCGCGACACCGCCCAGGAATGGGACCGCGATGGCGGCGTGTCCGATCACGATCGCTTTGGCGCTGATGCGGCGCATGTCGGTATGTGAGACCTCCATGCCGACCAGGAACATGAAGAACACCACGCCGAGTTGGGCCATCGAATCGAGTTGGGGGAGAATGTTCTTCGGAAACAGCCATTGCTGTAGTCCGGGTAGGGCAGCGCCGAGGGCGGTCGGGCCGAGTAGGAGGCCCGCGATCAACTCGCCGAAGACTCGGGCCTGCCCCAAGCGCTCGGCGAGCGCGCCGCCCACGGCTGCCGCGCCGACAACGACGGCAATGGCGACCAGTAACCGCGGCAAGGTCGATGCGTCGGCGACGGCCGGTGCGGCGCCGCCCGGCGCCGTCGCACCGATCGGCACGATCAGTGCGACGGCGGCCAGCGCCGGTGCGGTGACGATCAGCAGATACGCGATGAGTAGCCGTTTCACGGGTCACTCTCGATGTCGTGATCGGTGTGGCTAGACCGACGGAACCCGCAGCGGCGGGCCGTCGACGCCGTAGACCGGGCAGCCGAGTTCGAGTTCGAACGGGGCGAACAGCGCGTATTCCTCATGCTCGCGCAACCGCTTGACCAGACGATTGTCATCGGACCAGAAGTCGCCGTTGAGGGTGAGCACCCGTTCCTTCTCGCCGAGCCCCTCCGAGGTCAGCAGTTGACGGATGTAGGTGCCCATCGTCCCGACCCTGGTGTCGTACACGGCACGGATCAGCCGATAGTAGGTCTCGTAGCCGGTCTTGAAGAAGTTCGAATACCGCAGCTGCGCCACGGGTTCGGTCGTCTCGCCGGCGAGCAGCTTGCGGGTCTCCTTGGCGGCTTGCCGCCCGCTGGCCAGGGCCAGGTAGACGCCCGCCGAGAAGATGGGATCGGTGAATGCGCCGGCGTCACCGGCGATGAAGAAGCCGGGCCCGGTCAGCGTGTCGGCGTGGTATTCGAAGTTGCGCTCGCCGCGCATCTCGTGCCAGACCTTGGTTCCGGTGAGGCGCTGGGCGATTCGCGGCAGCCGCTCCAGGCCGAGGTCGAAGACGGCCTCGGGGGTGGAGGCGCGCAATTTTTCGGAGTGGGTCATAGCGCCGACGCTGATGATGTCGTCGCGAATCGGAATGGCCCACATCCAGCCGTCGGCGTGGACGCCGATCTGGGTGTCGCCCTCGCGGGTCGGGTTGTACTGCTCGTCCAAGCCTTCGAAATGCCTGAAGACGGTCGCCATCCTGAGCTTGTTGTCGGTGGTGCGCAGCTCGAGATGCCGGGCGATGACGCCGGACCGGCCGCTGGCGTCGATGACGTATTTGGCGGTGGCGCTTTCGAATTGGCCGTCGTGCTCGAATCGGACGCCGGTGATGCGTTCGCCGGTGAAGATGAGTTCCTTGACCGGGGCCTGCTGCAGCACCGTGACGCCGGGCGCTTCGGCGGCGGCGTCGAGCAGGATCTTGTCGAACAGGGCCCGCTCGACCTGGTAGGTCCAGGTGCGGTAGCCGTCGTCGCCGGTCACCTCGAGGTCCACCAGCCGGTTGCCTTCGGGCAGGATCAGATCGAGTCCCCGTTTGATCGGAAATCCGTTGCCGGGCATACGATCCAGTACACCCAGCAGCTCCAGCATGTCGGCGGTGTAGGGCAGGAACGATTCACCGATGTGGAAGCGGGGGAATTCTTCCTTCTCCAGCACGAGCACCGAGTGGCCGCCCTGGGACATGGTGATGGCGTAGGAGGATCCGGCGGGGCCGCCACCGATGACGATGGCGTCGTAGTCGGTGTGCCCGTTGGTGTTGGTCGTCATGGTTGTTCCTCGGGTCGGGCGGTCAGTGGGACTGGGCCGCGGGGGATCGGGTGAGCCGTGCCCATGCCGCGAGCGTCGGTTCGTCGGTGAGGTCTTCCATCGAGATCCGGATGCGGACGCGGCGCCACAGGTTGATGACCCGCATCATCGCCAGGGAGTCGAGGCCGAGCTCTTGCAGGTCGGCGTCCTCGGGGATGTCGGCGGGGTCGATGCGCAGCAGTTCGGCGACGGTGTCGCGCACCTGATCGAGGGTGGGTGGCTGGCCGGGAGGCTTGGGCGGCATGGGTTTTGTGTTCTCCTCGTGATTCAGGCGGTGGTGGCCGCGGTCGCCGCGAGCCGCTTCTTGTCGACCTTGCCCAGACCAGTGAGCGGCAACTCGGAAACCAGCTCCAGGCGATCGGGAAGCTTGTAGTCGGCGATTCCATTCTCCTGCAACGCCTTACGCAGCTCTCGCAGCGTGGGCGTGATCCCGTCGGCCGCTCGAACGAACGCACAGATGCGCTCGCCCACATAGGGATCGGGCACCGGTACCACGGCGACCTGGTCGACCGCGGGGAGCGCGAGCAGATAGCCCTCGATCTCGGAGGCGGACACCTTATTGCCGCCGCGGATGATCACGTCCTTGCGTCGGCCCTGCACGATCAGCTCGCCGGTAGGGGTGGCAGTGACCAGATCACCGGTGCGGTAGAAACCGTCTTCGGTGAAGGCGATCGAATTGTGTTCGGCGGCACGGTAGTAGCCGCGCAGCGTATAGGGTCCCCGGGTCAGCAACTCGCCGGTGCCCCCCGGCGGGACCTCGACGCCGGTGTCGTCGACGATGCGGATCTCGTCGTCGGGAGACAGCGGCTGGCCTTGCGTGGCGAGGACCGTCTCGTCGGCATCGATGTCGCGGGTCATGGTGATCAGACCTTCCGCCATCCCGAAAACCTGCTGTAGGCGGCAGCCGAAGGCCGGGCCGATCCGTTCGGCGGTTTCGCGATGCAGCGGAGCACCGCCGACCTGGATGGTGCGCAGGCTCGGCAGTTCGTGCGGGTCGTCGTCGATTGCGTCCAGCCACATCTGGACCAGGGCTGGTACCAGCGCCGTGACGGTGACGTGTTCGGTTTCGATCAGCTCGAAACAGTCCGCCGGGATGGGGTCCTCGACCAGCACCACGGTGCCGCCGACCCGGAACGTGCCGATGATGCCGGGGCAGCCCCAGGTGAAGTTGAACGCGGCCGGCAGGGCGGCGAGATAGACATCGGAGCGGGTGAGCCTGGTGACGGCCGCGGCGGCGCGGGTTTGGTAGGCGTAGTCGTTGTGTGTGCGGGGAATCAGCTTGGGCAGTGCGGTGGTGCCACCGGACAGCAGGAAGAACGCCACATCCCCCGGATCCGACGCCGCGGGCGCGGACGACTCGGCGTCGACCGCCGCGAGCGCGACAGCGCCCTCGGGAATGTCCTTGCCGTGCACGAAAACTCGCAACGTCGAGAACTCCTCGGCCAACGTTGCCGCCATGGCCCCGTGGTCGAACCCATGGCTGTGGTCGGGAACCACATAGCCGCGGGCGTCGGTCATGGTCAGCAGGTGGCGGATTTCGATGGCGCGGTGCGCGGGCAGTGCGAAGACCGGTTTGACGTCGATGCTGATCAGTGCGAAGTAGGTGATCACGAATTCCGGAACATTGGGCAACTGCAGGACTACTCGGTCGCCGGCCGTGAGTCCCTGTGCCCGGAATCCGGCCGCCATCCGCCGGATTCGCAGGTCGAGTTCGCGATAGGTGATGCGTTGCTCACCGTGCACGAGCGCGGTGCGGTCGGCGTATCGCGTCGCCCAGTGGCCGGGCAGATCGGCGAGGGTCTCGCCGCTCCAGTGGCCGTGGTCGCGGTATCGGGTCGCGACGTCGGCGGGCCACGGTGTGCAGCCTTCGAGCATGGCTGGTTCTCCGATCGATCGAGGGACTGACTGGGGATCAGGTCATCCGGCGGCGACCGGAGCGGCGGCGGGGACCAGGAATTTCGCGACGCTGTCGAGCTTTTCGCAGGTCTCCTCGAATTCGCGCTCGGGCCGGGACTGGCCGACGATGCCCGCCCCCGCCTGTAGCCAGGTACGGCCGAACTGGCGGTAGACCGCGCGCAGCACCAGTGCGGCATCCATGGATCCGTTGTGGTCGACGCTGAACACCGCGCCGCTGTACAGACCGCGCGCGGCGGGCTCGAGGCTCCGAATCGCTTCATACGCCGCGGCTTTCGGCACACCGGAGGCGGTGACGGCCGGGAATACCGCGGCGAAGGCGTCCCATGCATCGTGGCCGTCGGCGAGGCGGCCACCGACCCGGGAGGCCAGATGCTGCACGGTACCGCGCTCCCGGACGGTCATGAATTCCTCTACCGACAGCGAATCCGGAGTGCAGACGCCGACCAGTTCGTCGACGGCGATCTTGACCGAAATGGCATGCTCGTAGATCTCTTTGGGGTTCGACAGCAGTTCCGTACGCAGGTGCCCATCGCGGGCGGGATCGCCGGTGAGCGCGCGTGTGCCGGCGAGTGGCTGGCTGATGACGCGGCCGTCCGCGTCGACGGCGACGACCACCTCGGGGCTGAAACCGGTCGCCTCGATGCCGCCCAGGTTGAGCAGGAATGACCGCGCGGGGTTGTTCGCTTTCCGTCCGTGCCGGTAGGTGGCGAGCAAATCGATCTCTTTGTTCACCGCGAACGTGCGCGACAGGATCACCTTCTGGAACCGGTCGGCGTGGATCGCGTCGACGGCGTCGGCGACGGCCCGCTGGTAGTGAGTTGCGCCGTGCCGAACATCGATCGGTGCCGCGACGGGAGCCGGAGGGTTGGTCGCGGCCGCCAGGCACTCGGTCACCGCGTCCAGGCTCTCCGTGTCGGTCGCACGGACGACGGCTGTGCCGCCGTCGATGCGGACCTCGGTGCGGGGGATGATCAGGTGCAGCAGCGGCTGTTCCCCGACCGCGGAGCGGTCGCCGTCTTTGGCGTAGGCCAGCTCGAACGCGGCCCAGCCGTAGGCGCGCCAGCCCGGCACCGGGAACGAATCGAGCAGCTGCCGAATCTGGAGCAGCGGCTTGTCATTCCAATCCAGGGAGATTCCGTCCGTCACGCCGCGCAGGTGGGCGCCGGAACGGTCGAGACTGATCTCCGCGAGTACGCCGCCGGCGTAGCTCCACTGGCGGGGCTGTTCGTAGACGATATGCTGCTCGTGCAAACCAGCCTCGACGAGTGCGGTCAGTGCCGTCAGCGGATCGGTCGGCAGTGACACGGCGCGCTCGATATAGCGTTGGCCTGGAGAGGTTTTCACGGCGGAGTACCTTTCGATGAAGCGGCTCGACGGATCAGGCGGAGACGGCGTCGGCGAAGTGGTCGATGAGCGTGGCGGCCTGGCCCGGATCCAGTCGCGGATCGCACGGCGGTCGTGAGCTGGATTTGCCTGTTGGGGTCAGTGATTCGCGGCATTCATGGACGGCGTCCGGACTCACCTCGAGATGTAGTCCGCCGGGGTGGCAGCCAGCGGTGCGCAGGGTGCGGACGAATGCGGTGACCTCGGTTTGCAGGTCGGGCAGCAGGCGCGTCTTGCTGCCGTCGATGGTGCGGGTATTGGCGTGCATCGGGTCGCAGACCCAGAGCACGGGCGCCCGGGATTCGGTGACGATGCGCAGCAGCGGCGCCAATCGCTCGGCTGCTTCCTTCGCGCCGAGCCGGGTGATCAGAGTCAATCGCCCGGGCTCATGCCGCGGGTCGAGCGCACGGGCGAGGTCGAAGACGTCGTAGCCGGTGGCGGTGGGGCCGATCTTCACGGCAATCGGATTGGCGATGGTCGCCGCCCATTGCACATGCCAATTCCACAGTCGGCGAGTGCGATCCCCGATCCACAGCAGATGTCCGCTGCCCGCGAACGGGCGGTCACCGCCGCGCGTCAACGGTTCTTCATAGTCGCGCAACAGCGCCTCGTGGGAGAGGAAGATCGGCCGATCCGGGTGTGCGTGGCGGGTCAGCTGGGCGAGCGTTTCGGTCGCATGGCGGTAGGAGTCGAGCAAGCGTTGCGGGTCCGGCCGCCGGGACTCGCTGGTCGGGTCCAGGCTGTTGACCGCGT
The DNA here is from genome assembly GCF_048910785.1 of Nocardia nepalensis. Lineage (NCBI taxonomy): Bacteria > Bacillati > Actinomycetota > Actinomycetes > Mycobacteriales > Nocardiaceae > Nocardia > Nocardia nepalensis. The sequence goes on along the minus strand of NZ_JBKBET010000031.1, from coordinate 3,475 downwards.
CGCCGCGGTAGGTGAGGATCTCCGTCCCGCCGGGGCCGTATTCGTATGCGCTGCTGCGTGGTTTGGCGTGCTGACCCGCCATTCTCGTGACAAGGATGACCTCGCGACCGGTGCGACGGGCGAGCCGGTCCGCGAGGCTGCGGTAGAGCCGCAAGCGCCGTTCCACGTGCTCGGCGGTGGCCATGGCGAAGGTCTCGGCGCATTCGCCGATCTGCAGCACGAACGCGGCACCGGATTGGGCACGGGCGAGTCCATCGCGAAGTAGGTCGATATCGGTGCGGTTCACCAGTGGCAGGCGTTGTGCCAGCCGGGTTCGGACCGTGTCGAGGCCCGGATCGCGGTCCCAGGGCGGCTGATGTTCGGCGGGCAGCGTGCAGAGCCCGGCAAGCCGGGCGGCGGCCGGTCCTGCCGGTGAGAGCACCTCGACGGCGAAAACTGGAGGCGTCATGCGGTTCCTTCGGTCCGTTGCGAAAGGTCGGGCTCCGCGGCGGCGGTGATCGCCGACCAGTGCCAGGCGGGGTCGAACGCGGTCACAGCGACCTGGTGACCGGCGGCCGCCAGCGCTGCGGCCGCGCTGGTCGCGGTGGCGATGAACTCCGAAACACGATGGGCGGCGAGCAGATCCTGTTCGGTGAACGGATCGGACGCACAGCGCAGCAGCCGTAGATCGACGAAGCCGTCGAAGCGGCGACCGTCGATGTGGACCGGTTGTGGGCTGCGAATGCTGAACCGGACACGCGCCGCGATGTGGCCGTGGTGGTGCTGATCGGAGAAATGCGACAGATCGGGGATGGTCGGTGGGACGAAGTGGTCGCGCGCGCGGACCACCGCTACCCGGGGGAGGTTCCCGGGCACGAAATGCCAGGAGTTGTACTGCATTCGTGCCGACATCGACCAGGCGATGTCGGCCAGCTGCTCGACGCTGTCGCCGAAGAATCGGCGGGACGACGGCGCGGGGACGACGCAGCAGAAGTACTCGGGCAGCTCCCAGCCGCAGATCGTCGCCCAGTCCTCGTCGCGCAGCGCCTCGATCAAGCGGGTCAGATCCCGTAGGCCGCGGCTCATGGCGAAATCGGCGGAGAAACATTCCCGTGCCGCACTTACTGTTTCGTAGATGAGCGATTCGAGGCCGGTACCGAATCGGCCGTGTGGGTGCGCCAGCCATTCGGGCGCTGCCGCGACGCTCGCACCCAACGCGGTGAGGTGTTCGCCCGAAACCGGTAGCCGCTCACGCAATTTCCGGCACAGGATCAATTCGCGCTGGCGGGTCGATTGTTCGATCGGGCCCGCGACGCGCTCGATCTTGTGCATGAGTGGGCCGTAGATCTCGCGGTAGAGCCGCACTGCTCCGGTGAGTTCGCCACGGCGCTTGCGCAAGCGGGTGGCCAGTGCGTGCAACGAGGCGACATCGGCCTTGCCGGCGGCGGTCACGCGTGTGCCGGTCAGGACGGAGTTGTAGGTTTGCCGCGTACGTTCCAGCAGTTCAGCGATGTGCGCCACGGTGAGCTGGGTGCCGTTGGCCTCCTCGATCCGCGCGTAGCCGCTGGACCGGACCAACAGCGCCAGGCACACCACGAGCATCACCGTGCTGTCGGACCACTCCCACAGCGGGAGTCCCCCCAGGGCGGTGAGAACACTGTCCGGGTGACCGGGTAGCAATGTCTTGCCCGGGAGATTGTTGCGCTCACGGAAGTTCGTGTAGAGCTGGTCGGCCTGATACAACATGAATGGCGCGGTGCGGCGCGCCGCGTCGGCGAGCTCGTCGAGCAGGGCATTGCGCTCGTCGACTTCCATGGCCTGCAACCAGTTCCGGCAGTCCGCGACCGATTCGGCATACTCCGCGATGGCGAGCCACACGTGCCGCCGGTACGCCTGAACCTCCGCGGCCGTCCAGGAGATGCGCAGTACTCCTCCGACCAAGTCGTCGCGCTCCGACACCGGCGTGGCATCCGGTACGCCGATCGCCACCCGGCCGGTACCGGTGAGCCCGATCTCGCCAACGAATTCCGCTGCCCCCGAGGATCTTTGATCGCCAACCGCGACTCTCTCGCTGGTTCGCCAGGTCAAACCGCACAAAACCGTGAGTGCGGAGAGTTCCGTGAGGCGCAGTGCGCGCAACTGAACGTCGGCGGGGATACGGCCGTCCAGCGTCAGCAGTATCCGCACCGCGCTGTCGATATCGTTTGCGGCGACGGCCCGCTGCCACACGTTCGCCAGCAGTGTGGGAAAACCGGCGGTGGCGTCGAGGTACCGGTCCGGGATGGGGGTGATGCCGGCTGGTCGGCCCAGTCGGCTCGGCCGGCGGCTCTGGCGGGCCTTGGCCCTTTCCGCACGGCGTTCCGAGCGGTCGTGCCCGGTGCCGGTGCTCATCGAGCCACGTATTCGTTCTTAGTGACCAGATCCCAGACTGTTTCGCCGGTCGGCTGGTAGTCCTCGTCGACGTAGATGCAGTCGACAGGGCAGACCGCAATGCATTTCGGGCAGCCGGAGCACAGCTCCGGCACGATGACGACCCGCAGACCGTTGTCGATGATGGCACCGAATTCTGCGGGGCAACTGCGGACGCAACTGTCGCAGGTAATGCATTCCGCGGATTCGATTCGACGCGGCGGCTTGCGCCATTCGTCTTTTCGTGAGCGGGTTTCGATTATCTGATTACGCCCGGTGGTGTTTCGGGTGTCGGTCGCGAGTGTCAATTCCGGTCTCCCTCTGCGCAAGACTTCCGTTCGAGAGCATCCGGGGTGGCGGGCTTTTCCGTCAAGCCGATTCACCGCATCGCTGTTCAAGTGACGAATCCGGCAGTTGAACGGGCGGTTGAGCACTGGATGCGAATAACTCGATCGATGACTTATCCGACGCGTGGCCCTACGATTCGGAAAAATTACCGACTTCGAACATAGGACTACGGCCATGAAGGTTGATGGTGTGTTTTTTGCTGGGGTGGGTTCGGCTGGGGTGGGTGTGGTGGATGTTGGGGTTGCGGTGGAGCGTGGTTGGTGGGATGCGGGGGTGGCGGAGCGGTCGGGTTTGGTGTCGGTGACGGTGGCGGGTGGTGTGCCGGCGCCGGATTTGGCGGTGGAGGCGGGGTGTCGGGCGTTGGTGGGGTCGGGGGTTTCGGTGGGGGAGGTGGATGCGGTGTTGCATACGAATGTGCATCCGCAGGGGCCGGATGGGTGGTCGGCGCAGCATTATGTGAATCGGCGGACGGTGAATCGTCCGGTGACGTCGGTGGAGATTCGGAATGGGTGTATCGGGTTTTTTTCGGCGGTGCATTTGGGGGTGTGTTTTTTGTTGGCGGATGTGGGTCGGCGGGCGGTGTTGGTGACGGCGGCGGATAATTTTGGTACTCCGGCGGTGGATCGGTGGTCGGCGTCGCGGTTGTTCGTGTTGGCTGATGGTGGGGGTGCGGTGGTGTTGTCGAAGGGGGGTGGTTTTGCGCGGTTGTTATCGATTGATTCGGTCTCCGACCCCGAAC
>NZ_JBKBET010000030.1:0-40671 GCF_048910785.1 Nocardia nepalensis | reverse complement strand
CCAACCCCGCGTCGCCACTGCCGATGTTGAAGTGGTGACGCGGGGCCGTTCGGTCAGGACAGCGTGGTGATGGTGAGGTCGCCGTCGGCGTACTGTGCGCGTAGGCGCTTTTTGTCGAATTTGCCGACGCTGGTTTTGGGGACCTCGGCGATGAAGGTCCATCGTTCCGGCAGTTGCCATTTGGCGAATTTGTCGGCGAGGAACTCGCGTAGTTCTTCGGGTTTGGTTTCGGCGCCCTCGGTGAGCACGATGGCGACGAGGGGGCGTTCGTCCCACTTCTCGTCGGGCACACCGATGACCGCGGCCTCGGCGACGGCGGGATGGCCCATGACCGCGTTCTCCAGATCGACCGAGGAGATCCATTCGCCGCCGGACTTGATGACGTCCTTGGAGCGGTCGACCAGGGTGAGGTAGCCGCTGGGGCTGATCTTGCCGACGTCGCCGGTGCGTAACCAGCCGTTGTCGAATTTGTCGGGGTCGATCTGCGCGCCGTCCGGGGAGTAGTAGGAGCCGGTGATCCAGGGACCGCGAACTTCCAACTCGCCCAGGGACTGTCCGTCATTGGGCACCACGGCGCCGTCGTCGCCGACCAGACGCGCCTGCACGCTGGCGGGGAAGCGGCCCTGGGTGAAGCGGTAGTCCCACTCGTCCTCACCGCTCACGCCGGCGGGCGGGTGGGCGACGCTGCCGAGCGGGGAGGTCTCGGTCATGCCCCAGGCGTGCAGGATCCGCACGCCGTGTTTTTCCTGGAAGGTGCGCATCATCGACGGCGGCACCGCCGAACCACCGACGACCACCGAACGCAGGTGGGAGATGTCCTGCGGTTTCGCGGCCAGTCCGGCCAGCACACCGCCCCAGATGGTCGGCACCGCCGCGGCGAAGGTCGGCTTCTGGGCAGCCATCATCTCCAGCAGCGGGCCGGGCTGCAGGAAGCGGTCGGGCATCAGGACATTCGCGCCCGACATCAACGCGGCATAGGGCAGGCCCCAAGCGTTGGCGTGGAACAGCGGCACGATCGCGAGCACATAGTCGGCCTCGCTGAAACCCATGCTGCCCGGCGAGATCACCTGCATGGCGTGCAGCCAGTTCGAGCGATGCGAATACACCACACCCTTGGGGTCACCGGTGGTACCGGAGGTGTAACACATTGCGGCGGCGGATCGTTCGTCGATCACCGGGTAGTCGTAGGTGTCGGGCTGGGTGGCGAGCAGTTCGGTGTAGGAGTGCACCTGCACACCCTCAGGGGCCGCCAGCGCGGCGGCGTCACCGTTGGCCACGATGACGTGGCGGACGGTCTTCAGGTTGGGCAGATACTGGGCGAACATCGGCACCAGCGTGCCATCGACGATCACCACCTGGTCCTGGGCATGGTTGGCCACAAAGACCAGTTGCTCAGGGAAAAGCCGAATGTTGAGCGCGTGCAGCACCGCACCCATCGCGGGCACCGCGATATAGGCGACCATATGCTCGTTGTTGTTCCACATGAAGGTGCCGACCCGATCACCGACACCAATCCCCAACCCGCGCAACGCATTCGCCAGTCGCGCCGATTCGGCGCCCAGCTCGCGGTAGGTCATGGTGCGCACGCCGGTGCCGGTCCAGGTCGATACGGTGGAATCGCCCATGAACGTCGATGCGTAGCGCAGCAACGTCGCCAACGACAACGGCTCGTCCTGCATGGTGCTCAACATCGGAACTCCTTTTTCTTCGGTGACTTCCCCTCAGAAAGCCAAGTCCGTCTCGGCCACCTGCGGGTCTGGGATGTGATCCGTAGAGCAGCCCCCCGCGAGCAGGGGGCCAGCCAGGTCAGGCCTCGGAGAGGAACGGTTCCACGACGCCGAGGAACTCGGCGGTCTTCTCGATCATGGTCCAGTGGCCACAGTTGCCCAGCACGTGCAGCCGGACGTCCGGAAGGAGTTCCAGCAACGCCCCCGAGGATTCCTTCCACGGCACGACCCGGTCGTCCCGCCCGTGGATCATGAGGGTGGGCTGCGCCACCCGAGTCAACTCGGCACCGGACAGGGCCAGGTCATCGACCCAGCGTTGGCGCGGTTCGGGGAACATCGCTTCCCAGGATTTCGCGACAGCGGGATCGGCACTTGCCCCGTATCGCATCTCGACCAGCTGGTCGGTGATCAGTCCCCGATCGTAGGCGAACAGCCCGATGATCTCGCGCATGTTTTCCCTTCCTGGCCGATAGCTCCAGACCGTGTCGAGCCCTTGCGGTAGCGCCATCGCGACACCCATCGAGCCCATGAGGACGAGGCGACGAACGGACTCGGGGCGCTCGGCCGCGAGCGAAAGGGCGATTGCCCCGCCCATCGAGTTGCCGATGATGTCGAAGGTCTCGATGTCGAGTTCGTCCATCAGCGCGAGTGCGTGCCGGGTCCACGCCTGCCGACCCCACGTTCGCGGCGCACCGGTGGCTGTGCCGCCGAAGCCCAACTGGTCGGGGGCGATGACACGCCGGGTCTGGGACAGGGACGGCAGCACGGGACGCCAGTTGGCCGCGGCGCTGACGCCGGGACCGGATCCGTGCAGGAGTAGCAGCGGTGGCTGTGCGCTCTCGAAGGTGGGCTCCCCGGTGTCGATGACGGCGGTGCGTACCCCATCGACCTCGCGGATCGATGCGGTCAGCTGATCGCTGGTGACGGTCACGTGCTAGCTCCTCGTTGGGGTGGAATGAGTTCCGGTCATCGGGGCCGGACGTTGCGTCGAGACCCGCTTGACCGGGCCCAGCCACATATCGATCGACCCCGGTTCGTCCGGATCGAACGTGCGCGGTCGCCAGGCCGCGTCATCCTCGATGCGCCGCACCCCGAACGAGTACTCATAGGTGAAGCCCTCGGGGCCGAGAAAGTAGAGGAATACCGCTGTCGACTGCGGGTGGCGACCAGGACCCATTTCGATCTGGACGTCGTGCTCTTGCAGGAAGTGCCAGGAACGGAACACGTCGTCGATGGACTCGACCTGGAAGTTCATGTGGCACAGACCAGCGCTCTCGCCCTGGAATACGGCGAGCTTGTGGTGCACGGGATCGATCCGCATCAGGCACGCGGCGTTGCCGATCCAATCCGATACGCGGGCATTGAAATGCCCGTTCCAGAACCGGTAGGCCTCGTGCACATCCGGCGCGTCGAGGCAGAGGTGCCCGAACTCCGTGATGCCGGCCGGCCGAGTGAAAGCGACCGGGCGGGTGATCGTCTCCTGCTGGCTGACCAGCTCGATGCGATTGCCGAAGGGGTCGTCGAAGCCGATGAACTCGGCCACGCGCCGCGAACGAGCCTCTTGCTCCGACCCACGCCGCACCGCGAAACCAGCCCGCTCGAGATCGCTCTCGGCCGCCTCCAGCGCATCCGCGTCGGCGACGGTGAACCCGGAGGCCAGGACCCCCGACTCCCCCTCGACCAGAGCGAGACAGTGGTGGCGCGAATCGGCGCGAAGGTGGGCGACGCCCGGTTCGGTCTCGCCGACCAGCTCGAGACCGACGATGCGAGTCGCGAAGTCGACGGCGGTCCTGAGATCGGCGACTCCTGACCGCACGTAGGCGATGTCGGTCAGCGTGATCATGGGTTTCCTCTCCTGTGGAACCTGCCGAGCGCGCTGTCAGGAGTCGATCGCGTCCGGGATGAGGTTCTTCACCAGCCCCGGTTGCAGATAGCCGGTCTCCCCGTACCGAGCGACCAGCGCCGCGTTGTCGGCCAGCAGCTTCTCGATCGGTTCGGTGAGGTCGATCGCCGCCAGGAATGGCTGGCGGGCGGGCAGCCCGGTCTGCCAGTACACCTCGCACCGGTTGCCCTCGGGATCGAAGAAATAGATTCCGAACGCGTTGCCGTGCGTCACGATCATGTCGAAATCGACACCGTGCTCGATGAATCTGCGGTGGAACTCGAGCAGCTCGGTCAGATGATTGACCCGGAACGAGACCTGTTGAATGAGCTTGGTGTCCTCGTCGGCGCGCGCCACGGTGCGACCCTCGACGAGCTGGAACTCGTGGTGCTCGAAGTTCGGTCGGGCACTGAAGAACCGCATGCCCAGATTCAGATCCTCGTCGGTGACGGTCAGTCCGAGGACGTCGCGGTAGAACGCGGTACTGGTCTCCAGGTCATTGCAGAAAACTCCGAAATGACCGAGTTCAGCGATCGGCATGGTGAACCTTCCTTCCCATTGTTGGCGGCCGGGTCATGTGGTGGTCGATGAATTGCGCCTCGAACGGCTCGGCCGAGGAGTCCACAGGTGGCGGCACTCCTGTTCGCCATTTCGACCGTAATGTGTATGCACTTTTACTGTCAAGGTTTGGATCTTGACGGCGGGCTCAGATTGCATACAGTTTTCGGATGACTTCATTGCCTCCCGCTACCGATCACGACGTGCCGGATCTCTCACGGCTGCTGGGCCGGGAGTACTGGATGGTGACCTCGACCCCCGTAGACGGGACGACCGCGCAGGACATCGCCGCCCTCGCCCCGGCACACATCGCCTGGCTGCTGGACCTCGAGGAACGCCGCCTCGTCTTCCTGTCGGGCCCGCTCGTCAGTGGGCCCGGCGCTGGCCCGGGATCGGGCGTCACGGTCTTACGCGCCGGCGACGAGGTCGAGGCAACCGCCATCGCGTCAGCGGACCCCTTCGTCAAGGCGGGTCTGCGAGCATTTGTCGTTCATCAGTGGCGCCTCAACGAGGGCAGCGTCTCGATGCGCCTGTCACTCGGTCGCGGTACCTACGAATGGCAGTGAGCGAGTTGGGCATACAGCCTTCGCTATGAGGTCCGGGCGGCCGTCAGGTCCAGGGCGATGTCGATGATCATGTCTTCCTGTCCGCCGACGAGTCCGCGCCTGCCGACCTCGAGGAGGATGTCACGCACGTCGATGCCGTATCGCTCGGAGGCGGCTTCCGCGTGGCGCAGGAAACTCGAATAGACGCCCGCATAGCCGAGTGTGAGGGTCTCGCGGTCCACGCGGACCGGCCGGTCCTGTAATGGGCGAACGAGGTCGTCGGCAGCGTCCTGAAGCGCGAAGAGATCACATCCGTGCTTCCAGCCGTACAGGTCGGCGACGGCGACGAGAGGCTCGATGGGGCAGTTGCCGGCGCCCGCGCCATGGCCTGCCAGCGATGCATCGACCCGGGTCACTCCCTCCTCGACCGCCACCACCGAGTTGGCGACCGACAGCGACAGGTTCTCGTGCGCGTGAATGCCGATCTCGGTAGTCGGGCTGAGCGCGTCGCGATAGGCGCGAACGCGCTCGCGGACTCCGTCCATCGTCAGCCGTCCCCCGGAGTCGGTGACATAAACGCAGTGCGCGCCATAGGACTCCATCAGCGCCGCCTGTTTCGCCAGCTCGTCGGCCGGGGCCATGTGGCTCATCATCAGGAAGCCGGACACGTCCATGCCGAGCTCGCGGGCCGTGGCGATGTGCTGCGCGGAGACGTCGGCCTCGGTGCAGTGCGTGGCGACGCGGACGGAGCGGACGCCGAGGGAGTAGGCCCGCTTCAGGTCATCGATGGTGCCGATTCCCGGCAATAACAACGTGGTCAAGCGAGCGTTCTCGATATTGGCCGCGGCGGCTTCGATCCACTCCCAGTCGGTGTTGGACCCGGGGCCGTAGTTCAGGGAGCCGCCGGCCAGGCCATCGCCGTGCGCGACCTCGATGCCATCGACGCCGGCGGCATCGAGCGCGGCCACGATCGCGGCGACATTCTCCGGCGTGATGCGGTGCCGGACGGGATGCATGCCGTCACGCAGCGTCACGTCCTGGATGAACAGGCTGGCGGTCATCGGGTTTGTTCCTTCCGCTGGGCGATGCGCTCGGCCATCTGCACGGCGGCAGAGGTCATGATGTCGAGGTTTCCGGCGTAGGCCGGCAGGTAGTGGGCAGCGCCCTCGACCTCGAGGAACACCGACACCTGATGGGTGGGCACGGTGTCGGTGTCCTCGCGCAGCAACGTGTGCACCGGTTGGCCATCCGGGATCGGGCTGATCTGGACCGCCTGCTTGAGTCGGTACCCGGGCACATAGGCGGCCACGTCGCCGACCATCTTCTGCACCGATGCGGTGATCTCGGCATAGACCGCCGCGTCGGGGGCTTGAACGAGGCACAAGACGGTGTCGCGCATGATCAATGGGGGCTCGGCGGGGTTGAGGATGATGACGGCCTTACCGCGCTCCGCTCCCCCGACGCTGGTGATGGCATGCGAAGTGGTCTCGGTGAACTCGTCGATGTTGGCGCGCGTGCCAGGGCCTGCCGACTTCGATGCGATGGACGCCACGATCTCCGCGTACGCGACCGGCACAACGCGCGCGATGGCCGCCACGACCGGGATCGTCGCCTGACCACCGCAGGTGACCATGTTCACGTTCGCGGCGTCGATGTGCTCCTCGATGTTGACCGCCGGAACCACGAACGGTCCGATCGCCGCCGGGGTGAGGTCGATGAGTCGTTTGCCGTACGACGCCAGTTCGGCCGCGTTGGCCTCGTGCGCCTTGGCCGACGTCGCGTCGAAGACGATCTCGATGTCGTCGAATCCGGCCATGCCGATCAGGCCGTCGACACCGTCTGCCGTGATGGGTACGCCGAAGCGGGCCGCGCGTGCCAGGCCGTCGGAGTCCGGGTCGATGCCCACCATCGCGCCCATCTCGAGGTACTTCGAGAGCCGCAGCACCTTGATCATCAGGTCGGTGCCGATATTCCCGGACCCGATGACGGCGACCTTGGTCTTGCCGGTGCGGTTCATGCTGCCTCTCCTGTGTAGCTGGTGGTGGCCCGGCTGGGGGTTGCGGCACCTGCGAAGCGGGCCTGGACCAGGCCCAGGCCGCCGATCTCGGCGGTGACGTGATCGCCGGCGACTACTGGTGCCATCGGGCCCAGTGCGCCCGAGAGGATGATCTGGCCGGCCCGGAGCGGATCGCCGAATTCTCGGGCGGTCCGAGCGAGCCACCGCAGGGCTTCGAGCGGGTCGCCGAGGCAGGCGGAACCGGTGCCGGTGGACACTTCACGACCGTTGATCCGCATGCTCATGGTGACGTCGACCGGTCGGAACTCGTTCAGGCCGCGGCGGGCACTGCCGATCACGAACAGCCCGCTCGACGCGTTGTCGGCGACAGTGTCGCCATAAGTGATGTCCCACTCGGCGATTCGGCTGTCGACGATCTCCAGGGCGGGCGCGGCGTATGCGACCGCACGACCTACCGAGTCGATATCGAGCGGTCCATCGTCCAGGTCCCTGTCCAGGACGAAGGCGACCTCCGCCTCGATCTTCGGCTGGAGCAGCCGGTCCATCGCCACGACCTGCTCCTGCGAGCATTGCATGTCGGCGAACAGGACGCCGAAGTCCGGCCGGTCGACGCCGAGCTGGGCCTGGACCGCCGGTGAGGTCAGACCGATCTTCCGGCCGACCATGGTGGCGCCGGCGTCGAGCCGGGCGGCGGTCAGGCGCTCCTGGACGGCATAGGCGGCACTGACGTCGGTGCTGCCGATCAGGTCACGGACCGGCGCACAGGGCTGCCGGTTCGCTGCTGCCCGGATGAGGCGGGCCGCGGCAGCCTCGACCGCGTCGGGCCCGGATGCCGGGCTGTTGTTCACGAAGGACATGGGACATACCGTGACCCATGGACGTGCGGTGTGGCGACGATCGAGTTCCGGTGAGCCGAACTCGACTACAGGTCGCCCAAATTGGCCTCAGCGGTGGCCACGTCGACGGCAGCAGTGATCCTCAGCCGTGCTGAACCCCCATGGCCGGTCGGCCGGACTCGTCGGGCTCCGCTGTCACCCAGGTGCCTACGAAAGCAACCTGGGTGACTCGGCGTCTATGGTTGTCACCCCTCAGCGGCATGCGCACCGATCGCCGTGTCCGCAGGTGCGCCAGGGCTCAGCGCAGTAGCCGACGACCACCTTGGCGTCGCATACCTCACCGAGGTCATCCGGAAACTCGACGGTGCCGATGAGCTCGGGCCGGTCGGACTCCAACGGGCCCAGCTGCTTGCCGTCGAGATCCACGACACCCCAATACAGCGTCGGATATTCGCTGCTGGCGACGCAGTGGACATCGATCCGATCGCACTGGCAGGCCGCCCCGCTGTGGTCGTGTCGTCCCGGCCGGAATCCGAGCACGATATTCGCGCTCGGCTCGGTACACGGCGCCTCGATAAAGAGCTGGATCGTCTGCGCCCACCGAACCCGCTTCGCGGGCACGAATGGGAACATCGACCCGGACAGCCGCAGGTCGAGCCTGCGATTCCACGGTCCCTGTTCCGGTTTCGGCACGCTTATGCCCTGCCAGGCATCGGGGAGATCGCGCCGCACATCGAACAACCGCAGCCCGTCGCCGGGAAGGCGGCAGCCAGCCGCGGCCAGCGCGGCGGTGCGCAACGCCGCACCGCCCTCACGCGCGGTGTAATTCAGATGCAACACCACATCACTGAGCGCGCCGAAGTCGAAATAGTTCGTCTCCGGGGGCAATTCGATGCGCCACCGGCCGACCGCACCGGCGAACTCGAACGGCAGGTACCGCTCGTCGCGGAAGTTCAGCTCGAACATCCCCGAATCGTTCTGACCGCTCGAGGTGGCTATGGCCTCGGTCGCGGCGTAGGAACGCAGTACCCGGCCGTCGTCGATGGCGGCGGCATACCCGCTATCTGTAGGTGTACAGCCGCAATCCGATCCGGGTCGCTTGTCACAGCAGACCGCTGGAGCCTTGGCCAGTCGCGGATCGACACGGGTGTGACTACTCAACAAGGTGAGCCGGCAATGCACGCCGGTGTATGGGCCGACTACGCACGGAATGGTTACCGTGACGTTCTTGATCCGGCGCAGGTAATGTCCCGGGTAGTCGACGTCGAACATCCATTCCGGCAGCTCGATCTCGGCATAGCCGGTCGTCTGCAGGTGCACGAAGGCCAGCGGGAACGCCTGGCGCAGCGAAATGTGTTTGGTGAGTTCGTATTCGCGGCAGTTCTCGTCCAGATACGCCTTGTCCATCTGCGCCACCGCGAGTTGCAACCGCTCCCCTGCCATCAATCCGGCGCGCAGGTTGTCGAAATCGTCCGCGCCGACGAATGATCGGGTGGTGTACCCGCGTTCGTAATTGAACGCGCGTTCGGCCTTGCGTGCCGCGCAACGTGCGAGCTCGTACATGCGGAAGTACTGTGCCGCGGTCTCCTGCTGCAAGTACAGGTACATTTCGTGACTGGTGAACTTGTCGCGCAGGAAATCCTGCACTCGGGCGGCGTTTTCCAGTTGGCGTTGCTGAGTGTTCAGCTCGGTCAGTGCCATATCGCGGCGCCGTTCCGCGCCGAGGATCTGCCGTTCGATCTGCTCGATCTCAATGGAGATGACATCGACCTGCTGGCGCCAGTCGGCAAGTCTGCGATCCCAGGAACCCTCGGTATTGCTCAGGCCCGCTGCGGTGTTCGCGTTATCGCTGACGGCGTTCAGGATCCGCGCGGCGGTGGAGAACCCGGCGCCGAGCTTGTTCCCCACCGGCCACTGACTGAACATCAACGGCGTGCCAGCGATACCGGCGATACCGATCCAGAGATCCGGGAACAGGCTGACACCCTGTGCGATCGCCTCCAGCACGTTGCCCGCGATCCGCGAACCCATGGAGACACCGGTGAGTGCCTCGTAGCCGGACTCGCCGGAGTTGAGGCCGCCGGCGATCAGGTTCTGGTAGTAGCGCAACCGGGCCTGAGCGCCCTCCTTCGTCTTGCCGAGCGACTGCACCTGCCAGTCGGCGTCGCGCCACTGGTTGCGGCGCTGTTCCAGGGTGAGTTCGACCAACTGGTGTTCCTGCGTCTGGCGCAGAGCGGCCAGGTATTCGGCATCGGCCTTCTCGTGCGCGGCGAGCAACTGTCCACCGAGCGCTCGCACTTCACCGGCCAGCTCCCGAGCGCGCTGCACCAGAACCGTGAAACGGTATGGCTCGCAGCATGGTTCGCAGCAGCCGTCGGAACCGCAAGCACAGCCGGTGAGCTGCCAGCCGTCGCGGCGCGGGTCGTCGCCGAAGTACCGCATATCGACGCCGGGGGTACCGTCGCGCAGCCCGCGACCGTTCACACACTCGCGGATCGCCGCGAGCCGGTCGGCGGTCCGGTCGTAGAGTGCGAGTAGCCGCGGGTTGAGCGGCGCACGTCGCGGGATGAACCTGGTGACCGTGCGTGCGGTCGAATCATCCTGTGCGAGTACGACTTCCGGGCGCGTACCGAGGAGTCGATCCACCTCGGTGAGGACTACCGTGGCGCGCCGTGTTGCCTCCGGATTGTTGCGGCAGCGCAGCGCGTCGGCCCAGGCGAGCATCGTTTCCAGATAGCGCAGCAGCAACGCCCGGTCGCGAGCGCGTTCAGCATTCACCGGTCCGGTCGGGCAGCAGGTTTGGTCGCGTCGAGCGAGTTCACGCCCGTCGCCGGTGTGCTCGGCCGCGGCCGTGTTGACGCACACCGCCCAGGTGTTGTCTGTCGCGCCCGGAACACGCACCAGCTCATACCATTTCAGCGCGGCCTCGAACTTGCAGTCGGCGCTCAGCGCACCGCCAACTGTCGTGGCGACGGAGAACAGCGTGAGCGGTTCTATCGAAGCGCCCGGACACACATAGGCGAAGAAGGGATGGGCATCCAGCCCGCCGATTTCGCCGCCGGGTGGCACGGCCGGTGGTGCGGCAAGCTGCGGCACCGTGATCGCGGTGTCGGTGGCCAGGTCGTACCGGAAGCCGGGCGGCGTCGGGTCGGCTTCGTGGCCCTTCGGCCGGTGGCCACCGATGACCTGGAAGTGCAGCGAATCGCCCGCTCGTCCGGTGAACACCAGTTTCGCGACGGCTTGCGGATTCAGGACAACCGGTTCGGTCGATCGGCGCGGCGGCTCGAATCGGCCGTCTCGTGCGCGCGACCAGACCAGGTGCACGACGGAGTTGGCCGGCCAATCCAGCAGCGCGGGGAGCCTTTCCGGGCGATGCCAGTCCGATATCTCGTCGGATTTGCCGCGGCCTGCGTCCGCGTCCTGTTGCACCGCGTCGAAGCTGCTGGCGTCCTCCAGCCAGAAGTAGTACTCGTCGACGACGAACTCGGCGGTGTGTGCGCACCTGACACAGCGACCGGTCGAATCATGCTCGCAGACAACGAATCCCGCACCGGCTGGTGGGATACCCGCGGCGGCGACCCGAACGAATCGGGTGCCGAGCCGCACTGCCGCCTTGATCCACAGCGGCAACCGCTCGTGGTCGGTTTCCGACAGTTCGCCCGCGACCACGCCATGCCGATCTGCCTCGCGCCCAACATCAGCAACAGCAGCAGGCTCGCCCTTGGCGGCGCGCACCCTGGCAGCTCCCTTGGTGCCGCCCCGAGCCTTGGCGGCGGCACTCTTGGCGCGACCGCGTACCGTGCCGGTGCCGCGCTCGCCACCGTCGGCATTGCCGCCATCGGCGTTACCATCACCGTCGTTCGAACCGCCATCGCCATCGCCGGTCGGCAGTGCTCGCACGACCGGGGCCAGCCAGGATGGGCGGGCGTCCGCGGGCTCACCGAGCAGGTCCATCCCCTCGGGCAGCGGACCGGGCAGCAGCAGACTGATTCGTGCGGGTTCTGCGGCCTGTGAAGCCGTCAGCCCCGGATGAGCCGGTGGCCGCCGACCGGGCCACCATTCCGTCCCACCCGGCACCGCGACGGTCAGCCTGCGGCGCCGCAATTCGGCCTCTAGCAGGGTGAACGCCTCCACCCGGCGCGCCTTGGCGAGTTCGTCCCACTCGATCCAGTTCTCCCGGTACTGCTCACGCTCGGCGACGCACTGCCAGGTCAGGAAGGATTCGAAGCGGCCGTCCCAGACCTCGGCGAACTCGGCCGTAATGGCCAACCCGGGCTCCAGACCGAGCCTGGCGCGCTGCACGAACGCCTGCGCGCTGCTGATCGCGTCCTGAATCCGACTGGCCCGCTCACTCGTTCCGGTCTCCACGTCCTGCAGCAGCAGATCGCTCAAATCCCTTGCCCTGGTGGCGAATCGACCGGGTGCGAACGGAAGCGAAACCCGATTCATCCCACACAACCAGGAGACGAGCGCGTCACGCGCCCGCACGCGCAGACCGTCGTTGAGCGTCTGCACATCCAGATAGCGCCGGGGCGAATCGTTTTCGAAGCAGCCATCCCGAACGAACCGGGTGAGGTTGTCGTTGCCCGCATCCGGCGCGACCTCGGGCCGATCGGATACCCAGCGAGCCGGTTTCGCATCCTCGATGCGCGATACGCGGAAGCGACGCTCCAGCCGATCGAGCCACATCTCACCGCGCCAGACCCGAACAGCCCATGCCTCGGACTCCAGATCCGGTGTGGCGATGTGATAGTCACCGCCGGCCGCGAAATAGGTCAGTACCAGCGGCGCGTGCCGCACATCCACCCCAAGGTGACGAACCAGCTGCGCCGGATCGTCGGGCTGACGTTCGGCCGCCTCGAGGAAGACCCGCCAAGCGGGCCGTTCCCTGGCCGACTTGGTTTCGGCGCGCAACCCGGTGTAGTCGTAAAGCCGTTCCCACCAGTCGAACAGCGCGGCCTGCCTGCGGCCGCTCACGCCCGCACGCTGGTCGTTCGTCGGTGACCGATACGGATCGGTGACCGGCAGCAGGTCCAGGTCGAACCAGGCGCGATGGGTACCGAACGATGACGGTCCGGTGCGTGGATAGGTCTGTCCGGCAAAAGCTTCCGGATGGTCGAGCAGGTAACCCAATTCGGACTGCGGTTCCCGGGACAGCGTCGCGGCGGACAGGCCCAGCCGGTGCGCGACCAGTACGGACTTGAAGGCCCGCTGGTAGGTGCGTCGGATATCGCGCAGGCTGGAGGTGTAGCGGCCGTACAGGTAGTCCTTGGCCGCACCTTCGACGTCGACGCACTCACCCAGCGGCATGTCGACCGTGTTGCGGTAGAGCCGGCGGTGCGGCACCGCGAGCAGGGTGTCGCCGGTGTCCGGGCCGGTGTATTTGACCTGGAATCCGGTGTGCCGCGGCCGGACCTGTTCCTCCTCGTCGAATCTCGGCTCGGGCTGGTCGAATTCGACGGTGATCTCGTACGCGCCGCGGCGCAGTTCGATGGGAGCCGAATGGCAGTTCGGTGCATCCTCACCGGGCCAGTTGCGGTTCAGTACGATCCATGACCGCTGGCCACGACGCAGGGAGATGCGCCAGCGCAGATCGTCGCAGTGGTCGCAGTCGGGTGCCACGCCCTCGGGAGTCGGCTCCCCCGCGGCGAATTCATACCGTCCGCCGTGCTCCACCAGCAAGCTGCCCGACCAGGTCACCGTGAAAGGCTGTGCGCCGAAGAGGGGTTCGCCGTCCTCGTCGCGCAGGGCGAACCCGTTGCGCGCGGCCACCAAGTTGAGCTGCTCGGGCGTCAACGTCAGGTCCATCGCCGGGATGACGGTGGGCACGGGGGCATTCCACTTGTTGCGTCCCGCGTCGAACATCGATAGCGGACCGCTCAGCTCGCGCCAGGCGTGATCGTGTCCGGCCACCGAGAATTCGCCGAGCAGACCGGTACCGAGCAAGCCGAGCAGCGCGGCGTACGCACCGCCTGTGGGCGCGGTGGGCCAGAGCAGGGCGGGTGGCTTACCGGCATCGTCCTCCCACGGGGTATGCCCGTTGTTCTCGTCACCGTGCAGCGCCCGCAGCAGCCGTGCCGCCTCGACCGCACCCACCTCGGTCATGTGCTGAGGCGCGGCCTCGCGCACATGGTCGGCGAGGTGTTCGGCGATGACCTGGCAGCGCCGATGGAACAGGGCGAATTCCCTTTGCACAAAGGCGAACCGGGTCTGCTCGTCCGCTTCGTGGACGAGAGTGTGCACGGCGGCCTCGAACGATCCGAACAGCAGCGCGAACGGCACCAGCGCCGCACGTGGCGCGAAGTACAACTCCGACACCGCTTTTCGCTCCACCTCGGTGAGCGGCCGCAGATGGCTGAGCCGCTCCGCGAGCGCCGCGTCGTCCAGCGGGAGTTGGGTCCACAGCGTCTGCGTCGCGATATCGTAATGCAACGGCCCGCCGGGCTCGGCGTTCCACATGGCGGGCGTGGTGTCCGCCGCGGCCAGCGGCGTAGTGAAGCGCCGCCGATCCGCCGGTACCGGTGTCCCTTCGCGTTCGAGCGCCGACGGGAAGAACCGCTCGGCGACCGACCGCAGCGAGTCGGCGGGAACGGTTGGCAGGTATCCGAATTCATCGGCCAGTGCGGCGGCGATCCGGGACAGCGTCCAGGTGCCCGCGTCGTCGACGGTCACCTCGAGCAGTTGGCGGCGCAACGCCCAGAGGCCGTGGCCGTCCTCGTCGTCGGGCAGGCCCAGCGGATCGTCGAGCGATTCGTTCTGCGTCGGCAGCGGGAATGGATCGTCTCCATCGAGGTGGGCATCGGCGAACAGGAACAACACCTCGCCGACGGTGAATTCGGACAGGTAGATCTTCAGGAGCACCTCGGCGAAGCGCAGGGTGCTCGTCGGCTGGGCATACCAGGTATCGGTGGCCACATCCGGATCGAATCCGGCCAGCCGCGACAGCGGAGCCAAATTCTGGGCCATCAGCTTGGCCAGCTCGGGCTGATCGGCAAGTTCTGGACGGACACGTTCGGCGGAGTCCTCGACGCCATCGATCAGCGTTCGCAGCGCCCAGTTCCAGTGGCCCGAATCGGGGCCCGCCCACAGTGCGAGCAGATGGGTGCGATCGGCGCCGACACCGGACGGGTCGGTCGCATCAGGATCGACCAGCGGCAGGCACAGCACGTCGCGCAGCACGAACAGTGCACACAGTTGGCGCAGGAACTGCGGGTTGACCTTCGGGCCGTGGAACAATTCCAAGACCGTGCAGATGTCCGACAACTCGTCGAAAGTCACCGTGGTGGCCGGATTCTCGCGCAAGCGGCGCCAGAGCCGAATGAACACGGCGAGTCTGCGAAGTGCGTCGGTGGTGCTGTGATCGCCGAAATCGATGGTCAGGTCATCCGGGCAGCACGGCTGGCATGGCGGATATACCGGCCCCTCGCCGTCCTGCGATCGCTCGCCGGGGCCGCCGCCGGGGCCGAACGGCACGAACCCGCACTCCCACAGCGCGAGGAACTCGCAATAGTCCAAACCGGTGCGCCGCAGGAACTCCGGTACCTGGCGCACCACGTCGAGCCAATCCCCGTCGCCGTCATCACCTTCGCCGCCGTGGTCGGCGGGGAATCCGTAGACCTCGCGTAGTACCAGTCGTCCCGGCGTCGCGACATCGGCGATATCGTTGCGATAGAGCAGCTCGGACTCCTCCGGAGTGATCCGCAGGTACTCCAATGCGAGCGATAGCCGCAGCGGAAGACGCCATTGGTGCCGCACAAAGGTGTCCGGCTCGTGTTCGGCGTCGATCGCGAATTCGGTGATGTCCTTACGGAAGTGGCGCATGGCCGAGTACCTGCTCGACCCCGTGGCCTGCAGGTAACTGCGATTGATATCGAGCGCTTGCGGATAGGGCAGCGTCGGATTGCTGAAATCGGAGCGCAGCACGTCATAGGCCGCCGGAACCTCGACCGGGGTCGCGGGCGAAGAATGTTGCGGCAGTGCGGCAAACAGGGTGTCCGGGTCGTGTGCCCACGGATCCCCACCGACGCTGCCGTCTGTGGACAGTCGATGACCGGCCAGTTCGTGTGTGGCGGTGTCATATACGGCCCCCGAGCCGCCCGTCGGCTGCGACACCAGTGCCTCGAGGCTCTCGTTCACCAGATCGATTACGGGAATCTGTGTCGTCAGATCGGCTTTGGTCGCGTGGAGATCGCCGACCGGGCCCCTGCGGGCCGCGAGCATGGCCCCGAGGTCGGCATCTTCTCCGTGGGATCGCGGGTTCTGGCAGGTGGACCCCGCTGAAACCTGAAGCAATTCGTGCAGGTAGGCAACCGGGCCCAGCGGTGAAAGATGTTCGGGCGGAATGCAATCGATCAGCGAGCCATCGGAATTTACCGATTGGAACGGGCCGGGCGGCGCCGGCGGATACGGTTCGAACTCCGTCGCCTGGTGATAGATCGCAGCGGCGAAGTTGTAGGCGACCGAACCCGACAGCGCGAACCTGAAGTCGGCGAGCGAGAGCCGGGCGACCTGAACGGCGTCGGTGAATCCGCGGGCATACAGTGCCTCGATCAGCGAGAACCGCAGGTCGTCCGCACCGATATCGGTGAGCACCCACAGCTGTCGAATCGCGGTGAGTGCGAACGTAAGCCATCGCTGGGCGGCCGGATCATCGGGGAGCACCTGTGCGACGGCCGCGTCCAGTGCGGCCGGATCCGGGTCCGCGGCGAAGGTGAACGCGGTGCCACCGGAATGGGACGGATACGCATTCGCGAAGGCTGCGAAGACGTCCCGGCCGGATCGTCCGAGCATCGGCGGTCCATCGTTGCTCGGGTTCTCCGCATTGCCGGCATCTTTATTCACCGTGAAGAATCGGCGCAGATGGCGGATGAACGCCTCCGTGCGTTCCTCAGGTGTGCCGGGGGCGGTAAACGGTGGCAGTAGGTCACTGCGCGCGGCGAAGAAGTCGCGCCACTGCTTGTCGGTGACCGCGACCAGCTTCGCGACCGTGTCGATACCGAGCGGTGGCTGCTTCAGCGCCTTGATCAGGTCCGCGGAATGCTCAGTGACGGCCAGCAGCAACAGATCCAGATAGGCCGCGGGCCGCTTGGTGGTCGCCTCCGGCTGCCAGAAGTCCGCGTCGATGGTCGCGGTCGGCTTGTCGTGTGCCAGCCAGTCGGTTATCAGTGCGTCGATCGGAGCGGTCAGCGGGACCTCCGCCAGTCCGCTCGTGCCGCCGAGCGCGTGCAGCCGCCGCGCCACCTGGATGGCCGTGAGCGCAGTGCCCGACACCGTCGAAGGTACTGCGGGCGTGGTGATCACACCACCGTCGCGGGCCGCCTCGATGGCTGTCAGTAGTTGCGGTTCGAGAGTGAGCCGCGCCATATCGAATCGTTGCTCGGGACCGACCTGGCTCGGCACCTGTGCGGCCAGCGCGTAGAAGTACGCGGCCGGGACGACGAAACTCGGCTTCAGCCCCGCCTTTTCGGTCGCTTCGGTCAGCACTACGCCGGCGGTAGGTACCGTGGTCGCCGTCCCGGCACCGGTGATCAGCGGGAAATCCAACCGCGCCCGGCCCGCGGCGATGCTCAACCGTTCTTCGGCGATGGCCGCCGCGGCCGAGTAGACGAAACCGGCCAGCCGCAGCGCCTCCGCCTCATGCGTGCCGTAATAACCGTTCAGCTCGGCATCGAAACGGCCCCTTGCCTTTTCGATGTTGTCGTCGGTGATATACGGATCGACCTTCGGTTTGGTGTAGAGCGCGCCGAACGGATCGAATCCGAGTGTGGGATCCGGCTGCGGCGGGGGGAAAGCGGTTCTGTTCCAGACGATTTCGTTGGCAATCTGGCGACACTGCGCCGGGGTCAACGGCGCCGTGTCCAACAGTGTCCCCGTGGCGCCGCCCGGATCCTTGGCCAGGACCTGGTCGATCGCCTTGACCAGCTCACTGAACAACGGCGGCTGTCCGTCGGGCGGCAGGTCTACAAAGGCCAGGTTCGGATCGCGTCCGGCGGCGGACGCGGGCAAGGTGACGAATGCGCTCGCCGGCGCGTGGAAGTAGTCCGTCTGGTCGGTCGACAGCGTTCCCCGGGTGGTGATCGCGACGTTGTAATGCACGCGGCGCTGGGCGATGACGAGACTGCCCTTGCTGAGCTCCAATCGCAGATCGTAGGAGGTCGACGTCGGGTACTCCGCGGAGGTATGTGCCGGATCGACCACGATGACCGCCGTCGCCGCCGATTCCAGGCGTCTGACCTTCGGCTTCGGCGGGCCCAGCGGATCGGGCGGGTCGGCCGCATCGATGTAGTGCTGCAGGATCTGGGTGTTGTTGATATCGACCGAATTGTCGACAGTGCTGGCCAGGTGCGGATCCGCCAACCCAGCGGCTTTGCCGAGCAACGCACCCTTGACGCTGTCGGCGAAGCTCAAGTCGTATGCGGTGATCTTCAGATCGGTCAGAATGGTTTTGAAGTCATTCGGAGCCATCGGTTCCGACGGCGCAAGCCGCAGAATGATCAAATCGGGCACGGTTCCTCCCCAGCCATGAGCCCTACGACTCGAATTATTGTTACCTGACGTAAATAGTTGCTATGCGAACACAGTAGACACAGCCGGCACGAAGTCCGTGCCTTTCCCATATCGGTCTACTCGGTTGCGATGCGCCTCGATGACCAATCGTGCATCGAGGCGACCGCATCGGGAAAGCTTCCGGTCGAGTCACCGGACCCGAATTTCATTAGTTGAGAGACCACGAGTATCGGCGCACGTCGATCCGGATATCCACTGGAACGCCTTCCTGCAGTCCAGCTTCCACAGCGCGAGCCCCACGGGGAATGACCCGCACGACGCCGCCGCCCGGCGGAATTACCAGCCGCTGATTCCTCGTGAGCTGGGCGAATTCCCCGAACTTGACCTCGTATCCGACAAGTTCTCCGCTTTCGGTGATTGCGACTAAGTCGATGCGAATCCGCTTACCTGGGTACTGCACGGACTCGAGGGTCACCTGCTCGCCGATCACGACATCTTTTTCGTTCTCGGCAAGGAACTGCTGAGCCTCTTCGCCGACTTTTCCTTTGGTACCAGAACTGGCGTTTCCGCCCGGTGCGAGCTGCGGATTTCCGGGTGCGGGCGACGAGGGGCCGCCGGAGTGCATCATTATCGCGAGTCCAGCGCCCGCGTTGGCGACTCCTTGTGCCGCGACCGCCGCGCTCGCGGCAACAGCCGCAACGCCGGCCAGGGACAGGCCCAGCGAGAGCCCGCCGCTGACGGGTGCTGCAACGGCGCCACCAATGGCGCCCGCGGTACCACCACCCGCCATGCCGATGGCGGCCACGATCTGCACCACACCGGCGGCGAATTGCCCGGCACCGTATCCGAATTCGAAGGTCTTGGTGGGCTTGTCGACTACGCCTGCGGCCGCGGCGGCGGGACCGATGATCGGGCCGATGAAAGGGACTTGGGCGAGCCCCGCGCCGACCAGGAACCCACCGAGACCCTGTACGGTCTCGGATTCCTTGATTTCTTCCAGTAGTGACTTCTTCGGCGTGGCCTCCTCGGTTTTCGCCTCCGGAGTTTCGGCTTTCGTCTCGGTCGACTCGGCCTTGTGCTGGGCTTCAGCCCTTTTCGCACTGACCGGAGGCGTTGCCTTCGCCGGAGCCGTGATTTCCAACGGGTCGAAGGTGTAGTGCGGAATGTTGTACTCTTCGGAGGGCAGCCGTACGGACTTGTAGCCGGGACCTGTTTCCTCGTAGACGAATTCGCTGTCTACCGTCGCGGTGACATCGTTGCCTTGCGTGCCGGAGAGGTCGATCGTGCGGACCGGATTGTCCGTCGCATATCGATACAGATTCGTGCCGTCCCCGAGGAAGATCGGATCGCCCGCCGTCCAACGACCGAGCCATGGGGCGTAATACCGAGCACCGTGATAATTGAATCCGGTCTCCTCGTCCCGTTCTTTTCCGGTGTAGCGGTAACGCTTCAGGCTGGTTTCGGCTGTGCCGCGTCCGGCCTGGAACGCCGAGGTGCCGTAGGGGTGGTAGTCCTCATAGGAGATGAGCGCACCGGACTGATCGAGCTCGACACCAGGCGATCCCAGATGGCTCGCGAGCTGATAGCGAATCCGCGGCGCGCCAGATGGTTTCGTAGCGCTCTCGACTATGGCGATACGGTTCTGGTCGTCCATCACGTGCAATGTCTCCCGTCGCAGAGCGACCTCGCCACCGCTGAATTCCTGGTAGATCTCGAAACCCGCGAGATACAGTCGCTCCTTCCGCGGCACACCTGTCCGCGTCTCGGTGACCTTCCGCGCACGCTGACCGTTGGCGTCGTAGACGTAGTAGGTGGTTTCGGGCGTGCCGGTATTCACCACCTGCTGGGCGGTGGCGCTGAGCTGGTCGCGATGGTTCCACCGCATCACCGGAAGATGGGTCATGCTCGCGATGTTGCCGTGCGCGTCGTAGGTGTAGCCGCTGCGATAGCCGCCCCTGGCGGCGTAATCGGGCAGGCCGTCCGGATCACCGGGCAAGCTGGTGGCGAGCAGGCGGTTGCTATCGAGCGCGTACTGATACCGACGCTGCCACAGCGTCTGACCGGGCGAATCGACGTCACCACCGGCATGATGAACCAGGTGCATGATGTTGCCGACTGCGTCATAGCGGAACTGTTCGACGTAATCACGCAGACCCTGTAGATCATTGGGGTGCACCCGCGCGCCGACGAACGGGTAGTCGCGATAGCCCGCGATGTTCGGGGTCGGCGCGAATTCGGTTTGGCCGCTGTGCTCTCGACCACCTGCGACGACCAGTCGGTAGCGCGCGTCGTAGACGTAATCGCTTGCGGCACTTGCCTGCACAGTGGATCGCAGTGCGAGGTCGGCGATCCGGGTGATGTTGCCGACCGGATCGTAAGTGTAGTGCAGATCTTGCACCACGCTCGCGGTCCGGAACAGCATCGAAGCCGTAGCATCGTCGCTGGTGGGACGCGTGGTGCGAAGCCGAGTGAGCCGGAAGGTGAACGGGTCGTAGTCATAATCGGTGGCTGCACCGTTGCCGAGATCGATACGGACCCGCTGCCCTTTGGCGTTGTAGTCGATGTTCGTCACGAAGTGCGTAACCATCTCTGCCCCAGCAAGATTCACCGTCACTCGATCGAGCAGGTTGGCCTCGTTGAAGCTTGGGCGGTACACGCTCCCATCCGGTGTGATCACTGCCGTCGGTCGGTTGAGCGCGTCATATTCCGTCCGCACGACCAGCGCAGGTCCTGGTTCGAGTAAATGGTCGGCAGCGCTGTCATCGAGGTCCGCCGAGTCGGCAACATCCGACCAGTCCGGTGCGGATCGGTAGTCGCGGGCGAAGCGTCGGTTGCCAGCGAGCAGATTGCCCTTGAAGTCGTAGCCCTCGTTGGTCGCCACGCCCGCGTCGTCGTAGACGCGGAATGTTCTGCCGCGCAGGTTGGTACCCGCGTCCGGGTGCGACTCACCATAGACCCGCCACTCGACGAGTGCCTCCGGATCCGGCGGCAGCGCGGGATCGCGCGGGGCGCCGACCAGCGACGAATGTCCCGCGGCGCGGACGAATACGCCGAGCGGGCGGCGCAATGCGTCATATGTCGAGCGCGAGCGGAAGCCGCGGCCGTTCCAGGCGAAGAGAGTTCCCCCGGTGGCATCCAGCAGCGTCCAACGATCGCCCACGTCCATGCCGTGCTGGAATAGCAGTTGCCCAGCAATGTCGTAGCAGGGAGCGAACCCGTGCGGTGTGAGGTTCTGCGGGGCGTCGAGTGGGTTGGGGCCGCTGGGCAACGGCGGCGTGACGTACTGCATGACCAGATTGCCACGGGCGTCCTGCACCCACAGGGCGTTGCCTTCGGCGTCCAACTTGGTGAATGTGACGTGCTTTTCATCCGTACCACTCGTGCGGTTGTGGGCAATGTTCACCACTGCCCGTCCCAGGCTGTCGACCAGCGTGAGTGCCGATGTGCCTGCATGCGCTGCGGCGAGTTGTGCCGCACGTCGTTCGGCGTCGTCGGCCGAGGTGCTCATGCGCGCGTACCAGGCATTGCCGGGCTCGAGGACGGTGTCGTTGAAGTCGAAATCCGCTGTGTGCCAGGGCGAGAACTCAATCCGGCTGACACTGCCGTCGGGCGACTCGGTCCGAATTCGCCGACCGGCCGCATCGTAGAAGAACACCGGCGTGACGCCGATTTCGACGGGTTCCGCGAACCGATGGCCGACCTCGGGCGGGCTGAAATACGGTTCGTACTGCTTGACCGGTTTGCCCTTGTTGTTCAGGATCGTCTTGCCGTTCGACACCCAGCGCATCGCACCACCGGGCGATTCGGGTTCGGCTTGGATCTTCCTGACCACGATATTGCCGCTGCTGTCGGAATATTCGAATGCCGTCTGCACCGGACTGTCGGGGTGCTGGGATTGGTGCAGCTCGCGAATTATCCCCGCGGCGCAGGGCGGGTGCTGGCCCCAGACGATGGCTCCGTCGCGGCGGGTTTCGCCGAAGTAGTACAGATAGCGGCCGGTCGCGCCGCCGAGCAACTGTTCCGCACGGGTCGCGTCGTAATCGTCGATCACGAAGAACGCCACCAGGTCGGCCGGATCCGGATCTACTGTGTCGGAGTCGAATCCGTCGAGGTTTTCGCCCTCGCCCGCCTTGCCGTGCGATGCGGTCGCGGTCGGCATGCCCAGAATGTCGTAGCGCACCTGTGAGAGGTTGTCGTTGATATCGCGGATCGTGCGCGGCGCCAGTACCCGGAAATCGAATTCCGTGACCTCGACCCGGTTTCCGAGCGGATCGGTGCTCGAATTCAGGTACAGGTCGAGCGGATCGTAGTCGAGCAGTGTGGTGTTTCCGAACGGGTCGGTGTAGCGCTCGGGCAGGAAGAAGTGCCGACGTGCGTCGTCTCGGAAACCTGCGATTCCCGAACAGCGCCAATGCTGGCCGATGGTGTCCGGGCCCAGACGCTGTGTCAGCGTAGGTCCGCTCAAATATCCACTGGCCGCGGTGTTTTCGAGTACATCGGTGACATCGGGTGTCAGCCGATCTCCGAGGACGGCTGTCAGCAGACTATCGGTCATTGCGAGCGTGTATGTCTCGAAGGGCAGCGCACGGGCGTTGATCGTGCCGAGGGGCAGCGGTCCGACCAGGGCGTCGTCGAAGAACAGTGATCGCGTCTGTTCGACTTGTCGCCGCTGCGGCCGGGTGTGAACGGGCAACTGCTGATATGGAATGGCCTCGACGGCGATGCCACCGACGACCGGATATCGGTCGCTGAGCTGCAGCCCGCGCAGCTGGTCGAGCCCGAAGTAAGGCCCAACGGGCTCGATCCCGGTCAGCTCGTATGTCGTTGTTTCGCACGGCAAACGGAGCCGGTACCGGTCCGCCTCGGCGACCGCGTCGTCGGTGTAGTGCTGCTCGAGGTAACCGATGTGGAGCTCGCCTTGTACGGCGGCGATCAAGGTCTCGGCCCCTTCGGGCAGCAGTTGATCGTTCAACGGTACAGGCGACCAACGCGGATACCCGACCGTGACGGACTGCAGCACGTTGCCGTATTCATCGGTCCGCAGATTCAGCGTATGAGTGATGCGCGGGTCGGCCGTTACCGTGGCTGCGCGTAGGTCGAGCTCGTAGTGGTAGCTGATCGTTTCGGCGTCGGTTACGTGAAATACTGCGTGCTGGTTGGTCTTTCGCAGTTGGACGAGTCGGATGCCGCAGCCCCTGGTGGTGGCCGAGACCAGCCGGACGGGGTTCTGTTGTCCCTGTGCGAGTGCGCGGAAGTCCAGCTCGTAGACCTCTTGGCGCAGCGGCACGCCGCGGCAGGCCCTCAGCGCCTCGCGCCGCTCATCGGCGGTGAGGTCTATTGCCTCGAACTCCGGTTCCGGCAGCGCACGTTCGTAGAAGGGCGTGCGGGCTTGCCGAGCGTTGTCGAGACGGTGCGCAAAGTACTCGTCGCCGAACTGGTGCAGTACCCGTCCGGCATCGATGAGCGCGCCGGTGTGATACCACGACACTGTCTTGACGGGCGGCTGATACAGCCTGTGGTCCTGAGTTATGAACGGGCTCTCGGCATTTGCGTCAGCGAAGGTGCCGAAATCCTCCACATCGACCTGCTCCACCCGCCCGAAGCCGCGGAACTCACGCTCCGGGCCGTCGAAATAGCCGTGGTGGTAGCTGTAGGTGCTGGTGAAGCTGGTGTTGCGCCAGCGATCGCGCACCGTCACCCGCTCGACAACGTGGACGGGGAAGGGCAATTTAGTGGCCCATGGCGTACCGGCCAGCTTGTCGCGCAGGTAGAACTTGGTGGACGGTGCGTACTGGATCTCGGTTTCGCCGCCGAGGTTGTTGTTCATCCCGACGAGCAGGTGTGGCTTCCGCCCGCCCATCAGGTCGAGGTAGCGAAGCGGGCTGCCGGTGTCGCCGAGTAGCGGCGACGACCACACCAGGCATGCCGTCCCATCGCCGAGCAGATCGAGCGCCTGCACGTCGACGGGCGCTCCCGTGGGTGGCAAGACGTTGAGCGCTACGGGATTTTCCCACCCGTTGCCCGATTGGTTGAAGTACACGCGGATGCCATGGGCGTGCAGATAGATGAGGTCGGTTGTGCCGGAACCATCGATGTCTGCCAGCAGCAGCCGCCTGCTATCGAACTGGTCGGGCCGATCGAACCACGGCGCGCGATCCATCGTCACCTTCGCACCGAAACGGCCGTAGCCCAGGTTCGGCCAGTAGCAGACTTCGCCGTTGCGAATGCGGACCAGGTCGCTGAGACCGTCGCCGCTCATGTCCGCGAGCTGGACCGTGTGCTCGCTGTCGGCGAAAATCACTGCCGGGCCATGGTTTTCATCCCATGGTACGGGTACCCGCCGTTCCGGACCGAAACCGTCTTCGCCGAGCGAGGGGTGCCAGATGATGACATCACCTGCGGTGATCAGCACATCGGAGCGACCGTCGCCGTCCAAGTCCACGAATCGCAGGTTCGGATCGTCCCAGTCGCGGTTCGGCAGCTCGCGAAACAGCGCGAACGGCGTCCACTCGTCATCTTCGGCGCGCTCGTAGAAGCCCGGATCCGGCCCGTCGAATCGCACGGCGTCCGGCCGCCCGTCGCCGGCCAAATCAATGAACCGAGCCCCAGCGGCCATCGAGAACGCCGGCTTCGGCATGATCAGTTCGGGCGGCGCGAAGCGGGCGGCCAGATGGGTGTCGCCGTTATGGCCGACACTGTTGATCGGGCTCGAGTTGCGCTTGTAGAACCATCCGTCGCCCTGCTCGGTCAGGATGCCGGAGAGGCCCTCGCCGTCCAGGTCGATCCACTGGTATGCATCGCCCAGCCCGCTCGGCAAACCCTCGCGACTGTCGGGATCGAGTTCCCGCAACCGGCTATCGATCTTCGCTTCGCTGTAGGCGAATTCGACCGGCGGCAGGGATCGGGAGCGGTAGCCACCGTTACGACGCCGGTATCCCTGTTGAGTGACCGCGGTCAGTAGCGAGTAGATCGGGTTGCGCGCGTTGGTGGGATCGGCGTCGTGAGCGTAGGTGAAGTCGGTCGAACGGACCAGACACCCGACGCCGAGCTCCGGCTCGTCGGGAAAGTGATGGAACATCAGGGCTCGGCGGCACAGGCGGTAAGTGCGCACCTCGAAACCGGATCGGTAGGAGGAGAACGGATCCGGTCGATCACCCCAGCCCGGCGCGTCCTGCGGCAGCGGGTTGGCTCGATCGTGCTCACCGTAGTCGAAGGCGAGCTCGAAGTACCACTGGTCCTCGGCGGGCAACGCGGGCCAGGCGGCTACCGGATCGAGAGTCGAAAAGTGCGGCGTGTGATTGCCGTAGCGAATTCGCTTGGGGTAGCGGTTGGCATTGCGAATTCGATTGCGTTCGTTGGGTTTTCCAGTGTCTACCTGCTCATCGTTCTCGGACTTGTAGTCATAGCCGATGACGTTGCCCTTATCGTCGTAGCTCGCGCAGATCAGCCAGCTGAAAATGTGAGTCGGATCGGCGGGGTCGGCGATGCGTGACTCCGCGGTCCTGCCGTACCACGTCGTGACATTGTCGCGAGAAATCGAGCGCCAGAAGACATCTGCCGCGTCGGTGCGGTTCGTCCAGCGTTCGATGCGCGCGAACAACCCCTCGACGCGAGGGCGATAGCGCTGGACGCGATAGCGAACGCCGCCAACGATGCGCGTCGGCAGATCTTCCGGCACCCAATCGCCGTTCTGCGCGACGAGCACCGGCACCAGGTCCTCGGCGCCGGAGAGGATGAAGACGTCGGACTCCGCGGCGTCGTCGTATTGCGGCAAACCCTTATCGGTTTTACGAGTGATCGCGGGAAGTCCGAGACTCCAACCCATTCCGAACGGACCGTTGCCCGCGCCGGAGTCATAGGTGAGGGTCAACTGCGGGCTGAAACCTCCACGGCCCGGGCTGACGCTGATGGGGATGGTCAGAGATCCAGTGCCGGTCACCGGGTTGGCGGCGAACTTCTCACCGATGCCTTTGATCGCACCGCCGCCCTTCGGAAGGCTGATGGCCGGTGGCTGCAACCCGGTTTTGCCGGGTTCAGCCTTTTCGCTCCCCGTATCGGATCGGCCCGGATCAGACTCACTCGGCCGAGATTGGTCAACCATATCGCTACTCCCCTGTCATCAGCCGAATGGTTCGAATACACTTGTCGCACAACAGTTCCCGTGCCGAGCGTGGCCCGTCGGGGGCGTAGCCGAGATTCGGCCGCGGCGTATCTCGGCTACGCCCCGGAACGGGCGGTACCGCTCAGGGGTGCCGGTGCTGGAGCGCTTGCTCGACCGCGGCCAGCGCGTCGACCGGGGTCAGGTTCTCGCCGCGGGCGTTCTTGCCCAGCTGTGCCCAACCCTCGCCGTCGGGCCCGCGTAACTGGATCCAGATGTCGCGGGTCTTCTCCAGCAGTTCGCGCTGTTCGGCTTCGTTCAATGCGGACATGAATTCCTCCTCTATTCCCACGCCGCACGCCGCGGCGAAATCCTGCGGCGACATGCCGTTGGCGGCGTTCATGTCGCAAGTACCGAACGGTGGACAGCCCTCGGGCAGGCCGCCGCCGAAGCCCTGGCCGTCGGTGTACTGATGGGCGATCTGTCCGGGCAGATTCGGGTTCCTGCCGTAACCCGCACCGATCACCCGCAACCCATCGGGACGGTCGGACCACATGCCGTGGAAGTCCGCGTGGTTGGCGTAACCGATCACCCGTCGCCGCTCCCCCAGCCAGTCGGCGATATTCCAGTACGCGCAGTTGATGCCGTCGGATTGATCGCCACCGGGATTGCCGCCGGATTCGACGTCGATCATCGTGATCATCCGCGGATGCGGGCCACCCGCCCGCTCGACCATCTCCCGGTGGGTGCGCACGGTGTCGAGCCAGTTCGGCCGCCAGTAGAAGTAGACGACGAAGCAGGCCAAACGGCCCGAATCGACTGCGCGGCACGCCCATTCGTAATTGGCGGCGAAGTTCGGGTCACGAAATGTGCCGTCGTTCGACCGGAAGCTCAGGATTGCGTACGGATACGAATCGTCCACCGGCGCCTGAAAATACGACACGTCAGCAAAAAGGCTGTCGACCATCTGGTCCCCCTCGATTTCGAATGTCCGAATTTCCCCTCGAGCGTTCGCTTCCCCCGCCTCGGCGCCGTGAGACGTCGATGAAACGCCGGCGAGACGCGGGAGCTGCAGATACTTGTAGAGGAACCCCGGGCGCCCGTTCGGCGCGATGGACCAATGCTGGAGCCGATCCGCCGCCCGCGGTAGTGATCGGTCGGATGAGCGAACCGGGTGTTCCATTCGGTGGACCACGAGCGATATGGCCCGTGGTGCTCGGTTCGTTGCGGTATCTGCATGGGAGGACAGACAGTGAACGAAGCGACGATCGAAAAGACGGGGGCCGTCGGGGGACGCGGGGTACTCGAGGGGGCGTTCGCTCTGCTGGAGGTACTTGCGCACGGTGCGGAGATGGGCTTGACCCAACTGGCATCGACCGCAGGGCTACCCAAGGCAACGGCCTATCGGCTGCTCAATCAGTTGGTCGAGGAAGGGGCCGTGCAGCGACGCGACGGCCGCTACCAGATCGGACCCCGAGTATTCCGGCTCGGACAAACCTGGCAACCCGCGCGGTTACTGCGCGCGGCCGCGGCGCAACCACTCGGGCAACTGACCGCGGCAACCGATCGTGGCGGCTTCAGCCTCGCGGTGACCGATCGGGGACACACAATGCTCATCGGCGGCATCGGGCGCGAGATCGACGAGATCTTTCCACTGCGGGCGGGGGTACTGCTGCCGCCGGGCACCGCTGCTGAGCAGGTGTTGGCCATGGGATACCCGAATCCCATACCGCCGGAGGGCTTTTCGTCGCGCGAGTGGAATCACCGACTTACCACAACCAGAGAAAGGAACCTCGCCTACGACACCGATATGAGCCGCTTCGGACTCGCCTGCGTGGCCGCACCAGTGCGCGGACCAGCGGGTGAGATCGTCGCCGCACTGGCGGCCACGGTGACCGAACTTCAACGGGTCACAGCGATGGCCGAAGCGATACTGCGGGCAGCGGGCTTGGTGAGCGCCAACCTCACCCGACTGCTCAGGTCGCATGGAGTCATATCGCTCTGAATGCGCTCAGGGGCGGGCACCTGGACACTTCTTTGGGTGCCCGCCCCCTTTGCTCGCCGTGTACGAGCTGGACGCCGCGTCAGGTGTGCGGCGGACCGCGCTCGATCAGGCGTGGGGTGGTTCGCCGGTGACGATGTGGTCGGCGTGGTTGAGGCCCTCGCGGACCAGGCGACCGAGATGTCCGTCGCGGATGCGATAGATGACGTGGCGGCCCTCGCGGCGGGTCTCGACCATACCGGTGAAGCGGAGTTTGGCCAGGTGCTGGCTGACGGCGGTGCGGGAGGCGCCGCAGGCTTCGGTGAGGGCGGTGACGTCGGCTTCACCCTCGGCCAGCAACCACAGGATGTGCAGGCGGGTGGAGTCGGACAGCATGCGAAAGGTCGCCGTGGCGGCCTCGAGGTGAGCCTGGTCGGCAACGACCGGGTGTTCGAGGCTCGGGGCGGGTTCGGTCGCTGTCGACCTGTCCGTCCTGCTCATGGGTCACCGACTTCCTGCCATCACCTTCTCGGCTCCCGAGGGGGTACCGATCGGCCACACCCTTGCGGCCGTCGCTGCGGCCAGTGTAGCGACGATGGCCAGGGTGATCGCCGCGGCGAGTTGTCCGGCTCCCGCGCCTACCCAACCCGCGATCGGATAGGTGAGCAGGAAGCACGCGTGCGAGAGGGAGAACTGGGCGGTGAATACCGCTGTGCGCGTGTCGGTGTCGGACTGTGCGCGCAACAGCCGCGCCGACGGGGTGTTGATCAGCGAGGTCCCCGCACCGAGAGTGATCCAGGCGAGCGCCAGCAGCGCCCAGCCCGTTTCCGGCGATGGCGTGAGTCCGGCGATGAGTGCGGCTGCCAGCAGGCCGACCGGCAGCAACGCGGAGCCGGTGAGCATCAATCGGCGGTCGGGCACGGTGGCGAGCAGACGCGGGATCGACAGGGCCACGACCATCGAGCCAGCGCCGTAGCCGCCCAGGGCCAGCGCGACCGCAGAGGCTGGACCGTCGAGCAGATCTCGCACGTACACGACGGTATTCACCACGACCAGCGCCGTGGCCGCGGCGACGGCGAGGTTCATGGCCAGCAGACCGCGCAGCACCGGGCGCGAGAGCATGATCCGGGCCCCGCACGTAATGCGTTGCACCAGCGGGATGGAGCGGTCGGCGGCCACCAGGCGCGGGAGCCGGGTGCCGACAACCATGATCGCCGACACGATGAATCCCGCCGCGGTACCGAGGAACAGCAAGTTGTAGCTGATGACCGTGAGCAGCGCGGCCGCCAGCATCGGGCTCAGCAGTGATTCGAGATCGTAGGCCAGCCTCGACAGTGACAGGCCGCGCGTGTAGTCCTGCTCATCGACCAGCACGGACGGGATCACCGCTTGGAAGGCCGGGGTGAACGTCGCCGACGCCGATTGCAAGATGAAGATCAGCAGGTAGATCTGCCAGACATGCGTGACGAACGGCAGCGTGAACGCGATCGCCATGCGGATGATGTCTGCCGACACCAGCAGCGCGCGCCGCGGCACCCGGTCGGTGAGAGCCGAGATCACCGGTGCCACAGCGACATACGCGACCATCTTGATCGCCAGCGCGGTACCCAGAACCGCGCCCGCATTACTGCCCGCGATGTCATAGGCGAGCAGGCCCAAGGCCACCGTCAATAGCCCCGTGCCGACCAGCGCCACCACCTGGGCAGTGAACAGACGACGGAACTGGGGGTGCCGCAACACCTCGATCACAGCAACCTCCGGCCAACTCGCCTCCGACAATCCACCACACCATACGACAACATGTGCGCAGTTGCGAACATATACACCGTCTTCTCCCGATTCGGGTAGCCGACTACTCGTTATAGCCGGTGCGCATCGAGTGATGATGAGTTACGCCGTTCTGCTGGGCGGCGGAGAGAACATCCGCTCGAAAGAAGACCGTCATGGGTAATGACGCCACCGACCCCGAGCCCAGCCTGCTTGGCCAGGATGAAGCCGATATTTTCCTGAAGCTTTCGGCACTGCTTACCGGGACGACCGATCTCGATCCTGTCCTCGCCGAGGACTTCCGCACCCAGCTCGAGCCGGCATTCGGCCCGGCGATCAACGTGTTGTGCGGACTCTATTACGACATCATCGCCGCCCCGAATCCCGTGGCGGCCTTGCTGTCCCGCATCGGCGGCGACGAGCAATTTCTGGCCGCGGCCAGGCAGATCGCCTCGACGTGGATGCTGACCCAGTTCTATCCGGACCCGACCACCAAGAAGCCGCAATTGGCCGGACACTTCGAGCGCGGCCTGCTGTGGCGGGTAATCGACGCCCATCCGCCGGCCTTCTCCGCCGCCCGCCACGGTTACTGGGCGACGCGGCCCGAGGAGCTCTGAACACGATGAACGACTTCGATGTCATCGTCATCGGCTCCGGGGTCGCCGGGGCGATGGTGGCGTGGAAACTATCAGACCTGCAGCCCGGGGCACGCATCCTGATCCTCGAGGCCGGGCAGAACGGCACCGATCACGCCCAGCGCGACGAATTCAAAACCGCGATGATCGCCAGCACCAGCCGCGGCGACATGCACGCGCCCTATTCGAAACTACCCGCCCGTGCCTTCGTGCCCGTGCCCGATGGTGTCGCGGAATCCCAAGGGGCACAGAAGTATTACGACCAGCAAGGGCCGGAGAACTTCAAGGCGCAATACCTGCGCCAAGTCGGCGGATCCACCTGGACCTGGCGCGGGAATACACCACGCTGGATGCCCAGCGACTTCCGGCTGAAATCCACCTACGGCCGTGGCCTGGACTGGCCCGACGCCCTCACCTACGACACGCTCGAGCCGTTCTACGCCGAGGCAGAACGCGAACTCGGCGTCAGCGGTGACGCCGCCGAATGGGCCGATCCGGGCGTCTCGGTTTTCGGCAAGACCCTGCAGCAGCACTTCGGCACCCGCAGCGCGGCATACCCGATGCCCGCCATCGTGTTCGGCGTCGGCGACAGGGCGATGCACGACGAGCTGAACAAACAGCTCGTGCAGGTCGACGGCCAGCTGGTGCCGGTCCGCGTATTCCACACCCCGCAGGCGCGGACGTCACGAAAGTATCGGCCGCACAACGAGTTCGATGAGCGACCGGCTTGCGAGGGGAACTCGAACTGCATTCCGATGTGCCCGATTCAGGCCAAATACGATGCGACCGTGCACCTGCGCCAGGCCGTCCGCAATGGCGTCGAGCTGCGCACGGCGGCCTTGGTTACTTCTTTGGAGCGCGATCCCGACTGCCAGTCGGCCGTGACCCGTGTGCACTACCGGCACTGGGACAGTGACCGTCCCGGCGACGATGTGGTTGTTACGGGCCGGTTCATCGTACTGGCCGCCAATGCCATCGAATCGCCCAAGCTGCTGCTCATGTCCGGGCTGGCCAATTCCAGCGATCAGGTGGGCCGCAATCTCATGGACCACCTGCAGGACGACATCAGCTTCCTGTTCCCGCGCTCGCTGTATCCGTTCCGCGGGCCGCAGAGCATGGCTTCCATCGAGATCTTCCGCGACGGGCCATTCCGCGTCAGCCACAGCGCCATCCGCATGACCGTCGGCAACGACGGCGCGGGCCGCGCACCTGGTCGCGGGGTCGCCGATGTCCTCGACGGGCTATTGGCCGCGAATACCTTCGGGCCCGCACTGCGTCAGGGTCTGGAAGACGAGCTCACACGGCTGGTGCGGATCGGTTTCTCCACCGAGATGCTGCCCGATCCCGCCAACCGGGTCACGCTCTCGAACAAGCTCGACATCTCCGGATTACCCAGGCCGCAACTGCATTTCGCGGTTGACGATTACACCTACGAGGGACTGCACGTCGGGCACGACATCGCGCTGGCGCTCGCGCGCGGCATACCCGGCGTAGACCAGACCAGCATCGAGCCACTCGGCTGGCCGAACCGCACCGCAGGGCAGCCGACACGGTTCAACACCGCCGCCCACATCATGGGCACCTGCCGCATGGGCGACGACCCCGCCACCTCGGTGGTCGACGACACCGGGCGCAGCCACGATCACCCCAACCTCTACCTCGCCGGATCCAGCGTGTTCACCACCTCCGGCACCGCCAACCCCACCCTCACCCTCACCGCGCTCGCCCTGCGCACCGCGGGCGTGCTCGCCACTCAGCTGTGAGGCACTGCGCCAGAGTGCCGCGACGACATACGGAGAACATCATGGCCAACGCAGTCGAACAGACCAAGAGCGGACTCACCGTCGCCCACGCCGGGCTCGGGCGCGCCGCGCCGAACGGGACGGCAGAGCCGGTCACCAGGGCGGTGCACGACGGCGACACCGTATCTACCGATCCCGTCGGCAATATCAGCACGCGCCTGCTCGGCATGGACGCACCCGAGGTGAGTTTCACCCTGCCGGATGCGCCGAAGACCTTCCGCGACATCGCATCACAGCAGTGGATCGACTTCCTGACCGACCCGTTCGCGGCGGGCACACCACCGTTCGACCCACCACTGCCCGCGACACTGCTCGCTGATCTACAGGCCCGGCTGGGTCCCACCTGCGCCACCAATCACGCCCGCCACGCAACCGCCGCGACACGGGCGCTGGCGGGCATGATCGACAACGACCGCACCGACCAAGGCGCCACCGACGATAGCTTCCGCTTCTTCCTCGCCTTCGCCACCGATGTCCTCGACCGCTACGGGCGCTTCCTGTGCTACCTCAACGTCGATATCCCGAAGGGGCAACCCCATCCCCTGACCTACAACGAACGTCTGCTCGCAGGCGGATTCGTCACGCCATACTTCATCTGGCCCAACATCGACCCGTTCCGCGAACAGCCGACCCTGACCGACGCGGTTCCCGTTCCCGGACAACCCATTACCAACCGACGTCTGGACAGCGCCCGGCAGTCGGTCAAGGCCGCCCGAGCCGCTTACGACGGGATCTTCGAGGTCGCCGACCCACTGCGCCTGCTGCCGTTCGAACTGCGCTACCTGGGCCGAATCACCAAGCGCGGCGGCCATACCGTCCGCACCGGCCCCGACCGATGGGTCATCGACCTGAGGACGCACGACGGCAAACTTCTTCCGCCCCACCGCTACATCGATATCCCGCTACCCGAGGACCGGTTGTTCGTCCCCGCCGAGTACCTACCCCTGTTCACCGAAAAGGGCTGGGGTAAAGCCTGACTCGCCGGGCGGTCGGACACCGGGCGCACCGCGCTCACCGGCCGAGTAGTCTGCGGCCGGATCCGATCGGCAGAGTGGAACGGAGGAAGCTCATGGGGTTGACCACGGAGGCCGCCGCAGTGCTCGCCGGTCTGCCCCCGCGACCGCCGCGACGTGAGCTTTCGGTCGAGGAGAACCGGGCAGGCATGCTGCGACTGGTCGCGACCGTGGGCACGGCCGACCGCATGCCGGGGATCGATGTCCGCGATCTTGTCGTCGACCATGTCTCTGCGGTCGACCGCTTGATCAGCACGACGCGGGTGCGGCTGTACCGGCCGTCAGCTCGCAAGCCGTTGCCCTGCCTGGTGTATGCGCACGGCGGTGGTTGGACACTCGGCGACCTCGACAGCCACGACTGGCTGTGCCACTCGATCGCCGCGCACACCGGTTGCGCCGTCGTGGCGGTGGATTACCGCCGGGCACCCGAACATCGTTTTCCTGCCGCGCTCGACGATGTGTGCGCGATCGTCGGCTGGGCGTGCTCACCGGCCGCGGCGGAATTCGGTATCGATCCCACGCTGATCGCCGTCGGCGGCGACAGCGCAGGCGGAAACCTCGCCGCGGCCAGCTGTCTGCGGCTGCGCGGGACCTCGGTCCCGATCCGACATCAACTACTGCTGTTGCCGGTGGTCGATACCCGGCCCGACGCATGGCCCAGTTACGCGAATTACGCCGACGGCTATTCGATGACCGCGTCCGACATGCAGTGGTACTTCGACCAGTACCTGGGCCCGGGCTGGCCGGAACGCGACAATCCCCTGGTCGCACCCTATCGGGAAGCGCAGCTGGCCGGTCTGCCCGCGGCCACCGTGATCACGGCCGAATGCGATGTCCTTCGAGACGAAGCAGAAGCCTTCGCGCAACGCCTGACCGAGGCCGGCGTGCCGGTCAGCAGACATCGAATCGCCGGGATGTTCCATCCCTTCCATGTTTTCAGCGGCGTGCTTCCCGAGGCCCGGGAACTGCCGCATCTCATCGCCGCCGAGCTGCGTCGCACATTCCGGCACGGGTGACCCTTCGCTAATTTTGCATTACACTTCGTCTATCTACATACACATCGTATCGATAGTCCGTTGTCGCGACGAAGGGTCGGATCATGGCAATGACTCCCCGCTGGCGCAAGTTCTCGCTACTGGTCCACGTCGTGACCTCCACGGGATGGATCGGCGCCGCGATCCTCTATCTCGCCCTAGCGGTGACGGTCCTGGTCGATACCGATCCGGTTGTCGTGCGGGGCGCACTGGCTTCGATGCGTATCGGGATCTGGGCCGTCATCGTCCCGTTGGGGGTGGCGTCGCTCATCACGGGCGTGATTCAGGGACTCGGTACGAGTTGGGGCTTGTTCCGTCACTACTGGGTGGTTTTCAAGCTGGTGTTGAACCTGATCGGGCTGGGGGTTCTTGCCATCTACACCAACTCCATCGACTACTACGCCGGACTCGCCGCTCGGCCGGAAACGGACGTGCCGATAGCCGAACTACGCAACCCCACCCATGTCGTTCATTCCACCGGTGGTCTGGTGGTGCTCATCGCGGCCGCGGTGTTGTCGGTGTACAAGCCCAAGGGGCTCACGGCCCGCGGACGCCGGCCCAAGCGGTCCGCCTACGTCGACAACCTCGACGAAATCTCAGCTGTATCACGTTGATTCGCTGACGACCGACCCATAGCGATGGGAGATGATTGTCATGCCGACCATCGAGGCCGACATCGGAACCGAATCCGCCCAACGGTTCCTGCACCAGTTCTGCAAGCATGCGCACGCGATGGGTTCCGGGCGGGCTCACCGGATGCGCGGCCACGACGCCCACCCGATCGGACGAGGCGAACTCCGGCTGCACAGCGAGTGGTCCGACACCGACGGCATGGTGGTCTTCGATCCATGGGGTCGTTGCGCCCTGCACGCGGCCGATGGTCGATTGACGGTTCGCATCGAGGCCGCGGATGCCGCTGCGCTACAGCGCATGCGGGAGATCATCACGCGTGATTTCGACAGGTTCGGCGGAAGCGGCCTCGAGATCGTGTGGCGCTCGGTCGACGACACCGGCCATTTCCGATAGCCGCCGCAGCGGCCATACCGAATCAGCTTGCCCGAGGCGATGATTCGCCTCCCCTGAGTCCTTGAAGCGGCGGCAAGAGTCCGTTCGAGGATTCAACGCGTCCGGCGGGCGTCCGACCCGCCAGCCAAGCGGCCAAGTCGGTCAGGGCGCCCCGGACGATCACCAGATGTCCGGCACCGATGACGGTCGACTGCCCGTTCGACGGCGCCAGTTCGATGCGTATCCCCGCCGGTACCCGCGGCGTCAGGAAGGCGAACAGGTGATAGCAGAACTCATCCGACCAGCCAGCTGGCTCTACCCCGAGGTCGTAGTCCACGCAGTGGATTTCGGCCTCACGCCAGCTGCCGTAGAGCACGCTGATGAGATTGCTGGGCTCGCGATAGTTCGCTCGCTTCTCCCACTCCGCAGGCGTGAGCCGGGCCCAGGCATCGTCGAGCTGTGTCGTGGTGTGCTCGACCTGCGAGACCAGCCAATCACCGGGACGGTTGGCGTGAGCTTCGATTTCGGCCTCGCGGCCGGGTTTTCCGCCGTCGTAGAACTCGATCTCCTTTCCCGCCAGCGCGTAGTCGACTTGGCGCAGCGCCGCGCGCAGGAAGGCCATCCGGCACGACAGAACGTGGGCGCGGGTCCAGCGCGGCAGCGAGGACGGTGCGCGAGCGCTGTCTTCGTCCATGGTCGCGATGAGTGCCCGTTCTCGGTCGTGGATTGTTTTGACGTGTGCGACGACAGTTCCGATATCCATTGGCTCCTCCTGTCAGCGGAAGGTGATCAGTTCGAACGCGGTGGCGTACGCACAGCCGAAACGCTCACCGGTGGCCCGGGCGATCCGCGTCAGGAAAGCCTCCGGATCGGCGAGCGGGCCGTTGCCCAGGCCCGCGAGGTAAACGCTGTGCGCCTGTAGCGATTTCACTCCGGTTGCGAAGTGGTCACCGACGTCGACGGCGTGCCCAGCGTGCGGGGAGCCCGCGACCAGCAGGGCCTGCACGCCGTTCCACGGTTCCAACCCCTGGTCGGTCAATTCCCGGAATACCCAGCGATTGCCGGCGTCACGGACCGCGTCGATGACCGCGCGTCCTACTGCCACATGGTCGGCCTGGTTGGGTGCGCCGCCGACCCAAGCCGGATGGTAGTTGGCGGTGATGACGAGCTCGGGCCGGTGCTTGCGGATCGCGCGTGCGATGTCGCGGCGCAGCGGCAGCCCGTATTCGATCATTCCATCTGGGTGGTCCAAGAATTCGACGTCGGAGACACCGACGACGGCCGCGGCGGCCCGCTGCTCGTGTTCGCGGGCCGGACCGGCGTCCTCGGGCGCCATGCCGTCGACCCCGGCCTCGCCACGGGTGGCCAGACAATAGGCGACGTACTTGCCCTGCGCCGTCCAGCGCGCCACGGCGGCCGCGGATCCGTATTCGAGGTCGTCCGGATGTGCGACTACGGCAACGGCCGTGGACCACTGGTCGGGCAGTGGGAGCAGTTCGTTAGACATGGTGGTCTCCTAGGCGGGGACGTCAGCGGTTTCGGGGATGATCGAGACGGTGCCGAGCGAGCCGTCGACGCGGATGCGCTGGCCGTCCGCGATCAGGACGGTCGCGTTGTCGATACCGACGACTGCGGGCAAACCCAGTTCCCGGGCCACGACGGCGCCGTGCGCCATGACGCCGCCGACCTCCAGCACAACCGCTCGAACCGCCGAGAACAGTGGGGTCCAGGCAGGGTCAGCGAAGGGCGCGACCAGAATGTCGCCCTCATCGAAGGCGGCATCCTCTGGGCGGCGGACGATACGTGCCCGCCCCTCTACAACCCCCGCCGACACCGGGCTGCCGACGAGCACACCGTCGCGGCCGCGGTCGCCGACACCGATCGCGATGATCTCG
The DNA here is from genome assembly GCF_048910785.1 of Nocardia nepalensis. Classification (NCBI taxonomy): domain Bacteria; kingdom Bacillati; phylum Actinomycetota; class Actinomycetes; order Mycobacteriales; family Nocardiaceae; genus Nocardia; species Nocardia nepalensis. The sequence goes on along the minus strand of NZ_JBKBET010000030.1, from coordinate 3,370 downwards.
CCGTCGCTGGTAAACAGCCGCGGTACCGGAAACGCTTGTGAAGCTTCGAAATCCGCGCGTCGCGCCGTGAGCTTCTCGGCGATGTCGCCGAGCGGCTGTCCGGCGCGCAGGCCGCGGATCTCATCGAGAGTGAGGTACACGGCCTCTGCCTGGGAAGCAATGACGTCGGCGTCTACCAGAGCACTGACTTCCTCGCGAATAACGGTGCGGTAGATGTCGAACAGTCCGACGGTCAGGAATTTCTGGTGTTCACGCAGCGCCATCAGGGTGCGATGAACCTGGATCAAGCGCATGAGCACACGCGCCCGCACCCGGCCCGCGGGCATGGCACGGACGCGATCGACCAATCGCGTGGCGGCCGCCTGCGCCTCCTGCATACCCGCGTCGAATCGCTTACGGTGTTCTCCCGGCGCTCCGGACCCGATATTGGCGAGAATCGACGCGAACAACGCTGCCGGTTGTTCCTTCCATCGGGGCCGGGCGATGTCGATCTCTCCGGGCCCGCGCATACCGTAGCGGTCCAGGAACGCTGTTAGCGCCCGCCGGAACTCGGGCCCGCCCTCGACGGCGTCGAACGCAGTGGTCTCCAGAGTTTCGGGCGGGGCGGAGAGCAACCGCAACAGCGCAGGCCGTTCCCGCACGATGTCGGCGAGATCCCCTATGTGCAAACCCATTTCGGTGGTGACATTGCCGGGCATCGCCTTGTCGAGTGCGCCGAGATCGTCGGTGTTGCCGAGCCAGCGCTGGCACAGCCGCTCCAGCAGCTGGCGCGCGATCAGAGCCGACATGGGGCCGATGACGAGTTCGTCGACGATTCGTGGCGTGACGGTGCGCATATTGGCCTGAAGGGCGATGATGCGGTGCGGCCCGAGCGGTCTGTCGGCCGCCGCCCGAGCACGCGAAAGACACCTCTCTCGGAACATGTGAACCGCATCGTGCCGGCTGTCGAGATCCGACCAGCAAAGGTCGGCGAGCATCCTGGCTGCCGAGCGGGCGAGGAACACCTGGATGGCAACCTCTCGGCGGATATCGCGGCGATAGCCCGCGCGAAAGTCGGTGCGTGCGGCAAACTCTCGGACCGTGCGCCCAACTCCGGCGTCCATCGTGCCCACGGCCCACGCGACGACGCGACGGGCGAGAGGTGAGTGCAGCGGCGCGGTGTAGTCGAAGAAGACCCGATTGCCGGCCGCCACCATTTGCGTGCTTTCTCCGGTGGGCAGTCGGCGGCCGAAGGGGAAGTAGGTGCGCAGCACCGATTGGCCCAGCGGGGTGATCGGCTCGGTCATCATCTGCTGATGGCCGAACGAGAAGTACAGGTGCAGGCAGCTGTCGGCGGGCGGCTCGGGCGTCGGGAACAGCGACGTGATGGGGCGGGACTGGAGCACCTGCAGACCGGTGTCCGTCCACGCCCACTCCACGTCCTGCGGGGTGCCGAAATGGGCCTCGATCCGTCGGCCCAGTTCGGCCAGCTCACGAATGACGATGTCGGGCAATGCCTGTTCGTTCTGCCGCGCGGCCGGTATCGCCTGGTCAACGGTGCCGCCGTCCGCCATGGGCATGGTTGCGGTCGTCTTGGACGAAATGGTTTTCCGCACTGTGCCGTTCGCGTGGACCGTGTACAGGTCCGGACTCACGGATCCGGACACGACGGATTCGCCCAGACCGAAGGAGGCGTTGATGACGGTGCTGCGCCGGTGTCCGCTGACGGGGTCCGCGGTGAACATCACTCCGGCCGCTCGCGCGTCGGCCATGCGCTGGACGATGACGGCGAGTTCCACACCGCGGTGGTCTATTCCGCGCCGCTGACGGTAGTCTATGGCCCGCTCGGCGAAGGCCGACAGCCAGCACTGCCGCATCATGTCGAGCAGCTGCGCTTCGTCGCGGATATTGAGGAAGGTGTCGTACTGTCCGGCGAATGACGCGCTCGCCAAGTCCTCCGCTGTGGCGGAGGATCGCACGGCGCAGGGCTGGCCCGCAATCGCTGTCCGCCAGGCGTCGAACAATTCGGCGGCGACGTCGCCGGGCATCGGTGCATCGTGCAATGTCCTGCTGAACTCAGTGGCTATCGCGAAGACGGCCGCAGTGTCCCGCGGGTCGATATCGTCGAGATCGCGGTACAGGTCCTCTATGCCAGTGCTGCCGTCCAGGAAGGTGCGAAATGCCTTCGTGGTCACGCAGAATCCGTCGGGAACAGGCAGTCCGGCCTGCACGAGTTCGCACAGGTTGCGGGCTTTGCCGCCGATCGAGGCAAGTGGCTCGCCCGGCAGTTCGGTGAACAGGCGAATGTAGTCGGGCATGGGTCCTCCAGAACGTTGCGCCGTGCGATCGCGTGGTTTTTGCCGAGTTACGGGGTTTCGAGGATTTCCACGACGGCGCACGAGGCTTCCATACCGGGAGCATCGCTCAGTAGCAGTACGTGGTCGCCGATGCCGACTTCACCACTGCGCCACAGATATTCGAGCCCACGGATCTGATCGACGGGACCGGCATGCCCCATCCGCCGGGTGTATTCCCAGATGCCACGCTCTTCCTCGATTCCCAAGGGGCCCAGGAAGATTGCGTGTATCGCGTCATGGGTGAACCCATCGTGCACGACTCGGGCGATATCGTCCAGGGTGACACCGGCGTCTTTCAGCGCTCGCTCCACGGTGTCGAGCAAAACCGTTCCGAGGCCATCGAACGCGGGGCCACCGGCAAGCGCCTCACGATCGCAGTAGTCCAGGCGCTCGGTGAAATTCAGCGTGCGCCCGGCTGTTATTCCAGGGGGAAAGAGACGTTCGCCGCCGCGGTGCCGGTATTCCTGTTCGGGGTCGGAGACCGAATCAATCGATAACAACCGCGCAAAACCACCCCCCTTCGACAACACCACCGCACCCCCACCATCAGCCAACACGAACAACCGCGACGCCGACCACCGATCCACCGCCGGAGTACCAAAATTATCCGCCGCCGTCACCAACACCGCCCGCCGACCCACATCCGCCAACAAAAAACACACCCCCAAATGCACCGCCGAAAAAAACCCGATACACCCATTCCGAATCTCCACCGACGTCACCGGACGATTCACCGTCCGCCGATTCACATAATGCTGCGCCGACCACCCATCCGGCCCCTGCGGATGCACATTCGTATGCAACACCGCATCCACCTCCCCCACCGAAACCCCCGACCCCACCAACGCCCGACACCCCGCCTCCACCGCCAAATCCGGCGCCGGCACACCACCCGCCACCGTCACCGACACCAAACCCGACCGCTCCGCCACCCCCGCATCCCACCAACCACGCTCCACCGCAACCCCAACATCCACCACACCCACCCCAGCCGAACCCACCCCAGCAAAAAACACACCATCAACCTTCATGGC
>NZ_JBKBET010000029.1:0-4670 GCF_048910785.1 Nocardia nepalensis | reverse complement strand
GTTCGGGGTCGGAGACCGAATCAATCGATAACAACCGCGCAAAACCACCCCCCTTCGACAACACCACCGCACCCCCACCATCAGCCAACACGAACAACCGCGACGCCGACCACCGATCCACCGCCGGAGTACCAAAATTATCCGCCGCCGTCACCAACACCGCCCGCCGACCCACATCCGCCAACAAAAAACACACCCCCAAATGCACCGCCGAAAAAAACCCGATACACCCATTCCGAATCTCCACCGACGTCACCGGACGATTCACCGTCCGCCGATTCACATAATGCTGCGCCGACCACCCATCCGGCCCCTGCGGATGCACATTCGTATGCAACACCGCATCCACCTCCCCCACCGAAACCCCCGACCCCACCAACGCCCGACACCCCGCCTCCACCGCCAAATCCGGCGCCGGCACACCACCCGCCACCGTCACCGACACCAAACCCGACCGCTCCGCCACCCCCGCATCCCACCAACCACGCTCCACCGCAACCCCAACATCCACCACACCCACCCCAGCCGAACCCACCCCAGCAAAAAACACACCATCAACCTTCATGGCAGTTCCTCAATTCGACCGAGTTGCAGCGACACATAATTCCGAGTCAGCACAACGGAATTCCCGCGCGTATCTATGTTGTGAATCGTAGATTCGCCGGTCACCCATAGACAACAACACAACGGCTATTGCTCGGACACCACGAAATGCTCTCGGTTACAGCGATATTCGGCCAAAACGTGATGTTCGGGATCAGTGCCGGTTGCGCAGCGCATCCTCGAGAATCGACGACTCCTGCTCGGAGGCAGACTGCACGAAATGCAACAGCGCTTCTTCAGGATTTCCCGATTCGGCCAGGACCTGCCGTAGCGCACGTGAAGTAGCTTCGGCACGGCCCACGGCCGGGCGATATCGGTACGCACCGTTGTCGAGGATGCGCGTGACCCACCCTTTGCGATGCAGGTTGTCGAGCACCGTCATGATCGTCGTGTACGCGGGAGCTCTGCCGGGCTGGGTACATTCACCGAGCACTTCACGCACCTTCATCGCGTGGTCGGCACGCCAAAGCACGTCCATGACAGCGGCTTCCAGGTCACCGAGCCCGAGCACCCCGCACCTCCTCGAGAGAACGACCGGTATCCAATCGGCCATCGCACACGATTGTCGCGAGAGCTGTGAATGGATTCAAGCCGCGCTGCTGTATCGAGTCACATGGACGACGCCGTCTCTGTCGTAGGCGACGTGCCAGCATCCAACCCCTGCGCCACCCTGCTGTGCGCCTCGGCGTGCAGCCGTTCGGCCAACTGTCGCCATGTCTGCGCGTAACTCACAGCGAGTTCGGCCACGACCTCCGACCAGTGCCCCGGCAGACTCGCGACCAACTCGGAACATCGGTCGGGGTCGACAGTGTGCTGGTAGAGCCAGCGCAGCGTCTGCCGGCCCGCTTCGTTGTACCGCAGGGCGGGATCGTTTCGCAGCTTGGCCAGCAGGACATCCGGATCGGTCGTCGATGTCGGGGCGAACCGTTTGGCCGACGGCACCGGCTTGTTCACCGGTCGGTCATGCGGTCGTCGGTATCTTGCGGGAACCGGGTCCTCGCCGCGTTCGGTGCGCCGCCGCACATCCGCGACGGTGGCCGGGGAAAGCCCGGTGGCTCTGGCGACTTCCCGCAACGCCGCGGTCGGGTTCTCGCGCAGCAGCTCGGCGGCGCGCTCCCGTGATGCGGCGCTGTCGACCGGGCGCATCCGGCCGTCCTTGCCCAGCCGGGTGTTCGACTGCACGCTTTCCACAGTTGAACAAGCGGCACGAACCAGCGCCACGGTGGAAGCCGACAACCCCGTTGCCGCGGCCACCGCGCGATCGGACCAGTCCGGATGCCCGATGATCATGCGTCCCGCCGCCGCCTTTCGGTCGGCGCTGCTCAGGGTCAGTCCGTGTTGGATGTTCGAGGCGACTGCGAGCAGGAATGCGGTGTCCTCGTCGCAGTCGACGATGCGGGCTTCGATCGCGGTGCGCCCGTTCAACTGCGCGGCCCGCACTCGGTGCATGCCGTCGATCACGCGCATGGTGGCGCGATGGACGACGATCGGCGGCAGCGGGGTCTCCGTCTCGGCGAGCATCTGCGTATGCGCCGAATCCTCACCGGCCTGCCGGACCGAATTGGCATGGGACAGAAGCTTTATCGGGACGAGGCTGACGGGAACACCATCCAGAGACGAAATCGTCGGCAGGTCATCGTTCCAGCGCACGCACTTTTGTTCGAATGCGGTATCGGATGGGATAGAACTGATCGAATCGGGCATGAGCGCGTCCTCCCCTTCATAAGCTCAGCGCCAAGTGACACCGGTCACTAAGGTACTAAGCGGCATAGTAGGCAGCAAGGGAACGCCGGACACGGCGAACTCACATCGAAGTCGGTGTGTCGGCGTTCAGATCAGCTGTGCCCCAATAAATAAGGGCTCGGCGACAGAGATTCGACACATGACGTCGATACGACAACACATTGTCTCGCGGTACCTTGGGTGAAGGCCGCATCGGTGCGGGCCTTTGCGACGTCCGCGTCCGCGCCAGTCCCCGATTGTCGTAGCGGCTGTTCCTCGGTTCTTCGATACAGCGCGCGGTTCGGCTTCGGCCGCAATCGCGGCCGGGCGACTTCGCGACCGATGTCCGGGTACGGAGCGATAAGAAGGAGTGATGGGATGCTCCCAGCGCTGCTGTTGCTGGTGTCCGCGATAGTGGTGGCCATATCCGGCCCCAGGGTTCTCGGTCGTATCGACGTCGCCCGGCGTGATCCATCGCTACTACTGGTTGCATGGTTGGCGGCGATTCTCGGTGTCATTGCGACGACGGTGTGCAGCACGGTCGTCCTGTTCCTGCCCGAACACGGTCTGACACTCGCTTCGAAAATCATCTTCTCGCATCGGACGTGGAAGGCCTTGGGGCACGGTGCTTCTCACGGGGTCGAATGCCTCGTCGGCGGGTCAATGGCCATTTTGCTCGCTAGCGGTGCCGCGTGGATAGGGTTTCGTATCCTGCGCGCGACGAACCGCCGCGTCCGTGCTGCTGACAAGCATGCGGATCTGCTGCGGGTGGTTGCTCGGACCGAGTCGGCGATGCCGGATGTGCTGCGGCTGGATCACGAACAGCCGGTCGCATTCAGCCTCAGCGGCCGCCGTGAGTTCATCGTGGCGACCGAGGGCGTGTTTCGGCTCGGTGATGCGGCCGCCGCGGCTGTTATCGCCCATGAGCGGGCACATCTACGCGGACGGCATCATGCTCTGCTTACCTGGGTCCAAACGCTCGGTGCGGCTTTGCCGTTCGTACCACTTTTCCGGGGTGCACCCGCCGCGATAGCGGAATTGGTCGAGTTGAGTGCCGATTCCGTGGCGGCGCGTGCATGCGGCCCGGAGGCGGTGCGATCTGCGTTGTTGCACATGGCCATGCGGTGTCCGCCGACCGGGGCCCTCGCAATGGCGGATCAGGCGATCGAACATCGACTCGCCCGTCTTGCCGCCAACCCCGGTCGGAACTCCAGTTTGCTGTGGCGGCTGGCCCTGCGTGCGACCGCCGCCGCGGTTGCGATCAGCGCGCCGCTCCATCTCACGATCACGATGCTGCACCTGGTTGTGTTGGCCTAGGCCGGCGGCGCGCCGATGATCTCCACGACCGCGCACGCCGCTTCCATCCCAGGGCCGCCACTGAGCAGCAGTACCCGGTCACCGATGCGGACTTCACCACTGCGCCAGAGGTACTCGAGCCCACGGATCTGATCGACCGGACCAGCATGCCCCACCCGCCGGGTGTAATCCCAGATGCCGCGCTCCTCCTCGATCCCCAACGGGTCCAAGAAGATCGCGTGTAGACCCTCGCGGCTGAATCCGTCGTGCACGACGCGGACGATGTCGTCGAGGTCGAGTTCGGCGTCCTTCAGTGCCCGCTCCACGCTGTCGATCAGTACCGCGCCGAAGTCGCTCAGCGAACGCTCACCGGCGACCGGCTCGCGGCGGCAGTACTCCATTCGTTCATCGAAATTCAACGTGGCGCCGGCAGTGAGTCCCGGCGGGAACAGTTGCTCACCGCCGCGATGCTGGCGTTCCAGTTCGGGGTCGGAGACCGAATCAATCGATAACAACCGCGCAAAACCACCCCCCTTCGACAACACCACCGCACCCCCACCATCAGCCAACACGAACAACCGCGACGCCGACCACCGATCCACCGCCGGAGTACCAAAATTATCCGCCGCCGTCACCAACACCGCCCGCCGACCCACATCCGCCAACAAAAAACACACCCCCAAATGCACCGCCGAAAAAAACCCGATACACCCATTCCGAATCTCCACCGACGTCACCGGACGATTCACCGTCCGCCGATTCACATAATGCTGCGCCGACCACCCATCCGGCCCCTGCGGATGCACATTCGTATGCAACACCGCATCCACCTCCCCCACCGAAACCCCCGACCCCACCAACGCCCGACACCCCGCCTCCACCGCCAAATCCGGCGCCGGCACACCACCCGCCACCGTCACCGACACCAAACCCGACCGCTCCGCCACCCCCGCATCCCACCAACCACGCTCCACCGCAACCCCAACATCCACCACACCCACCCCAGCCGAACCCACCCCAGCAAAAAACACACCATCAACCTTCATGGC
>NZ_JBKBET010000028.1:239114-820309 GCF_048910785.1 Nocardia nepalensis | reverse complement strand
ATGTCCCTGTCTTTCTCGGATCCTCGTTTCGAGGAGGTCAAGGCCTCCATCGACGAGTGCAAAGACAAGGACATGACCTACGCGGCGCCGTTGTTCGTGACCGCTGAGTTCATCAACAACAACACCGGTGAGATCAAGAGTCAGACGGTCTTCATGGGTGATTTCCCGATGATGACCGATAAGGGCACGTTCATCATCAACGGCACCGAGCGCGTCGTGGTTTCGCAGCTGGTGCGTTCGCCGGGTGTGTACTTCGATCACACCGTCGACAAGGGCACCGAGAAGGATCTGCACAGTGTGCGGGTGATTCCGTCGCGTGGTGCGTGGCTGGAGTTCGATGTCGACAAGCGCGACACCGTGGGTGTGCGTATCGACCGTAAGCGTCGTCAGCCGGTCACGGTGTTGTTGAAGGCGTTGGGTTGGACGACCGAGGAGATCGTCGAGCGTTTCGGCTTCTCCGAGATCATGATGTCGACGCTGGAGAAGGACAACACCGCCGGTCAGGATGAGGCGCTGTTGGATATCTACCGCAAGCTGCGTCCGGGCGAGCCGCCGACCAAGGAGTCCGCGCAGACTCTGCTGGAGAACTTGTTCTTCAAGGAGAAGCGTTACGACTTGGCGCGCGTCGGTCGCTACAAGATCAACAAGAAGCTGGGCATCCACCTCGGCGAGCCGATCACCGCGTCGGTGCTCACCAAGGAAGACATCGTCGCCACGATCGAGTACCTGGTGCGTCTGCACGCCGGTGATCGTGCGATGACCGCGCCCGGCGGCGAAGAGGTGCCGGTCGAGGTCGACGACATCGACCACTTCGGTAACCGTCGCCTGCGCACCGTCGGCGAGCTGATCCAGAACCAGATCCGGGTCGGCCTCTCCCGCATGGAGCGCGTGGTCCGCGAGCGGATGACCACCCAGGACGTCGAGGCGATCACGCCGCAGACCCTGATCAACATCCGTCCCGTCGTGGCCGCGATCAAGGAGTTCTTCGGAACCTCCCAGCTGTCGCAGTTCATGGACCAGAACAACCCGCTCTCGGGTCTGACCCACAAGCGTCGTCTCTCGGCGCTGGGCCCGGGTGGTCTGTCCCGTGAGCGTGCCGGTCTGGAAGTCCGCGACGTGCATACCTCGCACTACGGCCGCATGTGCCCGATCGAGACCCCGGAAGGCCCGAACATCGGCCTGATCGGTTCGCTGTCGGTGTACGCGCGGGTCAACCCGTTCGGCTTCATCGAGACGCCGTACCGCAAGGTGGTCGACGGCGTGGTCACCGATGAGGTCAAGTACCTCACCGCCGACGAGGAGGACCGCCACGTACGTGCGCAGGCCAACTCGCCGGTCGACGCCGATGGCCGCTTCCTCGAGGAGCGCGTGCTCTGCCGCCGGGGCAATGACGAGAACGAACTCGTCCCCGCCTCCGAGGTCGACTACATGGACGTCTCGCCGCGCCAGATGGTTTCGGTCGCGACCGCGATGATCCCGTTCCTCGAGCACGACGACGCCAACCGTGCCCTCATGGGTGCGAACATGCAGCGCCAGGCCGTGCCGCTGATCCGTTCCGAGGCTCCGATCGTGGGCACCGGTATGGAGCTGCGCGCCGCGGTCGACGCCGGTGACGTCGTGGTGAACGAGAAGTCCGGCGTGGTGGAAGAGGTTTCGGCCGATTACGTCACCGTGATGGCCGACGACGGCACCCGCAAGAGCTACCGGATGCGCAAGTTCGCACGCTCGAACCAGGGCACTTGCGCCAACCAGCGGCCGATCGTGGACGAGGGTCAGCGGGTCGAGACCGGTCAGGTGCTGGCCGACGGTCCGTGCACCGAGAACGGTGAGATGGCTCTCGGCAAGAACCTGCTCGTGGCGATCATGCCGTGGGAAGGCCACAACTACGAGGACGCGATCATCCTGTCGCAGCGCCTCGTGGAAGAGGATGTGCTCACCTCGATCCACATCGAAGAGCACGAGATCGACGCCCGCGACACCAAGCTCGGCGCCGAGGAGATCACCCGGGACATCCCGAACGTCTCCGATGAGGTCCTGGCGGACCTGGACGAGCGCGGCATCGTGCGCATCGGCGCCGAGGTCCGCGACGGCGACATCCTGGTCGGCAAGGTCACCCCGAAGGGTGAGACCGAGCTGACCCCGGAGGAGCGGCTGCTGCGCGCGATCTTCGGTGAGAAGGCGCGCGAGGTCCGTGACACCTCGCTGAAGGTGCCGCACGGTGAGTCCGGCAAGGTCATCGGTATCCGCGTGTTCTCGCGCGAGGACGACGACGATCTGCCTCCGGGCGTCAACGAGCTGGTCCGGGTGTACGTGGCGCAGAAGCGCAAGATCCAGGACGGCGACAAGCTCGCCGGTCGCCACGGCAACAAGGGTGTTATCGGCAAGATCCTCCCGACCGAGGACATGCCGTTCATGCCCGACGGCACCCCGGTGGACATCATCCTGAACACCCACGGTGTGCCGCGTCGTATGAACATCGGCCAGATCTTGGAGACCCACCTCGGATGGATCGGCAAGGCGGGGTGGGAGATTCAGGGCACACCCGACTGGGCGACCACACTGCCGGAGGAGATGTGGGCCGCGCCGGCGAATAGCAATATCGCCACCCCGGTGTTCGACGGCGCCCGCGAAGAGGAACTGACCGGTCTGCTCGGCTGCACGCTGCCCAATCGCGACGGCGAGGTGATGGTCGGCGCGGATGGGAAGGCGACATTGTTCGATGGCCGTTCCGGTGATCCCTTCCCGTATCCGGTCGCGGTCGGCTACATGTACATCTTGAAGCTGCACCACTTGGTCGACGACAAGATCCACGCCCGTTCGACCGGTCCGTACTCGATGATCACCCAGCAGCCGCTGGGTGGTAAGGCGCAGTTCGGTGGTCAGCGCTTCGGTGAAATGGAGTGCTGGGCCATGCAGGCCTACGGCGCCGCCTACACGCTGCAGGAACTGCTCACCATCAAATCCGACGATATCGTCGGCCGCGTGAAGGTCTACGAGGCCATCGTCAAGGGCGATAACATTCCGGAGCCGGGCATCCCGGAATCGTTCAAGGTGCTCCTCAAGGAACTCCAGTCGTTGTGCCTCAACGTCGAGGTGCTGTCTTCCGACGGTGCGGCGATCGAGATGCGCGAGGACGACGAAGAGATCGATCGGGCGGCGGCCAATCTGGGAATCAACTTGTCCCGCACCGAATCCGCCACCGTGGACGACCTCTAGTCGCGACATCGCCTCGGCCGCAATGAGGTCCAGATCGTCGCGGTCGAGGATCCAGCGGTAGATGCGGGCGGCGCCGACACCGGCCACCGGTGCGGCGCCGCATATCATTGGCCGGTGGTTGGCGCGGTCGAATCGGAATCCGAGCTACGGAGGGCATCGCCGAGATCGGTATTCGCCCAGCGTTTGACGAGCTTGTTCGAGGCCGCGGGCAATCCGAAACTGCGGCAGGTGGCCACCGCGGCCGAGGCACGGATGAAGGCCACGCGCGGACCGGCGAAGGGGAGTGCGGCATCGCTGCAGCGGATCAGTGACTGGCGCTCGGGCCGCAATGTGCCCGCGCAGTTCGACACGCTGCTGCCGATCCTGCTGACCCTGATCGACCTGACCAAGAAGTCGGCCGCGCCGGTGGAGCGCGTACTGGTGGATCTGCCGGAGTGGCGACGGCTGTGGCAGGCGGCCGTCACCTGGAAGCCCGAGTCCGATCCGGCGAGTGCTGTCTGCCCCTATCGCGGGCTGACGGCCTATCAATCCGATGACGCCGCATGGTTTTTCGGCCGCAGTCGTGCCACCGGCGATTTCACCGAGATGGTGCTGAGCACGCTCGACGCGGCGGCCGGCGGCGGCATTGTCGCCCTCGTCGGCGCGTCGGGGGCGGGCAAGTCCTCGTTGCTGCACGCGGGCTTGGTCCCGGCGGTCCAGAAGGTCGAAAAGGATTGGCGGATAGTCACTCTCACCCCTGGCGCACGACCGCGGGTAACGCTGACCGAGGCGGTGGGAGATACCTGGGCGATCGGCCAGCACGGTTTGCTCATCGTGGATCAGTTCGAGGAGTTGTTCACCGCCTGCCAGGACGAGCAGGAACGTGAGGATTTCCTGACCGCGCTGGCGACGCTGGCAGGTCCGCACGAAAAGCGTTGGGTCACTGTCGTCTTGGCCATCCGCGCCGATTTCTACGCGCCGTGCCTGGACTACCCGATCCTGCAGGACGTGCTGAACAATCGCGGCTACGTGCTCGGTCCGATGCGCCTGAGCGAGCTGTCCGAGGCCATTACCGGCCCCGCCGCGGCGGCGCGCCTCGAACTCGAGCCCGGATTGGTCGAGTTGGTGGTCACCGAACTGTGCGGTCTCGGCGATCATCAGAACCGGCGCAGCTACGATCCGGGCGCACTGCCGCTGCTATCCCATGTCATGGCGGCGACCTGGGAACATCGGGAACGACTTCGACTGACCGTCGCCGGATACCGAAAGGCGGGCGGGGTAACCGGTTCCGTCGCGGCGACCGCCGAACAGGCCTGGTCCGAACTCACCGTCACCCAGCAGATCGAGGCGAAACCCCTGCTGCTGGGTCTGGTCAGTGTCGGACCCGACGGCCACGACACCAGGCGCCGCGCGGCCCGCGCCGAATTGATCACCCGGGCAGTCGATTCCGAGGCCGCCGACACGGTCCTGGAGACGCTGGTCCGCGCCCGGCTGGTGACCTCCGATGCCGACAGCGCCTACTTCACCCACGAAATCGTGTTGCGGGCCTGGCCGCGCCTGCGGGCCTGGATCGAGGAGGACCGCGTCGGCTATCTGGTGCGCCAACGGCTGGAAGCCGATGCGGCGGACTGGGTTTCCTCGGGCGCCGATCCGGCCCTGCTCTACCGCGGCACTCGGCTGGCGACCGCGAAGGAGGCCGCGCAACGGCATCCGGCCACCGAAACCGTGGTCGAATTCCTCACCGCGGCAGAGATTTCCCGAACAAAGTCGCGACGCTGGGCCGCCGCGACCCGCACGGTGCTCGCACTGCTCGGCGTCGGCGTCCTTGTGCTCGGCATCGCCGCCTACGGCCAGGTCAGATTGAAGGACGAACAGCAGGACAATGCCCTGCTATCGGCCGTGCTCACCGAGTCCGAGAGTCTGCGCAGTACCGACCCCACCCTGTCGGCCCAACTCGCTCTGGTCGCCCATCGTCTCAAACCCGATGACCCGGAGGTGAATTCGCGACTGCTGAGCACGCAGAACCTGCCGCTGGCCACGCCATTGTCCGGCCATGTCGGCGCGGTCGATCAAGTCGTGTATCAGCCGGGTGGCGCGCTGCTCGCCTCGGCGGGTGAGGACCACACCGTCCGACTCTGGGACCTCACCGATCGCGCGCGTCCGCAGCCGATGGGTGCGCCGCTGAATTGTGACGGCGTGGCGACCTCGGTGACGTTCAGCCCCGACGGAAAGCTCCTCGCGGCGGCCTGCGGAAACGCATTACAGCTATGGAATGTCGAAGATCCGCGGCATCCGGTCCAGACGGCGCGCCCGACCGGCGCCGGTGTGACCCAAGTGGCCTTCGGCCCCAACGGACGGGTGCTTGCGGCGGCCGACAACAATCACACCGTCACGCTGTGGAACCTGCGGAATCCGGCCGCACCGACGAAAATCGGTGCGCCGCTGCCGATTCCACAGCAGATCCGATCGATGGCATTCCATCCCAAGGGATCCTGGCTCGCCGTCGCCTACGACGACGCGATCCAACTGTGGACCATCGCGGACGCGCCGAGACCGCTCGGTGCGCCGCTGCCGATTCCGGCGCGGCCGGTGCGAGCGATCGCGGTCGGCCCGGACGGTGCGACCCTGGCTGTCGGCAGCGGTGGCGATTCGCCGTGGGCCGAGAACATCGGCGACGCCACGGTCGGACTGTGGGATATCACCGATCCGGTCCGGCCGGTCTTTCGCAGTTCGCTGCTCGCGGCCGCCAAATCGGCGGTGCGCTCACTGGCATTCAGCCCGGACGGGGACACCCTGGCGGCCGGCAATCGCAATGGCGTGACGGTCTGGAATATCGCCGACCGCGCTGTTCCGCGGCCGCTGGGGGAACCACTGCTGGCATCGTCGTCGCCGTGCCCCGAGGTCAGTTCCATGGTGGTCTGTCAGGACGCGCAGAACTCGCTGGCCTTCGGTCCGGACGGGCATACCGTCGCGGCCGCCGGCGCGCTCGGGCTGGTCCGGCTCTGGTCGCTGGCACCGGCGGTCCTCGGCGGGTGGATCGGGTGGTCGCCGCTGCCGCCGGTGTTCAGCGCCGAGGGCACCATGGTGACCGGCGCGATCAACGGTGAGGTCGCACTGTGGGATGTGCGTGATCGCACTACGCTGCGCAAACTCGCCGCCCTCGGGGCCGGACCCAGCGAGTTGTACGCGGCCGGAGCCGCGGTGAGCCGCGACGGGCGCACCGTCGCCTCGACGGTCGGAACGCCACCCAGGGTGCTCCTGCACGACGTCACCGATGCCGCGCACCCGCGGACGGTCGCGGAACTTCCCGGCATATTCGCCGGGATGTTCAGTCCGGGCGGTCGCTATCTGTGGACCATCGCCGACGACGCCGCCTGGCCGTTCCAGGTGTGGGATCTGGCCGACCGCGCCCATCCGGTCCCGCTGGGTCGCCGGATGCCGCTGTCCACCGGCAGCGGCGGCGCCTTCGCCATGTACGGCACTCGTGACGAGCTGATGGCCACCATGACCTCGGATCGGACGGATTCCGGCCAGGATCGCTATGTCATCCGGCTCTGGGATCTGTCGAATCCGGCCGAACCGCGCGTGGTCAGCGAGATTCCGAGCGAGTCGGCCAAACCATTCGGCTGGATCGGCATTACGCCGGACGGTAAGACCCTGGTCAGCCTCGCGGCCGACACCCTGCAGGTCTGGGATATCACCGACCCCGCGCACGTGCGCAAACTGGGCGAGCCCGTTGCCACGCACGGTTTGAACGTGCTGTCGGTCGACTTCAGCGCGGACGGTAGGACGATGGCGACCTCGAGCGCGGATTCGACGGTGCGCCTATGGGATTTCACCGACCGCGGACATCCGAAACCCCTCGGCCACTCCATCACCGTGCCGAGCACGACGAGCTGGCAGCTGGCCTTCGATCCGGCGGGCCGCTACCTGGTCGGCACCGGGAACGGCGTGATGAGCGTGTGGGATCTGGATCCGCAGCACGCGGTCGCGCGCATTTGCGATGTCGGCCGGACGGTGTTGACCCGTGAGGTGTGGCAGGCGCATGTGCCGCGGATGGCCTATCGACCGCCTTGCTGATCATAGTGCGCAGAAGGCTCGCACGGCGGCGTCGTCGAGTATCCGCGCGCCGGAGGTGTGGTCGGCGAGCAGGTGGAATTCGTTCCCGATGAGCAGTGCGATGCGGTCGCCGTCCTCGCTGACGATGATCCGGTTGTCGTAGCCGAGTACCCGGCCGACGTAGGCCCAGACCGGACCGCACGGCGCCTGCGCGTGCATGATGCCGAGCCCGTAGCCGTTGCCGCTGTCTTGCGTCGGCACGGTTGTGACGAGTTCGGCCTGTTGTTCGGGTGGCAGCAGTCGACCGGAGTACAGGGCGTGCGTGAAGGTGGCGAAGTCGTCGAGGGTGGAGACCATCGCGCCCGCCGCACCGTAGATCCGCGGGCTGGCGATCGAGATATCGCGCTGCCAGGTGTAGCCGTGCAGCCAGTTGCCGTGCGGGTTCGGGTCGGTGACGGGAAAGGCGGTGTCGCGCAGATGTAATGGTTCGATGATGCGCTCGCGCACTTCATCGGCCGTGTGCTTGCCCGTGACGGCGGTGATCACCATGCCAGCGACGACATAGTTGGTGTTGGCGTAGTCGAACCGTTCACCAGGCGCTCCGGTCCGGCCCCGCTGCAGTGCGATGTCGACCAGTGCCTGGGGCGACTGAGCCTGCGGTGGCTCGATCCCGGCGAAATAGGGCAGTGAGATCCGGGGATCGTCGGCGTACTCCGGCAGTCCGGAGGTGTGGTTGAGCAGTTGGCGGACGGTGATACCGGCATTGTCGGGCACTGCGCCGGGAACCCATCGGTCGATCGGGTCGTCCAGGGACAGCCGATGTTCGGCTTCTAATTGCAGCAGAACCACCGCCACGAACGCCTTCGTGAAGCTGCCGATGCGGAACTGTGCGGCCGGGTCGGCGGTGGTTCGGGTGGACAGGTCGCCGTAGCCAGCGTGCACGTAGCGAGTTTGCGAACCATTCCGAACCAACCCGATGACACCCGGAACTCCGCTCGCGACCGCGGCGTCGGCACCCGCCTGCAAGATATCGACCGGCTCGTCGGCCCGCGCGATACCCGGCATTGCCAAGACTACGAGCGCTGAGACGACCAGCGCCCTGACCGATGTCGTCACCGAATTCCCCTCCTGCGGCGTCGTGAGCCGTTGCGAGACATCAAATTACCGGTCCGGTCCGCCAGACCAGCATTCCGGTCCGGAATTCCGTTGTAGTCCCGTGAACTGCGCATATGCGTCACGCGGCGAGCTGGCCGGTCGCTGCGGACCCGGGCCGCCGCATAGCGTTCGGTCGTCGGCTTGCTCCGGCGAACCATCCGGAAATCGAGGTCCGGAACGGCGAGCGGGAACAGGAATCAGGTCGGCCGGGCCATGTGGAGGGGAGTTCGGCGGGCACGCCTCCTGTTCCCGCCGCAGACCGCAGATCGCCACCAACCACATAGAGGGGGAAATCCTTGAGCACGCCCGGCACCGTCTACCTCACCATCCCCTCCGGCCGGTATCGGCTCGCGGGCATGGGAACCCGGCTGGGCGCGCGGCTGATCGATACCGTCATCGTCGGCATCCCGATCGGCATCGTCGCGGCGGTCGTCGTCAGCGCGGACTCGTCGAGCGAATACGCCGCCGAGACCGACCCCGGATTCGGTATCGGCACCGCACTGCTCGTCGTCCTGCTCGGTCTACTCGCCAGCATCGCCTACGAGGTCGGCCTCACCGCGACCCAGGGCGCGACCTTCGGCAAGAAGGCGCTCGGCATCCGGGTCGTGCGCACCGATACCGCGGCCGCGCCGGGCGAGGGCATCGGCAGCGTGGCTGCCCTCATCCGCTGGGCCACCCTCGTCCTGCCGAGCCTGGTCTGCGGTGTCTGGGGTGTGCTGTGCGCGCTATCGCCCTACTGCGACAAGGCCGCTCGTCAGGGCTGGCACGACAAGGCCGCGAAAACCTTTGTCCTCGCGTCGTCCTAGCGCGCCGCCGCTAGGGTCGGAGCCTGAGGAGCCGTCGGCGCTTGCCCGGCCGAATGAGTGCGGAGGTGGCCATGCCCGAACGGTCGGTAGCGCCGGTCATAGTCGTGATGGGTGTTTCCGGATGCGGAAAGTCCACGGTCGGCGCGCTGCTCGCCGAGACGCTGCACGTCGAATACGCCGAGGGCGACGACTTCCATCCGGCCGCCAATATCGCGAAGATGGCCGCCGGTGTGCCGCTGACGGATGCGGATCGCGCGCCGTGGCTCGACATCGTGGCGGCCTGGCTGGGGGAGCGACAGGAGCGCGGTGGCGTGGTCAGCTGTTCGGCGCTGAAGCGGAGGTACCGCGATCGGCTGCGTGCGGCCGCACCGGGGGCGTTCTTCGTTCATTTGGCCGCGTCACGCGCGGAGCTGGCTCGCCGGATGGACGAGCGCCGCGGCCATTTCATGCCGTCGGCCCTGCTCGATTCGCAGCTGGCGGCGTTGCAGCCGCTGGCTTGCGATGAGTTCGGCGTCACCGTGGACGCGATGCAGGATCCCGCCGAACTGGTACGCGAAGCGGTTACGGCATGGGAGTCGAATTAGCTCACGTTCTGTCGGAATGTGTGCGGCTGCGCGCGACGCGTGCTGCGGCCAGCCAGGCCACACCAACGATGACCAGCGGAATGATCAGCAGCAGCGGTACCGTCGCCGCACCCGCGAGCGGATGCAGCCAGCCCGCGATCGTGTCGCATACGGCGTCGATCACCGCACGAGCCAGCTCTGCCACTGGAGAGTGCCCGTCCGGCCCGGCGTTGGCGTGGTCCGGCCATCGATTCACGGCCAACACCCTACGACATCGGATCGGCCTGTCACGTATTTCCGCAGGCGGACACTCAGAAAGTTCTCAGCCCCGGTCTGTCATTGTGGTGGTATGACCAATCACCACGCGCCACCGCACCCCGTTCCGGTCTGGGGCGTGGCAGTGCTGGCCGCGGTGGTCGTCGGCATTACCGTCAGCGTCCTCGGCCACGACGGCGTCACCGCGATCGACCGGCCGGGAACCGATTGGATCGTCGGACACCGTGCCGGTGTGGTCACGCCGGTCGCGATCGGGATCAGCGACCTGGGCGGCACCCTGCCGATGACGGCGCTGGCGATAGTCCTGTGTCTCGGGCTGGCCTGGCGTCGGCGCTGGTCGGAGGCGGTGCTGGTCGGTGTCGCCACCGCGGGCGCCGGAGTGCTCGTCGTGGTCGGCAAACACCTTGTCGGCCGGAGTCGCCCGCCCGCGGTCGACCACCTCGTCACCGAGACCAATCAGGCTTTTCCGTCCGGGCACAGTCTCGGCTCGATCGTGGTGATCGGAGTCCTTGCCGCGGTGGTGCTCTCGCGGCTGGATCGCCCGGCCGCACGCCGGACCGCGGTGACCGTGGCAGCCGTATTCGTTATGGCCGTTGGCCTTTCCCGGTGGTATCTGGGCGTGCACTGGCCGACCGATATTCTCGGCGGCTGGTGTATCGGCGCGCTGTGGCTCGCGCTGTGTCTTGCGGTGTACGGGATCTATCGGACCGACAGGGCCGGTGTGGTGCAGGTGGCGTCGGAGACATTGGGAATGCAGACGCCGGCTGCCTCGGAGAGCAGCAGCGCCCCGCCCACCAGTGCGGCGACGGCGACCGCACCGAAGACGAATACCCAGAGCAACGCGGGGATATGAGTGAGCCGGGCGAGCTGATCGGCATCGGAGTCCGCGCCCTGCGGCATCTGCCAGCGCCGGACCCGGCCGCGCTGCAGTTCGATGACCGGTCGGGTGCCCGCGAGCAGTAGGAACCACGCGCCGAGGTAGGCGAAACCCGCTTGCACCGTATCGGTTCCGAACCAGGACACGGCGAAGACGATGGCGCCCAAGCCGAATACCGTCAGCAGTCCGTAGAAATTGCGCACCTTGATCAGGACGGCGGCGAGCAGGGCGATGGCGGTCCAGAGCATCAGCGTGATGCGGTTGGCGCCCAGCAGTGCAGCGAAGCCGAGACCGAGCAGCGGTGGCGAGGGATAGCCCGCCATCGCGGTGAGAATCATGCCGAGGCCATAGGGTTTTCCGCTCGATACGGTCAGTCCGGAGGTGTCGGAGTGCAGGGTGATGCTGTTGAGCCTGCGACCGGTCAGCAGCGCGGTGAGCGCATGACCGCCCTCGTGCGCGATGGTGACCACATTGCGGGTCACCCGCCACAGCGGGCTGTATCCGACCAGAATCAGCGCCGCCACTGCTGTCGCGAGAACCAACCACCACGGTGGCACTGCCTGGGTTGTGGTGAGCCGGTCCGCGATGGAGGCGCCGTGCTCGACGAATTCCGCTGTTTGCACCGCCGCACCTTAGCCGGCCGCGGCGAGCTTCGCTGGGTCGTCGCGAGTCGGGTCAGTTGGTGACGGTCTCGCCGAGGCGCGCCGAGCTACGCGCCGCGTCCAACAGTCGCAGCGTGGTGACGGCATCGCGCGGGTCGACGGGAACGGGTGCGCCGTCGAGGATCGCGGCGGCCATTCCGGAGTAGAAGGCGGGGTAGTCGCCCGCGAGCGTCGGGACGGGTTCCGCAGCGGGTTCCGCGCCCAATACACCCCAGCGCTCGGGTTCGACTGCGCCCCAAGGTTCGGCACCGTCATCGGGTCGGCGGCCCGCTCGCAGCGCCTGCTCCTGTGGGTCCAATCCATAAGTGAGGTAACCTGATTCGGAACCGAGCACTCTGAAACGCGGCCCCAGCTGTGGTGTTACCGCGCTCATCCATAAATGTGATCGCACGCCCGAGGTGTGGGTGAGTGCGACGAACGCATCGTCATCGGTCTGGATACCTGGCCGTCGCCGATCCAGCTCGCCGTACACAGAACGCACCGGACCGAACAGCGTCACCGCCTGGTCGATCAGATGGCTGCCCAGGTCGAACAGCAATCCGGCACCCTCATCTGCGGAACCGACCTCGCGCCAGCCACCCTTCGGCACCGGCCGCCACCGCTCGAACCGCGATTCGAACCGCCGCACTTCGCCGAGCCGCCCGTCCGCGATCAACTGCCGCACCGTCAGGAAGTCGCCGTCCCAGCGCCGATTCTGGAATACCGACAGCGCCAGACCGACGCTCTCGGCTCGTGTGATCAGATCCTCGCCCTCGTCCACATGCACCGCGAACGGCTTGTCGACGACAACCGGCAACCCGGCGTCCAACGCCTGCCGCGCCAGCGGCGCATGCGTCCGATTCGGCGTCGCGACGACCACGAGATCGATGCCGGCGATATCGGCGAACAATTCCTCCGCACTCGCCAGCACCCGCACCCCGGGATGCTCGCGCCGGGCCTGCTCACCCCGCTCGGGCGATGCCGTCACCACCGCCGCCACCCGCATCCGCGGCTGCGCGGCGATCAACGGCGCATGAAAGACCGATCCGGCCAAGCCATATCCGACGATGGCCACCTGCAGGCTGCTCATCGCTGCGACGCTACCGCCGAGCCCGGCGCGGAAGGTACGGCGCTGCCCTCTTGACTTGTTGTTGCGACAACAGATACTGTTGTCGCAACAACAACTGATCGGGGAGTGTTCCGATGTATGTGATCCACGAAGAAGCCGTTATCGCCGGAGGGGTTGAGGAGATCTGGCAGGCCGCCACCGATGTGGTCAACTGGCCGTCCTGGGATCCGCATGAGGAGAAGGCCCGGATCGACGGGGCGTTCGCGCCGGGCGCGACCGGGTGGGTGAAACCCAAAGGCGCGCCAGCCGGTCCGTTCACCATCACGGCGGTCGAGCCGGGGCGGTCGTGGACCAGTGAGGCCGGAATTCCGTTCGGGAAGATTCGCGGTCACTACACCTATGAACCGCTCGGCGATGGGACTGTGCGCGTCGGCAAGCGGATGGAGGTGCACGGCCCGTTCCGGCCGATCTTCCGGTTGATCTGGGAGCGCGGCATCCGTGCCGATATGCATCTGACCTTCGCGGCGCTGGAACTCGAGGCGCGGCGGCTGGCGGGTGCGGCTCAGGAGCGCGAACGTGGCTGAACCGCGCGGCCCGCTGCTGAGTCCTGGGTTCTGGCTGCACCACGCCGCGCTGGAGTGGCGCGCGACCGTCGAACGCAACCTGCGCCCACTCGGTCTCACCCTCACCCAGTTCAACCTGCTGGCCTCGGCGGGCTGGCTCGGCAGGCAGGGCGAGCTACCGACCCAGCAGCAAGTGGTGGATATGGCGGGCGCGGACCGCATGATGGGCTCCCGCGTCATCCGCGTCCTGGAAGGCCGCGCCCTGCTGGTTCGCCGCCCGGATCCCGGCGACGCCCGGATCCTGCGCATCGAGGTGACCGCCGAGGGGCGCGACCTCGCCCGCCGCGCCATCCGCATCGTCGTGGATACCGACGAACAGATCTTCGGTCCCGATAGCGACGCGCTGCGCGACCGGCTCGAGTCGATTGCCGCCGGGCGTGGCGGGAGATGACGCGACACGAAACGGAGCTTTAGCCTCCGCTTTCGGCTAGGATTGCTTTGTCGAAGATCCCCGTAGTTCTCAATCGAAGCAAGGGGCGAGTCCATGACCGAAAGTGATGCGTTATCGCAGTTCGATCCGACGAAAATTGATTTCGAACAGGCCTATCGGGGCAAAACGCTCGTCGCGGGCATACCGATGGACCGGCTACCGTGGGACATCGGCAAACCGCAGCCGGTACTGGTCGAATTCGAGCGTGCGGGCCGCATCACGGGACAGGTCCTGGATGTCGGCTGTGGGCCGGGAGATAACGCCATCTACCTCGCGAGTCTGGGCTATCAGGTGTCCGGCCTGGATTCCTCGCCCACCGCGATCGAGGAGGCGCGCGCCCGCGCCGCGGCGCGCGGTGTGGCCGCGACCTTCTCCGTCGCCGACGCGACCCAGCTCGACGGCTATGACGGCCGGTTCGACACGGTGGTCAGCAGTGCCCTGTTCCATTGCCTCGCACCGGAACAGCGCCGAGATCACGTCGCCGCGCTGCATCGAGTCATGCGCCCCGGCGCCCGGTTGATCCAATTCTGTTTCGCGGACAAGGGGCACAGCGAGGTGTATGCGCCGCATCAGATCGGCGAGGAAGAGCTGCGCACCAGCTTCGCCGCACCGGGATGGTCGCTGACCACGCTGCGCACCGACCGGATGGTAGCCATCATGCCGCCCGCGCTCGTGCGAGATATGTTGGTCGAGCGGGGAGTCGAGCTCGAGACCGACGAGACGGGCGCGCTATTGCTGCCGATCTGGGTACTGGAGGCCGAACGGGTCCGATAGCGGTCGATCACGCGGACCGATCGCACTCGAATGTCGTTCGGTCCGCGAGCAATACCGTGAACGTCAGCACCCACGCCCCAACGGCCACCACCACTTGCCACCATCGCTGTGCCACCCGGATATCACATCTCGTGACGCGATCTTGGTCAAGCAACTTGATAGCAATCGGTTTCGCGCGTTGATATCTAGAACTCGGCGCGGGTCTACCCGGCTCCCGGCGATTCGGCGTGCGGTGGCCGACCGGCGTCGGCGCCAGTTCTCGGCAACGCGAAGACGTCGGGGCGCAGGCAGTTCCGGCGGGGGTCGGGGTGCAGCGGCTCAGGCTCATCGATGATGATCCGTGCTTGCCAGCCGCCGAGTTCGAGGCCTTCGGAAGCCCGGGCACCGAGGCGGTTATGGAGTCGCGCACGCCGACCGAGCCCCGGTCGAGGTAACGCATACGTTTTCATGACGAATGGGCGCCACCGCGACGGATGATCAATAGAAATCTGCGCTGAAAGGCGCTGCGACGGTTACGGTGTGCGCATGTGGCAATACGCCCTGTGGGGCGGTGCGGGCGCGGCGGCCAACTGTGGCATCGCCTACCTGGAGGACAGCAGACAGGTAAAGGGCGTGCCGTGGCTGAAGCGCAACCGCGGACCAGGCGGTGGCGTATACCTGAGCTGGGTGCTCATCCATCTGTCGGTCGCAGGCCTGACCACATGGGCTCTCGCCTCCGCCGCCATCATCACCACGACAGCCGCCGCATTCGGCGCCGGGGTCGCAGCGCCCGCGCTGGTGAAAAAGCTGGCCTTCTACGGCGAATCACTCGCACCGCCCCCTGTCACCAGAAACGAGCCCCCCAAGGGCAGGCATGCCTGAGCAGTCATTCAGCCGGCGACTGCTGTCGACCGTTGCGGGCACCTGGCCCGCATTCCAGCCGCGACCGACGACGGTGCTGGAAGGACCGCCCGAGCCAGCTGAGCGGCGGTGGTTGCAGGCACCACCGAGGCCAACAGGGACCGCGCCGACTTGGCGACGATTGCTGTCGATGCTGGCTGGTACCTGGCCGACGCGGACCTGACCAGATCGAATCTGGAGCGCGCAAACCTGTCCGCCGATACGACAACCGCCACGCAAGGTCGACGGGTCGATATCGTCGACGGCCACAGCGGGTTTCGCCTTGCGGTCGTCAGGAGCAGCGACCCGTTGCTGGACGTGATCCCGACCGGTGCCGAGGGAACCGATTGGGATAAGGCGGTTTTCGATGCCTTGATGGATTCTCCGACCCATGATCAATGATCTCCGCGTGCCGGTGGAGGGGTAGGCTTCGACGATTCGTGCCCGCCTCTCACTTGGCCGCCTTCGCCGTCGCGGCGCTGATCATCATCGTGATTCCCGGCCCGAATGTGCTTTCTGTATGACCGCTCACCCATCGGGTTGCGACCGTGCGGCTTCGCCGATGTGTGTTTCTCAGAGTTTGCTGATGTGTCACGATCTCGCCGCGGCCAGCGCGTAGCATCTTGGATGCAACGAATCCCGGTTTGCCGGGCGGCTGCCCGGTGGAGAGGAGATTTCGTGAAAATCTCGGTCATCGGCACCGGCCTCATCGGCTCTCAGGTGGTACGCGAGCTCAATGCGGCCGGACACGATGCGGCCGGGCATTCCCGCTCGACCGGCGTGGACCTGCTCACGGGCGACGGGCTCGACGAGGCACTGCGCGACGCCGAGGTCGTGGTGGACGTGGCCAACTCACCGACTTTCGACGAGGCCTCCGTCGATTTCTTCCGCACCTCGGTGCCCAACTTGTTGGCCTCGGCGCAGGCGGCGGGCGTCGGGCACATCGTGACACTGTCGATCGTCGGTGTCGACCAAGTGCCCGGCCTCGTCTACTACCAGGCCAAGACCCTGCAGGAAGACCTGGTCAAGGCCGGGCCGATCCCGTACTCGATCGTGCACGCCACCCAGTTCATGGAGTTCGTCGTCGCGGCATTGGAGTGGACCACCGATGGTGATGCCGTGCGCTTGCCCAGCACCCCAATCCAGCCCATCAGCGCTGCCGAGGTCGCCGCCGCCGTCGCCGAGGTCGCCGCCGGACCTCCGCTGCGCGGTACCCGCTCCATCGCGGGTCCGGAGATCTTCACTCTCGACGAGGCGGGCCGCATCGCTTTGGCGGCCAAAGGGGACCGCCGCCACGTCGTCACCGACGAGACCGCCGGCCTGTTCGCCGCGGTCAAGGGTGACGCGCTCATCGCGCCCGATGGCACCCGCCTGGGCACCACCCGCTTCCGCGACTGGCTGCGGTTTCCCTGACAACGGTGGGAGGCAGCACGACGAACCGTCGCCCGGACGATAGGGTCGCCCTTATCACCGGCGCGAGCAGAGGCATCGGCGCGGCCGTTGCCCGGTTGCTGGCATCGCGGGGCATGCGGGTAGTACCTCGACCTCGCCGTAGGTGCCGCGGACCTGCTCGAGCGCGGCGGCGTCGTCGCGAACGTCGGCCCGCACCGCCAGCGCGCGACCGCCGCTGCGGCTATCGATGCGACCACGGCATCGGCCTCATCGCGGCTGCTGCGGTAGTTCACCTGCCGTCATCGGTGCTGCCAAAGGTCAGTGTGTCCGATTTCGGCCGAGATCAACAGGGGCTTCAGGACTCAGCGGCGCGGTGCGGCGGTGTACTCCTGTTCGGGGCGGCCCGTGGTGCCGTAGCGCAGGCGCATCTGGACGGTGCCCGCGGCGACGAGGGCGGCCAAGTAGCGCTGGGCGGTAGCCCGGGAGATGCCGATGGCGGTGGCTACCTCGGCGGCGGACAGCGGAGCGGTGGCGTCGAGGATGGTGTGCAGGACAAGGTCTTTGGTGGGGGAGGCGATGACGGTAGCGGTGGTGGGCGCGGAGATCGGACGCAGCGCTTGGAGGGCGGCCTCTATGCCCGCGTTATCGATCTGCGGTGCGGCGAGGGTGCGGCGGTAGCGGGCATATCCGGCAAGGCGGGCCGCGAGCATGGTGTGCGGGAAGGGCTTTACCAGATAGGCGAGCGCACCTGCGGCCAATGCGGCTCGGACGGTGGCACTTTCGGTCGCGGCGCTCAGCATCATGGCATCGCAGTGCAATTCGCGGACCAGGTCGATGCCGGAACCGTCGGGTAGATATACATCGACCAGCGCCAGATCGATCGCGTTGGCGGCGTTGAGCTCTCGCGCGGCGGCCACGGTATTCGCGGTCCCCGCGACGGTGAAACCCGCGATGGATTCGACGATTCCGGCGTGCAGGTTGGCCACTCGGAAGTCGTCGTCGACCACAAGCACGGTCAGATCTGTTGCGGCCACGGCATCTCGCTGTCTACCAGTACTCCGGGGATTCGGGCGATGAATTCGGCGCCGGTGAGCGGCGGCGCGCCACCGCCCGCACTGGCCAGACGGACATCGCCGCCGTGCGCGCGGGCGATCTGCCGGATCAGCGCGAGCCCGACACCGCGCCCGCCGGGCACGCCGTGATCCTCGCGGGTCGAGGCGCCCTCGGTGAACAGCGTGTCGATCATCTCGGACACGACACCGTCGCCGCTGTCCGCGACCGTGATGTGCAGCGTCGAATCCTCCTGCACCAGTTCGACTTCCACCTGTTTGGTGGGATTGTCGGCGATGCGCGCCGCCTCGATCGCATTGTCGAGCAGATTGCCGAGCACCGTGGTGACATCGACGGGCTCGGCGAGATTGCCGTCCACCCAGGTATTCGGTCCCAGCACGAGTTCGACGCCACTCTCGCGCGAATGCGCCGCCTTGGCCGCGAGAAAGGCCTGCAGATACGCATCGTGGATCGCATCGATCCCTGGCGTCGCCGCGCCGAGCGGTCCCGCGCCGATCAGCTCATCGATCACATGCGACGCCTCTTCCGTGCGTCCACCGTGCAGCAACCCGCTGAGCAGGTGCATTTTATTGGAGAATTCGTGGCGCTGGGCGCGCAGCACGGTGCTCATCGACTGCACGGCGTCGAGCTGGCGGGTCAGCGCCTCCACATCGGTGCGATCGCGCACGGTGAGCACCGCGCCGAGATCGCGGCCTTCGCGGGTGACCGGCCGGGCCGCGACCACGACGATATGTGAGCCGATGGTGGCCGGTGTCGGTTGTTCGTCGAGCGCACGGAAGACCTCCAGCACCCGTGGCGTCAAACCGATCTCGTCGACCGGCTTGCCGATATCGGCGCTGATCCCGAGCAGCCGCCGCGCCTCGTCATTGACAAACGTTGTGCGCCAAGCGGAATCGACGGCGAGTACACCACGGCCGATGCCGTGCAGCACCGCCGCCTGGCCTTGCACGAGTTCGGCCAGTTCGGCGGGCTCGAGTCCGAGCGTCAATCCGCGCCACCGCCGCGCCAGCAAGGCCGATCCGGCGATGCCGACCAGTAGCGCCGCCGCGATCAACAGTGCGGCGGTGCGCAGATCGGAGAGCAACTGCCCGCGAATCGCGGCGGTCGAGATGCCGACACTCACCGCACCGACAATCCGATTCGAACCGCTTTCCACCACAGGAACTTTCGCGCGCACCGATGGACCGAGCGTGCCGCGCTCCTCGACGATCACCTCCCGACCAGCCAGGGCTTCCGACGGATCGGTGCTCACATGCTCGGTCAGTCGCGCCTCGTCGGGATGCGCCAACCGGATTCCGGCGTCATCGGTGATCACCACGAACAACGCGCCGGTGCGCTGAGTGGTATCGATCGCGATACGCTCCAGCGGTCCCGCCGTGAGCTGCGGTCGAAGTTCGGGCGTCACCGTGCCCGGCGCGTACCGGGCGACCTCCTCGCGCACCACTGGTTCGGCCGCGATGCTGCGCGCGATGGCAAGTGCGCGCTGTCCGTACTGATCGTTGAGCCGTCGATCGCTGACATAGCCGAACACCGCGAAGGCGGCGCCGAGGGTCACCGAGACGATCACGATCTGCAGCAGCAGCACCTGGGTGCGCAACCGGAAGTGTCCGGTCGTGCTCCGTCGTGCTCTGCCCTCGATGGCCATTTCCGCAGCATAAACCACGGAGAAACCGGTGAGCAGAATGCGCACAACCTTCGAATCGGCCGTTTGCACGGGTTGTGCGCACAAGCCTCGAAGTGTGACCCGGCGCACGTAGGTTCGCTCTACCTGATCCGCTAGGAGCAAGAAAAATGACCGAACCACTCATCGAGCTGCGGAGCGCGACGAAGCGCTTCCCCGGCACCGGCGGCGGCATCCACACCGCCGTCCGCAATCTCGACCTCGCGGTGCGACCCGGCGAATTCGTCGCCGTGGTCGGCCCGACGGGCTGCGGAAAGTCGACGACGCTGTCGTTGGTCTCCGGGCTGGAGCCGGCCTCGGCCGGGCGGACGCTGGTGCGCGGCAAGGATGTCCACGGCATCCCGGACGGCATCGGCTACATGTTCCAGCAGGACGCGGTGCTGCCGTGGAAGAGCGTGATCGATAATGTCGCCCTCGGCCCGCGCCTGCGCGGCAAGTCCAAGGCCGAAGCGCGCGAGCAGGCGCGCGGCTGGGTGCGCAAGGTCGGTCTCGCCGGTTTCGAGAGCTACTACCCGCATCAGC
This sequence comes from Nocardia nepalensis, assembly GCF_048910785.1. Taxonomy (NCBI): domain Bacteria; kingdom Bacillati; phylum Actinomycetota; class Actinomycetes; order Mycobacteriales; family Nocardiaceae; genus Nocardia; species Nocardia nepalensis. The sequence continues at coordinate 800,296 of NZ_JBKBET010000028.1, read as the reverse complement.
TCTCCGGCGGCATGCGCAAGCGCGTCGCGCTGGCGCAGACGCTGGTCAACGACCCCGAGATCCTGCTGATGGATGAGCCGTTCAGCGCGCTGGACGTGCAGACCAGGCAGCTGATGCAGGACGAACTGCTGCGGGTGTGGGCGGGCACCGGTGCGGCCGTCATCTTCGTGACCCACGACCTGGAAGAGGCGATCGTGCTCGCCGACCGGGTCGTCGTCATGACCGCCAGCCCGGCCACGGTCTGCGGCAACTTCCCGGTTTCGCTGGAACGTCCGCGCGATGTCGAGGAGGTCCGGCTCACCAACGAATTCCGCGACATCTACAAGGAAATCTGGGAAACGCTGCGCGATCAGGTCGAGGCAGCCCGAGGCAAGGGAGCCGCCCGTGTCGCATAATCTGCTCGAAGATATGGCGAAGTCCGCGCCCGAGGTCGAAATCGAAACCGAGGATCAGATTCTCGCGCGCGTGCGGACCAACCTCCGGCGCAACCGGTTGCGCACCTGGGGCCTGCGGATCGCGCTTATCGCGGTCTGGCTGGGCGCGTGGGAGCTCACCGCAACGCTGTGGATCGATCCGTTCTTCTACTCCAAGCCCTCGCTGATCTGGGACCGCCTGGTCGAATGGTTCACCGACGGAACGCAATTCGGCTCGATCTGGCTGCAGATGTACACCACCGTGCAGGAGGCGGTGCTGGGCTTCGTCATCGGCGCGGTGGCCGGTGTCGTACTCGGCACGCTGCTCGGCCGCAGCCGGTACTGGGCCGAGGTACTCGCGCCGTTCATCAAGGCGCTCAACGCCGTTCCGCGTATCGTGCTGGCTTCGCTGTTCATCATCTGGTTCGGTCTCGGGCTCAGCTCGAAGGTCGCGACGGTGGTCGTATTGGTGTTCTTCGCCGTATTCTTCAATGCCTTCACCGGTGCGCGTGAGGTCGACGGCAATGTCATCAACAACGCCCGCATTCTCGGTGCGAGCAAGCGTCAGGTGCTGAGCTCGATCGTGCTGCCGAGCGCGACCACCTGGATCCTGTCCAGTCTGCACACCGCCTTCGGCTTCGCGCTGATCGGCGCGGTCGTCGGTGAATATGCCGGTGCGAGTAAGGGTTTGGGTCTGCTGATCAGCAATGCGCAGGGCACCTTCGACTCGGCGGGCATCTACGCGGGCATGATCATCATCACCGTCATCGCGCTGCTGGCCGAATGGGCGATCGGCGTGGCGGAGGGGCGATTGCTGAAATGGCGTCCGTCGCAGGCGACCTCGGGCCACGGGATCTGATCATGCGGTACCTCAAGCACCTAGCGGTCATTGTCGGGGTCGTCGCGGCGCTGCTGCTGGCGACCGGTTGCCGGGATTCGCGGACCATTCCGATGGCGAACGGGCGGCCCCAGATCACCATCATGGTCGGCGGTTTGGAGAAGGTGATCTACCTGCCCGCCATGCTCACCCAGCGCCTGGGTTTCTTCGAGAAGAACGATATCGACGTCAAACTGCTCGGTGAACAGTCCGGCGCCAGTGCCGAAACCGCGCTGCTGACCGGCGATGTGCAGGCCGTGGTCGGCTTCTACGACCACACCATCGACCTGCAGGCCAAGGAGCAGTGTCTGACCTCGGTGGTCCAATTCGCCGATGTGCCAGGCGAAGTGGAGCTCGTATCCAAGGCGGATGCGGCGACCATCACCTCGCTGGCGGATCTGCGCGGCAAGAACCTGGGCGTGACCTCGCTCGGTTCCTCGACCGACTTCCTCACCCAGGCGCTGACCGGCCAGGCGGGCATGACCACCGCCGACTACACGCGCGTGAAAGTCGGTGCGGGCCAAACCTTTATCGCTGGCATGAACCACAACGGCATCGATGCCGGAATGACCACCGATCCGACGGTCGCCACCATGGTGAACTCCGGGGAGGCGAAGATCCTGGTGGATATGCGCACCGAGGAGGGCACCCGCGCCGCACTGGGCGGTCTGTATCCGGCATCGTCGCTGTACATGCGGTGCGACACCGTCGACGCGCATCCGGATATCGTGCGAAAGATCGCGACCGCCTTCGTGCAGACGCTGCAGTGGATCAAGACGCACACCGCGGAGGAGATCGCCGACAAGATGCCGTCGCAGTACGCGAGTGCCGGCCGGGATCTCTACGTCCAGTCCATCCGCGACTCGATCGGCATGTTCAACGGCACCGGCCTGATGAAATCCGAAGGCGCCGAGAATGTTCTGAACGTCCTGGGCAAGTACTCGAAGAACGTGCGCCCGGTCCGGGACCGCATCGATCTGTCGAAGACCTACACGACGCAGTTCGTGCAGGAGGCGCTGCGCGCGAATCAGCAGTAGCGACACCACGAAATCCCATGGCGACCGGCGAACATCCGGTCCGCCATGGGATTTCGGCCGTTCAGCTGCCGGTATTCGCTACGTCTTCGGTGTCGCGGGCCTTGAATTCGGCCTTCCACTCCCGGAAGCCCTCCTCGGTCCGGCCGCGCCGCCAATAGCCCGAGATCGAGGCCGCCCATTCGGCGGATACGCCACGGTCGCGGCGCACGTAGCGGCGCAGATCCTGCATGACGGCGCGGGCCTCGCCGTGGATGAAGACCTGCACCCGGCCGTCGCGCCACACCGCCGCGCGCACGGCCTCGGCCAGCGCATCGCCGGGCTCGCGCGCACCGCGGTGCAGCCAGGTCAGCTCGATGCCGCTGGGCTTGTCCAGCTTCAGTTCGTCATCGGGTCCGGCGACCTCGACGAAGGCCTGTCCGACCGCATCGGCGTGCATTCCCTCGAGCGCCGCGGCGATCGCGGGCAGTGCCGCCTCGTCGCCGGCCAGCAGGTGCCAGTCGGCATCGACGCGTGGTGCGTAGGCTCCGCCCGGTCCGAAGCAATCGATCGTTTCGCCAGGTCGCACCGAGGCCGCCCACGGCCCGGCAATGCCCTCATCGCCGTGGTAGACAAAGTCCACGGCCAGCTGACCGGCATCCGAATCGACCGAGCGCACGGTATACGTGCGCAGCACATCGATCCCGTCGCGCGGGAAAATGAACTTCACATACGAGTCGGTGAACTCGCTCGGCCGAAACGCGGCGAAGCCCGGTCCGCCGAAATGCACCCGGATCAGATGCGGTGTCAGTCGCTCGGTGCGCTGTACCGTCAGGGTGGTGCGGGGTCGTGCCAAGGTAACCTCCACAAAATCGCTAATTAGGTTTGCCTTACCAACCGTACCTGGTTCGGTTCATGCTGAGGGTTACCGCAGACGCGCGAGCCCTGGATATCACAGGATTATCGGCATGACGCAGACCGTGCCGAGCGCCGTCCACACGATCCAGCAGCGCTATCGGGAACCGAATCCGACCGAGCCCGCGCACTGGAATCCGGTGCTGCAGGTCCTGCACGAGCATCGCTCGGTGCGCCGCTACCTCGCCGACGACGTTGCCGACGACACCCTGCGCCTGCTGATCTCGGCGGCCCAATCCGCACCGACCTCCTCCAACCTGCAGGTCTGGAGCGTCATCGCGGTCCGCGATCCGGCGCGCAAGTCACGCCTGGCCGCGCTGGCCGGCGGACAGGCGCATATCGAACAGGCACCGGTACTGCTGGTATGGACCGCCGATTTCGCCCGGCTCCGCCAACTCGCCGACGACCATGAGGCGCCCCTCGCCGGTGCCGACTACCTCGAATCGAGCTATGTCGGTTTCATCGACGCCGCCCTCGCCGCACAGAACGCCGTGGTCGCCGCGGAATCCCTCGGCCTCGGCACCGTCTACATCGGCGCCATCCGCAACAACCCGGAAGCGGTCGCCGCGGAATTGGAGCTGCCCGAGCAGGTCTTCGCCGTCTTCGGTCTCGTTGTCGGACATCCGGATCCGACCGAGGACGCCCGCATCAAACCGCGCCTGCCCCAACCGGCGGTCCTGCACCACGAAACCTACGACCTGCCCACCCAGCGCACCCACGTCGCCGCCTACGAAACCCGAATCGCCGCCTTCTACGCCGAACAACAACTGTCCCACTCCTGGACCGAACGCGTCCTGGCCCGCCTGGCCTCGGCCGCCAGCCTCAACGGCCGCCACCGCCTCCGAGACTCGCTGGCCGATCAAGGCTTCCGCCTGCACTGAATTTCACATATTTCGGGGCGCGCGCCGGGCCGGTGGGGTTGCAGGTAGCGTGGCGGGCTGATCGATCTCGAGCAGCACGGGAAGGACTGCACCATCGATGACAGCCTTTGACCGTCAGCTACCAGCTGATGCGGCGCCCACCGACTCGGCCGGATCCGGCGAGGAGGGGTATTCCCGGGGGCTGAGCCCGCGGACCATTCAGATGATCGCGATCGGCGGCGCCATCGGCACCGGCTTGTTCTATGGTGCGGGCGGTGCGATCGAACAGGCCGGGCCCGGGCTGATCCTGGCCTATCTCGCGGCGGGTCTGGCGATCTTCGTGATCATGCGCGCGCTGGGAGAATTGCTGACCTACCGGCCGATCTCGGGCAGTTTCGCCGAGTACGCGCACGAATTCCTCGGAAGGTTCGCGGGATTCGTAACCGGCTGGTCCTATTGGGCGGTGTGGGTCGCCACCTGCATGGCCGAGATCACCGTCGCCGGGAAGTACGTGCAGTACTGGTTCGATATCGCGCCGTGGCTCACCGCGCTGGTGGTGTTGGCGGTCATGTTCTGCGCCAACCTGATTTCGGTGCGGCTGTTCGGTGAGGGCGAATTCTGGTTCTCCGCCATCAAGGTCACCGCGATCATCGCGATGATCCTGATCGGCATCGGGGTGCTGACGATCGGCTTCGGTCATGCCGCCAACCCGACGGTCACCAATCTGTGGGCCGATGGCGGGGTGTTCCCGAACGGGTTCGGGCAGTCGCTGCTGGTGTTGCAGATCGTGCTGTTCGCCTATGTCGGTGTGGAATTGGTCGGTGTGACGGCGGGCGAGGCGCGGGAGCCGCGTAAGACGTTGCGCAAGGCGATCAATACGCTGCCGTTCCGCATCGGCCTGTTCTATGTCGGTGCGCTCGTGGTGATCATGTCGGTGGCCAGCTGGCGCAACTTCCACGCGGGCAAGAGCCCGTTCGTGGAGGTATTCGAGCAGATCGGCATCCCGGGCGCCGCGGGCATCATCAACTTCGTGCTGCTCACCGCCGCGCTGTCGTCGTGCAACTCGGGCATTTACTCGACCGGCCGTATGCTGCGCACCCTGTCGCTGCACGGGGAGGCGCCCGCACGGCTGAACAAGCTCAGTTCGCGCGCGGTGCCGTATGCGGGAATCACCGCTTCGGCGGCCGCGATGGTCATCGGCGTGATCGTCAACGTGATATCGCCGGATAAGGCGTTCAACTACATCACTTCGGTGAGCACCATCGGCATCATCTTCGTCTGGGGCATGATCCTGGTCTGCCACTTGATCTATCGCGCCAAGGTCGGCCGTGGTGAGCTGCCCGCCAGCGACTACCGCTTGCCCGGTGCTCCGGTCACCACCTGGCTGGCGCTGGCCTTTCTCGGTTTGGTGGTCGTGCTGCTGTTCTGGACCGAGGGTGGGCGCACCGCGATCATTGTCGGAGCGGTCTGGGGTGTGCTGGTGTGCGGCGGTTACCTGGCGATGACCAAGCTCGGTAAGGGCGCAGTGGTCACTGAAACCGTCTGAGGATGGGCATGGTCCCGATCGTCGGCCAGACTGACAGGATGGCCTTGAATCGAGATGCGGATGCCAGCAGGCTGGCCGCGGAATCACTCGCGGAGGGCGATCCGACCGGTTGGTTCGAGCGGCTTTATGCGGAGGCGGCCAGCGGGGACGCGATTGTGCCCTGGGATCGGGATCAGCCGAATCCGATATTGGTCGAATGGGCCGAGCGGCGCGAGTTGGACGGGGTCGGGCGACGGGCGTTGGTGATCGGTTGCGGGTACGGGCAGGATGCGGAGTACATCGCGCGGCTCGGATTCGCGACCACCGCCTTCGATATTTCACTAACCGCGATTGGTGAAGTGCGCCAAAGGTTTCCGGAGTCACCGGTGACGTATGTGGTGGCCGATCTGCTGGATCCGCCTGCCGCGTGGCAGGGTGCGTTCGATCTGGTGGTCGAGGCGATCACGGTGCAGTCGATGCCGGTGTCGGTGCGCGACACCGCGATCGCCAATATCCGGCGGACCGTGGCGTCCGGTGGACAGCTGATCGTGATCTCCGGGTTCCGCGCGGAGGGTGAAGAAGTGAACGGCCCGCCGTGGCCGCTCACGCCATCGGAGATCAATACGTTCGCGGCCGACGGACTTCGAGCGGTGAACATCGAACGCGACGTGGAAACGCAACGGTGGCGGGCCGAATTCCATCGCTCGGCTGAGTCATAACAGGCACTTCCCGAGGCTCAGACGTGTGCTGTCGGCTTGCGGTCCGTGCGGATCAACGTGGTGATCTCGGTGGCCGCGCGTTCGCCCGAGCGGATGGCCCCGTCCATATAACCCATCCAGATCGTCGCGGTTTCGGCTCCGGCCCAATGGATTCGGCCAACCGGTGCACGCAGCGCGGGACCGTATTCGGTCCAGGTGTTGGGCGGCATGAAGGCCCCGTAGCAGCCGCGGGTCCACTCGTCCGCGGACCAGTCCTTCTCGATGTAGTCGTTGGGCTCGGCCGCCGCGGGTCCGAAAAACCTTGTCAGGCTTGATATCACGATGTCACGCCGCTCCTCGACGGAGTAGCGGCCCAGTCGCCGGGCATCGCCACCTTCCAGGAAGGCGAGCAGCACACCGGGATTCCCGTCCGGCGGCGAATTGTCGAAGGTGACCTTCACCGGTCCGGTGGCGGCCGTGACCTGACCGGACAAGCCATCGGCACGCCAGAAGGGCGTGTCGTACACGGCCATGGTCTTGATCACCGAACCGTTCGGCATGCGCTGGGTCAGCTGGTCGCGATCGGCGGGCAAGGCGGGGGAGTACACGAGCCGACCCGCCAACGCCGGACTCATCGCCACGACGACACGCCGCGCCAGGATCCGAATGTCGTCGCCGTGCACGATGACGGAGCCATTGGTCTGCTCGATCTTGCGCACCGGCGTATTCAGCAGCACCCGCTCACCCAACTGCTCGGCCAGCGCAAGCGCGATCCGCTGGGAGCCGCCCACGATCCGGGTTTGCTGTGCGCCACCGTCGGTTTCGATCATCGGATCCACACCGCCACCGGCATTGAGATAGGCCAGCAGATGCAGCAGCGCCACATCGGCCGGATCGGCGGCCCACACCGCCTTGCAGACCATTGTGATGGCCTGCCGGGCGACACCGGAGCGCAAATTGCGCCGCATCCACGATTCGACGGTCTCGGTATCCCACTGCCGCGCCCGCGCCGCCGACCAAGGTGCGTCCGCGGGCACCGCGCGCGACATCCGATCCAGCCGCTGCAGACCGATGAACGCCTCTAGCAGGGCAGGCGAGGCGATCAGCGGAATCCTGCCGCGGTAGCGCCGCAGCTTGCCGCGGTGTTCGAACAGATGCCGACCGTCGGTGTAGGTGGGAAACGTTTCCAGCCCCAATTCGTCGATCAGCGCGAGCACCCGATCCTGTCCCGGACCGACCCACTGGCCACCGACCTCGACGATCTTGCCGTCCCCGATCGGATGGTTCAGCGTGCGACCGCCGACCCGATCCCGGGCCTCGACGACCACGACCTCGAGTCCGTCACGGTATAACTGTCTTGCAGTTGTCAACCCGGCCAGGCCGCCGCCGATCACCGCGACATCCACCGTGCGTTCGACACCCATGGCGACCACCGATCCACCCGTGACCGACGACTCGGTCGTGTGATCCGACGTTATGACCGGCGAACCATGCCGTCAATGCCGCGAAACGCCACGGCTGCGATGGCTGGTTCCTTGCATTGGGCGGCGGATCGCCCCACTGTGATCATGAGCGCAACCCGATGCATCCATGGAGGAAACGATGACAGAGCAGACGCTGGCGGAGCTGATACCCGGTGACCTACCCCCGGGCATCGCCGACCTCGCCCCGGAGGTCCAAGCCGAACTCGCCCAGGCGGTCGTGGACGCCCGCTGGCGGCAGGCCGATGAACTCAAGGCCGACGCCTTCGGAATGCTGGACTTCCTGCCGCGCTTCCTGCTCGGCGCGGTGAAGAAGGCGGCCGGACTGTGACGGATCCGAAGAATTCGGCCCAGTTGCTGAAACTGGCACGAACACTGGATGTTCCGGTCGAACAGCTCGCTTACCTGGCCGAGGTGCCCGATCAGGACCTGCGCGAATTCCGCCGCCAGGTCACCGATCTGTTCGTCGCGGGACAGGAGGCCGGATTGCAGCGGGTTGCGCAGGCCTCCAAGCTGATTCCGGCGCCGATCACCGCGAAGATGGTGGCGCGAAACCGCAGTGCGCTGCTCGCGGCCCGGATGTCGGGCGTGCTCGATCCCGGGCATGCGGTCGACGTCGCCAAGCGACTGCCGGTCGACCTCCTCGCCGATATCGCCGCACTGCTCGATCCACGGCATTCGGCGGCCATTATCGGTGGCCTGCCCGAGCCGACCATTGTCGCGGTCGGCAAAGAGCTTGCCACACGCGAGGATTGGATCACTCTTGGCGATCTGGTTGTCTCGATCTCCGATAAGGCGGCCCGCGCTACCGAGGCGGCCCTCGACGGCCTCGCACTCGTCCGCTCGGCCTTCCTCGTCGACGACCCCGCGCACCTGGAACGCTTGATCAACCTGGCCTCTCGTGCCAAGCTCACCGAAATGTTGCGGGCCACAACCGAACACAATCTCTGGTCGGATTACCGTCGGACGCTCGACCTGCTCTCCGAATCCGCGATCGACGCGGTCCGCGCCGCCGCCGAAGACCTGCCCGTCGAGCAGCGTGCTCGCGCGCTGGCCGAAATCGCCGAGCGGCACTCCGCCTCATAAGAGAGCGCAGTTCTAGGCGGTATTCGCGCCCCGGCGCGGCATCATCGCGGACGCGATCACCATTACCAAGGCCATTGCGGCGACCGCGAGGAAAACCAGGTGCACCGCCGAGGACAGCAGCGCCGGAGCCGGATGGTCGGTGTCGCCGACGCGCGAATTCACGATCGCGCCGAATACCGCGACACCGACCGCACTGCCCAGCGACCGGGCGAACATATTCGCCGAGGTGACCACGCCGCGCTCGGTCCACTCCGCGGTGGACTGCGCCGCGATCAGCGTCGGCGTGGCGACCAGGCCCATACCGCTGCCGATCACGAAACACGAAGCCGCGATCTGGATCAGCGTGGAATCCTCATCGATCAGCAGCGTGGTCGCGGCGCCGAGGGTGGCGAGGGTGCTGCCGATCAGCGCGGTCGCGCGAAATCCGACGCGCAGGTACACCTTTCCGGCCTGCGACGCGGCCAGCGGCCACCCGAGAGTGAGCGCGCCGACGGTCAGACCGGCGATCAACGCCCCGGTGCCGAGCACGCCCTGGGTGAAAGTCGGCACATACGAGGTCAATCCGAGCAGGATCGCGCCGACGAGCACCGAGACCAGACTGCTGGCGATTATGACCCGGCGCGTGAAAACCCACAGCGGCAGAATCGGATTCGTGGCGCGGCGCTCTACCAGGGCGAAGAGTGCGAGCACCAGCGCGCCGCCGCCGAAGATGGCGATGCTGGTCGATGACGACCAGGCCCACGCCTGCCCGCCCTCGAGCAATCCGAGAATCAGCGCACCCGCGCCGACGGTCAGCAGCGCCGCACCGAGATAGTCGACGCGCTGTCTGCGCCGCGGCGTGGTTTCCTGGAAGCTGCGCACCAGCATCCAACCGGCGAGCGCGGCCAATGGAATATTGATCAGGAAGATCCACCGCCAACTGACGTATTCGGCGAACACCCCGCCCAGCAGCGGGCCGACCACCGCCGAGATCGCCCACACACTGGCCAGATAGCCCTGCACCTTGGCGCGTTCGGTCAGCGTGTACAGATCGCCCGCCATGGTCATGGTCATCGGCATGATGGCGCCCGCGCCGATACCCTGCACGGCACGGAAGATGATGAGCCCCACCATGTTCGTCGCCACACCGCACAGCAGTGAACCGAGCGCGAAGACCGCGATCCCGAACAGGATCACCGGTTTGCGCCCGACCGTATCGGCGACCTTGCCGTACACCGGGACCGTAACCGCTTGGGTCAGTAGGTAAATCGAGAACAGCCACGGGAATTGCGAGAAGCCGCCGAGGTTGTCGGTGATGGTCAGCACCGCGGTGGCAATGATGGTGGAATCCAGCGCGACCAATCCCGTCGCGAGCATCAGCGAAGCGAGGATGGCGCCCCGATCCGATCGCAGGCCGACGGACGACTCCACTGCCTCGGTAGCCACCGACGGGCCCCTCTCGTTCGCTCGACTAACCACCCGAAGCAACGTATCCCGCCCGCAGCTATTCCCGCACGGAATTATTTCCGGTACCCGGTTGGTCAATCGCCCGCGACGGCAAGGCCGGACCTGGACGCGCTCGAAGCGCCGGTGCGCGGCAGGTCATTCGGCGAACGCCGTCACCAACTCCTAGGGCTGCCAGGTGATCCGGCCGCCCTGGAAGTCCTGCGCCTTGCCGCCCTCGTAGTCGTATTCCTCGCCGGTCGGGAATCCGTAGCGCCCGGATTCCGCGCCGTTGGAGACCCACAGGTCGCGGATCGCACCCCAGACGACATGTGCTCCGGAACGCGGGGACCAGTAGATCGCTCCGCCGGGAAACAGGTTGTAGCGTCCGTTGTCCTGGTGCGCGGCCGCCTCGTCGGTGATCGGGAACCCGAGCGCACCGCTCTCCCAGCCGTAGGCCGCCCATTTATCGCGGATCGCCCCGCCGATCTGGTGGGCGGCGGTGCCGACGGACCAATAGATGGCCCCGCCCTGGAAATCGTTGTAGGCGCCGGATCCGGCCGGCGTGGATTGTTGACGGGTGACGGGGTAGCGCAGCACTCCGGTCTCCCAGCCGAGGTCACGCCACTTGTCACGGATCGCGCCGCCGACCTCATTGGCGCCGGTATCGGGATGCCAGTAGATCGAGGCATTGCGCTCGAATGCCTGGTACCGGCCGCCATTGGCCGCATCGAGTTCGGCGGTGGTCGGATCGCCGAGCGATCCGGGACCGCCCACCTGGTCGTATTCGACCTCGATGGCGCCGCTGACGTCGAACGGACCGACGGGCCGCGCGGTCGCGGTACCGAGGCCGACACTCAGCAGCAAGGCCAGTGTGGCGGTGGTCGATGCGAGTGCCGCCCGCGCCCGCGATCCGGCCGGACGATGGGTGCGAAATTGCCGTGCCATGGGGACTCCTGAGCAGGTCGTAGTCGAACAGGACAGGGTGAAGCCGCGGACCGTCGTCAGGCTATCGACAGCCCTCTAACGGCGGCAGAGCAATATCCGTTAGCCAACCTAGCTATTCCGTGCCTCGGAGAGGGGCCAGCGATAGGGTAAGCCATATGGTCGAGTCGACGAGGATTGTGCTGGCATCCCGGCCGGAGGGCGCACCGACTCCGGCGAATTTCCGCATCGAGACCGTGCCGCTGCCGGCGCCCGGCGCGGGGGAGGTGCTGCTGCGCACGCTGTATTTGTCCCTGGATCCGTATATGCGCGGGCGGATGAGTGCGGCCAAATCGTATGCGGCCCCGGTCGAGGTCGGCGATGTGATGGTCGGCGGTACCGTCGCCGAGGTGCTCGAATCCGGTGCCCCTTCGCTGACGAAAGGCGATGTGGGTGCAGGCCTATTCGGGCTGGCAGACGCATCAGGTCGCGCCCGCGTCGGGTCTGCGCAGGCTGGATCCGGACAAAGCGCCGATATCGACCGCGCTCGGTGTGCTCGGCATGCCGGGATTCACTGCGTATGCGGGACTGTTGAAGATCGGGCAGCCGAAGGCGGGGGAGACCCTGGTGGTGGCCGCGGCCAGCGGGCCCGTCGGTTCCGCGGTCGGCCAGATCGCCCGCATCATGGGCGCGCGTGCGGTCGGGATCGCGGGTGGGCCGGAGAAGTGCGCTTATGTGCGTGACGAATTGGGCTTCGACGCCGCAATCGACCACCGCGCACCGGATTTCGCCGACCAGTTGGCGGCGGCTGTCCCCGACGGCATCGACATCTATTTCGAAAATGTCGGCGGCGCGGTGGCGGACGCGGTGTACCCGCTGCTGAATACCTATGCGCGCGTGCCGGTTTGTGGACTCATCGCGAATTACAACGCGACCGGAGCTCCCGCGGGACCCGACCGCTTACCTGGCTTCTACGGTCGCATTCTGACCAAGAGCCTGACCGTGCGCGGCTTCATCCAGAGCGAATTCGTCCGTGAGATGTACAAGGACTTCTTGCGGGAGATGTCCGGCTGGATCGCCGAGGGTCGGGTCCGCTACCGCGAGGACATTGTCGAAGGCCTCGAGCATGCACCGGAGGCGTTCATCGGCATGCTCGAGGGCCGTAACTTCGGCAAGCTCGTCGTGCGGGTCGGGTAGCGGATCCGGGCCCGGATTACACCGGCCGCGGTGACAGCGCGATCTTGGCCGACCGTCCCGGCGTTTCGCTCGCGGCGGCGGCATCGGCCGCGGCCTCCAGCGGGTAGGTGGCCTCGACGTCGAGTCGCAGTGCACCCGTCGCCGCCATTCCCACCAACTCGCCGATCAAGCGCCGCATATCCTCGCCGCTGGTCCGTTCGGCCCGCCTGGAACCCCAAAAGCCCTTGACGACAGCCTGTTTGAAGATCAGCGGACCCGGATTGATGGTCAGCGGCTGACCGGAGAGCGCACCGAACGAGATCAGTTCACCGTCCTGCCCGAGCAGCGACAGCAGTGCGTCGGCCGCCCGCCCGCCGACCTGGTCCACGGCGCGCACGACCGGCGCACCAGCCGTGGACGCGACGGCCTGCTCGAGCCAGCCCTCAGACTCGGTATCGAAGACGGGCTCGAAGCCCAACTCCTGCAACGCCTTTACCGACGCGGGCCCGCGAACCAGATTGAGCACATTGATACCGCGTTGCCGCGCGATCACATTGACCAGGCGGCCGACCGCACCGTTGGCGGCATTGATCGCGATCCAGTCGCCGGGCGATACCCGCAGGTCCTCCAGCAGCATCAGGGAGCTGAGCGGCATGGCCAGCAACTGCGCCGCCGTCTCATCGGGGATGCTGTCGGGCAGCGGAACCACCTGCGTCGCCTTGGCCAGGAAATACTCGGCCCACACTTGGTGGATGCCGGAAACGCTCACGCGCTGACCGACTTCCAGTCCGGTCACATCCGGTCCCAATGCATCGATTCGGCCGACGGCCTCGGTGCCGGGAATCGCGGGCAGGTCCGGTTTGTAGCCGTACACGCCGCGGATGGTCGCCAGATCGTGGTTGTGAATGGGCGCGAGGATGAGCTCGATTCGCACCTGACCGGCACCCGGTTCGGGTGTCGGCCGCTGCGCGGTGGTGAGCACATCCTTTGGCTCGCCGAAAGTTTCGATGACTACGGCACGCATGGTGGATTCCTTTCCTCAGTCGTCGGCGAGGGTGACCTGAACGTCGATATTGCCGCGGGTCGCATTGGAGTACGGGCACACCTGGTGCGCCTTGTCGGCGATGGTCTGCGCCTCGGCGGGGGACAGGTGTGGCAGCGAGATCTCGAGGGTGACGGTCAGTTCGAAGCCGCCCGCCTCGTTCGGGCCGATGCCGACCTTCGCGCCGACCGCGGAATCGTCGACGTTGGCGCCTTCGCGCTTGCCGACCAGGCGCAGCGCGCTGTGGAAGCAGGCCGCGTAGCCTGCCGCGAAGAGCTGCTCCGGGTTGGTGCCCTCGCCGCTGCCGCCCAACTCCTTGGGGGTGTTCAGCGCGACGTCGACCTTGCCGTCGGAGGTGCGGGCGTGGCCGTTGCGTCCGTCGCCGGTCGCGAGGGCTTCGGCGGTGTACAGGACGGTCATGTCTGACTCTCTTTCGATCGGGGGTGGGACATCAGCGAATCGGTAAGCCGCCGAAGGGTTTCGCGCAGCGCGATGAAATCGTCGGGGGACAGGCCGCTGGCCTGGCCCATTTCCATTGGCAGACACCGGGCTTCGGACCGCAACTCGCGGCCGTGCTCGGTGAGCTGGATATCGACGCGACGTTCGTCGGTCGCTGCCCTGCGTCGCTCGATCAGGCCCGCCGCCTCCAGCCGCTTGAGCAGCGGCGACAGGGTGCCGGAATCGAGCAGGAGTGTCTCGCACAGGTCGCCGACGCTGCGACCATCGCGTTCCCACAGTGTCAACATGACGAGGTACTGCGGGTAGGTGAGCCCTAGGCGTTCCAGCTTCGGGCGATAGACCGCCGTCATCGCCCGCGACGCGGCATATAGCCGGAAGCACAGCTGCTCGTCGAGAGTGAGGTGATCGGTCATGGCCACAACGGTAGTGGGCAATTAAGTTGTGCACAACTAATTAGGGGTGTGGTTCACGTCACAAGGTCGTGCGCGTTGGCGGTTATCCCGCGACGCTGCCGCCGCCGATGCCCAGGTAGACGATCATGATGATGAACAGGAACCAGCCCGCACCTTGCCAGATCGGCCAGCTCCCGCCGCGCCGCCATTCCCGGTAGGTCTGCACGAAGGCGCCGATGCCGCCGAGCATCAACACCACGGTCGGACCCGCCACCACCGCCGTTTTCGCGGGAGTGTCACACAGCATCATCTCCGCGCCCGCACAGGCCGCGCGGTTGGCCGCCCAGATCGCGGTGATCACGAAGACGACAGCGGCCACCGCCAGGACCGCCGCCACGTAGATCGCCACCCGCCGGAAGGTCCGGTCGTCCGCCGTCCATCGCTTCTCCAGATCGTTGACCATGTTTGATCACCTCACCGGTGGAGTTGCCGAGCGGTGCCGGCCCAAACGTCGGTCGCCGACGCGCCCGGACTCGGCGATCATGGTTTGCGGCCGATAGCCGCCCGATACCAGGTGGATTCGATACCAGATGGATTCGGCGTCGGCTCGGATGGCTCGGGCACGCCCCGATCGGGATCGATTCCGCCGGAAGATGCCGCGGCTAGCGCACCGCGGGCAGGTCGGGTGGATTGTGCCGGGCGCTGTGCCGGATCTCGAGCCAATAGGTGGCGATGACGGTGGTGTAGACGGCCACGATCACCGCGACCGGGATGACCAGCAGTAGTACGAGCAGTGGTAGCAGGAAAGTCATGTGCGCTCCCCGATTTCCGGGTGTGGATGGTGGTTGGCGCCGCGCCGCGCCGATTCGCTATCGAACCCCTGCATTTCAGCGACCCCCTCATCAAGATCGTAAGGCCGGGAAAGCGCACTGGCACGGGTCCGGCGCTGTGAGTTGGGTCATGTGCCGACCGGTGTGTCGCCTCCGCTACGTGATCTTGATGGGGTTGAATCTATGAGGTCAACGCGTTACGGCGATCCATCGCGAAAGCTCTCCAAACTTCTGCTGCAGCACCGGCATGCGACAAGGAGCATGAAAGTGAGCATGATTCTCGCCGCGCTACACGACACCGTGCTAGCCGAGGTCGGCAATCCGACACCCGAGGCGCCGCCGATGGCGGACAAGCTGTTGCAAATGGGGCGGTATTTCACCTGGCTGATTCAGCTCTCCGGCCTCACCGCCATTACCTACGGCGGCGGTCGGTTCGCCTGGGAGAAGTGGAACGGTGGCGGGCTGCAGTCGCCGAAGATGATCGCCAGCGCGATGGCCGGTGGTGCGGTCGCGACCAGTGCGGGCACGATCATGAACGCGGTGCTCTAGCAACTCCGCGGCAGTCTGCTCGACCGAGCGCCCGCACACATCGCGTGTGCGGGCGCTCGGTGTCTTCGCGGAGAGTCATCTGCGCGCGGTGGCGGGACGCTTGTCCAAATTCCTTGGCGCGCAATGTCTTTCCGCATTGACTATGATGCGAGTCACGTTGTTATGGGTAAACTGTCTGAGTTACATTGTGCGCGATGCATCGCACACGATCTTTCTTGGCGGAACTAACCAACCCGGTCGTCGAACGCCCGCAGACCATTGCCGACCGGATCGTCGCGCGGATCGCCGCGCATACCGATCATGTCTTCGGGGTCGGCGGCGCGAATATCGAGGACATCTACGACGCGGTACACCGCAGCGCCGCCCCGATCACCGGGATCGTCGCCAAACACGAATTCGGCGCCGCGACCATGGCAGACGGCTACGCGCGTAGCACCAACCGACTCGGTGTCGTGGCCGCCACCTCGGGCGGTGGAGCGCTGAATCTGCTTGCGGGACTGGGGGAGTCATTCGATTCGCGCATTCCGGTGCTCGCGCTGGTCGGGCAGCCGCCGCTCGCACTGGAGGGGCGCGGAGCCTTTCAGGACACCAGCGGTGGTGCGGGATTGCTCGACGCGGAACGGATCTTCGGTTCGGTGGCGGGGTACTGCGCGAAGATCACCAGCGTCGACGATGTCGACGCGCAGGTGCGCAGCGCGATCGATGCCGCGCTCAGCGGAACTGTCGCGGTTCTGTTGTTGCCCAAGGATATTCAGAGCGCATGCGCACCTGACGCGGTGTTGTCGAGTGATCCGGCAGACGGATCTGATTCGGCGAGGCCGTTGAACGATCCGCTCGACACCGAGGTAAGGCCCGGTCCGTTGGTGATCATCGCCGGTCCCGAGGTGGCGCGTGCCGATGCCAGGGCCGAGCTGGAACTGCTGGCGGTCGCACTCGGCGCGGCAGTGCTCGTGACGCCCGATGCCAAGGATGTTTTCGCCAATGCCCACCCGCTTTTCGCCGGGGTCGTCGGCGTCATGGGGCATCCGCATGTGTCCGAAGTCGTCGCGGCCGCGGCGCAGTGCCTCGTGGTCGGCACCCCGCTGCCGATGCTCGCCCGCGCGGGTGTGGAAGCGGCCCTCGCCGATTGCCCGCGAATCCTGCATCTGGGTTCGGAGTCGCCGTTCGTTCCGGTACACGTGCGGCTGCGCGGGCCACTGGGGCGAGCTCTGCTGGATCTCTTGCCGGTACTTGCGGCGGACGATACCGACTTACATTTCGAGTCGACATCCCTTCCCGTGCACCAGGTTCCGGCCGCATCGGGTCCGGGTGTGCGTTATCGGGACGCGGTCGAGACGATCGCGACGCGGTTGGCGCCGGGCACCGATGTGGTCGCCGACGCGGGTAATACCGGTGCCGCGGTGGTCCACTACCTTCCGGTGCCCGCCGACGGACGCTTCCTCATCGCGCTCGGTATGGGCGGTATGGGCTACGCATTCGGGGCGGGCATCGGCAGCGCGCTCGGCCGGCGCCACCGCACCGTCGTAATCGCTGGCGATGGTGCGTATTTCATGCACGGGCACGAGGTGCACACCGCGGTCGAGCACCACGTGCCGGTCACCTTCATCGTCTTCAACAACAACGCGCACGCGATGTGCGTGACCCGCGAACAGCTGTATTTCACCGGCGATTACACGTTCAACAGATTCGGCGCCGCCCGCATCGGTGACGCGGTGGCCGCCATGTTCCCGCATATCCCGGCCTACGCGTGCGGCACCCTCGCGGAGTTCGAGACCGCGCTCGACCAGACAGGCGATGCGTCCGGGCCGGTCTTCATCGAAATCGCCTGCGACCCAGACGAAATCCCACCGTTCGCCCCTTTCCTGAAGGAGTTCACCGCATGACCGAAGCCATTGCGCCCGTGGAAGTTCCGGAGCTGGACGTGCCGGGTGTGTACCGGATCGAAAATATCAGCGTCAAAGAGGGCATGCCGATGGTGCTCGATATGACCAGGGCGGTCTATCCGCACGACGAGGTGTACGGGCAGTTCTGCACCGTCAACGAATTCATCGACGCCCCGCCGGATGAGGTCTTCGACTACCTCTCCGACACCCGCAGTCTGTGCGAATGGACCTACAGCATGCGCGGTTTCGAGCGCACCGACGAACCGGAACTGTGGGTCTCCGACGATCGCATCGGCGAGCACACCCGCATCTATACCCGCACCATCGCCAATGCCGCCGCGCGCACCGTCGACTATCACTGTGCCTGGGACCAGCCCGACCACCTCTGGATGATCTACATGATGCGGGTGGCGGATGCTCAATTGGTCTTGAACAAGCCGGGATCGGTGGTGCTGTGGACGAATTGCCACCATCCCTTCTATGACGAGAACGGCTATCCGGATACCGCGCCGCCGGACCGTCCGGTGTGGGTCGGGGATTTCTGGCATCTCTTCTATGCGGGTCATCTGCTGGAACTGCGCAATCTGAAGGCGATTTGCGAGCACCGCCACGCCAACGGGCAGCCGATCCGACCGGAGTGGATGAAATGAGTACCGCGCCCATCAGTCTCGTCGACGTATCCAGCTACCTACCCAAGAACCGGGTCACCGCGGACTATTTCACTCGATATGCCGATCCCGACGACCTGACCTCGAACGCCATGTTCAAGGCGCCGCCGTTCCGGCATCACGTCGCACCCGGCGAGACCCCGGCCGATATGGCCGAGCAGGCGATCGCGCCGATGCTCGAACGCCGCGGCACCGATTTCCTGGCCGAGGTGGACGTGCTGATCACCCACACCCAGTTGCCCGAGACCGGCATCGTCGGCAATGGCGGCGAGATCGCGGCCCGGCTCGGCATTCGCCCGGAATGGCTGATCGACCTGCACAACGGCGGATGTGCGGCATTCATCTACGCGATGAAGATCGCCAGGCAGATCCTGTCCAGCAGTGACGCGCGCTCGGCGCTGATCGTGACCGTGCAGAATGCGGCGGGCCAGATCTTCACCCAGGAGCAGGTCCGGGCAAAACCGCAGGCCGCCATTCCCGGCGACGGTGCCGGCGTCGGACTGCTCGTCAAATCCGACGAGTCGCCGATTCTCGATCTGGAGGCGCGGCACCTGCCCGAATTCGCCGGACAGATGACGGTGATCGCCGATCCGCCGCGCAAGTATTGGGAGGCCGGTGCGGGACAGATGCATGTGGGCTTCACCGAGTCGAAGATCGCGAAAGTCCTTGCCCGCGGCAACCGTATCGTGCCCGAGGTGGCGCACGCGGTATGCGGTCGGATCGGAGTGCGTTCGGACGAACTCGATCTGCTGGTGACCAATCAGCCCAACCGGGCGTTTCTGCGCAACTGGCGGGATGCGCTGATGCTGCCGACCGAGCGGCATCCGGACACCTTCGACGAATGCGGAAACCTGTTCGGCGCGGGCATTCCCGTCACCTTCGACCGGGCCGTGCGCGATGGCAAGGTGCCCGCCGGATCGGTGGTCATGCTCGCCGGCTTCGCGCACGCCGGTGATTTCGCCGCGGCGGCCGCCGTGCGCTGGGGCGGGCGTCGCGTCGGCGATCAGAACTGAGCCCGAGGAGCGGACGATGGCGCCGACAGCACAGCTGGAACACCGACTATCGCTCAACGAAAATCCCTACGGCCCTTTGCCGTCCGTGCGCGCGGCGCTGAGCGGCGCGCTGGTGGCGGCGAACCGATATCCGGAGTTCCTGCCGCGCAGACTGCCCGGGCTGATCGCCGAACGGCTCGGCTTTCCGGCCGAACAGGTCGTGGTCGGCGCGGGTGCGACCGGGGTGATCATGCATATCCTGCAGGAGTTCGTCGTTCCCGGCGACGCCGTGGTGATGGGGACCCCGACCTTCGACGGCTATCCGTTGCTGACCGCGACGGTCGGCGGCCGGGCGGTGGAGGTTCCGCTCACCGCGTCCGGTCATCAGGATCTCGAGGCCATGGCCGATGCCATCGATGCGCGCACCCGGGTGGTCGTGCTGTGTAGTCCGCATAATCCGACGGGTACCTGCATCACGCAGTCGGAACTCGAGGCATTCCTCGATCGGGTCGAACCATCGGTCGCGGTGGTTCTCGACGAGGCCTACGTCGATTTCGTCGCGGCCGCAGATCGGGTGGCCGCGGCCGACCTACTGGCGCGGTATCCCAATCTGGTGGTGATGCGGACCTTCTCGAAGGCGTACGGGCTGGCGGCCCTTCGCGTCGGCTACGCCGTCGGTTCGGTGGCCGTGATTGCGCGAATTCGCCGCTGGCAGTTGCCATTCGGGATGACCGCGCTCGCCGAGGCCGGTGTCCGAGCGTGTTACGACGCCGAGGACGAATTGGCGCTGCGCACCGCGGCGATCACTCGCGAATGCGGCAGACTCGCCGCGGGCCTGCGCGATCTCGGCTTCGCGGTACCGACCACTGCGGCGAACTTCGTCTACCTCGGTTCCCGCTGCCCGGCCGAAACCAACCGGCTCCGTACGGCTTTCGTGCGTTCCGGCATCGAGGTCAAACATTGCAGCACCGGGATAAGAATCACCGTCGGCGATACCGCCGCGACGGATGCGGTGCTGGCCGCATCACGGTGAGGGATCACGGCGGCCGACACCGTGGTTATGACAAGCGAATCGGGAGGTACCGGAATCCCAGCTTCGCAGGCGGATCAGCGTTTCCTCCGCGGGCGCTGGCGCCGCTGCTTCTTTCGCCGGGCTCGGGGCGTGGTTTGCCGCCTTGGCGGTTTCGTCGGCTGGGCCCCTAGGAGCATGGCGCGCTTAAGAGAAAGATCGTCGGTAATTCCGGCGTTCGCGGCGCGTCGCAGCCACGTCTCGGCCTCCTCGGCGTTTCCCCGCTCCTGTAATAGCTCACCGAGACCGAACATACATATGGCGCTCCCGGCGTCCGCACCGCGCCGCAGCCACCTCTCGGCATCCTCGTCCTCGCCCCGCTCGTGCAGCAGGATACTGAGGTTGCATATCGCTAGGGCGTTCCCGGCCTCCGCGGTACGCCGTAGCCCAGTCTCAACCGTCTCGATGTCCCCCAGCTCCTGCAGAAGGTCGCTGAGGCGGAAGCTGCCTGCTGTGCTTCCCGCCTCGACAGCGCGCGCCTCCCATGGGTCGGCCTCACCGACCTTCCCCTGTTCGCGCAGCAAGGCACCGAGTTGATGCATTGCTAACGTGCTTCCGGTGTCGGCAGCCCGCCGCAACCAGGTTTCCGCCTCCCCAACCTCCCCCTGCTGCTCCAGCACGAAACTGAGACCGAGCATCGCTCGTACGCTCTCGGTGTCGGCGGCGCGTCGTAACCAGATCTTCGCCTCACCAGGCTTCCCCAATCGCCACAGCAGGCCACCGATCGCAATCATCGCTGGGCATTCCCCTGCCTCCGCGGCACGCCGGTACCAGGTCTCGGCCTCCTCGACGTCCCCCCGTTCCTCCAACAACACTCCGAGGTTGTACATGGCTCCGGTGTGTCCGGCGTCGGCTGCGCGTCGGTACCAGATCTGGGCCTCCTCGACGTCCCCCTGCTCCTTCAGCAGGATTCCGAGGTTGTACATGGCTCCGGTGTTTCCGGCGTCGGCTGCGCGTCGGTACCAGGTCTGGGCCTCCTCGACCTCCTCCCGTTCCTTCAGCAGGATTCCGAGGTTGTACATGGCTCCGGTGTTTCCGGCATCGATAGCGCGTCGGTACCAGGTCTGGGCCTCCTCGACGTCCCCCTGCTCCTTCAGCAACACTCCGAGGTTGTTCATAGCTCCGGCGTTTCCGGCATCGATAGCGCGTCGGTACCAGGTCTGGGCCTCCTCGACCTCCCCCTGCTCCTTCAGCAACGCTCCGAGGTTGGACATCATGTTCGGGTTGCCGCTGTCGGCTGCGCGGCGCAACCAGGTCTCGGCCTCCTCGACCTTCCCCTGCCCGCGCAGCAACGAACCGAGGTGATCCATCGCGCTCGGATCCCCGGCGTCGGCCGCCCGCCGCAACCAGGTCTCGGCCTCCTGAGCCTCCCCCCGCTCCTCCAGCAGGTCGCCGAGGGCGTGCATGGCCGCCGTGGCGTCGGCCTCGGCAGCCCGCCGCAACCAGATCTCCGCCTCGCCGACCTCCCCCCGATCCTTCAGCAAGACCGCGAGATTGGACATGGCTCCGGTGTTTCCGGCGTCGACCGCGCGTCGGTACCAGGTCTCGGCCTCCTCGAGCTCCTCCCGGTCCTTCAGCAGGTTACCGAGGTTGTTCATGGCTCCGGTGTTTCCGGCGTCGACCGCGCGTCGGTACCAGGTCTCGGCCTCCCCGAGCTCCTCCCGGTCGTTCAGCAGGTTACCGAGGTTGTTCATGGCTCCGGTGTTTCCGGCGTCGACCGCGCGTCGGTACCAGGTCTCGGCCTCCCCGACCTCCCCCCGGTTGGACAGCAACGACCCGAGGGCACACATATCTGTGGTACTCCCGGCGTCGGCTGCGCGTCGGTACCAGGTCTCGGCCTCCTCGACTTCTCCCTGGTCGAACAGCGACGCCCCGAGGTTGCTCATCGCTGCCGTGCTCCCCGCGTCCCCAACCTCGACAGCGCGCCGGAGCCACCTATCCGCCTCATCGAACTCACCCCCGGCGGCCAACGTCGCCCCGAGGTTGCTCATCGCTAGCGTGCTTCCGGCGTCGGCGGCGCGGCGCCACAGATGCAGCGCTTCAGTGCGCTGTTGTCGCAGGTAGGCCTGGATCCCGGTAGCCACAAGGACATCTGGCTCCGCGTCATCGGCGATGACTCGCCAGAAGTCGTTGGGAATCGGTCGATGAGGATGGTTCTGGCCGTCGTCGGCGGCGACAAGGTAGTCGAAGGGGCGATAGGCACGGGATCGATCCGACTTCCGCCGGGTGGTGGTCAACGCCGCGACGTGCCCCACCTCCTCGAACGGGCTGCGAGCGTTCTGGATCGCGGCGTCCAGATCAGCGGGCCCGATGTCGAGGTCGGCGCGGTGCTCGTCAAGGCGGGCCAAGGCCAATGTAGCGAGGGTGGCCTCCGGGATAGGGGCGGGATGCCCGATCCTGGCCCAGTCGATCGCGACCTCGATAACCGCACGTAGGACAGGAGCGTCCAGACGAGCAGAGTCATAGCGGCGCAAAAGCTCCGGTGCACCAGCCAGGACTTCGGCCAACCCGTACCGGCCCAGGTTCAGCGACGGATAAGCCGCCCGCGCAGCGGCCTGCTCGTCCAGGTCCTCGCTGGTCGAGGCCAGTTCGATATGGAATGCCTGGTCGAGGACAGCGCGGGTGTCCCGCGTCAGCTCGTCGCCGGTGACGCTGCGCAATCGGGTCAGGGCCTCACTGCGCAACGTCGCCGCGACCACGGTGCGCGTGGTCCCGGTGTTCAGGTGTGCCAGTAGGGCGGGAGTCACGGGGTGTTCGCTGGTGAGGAAGTCCTGCAGGTTCTCCAGCCAGATAACGATCACCTCGGTGATGGCGTCGAATCCCGGGTGGTCCGGAATCTGGTGCAGGGTGCCCGGATTCGGGACGAGTACCCGGGCTTGCGGCAGTACGCGGCGGGTGGCTTCGAACAGAGTTCTGGTCTTGCCAGCCTTGGACGGTCCGGTGATGACCACCATCCGCTGCTCATTCAGTGCGGCAGCCACCCGCGCATCGACATCGCGAGCAGTGCGGGCAACGTATTTGTCGAGCCCATCATCGGGATCATCGGCCTGTCCGTACCGATTGCGGGTCGCCCCCAGACGGTAGGGATCCAGCTCGCACGCCCGCGGCAGATTTCCTCGGTCATCGAGTTGTTCCACCAGACCCGCCCAGCCGGGAACTGCAATGGTCTCGCCACCGCACTCGAAAGGCGCACTCTCGCTACCGGATTCGACTGCACCACGGTCGGCCACTATCGCACTCCGGCTGTGCGTGCGGCGCCGCGAGTCGCCGCGACTCGACAGCATTCGACCGTCCGAAAATCCGCCCCTGACATGCTCACTCACTCACTCTAACTATTCGCGATGCGCGCTCGGGCGTAGTGCACAACTTCGTTGCGCCGGGCGGAGGAGGAAGCGGAATGCGCAGTCTGGAATAACGATTCGTGGATCTGCTCGAAGAGTTCAGGTGACTACCGACAGCGCCGCTAGATCCCCAGGCTGATGAAGAGTTCCTGTTCTATGGGGCGGCCATCGTCGGTCTTGCCCACTGCCGTAAGGGTCAGGTGTGAGGCGGCGTTCTCGCCCAGGGCAACGCTGCTCAAGTAATTGAGTGCGACGACGGATTTTCCCTCGGGAAGCTTTTTGATCGGCAAGGTGCCGTTGCCGCGTAGCGCCCCGCGCCCACTGTTGGGCAGGTCCGGTACGTCGAGGTCGTAGACGTCTCCGGGACCGTGGTTGACGATCTCTATCAGACCGAATTTGCTACCGCCACGGTCGATGTAGCGGCCGTCGAGGCGGGGCTCAGGGGGGCCGCTTTGCGGCGGGATCGTCTTTCCTGCCGGTAGTCCGTCGCCAGGTGCGGGCGGCGTCAAATCTCCTGCGGTGTGCCAGTCCGTCCCGGTCAGGTCGACGTCACAACCGGCGGTCTGGAGTTTCTGGGCGAGCATTTGTCGTTTGCCGATGCTGTTGTCCAGCCGCACACTGTGCCGACCGTGAATGTCACTGAACACTTTCACGCGGCCGAACTCGACGAGCACCGTCCTTTCGGGGAAGCTACCCATCGCCATTCCCGCTTCGAACAAGACATTCGGTCGTGGCTGGGATTGTGGTCGAGTCTCGGGATCGTCAGGGTCATCGCACAGGCGGCGATCCAAATAGGCGATGTCGTCCGGGGTCTGCAGGACGACAACAGCCTGGGCATGGGTGAAGGCCGCGGTCAGCACATCGCCGATGTAGGGCGCGGCCGAGCCGGTCAGGTCGAGCGCTCGAGACCACTCGATAGGTGTCAGATTGATGGAACGCAGGAACGTGAAGACCGCTTGCCTTGCTGGGGCGTTTCGTCCGTGAATGACGAAAACCTGTCTCCTGTCAGGCTGTCTCTTCGCGGATTCCGCTATCGAAGAAGAGACACTCTCGTTCATTGAACCTCTTAGTGGTCGCTGCCGGACGTGACGCGGATGCTTGCCAGCATTCGGCCGGACAGTCAAGGTTTCTGGACTCGAACTCGACGAAACAATACGCCCGACAGCAGGTCGGGCCCTAGTGTTTCACACGTTCGGTGATCCCTTCGGCCCACGACCGCGTCACGCGGTGGATGAGCGGTCGTGCCGGGAAAAGCAGTGCGGCGAACCAGGGTTCGGCCTCGGCGGCGAAGGTCCAGGTCAGGTGGGTGCCGTTGGGATGGGGTTCGAGGGTGATGTCTTCGGCGAAGCGGCGGAAGCCGGGCCGGTTGGCGGCTTCTACGGTGAAGGTCAGCCGTTTGTTCTCGTCCCAGCGGTAGAAACGTTCCCGCAGTGCGGCGGCGCCGTGGCCGACGGTGACCTCGCGGCGGGTGCCGATGCCGAAGGGGCGCGGGGTGATCCAGTGGACGCCGGTGATGCCGCCCGCCCAGGAGACCAGGGCGTCGTCGGCGGTGAGGAGTTGCCAGACCCGTTCGGGTTCGGCGGGCACGGTCACGGTGTGGCGGAAGCGGATCGGGCCGTTCTGGATGAGGGTGTCGTCGCTGTCGGCGAGGGGGAACCAGCGGGTCATCGGGCGACGGTCTCCTTCGTGGCGGGGGTGTGCACACCGGTCGGCTGCGGGTCGGCGTAGAGCAGGTCGATGTCGGCGGCGTACATCTCGTCGATGGGTTTGCGGCGCAGTTTCATGGTGAGGGTGAGTTCGACGCCGCCGGGTTCCCAGAAGGTCGGCAGCAGGCGGAAGCGTTTGATCTGTTCGACGCGAGACAGCGACTGGTTTGCGGAATCGATGGCGGCGCAGACCCTTTCGATAATTTCCGGATGCTCGACGAGGACGGCGGCGGCGACCGGGAGGTCGTGGTCGGCGGCGAAACTCGCCGCGGTGTCCGCATCCAGCGTTACCAGAGCAGTGACGTAGGGGCGGGCCTCGCCGATGGCGACGACGGTGCCGATGAGCCCGCAGGCCGCGCGTACCGCGTTCTCGATATTGGCGGGAGACATATTCTTTCCCGACGCATTGATGATGAGTTCTTTCTTGCGGTCCACGATGCGCAGACAGCCGTTGTCGTCGCGAGTCATCACGTCGCCGGTGGCCAGCCAGCCGTCGGCGTCGACGGCCTCGGCCGTCTTCTCCGGTTCGCCGCGGTAACCCTTCATGACCAGCGGGCCGCGCACGAACAGCTCACCGTCATCGGCGAGCCGCATCTGCATGCCCGGCACCAGTCGGCCGACCGTGCCGAGTTCGGTTGGTTCGTACGGGGATACGGTCGCGATGCAGGTGAGTTCGGACATGCCCCAGATCTCCGAGATGTGCAGGCCGAGACCCGCGAAGAAGGCGAGGGTGTCGGCGGGGATCGGCGCGGCGCCGGAGACGGCCCATTTCAGTTCGCCGAAGCCGAGTTTCGTACGCAGCGCCGACAGCACGGCGGTGTCGGCCTCGGAGTATTCGGCGGCCAGATCGTCGGGAACGGGTTGTCCGGCGCGCAGTAGGTCCATGCGCCTGCGGGCGGTGTCGAGGGCCCAGCGCAGGGCCGCGGCGCGCATGGGAGCGGGCTCGTTGGCGACACCGAGTTCGATTGCGGCCTTCAGCTTTTCCCACACCCGCGGCACCGCACCCCAGATGGTCGGGCGGCAGTCCGGCAGCGCGGCCGCGATGAGCGAGGGTTCGGCCACCACGGTCACCTGTGTGCCGAACACTATCTGCAGGTAGAGCGCGGTCAGCCGGTCGGCGATATGGGCCGATGGCATGAACGAGGTGATGCGGTCGCCGTATTCGATCGGCAGCACCTGGGCCAGCGCATGGGCCTCGAAAAGCAGGTTGGCGTGTGTGGTTTCGACACCCTTGGGGCTGCCGGTGGTGCCGGAGGTGTAGATGAGGGTGGCGACGTCGTCGGGCTCGGTATCTTTCCAGGACCTCTCGAAATCGAAGTCTGTTGTGCCGAGCGTCTGCAGCTGCCGCAGCGTCAGTGTGCCCTCGGGGCTGTGCACCGGGTCGGCGTCCACCACGACGATGTGCGCGGGGGCCGCGCCGGAGCGTCGGATGCGGTCGAGGTATTGCCCCTCACATACCACCACCGACGCCCCCGCATTGCTCAGCACATGGGCGATCCCCTCGGGCGGCAGGGTGTTGTAGACGGAGAAGGACGTAGCTCCGGCATGCAGTGCCCCTACATCGATCGGGTAGAACTCCACCCGGTTGCTCATCATCAGAGCAACGGTGTCACCGCGGCCGATGCCGAGCGCCGCGAAGCCAGCGGCGATGCGGCGCACCTGGGCGGCGTATTCGCGCCAGGTGAGCTCCTGGGTGCCGCCCACGGTACGCACCGCGACAGCGTCGGGATCGATGGCCGCGGTGTGCTGGAAGGCGGCGCAGAGGGTATCGAAACGAGGGCTGCTCATAAGTCGGGTTTCCTTCAGATTGCCTGTGCGGCAGGGGATTCGAGGACATCGGTGACGAACCGGCCGGACTCGCGGTATGCGGTTCGGGATTCGGGCACCAGGGCCGCGAGGGTGTGGAAGACGTGCATTTGGTGGGGCCACAATCGCAGGTCGCAGCGTGTGCCCGCGGTGCCGAGGCGGTCGGCGAGCGCGATCGCGTCGGCGGCGAAGAGTTCATCGCTGCTGGCGTGAATCAGCGTGGGCGGCAATGGTGTTGCGGAACGAGGACGCAGCTGTCGCGGCGCGTCGGCGAGGTGGGCCATGGCGGCGCGCGCGGTGGCCAGGCCGAGCAGGGCATCGCGGCCGTCGCAGCGACGCGCGAGGTCCAATTCGAGGTCGGCCATGGGCGAGAACAAGAGCAGGGCCGCCGCGCGGCTACGGCCGTGATCCGCGCTGTCGATCACGAAATCGGTGGCGAGATAGCCGCCCGCGGAGTCGCCCGCGATGACGATCCGGTTTGGCGTGAATCCTCGTTTGCGCAGTAGATGATAGGCAGTCGAAACATCGGATGCTGCTGCGGTGTAGGGGTTTTCGGGAGCCAGCCGATAGTCGACCGCTAGCACCGGCAGCCGGGTCGCGGTCGAAAGTCGCGAGGTGACACCGCGATACGAGCGTGCGGACCCGGTGATGAAACCGCCGCCGTGCACGTACAGGATGGCGGCGTCATCGCGGGTCGCATGAGGTCCCCGCACCCACTCGGCGCGAATCGAACCGTCCTCGATGGCCTCGATGGCTGTGCCGTCCAGCACCGGCGCGACCGCGCGCATGATCCGGTCGATGACCATCCGAGCCGCCGGTAGTGTGTGCTCGTTGACCGGGATGGCGGTCAGGACCGGACGCACGATGTGGCTCGAGATCTGCCGTAGCGCTCTGGCCCGCAGGGATGCGGGTTCGGCGCTCATGACCGCCTTTGCGGCTGTGTCGATGGTTTGGTTGCTGCGCTCGCTCATGACTGCGCCTCGGTGGCGCTCGGCTCCGTCATGGTCGCACCCGCGCTTCCACCGCGCGCACCAGGTCGTGCACGCGCGGGTCGCGGGTGAGGCGGGTGTCGAGCACCACGTTCACCGCACCGCGCAGCAGCGCGTATGCGTTCCAGCCCTTCGCGGGTGCGATGGTGCGCGGGGCGCGCTGTTCGATGCCGTCGGCCACCGCATGCGCGGCCTGTGCCGCGGTGATCCGTCGGCTCAGTGGCCACGGAAGGAGCTCGTCGAGGGCGCGACCGAGCTCGTCACCATCGAGAGTGTCATGAGTCATCGCGGTGTCGACAATGCCGAAATAGGCGACACCAGCGGTCGCGCCGAACGGGGAAAGCTCCACGCGCAGTGCGCGTCCCAGCTGCTCCACGCCTGCCTTGCTGATCATGTACGGCGCACCCGCCATCCCAGGGGCGAAGGCTGCGCACGAGGACACCACCACGACATGGCCGCGGGCGGTGACGATGTGATCGATTGCCGGGCGCACGGTGTTGAACACGCCGGTCAGGTTGATATCGATAACGCGGTCGAAGTCCCGGCCGTCGATGGTGCGCAGGGTAGCGGGGCGCGGCACCACACCGGCATTGGCCACCACCAGGTTCAGGCAGCCGAAGTGATCGACCGTTTCGGTGATCACCCGGCGCATCGCTTCTCGATCCGCCACATCCGCGGCGAGCGGGAGGGCGCGCGAGCCGAGGGCGGCCGCGGCCGCGGCAATGCCTTCGCCGTCGATATCGACCAGCGCGACCGATGCGCCGCGTGCGTGGAGAATATTCGCCAGTTCACGGCCGATACCCTGCGCGGCCCCGGTGATCAGCGCGACTTTGCCGTTCACGTGGTAAGGGCGTCGACCCGGCGGTGCGCCGATCGTCATGTGGTCACCTCGTAAGCGTTGGCGTCGAAAGCGCGGGTGCGACGGCGGTATTCGAAACTCCAGTTCGGATACAACCCGGCGTTGAGCCCGTCGGGTGTGGTGTAGTAGCTGGTGCAGCCGCCGGTGAGCCAGACGCTGGTGGAGCTGCGCCGCGCCATTTCGGCGAGAAACTCCTCCTGGGCTTGCGGCCGCACCTCGACGCGGCGGGATCCTTTGCGGCGCACCGATTCCAGAGCATCGACGATGTATGCGATCTGTGATTCGATCATGTAGATGGCCGACTGGTTTCCGGCCGCGCCGAAGGGGCCCAGCGTGCAGAAGAAGTTGGGGAATCCCGCGACCGCCGCACCGAGATAGCTCTGCGGTTGTTTGTGGTAGAGCTCGGCCAGCGAGATCCCGTCACGGCCGATGAGCCGTTCGTAGGCGGAGGGAATCGCGGTGAACCCGGTGCCGTGGATGATGGTATCGACTTCGTGTTCGGTCCCGTCGCGCAGCACGATCGAATGCGGCCGCACCTCGGCGATGGCCTGGGTGAGGACCTCGACATTGGGCTGGTCGAGCGCGGGCAGATACGCATCGGAGAAGATGGCGCGCTTGCAGCCGATCACGTAGTCGGGCGTCAAGGTCTTGCGCAACAGCGGGTTTCGCACCTGTCGCAACAGCTGCAGCCGCGCCAGCCCCTCGTAGGGATGACGGAAGCGCTGGTCCACCAGCGAGATCAGCCCGAACGCCTCGATGGCCGAGTACCACAGACCGCGAACGGCCTTCTGCGCCAAGGGAACACTGCGCAGGAGAAACCGCTCGGCGCGCAGTGTACGGCGGTCCATGCGCGGCACGATCCACGGCGCGGAGCGTTGGAACAGCAGCAGTTTGTCGACCCGGGGCTGGATTTCGGGAACGAATTGCACGGCGGAGGCCCCGGTGCCGATGACAGCCACGCGCTCGCCGGTGAGGTCGTGGTCGTGGTCCCAGTGCAGTGAGTGAAAGCTCGTGCCCGCGAAGGTGTCCAGACCCGGCAGGTCGGGATATTTCGCCTCGGCGAAGATGCCCGTTGCCGATACGAGAAAGTTGGCGGTGCGCGAACCCTGCGTGGTCGTGATGCGCCACAGCGATGCGGCCTCGTCCCAGCGGGCGTCGAGGACCTCCGCGCCGAACCGAATGGAGCCGACCACATCATGGTCGACGGCCACCGAACGGAGGTATTCGAGGATCTCGGTCTGCCTCCCATAGGTGCGTGACCAGTCCGGATTGGGCGCGAACGAGTAGCTGTACAACTGCGACGGGACATCGCACGCGCAACCCGGATAGGTGTTGGCGCGCCAGGTTCCGCCCAGATCGTCGGCGCGTTCCAGGATGACGAAGTCCTCGAATCCGGCCTCCCGCAGTTTCACCGCGAGCCCGATGCCGCCGAATCCCGCGCCGATGACGGCGATATGGGTGTGTTCCGCTTCCATCCCTATCGGCTCCTTGCGTGCAGCAGCGCCACCAGACGGTCGGCCACGGCGTCTACCCGGGTGGTGCGCCGGAAGGTGGTCAATGGCAGCGGCGACGGAAACAGCTGCCTGGTGGTCGCTTTGGCGTAGGTGAATTCCCTGAGCCCGTCGGGTCCGTGTACCCGGCCGAATCCGGAGTCGCCGACTCCGCCGAGCGGCAGCGTCGCGATGGTGGCATGGGTGACGAACGAGTTGATCGAAACGCCACCGGCGCGAATGCGATCGGCGATGGCGCGGCCGTTGTGCCGCGAGAACACGGTGCCGCCCAAGCCGTACGCGCCTGCGTTCACCTTCTCGATCGCTTCGTCCATATCGCGTACGCGAGTGACCGTCAGCGTCGGGCCGAAAGTCTCCTCGGTGATCGCCGCGGCGTCGTCGGGCACATCGGTCAGGATCGTCGGTTGCACGAATTGCCCTGGCGCAGTGTCGATTCCGCCGAGCAAGAGGCGAGCGCCCCGAGTGATCGCCTCCTCGAGCTGGCGTCGGATGACCCCGAGCTGTTCGGGCATGGTGATCGGGCCGATCTTGGATCCGGGCCGACCGGCATCGACGGTGCTCGCCAGCGCCACCAGTTTCGTGACGAAGGCGTCGTATACGTCGGCGTGTACGTAGACGCGTTCCACAGCGAGGCAGGTCTGGCCCGCATTGGACAAGCCGCCCCACGCCGCGGCCTCGGCGGCCGCGTCGAGATCGGCGTCGGCATCGACGACGAGCGCGTCCTTCCCGCCGCACTCCATCAGCACCGGGGTCAAATTCTCGGCACAAGCCGCCATGACCTTCTTACCGGTGGCAGTGGAACCGGTGAACCCGATCTTGCCGACCTTGCTGCGGCACAGCGCGTTTCCGGTCTCGCCGAGACCGGTGACCACTTGCAGCACCGGCCGCTCGGCAGTGGTGCGGGCGAAGGCCTCGGCGAGCCAAACCCCCACCCCCGGGGTGTACTCGCTCGGCTTGAATACCACGGCGTTCCCGGCGGCCAGCGCGAATGACACCGAGCCGAGCGGCGTGAAGACCGGATAGTTCCACGGGCCGATCACCCCGACCACGCCGAAGGGTCGGTACTCGACCTCGGCGGCATGGTTGACTGTGAGCAGGCTCGACCGCACGCCGCGGCGACCGAGCACGCGTTCGGCATTGCGCGCGGCCCAACGCAGATGTTCGAGCGCCATGGCGATCTCGAGTTTCGCGTCGGAGACCGGCTTACCCATCTCCTCATGGATGATTTGGGCCAATTCGTCACGGCCCCGGGCGATTTCGGCGCGCCAGGCGTCGAGTCGTCTGCCGCGCTCGGTGAATCCGAGTGCTGACCACCAGATTCCCGCCTCGTGCGCGATCGCGACAGCTCGGTCGACCTCGGCCTGCCGGTGGATGGGGTAGTTGCCCACCGTCGTGCCGGTGGCCGGATTGCGCACCTCGAAGGTTGTCACTGCTCCAAGGGTTTTCATCGATGTAGCCATCAGTTGGTCTCCGGCCGTTCAGAGGTCGAGTACGAGTTCGTCGCCGGCGGCGCGCGATACGCACGCCAGCATGTGATCGGCTTGTTCGGATCGGGTGAGCAGTCGGTCGCGGTGATCGACGGATCCGGCGACGACGCCGACCTTGCAGGTGCCGCAGAAGCCCTGCTGGCAGGAGTAGGCGGTATCCGGGAGCCGACGGCGCAGGGCCGTCAGTGCGGTCTCGTCCGCGGCGACGCGAACGGTGCCGCCGGTTCGCGCGAGGGCGATATCGAATGGGCGGCCATCGGTGACCGGCGGCGCTGAGAATCGCTCGGTATGCAACGACCCGGATGGATTCAGTTCGAACATGCAGCGCTGCGCCGCCGCCAGCATAGGCGGCGGTCCGCAGACGTACACGGCCGCACCGGGTTCCGCGCGAGCAATGAATTCGGCGATGTCCGGGATACCGAATTCGTCGTCGGGACGGATATCCGCGCCGGGCAGTTCGGGCAGGAACGGCATGCTGTCGCGCGTGCGGCCGACGTACACGAGTCGACCTCGGGAGCCCGCCGCCTTGACCATCGGCAGGATCGGCGTGATTCCGATGCCACCGGCAAGGAACAGATACGACGGGGCGTCGACGAAGGTGAATGCGTTGCGGGGGCCGCGAATTCGCAGCCCGGCACCGGTGCGCAGCCTCTCGTGCACCTCTCGGGAGCCCCCGCCGCCGTCCGGGATGAGTCGCACCGCGATCCGATAGCGGAAGCGATCCGACGGATCCCCGCACAGCGAATACTGCCGCTGCCGTCCGGAGGGCAGAAACACATCCACATGGGCGCCCGGTCGCCACGTCGGCAGCGGGCCGCCCCGCGCCGCGCGCAGCGTCAGACTCACCACATCGTCGGTCTGGCGTTCGACACTCTCGATGCGCACATCGAGCTCGAATCCCGTGCGCCGCACCGGCTTCGGCCGCGAAAGCAGTGGCGCTGCGCCGCCGGTCACGAAGACGCTCTTGTAGGCGTCCATGATTGCGCCGAGCATTCGCAGACTCACCGACGCGGCATCGGTCGGCTCGGCCATCAGTGACCCGCCGCTCGTGCCGCGGGCGAGTGCGCGAGATACCGCAGTGCGGTGTCCATCGGACCCAGCTGTGAGGGATGGAAGCCCGGCCGCAGATAGCGCGGGATCTCGGTGAGGAACACCGTCCACTTCGGGATCACGCCGCGCCGGGTGGCACTTGCGAACTGCCGCAACCAGAATCGGCCTTTGTCGGCCTCCGGATCCTTGCGGTACATGTACGCGGTCGACACGATGAACAGCGGCAGCAGGGTCAGGCTCGCCAGGATCGCGGTCCGTGCTCGGCGTGCGTAGCCGCCGTCGACGTACATAAAGGCGTCGTAGACCACGCTGCGGTGCTCGACCTCCTCCGCGCCGTGCCAGCGCACCAGATCCAGCATGGCCGGATGCATGCCCTTCTGCTCGAGAATGTCCGCATTGAGCAGCCATTCGCCGAGTACGGCGGTGTAATGCTCCATCCCGGCGAACAGGCCGAGGCGTTCCTTGAGCCACTGCTCCTTCGCCCGTCCGGTCAGTCCGTGGTCACCGAGCACCCGGTCCACCAGCCACGCCACCTTGCGCACATAGGAGTCCACGTCCAGGCCGATCGACTGCAGATGCCTGCGTGCGGCCTCATGGCTGTTGGCGTGCATGGTCTCCTGCCCGACGAACCCGATCACCTCCTCGCGCAGCCGCTCGTCGTCGATCAGCGGCAGCGCCTCGGCCAACGCCTGCGCCATGGCCCGCTCACCCTCGGGCAGCACCAGATGCATGACGTTGACGATGTGCGTGGCCAGCACCTCGCCAGGGATGTAGTGCATCGGCACGGAATCGAACTCGAAATGGACATCGCGCGCATTGATCGCATGCGCGTCGTCGCCGTAGGTGCGCTTCGTCGCGCCAGCTGTGTCAGCCATAGCCCGACCGTACAGCGCCACAAATTTCATTGCAATGTTGCGGCCACATTTTCACTGAGATTGTTGCACGAGGTGGTTTGTCTGCTAGCGTCGAACGGGTGAAGACGGCGTCGAAAGCACCTCTGAGCCGCGACGATGCGGACGATCTCGAGACGCGGATCCTCGACGCCGCCCTCGTGCAGTTCTCGAAGGTCGGCGTCAAGAAGTCGACGATCGAGGATGTCGCCCGGCAGGCCGGGGTGGATCGTGTGACGGTCTACCGGCGGGTGGGTTCACGCGATGATCTCGTGCAGGCTGTGATCAGCCGCGAGATCGCGACCCTGCTGGCCGAACTCGCCGCGATGCCCGAACGTCACGACAGCATCGACGATCTGGTCGCCGACGTGTTCGTCACGGTTGTCACGCGCTGGCGCACCCATCCCATGGTCGAGCGAATGCTGGCGGTCGAACCCGAGCGAATGATCATGAAACTCACCGTCGACGGCGCCACCACCTTCACCATGTGCGTCACCGCGACCGCCACCACACTGGCACACGCGGTGCGACGCGGACTACTCGCCGACGCCGACGACCTGATGACCCGCGCCGAAATCGTCTGCCGCGTAGTCCATTCACTCATCCTCGCCCCGCACGGCACAGCGCCGCTCGGGTCCGACGACGAACTCGCCGAGTTCGCGCGCAAGTACCTGGTGCCGGTCATCACCAATGCCCGCGGTTAGCCCACTCGTTCGTAGGGGGTTCAGTGGCGTGGCGCGATGCCGCTGAACTCGATCGGCAGGGCTGCTGGGCCGCGGAGGTTGACGTGGTCGCGGTAGGGTGGCGGATCGACGCGCAGCAGTGGGGACCGGACCCGGCGGGCGAAGTGTTCGAGGGCGATGCGGCCTTCGAGCCGGGCCAGGGGCGCGCCGAGGCAGAAGTGCCCGCCGAGCCCGAAGGCCAGGTGGCGGTTGTCGCGGTACGGGTCGAAGCGGTCGGGATCGGCGAACACGTCCGGGTCGCGGTTCGCGGCGGCGAGCAGCATGACGACGAAATCGCCTGCGCCGATGTCGATTCCACCGATCCGCAGGTCGGCGGCGGCGATACGCGGGACCAGCTGGGCGGGCGGGTCGTAGCGCAGGGTTTCCTCCACCACCGCGGACGCCAGCCCGGGGACGGCACGCAGGGTAGACAACACGTTCGGGTTGCGCAGCAGCGCCAGGACGCCGTTGGCGATCAGATTGACGGTGGTCTCGTGCCCGGCGATGAGCAGCAGCGCGCAGGTG
This sequence comes from Nocardia nepalensis, assembly GCF_048910785.1. NCBI lineage: Bacteria > Bacillati > Actinomycetota > Actinomycetes > Mycobacteriales > Nocardiaceae > Nocardia > Nocardia nepalensis. The sequence continues at coordinate 765,136 of NZ_JBKBET010000028.1, read as the reverse complement.
GTGATCAACTCGTCGTGGTCGAGCATGTCGCCGGAGTCTTCGGCGGCGATCAGCCGTGACAGCAGATCGTCGCCGGGGCGGGCGCGGCGCTGGGCGGTGAGTTGTTCGAAGTAGTCGTAGAGCTCGTTGCCCGCCCGTTCGAGTTCGCCGGGGTCGGCGTTGAATTCGGCGGTGGCGCGGGGCGCGGGGTCGAGGGTGCGGGCCAGCAGCGCCGACCAGCGTCGCAACAGCGGTTCGTCCTCGAGCGGAACGCCCAGCAGTTCGCAGATGACGGCGACCGGCAGTGGGTAGGCGAAGTCTTCGACGGCATCGAGTCCGCCGGTGTCGGCGACCCGGTCGAGGGCGGCGTCGACCAGTTCGGTGATGCGCGGTTCCAGGCGCGCGACCATGCGCGGGGTGAATGCTGTGGACACGAGCCGCCGCAGGCGGGTGTGGTCGGGCGGATCGAGGAACAGGAACGACGGTTTGCCCTGTGCCGCACCATCGTCGGCGTCGCGGCCGTGGATGGGCATGGAGCCCATCGGCCGGGTCGCCAGTGCGCGATCCACACTCGCGCGCGGGTCGCGCAGCATGGCGGCGCAGTCGGCATGGCGGGAGAGCACGATGATCGGCGCGGTCGAGATCCGGAAGGGGCCGCCGGCCCGCAGCTGCGCGAACAGCGGGTAGGGGTCGGGGCGCACCGCAGGATCCAGCAGCCGCAGGTAAGCGTCGGCGTCGGAGGGTGTCTCGGTCATGGGAGGCGTTCCAATCCGGCCGCGGTGCAGCCTTCGAGCAGTCGATCGATACCGAATGCCTCGACCGTCCCCAGCGCGCCGGTACCCGGTAGCGTCCCCTCGGTGAGATCGGCGGCGGCCCAGGCCAATAGGGACGCGGTCAAGTCGATGAACGCCCGGGCCACGCCATTGCCGACATGCCCGGCTCCGATGATGCAGTAGCGCCGTTGCCCGGCCATCGGCACGACCTCTCTTGGTATCGAATTCATACTGATAGTATGAATTGAATACCATACAAGAGGCGACACCGGTAGAGTGTGCGAACCATGACCATCGAACGCCCGGCCAACGACATCGTGCAGCGTGTCGTCGACGTACTCGGCGACCGCTGGACCATCCTGCTGATCCGCGAGGCGTTCTTCGGCGTCCACCGCTTCAGCGACTTCGCCCGCAATATCGGCATCAAGAACCGCAACCTGCTCACCGGCCGGTTGCGCGACCTGGTCGAACTCGGCATCTTCGAACGCACCGACACCGGCCCCGGCCGCGTCGACTACCGCCTCACCGACCGCGGCCGCGACCTCTACGCCGTCCTGGTCACCATGATGTCCTGGGGCGACCGCCACTTGGCCGGGCCCGAAGGCCCCCCGCTCATCCTCGAACACCGCCCCTGCGGCCACCCCGCCACCCCCACTCTGATCTGCGGCCACTGCCACGAACCCCTCGACCCCCGTGATGTCGATCCGAAGCCGGGGCCGGGCTACCGCGAGCCCACCGCCGAATCCGCCTGAGCCTTCGGACGATCCGGTGGAGGCCGCCGCCGGGGTGTCAGAGTGAGTTCAATGGCCGGTCACGGGATGGCTGAGGAAGTCAATGCGTCGGCGTACCAGGACTATTCGGCGGACACAGACGGACCATACAGTCGAATGCGGTCGTATCACTAATTTCTGGGGACGCGCATGTTCGGTCGTCGGCCGGCCCTCTTCGCCGCTGTATTGCTGACGGCCGTGGCGGGGTCGCAGAGCTCACCAGCGTTTGCCGACACGAGCGGTGCGATATTCGGTCCGGAGCGGTCGGTCGCGGTCACCGTTCTCGGGAACACGCCGACCGCCGAAGGCATCGCCACCGCAGACTTCGACGGTGACGGCCACATCGATGTGGCGATGACCGACGAACTGGGCTTCGGGATCAGACTGCTGCCCGGCCGCGGCGATGGCACTTTCGACCCGGCCGGGTACATCCCTACCGGCATCGCCCCGGACGCCCTGACGGCGGGCGATCTGGACCGTGATGGCAATCCGGATCTGCTCGTGTCCAATGCGATCGGCGATATCGTGGTGCTCTACGGCGATGGTCACGGCGGATTCGCCGAGCAGGGACGGTATTTCGCCCAGGGCCTCGTGCCGGGCGCGGCCCGGATCGCCGATTTCGACAATGACGGCAGGCCGGATTTCGCCGTCGCGGCGTTTCCCGTCGGCGTCTTTCTCAACAATGGTGACCGAACCTACACAGGCCGACCGTATTTCGCGTCCACCGTCGCCGTCGGCCTGCAGCCGGCGGATTTCGACGGCGACGGCAATACCGACATCGTCGTGGCGAGCGGATTCCCAGTCGTGCTCACGGTGCTGTACGGCAACGGCGACGGCAGTTTCGGCCGCCCGCAGGCACTGCTGGCTCCCGACCTCATTCAGGAGGCGATCCGGGTGGCCGATATGAATGGCGACGGCCGCCCGGATATCGTCGGAGTGACCAGCTTGGGTGGCATCAACGTTTGGTTGAACTCCGATCATGGCCTGCGACAATCGAATTGGTCGATCGGCAGCCCTGGCAATGCGGGCTTGGCCCTCGCGGACTTCGACGGCGACGGCAAGATGGATATCGTCACCGGGGACTCCATCCTCATGCATGTGACCTTTTGGCGCGGTGACGGCGCAGGGCATTTCACCCGTACTGAATGGCACACCGCCCCCTGGCTCGTCGAATCCGTCGAAACCGCCGATCTGAACAACGACGGCAAGCCGGATCTGCTCGCTGGCCCCTTCATCGGCCCCTGGCTGTCGGTCTACCTGCACACCTGACCTGCCGGCGACGGATCCCGACAACGAAAGACGGTGTATGACAATGCGAAAGCCACTGTGGCGGCGGTGCGGTGCGCTGGCGTTCGCGGCTCTGCTGCTGAGCGGCGTGAGCGGCACGGCGGTCGCTGTATCAGGAACCGGCGCCGCAACCGTGCGTTGCCGGGCAACCGATCCCACTGCATTCCTGACCTGACCCCTGATATCCGAGATTGTCGCTGCGGACCGACTCGAGGAGCTGGCACTGAACCGGGCCGAAACCTTGTCCGATACGCAGCGCTGTGAGCGCCGGTGACGAAGTGGTTGCCCGCAGAGCTCGACCAGTGGATGCTCGTCAGGATTCCCGGCAACCGTCCTCGACGGCACAACCGACGCACCCGGCAGCACGGGCGCCAGCAACCCGGCCCGCACCGCACCCATAACCAACATGCGTCACTACGCCATAACAGCACCACAAAACCAGCGAATACGCTGGGATACAGTGTGCTAATGCCCGAAGAAGCGCCACCCACACCAGTGGTGCGTGTCGAAGCGGACGCAACTTCCGGCGGTGCCACCGCAACCGTTGGGGGAACCGACACCAGCCTGCTCTCGCTCGCATCACAGCTGTGCTTTGCCCTGTATTCCACCTCCCGATCGATGACCGCGGCCTATCGGCCGTTCCTTGATGCGATGGGAGTGACCTACCCGCAGTATCTGGCCCTATTGGTGTTGTGGGAGCGACCCACGATGACCATGAAGGAACTCGGCGAACAGCTCCGCCTGGACTACGGCACGGTCTCCCCGCTCATCCAGCGGCTACAGGCCCATGGTCTGGTCGAGAGCGTGCGCAGCAGCCACGACCGTCGCGCGGTCGAACTCCGCGCCACCGAAGCCGGACGCGCGCTGCGACCACAGGCTCAGCACATGATCGAAGCGGTCATGACCGAGGTCGGCTATCCGATCGCCCACTTGATCGAACTTCGCGACCAGGTCAACGCGCTCGGCGCGCGTCTCGACGCCGCGATGGCCGAGCGATCCGGCAAGTAGTCGGTCGGGACCAGCGGGCGCGCCGAAGTGTGTGCTGGGCCAGGCCCCCATCAGCTCGGACCTGTCCCAGAGTGACCGCTCGGGTCGCGGGGGAGGAGCGTACCGAGGGGGCCGAGGTCGATGTTGAGGTCTTCCGGGGTCAGTCCGAAGTGGTCGCGCAGTTCATCCATGCGTTGTTCGAGCAGCATCAGGGTGGTGCCGATGCGTTCGATCTGGGCGTCGGTGAGGTCGCCTGCGTCTACCCGGCGTAGCGCTTGTCGCTCCATCAGTTGCCGCAGCAGCTCCACCAAGGTGAGGACCAGAGTGACCAGCCCACGCTCGACGGATTCCGGATCGGTGTCGATTCGCGGTGGGATGCCGCCGAATTCAGTCATGGCCGGCTGGTTCCAGCGCATCGCGCATCGCGGGCCCTACTGGCGCGGACAGGGTGCTGATCGAGGAGATGAGGGCTCGCAACGAGATCTGGACCAGGTCGATATCGGCGATGGCCAGTTTGATGTCGCCGGAGATGACCACGCCACCGGCCAGCACCCTATCCAGTAGGTCGACCAGCGCGACGCGGCGCTCGGTGTCGACAGTGCGGTCGGCCCGAATCATGTCGGCCCCCGTTCCACACCCGCGAACGAATACGGCGGCCAGGGGCCGGTGAGTTCGAGTCGGATGCCGGGGAATTCGGCGCCGAGCGTTGTCACGGCCGTGGTGAAGTCGTTGGTCCGGTCGTCGTCGACGAGGTATGTGCCGTTGAGCACCATCCAGTCCCGGCGACCGCTTACCGCCGGGTCGGTCAGCGGCTGACGTCGTCCCGCCGCAGCGTGGTAAACCAAACGCGCGTGAATCTCCTCGGCGCGCTCTGCCGCATCGCGTTCTACGGTCTCCTGCGCGGACAGTTGCGCGCGACGCCGGGCCAGATACGCAGCCCCCGGCGTCATCGTGCCGCCCTCGTCCGCGGCCCGCGCCTCGGCAACGGCGGCGGTGAGGGCAGCACGATCGCCATAGGCTCTGACACCCCACTCGGTGCGGCCGCTCACCAACTCCAGGGCGGCGTCGAAGTCCGCTTGCCGCTCGTCGAGCAGCTCACGCACCCGATTGTCGTCGTGGAAGACGGTGGCCAGCCGGAGCGGGACGGCCGGACCTCGGCGCACCATGGCCGATACGACCGCGTCGTGTGCCCGTGCTGTCGCCTCCAGCCAGTCGAGATCCTCGAAGTTTCTGCGTAGTGGTTGCTCCCCGAAAACCTCCAGCGGCACCGAGCCGACGACTGCCGTCAGGTCGCCCGAGACGACCGTCCGCACCGGCTCGCCCGCGACTCCGGTCAGCTCGCTCACTTCCGCCACGCCGTCGCGGCGGGATGCCACCGCGTACAGCCACACTGCGAAACCACCGGTCACGATCGTTCTTTTCTCCGCTCGCGGCCGCGGCCGATGGGTGCACGGCGTTCGTTCGCCGCCTCCAGTTCGGCGATCCGGTCTCGGAGTTCCCGGTTCTCGAGCTCGAGGTCCGGTTCCTTCTGTTCCAGCGCGCGGGCGGCCTTGCTGTTGAGCCAGGGGTCGGTCTCCCACCAGTCGATGCCCACTGCCCTGGCCGTCTCCAAGGATGCGATCACCAACCGCAGCTTGATGGTGAGCAGTTCGATGTCGAGGAGATTCACTTGGATGTCGCCCGCGATCACCAAACCCTTGTCGAGGACTCGCTCCAGGATGTCGGCAAGGTTTGTGGACTGGCGCCCGCCGCCGTAGGGCTGCGGCGCGTACGACTCGCCTCCGACTACCGTCATCGCTGATTCCTCGGTTCGATGTCGGTGCTGCCGCGGTTGTAGCGTCTGATTCTGCGGTAGGCCAGGAGATTCTCGTCGAGATCGATCTGCACCTCGTAGAGCGCCATGATGTCCGCAGACGGGGGAATGCGGCGATCCTCGAGCGCCTCGATCTCCACGAGCCAACCATCCTCCGTCGGCTCCACGCGCGTGACCCCCTGGATGTCGTTCGAAGTCAATTCCCCGAGACGTTCGATCGCCAACGCGGCGGCTTGCGCCGCGGTCAGGGTCGGTTGTTCATTCGATGCCGAATGAGCGTTGTCGGAATCGTCGGAAATGGTGTCGCGGGCCACGTGAGTCACTCCTTCCGGTCGATTGGGCCTTCCTCGGAGCCGGTCATACGATTCAGGGCCGCCTGCTGCGCTTGCTCGACCTCTTCTGCGGACAACTCACCGGTCGCCGCGGCGCGGTCGATCTCCTCGAGTTCGCTGCGCAGTGCCGCCGGATCATGTAGCTGCCGTTCGACCTGGTCCTGGATCAGTTCACTCACCCAGATCACGCCGCGAACGGGCGCGAGGGGCAAGGTCAATATCGAGGAAAGCAGACCCATGTCTCACTCCTCGGGGGCTCGCTTCGTGACGAAGTCGTAGGCGGCCATCGGTCCGAGCAGGTTCAACTCCACCCGGCCGTCCCAGTCCGCGACGAGCCGGCGCAACACTTCCTCCAGCTCCTCTCGGCGGGCCGATTCGACCAGTAGCGCGAGGTGGACGGCATCCTCTTCGTGGCTGGGTGCGCGCTGGTTGACCAGTACTTCGAGTTTCTCTAGTTCGGAAACGACCTTTCCGGTGTCCTCGGCTCGCTTGGCCTCGATGGCCTGATTGATCAGCTCGCCCAGCGCGATTCGCGCATCGCGGGTGGCGTCCTCCGGCTTGCCGCGGATCTCGTCTCTCAGCCGAGCGGCCTCGGCGTTCTCGTCGAGGAGTTCCCGCAAAATCGCGTCTTCGACGTAGCGCCCTCTGATCACGAACTGGACCCGGCCCTCGAGTTCCTGCAGTGCGGCGCGGAACTCATCCTCGTTCGCTTCGAGCAGTTCGTTCTCCACCGCATCGGTGTCGGTCATGACCGCACCGAACCGCAGCGGCAATACCGGACTGACGGCGGCCGATCCGTCCAGCAGTTCCTCATGGGCAGTGAGATCCTGGGGTGTGCCCAGTGGCCGGTCGCGCTCGAGCGTGCTGACCAGCGCGGCAATATCGCCGTGCCGCACCACCGCGACTTCACCCGGCGGATCGCCGACACCGGTGGCGTGTGGTTCGGGCTCGACGTCGGCGGGCACAATGCCATAGACATATACGGCCGTTGATTTGGAAGCCATCACTCCTCCTCGCGCTCAGATCGCCTGTGCACCGTCTGACGCTGCTTCTGCACGTCGCCGAGGAAGTCCGCGACCTTCTCCCCGGCCGCCTCGAGTGCGCCCTTCGTCTTGTGTTTCGACGTGCCCTCGGTGACTTCGCCGACGATGTCGGTCAGGCCCTTCGGCTCGCTGCTCGAGATCTCGAGCCGGTTGACCGCATCGGCGAAACGCAGATATGTGTCGACACTGGCCACCACGACGCGCGCGTCGACGGTTATCAGTTCGATGCCGACCAGCGACACACGGGCGAACGCGTCGATGACCAGGCCTTTGTCGAGAATGGTGTCTACCACGTCAGCCAGGCTGGACGAATTCGGCCGAGCCAATGTGCCGGTTCCGCCACCGCCGGCGTTTCCTGCGGGTTCGATTGTCATCTGCTTGCTCCTCCGCTCACACGCGACCGGCGGGTCACTGTGCTCTTACGGGCGGCCGTTCGGCTGCGAGGCGGCTCTGGTTCTTCCTCCTCGTCCAGTTCGCGCTGATCCTCGTCGTGCTCGTCGGCCTCGTCCGTTTCTTCTTCGGCGCGATCCTCTTCGGTGTCCGCTTGTTCCTCGCGCCGTGCGGTCTCGTCGTCTTCGATCACCTCGCCGTCGTGGATCTCGCCGTGCCAGCCCACGATGTCGTCGCTGTGCAGCACCGCCTCCGTCATGACATATCGCTGGAAGTGCTTGAGTTCCAGCCGGCACCGGCGACCTACCGCGCGCCACAGATTGGCGGTCTTCTCGAGCACTCCTTGCGGGTGGTACGCGAGCACCACGAGGATGCGGGTGAGGTCGGGTGTGATCTCGTGGAAGGTGACGGCACCGTCGATGTAGCCTTTGGCACCTTTGGAACTCCACACGATCCGCTCGAATGGCACCTGCTCGATGATCGTGGACTCCCAGGTCCGCCTCGACCAGAGCACCTTGCCGGTCCAGCTCAGCTTCTCGTCGGAGACTTGCTCGACCCGCTCGAGCTTCTTCGTGAATTTCGGAAAGTCCGCGAACTGAGTCCACTGGTCATAGGCCAAATCGATCGGCACACCCACGTCGATATGCTCGACGATATTGGTCAGCTTCAGCTTCTTTGCGCCACCCTTGCGCTTGCCCTTGGTCAGTGATTCCTTGACCGTCTCGAACGTCTGCCGGACCGTGTGCCCGAGGTTGCTCACCTCTGCGCCGACAGCCGCTTGGAGCGGCGAGGCGCGCCCAGCCATCTTTTCCACGCCGGTCGCTGCCGCTCGCAACGGCGAGGTGACGCTGGGCAGCTTCTCCACGCCGGTCACCGCCGCCAGCAGATTCCCGCCTCCGCCCTCGGCGTAGTCGTTGAGCCGCTCAGCGCTTCTCGATACCCGGTTCGACAGCCCGGCTACCGCGCGTTCGGCGAGGGTCCCGGCCAGATGCTGCACGGATTGCTGCAGCAGACTCGTCGGGGTGGGTGGTTGAGCTGTTTTCCGTGCCGTCGCCCCAGCGCGGCTCGCGGTTTCCGTGGCCCGGCCGACGGTGTGGGAGGTCACCTTGCCGACTCCATTGGTCTTGTGCAATGACTTCGACATCGATCTCACCTCTTCGTGCGGCGCACCGGAGCTTCGTCGGTATCGGCGCGAGAACGGCGTCGTACGGACGAGGCCGCAGACCCGGACCTACGATCCGAGGTTCGGGAGACGGTCTTCCGCGCGCGTGCGGTTCTCGGCCTGGCCGTCCGCGCCCGCGCCGCGGGCTGCTCCCGGTCCTCCTGATCGCCGCGGTCTGTTCCGGAATCGGTTTGGTCCTCGAGATCCTCGTCCTCGTCGGTGGACGATTCCCCGGTTTCTCCCGTTTCACGCGACTGGTCTTGGGCGGTGTCCGAGACGAACGTCGAGCCCTGCTGTAGCCGGGTGTTGAGCGCGTCGATGCGGTTGCTCGCGGCGGCTACCGCGGCCGACCGGACCGCGCCCACCAACTCGCCGCGAACCGTGTCGGCGAGCTGCGCCACCTCCGGCGACGACCTGAGCAACGAAGTCCCCCGCTCCAGCAGCTCCCCTGGCACGTCCGAAGACCGCTTCGCCAGCGCCGCACCCGCCAGCGCCATCGCGAAGCGCATCTTGCGCGTGCGGCCCAACACGTAACCGATGCCCACCCCTATCGCAATTTTTGTGCCACCTTTCATGGCTGACTCCTTGCTAGCTCGACTACCGCTGCACCGATACGGCTCCGGGTCGGTCGAGCGATGACACCCCGATGAGTGGGGGAAGACCATATTGCAAATGGCCCTATCCGAGCGCATACCCAGCTATCGCCGTCCTACGCAGCATCCGGATGGCTTTCGAGGCAGACATCCGACCCGCGACGAGTCGCCCGCGCAGCGGTGTTTGGCTGTTCGAATGCGGGTTATCCGCGAGATGACCGGCTGGAGCCAGTAGGCCGGCCACCTTTCGAACAAAGGGGCCGTGATCATGGGCGCTGTAGACAAGGCAAAGAATAAGGCCGAGGAGCTCTCCGGTAAGGCCAAGGAGAAGTTCGGCGAGGCCACCGACGACAAGGAAAAGAAGCAGGAGGGCAAGACCGATCAGGTCAAGTCCAACCTCAAGGGCGCAGGCGAGAAGGTCAAGGACGCCTTTGGCAACTGACTCGACACTCGCCAGCGTCGGTTACGAGCGGATGGCCCAGGGGGGCCATCCGCTCGGCGAATCGGGCCGTAACCGCCCGCATTTCGCCGAACGCGGGTAGCTAGCGCTCGTCCAGAGACGGCAACACCGTTTCACTGATGATCAGCAGTACCGCGGCAGCGACGGGGATGGCGAGCAGGGCACCGACGACCCCGAGCAAAGCACCACCGAGCAGAACCGACACCACCGTGACGATCGCCGGCACCCGCACGGTTCTGCCGATGATTCTGGGCACCAGTACGTAATCCTCGAACAGCCGCAGGATGATGAAGAAGATGATGGTGGCGACCGTGACGGGCAGGGACACGGTGAGCGCGACCAGGCCCACGATGATTCCGGCCAAGGTGGAGCCCACCACCGGGATCAAGTCCAGCACGGCAACAAGGACAGCCAGCAATAGCGGGTAGGGCACGTCGAAGATCAGCAGCCAGATGAAGGTCAGCACCGCGGTTATCAGCGAAATCAGCAGATTGCCCAGGATATAGCCGCCCACCTTCACGAAGATCTCGTCGCCGATCAGGATCGCCCGAGGTCGGCGCGAGCGCGGGAACAGCCGGTAGATCGACGTTCGAACCTCTGCGAAATTGGCCATGAAGTAGCCGGTGAGCACCGCGACGACCACCGTACCGCTGACGATGCTGAACACGAGGCGGCCCGCGCCGAGGACACCACCGGCCAGCTTCGAGGGATCGGACCCGAGCCCTTGCTGGACTCGGTCCTGGAGATGGAAGCGAGTGTTGAGCGTGTCGATGAGTGGATATCGGCGCGCGAGATGGTCGACGTAGTCCGGAGCGTTGTGGACCAGCGCGCTGCCCTGGGTGACCAGCGGAGGTATCGCGGCCGCGAGGAACCCGGCCAGCAAGCCGATCGCGACCAGGAACACGGCGGTCACAGCAGCCCATCGTGGAAACCACGGTCGAACCAACCACGACACGACCGGTTCCAACCCTATTGCCAGGAACAACGCGACGATGATCAAGACCAGCACTTGGCTGACGGCGATCAGTGCTTGGATCGCGCCGTAGGTCACCGCAACTCCGGCCGCGCCCGCCATGCCGACCATGAACGGCGATCGCGGATCGAATCGTCTCCCGGGCTTGCCCAGCGGGTTCAGCGCCGTTCTGGCCCGCGCCGCCGCCGCTTCCGCGCTGGTGATAGGTCCGCCTTCGTCGGTGGAGTGGGGTTGCGCGACCAGGTCCCGGTGGCCCTGCTCCGTCTCGTCTGGGGTGTGGGGCTCCTCGGGTTCTGGGTCGGTGTCTTCATTCATGGCATGGGCAGATCCGTGACGGTTCGCCGCCCAAATTTCGGTTGCCCCTTGGTCATCTTCGAGCGGCCCTCGGCATGTCCATCACCTCCTGTGCCGCGAATACCCCAACCCAGCCGCCGAAACATCGGTGCGCCGCGCTCGGTTCCCATAACCGACCCATCTTTATGCGGCGCGTCAGAACTCGAACACACCGCCGCAATACCGCCGAGCTGCAACTTCGATAAACAGGGGTGTACATCGCTGATCATGAGGCGTCTACTGGAATATGCAGCACATCGGGTTGGTCGCCGTGGCTGTGTTCGTCCCGTGGCGGTGGTTGGGGTGTGCGCAGTGACGCGTGCTGGCATTGCGCACATGACCGATACCAGCACCGGAGGGTTTCTCGAGCCCTTCGAATACAGCAGCGAAACCAGGTAGCTGGCCATGATCATTCTCGGAGTCATTCTTCTCATCCTCGGGTTCATATTCAGCATCCCGATCCTCTGGACCATCGGAATCGTGGTCCTCGTCATCGGGCTCGTGCTATTGCTGTTGGGGTCGATGGGGCGCGCCGTCGGCGGTCGGCGCCATTACTACTGACCCTTGGATCGCAATTGCTCGGCGCGTGCCGCGAGGACGCGTGCTTCCGGCCAGGATTCTTGTGCCGCAACCAGAATCAGATCCGCACCAGCACTGTCGATCGCATAACCGAGCGTCCATCGAGGGCTGAGCTTGTCAGGCGAATTCGCGGCGATGGTTTTCGCCGAACGTATTTTCGGCCGTGGCCCCGGGCGCGGCGCTGCGGTGACCTAGTCGGCTGCGAGTCGTCGAGCGAGTGCGGCAGCATTCAGTCGTTGTCGTCGTTCGCCGAGGGATTGCCGGTAGATGTGTCCAGGTCTTTGTCCGTGCCCTTGGCTTTGCGATAGAACAGCACCGCGGCGACCAGCACGATGATGCCGATGATCACGAGTAGTTCCATGGATGGGCTCTACCCAGGAGTTCTGTGCTGTAACGCCGGAAACGGGAGGAAACGGTGTTCCTGGAGGAGTGCTACACGCTGGGAGTGATCGCACACGGTTTCAGCACAATTCATCCGCGGACAGGCCGTTTGTCAGCCGGAAGGATTCGACGAGTTCTTTCAGCCCGAGCCTCGCCACGATTCGCTGTCGCGCGGCACCGGTCCCGTGCTGTTCCAGCGCGGTCAGTAATCGCCTTGCCACGGCGGTGTCACCGGCTTCCTCGAGTTCGTCGGCGATCCACGCGATCAGATTGCCCAGCATTCTCAAAGCGGGCACCTGTACTTCTTCGACCGTATCGATCGCGGGTCCGGTGAGACCATGTCGGGCAGCAGACCATACCGCGGCCGCCCCGACCTGTTGGTCGATATGCGGGCCCTCGATTCCGGCTTCCAATTTGCCGACGGCGGTTTGCACCAGCCCGCGTGTCAGTACCGCCTGCAGGACGGCATCGTCGACTGTCGCGGCAGTGTCGGCGGCGCGAACTTCTACGGTGGGATAGGCGTCCGAGGGTCGAGCGAGCCAGAACGACATGTGGCTGTCGATGAGGACGCCGGATTCGATGAGCGTCGCCACTCGATTCTCATAGTCGTCGGCCGAACGCGCATAGGGTGGCAACCCCGAACCGGGGAACCGAGACAGCTCAGCGATCCGCCATGAGCTGTAGCCGGAGTCGTGACCGTTGTGGAACGGCGAATTCGAGCCGACCGCGATCAGGGTCGGTAACCATGGCCGCAGATGGTTGACAACGGCGACGGCCTGGTCGGCCCCGTCCACGCCGACATGTACATGCGCACCGCAGGCGGTATAGGTCTGCGCCATCTCCCGATATCGGTTGTGGATACGCGCGTATCTGCTGTCCTCGGTGCCGCCGAAGTACGGGGTGTTGCAGATAGGCGCGTAGCCGATCGGGAGAACGGATAGTTTGCAGTCGTGCCCGGCGGTGGCGAGCTTTCCGCGGGCCGCACGCAAATCCGAACGCAGTGTTTCCATCGTCGTGTGTACCAGGCTGACCGACTCGATCTGAACGCGCTGCAGCTCCGGTTTGAATCTGTTCGATTCATCGGGATCGAGGTTCGTCCGCATCCAGTCGAGAACCGCGTCCACCCCCGCGACCGGCACTCCACCGACGTCGAGTAGGAGAAACTCTTCCTCGAATCCCACTGTGCGCCGTTGCCACATCGGAGCTACCTTCGTCGCGAATACTCCTGCCACGCCGACATACCCGCGAAATATTGTGGCAAACACCTGGCAGTCATGACCCGGGGGCATCTCAGCGCGTATGAGTGCGGATGATCGCAGGGTGGACGTGCAGCACCGTGGGCAGCGTGCCAACAAAAACAGTGGTCGAGGCTTGATCGATGACCGCGGCATCCGCGCGGCATATCGTGAGGTCGCAGCCGATCAGGGGCCGCTCCAGCGAAGACAACAGGCGGGTCCGATGGTCGATGCGGCGGGCAGTGGTGCGGAGGCAACCTGCGCACCACTGCCGGTGTGATACACGCCCCGACCACTGGGCCAGGTGAGGCCGACGAGGCAGTCCAGCTGCTCTGCGGGGCGCACTATCGACTGTGTGGCCACCTACCGAGCGAGTCGCTGCCGGAGCAGTTCCTTACCCTGCTCGGCGCCCTTGCGGCTTTCGCCCTGTGCACGCCGGAAGAAGTCGGCCAATTCGGCATCACCGGCGCGGTCGGCGTCCTGGGCGTAGGTCTGCATCCGCAGTGCGTTACTCAAACACGCTTCGGTGAACCAGATCAGGTTGTAGTCCTTGTCGAGAGTGCCGGTCGCACCACCGGTCTCGGTCGATGCAGTCATCGCTTCGATACCTTTCCTGTTGTTTCCACTGACAATTCGGCGCTACCCGTGCCATCGACCGCGAAACCGGTCAGGCCGTCTATGTCCGGTGCCGCAGCCGATATCGCTGGGATGGCCCCATGCGGCGGCCGTTCGTGGCGGTCGCATGCCGGGCCAGCGAATACCAATGGCAGGGGCCGGGTTTGATGAACCCAGCCCCCCTTTCTCGTTGTTCCGACGTGGACGCGAAACGCGATCCACTCTCACGCCCTACCCACTCACACCGTCCCGAACCTGAACTCGCCAACATCTCGGAGGCATCAACGCCTGAACGAAATATGTTGTGTAACAGTCTGTTTAGAAATGCCGAAGATCAGTTTCCGGTGCGCCGCACCGTCGCCTGGCGGATACTGCATGCTGAGACGCCCGGGGAGCCGCCCCGGATCGACGTCGCCCGGCGCGCTGCTACTCGCTCGGCACCCGCGGGCTCCTCCTGGTCATCGCCGAACCCTCGATATGGGCGACCACGTGGCTGGCCGGTGGCCTCCTCGCCGGTTCGGTCGCGGCTGGCCATGTGGGCATTCATCGAACTCAGGGTCATGCCGGCTGGCGTGAATCGACGTTGGTGAAACACTGCTGCGATAGCGATGCATTCGCTACGATCTGGTCGTTCCGGTGAATCGGAATGCCTCATCGACGGCACAAGCGTCTGTGTTGCCGTTGCTCGCTGTAGACCGGACAGGGAGTTCCCGGAGACCGAATCCCTGTACCAAACATCATCAGCCTGGCAAAGGGAGCCAGTAATGAAGCGAACCGACGCAACAGCCCCCGCATTCGCATTACTCTCGCATGTCCGCGCGGCGGGCTTCGTCTCCGTGGACCACTTCATCGCGACGCTACGAGTCGACCCGCTGGCGGATACAACCCAGCTACCACCCCTCGCTCTGGCCTTATCGTCTCGCCCCGGACGGCATCGCAAGTGAGCTGCCGTGACCGTTCGGTCTTGCCGGCTGCTGCTACCAATCGTTCAGGGCTGTTGGAGCGGGACCTGGGACAGGCCGCCCCAGCACAGGTCGGTAGCGATGGCGACGGCGTCGGGTTTCGGTACAGGGCGATGTGCGTCGAGCCAGGACGCCGCGGTAAATCGCAGCATCCCCACTAGACCGGTGGCGATCGTCGAGATGTGGTGTTCGTGGGTGTTCGTCCCAGCGGGCGCGATCGCGTCGCGTATCGCGTCGACGCAGTGGGTGGTAGCTCGCGCCAGTCGGTATTCCACCGATGGTTCGGTGGCGACCGGGGATTCGAAGACGAGGTGGAAACCTGCCGGGTCGGAGTCGGCGAAGTCGAAATAGGTTTGCGCGATCGCGGACAGACGTGCCCGGCGGTTGCCGGTGAGAGTGGAGGCGGTCTGAATGGCGGGCACGAGGGTGTCGAGGCGGGTTTGCAGGACCGCCAGGTAGAGGTCGAGCTTGCTCGGGAAGTGCTGGTACAGAACAGGTTTGCTCATGTAGGCCGCGTGGGCGATCTCGTCCATGGCCGTGGCGTGGTAGCCGCGGTTGGCGAATATCTCTGCGGCGGTGGCCAAGATCTGCTGTCGGCGGTGGCGTAGGCGAGCCGTTCGGGTGTCCACCGAAGACCGGGTGCACACCTTCTCGTTCAGGATTGGGCTCATCGCATCTTCTTTCGAGCTGTGCGCAGCCGCATGCCGAGACCACCGGGCCGGTGCGTCTTTGGGGGAGAGGACGCACCGGCTGGCGTCACGGTGAGCGGGCGACGAGGTCGGTGGCACACCGGGTCAGCGGTGTGGGTCAGTAGGCCTCGCCCGCTGCGGCCTTGGCGCGCAGCGATTCCGGGACCTCGAACCGGTCGCCGTAGGCGGCGCGCAGTTCGTCGGCGCGGGCGACGAAACCGGCCGAGCCGCCGTCGTACTGGTTGATGTACTGGATCACGCCGCCCGTCCAGGCCGGGAAACCGATGCCGAAGATGGAGCCGATATTGGCGTCGGGCACGGTGCGCAGCACGCCCTCGTCGAAGCAGCGCACGGTGTCCAGAGCCTCGGCGAACAGCATCCGTTCCTGCATGTCGATGAATGAGATGCCGTGGTCTTCGGTGGTGTACTTCTCGATCAGACCCGGCCAGATGCCGAGCTTCTTGCCGGTCTCGTCGTATTCGTAGAAACCGCGGCCCTCGAGCCGGCCGGGGCGCTGGTAATCGTCGACCATGGCGTCGATGAGGTCGTAGGCCTTGGAGTCGACCCAGCGGCGGCCTTCGGCGAGGAAGTTCTCGCGCAGGCTGCGCCGGATCTTCTGCGCCAGCTTCATGTTGATCTCGTCGGTGAGCGCGAGCGCGCCGACGGGGTAGCCGGCCTGGGTGGCGGCCTGTTCGACGGTGGCCGGGTGCACGCCCTCGGCCACCAGCGACTGCGCCTCGTCCATGAACTGGCCGATGACGCGGCTGGTGAAGAAGCCCCGGCTGTCGTTGACGACGATCGGCGTCTTCTTGATGGCGAGTGTGTAATCGATTGCGCGGGCGATGGCTTCGTCGCTGGTCTGCTCGCCGACGATGATCTCGACGAGGGGCATCTTGTCCACGGGGGAGAAGAAGTGCAGGCCGATGAAGTCTTTGGGCCGCTGCACGCCGGTGGCCAGATCGGTGATGGGCAGGGTGGAGGTGTTGGAACCGAGTAGCGCATCGGAGTCGACGATGTTCTCGATCTCGGCGAAGACCTTCTTCTTCAGGCTCGGGTCCTCGAAGACGGCCTCCACCACGAAGTCACAGCCCGCGGCGTCGGCCGGATCGGCGGCCGGGTGAATGCGCGCGAGCACTTCGTCCCGCTTCTCCTGGGAGATCCTGCCCTTGGCCAGCGCCTTGTCGAGCAGTTTGCGCGAGTAGTCCTTGCCGCGTTCGGCGGCCTCGAGGGTGACATCTTTGAGCACGACCTGCATACCGGCTTGGGCCTGCACGTAGGCGATGCCGGCGCCCATCATGCCCGCGCCGAGCACGAGTACCTTCTCGGGCTTGCGGACCGGGTGGCCCGCGGGCCGGCTGCCGCCCTTGTTGATGCTGTTCAGGTCGAAGAAGAACGCCTTGATCATGTTGGTCGAGACCTGGCCGCAGATCAGGTTGGCGCAGTAGCGGGTCTCGATCCGGAAGGCGGTGTCGATGTCGACCTGCGCACCCTCGACCGCTGTGGCCAGCACGGCGATCGGCGCGGGCATGGGCGCGCCCTTGAGCTGCTTGCGGATATTCGCGGGGAAGGCGGGCAGGTTGGCCGCGAGCGCGGGTGTGGCCGGGGTGCCGCCGGGAATCTTGTAGCCCTTCACATCCCACGGCTGCGCGGCCTCCGGGTTGGCCTTGATCCAGGCGCGGGCGGAGTCGAACATCTCCTCGCGGGTCGCGGCGACCTCGTGAATGATGCCGACCTGCAACGCCTTCGCGGGCTTCATACGCTGACCCTGACCCACCACGTTGAGCACGGCGTTGGTGATGCCGAGCAGCCGCACGGTGCGGGTCACACCGCCCGCACCCGGCAGCACGCCGAGCGTGACCTCGGGCAGACCGAGCAGGGAACCCTTGGCGTCCAAGGCGATTCGGCGGTGACAGGCCAGCGCCACTTCGAATCCGCCGCCGAGCGCGGTGCCGTTGATGGCGGCGACCACCGGCTTGCTGATTGTCTCCAGCCGGCGGAACGCGGCCTTGTAGGTGTCCAGGCCCGAGGCGATGGCCGGTGCGTCCTGCGGTCCGGCGTTCATCAGCAGGTTGAGATCGCCGCCGGCGAAGAAGGTGTCCTTGCCGGAGGTGAGGATGACGCCGTCGTAGCTGTCGCGCTCGGCTTCGAGCCGGTCGACAGTGGCGGTCAGATCCCGGGCGAACGCCTCGGTCATGGTGTTGGTGGCCTGGCTGGGGTCGTCGATGGTCAGCACCAGCACCCGGTCCGCGCCGAGTTCCCAGGCAATCATGTTCTCGCTCATTGATTTTCCTTTATTCCCGGCCGGTCAGACGCGCTCGATGATGGTGGCGATACCCATGCCGCCGCCGACGCACAGCGTGATCAGCGCGCGCTCGGCGCCGCGGCGTTCCAGCTCGTCGACCATGGTCCCGGTGATCATGGCGCCGGTCGCGCCGAGCGGGTGGCCCATGGCGATGGAGCCGCCGTTGACGTTGATCTTCTCGTCCGGAATGCCCAGCTTCTTCTGGTAATTCAGCACGACCGACGCGAACGCCTCGTTGAGCTCGAACAAGTCGATGTCGTCGACGGTCAATCCCGCTATGGCGAGCGCCTTTTCGGTCGCCGGGACGGGTCCGGTGAGCATGATGGTGCTGTCTGCGCCGCTGACGGCACCGGCCACGATGCGGGCGCGCGGGGTCATCCCGGCCCGGCGACCGGCCTCCTCGGTGCCGATGAGCACCAGCGCCGAACCGTCCACGATGCCCGAGGAATTGCCCGCGTGGTGCACGTGGTCGATCTTCTCCACCCAGTGATAGCGCTGCAGCGCGACCGCGTCGAAGCCGCCCATCTCGCCCATGGCGGCGAACGAAGGCGACAGTCCCGCAAGGCTTTCCACCGTGGTGTCCGGTCGCATGAACTCGTCGTGGTCGAGGATCACCGCACCGTTGATATCGCGCACCGGCACCACCGACTTCGCGAAGTAGCCACCCGCCCACGCCGCCGCGGCCCGCTGCTGCGACCGCACCGCGTAGGCGTCGACGTCTTCGCGCGAGAACCCCTCGATCGTCGCGATCAGATCCGCGCTCACGCCCTGCGGAACGAAGTAGGTCTGGTAATTGGTCGCCGGGTCCATGGGCCAGGCACCGCCGTCGGAGCCGAGCGGCAGCCGAGACATGGACTCGACGCCACCGGCGATCACCAGCTGATCCCAGCCCGAACGCACCTTCTGCGCGGCGGTATTGACCGCCTCGAGCCCGGACGCGCAGAACCGGTTGAGCTGCACCCCGGCCACGGTATCCGGCAGCCCCGCCGCCAGCGCCGCGGTTTTCGCGATATCGCCGCCCTGATCGCCGACGGGGGAGACCACGCCCAGCACGACGTCATCGATCGTCCGCGGATCCAGGCCGGCGTGGCGGGCCCGCAGCTCGTCGATCAGGCCGACGACCAGGTCGATCGGCTTGACGCCGTGCAACGCGCCGGTCTTCTTGCCGCGACCGCGCGGGGTCCGGATCGCTTCGTAGATATATGCCTCGGTCATGACTTCCTCGAAGTGGTCGACGGGTGTCGGCGGACCGCGCCGCAGGTGCAGGGGTGGCCGCCGAACCCGCGTGTGCCGGTGACAGCGCAACTATTGGCGTTGTGCCAATAGCTTGCGATGTTGTTGGCAGCATGTCAATATCGGCTCGAGTGGTGTGCTTCACATTCGCCGATCGGCGAAATAGCCTCTCAGACCCGGCGTGAGGTGCGGGCGAAGCGGCCCGTGGTGGTTCCGGTCCAGCGGATGAAGGCGTGGGTGAAGGCGGAGGCGTCGGAGGTGCGTCGAACACCGGCTCGCAGCCGAGGATCTCGCGAATCGGGGGCGGGGGCTATAACGGGACTTGATCGAACTTCGCGACCGGGTCAATGCGCTCGGCGCGCGTCTCGACGCCGCGACGGCCGAGCGAGCCGGCAAGTATTCGAACACCGTCGGCGCCCCGCCTGGATGCCCGGGCGCGCCGAAGTGTGTGCCGGGTCAGGCCTCTGGGATGCGGGCTTTTCGATCGACGACCGGTGGTTCGGTGGACCAGGGGAAGTTGATCCAGCGGTCGGTGCGTCGCCAGACGTATTCGCAGTCGACCTTGGAACGCGGCTTCTGGTAGATGACCGCACAGCGGACCTCGGCGACGTGGTCGACGCAGAAGTCGCGCACGAGCTCGAGTGTGGCGCCGGTGTCGGCCACGTCGTCGGCGATCAGGACCGTCGCACCGGCCAGGTCGACCGCCTGCGGGACCGGCGGCAGCATGACGGGCAGGTCGAGGCGCTGATCGATGCCGGTGTAGAACTCCACGTTCATCACGTGCAGGTTCTTCACGTCCAGGGCGTAGCCGAGAGCACCGGCGACGAACAGGCCGCCGCGCGCGATGGAGAGGATCAGATCCGGTTCGAACCCGTCCTTGGCGATCTCGGTCGCGAGCTGGCGGCTCGCCGTCCCGAACAATTCCCAGGTCAGCACTTCCCGATCCGACATGGATCCTCCATCTTCCGCGACGCCACTGGCTCTAGAGCATAAGACCAGCTACATCGTGCTCCCACCACATGGAATCCGGGAACTAGGGTGGACGGGTGCGGATCTTTTTGGCCGGTGCGACCGGCGTTATCGGAACCCGGTTGTTGCCCTTGTTGATCGAGGCCGGACATGAGGTGGCGGGGATGACGCGGTCGGCGGCCAAGGCCGATCAGGTGCGCGCCGCCGGTGCGGAACCGGTCGTCTGCGATGTGTACGACCTCGACGCGCTTACCGCGGCGGTCGTAGCCTTTGGCCCCGAACTGGTGATGCACCAGCTCACCGATCTCCCCGACGATGCCGCGCTGCTGCCGGAACTCGCCGGTGCGAATGCGCGCATCCGCGAGGAAGGCACCCGCAATCTGATCGCCGCCGCACAGGCAGCGGGCGCGAAACGCTTTCTCGCCCAGAGCATCGCGTGGGATCCGCCCGCCGGCCGCGGCGCGGTTGTCCAGGCGCACGAGGCCGCCGTGCTCGATATCGGCGGTGTGGTCGTGAAGTACGGCCAATTCTATGGCCCGGGAACATATTACGAGGCCGAGCCGCCCGCTGATCCGCGAGTGCACGTGGATGATGCTGCCGCGCGGACGGTTTCATTGGTGGATGCGGCCAGCGGCGTGGTTGTTATCGCGGATCCCGTCTGATCCCTGGGCCCGACCGAGTGATGGACGACTGGCGGCTCCGGGTCGTGGCCGTGCCGGTCGGTTTGGAATACGGTGGCTGGTGGCCGATCACCCTGATTCGCCACCACCCGCCGAAGGAGACCCGCTTGCGCAACATGCTGCTCGTCACGTCCGTACTCGGTGCCGCACTGGTTGCGGTGCTGCCCGTTGGGGCGGCCGGTGCTCAGGCGCCCGGCGATGGTGCGCTGAAGGTGCAGGCGACCACCGGCACCGATCAACTGGCGGTCACGGGCGTCGCGGTCGGCATCACCACATGCGCCGCCGGACCGGTGTTGGCTACCGTCACGACCGGCCGCGACGGAACCGTGACGCAAACCTTCCCGAGCGGGTGCTACCAGGCGCAGGTCACCTCCGTCCCATCCGGCTGTGAGCTGGCGAGCATCGCCTACGTTCAGGTCAACGTGACCCCGGGCACGACACCGGTTGCCAGCTTCCAATTCCGCTGCGCATAAACCGATTCGATCGATGCACACGGGGTTCGCCGACCTACGCGCCCCTAGTGCCGCGTCCAAATAGCTTCGGCCGTATCGAGCCGCGGGAGTTCCGGCGAGCGTAGTCGAATGGTGGTCGGCCACACCGCATCACTACGCTCGGCGAGCAGCCGGAGTGAGCGCACGGCGAGCGTAGGCGCGCACATCCGCGTCGGTGTCGTCGGTGGCCAGCTTCAGTGCGTCGTGTGCGGACCCACTGTGCGGCCAGGTGGTCAGCGACAGTACCGCCGCCTTGCGCACGTCGAGGTGCGGATCGTGCAAGGCGTCGGAGAGTGGGGTGACCGCGAAATCGGGGTCGGCACCCGCGAGGCCCCGGGCCGCGCCGACCCGGACCTGCCATGCGGAGTGTCCGAGTGCGTCCGCGAGAAGTTTCGCATCGTCTTGTACGACAACGAGATTCGCGAAGGCAGCCAGGGCGGCGGCGCGTACCAGCGGATCCGGGTCCTGAGCGAGGTCCCGTGCGGTGTCCGCGCCGTGGCCGCCGATCGCCGATAGTCCGTGCGCGACGGCGATGCGGACTTCACGGTTCTCATCGTCGGCCGCGGACGAGACGGCCCGCCGGTCATCGAGGGAAACCAGCGCCCGCACCGCTTCGATGCGCACCCGGTGATCCGAATCATTCAGCGCCGCGGTGAATTGCGCTGCCGATCCGGATCGCCGGGCGCGCAGCAGATCGACAACGGTGGCGCGGACGACCGGGTCGGGGGAGTCGATCCGGTCGGCGAGGCCCGCCACATCGGGCAGCACCTCAACGAGTTCGCGCAGACTCGCCGCGGCGGCCGCGCGGACCGATGCCGCGGCATCATCCAGTGCGCCGACGAGAATCGGTGCGAATCCCTCGGGTGTGTTTTCGGTCAGTACGGACAGTGCGGCCACACGAACGCCCGCGTCGGCATCGGTAAGGTAGGTCGAAAGATCCTGCACTGTAGGCGAATCCAGGGCGAGCAGGGTGACGAGCCGGGGTGACGGCGGTCTCGTCGTGGTGCGGATGGTGCGCGGTGCGTCTGCCGGTGCGCGGCCGCCTATGAGTTCGGGCTGCTGAACGGGGACGACGGTCGAATCGGCCGAGGGCAGGTCGTCGAGTCCGGGCACCGGAACCAGATACGGCGCCACCGGGCGCTTCAGGAATTGCATCGCGCCGTCGGAGTCCTTGCGCAGGTTCAGGTGATAGCGCCACTCGTTGTCATCGCGCTCCGGCAGATCCGCGCGTTCGTGGTACAGGCCCCAGCGGGATTCGGTGCGGGTCAGCGAGCTGCGTGCCGCCATTTCGGCGCAGTCGCGGATGAACGACACCTCGACCGCGCGCATGAGCTCATGCGGTGTGCGGGCGCCGATTTCGGCGATCTCACCACGCATCCGCTCGAAGGTCTCGACCGCGATCGAGAGTTTCGCGGCCGTCTTCGGTGGCGCCACATAGTCGTTCACGAATCGGCGCAGCTTGTATTCGACCTGGGGCTGTGGCGGGCCGTCCGGCTGTCGCAGCGGTCGGTAGATCAGCTCGTGTGCCTCGGCCAGCTGGGATTCCGGAAGTTCGACGGGCGCATCGACTTCGGACAATGTTGATGCGGCATGCCCACCCGCCAGATCACCGAAGACGAATGCTCCGATCATGTAGTTGTGCGGTACACAGGCCAGATCACCTGCCGCATACAGCCCGGGCACCGTGGTGCGGGCATGTTCGTCGACCCAAACACCGGATGCGGAATGTCCACCGCACAAACCGATTTCGGAGATATGCATTTCGATATCGTGAGTGCGGTAGTCGTGCCCGCGATTGGCGTGGAAGGTGCCACGGGTCGGGCGTTCGGTGGTGTGCAGAATGCCTTCGAGTGCGGACAGGGTCTCGTCGGGCAGGTGCGACACCTTGAGATAGATTGGCCCGCGAGCGGATTCGATCTCGCGCTTGACTTCCGACATCATCTGCCCGGACCAGTAGTCGGAGTCGACGAAGCGTTCGCCGTGCGCGTTCACCTGGTACCCGCCGAACGGATTGGCCACATAGGCGCAGGCCGGACCGTTGTAATCCTTGATGAGCGGATTGATCTGGAAGCATTCGATGCCGCTGAGCTCCGCGCCCGCGTGATAGGCCATCGAATATCCGTCGCCTGCGTTGGTCGGGTTCTCGTAGGTGCCGTAGAGATAACCCGATGCGGGCAGCCCCAATCGGCCTGACGGCCCGGTCGCCAGGATCACCGCCTTCGCGCCTACCGCCACGAATTCGCCGGTGCGCGTATGCAATGCGGCGGCTCCGACCGCGCGACCGGCGTCGGTGAGCACCCTTACCGGCATGAGCCGGTTCTCGATGCGGATCTTCTCGCGCATTTTGCGTTGGCGCAGTACGCGATACAGCGCCTTCTTCACATCCTTGCCCTCGGGCATCGGCAGCACATAGGACCCCGACCGGTGCACCCGGCGCACCGCGTACTCGCCGTACTCGTCCTTCTCGAACTTCACGCCGTAGCGTTCGAGTCGCTGCACCATGGCGAAGCCGCGGGTGGCGGTCTGGTAGATGGTGCGCTGGTTGACGATTCCGTCATTGGCCCTGGTGATCTCGGCGACGTAGTCCTGCGGCTCGGCCTTGCCGGGAATCACCGCATTGTTCACACCGTCCATGCCCATGGCGAGTGCGCCGGAGTGCCGCACATGCGCCTTCTCCAGCAACAGCACATCGGCGCCCGCCTCGGCGGCGGTCAGCGCGGCCATGGTTCCGGCGGTGCCGCCGCCGATGACGAGCACATCGCAGTCGAGCCGGATCCGATCGGATAGCTCGGGAATGTTCACAGCTTCTCCAAGATTTCGGCCTTCACGGACCGGCGGTCGACCGACGCACGCGGCTCGGGTACGTCGATAAGGCTGTGCAGCGCGCCGTTACCGAGCACCGCGATGCGGTCGCCGAGCAGCAGGGCCTCGTCCAGGTCGTGGGTGACGAAGACGATGGTGGTCGGATGGGCACGCCAGGTGTCGATCAGCAAGCGCTGCATGGTCGCCCGGGTCTGGGTGTCGAGTGCGCCGAACGGTTCGTCCATCAGCACCGCGCGCGGCGATCCGGCGAGGCTGCGCGCCAACTGAACTCGCTGGCGCATACCGCCGGAGAGATCGCGCGGGAGATAGTCGGCGTAGCCGGTGAGCCCGACCTCGTCCATCCAATGCCGGGCGGTCGCCTTGCGTTCGGTGCGCGGTACTTTGCGCAATTGCAGTGCGAGCTCGATGTTCTGGCGCGCCGTGCGCCAGGGCAGCAGCGCATCGTCCTGGAAGATCAGGGCGCGGTCGGCGGAGGGGCCGGCCACCGCAACGCCGTCGGCGCGGATCACGCCCCGGTCCGGCTTGCGCAGTCCGGCGATCGCGCGCAGCAGCGTCGACTTGCCGCAGCCGGATTTGCCGACCACGACCAGGATTTCGCCGGGTGTGATGGTCAGCTCGAGGTTTTCGAGCACCGTCTTGCCGCCGTAGGCGATGCGAATTCCGTTCAGGCTCAATCGCATTCCGGTTGTGGTCGCGGTCGTGGGGGTGGTTGTCGTGGTCATTCGGTGACCTCCCTCGGCAGCCAGCGGGTGATCCGGCGTCCGGCCAGTTCCACGATTCCGGAGGTGCCGAAGCCTAGGACGCCGATGGTGATCATGCCGACGAACACCGCCGGATAATCGACGATGGTGTAGGCCTGCCAGGTCCGGTAGCCGATGCCGAGCCGCCCGGAGATCATCTCCGCCGAGATCAGGCAGATCCACGCCACGCCCATGCCCACCGACAGACCGCTGAAGACGCCGGGCAGAATGCCCGGAAACGCCACCCGCACCAGGACATCGGTGCGGGATGCGCCCAGTGTGCGCAGTGCGTCCTCCCAGATGGTCGGCAGCGCCCGCACCGCGTGTCGGGTGCTGACCAGCACCGGGAACACCGATGCCATGAACGTGATGAAGACGATTCCGGATTCGTCGCTCGGGAACATCAGGATCGCCACCGGCACCAGCGCGATGGCCGGGATCGGCCGCGCCAATTCGGTGAGTGGCCCGAACACGGCGGCGAAGAGCCCGGAGCGGCCGAGGGCGATGCCCGCGACCACGCCGACCACGGCCGCGAGGCCGAATCCGGTGAGAATCCGGATCAGCGATTGCGCGACATCGACATAGAACTGGTCCGATTGCAGCTGCTTGCCGAATTCGCGGATGATCTCGGTGACCGTCGGCAGCGTGTCGAAACGCAGCCACCACCGCACATTGTTGGCGGTGAGCAGCTGCCACAGTCCGACCGCGGCCGCCACCGACGTCACCTGGAGCACCCGAGTGCGCCACGCGGAAGTCCCACGGGCCTCGGCGGTTTCCGCGTCGTCGGCCGCGGCGGGGCCGACCAGCGCCGCTGTCATGATCGGACTTCCGTGACAGCCTGGTCGTAGGAGATCGCCACCGCGGCCGGATGCGTTTGCCGATACCGTTGCGCGGCAGCGGGTGTCGTGAACGGCAGGAAGCTGTCGCCATCGCGCAACCACACCGCCTTATCGGCGAACCAGCGCGTGCCGAGTTCGGCATCGGGCACATAGGCGGCGCGGATCACCTTGCCCTGTGCCTTGGCTGCCTGGACCGCGCGCAGCAAGCAGGTCGGATCCGCGGCGGGCTGCGGTTGTTGTGTGCCATCGATCCACAGCTCACCGGCCTGGGCGGTGTTGCTCACCGGACGCGCGCAGATCGGGTCGGTACCGGTGACGCGGCTCGGGTTGGCAGTGGTCGCCACCGCCTGGTCGTAGTCGCCTATTCCGTTGTCGGCGAAGGACTTGCGCAGCGGGGCGGGATCGACGAACTTATCGATATCGAGTTCGGCGAAGTCGCCGATCGACTTCAGGTACTGCACATCGGCTTTGAACGCAGCGATCAGTCCGGGCTTGAGCGTGGTGTCGAAAGATGTTCCGCCGGGCCCGTTGTAGAGGTAAACGACCTCCTGTGGCAATCCGGAACCGTCGGCGACGATTTTGGCTGCCTCGAAAGGCTTGTCGCTCGAGAACTTCGTAGCATCGAGCTGGGCGGCGAGGAAGGCCTGCAGCACCTCGGGATGATCAGCGGTGTAGGAGCGCCGCGCGACCACGCCGTGGAAGGTGGGCACACCCAGTTCCGCGCCGTCGTAGAGCAATTTCGCCTTGTTCTGGAAGACCAGCAGCCCGGGCCAGGCCACGAATTGCGCGAGCGCGCCGACCTGATGTGATTCCAGTGCGGTTGCCCCGATCTGCGGCTGCTGGTTGAGCACCTCGACGCCCTTGGCCGGATCGACGCCCGCACGTGAGAGCGCCTGAACCAAGGTCCCGTGCCCGGCCGAGCCGACACTGGCCGAAATCTTCTGTCCGGCTAGTTCGCCGATCGCGGTTGCCGTCGAATCCTGCGGCACCACAACCATATTGAGCGCACCCTTCGGGTTGTATCCGGTCACCGATACCAGCGCGGTCTTCGCTCGCTCATTGGACTGGGTGCGAGATCCGTTGATCAGCAACGGATAATCGCCCATCGACCCGATATCGATCTTCTCGGCGAGCATCTGCGCGGTGATCGGCGCGCCGGTGTCGTAGTCCTGCCACTCCACCTGATACTTGGCGCCGCCGCTGTCGGTGATCTTCTGCAGCCGCTGCTCCAGATAGCCCTGGGCCTTCAGCAGGGTGCCCGCGGTGACGGTATTGATGGTCTTGGACTGGTAGCCGATGACGACCTTGACGGTTCCGGCGGGGGTGTTGTCCGAACTCTGTAGGGAGCAGCCCGCCGCGGCGATTGCGAGGGCGAGGAGCAGGGGCGCGAGGCGTTTCTTCATGGGACTTCCGGATCGTTCAGCGCAGCAGATAGGGCATATTGACGGTGACGGCGCCGGTGGGACACCGGGCCGCGCACGGGCCGCAGTACCAGCACTCGTCCACGTGCATGAAGGCCTTGCCGTTGTCCGGGTTGATGGCCAGCGAGTCGAGCGGGCAGATCTCCACGCACAGTGTGCAGCCCTGAATGCAGCGGGATTCATCGATGGTCACCGGGATGTCGGTGCGTTGGTTCGCCAGTGCCATCAGATGACCTTCCATTCGGATGTGCTGCGGATCAGACTGCCGCGCATGGTGATTCGATCCCCGCGCATCCGGATGTACTCCAGATCCACCGGTCGGCCGTCGTCGAGACGGGTCAGCCGTTCGAGCATCAGCAGCGCCGCACCCTCGGGTGCCTCCAGGGTGGCGGCGGTGTGCGCGTCCGCGGTAATCGCTTCCAGCGCAAGGTCGGCCGAGCCCAGCGGCCCGCCGCTGATCTGTTCGATGAGCACGAAGATGTCGTTGGTCTCGAGATCGTGACCGAGGACCTCGGTGCCGATATCGGGGGCGAGATAGGTCAGATCCAGGCTCAGCGGTAGATCCGCGAGATAACGCAGTCGCTCGATATACACCACGCGCTCACCGGGATTCAGCCCCAGCTTGCGCGCGACGGCGGGCGGCGCGGTGATATGCATCGCCGCGCGCACCTCGTTGCGCACCGTGCCGTGGCCCTTCAGCGTCTCCTGCAGCCCGAGCAGCGCGTCCAGCCCGTGATCGTATTTGCGTCGCGCGACGCGGGTGCCCACCTTCGGCACCCGATCGATCAACCCTTCGTCCTTGAGCAGCGCGAGCGCGTCCCGCACGGTGTTGCGGGACGCGTCGTATTCCGCGACGAGCTGCTGTTCACTCGGCAGCATTTCATCGAACGCCCCCGCATGGATCTGATGACGCAGCACGTCGGCTATCCGGCGCGCCTGGTCGGCCCGCAACCGTCGCACGGGCGTCGCCTCGGCTCCCACCTCCGCCACCTTTCTCTCGCTGACCTGCATGGACAGCGACGATAGTTGGCGCGCGGGCTCGCGAAACCCGTCCGGCGGGCCGCGCAAATCAGGGGATGTTATTCCGCCGCCCACGACCGGCCCTGACCTGGGCAGATGGCGCCCGGAGCGGCAATTGCGCCACCCTGTTCACGGCCAGCGAGTTTCGATCACGCAGATTCGAATGACCGGTCGGCCAGGGGATACGCAACCACGCCTCGATCTCCGCGCTCGCCTGTGCCGGGAGGGCGGGCTCCGGACGCAGTCCGGCCACGATCGCGTCGATACCACGCAACCCCGCCCGCTTCTCGTTGGCGGTCCATTCGCCGACAGCACCGCGGCGAGCTCGGGGACAATCCGGATGGTCGCCCAGTGCGGCATCACTCCCGCGGGGGAGGCGAAATCCCCGCTGGGGGTGATGTTCTCGTGGGGGCGCGTCCCTATCATGGCGGGCGTGGCTGTTGTCGCCGGTGTTGTTCGCTGTCGCGCTTTGCTGGTGGCGGGGGTGTGTGCGTTGTTGGTGTCGGTCGGGATGGGGTCGGCGTGCGCGGATTCGGCTGCCTCGGGCGCTGATGTTTCGGTGGCCCAGTCCCTCGGTGATCGGGAGCTCACGATCGTATTGCGCCGGGTGACCAGTGTGCCGGGGCCGTTGCGGGTGGATGTGGTCACCCATGCCGGCACCGCCGCCGGGCGGCTCACCCTCGCGGCGACTCCGACGGGTGTGACGACGGGCTCGTCAGTGCCCGCTCCGGGTGCGCCCACCGCGCAGGCGGTTGTCGAACTCGGCGATACATCCGGAATGTATTCGGCCACCGTGCCCATGGATCGGGCCGGGCCGTGGGAGTTGGCCGTCGGCGACGGTGCGCGGGTGGCGCGGATTCCGTTCATCGTGCCCGCGCAGGTGACCTCCCCGCCCGAGCGCCTGGTCTATGCCGGATTTCTGATGGCGGGCGTACTGCTGCCCGTCGCCCTGGTGATCGCGATTCGCGCTCGGCGCAGCGGGTGGGCACTGCTCCCGGCCGCCGGGATGGTGGCAGGGATCGCGGTTTCGGTGACCGCCGCATTGCTCTCGTCGTCGCTGCCACTGCCTCCACAACCTGGCGGTCAACTCGATCCCACGGTGGACAATGTCACCGATCCCTATGCCCTGAATCAGCCATTGATATCGGACTTCTCGCGGCCGCCGGTCCTGCTCACTGTCGCGGGTGGACCCGTAAATGCCGGGCGGCCAGCCGATCTCGACTTGGCGCTGATCGATGCGGCCACCGGTGCACCGGTCGATGATCTGCTCGTCCACGACAGTGCGCTGATGCATTTGCTGCTGGTCGGGCCGACCGGGCAGCTGTCGCATCTGCATCCGATCCGGATCGGACCTGGTCGCTATCAGGTCCACCTGGCCGCACCGGAGGCCGGGCGATACGCGCTGTCCGCGGAGTTGGCGCGGCGCGGTGGTGGCGTTCAGATGGTCCGCGCGGCAGGCGGTTTCACGGTCCTGCCCGGTGATGCGGCACCGCAATCCGCCAGCGCACCGGTGCATCTCGGTTCCGGTGACAAGAGCGCGTCGATCGTCATCGATGGAAATCCGGTCACCATCAGGACGACGACTGCGGTCGCCGGAGCGCCGACCACCATTACCGCCGAATTCGGCGACACCGCCGACCTGCAACCGTGGCTCGGCATGGTCGGGCACATGATCATGGCAGGGCCATTGCCGGCCGATGCGGATATCGCTGCGGCAGTGCAGAACTCGCCCATCTGGGGACACGCGCACTCGATGGGCGCGACATCGATGCAGGCCATGCCCGACATGGATATGCCGGGTATGGATATGACCGAGCCCGCCGCGAGCCGGGGAACCATGCTGATGCCACCCGTCAACGGCGAGAGCGCACCCGACGAGACGGTCGCCGCGTATGGACCCGACGTTCCCTTCACATACACCTTCCCGCTCGCGGGCCGGTATCGACTCTGGATCCAGGTCGCAAGGCACTACACCGTGCTCACCGTCCCGCTTGTCCTCGATGTCGCGGCGGGAGCACAACGATGAGCGCACCCGAATCCGCCATCAGGACAACCGATCGCCGTGTGCTCCTTGCCGGGGGAGCAGTGCTCGTCGTCGTGATCGCCGCGATCGCCTGGCTGGTCTGGCCGAGACCATCCGGTGCACTCGTGCTGAAATCCGGTACTCCACACCATCTCGTCACGGTCACCATCGATAACCTTCGAATCGGCAGCACCGACATCGATATCACTGTCACCGACCGTGCCGGTGCCACGAAAGGCCATGCCGCAGTGCGGATTCAAGCGAGCCAGCCGCTCATGGGCTATGCGGGACAACCGATCATGGTGGTGGCCGCCGAGCCGGGACACTTTCACGCCGCCGCGGTGCCACTGATGATGACCGGCCCGTGGGAGCTTCGCCTGTCGATCGACGAGCACGACGGCGTCGACGAACTCACGGTGCCGCTCTGGGTCGGCGGCTGAAAACATTCGCAGATCACCGAAGAACCGTCGGAGCACGAGAGATGAGGACCGCTATGAGCACGCCGGCACCACCCGAGGCGATCGCAGCCGACGCCGGACCGAACATCACCGCCTCCGATGACAGCACCGCGGCCCGCGTCGGCTCCTGGGGCGTATTACTCGGCACCGCGGTCACTCTGGTCGGCCTCAGCTGGGATATCCAGTGGCACAACGAAGTCGGACCGGACACCTTCTTCACCCTGCCGCACCTGTTCCTGTACTCCGGCAGCGCGATATCCGGATTCGCCAGCCTGGCCATGGTGCTCATCGCCACCGCCGCCCAACGTGCCGGTCGGCAGGTACCCCCGTTGGGCGGCACCCCCATCCGAGTCTTCGGCAGTAACCTCACCGCACCGCTCGGCTATATGATCGCCGGTGCGGGCGCCGCATTGTTCCTGTTGTACGGCCTGCTCGACCTGGAATGGCATTCGATCTACGGCTTCGACGCGGTCCTCAACACCCCGTCGCACGTCGCACTGTTCCTCTCGATCTCGCTCACCATGATCGGCAGCATCATCGTCTTCGCGGCCCACCGCGACCACCGCTGGGGCCGGATCGGCCTTGTCCTCGCGATTCCGATCCTGATCACCTTCGCGCCGATCCCCACCAACGCCCTGAACAACCTGAACCTCCCCGCCAGCCCGACCATCTTCGGCACGGTCCTGTTCGGACCGATGCTGCTCATCCTCGGCGCGGCGCTGCTGGCTCGTCCGGGCGGCGCGGTCGCCATCGCCGCCGCGCTCGGCGTCATGCAGGCGCTGCTGTGGTGGTTCTCGCCGTGGGCTGCGGAAACCTATGCGTCGGCGATCGGTCTGCCGCTGCGCGACGGTCTCACGGGGCGGCCGCCGGATCTGCCGGTCATGATGCCGATGTTCCTGATCGTCGCGGCCGCCGCCGTCGAGGCGCTGTTCTGGCTGGCCCGTACCCGCGGTTTCGATGCCAGGAAGATCGTATTGGTGGCCGGTGTGGTGACCGGTGTGATCGTCGGCGTGACGTTTCCGCTCCAGCTGGCCTTCACCCACGCCATGTCGCACATCGCAGTCGGCGAGATCGTGACGGTCACGCTGCTCGGCATTCCGCTGGGCTTGCTCGCCGGATTCCTGGGCGGCCGGTTCACCACCATGCTGCCCGCGGTGGGGCAGGCGCAATGAGTACGGCATCGCATAGCGATTCGATGAGGGGTGGTGGCCGGGTGGCGGGTGGGCCGGTACTTCGCAGACTCGCCGTCACAGTGCTGACGGTGATCACCCTGTCCCTGATCGCGATCGCCCCCGCATCCGCCTACGCACCGGTCGATATCGTGCACACCGAACGTGTCCAGGTGGGTCCGTACGGCGTCACCGTCGGGTTCTCCACTTGGCCCATCCGCGCGATGAAATCGCTGGACTTCACCTTCATGCCCGATGGCGGCATCGCCGAGAAGTCCGGGACGCTGAAGTTGGCCGGACCCGCGGTCAAACCGGGCCGCCGCGCCACGCCGCTGGTCCGCCATCCCCGCAAGCGCGACTCCTGGGGCCTGGACGTCAAGGCCTTCGATGCCCCTGGCACCTACACCTTCACCTTCGTGATGGACGGTCCGCTCGGCCATGGCGAAGGAACCCTCGGCAATGTGACAGTCCTCGACCAGCCCGGACCGCCGCTGCCACTGAGCTGGACGATCGGCACCCTGCCGCTGCTCGGCCTCGTCGTATTCCTCGCGGTGGTCTGGCGTAGGACCCGACCCGGGCGCCGACCACTGGTTATCTGAGCGCGGGTCGTTCGCGCGAACCCGGCGGCTGCGGCCGCGCCGGGCGGTACGCTCGGCGGACCTGGCAATGACGGCGGGGAGGTTGCGGCGATGACTGTGCATCATCTCGACTGCGCGACGATGTGCCCGTTCGGCGGGCGGACATTGATGGGTAGCGGCGGGTTGGTCCTCGGATCGATTGTCGGGCACTGCCTGCTCGTCGAGGGCAGCGACGGACTGACGCTGGTGGACACCGGATTCGGGACCGCCGATGTGGCGAATCCGCGGCGGCTCGGGTTCGGCATGAAGACACTGCTGGGGGCGCGACTGACCTGGGAAGGGACCGCGGTGCAGCAGGTACGGCGGCTCGGCTATCGGCCCGAGGATGTCCGGCGGATCGCGGTGACGCATCTCGATCTCGACCACGCGGGCGGGCTCGGCGACTTTCCCGACGCGCAAGTGCATGTGCTGGAAGCGGAATGGCATGCGGCCACGCATCCGGTCTTCTTCGACAAAATGCGGTATCGGCAGCCGCAGTGGGCGCACGGGCCGCGGTGGGTGAAGCATCGGGCCGATGGGGAATCCTGGTTCGGACTCACGGCCATTCCGCTCACCGACGACATCCTATTGATCCCCTTGCCCGGACATACCCGTGGACACACCGGAATCGCTGTGCGACAAGGGGATCGGTGGTTGCTGCACTGCGGGGATACCTACTTCCACCGCGATCAGCTGACACCCGGACATGCGGTGCCGCCGATGTGGCCGCTCTACCACTGGATAAACGATTCTCAGCCGCAGGTGCGCAAGGAGAGCCTGGCGCACCTGCGGTCACTGCGCGCCGAGCACGGCGATGCGGTGAGCTTGTTCTGTGCGCACGACCCGCACGAACTCGCCACTATGCAGTCCGATCAAGCGCACTGAGCAGATCAGAACCAAGCGTCGCGCATATCCAGCGTGGTTCGGTCCATCAGCTCCAGCAGATCCAATTGCGGTGCGGTCTTGGGCAATTCGTAGCGGAAGAAGTAGCGGGCCGCCGCGCGCTTGCCGTCGTAGAAGTCGCCCGCCTTGCCGTGCGCGGCCAGCGCCTGCTCGAGCCAGATCCAGGCGACCACCACGTGGCCGAATGCCTCCAGGTAGATACTCGAATTCGCCATCGCGGCGGCGATATCACCGGAGCCGAACATCCAGCCGGTGACGGTGAGCAGACGCTGCCATACCGCGTCGAGTTGACCGCCGAATTCGGTCCACTCGCCGCCCGCCTCGGTAGCCGCGAGCACGGTCCGCTCGATCTGTGCGGCCAGTAGCCGCAGGCTGGCGCCGTCGTGCTGGATCACCTTGCGGCCCAATAGATCTAGACCTTGGATGCCGTGGGTGCCTTCGTGGATGGGGTTCAGGCGGTTATCGCGGTAGTGCTGTTCGACATCGTATTCGCGCGTGTAGCCGTAGCCGCCGTGCACCTGGATGGCGAGGTTATTGGCCTCGAGACACCATTGGGAGGGCCAGCTTTTGGCCACCCCGGTGAGGATTTCCAGCAGCAGGGTGTGGTCGCGCTTCGCGGCCGGATCCTCGGTGGTGCGTTCCAGATCGACGAGCCGGTTGCAGTAGAGCAGCAGGCCGAGTGCGCCCTCGACATAAGCCTTCTGCGCCAACAGCATTCGCCGCACGTCCGTGTGTTCGATGATCGGCACCTGCGGTGTGGACGGATCCTTGGCGGTGACCGCGCGGCCCTGGCGGCGTTCGCGGGCGTAGTCGAGCGATTTCAGATATCCGGTGTAGCCCAAGGCCGTTGCGCCGAGGCCGACGCCGAGTCGCGCCTCGTTCATCATGTGGAACATGTAGGACAGGCCGCGATGGGGTTCGCCGACCAGATAACCCACCGCACCCGCCGCGCCGTCCGGGGTGTGCTTGCCCTCACCGAAATTCAGCACCGTATTGGTCGTGCCGCGGTACCCCATCTTGTGGTTCAACCCGGCCAGCACCACATCGTTGCGCGGGCCGAGCGAACCGTCCTCGGCCACCAGGAATTTCGGCACGACGAACAGGGAGATGCCCTTGGTGCCGGCCGGTCCGCCGGGAATCTTGGCCAGTACCAGGTGCACGATATTGTCGGTGAGCTCGTGATCACCGCCGGAGATCCACATTTTCGAGCCGAACAGCCGATAGGTGCCGTCGGTCTGCGGCTCGGCGCGGGTGACGATATCGGCCAGCGACGAACCTGCCTGCGGCTCGGACAGGCACATCGTCCCGGTGAATCTGCCCTCGACCATGGGCTTGACGAAGCGGTCGATCTGCTCCGCAGTGCCGTGTGCGGCAAGGAGATTGGCATTGCCGACGGTCAGGAAGAGGTAGCCCGCGGTGCCGACATTGGCCGCCTGGAACCAGCAGAACCCCGCCGCCTCCAGGGTGGCGGGCAACTGCAGCCCGCCGATCTCCTCGTCCATCGCGGCGCCGATGAGATTCGCCTTGCTGAAGGCCTCGATGGCGGCCTTGACCTCCGGGATGATGGTGACCCGCTCGCCGTCGAAGGTCGGCTCATTGCTGTCGTTGCGCTTATTGTGCGGCGCGAACTGCTGGGTGGCCAGATCCTCGCAGAGGTCCAGGAAGCCGTCGAAGGTTTCCCGGGAGTGTTCGCCGAACCGGGGCAGCGTCGTCAACTCCTCGACCCGCAGCCATTCGTAGAGCAGGAAGTCCAGGTCCCTGCGGGAGATCAAGGTCGAGCGCACGGGCACATCCTCTCGCGGTGGCGGAACACTGGCCCAGACGGGCCTGCTGCTCGTCCGGGTCGATTTGGTACGTTACTACGCATGTGTCGCGAATCGATCCCAGGGCTGGGATGACCACAACCTCCGGTGCCGCCCGACCCGTCGGCCGCCCTGCCGCCGCCTCCCAGGACCAGGTGCTGGCCGCGGCGAGCGCCCAGTTCCTGGCCTCCGAGCGGGTCGACGTGCAGGCGATCGCGGCGGAGCTGGGACTATCGCGGGCGACCATCTACCGCTGGTTCGGCTCGCGGGACGGTCTGCTCGGCGCGGTCATGGTGTCGGAATTCGAGCGGATGGTCGTGGCGGCGCGCGCGCGGGTCGACGGTACGGGTGCGCCGCGCGTGCTCGCCCTGCTGGACCGGGTGGCGCGATGGATGACGCGCAGCGAGGCGTATCGGTATTTCATCGCTACCGAACAGGCCACCGCGGGCCGCATCATCACCACCAGCGATGGTCCGGTGCAGCCGAAGGTGGTCGGGGTGGTCGCCGAGATACTCGATGTCGCGATCGAGGAGGGGTACCAGAACCGGGTCGACACCCAGACCTTCGCGTACGCGCTGGTCCGGCTCATCGAGGCGTTCCTCTATCAGGATGCCGTGACGGGCATTCGGGGCGATGTGGAGCGGTTGCGTGCGGTGCTGGCCGTGATTCTGGGGCTGGACCCGGATCAGCGCGGCCCGTAGGTATTGAGGAACAGCACCGGGCCGTCGCCGAAGTCGCCGCGGATATCCATATCCAGGAGTCCGGCCAAGGCCTTCGCGGTGTAAACGGTTTCCAGTTCCAGCCCATTGGTCGCGGCGAGCTTCTTCGCCGCGACGGCGGCCGGGGTTTCATGGCCGTAGCCCGGACCGAGCCAGTCGCGCACAATCGTCACGTCGTCGGGACGCAGACCCGGCGAGGTGAATTCCGCGCCGCGTGCACGCAGGACCGCCTCGGCTCGATTCGCCAGCTCGACGATGTGCCGCGCGTCGAGCGGGAGCGAGTCGTTGACCACGACGCCGACGACGCGGGTGCGCAATCCGGCCAGCCGCAGGCCGAGGGCCGAACCCGCCGCGGTGCCACCGGATCCGACGGCGGTCACCAAATGCGAGGGTTCGGGTAGCTCGCCCGCGGCTATCTGCGCGGCCAGTTCCAATGCGGCCTCGACGTAGCCGAGGGCACCGATCGGCGAGGAGCCGCCGACGGGCAGCAGGTACGGCGGTGTGCGGCCGTGCATGTGCCGCAGCAACAGCCACGGTGCGGCGAGGATGGTGCGCAGCTTGCTGTGCGTGAAATGCAGGGTGGCGCCGGAGTTCTCCAGTCGCCGCAGCTGCGCGCGGACGTGGTCGTCCACTGGTTGGTCGACCAGCGCCAGTGCGGTGTCGATACCGAAGTCCCGGCCGTAGAGCGCCGTGGCCAGACCCCAGTTGGTACCGGTGCCGCCGATGGTGAAGATGGTGCGGGCGCCGCGCCGCCGCGCCTCCGGTAACAGCCACTCCAGCTTGCGGATCTTATTGCCGCCCCAGCCGCCGGAGCCGTAACCGCTCTCGTCCTTGCACCACACGGTGCTCTTGGTGCCGAGGTCCAGCGGGCGGACCGGTGTCGGCGCGATACCGAGTCGCGCGAACGGCAGTGTGCCGACCAGTTCGGGGAAGCGCTGGTGGAGCAGGGAGTCCGTCATAGTCGGACCATTATCGGGGGTTCAGCCCCCTTCGGTGAGCAGTTGGTCCAGGCGAGCGGCGCAGACCTGGGAGAGATCGCCCATGCCGAGGTGGCTGGACATGCGCAGCAGGGGCACGGAAAGTAGTACCGCGCAGAGGATTTCGTTGAAACGCAGGTTGCGCACCGGCCAGCCCGTGCGGGCCTCGTATCCGGCGATGGTTTCGTCGCGGGTCGGCGTGCCGGGCAGGCGCGCCCGGCCCTGGAAGTCGCTGCACAGCCAGTCCGTCAGGAGTAGCCACGCGAGGTCGGCCTCGTGATCGCCGAGATAGGCGATCTCCCAGTCGAGGACACCGAGTACGGACAGGTCCTCGCCGTAGAGGATGTTCGACAGGCGGCTGTCGCCCCAGCACAGCGTGACATGTTCGGGTCGGTAGCGATTGTCGCGCAGCCAGGTCAGCGACCGCTCGAAGATCGGTGACGGGGTGGGGTTGGCCCAGTGCACCGCCCAATCCAGGTAGTTGACCGCCTGTTCGACCGGTTCGGCACCGAATCGAGGCATGCGCAGGAAGTCCAGGCGAAGTGCTGCCGGATCCAGTTGGTGGACCCGTGTCATGGTGTCGACACAGGACCACCAAATCGCCGCCCGCTCTTCGGGTGTCGCCTCGAAGTACATTCCCGACTCGTGATAGGTCGGGACATCGCTGGGCGTGCGGCCACCGTCGATGCGGTCCATGACGAAGTGCGGGGTGCCGAGTGGATCAGGGCCGGTCTCGATCCAACGCACCGTGGGGACCGGGATATCCGTTCCGGCAAGGCGTTTCATCACCAGGAACTGTCTGCGCAGGTCGTAGTCGGGGAACAAGGCGACCTCGGGCGGTCGGCGGAAGACGAAACCGGCATGGCCCGGTTCGGCATTCAGACCTTCGACGTCGAAAAGATAGGTGTCCGAGGCGAAGCCCTGGTCGGCGCGCTTCCAGCTCGTTATGGTTGCCCGCTCGGCTCGCGGAATATGCTGGCGAACAAGGGGTTCCACATGCGCGGGTAGCTCGTCCGGGGTGAGTCGCGTGGCGCTCATATACCTCACCAGCCGGTGTAGCCGTAGCGCGGGTAGCTGCCCATGAACACCATCTCCAGCAGTCCGTGCCCGATCTTGTCGCCCGAGCGCACCTCGCACAGCGTCTCGCTGAGCAGGCTGATCGGCCGGACCTGGTCGAGATCGGTGATGTCGACGGTGAATCCGTCGCTGAACGACGTGCCTCGCCACATGCCCGACGCATAGCCGCGGTACTCGTTGTAACCCGCGAAGCCGGGCCAGAAGCGGCAGCTCGGGCGCACCTCGAGCACCGATGACGCGCGGTCGGCGCGGTGCACGGTGAAGGTGCCCCCGGAGGCGACGCGCAGGTCCGGTTCGAAGGTCAGATCGTGCTCGACATCGATGATCGGCGTCGAATCACGTCCGGTCGCGATCGGATACAGCACCTCGCCCTCGAATTGCCAACGCGTACCAGTGCTGGTCTCGCGCTGCGCGAAATGCACCAGCTCATCGTCGAATTGGAAGATGCCCATGTAGTACAACACGCCGTCGGGAACCTCGGTGGGTTGCAGGCCGGGCCCCTCGTCGAGGCTCCCGCCGCCGGGACCGTGCCGCACACCCCACGAGTGATCGCGGCCGAACCACCATTGATCGGGGTCGATATCGATGCGCCTACCGTCGATCTCGATCCAGCCGGTGACGGTGCCGTTCTGGTAGTACCGCCGCGCGTCCTCGCGCACCCGGCCGCGGGAACGGTGGAAGGCCGGTGTCTGCTCATAGGCGGGGAACGTTCCGTGGAAGTCCAGCCGCAGACTCAGGCCGTGTTCGTTGTCCGCGAGTGTGGCTCGGGTGCCGAGCAGCGGTTGGGTCACCTCATAGGTGTACGGGCCGACGTCCCATGCGCCGAGAGTCCGCGCGCGATGGTTGTATTCGGTCGACAGGCGCACCACCTTGGCTTGTTTGCCGCCGACGGTCACCATGGCATACGCGTCCATGACATTGCGGTTGGGGAATCGGGCCAGACCGGTCATCACGCTGATCTCGCCGGACTTGTCGAAGCCGTACATCACCACGCGTTCGGTCCAGCGCAGGTCGCTCTGGTCGACGTGATCGAACGTCGTCGCGAGTTGATGGGACAGCATTTCGTCTTCGGGTACGAGCATTCGGACTCCTTCATCGGGGTAGCCATGAATGTAATACGTTGTACATCGCAACGTAATTGTTTCCGCCGATTCCGGCGAGGTACGCTCCGCCCTATGACGTCCACCGATGCCGCGAGCCCGAGGTCCGCCGCCGGGCGGCCACGCGATGCGCAGATCGATCGGGCCGTCCTCGATGCGACCAGGGAACTGCTCGCCGAGGTCGGCTATCAGGACACCTCGATCGCCGCCGTCGCCCGGCGCGCCAATGTCGGGACCGCGCCCATCTACCGGCGCTGGGCCGGTAAGGAGGCGCTGATCGAGGACGCCGTATTCGGCTCCGAAAACCTGTGGCTACCAGCCGAAACCAATGATCTGCACGCCGACCTCATCGCATGGGTCCGCGTCTTCCTCGGTCGCATCGCCGAACCCTCCACCCGCGCCGCGATTCCCGGCCTCATCTCGGCCTACCACCGCGACCCGGACCGCTACCGTGCCCTGCACGACCGCGCCGACCTACCGGCCCGCCAGGCGCTGACGGCCCGCATCCGCTCGGTCATGCCCGCGGACGCCGACGCGACGGCGACGGCCGACCTGGTTTTCGAAATCCTCGTCGCCCGCACCCTGGTGCGCGGGCTCACCCACGGCACGGACGACGCCGACACCTTCTGCGCCCGAACCGCCGACGCCCTACTGACCCTGATCCGCACCGCCACCTGACCGGGGCTCGTGCGCGGTCCGTGCACCGCACGACCCGCCGTCGACTGATTCCGCTTGCGTCTCCACTAGGGGGAGACCGGAGAGTAGGGGCATGGACGACGACACGCTCTACTCGATCGGCACCATGGCCGAACTGACCGGTCTCTCGGTCAAGACGATCCGGTTCTACGCCGACTCGGGTGTCGTGCCGCCGACCACCCACAGTCCCGCCGGTTATCGGCTCTACGACGACGATGCGCTCGCCCGCCTGCAACTGGTGCGCACCCTGCGCGAACTCGGCATCGACCTGCCCGCCGTCCGGCAGGTGCTCGAACGCACGCGGTCGGTGCCCGAGGTCGCGGCGGCCCATGCCGAGGCGCTGGAATTCCAGATCAGCACACTTCGGTTGCGGCGCACGGTGTTACGAGCGATCGCCGAGCGGGGTCCGACCCCCGAGGAGATGGAACTCATGCACAAACTCATCGAACTCTCCGATGCCGAAAAGCGTCGTCTCATTGCCGATTTCGTCGAGGACACCTTCGGCGGCGTCGACGCGAACCCGGAGTTCGTCGACCTGATCCGCTCGGCCATGCCGGAGCTGCCCGACGATCCGGAACCCGCCCAGGTGCACGCCTGGGTGGAACTCGCCGAGCTCACCCGAGACCCGGACTTCCGCGCGGCGGTGCGCCGCATGGCCGAATACCAGGCCGCGCAGCGCGCCGAGGGCGACGCCACCGGCCTGCACCACGAGCTGACCGAACTCGTCGGTGACCGCGTCGGTCAAGCCGTCGCGTCGGGCATTGCGCCGGATTCCGTTGCGGCGAAACCCATTGTCGACGAGCTGCTGGCGGCCTATGCGTCGACCTTCGCCCGCCCCGACGACGCCGAGCTGCGGATCTGGCTGCTGACCCGGCTCGACGTCGCGGGCGATCCACGCGCCGAACGCTATTGGCAACTGCTCGCGGTCATCAACGGCTGGCCGGTCCCGCCCAGCCTGGGGCCGGTGTTCACCTGGTTCGGTGCCGCATTGCGCGCGAATACCTGAGCAGTCTGCTCAGTCCAGATCCGCCAGCTTCGCGAGGATGGCCGCCGCCATGGCCGCCGGGTCGCCGTCCTCGGGACGTAGGACGAGTTCGGCTCCGGTGGGGGCCTCGTAGGGGTCGTCGATGCCGGTGAAGCCGCGGATTTCACCGGCACGCGCCTTGGCGTACATGCCCTTGGGATCGCGGGCCTCGCAGATTTCGAGGGGTGTGTCCACGAAGACCTCGACGAACGGGATGCCAGCCGCGCCGTGCACGGCGCGGACCCTGTTGCGGTCGGCGGCGTAGGGACTGATGAGCGAAACCACTGCCACGACACCGGCTTCGGCGAATAGTCGGGCCACTTCGCCCACGCGACGGATATTTTCGACGCGGTCGGCGGCGCCGAAGCCGAGGTCGGCATTCAGGCCATGGCGCAGATTGTCGCCGTCGAGCAGGAAGGCGGGGCGGCCCGCCGCAACCAGGCGACGTTCCAGTTCGACTGCGACAGAGGACTTTCCGGAGCCCGATAGACCGGTCAACCATACCGTCAGGCCGGAGGTCGGGCGCTCGTCGCGGCCGACAGCGGTGGCGTGCCATACGACGCGCGACGATGGCAGCGTGGGGCCGGTGATCATGCCCGCGGCGACGGTGTTGTTGGTGGCCTCGTCGACGAGGATGAAGCTGCCCGTGGTGCGATTGCGCCGGTAGGGATCGAACAGCAGTGGCTGCCGGGTGCGCAACTGGATGCGCCCGATCTCGTTGAGCGACAACGAATCCGCGTTCTCATCGCGGTGCAGGGTATTGACGTCGAGCCGGTAGTCCAGCGTGCGGACCTCGGCGGTGGCGGTGCGGGTGGTGTGCCGGATCGCGTAGGTCGCGCCAGGAGTGAGTTCGGAATCCTCGGCGAACCAACACACCATCGCGTCCAGATCGCGTCCGACGTGCGGCCGGTTGGCCGGGCGGCAGATGAGATCGCCGCGGGACACATCGAGATGGTCGGCGAGCTGGATCGTAACGGCTTGCGGTGGAAACGCTTCCGCGACCGGCGTACCGCCCGGACCCCAGATGGCCTCGACCGTGGTGGTGAATCCCGAAGGCAGCACGGCGACTTCATCGCCCGGCTTGAACACGCCACCGCATACAGTGCCCGCGTAACCACGGAAATCCTCGGCATGCCTGCGGGTTACGTACTGCACGGGGAAGCGTGCGTCGATCAGATTGCGGTCCGAGGCGATGTGCACCTCCTCCAGGTGGTGCAGCAGGGGCGAGCCCTCGTACCACGGCATGCTCGCGCCGCGGTGCACGATATTGTCCCCGTGCAGCGCCGACATCGGAATGAAGGTCAGATCGGCGACGTCGAGTTTGGTCGCGAAGCCGACGAATTCCTCCTTGATCTCCTCGAACCGGTCCTGCGACCACCCGGCCAGATCCATCTTGTTCACGCACAGCACCAGGTGCGGAATGCCGAGCAGACTGGCCAGGAAGGCATGGCGGCGCGTCTGTTCCACGATGCCCTTGCGCGCGTCCACCAGGATCAGTGCGAGATCGGCGGTGGAGGCGCCGGTGACCATATTGCGCGTGTACTGGATGTGGCCGGGGGTGTCGGCGATGATGAATTTGCGCCGGGGCGTGGCGAAGTAGCGATGCGCCACGTCGATGGTGATGCCCTGTTCGCGCTCGGCGCGCAGGCCGTCGGTGAGCAGTGCCAGATCCGGATAGTCGTCACCGCGCGCCCGGCTGGTCCGCTCCACGGCGGCGAGTTGGTCGGTGAAGATCGTCTTGGAGTCGAACAGCAGGCGGCCGATCAGCGTCGATTTACCGTCGTCGACACTGCCCGCGGTGGCCAGGCGCAATAGGGTGGTGGTCGTCATCAGAAGTACCCTTCGCGTTTACGATCTTCCATGCCAGCCTCAGAAATACGGTCATCGGCGCGGGTCGCACCACGCTCGGTGACGCGGGTGGCGGCGACCTCCGCGACCACCTCCTCCGGGGTGGTCGCGGTCGACTCGACACATCCGGTGCAGGTCGCATCGCCGACCGTGCGGAATCGCACCGTGCAGTCATACGGCTGCTCGCCATCGAGCAATTCGAGAAATCTAGTGTGCGCCAACAGCATTCCGTCGCGCTGCACGACCGGTCGGCGATGTGCGTAATACAGCGGCGGCAGTTCGATGCCCTCGGCGGCAATGTAGTGCCAGATATCGAGCTCGGTCCAGTTCGACAGCGGGAACACCCGGATGTGCTCGCCCTTGCTGTGCCGCCCGTTGTAGAGGCTCCACAGTTCCGGTCGCTGATTGCGCGGATCCCACTGCCCGTATTCGTCGCGGAAGCTGAATATCCGCTCCTTGGCGCGCGCCTTCTCCTCGTCGCGCCGCGCGCCGCCGAAGATCGCGTCGTATCCGCCCTCGCGGATCGATCGCAGCAAAGTGGCTGTCTGCAAACGGTTTCGGGAGGCGCGCGGCCCGGTCTCCTCCTTCACCCGGCCCGCATCGATATCGTCCTGCACGCTGGCGACCACGAGCCGCAGGCCGAGCCGTTGCACCGTGCGGTCGCGGAATTCGATGACCTCGTCGAAATTGTGTCCGGTGTTTATGTGCAGCACCGGGAACGGCAGCGGCGCCGGCCAGAAGGCCTTGGCCGCGAGGTGCAGCATGACCACCGAATCCTTGCCGCCGGAGAACAGCAGCACGGGCCGTTCGAAGGTCGCGGCGACTTCGCGGAAGATATGTGCCGACTCGGCCTCGAGCGCGTCCAGATGAGGCAGCTCGTAGGTGCTCGCCGTCGACTTTGCGTACTGGCTCACGCCACAAAACTAGAACACGTTTCGGCAGTTGGTCAATGGCCGGAATCCGGCTTGCGACCCCCCGATTCCGCGGTCACCCGATCTGCGGCGGCCACGAGTGCCGTTCCGCGACGGTCGATCTCGGCGCCGGTGATGGAGGCCCCGACATACATGGTGAGCACCATGTTCTGCCTGCCGTCGCCGCCGTAAGTCGGCGCCGCGAGCAGGCTGACCGGGTGTTCCTTGCGTGGTCGCAGATCGGTGCCGAGATAGACCCGCTCCCCGAGGCTGGTCACCAGCTCGCCGACGAGTTCGCGCACCTCATTGGGCAGGTCGCGGGCGGCGACCCCGGCCAGCAGAGCGTACAACCGCCGACCCGCCGCGGTCAGGCTTTCGACCAGGTAGCCGCGCTCGCGACACTCCGCGACGACCTGGCGCAACCGGGCCTCGTCCTGCTGCAGCGGCACGGTCGGCGGTTTGCCCAGCCAGGCGTCGAAGGCGGCGTCGGTATCCCACAGCACGTACATCAGCCCGACCGGCGGCGCGAAATGGTAGGCCGCACCCACCTTGACCAGGCCGGGACCGGTGCTTTCCAGCACCATGATCTGCTCGCCGACGATGGCGGAGGCCGTGCAGGTGGTGCGATAGAGCGCGGTGAGTTTCTCGAGTTCGGCGCGGGCGATGGCGGAGATCGCGAAGCTGTCCTGTGCGATCCGGCCTGCGGCGATAAGCGCAGGTCCGAGGCCGTAGGTAGGGGTGTTCGCGTCGCGCACCAGATAGCCGCCCGCGGTCAATTCGGTGAGGATGCCCAGGCAGGTCGGCTTGGCCAGGTCGAGTTCGCGGGCGATTTCGGACAGGCCGAAGCGCTTTCCGCGCTGTTCGACGAAGAAATCCAGCACTTGGACCACCCGGGCGGTGGGCGCGGATCTGCGGGCAACCATGGACATCTCCTAGAACACGTTCTAATCTTTCTCGTATCGAAATGTACCAGAGCGGTACATATTTGGAACATACTGTAGCGACTGCTTGCAGGTCGCTCGAAAGGGTCGGAGAAGCCTCTTGCTGACACAGCCGTTCGCGGAAGCCATCGCCGCCGCCGAGCAGATCATCACCGGCGCACCGCATATTCGAACCGAACAGGACCTCGTCGAGGGCTACGACTACCTCGCGGGCAGTATTCGCGCCTCCATCCAGATGGCGTGGGCCTTCGAGCGGGACTTTCCGTTCTTCGTCATGTCCACCGGGCCATATACGAAGATGGGTCTGGACAACCCGGAC
Organism: Nocardia nepalensis; assembly: GCF_048910785.1. Classification (NCBI taxonomy): domain Bacteria; kingdom Bacillati; phylum Actinomycetota; class Actinomycetes; order Mycobacteriales; family Nocardiaceae; genus Nocardia; species Nocardia nepalensis. The sequence continues at coordinate 720,678 of NZ_JBKBET010000028.1, read as the reverse complement.
ACCCTCTACTTCCACTCGTATCTGCGCCCCGACGCCGAGTATGTGGTGACCGGAACGCGCGGCAGCACCCGTGACCTCAGCTTCCAGGTGCTCAACGGCAACTACTCTCCGGTGGATGTACCCGACAGCGAGACCGCCTTCGATGCCCGCGCCCTCGATATCGCGGCCGACGGGTCCTACGAACTCCGTCTCGGCCCCGGCGAGGCGCGCCCCGGCTACGTCCATCTCGCATCCGACTCGGCCATGCTCGTGGTGCGCGAGGTATACAGCGACTGGGCCACCGAGAAGGCGGGCACGATTCGCATTCAGCGGGTGGACACGATCGGCGACGCCCCGCCGCCGCTGACCAAGGACCTGATGACCAAGCGGTATGACATCGCGGGGAAAATGCTGGTCTCGCGGCTGAATACCTTCCTGGCGTTCCCGAAGTGGTTCTATCTGAATCTGCCGGTCAACACGATGACCGAACCGCGCTCGACCCCGGGCGGGCTCACCACCCAGTTCTCCTCCGTGGGCCACTACGAACTCGACGACGATCAGGCGATGATCCTGACGGTGCCGAAATCGGACGCGCCGTACCAGGGGTTCCAACTCGGCAGCATGTGGTACCTGTCGCTGGACTACATCAACCACCAGACCAGCCTCACCGCCGACCAGGCGCGGGTGGATCCGGACGGGATGATCCGGCTCGTGATCAGCGAGCGCGACCCCGGACTGACCAACTGGATCGAGCGCACCGGGCATGCGCGCGGGTACCTGCAGTTCCGCTGGCAGCAGCTGTCGCGGGATTTGAAGCCCGAGGACGGGCCGACGGTGGAGGTGGTCTCGGTCGCCGAATTGCCCGAGCGGCTGCCGTACTACCAGGAGGCTCGGGTCACGCCCGAGGAATGGCGGGCTCGAATCGCGGCGCGTCAGGTCGCCGTGGCGGAAAGGATGCTGGGCTGATGTTGTTGCAGGACAAGGTCGTTGTGGTCTCCGGAGTCGGTCCGGGGCTGGGCCGGGCCATCGCGGTGCAGAGTGCGCGCGCCGGGGCGGATGTGGTGCTTGCCTCCCGCACCGAATCGCGGCTGACCGAGGTGGCCAAGGAGATCACCGAACTCGGCAGGCGCGCGGTGGCGGTGCCGACCGATATCAATGACGAGGCCGCGGTGGCGAATCTGGTCGAGACGGCGCAGAGTGCGTTCGGACGGGTCGACACTCTGGTGAACAACGCCTTCGCGATTCCGCCGATCACCGATCTGGCCGATGTCGACCTCGATGACGTGCGCGCTGGATTCGAGACCAATGTGCTTGCCGCACTGCGATTGACGCGACTGTTCGTACCCGCGCTCACCGAGTCGAAGGGCTCGGTCGTGATGATCAATTCGGCGGTGTTGCGCCATTCGCGGCGCACCTTCGGGCCCTACAAGATGGCCAAGGCGAGTCTGCTCGCACTGGCGCAGAGCCTGGCCACCGAACTCGGGCCGAAGGGTATCCGGGTGAATTCCGTTGCGCCCGGCTATATCTGGGCCGACAACTTGAAGTGGTACTTCAACTATTTGGCGAAGCAGCGGGGGATAACGCCCGAAGAGGTGTACGCCGAGACCGCCGCGACCATCGACCTGCGCAAGTTGCCCGAACCCGATGAGATCGCCGACGCCGTGGTCTTTTTCGCCTCGCCGCTGGCGCGGGCGATCACCGGCGCGTGCCTGGATGTCAACGGCGGCGAATACCACCACTAGGAGATGACTGTGATCGGCAGAGACGACGTCGGCACCATCGACGATCTACACGCCTCGGCGACCAAGGTCGTCGGATTGAGCGATTTCGGCGACGACGGCTACCGCGAGGGCCTGCAAGTGCTGCTCGAGTCCTATGCCAAGGACGCCGAGCTGACGCCCTTCGGCAATAAGGTCAATCGGGCGTTCCTGCGCGGGGCGCTGATCGCGCGGCTGCTCAGTGAGGCCGCGTGGCAACGCTTTCCGGAACATGCGCAGGTGCGGATCGAGCGCCCGATCTTCGTGACCGGGCTGCCGCGCTCGGGTACGACGGCGGTGCATCGACTGCTCAACGCGGATCCGGCGCATCAGGGCCTGGAGATGTGGCTGACCGAGATGCCGCAGCCGCGGCCGCCGCGCGAGACCTGGGCGTCGAATCCGGTGTATCAGCGGATCGAGGCCGCATTCGAAAAGCATCATGTGGAACATCCGGAATTCATGGGCGTGCACCATATTTCGGCGGACCAGGTGGAGGAGTGCTGGCAGCTGCTGCGGCAATCGGCGATGTCGGTGTCCTACGAGTGCCTGGGCTATCTGCCCGGATACTCCGAGTGGCTGCGCGAGCAGGATTGGACCGATGCCTATCGCAGGCATCGGCGGAACCTGCAGCTGATCGGCATGCCGGATGCCGAACGCCGGTGGGTGCTGAAGAACCCGAGCCACCTGTTCGCGCTGGACGCGATCTTCGAGGTGTACCCGGATGCGCTGGTTATCCAGATGCATCGGGATCCGCGCACGATCATCGCCTCGGTCTGCAGTCTCAATGAGCAGGCCTCGGCGGGGTGGTCGGAGAAGTTCCGTGGTCCGGTCGTCGGTGCGACGCAATTGGATCTATGGGCCAGGGGAGCGGATAAATTCCTCGCCGATCGCAAGCGGTACAACGCCGCCCAGTTCTGCGATGTGTACTACGACGACTTCGTCGCCGACCCGATCGGCACCGTAGCGTCGATCTACCGCCATTTCGACCTGTCGCTGACCCCCGCAGCCGAAGCCGCGATGACCCAGCTGCACTCGGAAAGCACCTCCGGCGCCGCCCGCCCCGCGCATCACTACACCCTGGAGGACTTCGGCCTAACCACACCCCAGGTCAACACCCGCTTCGCCGACTACCGCAACAACCACTTCCCCCCCAACTAGGGGCGATCAAGATCAGGTGGAAACTACGGCGGCATCGGTCGAGAAGACGCCGCCATCAGTTCCACCTGATCTTGGTCCGTCAGTGCGGTGGGAACCGTGGCGAAAAATGTCGGGCCGATGCATTCCGTCGGCCTGCGTCGCGTCATAGCGTCTAGGTATGGTCGGAACGCAACGGCGGGACCCGCGGGTCGCCATAATCGGGGCCGGGATGTCGGGCATCTGCATGGCGGCCATGCTGCGGCGCGACGGCGTCGAGGACTTCACCGTGTTCGAGAAGGCCGATCGGTTCGGCGGGACTTGGCGGGAGAATACCTATCCGGGGTTGACCTGCGATGTGCCCTCGCGCTTCTATCAGTTCAGCTTCGCCAAGAACCCGCGGTGGTCGCATTTCCTCTCGCCGGGCGCGGAGATCCGCGACTACTTCGCCCGTGTCGCCCACGATTGCGGGCTGGCGAGTCGTACCCGGTTCGGCACCGAGGTGGTCCGGGCCGAATTCGACGGTGCGCGTTGGGAAGTGACGACCGCGGATGGCGCATCGGAGCGGTTCGATTTCGTGCTCTGCGCGACCGGCATCCTGCATCATCCGCGCACGCCGGATATCAGCGGTCTCGGCGATTTCGCGGGGGCGGTATTCCATTCGGCGCGGTGGGATCACGATGTCGACCTGGCGGGCAAGCGCGTCGGCGTGCTCGGCACCGGATCCACCGGTGTGCAGATCGTGACGGCACTCGCCGGGAATGTCGCGCACCTGAGCATGTTCCAGCGCACACCGCAGTGGATCCTGCCGCTGCGGAATCGCCGATACTCCCGGCTCACCATTGCCGCGCATTGCAGATTCCCGGTGCTCGACGAGTTCAGCTACGCGGTGACGCGGCATATTTTCGAATTTCTCGTCGACGCCGTCACCAAGCCCGGATTCAAGCGTGCGCTGGTCGGCCGGATGTGCCGGGCGAACCTGCGCTCGGTGCGCGATCCGGCCCTGCGCGCCGCGCTGACACCGGACTACCAGCCGATGTGCAAGCGACTCGTGGTGTCGGGCGACTTCTATCGCGCCGTGCAGCGCGACGGTGTCGAGATCGTCACCGATGCGATAGATCATGCCGAGCCGCGCGGCATCGTCACCGCGGACGGGCGGCTGCACGAACTCGATGTGCTGGTGCTGGCAACGGGATTCGACGCGCATGCGTTCATGCGGCCCATGGGTATCACCGGAACCGACGGGCGCACACTGGATCAGGTATGGGCGGACGGGCCGCGCGCCTTCGAAACCGTTGCGATGCCGGGCTTTCCGAATATGTTCCTGCTGATCGGCCCGCACAGTCCGGTCGGCAATTACCCGCTGACGCTGATCGCGGAGACTCAGGCCGAGCACATCCTCGGCTGGATCCGGCGTTGGCGCGCCGGTGAATTCGACACGGTTCAGCCGACCGTCGAGGCGACCAGCAGCTACTACGCGGAACTACGTGCGGCGATGCCGAATACGGTATGGGCGACCGGCTGTCAGAGCTGGTATCTCGGCAAGGACGGCGTTCCGGAACTGTGGCCATGGACTCCGGCCCGGCACCGCGCCTTGATGGCGCGCCGACCGGACCCGGCGAACTACCGACTCACGGCTGCCCGGGTTTGAGCACGATGAACAGGCCGTTCGCCTCGGCGCAGAGCCGATCGCCGTCGTGCAGGGTGGCCCGCACGTAAACCTTGCGACCCTCCTGCCGCTCGGCCCAGGCATGCAACTTCAGTTCGGTATCGAGCGGGGTGATGGACCGGTAGTCGACGGTGAGCGATGCGGTGCGGGTCACCGCGCCCGCGTGCACCGCCGCGGCCATGCCGAGCAGATCGTCGAAGCCGACCGCCACCTGTCCGCCATGGGCGGCGTTATTGCCGCCCAGGTGGAAGGTGCGGAAGGTGATGCGGGCGTCGACGCCGTCCTTGCCCGCCTTGTCGACGACGAACGGCGGCAGCGTGAGATTGCCCCGGGACGGCAGGTCGACCCTGGTCCAGGTCGGCGCGGACCACTCGTCGACGATCGCGGCGTCCAGCTTGTCGTTGAGCTGTTTGAGGATGCCGATCGTCTCCAGTGCCAGCTCATCGGACGGGCAGGCCAGCCGGGCTCGGTCCATCAGGCTGCGCACCTGCTCGACGAACGCGCCGTAGTGCGGCCCGCCGCGTGATATATCGAGCTCGTCCAGCTGTGCGTTGATCAGCTCCGACATCGGCCGGAACCCGCCCTCATGGTGCTGCTCGCTCGGCAGCGAGTTGCCGACCTGCTGTTCGCTCATATAGAACACGTTATCGGTTGCCCGCCGAATGCTCGCGGCGGGCTCACGCGATGGGCCCATCGAGCGGATCTTTATGGCTGGTGCTGGCCTGTGTGGCCGGGCCGGTAGGCGATGCCCGCCGCGGTGGCCAGTGCGCCGACCGCCACCATGTACAGCCACCCGGCCCGGAAGTCGGCCAGGTCCGGATGCGCGGTGCGGCCGAGGATGGCGGTGACGATGGCGACGCCGAGGGCGGAACTGGTTTGGCGGGCCATCATGAGGGTGCCGGACGCCAGGGAGATCTGATCGGCGGGCAGCAGGGCCGAGGCGCCGAACAGCGGCGGCTGCAGCAGTGCGGTGCTCGCGCCCGCGAGGATGGCGCCGGGGAGGAACATGACGGCGTAGTCGGTTGTCGCGCCCGCGGTGAGTGCCCACCATCCCGAACCGATCGCGATGGTGGCGCCGCCGAGTGCGGCCGAAGTGCGCGCGCCGAACCGGTTGACGAAACGGCCCGAAAAGGGCGACAGCACAAGGCAACTGAGCGGGATCGGCGCGACCGCCATGGCGGCCCGCAGGACCGAGTAGTGCCAGTGTTCGGTGAGGAACATAGTGGCCTCGAGGAGCAGGGCCGCGAACGCCAGGTAGTAGCAGAAGACTCCCAGGGTGGCGATGCGGAAAATCTTGTGCCGCAAGACGACCGGGCTCACCACCGGATCCGGATGGCGGCGCATGTGCGCGGCGAACAGCGCGGTCAGCAGTATTGCGGCGAGCAGGCAGGCCAGCGTGGCGGCGGAGGTGTATCCCCAGTCCGATGCCTGCACGAACGCCGTGGTGAACGCGGCGGTGGTGCCGAGAATCATTGCGGCGCCGAGCATGTCGAGTCGGCGGTGGGCTTGCTGGCGGATATCGGGCAGCACGCGCAGTCCGAAGAGGAAGGCCGCCACGGTGAACGGCACATTCAGGAAGAAGATCCAGCGCCACCCGGCCTGTAGGAGCAGGCCGCCCAGCACCGGACCGCTGCTCGCGCCGGCGGCCGCGATGGCGGTCCAGATGCCCATGACGGTCGGATGTTCGCGTTTGGCGAAGGACGGCAGCACGAGTCCGAGTCCGGTCGGGATCAGGATCGCCGCGGCAATGGCCTGGACCACCCGGGCGGCTATGAGCGCGGCCAGATTCGGCGCCAGCCCGCAGGCGATGGAGGCCAACCCGAACAGGGCGATGCCCCCGAGGAAACCGCGCTTGCGGCTGGTGTCGTCGGCGAGGCGTCCTGCCGGGACCAGCAGTGCCGCCATCACGATCGTGTAGGCGTTGAGCACCCAGGAGACCGCGCCGACCGAGGCGTTGCCGAAGGAGGATTGCAGCGTCGGAAAGGCGACGGTGACCACGAGCAGGTCGAGGATGGCCAGATATTGGGCGATGGATGCGACCGCGAGCACGCGCCAGCGACGGGGATTCGGTGATTCGATCGGTGTTTTCGCTTCGGGCCGCGTTTGGTCCGCGGTGATCGTTTGCATGAAATCGACTATGTGCGGCGGCGATTCATGGGACGAGTGTCAGGAATGCCAACATGCGCTAGATTACTGCCATGCAGACGAAAGCGCCGGGTCCAGGAACCTTGGCCGTCGCCGTCGCGCCCGGTCAGCCGCTGTTCGAGGTGGCGATTCCATATCAGGTGTTCTTCGAACCGCCGCCGGGCGTCGACGGGTCGCGGTGGTACGAGTTCAAGCTGTGCGGTCCGCGCGACACCCGCCATGCCACGCTGCGGGACCCGTTCGTGGCATTGACCGACCACGACTACGACGACCTGATCGCGGCCGATACGGTGATCGTCCCCTCCACCCCAGATGTGCGCGAAGACCCGCCCGCCGACCTGATCGAGGCGGTGCGGGCCGCCTACGAGCGCGGCGCGCGGATCGTGTCACTGTGCTCGGGCGCGTTCATCCTCGCCGCCGCCGGATTGCTCGAAGGCCGTCGCGCCGCCACACACTGGAAGCATGTGCCCGCACTGATCGAGCGCTATCCCGATATCGATGTCGACCCGACGGTGCTCTATATCGACGACGGCCAGATCTGCACCAGCGCGGGCACCATGGCGGGGATGGATCTGTGCATCCACCTCATCCGCAAGGATCTCGGCTCGCAGGCCGCCAACGCGGCCGCGCGGAACCTGGTGGTGCCGCCGCACCGGGCAGGCGGCCAAGCGCAATATCTCGAATCCCCGGTACCCGCCTGCTCGAGCGATTCCGGCCTCGCCGCGACACTCCAGTGGGCGCTGAACCACCTCGAACAACCGTTGACGGTCGCCGATCTCGCCAAACACGCCAGCATGAGCGAACGCACCATGGCCCGCCGCTTCCACGCCGAACTCGGTGGCACGCCTTTACAGTGGTTGTTGACCCAAAGGCTCATCCGCGCAAGGGAATTCCTCGAGGGCACCGACTTGCCGGTCGATGTGGTCGCGGCGCGGTGCGGGTTGGGGAGTGCGGCCAATTTGCGTGCGCATTTCGGCCGGGAGGTGGGGATTTCGCCGAGTGAGTACCGGCGGTCGCATCGGGCGGATCGGCATGAGGTGGTGATCTGAGCGGGCGAGGGTGCGTGACGCTCGGCATCGGGTGTGCGGGCGGGGGAATGGGGCGTGGTTGGGCGGGTTCTGGTCCGGCGATATGACGGCAGGGTGCGAGCGGGGGATGAGCTGGCCTAGTGTGGGTACACGTTCTTCATCAGGTCTTCCGAAAACCCCCACCGCGGGGCGGGTCGATGGGTTGGCCATCGGGTCGTCACCTGATCGGTGTTGCTGGCGAAAGGCTTTGTCCCGGATGCACATTGCGGCAGTTGTGTTTGATATGGACGGCGTTCTGATCGATTCGGAGCCGGTGTGGGAGCAGGTGCGCCGCGGCTATGTCGCGGAGAAGGGCGGGCGGTGGCTACCGGATACACAGCAGCGGTTGATGGGGATGAGCACGGGGGAGTGGTCGGACTATCTCAGTGGTGAGCTCGGGGTCGGTGAGACACCGGACACCGTGGCCAATGATGTGATCGAACGGATGGCCGAGCACTACGAGAAGTCCGTGCCGCTGCTGCCGGGCGCGGTCGAGGCGGTGCAGCGCATCAGTGAGCATTGGCCGCTGGCGGTCGCGAGCTCGTCGCCGCGGACCCTGATCAATACCGTGCTCGGCCGCACCGGGCTGATCGAATTCTTCGGTGTCACCTTCTCGACCGAGGAGGTCGATCGGGGCAAGCCCGCGCCCGATGTGTATGTCGCGGCGGCCGCGTTCCTGCGCCACAAGTCCACCGAATGCGCGGCCGTCGAGGATTCGAGCAATGGTCTGCGCGCGGCGCACGCAGCCGGAATGCGCGTCATCGCGGCCCCGCGCCCGGAGTACCCACCCGCACCCGACGCCCTCGCCCTGGCCGCCGAGGTCATCGACACCCTCGACGAACTCACCCCCGAACTCGTCGCCGGGGAGTGAAGCGATCGTCGTAGCCGCTGGCATCCGTGCTCTCGAGTTCATCGACTCGGTCGTCGGAAGCGTCGACCGCGGAACGCAGGACAACCCGACGCGCCTCGTCTGGCTCGTGCGCTGACGCGACGGTCGACGCACCGCGATACCGGGACACCGGTGAGCAGCCCGCGCTCTCGATCCTGGATCGGATGTTGGGCGTAATCTGTTGTGCGAGTGTAAAGTACAGCCTCTCGGACAGGGAGGTTGGCGTTGGATTCCGGTCGAGCGTCGATGTATCGCGATCAGGCTGGTGCGATGGTCGTGCGCTGCACGGCCGGGCCGCAGACCGCGGTGCGGATTACCCGTGACGAACTGGCGCTGAAATGGCGCGGGCCCGAGGTGTGGCTGATCGCCGCGGGTGTCACCGCCGTCATCACGGGTTACCGCCTCATCCGGTATCTGATTTCGCGGTCTGGTTCGCCCGGTCAGTATTACACCTGGACCAGCGGTTTCGCCGTGGCGGTGACGGCTATCGCGAGCTACGTGGGCGTGCTGGTGGTCCTGGCGGTGTTGTCGCTGCTGGAAGTTCGGCGCGGCTCGCCCCGAGTGCGGCGGTATGCGAATCCTGGTGCGGTACTGCAACTCCGGTACCTGAGCGACGGTCTGGAGTTGACGACTGCCGTCGAGTCGGTGACCTACCCCTACGGTCGGATCAAGAGGATTCGGGTCCAGGAGCACACCGTGGCGGTATCCGATCAGTCGAGCCTTCGAGTGCTTCCGCGCGAACTCTTTCCGGCAGAGGCACTGTCGTTTCTGGCGCATTCCACAGGGGTGAAGCCGCGCTAGGTCGCGTCTCCCAATGGTTCGGGCTGTTCGACCTCGCTGCGCGGCGCCGGTCATGCATTGCGGTCGCCGTTGCGACGTTGACAGGCGGTTGAAAAAGATCGAAACGGATTCTTCGCCGATCGCATATCGGCGGGTCTGATGAGTGAGCTAGGCTGGATCACGGACAGCGGGTGGGGCCGCAAGTAGAACTGACGCAGGGAAGTCCGAATCACATCGCGAAACGTGCACCTTCTGCGGAAGCGCTTGCGAACTTGCCACGCTGATCCGGAGTGGAAGTTGCGGGAGAAATCATCCAAACCGTAGCCGACGTGCTACGCGCGAATGAAAGGACTCTCACGATGACGACCATGCTGGCCGCACCAACCGACATTGACCTGGAATCCGATTACCAGCCGCTGATTGTGAAGAAGAGCGGCAAGGTGCTCGACGTAAAGGGCGGGTCGATGGACGATCTGGCGCCGATCATCCAGTTCGAGTGGCATGACGGCGACAACCAGCGCTGGCATATCGAACCGCTCGGCGATGGCTTCGTCCGGATCATCTGCAAGAGCAGTCTCAAAGTGCTGGACGTCAAGGATGCGTCGATGGACGATTCGGCGCCGATAATCCAGTACCAGTGGCACAACGGCGATAACCAGAAGTTCAAGATGGTGCAGGTCGAGCCGGGGTATTTCGCGTTCGTGGCGAAGCACAGCGGCAAGGTACTCGACGTGCAGGGCGGGTCGACGAACAATCTGGCGCAGCTGATTCAATTCACCCGCCACGACACCGACAACCAGCTCTTCCGTCAGTCCGTGACCGCGTAGTCCGGTTCTGCCGGATATCCAGCACGCGGAGGCTCAGGTCGGCGATGCCGACCTGAGTCGAAGCGCAAACCCCAACGGAAGAATCACCCGAATGCCGTTGCGGTATCAGGGGCGGTAGGACTCGAGCAGGGCCCGGGCGGCGGTGGTTAGGTCGGCTTCGAGCCAGGTGGGGAGGGTGGGGGAGTGGGCGTGGCGGCGTAGGGCGGCGTAGGGGAGGTCTACTACCGCGCGGCTGATGGCGTCGATTTCGCGGTCGCCGTCGCGGCCGAAGAGGGCGGTGGCGATGCGGCGGAGGTGGTCGATGAGGGGGGCGTTCATGTGATCGAGGCGGGCGCGGAACTCCGCGTCCGGTCCGCCGTCGAGTAGGTCGCTGGGACGTAGGTTCAGTAAAAGCCTTGCGTCGTCAGGTAATTCGCGCCCGAAGTGGATGCTCGCCACGGCCATTGCTACTGCGGCCTCGACCGGATCCGGGTCGGCGGCGGCCGCCTTGACGCGTTCCTGGAAGCGTTCGAGCGCGCGCAGCCAGGCCGCGGTCAGCACGCCGTTGCGATTGCCGAAGCGGTGATAGAGCGTTCCGACCGGCGCGCCGCTGGCCGCCGCGATCGCCGCTACGCTGGCGGCGCGGGGACCGTCGGTGAGTACGAGGGTGCGCGCTGCGTCGAGGATCACGTCGGTGTCGTGCTTGCGGGGTGGCGCCATGTACTAGTACGTTCCTTCTATATGGAGCGATTGCCCTACATAGATGAGCATGCCAGATCGGTAGACGCGAATCGCGATCGGGCGTGGAAAGCCTTGCTGAAAGTCATCTGTAAGGATCCGAACGATCCGTCCAAGGCCCCGACCGGTTTCGTGCTGGATGCGGCCGAGGAGCCGAGTCGGCTGGCGCTTCGGGGACGGCACTGGTTCGCGCGCTATACGCTGGTCTTCGAACTCGATGAGCAAGGGCCGAGCCGGACGCTGGTGCGCGCACGGAGCTGGGCCGAATTTCCGGGCCTGCACGGAAAGATCTACCGCGCGTTGGTGATCGGCACCGGAGCTCACAAGATCGTGGTGCGCGATATGCTCCGGCGAATCGCGGCCGCGGCATGATTCCGGGACTGGTCTGGGGCGCGACCGAAGCCGAACGCGAGCATCCGCTGCCCTGTGACGATGTGCAACCCGGTGGGGTGCAGGCGGATCGGGCCATCAGCATCGATGCGCCGCCGAGCGTGGTCTACGGCTGGCTGTGTCAATTGCGGGTCGCGCCATACAGTTACGACCTGCTGGACAATTTCGGCAGGCGCAGTCCGCGCCAGCGCGATCCGGCGCTCACCGAACTCGAAGTGGGACAGCGGTTCATGTCCGCTTTCACGCTCGTCTCGTTCGTGCTGTGCCGCCATATCACCCTGGTGTCCGGAAAGGTCTGCGTCACCTACGCCGTGCGACCGGAAGGGACCGGCACCCGCTTGACGGTCCGAATGCATTGCGGCGCACCGTGGATCATCGCCCGCGCTTTGGCGCTCGGCGACGTGCTGATGATGCGCAAGCAGCTGCTGACGCTGAAGGAACTGGCCGAGGCCGAGGCGCGCGCCGAGGGGTAGCCGGTAGGCAGGCGGGGACCATCCGGTGAACTTCCGCATCCTGCATGTCTATTCGCATCCAGCCATGCGATCCAGTAGCAGCGCCTGTTCGGCATTGTTCCCGGTCAGCTCCGCCGCACGGGCGAATTCGGCGCGCGCCTCGTCCTGTCGACCGAGCCGGTCGAGCAGGTCGCCGCGTACGGCCGGGAGCAGGTGATAGTTGTCCAACGTACCGGTGGCGACGAGCGCGTCGACGAGATCGAGACCCGCGGCGGGCCCGTGCACCATGCTGACCGCGACGGCCCGATTCAGTTCGACGATCGGTGACGGAAAGCGTTCGGCGAGCACCGCGTACAGGCCCGCGATGCGCCGCCAATCGGTCTCCTCGGCGCTCGGCGCCATGGCATGCACGGCGGCGATCGCGGCTTGCAGCGCATAACGGCCCGGCCGTAGCCCGCGATCGCGGCTGGCCGCGTGGGCGCGGCCGAGTGCGGCGAAGCCACGTCGGATCAGCAGCGGATCCCATCGGGAACGCTGCTGATCCGCCAGCAGGACAACGGTCTTCGTCGCGCCCATCCGCGCGGCCGAGCGCGAGGCCTGTAATTCCAGCAGTGCGGCCAGGCCGTCGGTCTCCGGTTCGTCGGGCAGCAGATTCGCCAGCATTCGCGCCAATCGCAATGCGTCCTGACACAATTCGACGCGGATCCAATCATCGCCCGCCGTCGCCGAATAGCCTTCGTTGAAGATCAGGTAGACGACCTCCAGCACCGAATCCAAGCGCCTGGCCAGCTCGTCACCGTGCGGCACCGCATACGGGACGTGTCTGGCCGCGATGGTGCGCTTGGCGCGCACAATGCGTTGGGCGACAGTCGATTCCGATACGACAAAGGCGCGCGCGATCTCCTCGGTGGTCAATCCGCCGAGCAAACGCAGCGTCAATGCCACCCGGGCTGGTGGCGACAGCACCGGATGACACGCCGTGAAGATCATGCGCAACAGATCGTCTTCGATGTCCTCCGCCGCCTCGGGCTCCGGACCGGTCCGCAGTTCATGACCGACCAGGGTCAGCTTCCGCGCGAGGTTCTGATCGCGTCGCACCCGATCGATCGCCCGATGTTTCGCGGTGAGCATGAGCCAGCCGCCCGGATTCGGCGGCACACCGTCGTGCGGCCACTGTTCCAGGGCCACGACCAGCGCGTCCTGGGCGAGTTCCTCGGCGGCGTCGATATCACCGATGATCCGGGTCAGCCCGGCGACCAGGCGCGGCCATTCCATCCGCCACACGGTTTCGACGGCGTCTCGGATCTGCTCGGGCGACCGGCTCATCTATCGGATCACCCCTCGGCGACCTGGCGAAGCTCCACCTCGATATCCCACTCCGGTCCGTGCACGCTCAGGAATCGCGAGCTCCATTCCACCGCCTCCTGCTTCGATTTCGTCTGCAGGAGGCAGTACCCGCCGACGACCTCCTTCGATTCGGTGAACGGACCATCGAGCACGGTCTGCTTGCCACCGGTCTGGGTGATCTTGGTGGCCTCGGTGATCGGATGCAGACCGGCGGTGTCCAGCAACACCCCGGCCTTGGTCATCTCCTCGATCACCTTGTTGACCTGCTCGATCAGCGCCTCGTCGGGAACCGGCGCATCCGTCGGGTCTACTCGGATCAACATCATGTGTCGCATCTGACCATCCTTCGTTCGGTGGCCGGCTCGTCCGACCCTCACTCAACGCATCGAACGGCATGGGCTCGAATCGACATGCTCCCGGAAAATTCTTCCGGAACCGGCCGCGGAGCGCACCGGAACGGCCGCAAGGGCGCGGGGTTGCGGCAGCCGACGCACACCGAGGCGCGTGTAGTGCGTGGCGCTCCGCGGGCCAGATCGGACGGTGTGTGCCGCGGGCCAGATCGACCGGCGTGCTACGCGGGCCAGGCGCGCACCGCGGCCCGCGCGGTCCAGCGGCCGTCGTCGTAGCGGACCGCCACCGGGTGGTCGAAGGCCGCGCTCACGGTCTCCGTCGTGACCGTCTCGACGGCGGGACCGGCGGCAACGGTTCGACCATCGGCGATCAGCAGCGCGTGGGTCGTCGTGCTCGGCAGCTCTTCCAGATGATGGGTGACCAGAATCGAGGCGACATCGGGATGGGTTTCGCCGAGTTCGTCGATGGTCTCGAGCAGTTGCTCGCGCGCCGCCACATCCAGACCGGTGGACGGCTCGTCGAACAGCAGCAGGCGCGGTTCGGCGATGAGCGCGCGGGCGATCAGGGTCCGGCCGCGTTCGCCCTGGGAAAGCGTCGGCCAGATCTCCTCGGCCTTGCCTTTGAGCCCGACGGTATCGATCATGGCGTCGGCGCGGCGCAGGTCATCCGGCGTCGGCGTCCAGCGCATCGGGGTGTCGATGGTGGCGGTGATGCCGGTGAGCACGACTTCCCGGACGGTCAGCGGATAGCGGAGTGGATGGCGGGGATTCACGTGCCCGATCGCGTGGCGCAGCGGGGCGAGGTCGACGCGGCCCATGCGCTTGCCGAGGATGTCGACGGTGCCCGAGGTCGGAAAGGTGACCGCGGCGCAGAAGCCGAGCAGGGTGCTCTTGCCCGCGCCATTGGGGCCGAGCAGCGCCCAGTGTTCGCCCGCTCGGACGGTCAGCGAAATGCCGTCGATGATCTGTTTGCCTTGGCGGCGGAAGGTGACGTCGGTCAGTTGCAGCACTGGGATTTCGGGCACGGGAGATCTCCGTTCGGTTCGGTGAGCGCCATCGAGCGGCGGGTCAGGTGAACGCGTTCTTCAAGGTGGTCAGATGCGTTCGGCTGAATTCGGCTGCGGCACTGGGATTTCGGTGCGCGATCGCATCGGTGAGCCGAATGTGCGCGTCGTGGTCGGCGGGTTCGGAGGGGACCGGGCGGATCTTGAGCATGTCGATCATGGCGACCCGGATCCGGGGGAGGAAGGTGTCGAACAGTTGGGTGAGCACATCGTTGTGTGCGGCGACGATGACGGCGCGGTGGAAGGCCATATCGGCGTCCACATGGTCGGCGACCGGTTCGCCGTGCGCCTCCCGCGCGGCCAGCGCCCGGCGGATGGCGCGCAGGTCGGCGGGGGTGCGGCGCTGCGCGGCCAGAGCGGCGGCCTCGGCCTCGATGGCGATGCGGGCCTCGATGACCGCGGCGATGGTGGCGCGGCGCAGCACGACGTCCCAGTCCTCGGTGACATCTAGGGCGGTGACGAAAACCCCGGCGCCCTGGCGACTGTCGAGAACGCCCTTGCCCGCCAATTCGCGGATCGCCTCGCGCAGGGTCGATCTGCCGACGCCGAGCTGTGCGGCCAGGGTCGTTTCGCCCGGAAGGCGATGTCCCAGTGGCCATTCTCCGTCTCGGATGCGGGTGAGCAGTAGTTCGGCCGCCTGTGCCGCGAGGGGGTGACGCCGTACCTGCGAGACCATCCGAACCTCTCTACTTGTCTGAGGAGTTGTGTATAGTCTAGCAATCATGCGCACCATGCTCCTGCTTAGCCGCCACGGCGGGGCCTAACGACCGGCCGCCCGCCGTGGGGCTTCGTCGTGGCCGGTCACCCATACGTGACGGCACCAGGAAGCAGTAATCATGACCACTTTCCCCACCATCGCCACGCCCTCCGGCGCGATTGCCGACGCCGCCCCGGCCTGGAACAGACAGCGGCGGTCGCAGATGCCCTCGCATCGCTATCGCGATATCTACCATCGCGTGGAAGTGCCGCTCACTCAACGTGATTGGCCCGATGCCCGGCTCGACCGAGCACCACTGTGGGTGCCGGTCGATCTGCGTGACGGCAATCAAGCGCTGGCCGAACCGATGGATCCGGCGCGCAAGCGGCGGTTCTTCGAACTGCTGGTCGCCATGGGCTACAAGGAGATCGAGGTCGGCTATCCCTCCGCATCGCAGACCGATTTCGATTTCGTTCGGCTGCTCGCCCGGACCGATATCGCACCCGAGGATGTCGCGATCGTGGTATTCACCCCGGCCCGCCGCGATCTCATCGAGCGCACGGTGGCGTCGGTGCGCGGCATCCGCAACGAGGTCGTCATCCATATGTACACGGCCACCGCGCCCACCTGGCGAAATATAGTGCTGGACAAGGACACTGCCGAACTGCGTGAGTTGATCGGCTCCGGTGGCCGCGATGTGCTCGAATTCGCCGGTGACCTGCCGAATGTGCGATTCGAATTCTCGCCCGAGGTCTTCAATCTGACCGAGCCGGATTTCGTACTCGACATCTGTGACCGCATGACGACGCTGTGGGACGCCACCCCGCAACGCCCGGTGATCCTCAATCTGCCTGCCACCGTGGAGGTTGCGACGCCGAACGTGTACGCCGACCAGATCGAATACATGCACAAGAACCTGGCCCGGCGCGACAGCGTGATCCTGTCCGTGCACCCGCACAACGACCGCGGCACCGGCATCGCCTGCGCGGAACTGGCCGTCCTTGCCGGAGCTCAGCGCGTAGAGGGCTGCGTCTTCGGCAACGGGGAACGCACGGGCAATGTCGACATCGCCACCCTGGCGCTGAACCTGCATGCTCAGGGCGTGGATCCGATGATCGACTTCTCCGATATCGACGAGATCCGCCGGACCGTCGAGTACTGCACGCGCATGCCGATCCACGAAAGACATCCGTACGTCGGCGATCTCGTGCACACCGCGTTCTCCGGCACCCATCAGGACGCGATCAAGAAAGGGATGGCCCAACACCGTGACCGCGCCGCCGCCACCGGTGTCCCCGAACGCGAACTCGATTGGCATGTCCCGTATTTGCCGATCGATCCCGCGGATATCGGCCGCAGCTACGACGCGGTGATCCGGGTGAACTCCCAATCCGGAAAGGGTGGTATCGCGTACCTGCTGCATACCGAATACGGTCTGGAACTGCCGCGCCGACTGCAGATCGACTTCGCGCGACATGTGCAGGCACGGACCGACGACACCGGTCTGGAGATCACCGCCGCCGAACTTCTCGAGTTGTTCGAGGCGACGTATCTGGACACCGCCAATGAGTCGGTAGGGTTGGAGGAATGGCGGACCACCGGTACGG
The DNA here is from genome assembly GCF_048910785.1 of Nocardia nepalensis. Taxonomy (NCBI): domain Bacteria; kingdom Bacillati; phylum Actinomycetota; class Actinomycetes; order Mycobacteriales; family Nocardiaceae; genus Nocardia; species Nocardia nepalensis. The sequence goes on along the minus strand of NZ_JBKBET010000028.1, from coordinate 703,807 downwards.
GGGCCGACGCGTTCACCGAGGTCAGGCTCACCATCGGCGGTGTCACCGAATACCGCGGTGTCGGCCCGGTGGAGGCGCTCACCGCCGCGTTGGCCCGGGTCGGCCATCCGGTCGAGGTGCTCGGCCTGACCCAGCAGTCGATCGGCGCGGGAAACAACGGCACCGCGATCACGTATCTGGAATACCGCATCGGCGAGCACACCGGATGGGCTTGTGGACGCAGCGATTCGGTGCTCGCCGCGTCGTTGGCCGCCGTCGTTCGCGCCGCGAATTCGCTGGTGGCCGGTTAGCGGGATCGATGCGAATACGACATCTCGGTCAAAATGCCCGAGATGTCGTCGGCACGTGAAAAGGTATGCAGCGTGGTGCGGCACGAGATAGGGAACCTCCCCGCTGAGGTGACGAGCTTCGTGGGTCGTGGCGCCGAGGTCGCCACGGCGCGCAAGCTGCTGTCCAGCACCCGCCTGCTCACCCTGACCGGGCCGGGCGGGGTCGGCAAGACCCGGCTCAGTCGGCGGGTCGGGGAGGCGGTGCGACGCGCCTTTCCCGACGGTGTGTGGTTCGTCGAGGTCGCGCATGTGCACGACGGGGATCTGGTGGCATTGAGCGTCGCGCAGACCTTGGGTCTGCGCGATGACACCAGGTCACCGGTCGTGAGCCTGACCGACTATCTGGCGGACAAGAGTCTGCTGCTGATCCTGGACAACTGCGAGCACTTGATCGACGCGTGCGCGGCGCTGGTGGACCGGGTGATTCCGGCGACCGCGGATGTGCGGATTCTCGCGACCAGCCGCGAGCCGCTCGGGGTCTCGGGGGAGCAGGTCATGCCGGTGGCGCCGCTCGCGGTGCCGGAGGTGGACGAGGATCGCCCGGCCCAGGTCGACACCGACGCGCTGCGCCTGCTGATCGATCGGGCCGCCGCCGCGAACCCCGACTTTCAGGTCACCGAGGCCAATCGCGGCGCGCTCGCGGCGATCTGCCGTCGCCTCGAGGGCATTCCGCTGGCGCTGGAACTGGCGGCATTGCGGCTGCGGATCTTCACACCGGATCAGGTGCTGGCGCGCCTGGACGATGCGATGCGGCTGCTCACCACCGGGTTGCGCACCGCGCCGGAGCGTCAGCAAACGCTCGAGGCCGCGATCCGGTGGAGCTATGACCTGTGCACAGCCGATGAACAGCATCTATGGGAACAGCTGTCGGTTTTCGCGGGCGGGTTCGATCTCGAGGCCGCGGAGGCGGTCTGCGTGGTCGATCCGCCGGAGGCATTGCTGGACGCGCTGACCGGGTTGGTCGACAAGTCCGTCCTCGGCCATCGACAGGACGCCGACGGCACCGGCCGGTACACGATGCTCGAGCCGCTGCGCCAGTTCGCCTTGGCACGGCTGGTCGCGCACGGCGGTGAGCGGGCGGTGCGACTACGCCATCGCGACTACTACCATCGGGTCGCGCAGCGTGGACGGACCGCGTACTGGGGCAGTGAGGATGTCACCTGGTTCCGCGATGTCACCCGCGAACATCCGAATATGCGTGCGGCACTGCAGTTCTCGCTCGCCGATCCGGAAGGCGCCCATCGCGCACTGGAAATCGCGACGGAGTTGCGGCCGTTCTGGGAGCACTACCGATTCCTGCTGGAGGGCTACCGCTGGCTCCTCGAGGCCTTGGACAAGGATCTCGACCACACGAAGGATCGAGCGCGGGCACTGGCCGCCGCATCGGTGATCGCCGCCATGCTGTCCGATCCCGATACGGCCACCCGATTCGCCGGTGAATGCCTGGAAATCGCGACGGAACTCGATGCCAAGGACGTGCTCGTCGAACATGCCCTGCTGTCCGCGCTGCTGGCATTCGCCAACGACGATCCGACGCGGGCACTCGATATCGCCGAGGCCGCCTCGGACCGGGCCAGAGCCTGCGCACACCACGGAGTCGAGATGGAGAGCCTGGCGTTCGCCTACGTGTGCGCGCTGGTGCTCGACGACGAACGCGCCGGCGCCATCGCGGACCGATTCCTCGCCAAGACGAAGGAGTACGGCTCGCACCTGCTCGGCGGGTTGGGCCATTGGTCGGTGGGAACCAACCACTGGCGAAAAGGCCAGCAGGACAAGGCGATCGACGATCTACGCAAGGCCGTCGAGCTGTTCAGCCTGTTCGACCGGTGCGTATGGACGGCCTCCGGATTCGACGGGCTGGCATGGGTGGCGACCGCCGACGGTGACCTGAACCGTGCGGCACGGCTGATGGGTGCGGCCTCGACGGTGCGGCGCGGCAGCACCCAGCGGCTCGCCCATGAGATGACCGAATTCGTCGGCGACAAGGTGCGCCTGCAAGTGCGTGATGCGATGGGCGAGAAGGAGTTCGACGCCGCGTTCGAGGCGGGCGCGGCGCTGGGGCTCGACGAGGCGGTCGACTATGCTCTCGGCGCCCAACCACATCCGGCCGCGCATCCGGTGGAATCCGTTGCGGCAGATGTTCTCACTCGTCGTGAGCGGGATGTGGCGCGGTTGATCGCGGCGGGCTACAGCAATAAGAACATCGCGAGCGAACTGGTGATCTCGATCCGCACCGCGGAGAGCCACGTCGACCACATTCTCACCAAGCTCGGCTTCACGTCGCGGACGCAGATCGCCGGATGGGCCATCCGCAACCAGCTCTGAAAGCGGCTCAGTCGCCGGTCGCGCCGTCGATGCGTTCGCGCAGGAAATCGGCGTGGCCGTTGTGCCGCGCGTATTCCTCGATCATGTGCACATAGACCCAGCGCAGGCTGAATTCCTTGGCGCGATAAGCGAAGACGTGGTCGAGCGGCAGATCGGCGATGGCGGTGTCGGCCAGCTCGATCTCGGTCCGGAGCGTCGCGAGATCCGCGGCGGCGTCGGCATTGGCGATATCGTCGAAGTCGCCGTTGGGGTTGTCCGCACTGCAATAGAGGTATTCGAGGGGTTCACCGCGGGTTGCGATGCGGAACCAACCGCGCTCGCATTCGGCGAGATGGCGGACCAGGCCGAGTAGCGAAAGCGTCGACGGTGCGACGCAGCGACGCTTCAACTGCTCGGCCTCGAGCCCCGTGCATTTCCACAGCAGCGTTCGACGGTGCAGGTCCAGCCAGGACTGCAGCATGGCCCGTTCGTCGGCGATCAGGGGCGGCTTGGTTCTGGTGATTTCGGGTGCGGTCCACGTCACGGGCCCGACTGTAACTCCGAACCCGCGAACCGATCTCGCGAATTGCCGCGAGATCGGATACGAGAGCGCCCACGCCGCTCCGCTGGCGCTATAGACCTGACGTCAGGAAATCGATGACCGCCCGCTCGAACGCATCCTTGCGTTCGATCTGCACCCAGTGCCCGCATCGCCCGAACAGCCGCAGATCGGCGTTGGGCAGCTGGCGCGAGGGCAGCAACGCACCCTCGGCCGGGGTGACCCGGTCATCGCGACCCCACAGCATCAACACCTCATTGCGCAGCCCGCGCAGCCGCGCCCACAGCGGAATCGCTTCCGCGAAGGCGGGATTCGCGAATGTCGTATAGGCATCGCGGATCGCCGCGATGGCGGCCGGATCCGCGGCCGTGGCCAATCGGTTGTCGACGAGTTCGTCGGTGAGCACGGCCTCGTCGAAGACCATGGTTCGCAGCCAGGCCAGCACCCGCTCCCGGGTGGGTTCGGCGGTGAAGTCGAGCAGCCGCCGAATCCCTTCGGACGGTTCGGGTCCCAAAGCATTGACACCGACGCCGCCGGGCGCCATGAGCACCAGTCGATCGATGCGCTTACCGTGTTCGAGCGCCACCAGCGTCGCTACCGCGCCGCCCATCGAGTTGCCGAGCAGGTGCACGCTCGGCAACTCGAGTTGATCGAGCAGCCCGACCACCGCATCGGCGGCAATGCGCAGGTAATTGCGCTCGTACACCTCGGGTCGCTCGCTCCCGCCGAAACCGGGCTGGTCCAGGATCAGGCAGCGGAAGTGTTCGGCGAGCACGGGCAGGTTCGCACCGAAGTTGGCCCATCCCGACACTCCGGGACCGGATCCGTGCAGCAGCACCAGCGGCGGACCCGAACCCGCCTCGTGGTAGCGAAGTTTCAGCCCGTCGACGGTGATATGGCGACTGGTTTGCGCCGCATCCATCAGACCATCCGATCTTCGACCGGCAGCCCGAATTCACCGCGGCCGAACATGGCCAGGGCCCGCTCGACATCGTTGATCACGTGCACACTGCCCGCGTGCGCGTCACGCCAATGGCGTTCGATCGGATTGGGTTTGCGGATCGAGTGCCCACCGGAGTTGTCGAACAGCAATTCGATGGCCTGGATCGCGCGCTCGGTGCCGCGCACCTGGTCCCGCCGGGTGCGCAGTCGGATTTCGTACGGAATCTCCTCGCCCGCTTCGGCATAACGCAATTGCTCGGAGATATTGTGTTCCATCTGCAGGATGGCCGCGTCGATCTCCGAGCCCGCGCGGGCGACCCGCACATGCGCGAATTCGTCCTCGGCGACCCTCTGCCCGCCGTAGGACAGCCGCACCCGTTCGCGCATCCGCTCGATATGCGCCTCATACGCGCCCTGCGCGGCGCCGATAATGGGGGCGGTGATGGTGTTGGAGAAGACACCGGCGAACGGAATCTTGTACAGCGCAGCGGGATTGGCCTCCTGTCCCGGGCCGCGCAGCTGCGATTGTTCGGTGGCGCTGTAGGCGCGGTGGTGCGGCACAAAGGCCTTGTCGATGACGATATCGTTGCTGCCGGTGCCGGACAGGCCGACCACGTGCCAGACATCGTCGATCTGATAGTCGTTGCGCGGCACCAGGATTGTCAGATAGTCCTTGGGATTGCCGTGCTCGTCCGGTGCCAGTGCGCCGAGGAACGCCCACTCGGCGTGATCGCAGCCGGAGGAGAAACTCCACCGTCCGCTGACCTCGTAACCGCCCTCGACCGGGGTGAGGCGACCGGTCGGCGAGTACGACGAGGAGATCAGCGTGTCCGAATCCGCGCCCCACACCTCCTCCTGCGCCTGCAGCGGGAACAGCGCGAGCTGCCACGGGTGCACGCCGAGCACCGACGACACCCAGCCGGTGGACGGGCATGCCGACGCGATCGCGCGAATGACCTCGTAGAACGCGACCGGCGAGGCCTCGTCGCCGCCGAAGCGCGAGGGCTGCAGCATGCGGAAGACCCCCGCCTCGGTCAGTTCCCGGATGCTCGTCACGGGAACCCGCCGCGCCAGATCGGTCTCCGCGGCTCGCTCCCGGATCGCCGGGAGCAGATCCCGAACCCGATCGAGCACCTTATTTGGCCCGCCCGTCTCCCGGCCACCACCCCTCACCGAATCGCTGCGCGATGCTGCCCTCATTGCGGGTCTCCTCCTGTGTTCCTCGGATTCGCCGGACGGCGCCATGATTCCGACGCTATGGCCGCCGCGGCGGCGCGTCGGGGAGCAGTCCCGGTGATCGGAACACCCGGAGGTCAGGTCCCGCTGTCTACACAGCCCGCAGGAATTTCGTCGCGGCGGCCGTCTCGTAGGGATCCGGGCCCCACCGGTAGCCGTAGCCGCGGATATTCGTGATCAACTCGGGGCGGTCCAGTTTGGCGCGCAATGCGGCCATATGCACATACAGTTTCCGCGACACCGCGAGCAGCGAATCGCCCCAGACGCAATCCATCAATTGTTCCCGGCTGACCGCGATTCCCGGCCGCTCGACCAGTACCCGCAACAGCTCGAACTCCAGCCGGGTGAGCGGGACGAGTTGCCCGGCCACCTCGACTCGCCGCGCGGCCAGATCCACCCGGACGTCCTCGCTGACGACCGTCTTACCCCGCGCGACGCTGGCGACGCCGACCCGGCGCGTCACCGCCTCCAGCCGGGCTGCCAACTCGGCGACGCGCGCGGGCTTCACAATGTAATCGTCGGCTCCGCTGTGCAATCCGAGCACGATCGAGCGCTCGTCGGCCTGTGCGGCGAGAATCACCACCGGCACCGAGCTGACCTCGCGCAGCTTGCGCAGCACCTGCAGGCCATCCATATCCGGCAGGTCGAGGGCGAGGATGACGGCGTGATAGCCGTGGTGGGCGAGTAGCAGGTCGGCGCCGCGGTGTTTGCGATCCACCTGATGGCCATGCAGTTCGAGCGCCTCTGCCAGGGCGTCGCCGCCGTCGGCGTCATCGTCGATCATGATCAGCCGCATCCGTCTCACCTTCCCGCACCGTCACGCCGAAGAGCAGCGATTCTGCATGTTTGCCGCAGATGACCGCGTGTGCAAAGTGATTACCTTGCCAGCGCTGGGAAGCGGGGGCGGCCGCGCCTTATTTCGGTGCCTTTCTCGCTGATTCGCGGACGGCTTCGCAGCTGGCTGCGTCGAAGTCGCGTGCGGTTGCTCGGCAGGCCGCGCGACTGGCCGACTCCGCGGAATTCACTGTCCGTTGCGGGCCGCGGCGGCGCCGGCTTTGCGGCCGAAGAAGGTGCCGTCGCCCAGCGAGGTACCGCTGATGTAGCCCTCGCCGTGCAGGCCGGAGCTGGCGCGGCCCGCCGCGAAGAGGCCGGGGATGGGGATTGCGTCGAGGTCGAGGACGTGTCCGTCGAGCGTGGTGTGCAGTCCGCCGAGGGTGAAGACGGAGGCCCCGGTGCCGCGGCGGTCGCCGGATTCGGACGGGGGACGGACGCCTGCCTTGACGTCGATGGCGGCCAGCGGCGGTGTCAGTGGGCGCAGCCAGCGCCGAGCCTTGTGGAAGTCGGGATCGGTTCCGTGCGAGGCGAATTCGTTGTAGCGGGTGATGGTGGCGGCGAGTGCGCCCGGCGGGAGGCCGACGAGTTCGTCGAGTTCGTCGATCGACTCCGCGACATGGGTCGGGCGCACACCCCAGCGCTCGCGTTCGGGCACCTGCTCGTAGCCCTGTTCGTCGAGCACCACCCACACGTTCATATCCTGGCGGAACAGCGCGGCCTGGCCGATGCGGCCGGGATAGGTGTCCTCGTTGACGAAGCGCTGGCCGCGGTCGTTGACGATCATGCCGCGCGCGGCGAATCCGGGAATCAGTGAGGCGCCGACCTGACCGGCCGACATATGCCGGACGGCGGCGCCCGCGGCCTGCGCGATCCGGATGCCGCTGCCGTCATCGGTGCCCGCGCTCACCTTGGTGTGGCCGAGCAGCCGGGGTGCGTGGGTGGCGAGCATATCGTCGTTGTCGACGAAACCGCCTGTGGTGAGCACACATCCGCGGCGCGCTCGAATGGTGACTTCTCTGCCGTAGCGACGGGCGACCACACCGACGACCGAACCATCCTCGCCCAGAATCAGATTCGTCACGTAGGTGTCGTATTGCGCTGTCACGCCGACGGATTCGGCCGCCGAAACCAGACAGTCGAGCAGCAATTTGCCGCCGAAGTCATTGGCGGTAGGCCGGTGGCCACGCGGGGCGGGGGTGGCGAGTTCGGTGAAGGGCCAACTGTTTTCGCCGAGCCACATGAGCCCGTCATCGGTCGGCGGCACCCACGCGGGCGAATCCCAGAGACTCGGCTTGAACGGCACACCCCGATCGACCAGCCACTGAAAATGCGCAACGCTGTGTTCGCTGTAGTGCACGATCTTCTGCTCGTCCGCACCCGGCCCGAGTGCGGCCACCAGAAACGCCGCCATCTGCTCGGGGCTGTCGTCGAATCCGCACGCCTGCTGAATCGGCGTACCACCGCCGAGGTAGATCTCGCCGCCCGACATCGCCGACGCCCCGCCCGGTCCACCGGCCCGGTCGACCACCATAACCTCGGCTCCTACGGTCGCCGCCTCGAACGCGGCGCACGCCCCCGCACAGCCGTATCCGACGACCAACACGTCGGTCTCGATGTCGTAGGAGTTGACCTCGGCAGCCGCGCGCGGCGCGACCGGATTGCGGACCGTCATGGCTTCGAGGGTTCCGCCGCGCGATCGGCCAGCGGAATCGATGATCTCGGTGGCCGAGCCGGGTACTCCCGGTCAGTGGGACTGGAACCGATCGCCGCGTCCCGCAGTCGCGATGGTGTGTGAACGGCGTCACGTTTGCCTATTCCGGCGCCACTGAGGAGAGGAAATCGATGCGGGTCCTGGTCACCGGAATCACCGAGCCGAGCGGTCGCGCGGTGGCGCGCATGCTGTTGGCCGCCGGGCACGAAGTGGCCGGGCTGGACCGCCAATGGCATCGCTACATCGATCCGCGGGTCGAGTTCACGGCCGGCGATCCCAGCGACGCCGCGTCAGCGATCGACGGCTGCGCGAGCGTCGTGCATCTGGCCGGACGCGGGATCGCCGAGATCGCGGCCGCCGCGCGCGCTGCCGGCGCGCGCATGGTGGTTCCGGTGGTCGCCGGTGCGCGCTGGGCGCGCCCGTCCGAGACCGAGGCGATGGCCGCATTGCAGGGCGGGGACGGCGTACTGGTGCGCACCGCGCCGATCGCGGGCCGCCGGATCGGTCACGAAACCCGCCGCGCTTTGGAGCCGATCCTCGGTTCGAAGTCCGACGCCGGATTCCAGCTGCTGCACAGCGACGACCTGGACCGCTTCCTGGTACTGGCCGCCACCGCGCTACCGCCCGGTCGCGGCGAAGACGGGCTGGAGATCGTCGACCTCGCGGCCTCCGGAGTGGTCACCACCGACGAGGTACGCCGCATGCTGAGAGATGCGGGCGTGCGCTACTCGTCCTGGGTGCCCGGCTGGTCCGGCCGTCTGCCACTGCTGGATCCGACCGTCGTACAGGAGAAATGGGGTTTCCGCTGCGGCTGGACGGCCCGCGAGGTGATCGCCGATCTGGTGCGCGGCATGATCGGCCGCAAGCCCGATGGCGGTGGCTTCCGCACCCGTCGCGGCGCTATTCCATTGCCGTCGCATGTGATTCCCGCCCGCGCCAACACCTCGGACAACCACCCGCTGGCCGATATCGCCCCCGAGGGACTGGAGGGTGAATTCGACGATCGGGTCGACGAGCGCTACCCGGTGCACACCGCCACCAACACCTCCGAGGCGCTGCCCGGCCCGCTGACCCCGCTGACCATCGACCTACAGGCCGGTGCGATCCGCCTCAGCAACGAGGCCATGGGCCAGATGATCGCGCTCGACGGAATCGCATTGGAGCACTGGACGAGTCGGGTCACCACGGTGCTCGGCCACCACATCTATATCAATGCCTCGATCGGTGTGCTGGCCGCCGAGAATATGCCGGGCTGGGACGAGGAGAGCATCCGCCGCGACGCGTACGGCAATATTCCGGCCGAGATCGCCCTGCAGCCGCACGGTAAGCCGCCGATGCCGACCGGATTGGCCAGCACCCTGGCGACGGGGCGCGCGACATCGCGCGTCATCGCCACCGCCCGCCGCTTCAGTGAGACGGCCGAGCTGATCAATGCCGCGTCGCACGCGGAAGCGTTGAGCGCCAGCGAGATTCGTTCACTCACCGACGAACAGTTGCATGTGCGCGCCCTGCTCTGGCGCGATCGCCTGCACCAGGCTTGGCAGGCCGCGGCGATCGGCGTGATGATGACCGGCGCCGCCACCGCTATCCACGCGCGCGGTAAGGGCGCGGGCGAGGTCCCCATCGATCTGAACCGTTTGGAATCGGCCAAACCCATGCTCGCGGTCGAACGTCTGGCCGAATTGTGCCGTGCCGACGCAGATCTCGCCGAGTTGGCGCGTGCCGGAGACATCGCCGCGGCACGCGCGAAGTCGCCCGCCTTCGCGGCGGCGCTCGATGCGGAGCTGGCGAAGATCGGGCACCGCGGTCCCGGCGAATGCGAGCTGGTCAATCCGACCTTCGGGGACCGGCCCGCACTTTTGGTGAGTGCCGCCGCCCGCGCCGCGCAAATGCCCGCGCCCAAGCGGGAACCCGTGGATCCGTCGCCGAGTCGTACGGCCCGGATGGCCGCCGGAGCAACCGTGGCGCGCGAGCGTGCGCGCGACGGGGTCGTCCGGATCACCCACTGCTTGCGACTTGCCGTGCGCGAGCGGGCGGATCGGCTCATCAGCGCGGGTCGGCTGCGTGAAGTCGATGACGCCTGCTATCTGACGCTGGACGAAATCTTCTGCCTGCCGGCGGATGCGGCCGGCAAAGTGGCCCGCAGGCGGGCCGAACGCCTTCGGCTGCAAGGAATTCGGATGCCCGATGTCATTGCCGGACAATGGGAGCCGGTCGCCGATGGCCCCGCCTTGGCCGCCGACGAGAGCCTGACCGGAATCGGCGTATCCGCCGGTGTGGTGGAGGGCCGCGTGAAGCTGGTGCTGTCGCTGGACGACGATATCGAGCCCGGCGACATTCTGGTCGCCTCGGTAACCGATACCGGGCACACCGCGATGTTCGCCTATGCCGCCGCCGTGATCACCGATATCGGCGGCTCCGCATCGCATGCCGCGATCGTCGCGCGCGAGTTCGGCATTCCGTGTGTCGTCGACACCAAGACCGCCACCACCAGCCTGTCCGATGGACAGCGCGTGCGCGTGGACGGTTCGGCGGGAACGGTCACGCTGCTGGCCGACTGAGCGGCACTCGAGCTTGGGCCGCGGACCACTTGCGGCCCATGATGAAAGGAATACCCCTCGTGAAGAATTCGCGCGCTTTCCGCGGCACTCTCGCGGCTGCCGCCGTGGTGCTCGTCGGCGTTCTCCCGACGCTGGCGGGTCCGGCATCGGCGGGCCCGGCGCTATCGGGTCCGGCCGCGCCCGTGCTGCAATCGCCGGGCCAGGCCGATCGGCCGATGGGGCTGGCGCATGCGCCGAATGCCCGTGATATCGGCGGTTATCCGGCCAAGGGCGGCAGCAAGCTCGCGAGCGGCGTCGTCTACCGATCCGACGCGCTGGCCAAACTCGACGCGAGCGAACAGCAGAAGCTGGTGTCGCTCAACATCACTCAGGTCATCGACTTCCGCAGCCCCACCGAAACCGGTCGCGACCCGGATAAACTCCCGGCATCCATTCGCCGCACCGAGCAGCCGGTCTACGATCCCGCCAACGACTTCTACCTCATGGTGGCGCGTCTGATCCAGGCCGGACCGGCCGCGCAACAGGAAGCGCTCGGCGACGGCAAGGCCGCGCAGATCATGCGCGACTACTACGCCTGGTTCGTCTCGAATCCGACCGCACGCGCCCAATTCGCGCAGGCGTTCAAGGATATCGCGGCCGCGCAGGGTGCGGTGCTGTACCACTGCACGGCGGGCAAGGACCGCACCGGCTGGATGACCGCGATCCTGATGAGTGCGCTGGATGTGCCGAAGGGGCAGATCTACAACGACTTCCTGGATTCCAACGACAACCTGGCGGCCGGGAACAAGGCGCTGATGGATGCGCTGGTCGCCCAGGGGCTGGTGACCGATCGCGCACTGTGGGAGCCGATTCTCGGTGTGCAGAGCGACTTCCTGGATGCGGCCTTCGATCAGGTTCAGACCTCTTACGGCTCGTTCGACCGGTTCCTCAGTGATGGGCTCGGCATCGACGGTGCGACCCTCGATGCGTTGAAAGCGAAGATGCTGACCAAGCACTGAGCCCGATCCGTCACGTGCCGGTGTCGCCTCGACGGTGACACCGGCACATTGCGAACTACCCGGCCTCGGTAAATCGCTCGGCCGCGTCGCCGCGCAGCCTGCCCGCGCGCAGCCTCCGCCCGCACAACACCAGCAGCAGATCCTGCGCCGAGCCGGCGAGCACCGATCCCGAGCCGTAAGTGAAATCGAGATCGTCGGCCCGCAACTCGATCCCGTCCAGATCGACGCCGAAGAAATTGACGCTCCTCGGCGAGAGTGCGCCGAGCACCAGACGCATCCGATCGGCCGGAACCACCCGGTCCAGCCCCAAGGCCACGGTGATGTCCATACCGTGAATGACGTCATGACTGAGCGCACCCGCGAATCCGCCCCCCGGCGGCTTCCACGGATGATTCACGTTGTCCCGCACCGCGGCCACCAATTCCTCGGCCGACAGCACGGCCGCGTCGGCCCGCGCTCTCTTGTCGGCCATCTTGTTGAAATTCCCACCCGCCCTGAGCATTTCGAGCGCGAACCGCGGCGTGGAAAGCCGAAACGGCATGGTCATATGCGCGACGACCTCCCGCACCCGCCACCCCGCGCACAACGTCGGCGCATCCCACTGCCCGCCATCCAGCCCCGCGAGCAGATCCGCCAACTCACCCCGCTCCGCCTCGATCGCCTTACGCACCTCGGTATCCGTCATAGAGCCTCCTCCAAACCGTCCGATCTACAGCCCGCCCCATGACCTGAGACGAATCTCCACACCGAAACTCATCGGTACCGGTGGCTACTGCAGGCAACTATCGACCGTCAAGCGGCGGTGCGAATTGCCGCCATTGCGAGCGCGGCCCGGAGCCGACGGGCTCGATCAGCCGATCGGTGGTGCGAGGTATTCCAGCGCATAACCATCGCCGGAGGGGGTTACGCGGGCGATGCCGGGTGAGTCGAGGTGGGCTCCGGCTACGAAGTGGTCTGGTTGGGCCAGTTGTTCGAGGAGGACCGCTCGCGCGGCGCGGGCCTGGGACTGGTTGCCGTCGAGCTCCCAGGACACCTTCGGCTGATCGAATTGGAGCGTGGGAACGTGAACGGTGTCGCCCCAGACGAGAAGGTGGCCGGTGCCGCTCCTGATGTCGTAGACGGTGTGACCGGGTGTGTGGCCCGGTGTCGGGATCGCGGTGGTCCAGTCGTTGATCGCGACCTTCTCCGACACGGGTACGACCCGGTCGCGGATCGGCTCGAGCCGCCCCGCGAACACCGAGGTGTCGCCCGCGCCGATCCACACGCGCTCGAGTTCGGTGAACGCCTCTGAACCGTCCGGCGCGATCAGGCCGCTCACGTGGTCTTCGTGCCTGTGGGTGATGGCCACATCGGTGACCTGCGCGCGGTCGATTCCCGCTTCGTCGAGCGCGTCGTAGATCAATCCCATGGTGGGGTCGTGCCAGACATTGGACGCGCCGGTGTCGATGAGAACCGACCGCGTGCCGTCGGTGACGAAGAAGGCGTTGACCGACAGCCGCAAGTTGTCGCCGGCCAGCGGCACGGCGGCTGGCAGCTCATCGAGCGTGCGCCCATCCTCGTCGCGCAGCCGTGTCGGCGGCATGTCGATGTACCCGTCTCGCAACGAGATCACCTGCAAGTCACCGAATTCGAACGTGGCATGGTGCTGGCCACTCGAGATCAAACGCATGGAACCTCCGTCGTGTTGAGCGCATATCGCGTGTCTCCGATAGAAGACTCTATCTTCTTTAGGAGAAACATACACTGTGGGCGGCAAGATACCCATCGATCGAGGAGCACGGTGGTCGAGCAAGACGGAAACACGGCCGAACCACAGCACGGTGACGACCTGGCCGGCGCGTTCGGCGGTAACGTGCGGCGACGCCGCGAGGAGGCGGGCCTGACGCTGGAGCAGCTGTCCACACAGTCGTCGGTCAGCCGGGCGATGCTGTCCAAGGTCGAACGCGGTGAGAAGAGCCCGACGATCGGCGTCGCGTCCAGGATCGCCCACGCGCTCGACGCGTCACTCTCGGACCTGATCGGTGGGGCAGGAGCTGCCGCGTCTGGCGTGGCCGTTGTCATGCGCAAGAACGATCGCCCCATTTTCCGTGACCCGGAGACCGGCTTCGAACGGCACATGGTGTCAGCGGCCCCGGGCGCGGGAGGAGCCGAGATGGTCGTCCACTACCTCCCCGCGCAGGTCTCTACCGGGCTGCTGCCCGCGTATCCGCCGGGCACCGAGAAACAACTCGTGGTCCTCGAAGGCACCCTCACCGTCGCGATCGGCGGGATCACCGAAACTCTCAACACCGGCGACTCCCTGTTCTTCCAGGCCGACGCAGACCACGGCTTCGCCAACCGAACGAACGCTCCCTGCGAATACATCATGTTCATCTCACGCAGAACCTGATCGGCCGCAGCCATCGCCCAAGGCGCCCGACGGAGAACCCGAGATCGTCCAAGCGGAAGCGACCCGGTTATCCCTATGGTGCAGCCATATTGTTCGAAACAAGAACGCGGTCATCAACGAAGCAGCCGGTTCGGCCGAGTCTGCTGTCGCTCGCGCGTTCGCACGCGAAGGCGCTCTGTGACAATGACTTGGATTAACAGGAAGGACCCGGACAAGATGTCAGCACCGGACCTCGGACGTTATCGAGAGCATCTCGTCAGCGCAGAAAATTTCCGGGTTATTCGGCAGCTAACATTCGAGCTGGCTAATGTGCCCCGAGAACCGATGGTCGAGTTGGGATGGAATCCGAAGAACGGCGATTTTCTGAAGCAACTCGCCCGATCGGTGCCATCTCAGATCACAGCTCCTACCCGGGTCGAGCTCGTTATCCTTGATGAGGAAATCAACGATCCGACGTTGCCGGGCCGCTCCTCTGTCGCCGAGGAAGAACCCGAATCGCCGAGCGATATCGTGAGATACTTACCCAAGTCGATCGCGGCCGTGTATCCGAAGCTGTTGAGAGCCGCTTTCGAAGCTCTGGGAGAGCTTGAAACACGCTATCGAACAGGATTTTACGAAGGCGAAGTAGTAGAGGCCCTGAATGCAATTGATGGCGTCAGCGGAAATTAAATGGATTAAATAATCCCGGCCGCACACTGATTACCCCTTGTTCCCTGCATCGAATATAAATTCGATGTGATCGAACTCTAGCGCGTCAAACTTTCTGGCAGGGTCTCTTGCCCGGTTGGCCGGCACCAAGGTGTCGATGCGGTGACCGTTTCGAACAAGTTCCGCGAGCGCGGGATAGCCACGAGGGATGCGCAAGGACGACGGCGGGCGTAGTACGGCTGCTGTCGCAGGTCGTGCGTCGGGTGGTGCCCGAACATGGCATGCCCAGCCAAGCCGATTATCGAACAAATGTTCGAGAATGAGGTAGGCTAGTTCGGGTGAGCACACATTCGACTGCATTGGCACCGGTCGCTCCGGCACGAGGATGGTCGGAACTGGCCGATGTCGACTTGCTGCGTACCCTCGTCGAAACCGAACGCCGCCAGCGTCGGTTGGGTGCGGCCATGGTCGCGGCCGTCGCCGAAGCCGAGCGCCGTGGTCTCGCCGCCGACACCGGCTACCGGGACACAGCGGAGCTATTGAGTGATCTGCTGCGGATCAGTGCCTCCGAGGCGCGTCGGCGAATCGAATACGCCACTCCGCGGGCCCGCTCACGTGCCAGAAAGGCGTGGAGGGCGGTGGCGGCGGCAGGTTGAGGCTTCCGTGTGTCGCCACAAGCGGTATTCGTCCAAAAGTCGGTGAATGCAAGTTGTCGGACGCACGCGGGCTTCCCACACGCTTCTCGACAAGGACCGCGCAACGTCAGCAACTGCCGAGTTCGGGGCGATTGCGGGAGTGTGGACACGATCTCGGCTGCACCGATGACTTTCGGGTGAATCTGTCGTCGATACCTCTGGGTATACCGACAGACAGGAGTCCAGGCATGACGAGAGCGTTTCGATTGGGCATGACCTCGGTGCGGGCGAACGGTGTGGATCTCGGCATCGAGAGCTTCGGCCGCGAGGACGACCCGCTGGTCCTGCTGGTCGGCGGCCCAACGATGTTGTCCTGGCCCGACGCGCTGTGCGAGCGGCTCGTGTCGGGCGGGCGGCGCGTGGTCCGCTACGACCTGCGCGACTCCGGCGCGTCGACGACCCTGGACCCGGAGAATCCGGCCTACGGCCTGCGGGATCTCGTCGCCGACGCGGCCGCGCTGGTCGAGGTGCTCGGTGCCGGGACCGCGCATCTCGGTGGAGTCGGGGTCGGTGGGATGGTCGCTCAGGTTGCCGCGCTGGACCACCCGGACGTGTTCTCCGCACTGACCCTCGTCGGCACTCGGCCGGTGGCACCGGGCCCGGTCGACGAGGACCTGCCGGACCACGACCTCGCGGTCATGGGCGCACTGTTCTCCCGCCCACGGCCGGACTGGACCGACCGGGATGCTGTCGCGGCGTTCGCCGCCTCGGGGGCCGAGCCGCTGGGCAACAATCCGGCGGAGGCGCGGGCGACAGCGGCCCGGATCTGGGACCGGACGCCGTCGAGCGATCCCGCGGTGCACCAGGCGAACCAGCTCGGGATGGTGTTTTCCCGGATCGATTGCGCCCCGCGCTGGCGGGGCCGGCTCGGTGAGCTCGACGTGCCCACGCTCGTGGTGCACGGTCGTGCCGACCCGTTCTTCCCGGTCGGCAACGGCGAGGTCCTCGCCGCCGAAATCCCTGGGGCGCGACTGCTCGTCCTCGACGACATGGGTACCGCTCTGCGCCACGCCGCGACCAACCAGGTCGCTGCCGCCATGCTCGCCCTGTAACCGCCCGGCTCGGAGGCATCCTGAGCGGCGGAACGCACAATAATGTCGCATATCGGTTGTTCAGCAGCCCGAAAAGTGCTGTACAGCAGCTTATCTCACGCCGCCACAGTTAAAGCGGTATCGTTCGTTGCCGCCTTTGACGCCGGGCTGAAAGACAGCAACGCGAACCCGCCGTGAGCTGCGAATATCCGCCGATTTGCCAGTAGCCCGGCGGATTTATCGGCGGTCCCCGTGGTGATCCGTGCTACGAAGGTTGCGCTGGCTTCGGTGGGCTCGAGTGCGTGCTATCGCCGAGATTCGCGCATTCGACTTCGGCAATCGCTGACCGTCAACGAATTTCGGTCGTGTCGTGGAAGTCCTTGTGCAGTCGTTCGACGAGTTGGGCCACGGTGGGGATGTCGTGGATGCCGGAGACGGAGTGTCCGGCGCTGTAGAGGTTCCGCCACGGGCTGACCGTTCCTACCTGGGCGAACATCTCGGTCAGGTCGGCAGCGGGGTCGTGCAGGACGGCCGGATCGAGGCCGAGGTTGTGGAAGGAGGGGGTGAGCATGTTGGCGGGCAGACCGGTGAGGGCGGCGGTTTGCACGATGTCGTCGAGGGTCGTGGCGGTGATCATCTGCTTGTGCTCGGGAGCGGCCAGGCTTTCGGCGGTTGCCAGGAATCGGGTGCCCAGGTAGGCGAGGTCGACGCCGAGGGTCAGTGCGGCGCGCAGGGACGCGCCGTCGGTGATGCCCCCGGCCAAGACCAGCGGGCCGTCCGGACCTGGCCGCGGACTCGTCGACGACGGCCTCGACCTGGCCGTGAAAGTCGGCATTCCTATTCCTGATGGCGACACGACCAAGCTGTCACACTCCGGCGATGTCTGGAACAACCTCGCCACCAACGGCACCGTTACCGCCACTCCGGGTGAACTCGAACGTGCGACCGCGCTGTTCGAACAAGTCACCTCCGCGGACGCGAACTTAATCGATGAAGACCTCCGCGAACTAAAAACCGCCCTTGCCGACCACGACCCGATATAGGACTCGGCTCACGTCTTTCCGTCGCCGACACTGCCGGCCATGTTGGTGGTGTCGCCGAAAGACCTCATCGCGGCCTTGAACGCCTCTAAATATCCTGATGCGGCTTTGGCGCAGATGTCGCCGGCGTCGTAATAGGTTTGCGCCGAGACGTCGAGGACCGTCACGACTGACTGCCCGAACTGCGCCCGAGCATCTGCAGGTTCGTGGTTATCGCGGCCTGGTAGCGGTCCCGCGCGGCCGTGGCTGCGGTGCGCATGGTCTCGATGCCCTCGGCGACCTCTTGGGCGCCGGTCACCCACTTGGTGAACGCCTCGTTGGCGGTGATGGCGGAGGTGCCGGTCCAGTTCTCCAGCAACTTGCTGACATCAGCGTCGATGGAGCGGAGCCCGTTCACCAGCTCCTCAGCTGTCAGCTGCACATAACGACCAGCATCGGTGACCTCGGCTGGAGCGACATCGAACGTTCCATCCCAGGAATTCGATTGCGCCACATAACCTCCCCCAATCAAGGACACTGCGAAACGCATCACGCCTGCGTGACATTTCCGAGATCATTTCGTAATGTATCGGTGATGCGTCCCCAACGATAGCCAGTAGTCGACATTATGCCTGGTCAACACCGCAAACGTCCGGTAGGCCGCAAGCGCACTCCGCTAGCTGTGGTTGTGGCTGTGTGTGGCATCGCCGCCATTGTCGCAGTGGTGCTGTGGGTGGCGAGCCCGACCGCGCAGCATGCCGCGGTCCAAGCAGCCCCTGCCGCCGCGCCGTCGACGGCACGGCCGGCACCAGCAGCTGCGGCCGAGCAACTACCGCCGTCAGCGGAGGAATACATCAAACACCTACGCGTCCTGTGTTCGACCGAACTCGCCGGCACCCGACCGCATGTGGCGCAGGTGGGCCACTTGCTCGGAAAGATGTTCGGGATCACCGACATCGGCGGTGCTCTGGGCCGTGGCAACGACGATCACGGCGCCGGCCTGGCAGTCGATTTGATGACATCTGATTCCGCACGCGGCGATGCGATCGCCGAATTCGTGCTAGCCAATCAGCAGCGTTTTGGTGTGACCTACGTGATCTGGCAGCAGCGATACAACGACGGCAACGGCTGGTCGTACATGGAAGACAATGGGAGCCCAACCGCAAATCACTACGACCACGTGCACGTATCCTTCGCCGCGAATGCCACTGATGTGGACGTAGAGTGCTGACCGCCACCACACGCTGAACCAAACGCCACCTATGTTCGTCGGTCCCGTGCGTGGCGTCGGCCGGGTGGGCATGGAAGGCCACGACCCTCGCCAACCCTGGTTCGTCAAGTCACGGCGGACTTCACATCAAGATCTCGTAGCTGCTCGACCAGATTGATCCGCCACCCGACGTGCGGAACGAGATCGAAGCCGACGTCAAGAAACTGCGAGACCGGCGAAACGACCACGCCCATGCGCTGACCGGTTCGATCTGGCAGCGTCCAGCGGCATCAGGGAGGCCCACGAGGCCACACACGGTGTTCGACGCTGGCACGCTTGTCGACACGTTGTACCGGTACTCGAGCGCTCATCAGCATGAGCGTGCATTTATCCTCGCTGCCCGGAGTGTCGGGCCTTGAAGACCCTGGATGGCTCTGAACAAGTGACGCTGAACCACCGCAATGTGTTCGCGCAATGCCACACAATAGGGAAGCCGCAGGTCGATGACCTGCGGCTTCATCAGCCGGTGGAGCTGAGGGGAATCGAACCCCTGACCTTCTCGGTACCGATGGAACCCGGGTCGGGGGGCGGGACGGGCAGCGGATGGCTGAGTCCGAAAATCGGTCGGGGATGTCGGGCGCCCCTGGCACAGTGCTCGACATGACTGACTCTGGTCCCAAGGCGGACCTGCACCGCTACCTACGCTTCGCTCGTGAAGCCATGTTGTGGAAACTCGACGGCCTGTCCGAGTACGACGTGCGTCGGCCCATGACCCCCACTGGCACAAATCTGCTCGGCCTGGTCAAACACCTCG
This sequence comes from Nocardia nepalensis, assembly GCF_048910785.1. Lineage (NCBI taxonomy): Bacteria > Bacillati > Actinomycetota > Actinomycetes > Mycobacteriales > Nocardiaceae > Nocardia > Nocardia nepalensis. The sequence goes on along the minus strand of NZ_JBKBET010000028.1, from coordinate 684,527 downwards.
GTATCGTCGAGTTCGGCTACTTCGGCGACACCTTCGCCCGCCCATACGACGAACCCATCACCGAACAGGATTTCGTGGCCGATCCCACGGCCGACATGTGGGCCACCGCCGAAGAATCGCGTGCGGACATCATCGAGTTCTACCGCCGGGCCTGGGCACATGCCGACGCCACGATCGACAGCCTCGACCTCACCGCTGAAGGCTCGGTGCCATGGTGGTCGGAGGATCAGCGGACCGTCAATTTGCACCGAATCCTGGTGCACGTGGCCGCCGAAACCAACCGGCACGTCGGACACGCGGACATCATCCGCGAACTCATCGACGGCACAACCGGTCTGCTCGCCGACAACGACAACATGCCCACCCGGGACCCGAACTGGTGGCAGCACCATCGAGCCGAACTGGAGAGAGCCGCAAAACAGGCCGCTGGATCTGCGTAGGCCGAACCATCCTGTTGCGCGAAGCACTTTCGGCGGCGCCGCCCGGCTCGACCCGTACCACCTCGGTTCGGAGCCGTGAAACTAACACGGTTGCAACAGCTTTCCCATTTCACGCGGCAGACGGCGCAGCGCCGACTCGGCTCCGACCATGCCCGCAGACCAACGAGGTGCCCCGGCAGACACCGCCACAGATCTGCGGACTGGTGGCCGAGCGTGCGCGGCTGGACGCTCGGCATCCTGCCGGTTCACCGTTGTGGCGCCGCCTCGGTGGGTGTGGGTGGCCAGTCTTGGGGTTCTATGTTGGTCGGCTTGCCGGGGAGATTGTCGTCCCAATCGAACTTCGGCGCGGGTGGACCCCACTGTCGAGGCGATCGGAAAGAGACTTCTGCCGTTCCGAAATCGGTTGGCGAGAAGTTGGTGTCGGCGGTGAACGTCGCGTGTTCGAACCAGGTGGGGCCGGCGAACCTGGCGCCGCCGAACTCGGCGGGGCCGGAGAAGTTCACTTCCTCGAACTTGGCGGCATTGGTGAATATCGCGTCCCGGAACCCGGCGGGACCGGAGAACCTCGCGTCCCGGAACTCCGCGGAGCCGGAAAATCTCGCGCCCGCGAACCTGGCGGTGCTGGTGAACGCCGCACCCCTGAACCCGGCGACGCCAGCGAAAGTTACCTCCCGGAACCCGGCCGTTCCGGTGAAAATCGCGTGCTCGAACCCGGCCGTTCCGGTGAACGTTGCACGCTCGAACCCGGCCGTGCCAGCGAATGCCGTGTGCTCGAATCCGGTCGTGCCAGCGAAAGTTGTGCGCTCGAATCTGGCGGTGCGAGCGAAGGTAGCGTGGTCGAATCTGGCGGTGCCGCCGAATGTTACGTCTGTGAACCCGGCCGTACCGGTGAATGCTGTCTGCTCGAATCCGGCCGTGTCGATGAACGTAGTGTGCTCGAATCCGGTGGTAGCGCAGAACTGCACGTCCCTGAACCCCGCGGGGCCGGTGAACCTCGCGCCCTCGAACCAGGCTGGACCGGTGAACCTCGCGCCGACGAACCAGACGGGACCGGTGAATGTCGTGTGCTCGAATCCGGCGGCGCCGGTGAATGTCGCGCCCGCGAACCTGGTAGTGCCGGTGAATGTCGCGCCTTCGAACCTGACGTCGGTGAATGTGATGTGGGTGAAATCGGCGTTTTCGAGATGGGCGGTGCGAAAGTCGAAGGTGCTTGTCGACCAGTTGTATTCGGCTTCTCGTTTCAGGTGATCGGCGATGACACGAATAATGGTTCGGCGGACTTCGCGGTCATTGTGTCGATATTCGATGTGTTCTTGGATTTCGCCGCGATCCCGGCCGCGGTCGACACGGGGACTTATCGTCACGAGTTTCGTGCGGCCGCTGCTGCCGTGGTCGGGGTCATAGGGCAGGCGCAGGTAGCCGCACAGGACGTCGATGCACTGCTGGCGACGCACGCCATCGGATTCGTCGGCGACACCGGCCATCGCATAGACCCCGGCGATGCGGACCGCGACATCGGTCGCGCCGAGTTGCGCGGCGGCGGCGCCGAAGCGTTCCACGAACCGGTTGTGCTCCAGGTCACGCTGGCGGCGGTAGGCGATCACCAGCGCGACTACGCCGCCGACTCCGGCCACGACGGTCAGCGAGACGCGGGTGATGTCGATCGGCGCGGCCTTGGCATCGCTGGTCGGGGTGATCAGTCTCAGGAATCCGTAGGCGACGAGGGCCACGACTAGCCCGCCGCCGAGCGCGGACAAGACCGCGGGTAACAACCCGATCCGGACCGCGCGGCGGCCGATCGCCGTCCTGTTGGGCTTGCCCATTCGCGCGCGCACTGCGGTCGTCTTCGTATGTACCTGCGCGCCAATAGCGCTCACCCACCCGAGCATCGCTCGATTCTGGCCGACGCAAACGTGCTCCGCACCACGACCATGCGACCAAACCCCGCTCCGCGAGCACAGATCGGACCATCCCGATCCATCATCGCGGCAACATTTTCCTCACCGGAAAAGCCCGAGCGCTGCCGAACAACCTGCCCAGGGGCCCCAGCCCTGAGCGGCGAGTACCTGCTCGGCGACGGCGATCTGCTGCTCACGGGTGGCTTTGTCGGCAGTCTGCCCATATGCGGCACCGCCATATGCAGCCCATGTGCCCGGGGAGAACTGCAGGCCGCCCTGAAAACCGTTGCCGGTGTTGCTACTCCAATTACCTCCCGACTCACAAGCGGCGAGGCTGTCCCATTCCTGATCGGTAGCGGCGGAAGCTTGGCCAATGTATGCCATGCCGGTCCCGCCGATGATCGCGCTGGTGGCGACTATCTTCTTGAGTGGGGTGCCCAGAGCGCTCATATCGCAATTCCTTTCGAGTCAGCAAACCTATACAGGTGTCCAAGCATGAAAGGTGATCACTGGATCTTCGGGCCCGTTCGAGTGTGTGCTGGGCGCGGTGAGCTGATATGACAGTTCTCGATATCGTGTCCACATCGAAATACAGACCCATTTTCGTGCGTGAATCCCTCGGCAGCAGTCGGTCGGTCGAAAAGCTGTGGCAACCGACCGAATGAATGGCGGTGTGCACGAGCGGTAATAGCCGGTTACTCGACCTCCGACATCGATGCCACCGCAATATTCGGTAGTCGCACTGTTCGTGTGCTGGGTATTGTCGGCTGATTCGCGAAATGTGCAGCAGCCCAAGCAGACACGGCAGCACGAGGGGGCCGGTGTGATAGAGGTGCAGGTGCTTCGGCCCGATGACTGGCGGATGTGGCGTCGGCTCCGCCAGGAAGCATTGGCGGACGCACCAGCAGCGTTCGGCTCGACACTGGCCGAATGGAGTGGCCCGGGCGACACTGAAGTGCGGTGGCGCACACGGCTCACCGACGTTCCGTTCAATGTAATCGTGTGGTGGCGTGGGATTCCGGCAGGCATGGTCGGTGCCTACATCACCGACACCGACACGGTCGAACTCGTGTCGATGTGGGTCGCACCGGCCGCCCGCGGTCGCGGTGTTGGAGACGCAGCGGTCAGCACGGTCCTGTACTGGGCGAACTGCCGAGAAGTCGGCTTGTCTGTCAAGGCCGACAACCGGGCCGCAATCCGGCTGTATCGACGTCACGGTTTCGCTGAGGCGGGCCGGTTGCCCGACGACGCCGGCGAGCGGCGCATGCTGAGACCGACACGGATGAACCCGCCCGAAGCGCCCTAACTAGTAGTGACATACCCGCGCTATTCGGGGGATCGGCCACGACGCGGCGGCATGCAGACGAGATTCGCTGCGGCTCAGCCTGCTCACAGCCCAACCATGTGCGCCGCGAATGTCGCTGTCCGATGGCACTATTCGGTCATGACATTTGGGCGGGGCACGGCAGGGCGTCAGCGGGACGCGATTGAGCGGGTGAGACGGCGCCATGGCAGGATGGTTTTCGGCGATCGAGGATGAAGGTGTGACGCCGCTCGGTGCGGGTACGACCGAGGTGTTGATGACGGAGCGCATCCGGGTTGCGCGAGTGGGTGAGTGATCATGAAGACGAGATCGCCGGAGACGGTGAAATGCCGGGGATGTCGTTCCTGGTGGCCATTGAGCGCGCACAATGTGTGCCATTGTTCCCAATGCCATCAGACGTTCACCGGAGAAAAGGCTGCGACGCTGCATCTGGTGGTGGATTATCGCCACAAGCCGCACGTCATCTGTCGGACGCCGCAGAGTATCGGTCTTGTCGACGCCGGCCGCGACTACCCCTGCTGGGGCTTGCCGCAGCAGTAGAGTCCATCCGGCGGTTGCGCTTTCAGCGGGATTTCCGTGGTGCCGCTCTCGTGCCGTGGTTGGCCTCGAACCTCGACGGCCCTGGCATCGGTGGTGAGGTGATGTTCACGAATGACGACAGCGGCCAGTGGATCCGGCTGACCGAGTGGATTGCCGCCCGGTGTGCGGCATTACCGCGCGTCGCAAACCATGTAGATCAACTCACCTCTGTCATCGATGACGCTGTGATCCCAAGCGAATCCAATTTTCTCCAGCACACGCAGCGAAGGCTTGTTCCAGGCGCGAACGGTCGACCAGATCCGACGCCGACCCGTAGCCAACGCCGCTTCGAGGACCGCCTGTGCCGCCTCGGTCGCATAGCCCCGACCGTGCACCCGTGGCAGAAGTTCGTAGGCGATCTCCGGCTCCTCGAAGCTCCCGCGACCAATGATCAAGCCGCAGTAGCCGATCCGATCTCCTTCGGCTCTGCGTCGAACCGACAACAAGCCGATGCCATCGGTTACCGCCCGACTCCGCTGCCGCACAAGGCTTTCCCGGATATCTTCCAGAGTGGCTGTCGTTCCGCCTTTTTGCTCCGCCAGCAGCGCAAGGTTGCATTCTGCGTCCTCGACCCCTCGTAGCCGCAGTGACAAGCGGTCGGTCTCGATCGAGAATGACATCGGCCGAAATGATTCCAGTACCTCGAGCCCCTTCGACCAGACAACAGATCCTCCGAAGAGTATCCGGCGTGCCGGCCATGTATCCGCTCGTCGGCAGTAGGGGATGCTTTCGGAGCCGGAATTGGTCTCGTCTGCTGGCCGTGGCACCGTGGGCGCTCCAACGGCGCGCTCAGCGGCCAACCGGCGCTTACTCGATAAGCTGGGATCACCTCTGCCCGTTGATATTCGGGGACGCGCGGTGGCCACCTCGAACCGTGCGGATTGTCCGGCCCACCGGAGGCGCCGGACACCGCATGGCGTCGTCACGGTTGTGTTCGGACTCCGAAAAGCGGCAGGCATTCGGCCAGCCCGATCACCTGCACCGGCACGCTGCGATGGGCATCCCATCGGGCGCGCGTCAACCGCAACCGCCGCAGCACCGCCGGCTTGCCCCGTACCGCGTGCACCTCGACACCGTCCTGCTCGTACCCGAGTTTGCATGAGACCCCGTACGACCCAGGGTTGTCTTCGAACGCGCCCGATACCGCTGAATCGGCCCCGAGCCAGGCGAAGGCCAACTCCAGAACCGCGGCCCGCATCTCGGTTCCCATCCCTTGGCCGTGGTGGGACCGGCCCAGCCAGGATCCGGTGCTCACCTCGGAGCAGACCGCGAAGTCCTTCGCACCGATCGACTGCGTACCGACCACCTCGCCGTCTCGGACCACGACGAAGTTGAGTGTCCACGCGTCGGTCCGCCACTCGGCCCAGCACCGCCAGTGCCACTGCAACACCCGCCGTGCACGTTCGTCCGGCTCCGCGTCTGTCCACTCCGCCGTGAACGGCTGCACCGCCGGATCATGCACTCCATCAGCGGCCAGCCCGGCAAGCGCACCCAGATCCGCCAATCCGGGCATCCGCAACTCCAATCGCGGTGTCCGCACCCGCAATCCGGCCAAGGGCCAATACGACATCAGGCTCATGCCCGCCATCATGGTCACCAGACGGCCTTCGCGGCCAAGGGATTTGGCCCGCGTTCGCACCGACCGAGGTGCTCTTCTGTCCAGGCGCAGACGTCACAACAACCCGGAAATCGGCAATGCCGCCGAGGAGGGCCGGGACTTGTCCTCGGTGAGCGGCATCCTGGCCGATGCCGCCTACCGTCTGCTGGCGGCCTGACGGCCCGGTCTTACTTCAGGTGCCGGGCGAAGAACCGGTTCCCGTCGTCCCCCTCGAACTGCGGGACGCCGGTGTGTCCGCCCATATTGGCGTGCAGCGTCTTCTCCTTGGAGCCGAAGGCGTCGAACAGGTCCAGGGCCGACTGCCGGTCGTTTCCTTCGTCATCCCACTGCAGCAAGACATGCAGCGGAATGGTGACCTGCCGGGCCTCTTCGAACATGGTGCGGGGCACGAAACTTCCGGCGAACAGAAGGGCGGCCGAGATGCGCGGTTCGACCACCGCCAGCCGGAGGCCGATGGCGATCACCCCTCCCGAGTACCCGACAGGGCCGTCGATCTCGGGCAGCGAAAGCAGGGCGTCCAGGGCGGCCCGCCATTCTGGGACCGCCTTTTCGACCAGCGGGAGGACGAGCCGGTCGACGATCTCGTCGTCGACCGGCTCGCCGGCCTCCAGCGCCCGGCGCAGGTCGGCGCGGGCCTGTTCGACGGCGGCGGAACGGGGCCGGTCACCGCTCCCCGGGAGCTCGATAGTGGCCGCGGCGAAGCCCTCCGCCGCGGCATGCCGGGCCCGGGCCGCCAGCCGGGGGTACATCTTGTGCAGTCCGCCGGGGCCGCCGGCTTGGCCGAGCAGGATCAGCGGTGTCGGTGCGGATGCGAATGCGGGCGTCCACAGGATGCCGGGGATCTCGCCGAGGGTGAATTCGCGTTCGAGGACGCCGTCGTCGAGGCGCTGTTCGGAACTGAATTGCATGGTCGTGCCTTTCAGGAGTGCTCGAGCGGCGCTCCCGGACGACCTATCGCCCGACCGTGACCCCTGAGGGGAGCACCCATATCGATACTGCGTTCACGGGTACCACCTCCTCGTTCTCTCGCACGGCCTTCAGAAAAGTAGCAGTGGTCGCCGTGGTCCGCCAACAGGCTTTCGCGGAGGCTCCGTGACCGGATGCAAGGCTCATCCACCCCGACGACCCACCAAGCCCGAATTCCGTCGAAACGGGGGACGCTACTTCAACACCGACGAACGCGACTTCGTAGCCGTTAGCCTTGCACGAATTCGTAGGTGTAGAACACCAGGCCGTCACCCATCTTTCGGGTGTTGACCAAGTGCAGCGGCTTCTTGTCGCTGGTCTCGTCGAAGATACGCAGGCCGGTGCCCAGCACGACCGGGAAAACTACCAGCCGCAGCTCATCGGCCAGGTTCTGTTCTATCAGTGTGCGCATGAGCTGATAGCTGCCGTAGACCAGGATTTCCCCGTCCACTTTCCGCTTCAGCTCCGAAATCTCCTTTACCGCATCGCCTTTGAGGACCGTGGTGTTGCTCCACTGCGGATGTTCGAGAGTCGACGACACGACGTACTTGGGGATGCTGTTCATTCTGTCGGCCCACTCGCGGCTTACACGGACTCCGAAATCCGGCATCCGCGACGCGAACCACTCACTGCTGCGCCTGCCCAGCAGCAGCGCCTCGGCACCCAGCACTTCCTCCGTCTCGTTGGCGGCCCAGCCTTCGAGGTCCTTGCCCTCCACGAACTGGTGGAACCAGCCGCCCAGCTCGAAGCCTTCCGCGCCGTCCGGATCCTGGACCACTCCATCGAGTGTGACATTCGAGCTGATGACGATCTTTCCCATTTCCGTGCTCCTTTGACAATGTCGTCGGCTACCACAGGTCTAGACGCCGCGGCATCGGAAAAGGAGGCGCTGCGCGACCGCCCCGTTCGCGCCTCGGCTGGCGTCCATACACGATGGAACTGCACACAAGGAATGAGGTGGCGGGAGTGGAGTTGGCGCGAACGGACCTGATGTCGAGGGCGCAGGCCGGTGACGGCGAGGCATTCCGAGCGCTGACCGAGCCACACCGTCGCGAGCTACAGGTGCACTGCTACCGGATGCTCGGATCGTTTCAGGATGCCGAGGACGCTCTCCAGGACACGATGCTCGCCGCTTGGCGAGGTCTCGAACGATTCGACGGGCGCGCCTCACTTCGCACCTGGCTCTACCGCATCGCCACCAACCGATGCCTCGACGCGCTGCGCTCTGCTCGCCGACGTCCCGCAAAGCAGTGGGACATCCCGGGAATCGAACTACCGGAACCCACTGGACTCGGCGAAATCCACTGGCTCGAGCCCTATCCCGACGCCCTATTGGACGGTGCGATCAGTGTGCCGCTCGGTCCGGAGGCGCGCTACGAGCAAACCGAATCCATTTCCCTGGCCTTCGTGACCGCCCTGCAGATCTTGCCGCCTCGCCAGCTCGCCGTCCTCATCCTGCGCGACGTCCTCGGATTCCACGCGAACGAAGTAGCCGACATGCTGGACACGACCGTCGAATCGGTCAAAAGCGCCCTCAAACGCGCGCGTGCGGGAATGCAGCACCGACTGCCGGTGACTACTGTCCGGGAGCAGCCGCCTGCTAGCAACTCACCCGCCGAGGACGCGATCGTGGCGAAGTTCGTCAGCGCCTACGAATCTGCCGACATCGACGCTTTGGTGGCTCTGTTGACCGACGACGTCTTCATGTCGATGCCACCGATACCGCTGGAATACCAGGGCCGAGACATCGTGGCCCGCTTCTTCGCGCTCATTTTCGGCTCGGCACAGAGATTCGAATTGGTGCCGACGCGAGCCAACGGTCAGCCGGCATTCGGCGTCTACCGACACCCCGCCACCGGCATCCACGGATCCGGCCTCTTCGTCCTCACTCTCGCCGGCGACCGAATCAGCGCCATGACCCGCTTCGAGAACACTGTCCTCCCCATATTCGGCCTGCCGCAATCCCTCCCGAGCGCACAGTAGACCGCCGTCGAGTCCACTGTGGACTCGACGGCGATCTGGAGCGCGGACGTTGGCCGAGCAGGCCGGCGACGTGAGCCGGACGGGTTGCGGCGGTTGCTGCGTAAGGCCGATTGGGATGTCAACGGCGTGCGCGACTCACCGTCGGCGCGCGGCGGTGTCCAGCCCGGTTCACCGGGTTGCTTCAACCCTTGTCACTTGGATCGCCGTGGGCTCGTTTCGGGAAACCGGCGGTGGAGGCGGTCGGCGAAGCGTTCTATGGTGCGCAATTCGGCGGCCAGTTCCGCACGGGCGGTTGGGTTGTGGCGGTGTGTGAATTCTGCTTCACGATGGAGTGCTCGGGCGTGATCGGCGAGCAATTCCAGGAAGACCCGCGCTTGGGCGAGGTCGGGATCTTGTTCCATCTATCCGGCCGATCTGTGGTTGTCGCATGGCGCGTGCGCGCCTGAGTGTTCCCGGCCGTCGCGGCCCTCGGCAGCGCGGGAACTGGCTGATGGTATACCCATCCAGGGGGCGAGCACGCGCCCCGGAGGTCAGCCGTGACAGCATCGTTTCTTACGGGAAGCCGGGCTCGGTCGGCCCCGTGTGAGCCGCCGCTGCAGACGCCCGTGCACCGTGTCGACGCCGAACTTGCCACCGGTACAAGAGAACCTGTTGATCCCGAGTTGGCGGGCAGCGGTCGCGAGCGCACTCACCGTTCAGCAGCGGCCGCCGGCGGCGGTGCTTGGCCGCGTTCGTGCTCGGAGAGCCAGCCCGTATTCTCGTTCCCGAGAACGACTTCCACGCGTTCGGCCAGTACCGCCCGCCGGTCCGACGTTCGGTAGGGGCCGCTGTTGGCCAGGAAGAGGTACTTCTCTCGCTTCAAGGCCTCGGCGGTGCTGCGATAGCGCAGCCAATCCGTGTGCCACTGGAAAAGTTGCTGTGCTCCCTCGGCGACCACCACGACGGCCGCGATCGAGGCGGTCAGCCCGGCGGGTGCGGACAGCGCGGCGACCACCGGCACGGTGGCGCCGACCACGATCTGCCCGAATTTGACCCGCTTGTACATGCGCTGTGCCAGCGCGCCTTTCGTGCTGTACCAGCGCAGCTGTTCGTTCAACCGCACCCACACCGGGTCGTTCTCGTCCACCGATCCACCCTGCGGCTCCGCTTCCGGCACAGCACACTATTAGCACGTGCGCGGCGTCGATGCGCGGCGTTGCGGCGAACTGGCGCAAAGGGTTACGCGGTGCGTGGTGGCCTGGATAATCGGCGTATGAAGGCGCGACTTTCCGTTCGGTGGCTGGTCGGCGTCGTAGCGATGGTTGCGGTGGTCGTCGCCGTTTGGACATGGTGGCCGAGTAGGCCGCGCGCGGAGCAGGCCACCGGGTGGCAGACGCAGATCGACCTGCCGATGCTGGTGTTCGGGCCGAGGGGCATCGCCGTGGGTAGGAACGGCGATGTGTACGTGGCGGAGTCCGAGTACATTCATTGGCTGGCCGCCGGGCGTTTCATACCGCAGCGTCTGTCCATCCCAGGACTGAAGTCCGCCTATTCTGTCGCGGTCGGGCCGGGCAATGAGTTGTACGTCAGCGATTACGGCAACGCGCGAATACTGAAGATCTCGGCGGATCGGAAGTCAACCGTCGCCCTACCGTTCACCGGTTTGGGGGACCAGGATCCCGCGCGCGCCGGACAATCGGTCGCAGCCGGTGTCGCGGTCGATCGCGTGGGTACCGTATTCGCCACCGACCCCGACAATTCCCGGATCCTGAAGTTGCCCGCGGGTTCCGAATCCGCCGAGGTGCTGGCGACCGTCGAACATCTCCGGCCACCGATCGCGGTGTCCGATACCGGTGATGTGGTTGCTTACGTGTCGGACCCGATTCCGACACTGCTCACCTTTCGCGCGGGAACGGCGCCCGCGGTGTCGACCCCGATTCCGGACTTGAAATTCGTCGACGCGATCACGTTCGACCATCGTGGCAATCGGTTGCTCGCGGACAATGCCTGGGAACCTCCCGCGGAGGACGGCAGCAGACCTTCGAAGACGACCGCCACGGTGTGGCTGCTCGCGCCAGGTGCGGCGACGCCGATTCGGCTGCCGTACACCGATCTCGGCGAACTCGCGGGTATCACTGTCGACGCATCCGACACCATCTATTACACCGACCATGCCGTGAGCGGCCGGGTGGTTCGCCTTTCACCCGTGAGATGACGGCCCGCCGTCATCCGCAGGTGTCGCGGTAGGGAAGTTCTTGGATGTACTGGCGCCAGCTGTCCGGGTCGAGACCTGAACCCACTGTCTCGCAACCGGTTTCGGCGGGGTGCCGACGAAGTTCGTGCAGTCGGTGCAGATCCCAGACAACCACCTTGCCGTACTCGTGGCCGGTGATGAGCTGGTTCGAATCGGCGGTGAAGGTGGCCGCCATGATGTCTCGCGCCCCTACGTCTCGGGGCTCACCGATCTGCGTCGGATGAGCCGGGTCGCTGACGATCCACATCTGGACCTGCTCGTCGCCGAAGGTGGCGAGAATCGTTCCGGTCGAGTCGAATTGAGCTCGGAATCCCCGGAGGTCCGATCGCACGGCGTTGCCGACCGGCTTCGCGTGTGCCGGGTCCGAGACGTCCCAGAACTGCCCGGCGCCGTTCTGGATGACCACCAGCACTCCGGTTACCGGCGAATACGCTACCTCCTTGCTCCGCTCGAGTGGTATGCCGCCGAGCGCGACCGGACGGTCGGAGTCGGTCATGTCCCAGAAGGTGAGTACCCTGTGTTCCCAACCCATCCCGAGCAGACGGCCGTCAGCGGTGAAGGAGAGCTGCTGCATAGGTCCCTCGCGGACGCCGCGTCCGAGCCGCTTCGGCGCATCCGGATTCTCGATACTCCAAACCAGCGAGTTCTGGTCACTGCCGGCGGCGAGCCGATTGCCGTCGGGTGAGAACGCGAGGCTGCGCACGATCCCGGCGAGTCCGGTCAGCGGAACACCGATGCGCCGCGGGTGCCGGTGATCGCCGACATCCCACAGGGATACGGTCCGATCCGGGCTGCCTGTCGCCAAGGTCTTGCCGTCAGGTGACAGTGCGATACAGGCGATTCGAATGTCATTGAGGTAGTCGAAGTGCTCGGTGTCGAAGGATGCGGTGTGCACCGGTGCGTCGAGCCGTCCGGTCTCCCAGAGGTCGACCTTCCCATTCTTGCCGCCTGTCGCGATGAGGTCGCCGCTCGTCGCGACGCCGCACGGATTGGCAACATGGTCGACTTCGGCCGAGAACGGCTCTCCCATCGGCTGGGGTTGAGTGTGTGCGTCGATCGTCCAGAGGGTCGTTCGCCCGTCCGGCCCGCCGATCGCGAGAATTCCGTTCGCCGAGAATGCGATCGCTGTCGTCGGCGCGGACTGGCCGACCAGCCATGCTCGCAGTCGAGCGGTGTCTGCCTCATTGCGGAATTCGTATAGTCCGACACCGATATTGGAGCCGGGCGCTATGGCAAGGTCGTTGCCCGAGGGTGCGAATGCCAGCTTGGCCCAGCCGGAATTGGTGTTCGTTCCGGCGCTCGGTTCGGGGCGCGGTTGCGTCGGGTCGGTGATGTCCCAGCGCGCGAGACCTCTCGAAAAGGCCGAGAGCGCCACCTGGCGGCCATCGGGTGAGAATGCGATGTCTTGGGCAAGCCCCGGCCCGATTGCCAGTCGGCTGATCGGCCGTGGCGAATGCCGGTCGGAGACGTCCCATACCGTGGTGGCACTGCGGGCACCGGTCACCAGAAGCCTTCCGTCCGGCGAGAATTCGGCATTGCTGACGTCGTCCTCAGGCGGCAGTATCGTCGCGGTGGGTACCGGACGCTCCGGATCGGTGAGATCCCATAGCCGGGTCGGCTCCTCGGACTGATGACTGATTGCCAACATCGTCGCCGGTGCGAACTCGAACTGAACGTTTTCCCGAATATCCAGGACTGCATGCGCTTTCGCGCGCGGCCGGGCCGGATTGGTGATGTCCCACTGGATCACGCCGTCCACGTTGGCCGAATAGTGGTTCGGCTCGGCGGAGACCGAGAGACCCAAGCGCGCGTCACGGACGTTGAGGTCTTGGGCCGCACCCGTGAGCAGTGTCTTGCCATCGGGTGTGAAAGCGATACCCGAGTAATCGTGGATATCTGTCAGCGGTTCGCCCAGCCGCTCTGCTCGCCCTGCGTCGGACAATCTCCACAGCTCGATAATCCCGCCGTCATGCTGCACCGCAATCGTTCGCCCATCCGGCGAGAAGACCAGTCGGCGAACACTTTTCGTAGTCCCGTCAATGGTGCCCGCGTACCAGGTCGTGGACAGCATTTTGATCAGCCACTGCCGCGTCTCATTGCTCGGGTCGATGCGGTCGGCCGCCAGACCGAGCCGGATCGCCATCCTCGGGTCGACTCCGCGAACTTGATCTGCCTGTGCCAGCAATTGCCGCGCCACCGCGGTGTGCTGCCGCGCCACCGCGTTCCGCTGTTGCACGATCGCGACGAAGGCCGCCACCAGCGCGGCACACAGCAGCGCGGAAAGCACCGCCGTCGCCCGTCCGCGCCGAAAGCGGTCCCGCCGATAGCTCCGTTCGAGGAATTCCCTTGCCCGCGAGCTGATTTCGACCCGGGTCGTGCCGAGTTTCCGCAGCCGCGGCGGCCACCGGCGCAGTTGTGGTCGCGGTAGCAAGCGCAGGCGGGCGCCGATGTCCTTCATCGCCACCGCGAGCCGATCGCGCTCCCACAGACGTTTGGGCTTCTTCCTGTCCTGTTCCCATTCGGCGGCCGCGACCTCCACGGCACGCCGCGCTCGCAGGGCGGCACTCTTTTTCGCGATGGCATCCCGCAGCCGCGCCCAGTTCCGTGGGAACGCCTCATGTGCGGCCGAGATGACGATGTGCCCATCCTCCTCGGCGATGGTCAGCAGCCGATGGGTCACGAAGGCGTCGAACACCTTCCGCGTCGATTCGGGCAATTCATCGCGTGCGACGCGGTCACGTGTCGGCACACCATGTTCGTCAACGGTGACCAAGCGCAGCATCATCGCGATGATGTCGTCGCTCGAATGCCCGGTCGCCGCCCGCGCCTGCGTCAGTGCGATCTCCGCCTGCCGTTCCAATGCGCCTCGGACACCGCCGATTTCGCGATAGCGCCGATGAGAGAGCAGGTCGCCGCGGTGCAGTCCATACGACAGCTGCTCCAGAGTGAAGGCGAGCAGCGGCAGGGCCTCGCCGCTATCGGTATCGGCGAGCAGTGCGTCGACCAGACCGTCCTCGATGGTCAAGCCGGCCACCCTGGCCGGTCCCTCGATGACCTCGCGCAGTGCCTCTTTCCGCAGCGGCCGCAGCGGGTGCGTCCGAGTCGCCAGGCGCGAGAGGGCGGGATCGGTTCCCAGCGGATCCAGGAATTCCGGTCGCAGCGTCGCGAGAACCTGAATCGGTCCGCCCACAGCGGGGATGAGCAGGTCGACGAATTCGGCGCGTTCCCGCGGTGCGGTGCGCCGCAGCAACTCCTCGAACTGGTCGATCACCAACAGCAGTTTGCACTCGACGCCCGCCTGTTCGGCGATCAGGATCTCGTCGGCGATGTCTCGAAGTCCATTGCCGGACAAGCGTTCTCGTAGGGAGGTCGGCGGCCGCTGCAGACCCGCACGCGGCCAGGCGTCCGCGAGTGATCGGGCCAGCGCGCCCACCGGGTCGGTGCCCGGGACCATCGGCTCGAGTGGCAACCACAGCGGTTCCTCGGCGATGAGCGGGATTACGCCCGCGCGCACCAGCGAGGATTTCCCGCACCCCGAGGGTCCGATAACCAGCTGTATCGCAGTCTCGGTACGCGTCGCCGGTTTGCGCAACAGCTCGGCGATGTCCGCGGCCTCGCGTGCGCGACCGAAGAACACTCGGCGGCGTTTGGTGTCGAAGGCATCCAGCCCCGGATACGGTGATCGGTCGTCGGACCAGCCGAGGCCGCCGCCCACATCGAGCCTGCGCAGCGCCGCGGCCAGTTTCTCCCTCGCCACCGCGGGATCCGCCGCGGCATCGGACTGCTGCAGCGATTTCAGCAGCGGATGGGTGACATCGGCGGCGACGCGGACCGGAAGCAACCTGCTGCCATTGGCCTTCGCGATGCCGACTTCGGCCGCGCACCACACCGATTGGAGATAGGTCGGGCTGATAACGCAAACCACCGCATCGGCCCAGCGCAACCGCCAGTAGAGCGCGCGCTCCCACTCCTCGCCGACGATCAACCCATCGATCGGGTGCAGATCGAGGAAGACCTCGTGCCCGTCGACGACCAGCCAGCCGCGAATCTCACTGGCCCACTCGCGATCCGCGCTCGCGTGACTGATGAATACCCTGGCCAACACCCCTCCCGAACGGAAGGCCGCACTGCCAGCACAACGGTACCGGTCGAGCGTCGAACCGCGCGCGTTTTCCCGACCTGCCGCCGATCATCGCGCGTCTGGAGATCAGAGCGATCTCGCCGCCGCGGTGTCAGCTGGTTGTCGCCCATTGGTGGGCGCTGCTGATGGACGGCGGCGTAGATGCGTTCGCGCAGCAGACTGGCCTCGTGGTCGGTGAGGGTTCGATCCAGGTGTCGCAGGACCACTGCGGTAGCAAGCGCTCAAAGCGATTTCCGTTGCGCAGCAACGCCTCTGCGGTTCAGCGCTCGCCGGAACGTCCGGAACGGCCGCCGGACACGCGGCGGGCCCGGCAGGCTACGAGTAATTCAAGGATTCGGAGCCCGCACGGTGATCCGCCTCGCTACGCCTGATCGAGCAGCGTGAGGTAGGCGTCGAGTTGGGCCGCGCCGGCGAGAAGGTTGCGGCTGCGTATGGTCAGCCGGTCCTGCCAGGAGTCGAGGAAGGCGCGCAACGCGTCCGTCCCGCCCGCCTCGCGCAGCGATTCGATGAACTGCGCGACCTGGCGCAGCGGGTACCCGCCTCGGCGGAGTTGTCGTGCGATCTCGGCGTCGCGCACGCAGTCGGGTCCGTATTCGCGGTAGCCCGTTGCCCGGTCGCGTTCGGGGTGCAGGATGCCCTCGTTCTCCCAGGTGCGCAGCGTCGCGGGGTGCACGCCGAGTCGGCGCGCGAGTTCGCCTACGGTCAGCGGTCGACCGGTGACCGGGGCGGATGCCGTAGTGGACAGGCTGCTGAGGGCGGCGGCGACCTCGGTGCGGGTGTTGCGTTCGGCGAGTAGCGCGACGTGCGCGGCGTCGATGAGCCGGAAGGCGGACTCGGTATCGCCCCGGTTCGTCGCGCGCATGATCGCCATCCCCTGCTGGTGCCCGTGGCCGCCGCGCAACGCGAGGAAGGCACGCAGGGCCTGCGCGTGCAGGGGCGTATAGCGCCGGTAACCGGTCTCGCTGCGCTCGGTCGGCGGGAGGATGCCGGCGTCGTCGTAGTTGCGGATCGCCTGGGCGGACAATCCGTGTTCGCGGGCGAGGTCGATGGGTCGCAGCTTGCACCTCCGTTTGAGGCTTTGATCTATCGAATCCAGGTGGAAGTCGCAGAAGTATCACTCGATTCTTCAAGGATATCGTCGAGGGTAGTGCCTTCCGGAAGGGGTGTTACATGTCTACTGCCGCATCACTGCGTGGGATCGGCCGCCAACTCGACGACCCGGCAAGCCTGGGCCGTGCCCTCGACGAGCTGCTCGCCGCGCGCACCGAGCCGCCGACGCTGCTCGCCCTCGGCGAGCCGACACACGGGATCGAGGCATTCCCGTTGCTGCGCAACGAATTCCTCGGTCACCTCGTCGAACGGGGGTACCGGTCGATCGTGCTGGAGACCGATATCTTTGCCGCGTCGATTGTCGACGACTACGTGGACGGGGCCACGGCGGAGATCGACATGGTGCTTACGACCGGGTTCAGCCACGGGTTCGGCGCCGTGCCGGGCAACCGCGAACTCGTCGAATGGCTCCGCGCGCATAATGCCGGCCGCGCGGCGCGGGACCGCGTTCACTTCTATGGCTTCGACGCGCCGGTGGAGTACTCCGGCGCGCCGAGCCCCCGACGCGCACTGTCCTTTGTCATCGACTACCTGCCCGCGGCGCTGCGGCCCGAATCAGTCCGCGACCTCGACACGCTGCTCGGCGAGGACACGGACTGGACGAATCCGGCCGCCATGTTCGACCCGGCAGCGTCCATCGGCGACTCCGACCGCGCTCGCGCTCTGCGCATCGTCGCGGACGATCTCGCCAGCACGCTGCGTCGCGCCGCACCCGGCCTGCGTCCCGCCGACCCGACCGGCTACGCCCACGCCGTCGCGCACGCGCGCACCGCCCAGGGCCTGCTGCGCTATCACGCGGCCATGGCCAGTCCAGCGCCCGATCGCATCGCGACCCTGCTCAGCCTGCGCGCCGAGATGATGGCGGAGAACCTGCTCGCGATCATTGCGCAGGAGCGGCGACGCGGGCCGAGCCTGGTGTTCGCACACAACGCCCACCTGCAACGCACCCACATGTCGGTCGGTGAGGACGAGGTGAGCTGGGGGAGCGCTGGTGCGCTCGTCGGGCTCACCCTCGGAAAGCGCTACGTGTTCCTGGCAACCGACGCCAGCCCCGACAGCGATCCGGGCACCCTCCAGCACATGTTGGCCGAGGCGACGACCCGCCGCGCCCTGTTCCCGACACAGGCCCTGCGCGCCGCGCTTCCGCCGTCGATCGGGGCGGGCGAACCGATCGTGCCGGGCCACCTCCCGCTGAACCCGGCAGAGTTGGACAGCGCCGATGCGGTCATCTTCATCGCCGACACCGACGGAAAACGGCATCAGTACTGGTAGACCGATGTCGGCGGGGCCGCGAGTGCGAGCAGGAAGAAGACCGATCCGAGAGTGAGTATCGTCCGAGCGAATGCCGCATCTGTGCCGCTCCGGCGAGGGTATCGAGGCATGGGGCAGCACTCGATGGTCATCGCCCTGTTCGATCAAGACGATCGAGGTGTCGTGGTCAGTGAGTCCCGAGGGTGTTCAGCTCGTCGGCGAACAGTAGGGCCGGGTCGAACTCCATTCCGGTGAAGTGGCCGGCGAGTTCGAGTGAGAGCACGCCATGGAGTCGGGTCCAGAAGGATATGGCGTGGTGGAGGGTTGTGGCTGGGAGCGACTGGTCTGCGGCCCATCGGCGATGGTGTTCGAGGTGGGCATCGAACGGGGTTGTCGGCTTGTCCGGGGACAGCGCGGAGAATGCCTCGATCAGCATCGTCATGATTTCGTTCGAGATCTCGGTGGTGTCGGCGGGGGCGTAGTAGCCGGGGATGGGTGTGCCGTAGATGAGGAAGTATCGCTGGGGGTCGGCCAAGGCCCATTCCCGTAGGGCGTAGGCCAGACCCGCCACGTCGGCGCCGGCGTCTCGAGCCGCGCGCATGGTGTCGGCGAGGCTGCGGTAGGCGTCGCGAATGAGTTCGGTGATCAACTCGTCACGGCTGGCGAAATACCGGTACAGGGCGGGGCCGCTCACACCCACCTGTTTGGCGATCGCATTGAGCGACAGTGCGGACGCACCCGCGGTAGCGATCTGCTCCCAGGCGCACTGCTTGATCTCCGCCCGCATCTGCGCTCGATAGCGTTCCCGCGGGCTCTTCGCACCGGGTTCCGTCATGGACGACTCCTTCCGGCAGTACACCGCCGCCGATTCCGGTTAGAGGTTATCACTTTTGCTCTTGCGTCTTACGACGCGTGGGTTATATGTTCTAACTAACGGAAGATGTGCTAACTAATCGCGTCAACGAGGAGAAGAACCATGAACGACAATCGCCCCTTCAGCACACCGAAGGTGCAAGCCGAGACCGGCACCACCCGCGGGCGGGCCGCCGTGATCGGGATCGCGCTGACCGCCGCAATCCTGGGCGCCACCGTCACGCCGGCCCTCGCCGACGGACCCACGGACGCGGCACCGCTGACCTGCGACGGCAAGGGCATCGATCCCGCCGCGCCGATTCACTACCGGACCGAGGCTCTGATCAAGGCGCCACTGGACACGGTCTGGAACCTGCAGACCGACGTGGAACGCTGGCCGTCCTGGCAGCAGCCCGTCACCAGCATGCAGCGCCTGGATTCAGGGCCGCTACAGGCTGGTTCGCAGTTCCGGTGGACCACTCCCGCCCCCGCCACCGCCACCACCCCCGCGACCACCCTGACCATCACCTCCACCGTCCAGCAGCTGCAACCCGCCCGGTGCATCCGCTGGAGCGGCCCGGCGATCGGTGACGGGATGCGCATCGATGGCGGCACCCATGTCTGGACCTTCACTCCGATGGACGGCGGCGTCCTCGTGCGCACCGAGGAGAACTGGTACGGAGCGCAGGTCGAAGCGGATGTACCGACCTCCACCCATTTCCTCGGCGCCGGTCTGGAAGCCTGGCTGGCCGACCTGCGGACCGCCGCCGAAGAATAGAAGAACAACCATGTCCGCCAATGCATCTCGGCGCGACCGCACGGATCGTGGCGACGATGCCGCGGCGCGGTCGGTCGGCATCGCAGGCCCCCTACCGCACTGACCACACGGGCCGCGCTGTAGCCGGCGAGAGCCGCTGCGGCGCAGGATAGTTGGGTGGGTCGTCCGCTGCGATATCGGTAAATATTCGCTGCGCTAACTGTTTTCGTGACATGCGCCGTACCGGGTGATGTCCTCGGTGGTATGCCTGGTTGTGGTCTGCGGGTTCGATTCGGTTCATCCCGAGTTCGGTTGCCGCGCAGGAACGACGGTGTCACCCTGACTAACGTGCATACGCCCGAGCGGACGAACCGGGCCGGATACGCCGAGATCACCCCGGCCTACCGACTCCTCGATAACGTGCACGCCACGGCGCTCGCCCATGCCGAGCGGCGGCTGCACCGCGAATTCGCGATCTTGTTCGATGCCAACACGATTCACCACTTCCTACACGACTCCTACCAGGAGATCGGGGCGCGGGCGTCGCTGGACCTGTATCTGCCTGTGCTGGCCGAGCGTTTCGCTCGACAGCGGCTGCACGCTCGGGCCAAAGTGGAAGGCCGCATCGAGCACGCGATCCCGGTGGTGCTGTTCCTTTGCACGTTCAATGCCGGGCGCTCGCAGATGGCGTTGGGCTTCTTCGAGCAGTACGCGCAGGGGCGGGCGCTGGGCTGGTCCGGCGGGGCGGAGCCGAGCGGCGCACTGAATCCGGCGGCGGTCGCGGCCATGGCCGAGGTGGGCATCGACATCTCCCACGAGTTCCCCAAGACCTGGACCGACGAGATCATCCTGGCCGCCGACATCATCGTCACCATGGGGTGCGGCGATGTGTGCCCGTTGGTGCCCGGCATCCGGTACGAAGACTGGATCGTGGACGACCCGGCCGGGCTGCCGGTGGCCGACGTGCGACCGATCCGCGACGACCTCAACAGCCGCGTAATCGACCTACTGGCCAGCCTCGACCTCCCCGTCGCGTCCTGACCCGCCCATTCGCCCGGCCGCCGTCGGCCGCACATGCCGCTGGAAGCGCTCGGTCGGTCGCTGTTGATCGGCTGTCCCACACCACAACTCGCTCGGGTAGGGGCGGCGGTTACTAACGGTTTTCGCCGGTAAGGTGCGTGACCGGAGTTCCTGCGATTAGTTGATCGAGGGCGGTGATCATCGTGGGGCATTCCCGGGCGGGGTGATCGGTGGGGCATTCCCGGGCCTGGGCCAGAAAGGTTTGGGCGGTTCGGGCCAAGGCGATGATTCGGTCGAGCTCGGCGATCTGTCGGTCGAGCAGATCGCGCCACTCGGGACCGGGCGCGTCGAGAACGGCGGCGGCGGTATCAAGGGGCAGGTCCAGGCTCTGAGCGAGTTTGATGAAGGCCAACCGACGCAGCTGGTCCGAGCCGTACATCCGCTTCCCGCCGCTGCGTGCGCTGGGACTCACCAAACCGCGCTCGTCGTAGTAACGCAGCGCTGAGGTGGTCATGCCCAGTTTGGCCGCGGCCTGACCGATCGGAATCAGGTCCATACCGCCATTTGACCTCGAGTCGACTTGAACCGGCAAGCTGTCCGCGAGACCACCACTTTCGAGAAGGATGCTCGATGAACGCGCCACTCGCTCCAGCAGTCAATCACCACGCCCACCACCGCGGCTTTGCCGGACCGATCGGGTCGGCGATGGGGCTCGTCATGCTCGTCGCCGGTCGCCGGCGCGCCCGCATGGTGGTCGAGCTGACCTCGGTGACGGAGGCCGACCGCGTCGTCGACATCGGGTGCGGCCCCGGCGGCGCGGTCGGGGCGGCCGCGCGCCGCGGCGCTCGGGTCACCGGGGTCGATCCGTCATCGGCGATGTTGCGGCTGGCCCGAATCTTCGTTCGCGGGAGGACGATTCGTTGGGTGCGGGGAACCGCGGAGAATCTGCCGGTGCCCGACGGCACGGCCACGGTAGCGTGGGCCGTTGCGACGGTCCATCACTGGCCCGACGTCGCAACCGGACTTGCTGAGGTTCGGCGCGTACTGGTTCCCGGCGGTCGGTTCATGACCGTCGAGCGAGACGTGCGCGCCGACGCCAGCGGTTTGGCCAGCCACGGTTGGACCGACGCCCAGGCACGGTCCTTCGCCGACCAATGCCGCACGGCTCACTTCACCGAACTGCGTGTCGAGCGCCACGTCCAGGGCCGCCACGCCTTCTGGGCAGTCCATGCCATCCGGCCGTGAGTAACGGCCCGAATGTGGTTTCGGCTGTACAGTTTCCGGCCCAGCCCAATTTGTCGCGGGGTCCAGCGAACATCCCGTTGTCCGCGTGGCATTCGTTCGGCTGGACGCTGCTGACCGGTTGTCCGACAGTGCATCTGGCCCGCACGCCGTACACCGGCTTCTGCCGATGAGCGCGTGTCGTCAGCGTCAACGGGGAAGCGGGTTGCTGCCGGTCTGGACCCGCGTTCCGGTTTCGGCGGATCTGCGGATGGCGTCGAGCAGACGGTGCATGCGCAGGCCGGTTTCGAAACTCGGGACTGTCCGCTCGCCGGTACGCAGATCCGCCGCCAGTCGCGAGTAGAGCGCAGCGACATTGCGGGATTCCGTGGGCAGGTCCACCGCGAACTGCGCGCACGGTTCGGTGAGGTCCTGCCAAGTATTCCCTGGACCACGTGAGCCGAGCAGCCGTAGATCGCTCATCTGAATTCCACCCGGACCGGACGGCCCCTCGGAGACAACGGCGAGATCGCCTTCGGTGCCAGAGATTTCGATGCGCGTTCGACCGTCGGTGAGTTTCGCGTCGTGCACATGCGCCGAGATCACCGCACCGCCTTCCGCTACACCGCTCAGCAGCAGGTGATCAGGGCTGGTGACGTGAACGCGCTCCTGCGTTTCCGCGATGATGTTGTGCGGATTGCGAATTGCGAGATCAGCGGAGAGCTCGGCGATATCGCCCAGCAGATACTCGAGCGGGTCGAGCGTGTGCCCACCGGCGACCTCCAACAGGCCCGCGCCATTGCTGATATCGAGGGTGTAGGCCGCCCACTCCGGAATCCGCCCACCCGCTCCCTTTCCCCGCGCCGAGTACACCGTGGCCGAAACCACCTCCCCCACATAGCCTTCCGCGAGGAGCCTGCGCGCGTGCTCGACGGCAGGCGAGAACCGCGCCTGCAGCCCGACAACGTGATGCCGGTCCGAATTCACCGACAGCCGCACCAACTCCTCGGCATCGGTGGTCGTCCGAGTCAGTGGCCACTCCGAGTAGACATGCTTGCCCGCCGCGTTCGCCATCCTGATCAACTCCGCGTGCGCCGGCACCTTCACCGTGATCACCACCAGATCGACCTCGGGATGCTCGACCAACCGCCGCGCATCGCTGAACGCATATGTGGCCCCGAATAACCGCGCGGCTTGCTCGGCGCTCTCGCGCCGAGTGGTTCCCACGGCGGTGAGCTGGAATTCCGGCAATGTCTGCAATGCCGGGATATGCGCCCGCGCAGCCCATCCCCGCTCCGGGCTCGCACCTATGACGCCTACGCGAATCCTGTCCGACATCTACACCGCCTTTCGTAAGCGGACCCGTCGGGTCCGGTTATGCAGCATAGATAAACGGACCGTCTGGGTCCACTTTGCTAAGGTTCCCTGCATGAGCGTTGTCGACCGGCTGTTGTCCGAGGCGTCCGGCACCCCGCGAGCCGACGCCCGCCGCAACCTCGAACGCCTCATCACGGCCGCCCGCGCGGCGATCGCCGACACCGGTGTGACCGTCACAGCTCGAGAGATCGCGCAGCGCGCCGGTGTCGGCAAGGGGACCTTCTACCGCCGCGTCCGCTCCCTCGACACGCTGCTGGAGGCCGTGCTAGAGGAGGTCCTCGACGAGGCCAGGGCTGCCGCCGACCGCGCCCTCGCCGATCCGGATCCGTGGCAGGGGTTCACCGAGTTCGCCACCGTCTACGTCCGGCTGCGTGCCGAAAGCTGCGGCGTCAATGACGCTTTGGGCGGTGCGGGATCCTGCGATCTCGGCGACACCATCACCGAACTCGGGGACAGTCTGCGCCGCCTCGTCGACCGCGCACAGCAGGCGGGGGCCATGCGCGACGACATCACATGGTGCGACGTCGCTTTCGCGCTCGCGGGAATCGCGACGCAGCCGCGCACCATCGGCCTGCAAGCCGCACCGGACCAGTGGACCCGAAACCTGCGCATCGTGCTCGACGGACTCGGGTCCCGACGCTGAGCCCCCGCCGCGATCGCCGTGACAGCTGGTGCCGGTACGACGCAGTGCCTACCAACCCGTGACGACACGTCATCCGTTGACGCCGAATGGATCCATCGCAGATCGTCGCGGGTATTCCAGGTGCGAGGCGTCGCGCTAGAACGCCGCTTCGTCGAGTTCCATGATGGTGGCGTCGATATCGGAGATCAGGGTCCGGTCGGTGCCGAGTCTCGGTAGGACTGTCCTCGCGAAGTAGGATGCGGCGGTGATCTTGCCCTGGTAGAAGGCTCGGTCCTGGTCAGTGGGGCTGTAATCGATTGCGGTGAGGGCTGTTTCAGCGGAAACGATAAGTCGCCATGCGATCATCAGATCGCCGAATGCGAGCAGGAAGCGCACCGATACCAGGCCGATCTTGTACAGCTCGGTGGGCTCTGCTTGGGCGGCGAGCAGGTGCCGGGTGAGGTTGGCCACCATGTCCTGCACGTCGTCGAGAGCGGTGCCGAGCAGGAGCTTCTCCTCCTCGAGCCCTCCGGAATCGGCATCGGACTCAACTGTTTCGCGGATCTTCCCGGCGAGGTGGGCCAAGGCGACGCCGCGGTCGCGCGCGATCTTGCGGAAGAAGAAGTCCTGCGCCTGGATGGCGGTGGTGCCCTCGTAGAGCGAGTCGATCTTGGCGTCGCGGATGTACTGCTCGATCGGGTAGTCCTGCAGGAAGCCGGAGCCGCCGAAGGTCTGCAAGGATTCGGTCAGGTACTGGTAGGCCCGCTCGGAGCCGACGCCCTTGACGATCGGCAGCAGCAAGTCGTTGACGCGGTGTGCCAGTTCGGCATCGATACCGGAAACCTGCTGGGCGGCACCGGCATCCTGGTGGACGGCGGTGTACAGGTAGACCGCACGCAGGCCCTCCGCGTACGCCTTCTGCAGCATCAGTGAGCGGCGAACGTCGGGGTGGTGTGTAATGGTGACCTTTGGTGCGGCCTTGTCGGCCATTCGAGTGAGGTCCGCGCCCTGGACTCGCGTTTTGGCGTAGTCGAGGGCATTGAGGTAGCCGCTGGACAAGGTGGCAATCGCCTTGGTGCCCACCATCATTCGCGCTTCTTCGATGACATGGAACATTTGCGCGATGCCCTCGTGCACCTCGCCGAGCAGGTATCCGACGGCGGGTCTGCCGTGGCCGCCGAAGGTCAGTTCGCATGTGGCAGAGGCCTTCAGGCCCATCTTGTGCTCGAGGTTGGTGACAAACACCCCGTTCCGCTCGCCGGGGACACCGGTCTCCGGGTCGAAGTGATACTTCGGCACCAGGAACAGGCTCAGCCCCTTGGTCCCCGGACCGGCGTCCACTGGTCGGGCCAGGACCTGGTGCACGATGTTCTCGAACAGATCATCCGACTCGGCCGACGTGATGAACCGTTTCACGCCCTCGATGTGCCAGGTTCCGTCGGGTTGCGGAATCGCTCGTGTGCGCGCCGCGCCGACGTCGGACCCGGCGTCCGGTTCGGTGAGCACCATGCTGGCACCCCAATTGCGTTGCACGGCAAGCGCAGCCCAATTCCGCTGGAGTTCGGTGCCGGAGCGGTGGACATGCGCTGCCATGCTGGGACCGGTGAGATACATCCAGGCCGCGGGTTGGGCTCCCAGCAGGAATTCGCTGATCGCCCAGGTCAGCATTCGTGGAGCCGGGACACCGCCGATCGAGTCCGGTTTGCCCACCCGCCACCAGTCGGCGTCGTACCAGGCGCGCACCGATCGTTTGAACGACTCGGGCAGCCGCACGGAATGTGTGCCCGGGTCGAAGACCGGGGGAGTGCGATCGGCTTCAGCGTAGGTCGCCGCCACCGGCCCTTCCGCCAGCCGGGCGGCCTCGGCCAGCATCGACCGCGCGGTCTCGCCATCGAGATCGCCGTACTCGCCGGACGCCAGGATCGCGTCCAGGCCCAGTACCTCGAACAGGTTGAACTCGAGGTCGCGCACATTGCTCTTGTAGTGGCCCACCGGCCGTCCACCTTTCCCAACCCCGCCGAACTGCCGACGGACTGATATATCCATCGTAAATGATGGATTCATCACAATATGGTGCGGGTTGTCTCCGAGCAAGACCGGAGTCCGGCTGCGGTTCGGATCGAGGTGTAGTGCGGGAGCTCTCCCGTGTCTTCGGTCAACGAATTCGACGCGGCGTCATATCGGGCTGGAGTCCCGGCATTTCCTGGGTCGGCCGGATGGCACTGTGCGGAGCTGCCGGGGCCTATCGGCCCTGTGTGTGTCGCTCCCGCGGTTCGCGCCGAGTATTCGTCGGACACGCGCGAGCTGGGCGTGGCGCCGAGTTAGCTGATGCTTGAGGCGGTTATGAGGATATCGTCAGTTTGCGTGCTATCGTATCGGAGTTATGCGCGACTGATGTCGTTGATCCGCTGATGGTGTCTCGGTGAGAGGACCCGCATGTCTCGATACCTGTTCGCTCTGGGGCAGTTCGTAGCACGTCGTCGCTGGTGGATACTGGTGGCGTGGATTGTGCTCTTGGCGGGCGCGATCGCTTTCGCCGCCGGCACCGGCGGGAAGACCAACGACAACTTCACCGTCCCCGGCACCGAATCGCAGGATGCTGTGTCGTTGCTACGGGACCGGCTGCCCGCCTATAGCGGCGCGCAGATGCAGGTCGTGTTCGCTACGCCCGGCATGGCCAAGGTGACCGACCAGCAGGTGAACGGCCATATCGAGCAGGTGATGTCCGGCTTGAAGGGGCTGTCGCAGGTCGCGGCGGTCGTGGATCCGTTCCAGGCGCAGGCGGTTTCACCGGATCAGCGAGTCGCGCTGGGCAGTGTGCAGTTCTCGGTGTCGGCCGGGGAGGTCGAGCAGAGCACCCTCGACGCGGTGAATCGCGTCGCGGCGCCTGCGCGCGAGGCGGGTGTCGAGGTGGAGTTCGCCGGTGCGGTGTACCCCGGTTTCACAGCCGAAATCCCGCACACTCCAGAGACGCTCGGCATCATCGCGGCGTTTGTCATACTGCTGATCACCTTTGGCGCCGTGGTCGCCGCGGGCCTGCCGATTGTCACCGCGCTGATCGGTGTCGGTATCGGGCTCACCGGGATCCTGGGTATCGCCGCCTTCGTCGATGTGCCGTCCGCGGCGACGTCACTGGCGTTGATGCTGGGTCTGTCCTGCGGCATCGACTACGCGCTGTTCATCCTGTCCCGGCATCGGCACCAGATCGTATTGGGAATGACTGCGGCGGAATCGATTCCACTGGCGGTCGGCACTGCGGGCAGTTCGGTGGTGTTCGCGGCGGTGACAGTGATCATTGCGCTCTGCGGACTGACGGTCGCGGGTATTCCCTTCCTCACGATCATGGGACTGACCGCGGCGGTCGCGGTGCTGGTGGCCATGCTCGTCGCCCTCACGCTGCTGCCCGCGCTGCTGGGATTCGCGGGTGATCTGGTCGCCAAATTCATTTCCCCGCCGTTGCATCCGGGCAAGGCCGAGGAGGTGGCGCGCATCGCCGCCTACGAACCCGAACGCACCTGCGGACACGCCTGGGGACGATTCGTCACCCGGTTCCGCATCCCGCTACTGGTGCTCGGCATCGCCGTGCTCGTCGTATTGGCCATTCCGGCCGCGCGGATGGATCTCGGACTGCCCAGCGGCGCAACGCAATCGGAATCGAGCACCGCGCGCAAGGCCTACGATCTGGTGAGCCGGTCGTTCGGAGCCGGATTCAACGGGCCGCTACTGGTGGTGGCCGACCTGTCGCACGCCACCGCGGCGGACGCGGCGCAGACGCTGATGGGTCGGCTACGGCAGGAACCCGATGTCGCCGTCGTCCAGCCAGCCGCCTCGGGGAACGGGCTCGTGCTGATTCAGGTGATCCCCAAGACCGGCCCCACCGACAGCGCTACCAACGATCTGGTGAACCGGCTGCGCGATGATCGCAACGTTATCGAAAACGGCACGGGGGCAACATATCTCGTCGGTGGCACCACCGCCGCCAATATCGACACTTCCAAGCGGCTGGCCGAGGCGCTGCCGGTCTTCCTCGTGGTCGTCGTCGGCCTGGCAATGGTCTTGCTGACCATCGCGTTCCGGACCATCCTGGTACCGCTGTCGTCGATCGTCGGATTCATCCTGTCGGTCTTCGCATCCCTCGGCACGCAGGTGGCGGTATTCCAATGGGGCTGGGGCGCAAGCCTTTTCCATGTCACCAAGGCGCAGACGCTGAGCTTCCTGCCGATCATCACGCTGGCCATCATCTTCGGTCTGTCCAGCGACTATCAGATCTTCGTCGTCTCCCGGATCAAGGAGGAGCACACCCGTACCGCCGATGCCGTCGCCTCGGTGCAGAACGGCGTGGCCCACTCGGCCCGGGTGGTGACCGCCGCGGCGCTGATCATGTTCGGGGTCTTCGTCGCCTTCACCACCGTCGACAATCCGATCGTCAAGCCGCTAGCCTTCACCCTCGCCGTCGGTGTCCTCCTGGACGCCTTTATCGTCCGGTTGACCTTGGTGCCCGCTGTCATGGCTCTGGTCGGCAATCGCATGTGGTATCACCCGCGCTGGTTCGCTCGCTACGTCCCCGATCTCGATATCGAAGGTGCCGAACTCGAACGCCGACTCGCACACGATGCCGAATCCGAAGTGCCGCAGGGCGTTACGAGCGCGCCATAGCGAGCGCTGGTCGGCCGCGGCGATGCGGCCGTTTCGTATCACCATGATCGTGCGGTCGATCGTGTAGGCGTGCGCACACGCGACGGGTCGTCGAGTGCTGCCGAGACCGTCGGCGCGGCCAGCATCTCGAGCAGGTGCTCGCGGCTGTCCCGCGCCGATGGTGAGCGCGCCGTGGTAACGGCGGTCGGCATGGTCGTGGTTGACGCCCGGGTGAACGAATTTCGTGAACGGCACGAAGGTGTAGGTCCGCAGATCGCGAGCCCCCGTCGCATGGAGTGCGAGGCCGAGAGCTTGCGACAGGAATTGATGGATTCATCAGAAGTGCTTGACATCACTCTTGATCATATCTGATGATTTCGTCACCAATACGGAAATGACACCCGAGGGACCAAGTGACAGACATGAACAAACCCGAACACCCCGACACCGTCACGATGGCGGCGAGTTCGCGACGCGGCTTCCTCGTCGGCGCGGCCGGCGCGACTGCTGCGGGGATCGGCGCCATTGCGGCGTTGCGGGCTCAGCCGGCGGCTGCGGAGCCGCCGGGTGCCGCCGTCAAGATGGTGGCCGCGCTGCGGCGTCGGCCGGACCTGTCGCCCGAGGATTTCTACCACTACTGGCTGTACCAGCATGGGCCACTCGCCACGCAGCTCGTACAGCAGCTCGGGGCGTACCGCTACGTCCAAAGCCACACGGACAGTGTCGACTTGGGTCTTCTGCTCGCTACGTCGCGCGGCCAGGTCGGGCAGGCTTATGACGGGCTCGTCGAGGTCTGGTTCCCGTCGCGCGAGGTGCTGCAGAACTCGATGACCTCACCCGAAGGAGCGCAGGCCAACCTCCGGCTCGCACAGGACGAGACGAACTTCATCGACCTGCCGCGGTCGTCGTATTTCTTGGCCGCGGAGCACGTTCTCCTCGGCTGAATGCGGCGAACGTGCCAGCCGCGTACAGAACCTTGATTCCGCTACCGCGTCACCGCTAGGGCGAGGAACGCGCGGAGTCCCCGCAAGGGCGTCGGCGATGGGCTTGTGGAGCATGAACCAGGGCGAGTCGCCGACTGTTGTCAGGGACAGCGCCTGCCCGTAATGAGCTGGGGCAAACCGCAATTGGGCAGCGACTATCAGCAGATGGGTATCGGCGCCCGCGGTTGTCCTTCGCCGGGCCGCCGGCCGTGTTCCCTGCGACTCGGCCGCGGCGTCGCGCCGCGCGGCAACCGCTGCGCCCTGATCGCTTGCCGGGCAAGGCTTCCTGCGTCTTGGGCGGTAGTGCCGACGAGCGGATGCGCGGGCTCGCTCGTTGACGGCGACCGGTCAGGGGCAGTGGTCGGCTCCACCCTAAAGTGATCGAGGTGGACGACCGGACAGACCCCATCCAGATCATCGCCGCCGTATCGAGGGGGGACAACAAGCAACGTGCCTTCGAGGTGTGGATCTGGAAGGCGCGCAAAGAGGGCTGGCTCGTCTCGGTCGAGTCGAGTTCAGCGGACGGGCCCGGCGATGAGTGTGGAGTCGTGGACGTCGAGGGGTTGAAGTACCGCGTCAACTTTTCGCCGAGGGTCCGCAGGCGAGTTCTCTATTCAGCACCTGGACAGCACGCGATCGCCACCGCTATCGGCGTGGCGACGGGCGAATCCGAGTCGGCCGCCTGGGGCTGGGAGTTCGCTCCGGCCGTGTGGGCGGAGCCGATGATAGAGGACGACTCGGGTGACGCCTGACGGTCACTATGGCTGTGGGCTCGTTTCGGGAAACCAGCGGTGAAGGCAGTCGGCGAAGCGTTCTATGGTGCACAGTTCCGCACGAGCGGTTGGGTTGTGGCGGTGTGTGAATTGGGAGGTCAAGGCGGCACGGAACTTCTGGACCAGCTGAATGTAAAGCTCGTAACATAGTGATGTGACGAATGAAACCGATGCCGCTGGCTGGTTGCTGGTCAGCGTCGCCACGGCGAATTCGGCCAACTCGCTGCGGGTTCAGGTCTGGCGCAAGTTGAAGTCGCTCGGGGCGTTGTATTTGCAGCAGTCAGTATGTCTGCTGCCGGACCGCCCGCCCGTCCAGCGCGAGGTGCGGCGGCTGGCCGCGCGGGTGCGTGAGCAGGGCGGTTCGGCGCGGGTGTTGTCGATGGCGTTCACCGATCCGGCGGAGGAGCTGGCGGTGATCGGCGAGTTCAACGATGCCCGGGACCTCGAATACACCGAACTGCTGGAACGGTTGCCCGAACTGCGGGCCGAACTCGACCGGGAACTAGCGGCCGGGAATGCCACCTACGCCGACGTCGAGGAGTCCGAGGCCGACCTGACTCGGTTCCGGTCCTGGCTTGCCAAGATCGAAGCCCGCGACTACTTCACCGCGCCGGGCGGCCAGGCGGCTCGCGCCGAGGTCGAGGAGGCTGCGGCCGCTTTGGCCGCGTTCGAGGAGGCCGCCTTCGCCGACGACACCCCGAATGCGGTTGCCGCGGAACCCATTCGACGGTCGCGGGCGGTGGAGCAGCGATGACCGACTGGCTGGTCGGCCTAGCGCTCGGCTTGGGCGCCGCGCTGCTGGTGATATGGCTGGCTCTCGTCGCGACCCTGGTGATCGCGCGTCCGCGCGGCGGCCTGCTGCGCGAAGCCGTGCGGATCCTGCCCGATATCTTGCGGCTGATCCGCCGCCTCGCCGCCGATCGCACGCTGCCGCGGGGAGTGCGGATGCGGTTGTGGTTGCTGCTGGTCTATCTCGCCTCACCTGTCGATCTGATCCCCGACGTGGTGCCGGTCATCGGTTACGCCGACGACGCCATTATCGTCACCGCTGTGCTGCGCAGCGTTGTGCGTCACGCCGGGCTCGAACCGGTCCGCAAGCATTGGCCCGGCACCGACGACGGCTTCGCCGCGCTCACCCGTCTCACCGGCCTCGCCGCCGAAACAAGCTGAACCGCAACCTGATCCGATCACCGAGATCTCGGATGCATTAGAAATATTTCTTCGAGCATCTCAGTTGACCACGGTCGCTGCCAACGTTGATCGACGTGCCCCTACCGGCTGCTCAGTGTGCCACCATCGATCGGTGGAGCACGGAATCGGTTCGGCCAGAACGTACATCGAGACCAGATCGGGCCACTTCGTGAACGCCGACACGGTGACTTCCATACAAATAGTGCAAGTTTTGGGCACCAATGCCTTCGGAATCCTGATCCATTATGGCGACACAGGCGTGGGGTTCCCCCTGATGACCCTGGTGCCCACTGGAACGCGGCCATGGACGTTCTTATCGCCCTGCTTCGAGAACTCGGCAGACCGGCCACCGCGGCCGGAACGAGGGTGAT
Source organism: Nocardia nepalensis (assembly GCF_048910785.1). Lineage (NCBI taxonomy): Bacteria > Bacillati > Actinomycetota > Actinomycetes > Mycobacteriales > Nocardiaceae > Nocardia > Nocardia nepalensis. Next base: position 653,182 of record NZ_JBKBET010000028.1, on the reverse strand, counting down.
CAGGTTTGTCGACGGCCGAGTCGTCTCGCACTACCTCGGCTGATGACTTCGACGGTTGGGCGGTGTTGTGGTGCCTATCCGTTGAATCGGATCAGGCGTCACTCGGCGCTGTCCGCTGGCTACTACGCATGGCTGTCCAGCATCTTTCGGGCGAGCGGTGCCAACTGCTCGGTGGTCATTCGTTCCGGTGCCTGTATCTCGATGACGCTGCGCAGGCCGCGCACCATACCGACGACCACAAGCTTGACATCGTGGCTGAGGAAGGGGACGTGACCGAAGGCCGCTGCCTCACCGAGGTTTTCGACGCGGCGGTAATCGACAGCTCTACCGTCTTCCTCGCGGAAGTCCCGATCGAATTCCCTTGCGACATCCGTGTTGTAAAGCTTGTTCCACCGGGTGTTGATGTGCTCGGGCAATTCGGAGGAAGTGAGATCGAATGCGGCCGAATAGGAGCAGGCGGCCAACGGCGCAACCTTGTCATAGGTCCTCGCCTCGACGGCTTTGATCTTCAGGCCCATGGCGGCCTCCATGTCGCCTTGCGAAACCATCCCGCACAACGTGTCGCCGTCGACGACGCGGTCGTTCGTTGCGGATTCGCTGGCACGATCGGCATGACCCGAGCACCCGGCCACCACTCCCGCGAGCAGCACGACGACGGTGAATCGCAGAATCGACATGGGACAACCTCTCGCACTGGGTTGGAGCCGTCGGTCTCTTCGGCCGTTGCACGAAAGTGTCAGGCCATGGCCTTGGCGGACGCTGGCGAGATTCTTAACGCACGAAGAGACCTGAAATACCGCTTCGCCGTTGTACATGTGGCGGCTAGTACCCCATCCAAATAGACGGCCGCCCTGCCCACTCCAGCCGCTCGCCGAGCGTAGTCATACGGCGGTCGGATACCGCCTGGACGGCCACCATTCGACTACGCTCAACCGGAACCTCGTGATTCGCCCCGCAGGATCGCCCCCTCGCTCACCGCGACTCGCTTCCGCGGGTTGGTCGGCCGATCAGGTGGAACTGGTGGCGGCATCGGCCGAGAAGCCTCCGCCCCTAGTTCCACGTGATCACTTGTCCAGTAGCGCATCTCGGACGGAACGCAGCGGCCGCGGATCACGGAATGTGTGCGTGAGCCACGTTCGGACCGGAGTTGACACTGGTGAACAGGCTAATCCGGCGGGGAGTGAGGACGGTCTGTCGCAGTAGATTGCGGGGGATCTTGGGGCCCAACAGCAGTGCCACGCCAGCGATGATCGACGTCCAGCAAGCGCGAGTTCGGGCGGAGTCGGAGGCGGCTCGGTCCAGGAATGCGGCGCGCGAGCGCGCCGCATTGGAAGCTCGCGATAGTCGACGCCGAGGTGACCAGGGCTCGGGGGTGCTGGATATGATCTTCGGCAGGGTCGACTGGGCCTGTTGAGACCGAGATTGCTGTTATGCCTGGACATCCCCATCTACCAAACGTGATCGGCGCGCTGCACTCGGACCTCGCCGAGTGGATGGGTTCGGATGCTCCGCCGAAGGTGTTCGATCGGTTCGCGAACGCATTGGATGAGCAGTTCTCCGCGGTGACCACGGTTGGGCAGGTCGTGGATCGCGACACGCTGTTGGCTGGGGTGTGGTCGGCGCGCAATACCCAGCCAGGGCTGGATATCGAGATCACCGATATCGACGAACTCGTCCACAGCGGCACCGTCGTCACCGTCCGCTTCACGGCCGAGAACCTGCTGGGCGACACACGCACCCGCCGCTTGGTAACCGCGATACTGATCATCGCCGACCACGGCTATCTGTGGCGCTCGGTCCACGAAACCGCCTCTTCCGCAGCGCAATAGCGGCATCGAAACTGCTAGTCACCGCTGTGTGGCAGGTGCTGGGTCAACGAAACCGCCATTGCCACAGTCGAGGCCGTTCGTGTGATCATGACGTCGACCAAAGCGCTGCTGCCGCAGTTCGAACCGCATCGCACATTCCGCATATCAAGCGACCTTCAGTGCGGCATAGGTCGCCGCGAGCAGTCCGCCGAGCACACCGAGACCGACCAGTGGGCCGAGCGTGGCGACGGCGAGCCAGCCCAGGCCGAGTAGCGCCCCACCCGCGAGCCAGGTCGTGATGGGCGCGGAACGTGACATCAGCTCGAAGAACTCGGTGGGGCCGGTGTGCTCGGCTTCGCAAGGCGGCTCGCCGTCGCGGACGTAGCCGACGACACCGGGCAGCCGCTTGTTCGCCAGGGCCGCGCCGTGCCCGCCCTTGATGTAGCGCACCTGCAGCGTGCCGGGCGGAACCGAGTCGAATCCGGTGAATCCGCCGACACCTACATCGCGCATGCCGAGCCCGCGCAGCGCGCTGCACAGCCAGGCGACCGGCTTATCGGCGCTCGCGCACACATTGACCAGCGAGCGGATCTGCCCGTTGTCGGCGCACCGCACCCAGTCGAATTCGCGGGGCAGCACACTGCCAGCCAGGAAGACATTGTGGAATTCCAGCGCCGGAATCTGCTTCAGCGATTGCCCGAACAGGTAGGTGCCGTTGCTGTGCCCGACGAAGTGGAACGGAATGTCGGGATGCCGCGCCAAGTAGTAGCTGTATTGATCGGCGAACCAGCGCAGATTGCGACGCCGGGTGAACGGCAGTGCGAAGTCGTAGGCCGAGAGCCGCCCGTACGACGGCGTCACCACGAGCACATCCTTCTCGAGCTCGTGCAGTTCGGTCTCGAGTTGGGTCGGCCAGGCACCATTGCCGGACCGAATTCCGTGCAGTGCGAACACGACCGACTTGATGGACGCCTCGTGCTCGGACAGTGGGCTGGGTTCGGTGGAGCCGACGTCCTCGGTGATGGCCCAGCGCAGAATGTCGTAGCGCTGCCCGGTGTAATCCTCGCGGACCGTGCGTCCGGTGCACGCGATATCGGAGTGCGTCGCGTTGGGCATCAGCTTCTGCACGCCCGTGGGCAGGGATTCCAGGTCGCGGCTGTCCTCGTGGTCCACCGACCAGTCGTTCTTGGCGCGCAACTGCACGACGATCGGCGCCTTCCCGCCGAGATCGGCTATCTCGCGCAGCCATTGGATGCGCAGGTTGGTGATGAACGGTGTGCCGCAGAGCAATTCGAGTGCGGTGAACATTCGCAGCAGCGGGATCAGCGGCTTCGCCATAACTCGGAACGGCCAGGGCGCGCGGTTGAGATCGACGCCGCGGTTCGGCGCGGCCAGCAGCACGATCCGGGTGACCGCATCGGCCCAGGCCAGTTGCGGACCGTCGAGACCGCGCAGGGCCTGCAGGAAGGCGTAGCGGAGCATGACGCCGCCGATGCTGCGCCCGATGAGGACGATCTCCGAGGTCTGGCGTGGTCCGGTCCAGTAGGCGTCGATGCGATCGGCGAGATCGCGGCAGCGGGCGGCCAGACTGCCCCGGCTCAGCCGCGTGACCGGGTCCGGAAACTGCCAATAGATGGCATCGTCCGGCCCGTATCCCGGCTCGTGCCGCAGCTTGTTGAACAGGTCCTTGGCCGCGTGCGGCGGTTCGGAAAGACCGGCGACGTAGACGATGAGCCGACGGCGCGGTGGGTGCGCGGATTCCATGACTATCCCCCCGGGTGCGGTGCCGCCGATCCTCACTCGACGGCATGCGGTACTGCTTGTACTACAACATCGCAGACCCGCCCACCAGCGTTTCCTTCGGCGCTGCTGGACGGCCCACTCATCGAGCGTAGAGGGCCCCTCGTGCGCTTTCGTACTGCGCCCGGATCCGCCGGCCGATCACCCCGCCGTCGCCGGGTGCGCGAACCTCGGCGACGGTGCGTGCGGACCAGCTCGGCGGCCGCGCGGTGCGGGCGAGGGCCCAGGCCGCCTGCCGGGCGGCACCGAGCGCGACGTACTCATTCGGCTCGGGCACCGTAACCGTGACCCCGATGATCTCCGCCGCGAGTTCGGCGACCAGGGCGGAGCGCGCCGCACCGCCGATGAGCAGCATGCGTTGGATCGGGATCCCGGTGGCGCGCAGGTGGTCGAGGGCGTCGGCCATATTGCAGAGCATGCCCTCGAACGCCGCGCGGGCAATATGGCTGGGGCGCAGCGTTTCCGGGCGCAGGCCGTGCAGACTACCGGTGGTGTGCGGCAGATTCGGGGTGCGTTCCCCGGATAAGTAGGGCAGTAACACAACCCCCTCTGCGCCCGGAGGTGCTTGGCGCGCAAGCGTTTCCAGCGCAGTCGGGCCGACGCCGAGCAGAGCGGCGGTGGAGTCGAGTACGCGGGCGGCATTGAGCGTGCAGACCAGAGGCAGGAAAGCACCTGTCGCATCGGCGAATCCGGCAATGGCTCCGGTGGCATCGGCGCTGGGCGCGGCGGCTCGGGTATAGACGGTACCGCTGGTGCCGAGTGACATCACGACGTCACCGTCTTCGATACCCAAACCGAGTGCGGCACCAGCATTGTCACCCGTTCCCGCCGCGACCAATGCGCCCGCTGGCGTGCGTCCGACCGCCTCGGCCGGTGCGGCGACGCGGGGGAGTTCCGGAGTTCGACCCCGGAAGGCCTGGGCGAGAATATCTTTGTGATATGCCCCGGTCGCGGGCGACCAGTAGCCGGTGCCCGAGGCGTCGCCCCGGTCGGTCGTCGGTTCGACGGAGCGATCGGATGGCCCGCCCCGAAGCCGCCATGTCAAGTAGTCGTGTGGCAGCAGCACCCGGTGCGTCCGATCGGCATGCTCGGGCTCGTGATCGGCCAGCCAGCGCAGCTTGGCGACGGTGAAGGCGGCCAGTGGCACACTGCCGACAGCATCGGCCCACACCTGTGGGCCGCCGAGTTCGGCGATCAACTCCGCTGCCGCATCCGCGGAGCGGATATCGTTCCACAGCAACGCATCCCGCACCGGGCGTCCGTCGGCACCCAGCGCCACCAGCCCGTGTTGCTGACCCGCCACCGCCACCGCATCGGCCCGATCGAGTAATCCGTGACCAGCAGAACACATTGCCTGCCACCAGGATTCGGCGGGAACCTCGGTGCCCTCCGGATGCGGGGCGCGCGCTTCCTCCAGGATCTCGCCGGTATCCGCGTCACAGAGGACGACCTTGCAGGATTGGGTAGAGCTATCGACTCCGGCGACCGTGGCCATCAGATAGCACCCGGCCGTATCTGGATCTTGCGGCCGGTGCCGTCGCGGAAAGTCTGTAACGCATCGGCGAATTCGGGCAAACCGAAGCCGTGGGTGATCATGGTGTCCGCATCGATCACGCCCTTGCCCATGAGTTCGACCGCGCGCCCGAAGCTGTGCAGCACCGCCATCGAACCCACGATGGTGATCTCGTCGTTGTAGATCCGAAACGGCGAAATCGACGCGGTCGCGGCGCCCGGCGCGACCCCGAACTGCTGGAACACTCCGCCCCTGCGCACCCGGCCGAACCCGTCCTCGATGGCGGCGATCGCACCCGTGCAGTCGATGACCACTTCCCAGCCCTGCGGACGGTCCAATTCGTCGGCGGTGGTGGCGGTGGCATCCGCGCCGAGCTTGCGCGCAACCTCGAGTCGCGCGGTATTGATATCGACCACCGAAACCGACGCGGCCCCGGCGACCCGCGCGAGCTGCAGCATCAGCAACCCCATGGTGCCCGCGCCGTACAGCAGGTAGTGCGCGCCCAGTGCGCGCGGCAGCACGTCGAACGCGTGCACCGCACACGACAACGGCTCGACGAGCGCACCGTGCGCGGCAGATACGGCCTCGGGCAGCCGATAGCAATTGGCCGCGGGCACCGCGACGTATTCGGCCATCGCGCCGTCGACGGTATCGCCGATCGCACCCCACCGCTCGCACAGATTTCCGCGCCCGATCGCACAGTAATGACACGCGCCGCAGAACAACGACGGATCCACCGCGACGGTATCGCCGATTCGACCGTCAGCGCCGGGTCCCAGCGCCACCACCGAACCGGCGAATTCGTGACCCGGCACGATCGGATAGGGCGTCGGCGGGAACTCGCCGTCGGCGATGTGCACATCGGTACCGCAGATCCCGACCGCGTCCACCCGCACCACGACCTCGCCGGGACCGGGCGTCGGATCCGGCACGTTCTGGACAGCGAACCTTCCTGGCGTCTCGATCACGACCGCGCGCATAGCACTACCTTGCACCCGAACACCGTCGCGGTGTCGCATTTCGCCCCGCCGAAACCCGGATTTCCGGATGAGGCAGACTGTCGCGGTGAACGACGACCCGGAACGGCACGCCGACGTGCAGGTCCGCACGGGCGACGGAACCACACTCCCCGCCCTGACGGATCCCCTGCTGGACGACCTGCTGCACGAACCACCCGACCCCGACTGCCCCGCGATCGTCGTCAGCCGCGGCGAGCACGCCTACATCCAGGCGCGCCTGCTCCCCGACGGCGTCTACGAACTCGAGCACCGCGCGGACGGGGCGGACGAATCCTTCCAGATCTACACCCCCGACGCCCGGCTGGTGCGTGATGTCATGTGGGCGTGGATCGACGAGAACCCGTGGTGGCGTGACGGCGTCGGTTGGTATCGCATCGATCCGGCGGTCGCGGAACTGGAAGCCACCCGACGCGAGCTGTCCGGCCTGCTGGACGGATTGTCGGTCATGGACGGCATCGAATCGGCGATGGACGATGCCCTGCACCGCGCCGACGAACTACTCGCCATGGAGCTCCCCGATGACGAGGACCTAGACCCGCGATAGGCCCTGATACCACAGCGCCGTCGTCGCGATATCCGCATCTTCCAGCGGCAGGTACGTGCCATCGTCACGCCAGCCGAGCGCCTGCATCGTCACGCGCAACTCTTGCCGGAAGCAGATCGGATCGCGAATATGCCAGCGGTACATGCCGAATCGCTGCTGCGGCCGGTAGATCTCATCGGGCGGCAGCACCTGGTGCAGGCCGAGATAGGGCGTCGAATAGGTCCGGTACGCGCCGTCGAGATCGAAATTCCATGCGCCGCCGAAGTAGTCCTCGGTGCCCGTACCGCACAGCGTCGGGTGGGTGGTGTCGCCGTCGAGGTAGAACTTCAGCTCGCCCTCACCCCACCAGCCCGGTGCGCCCGGTCGGATGGCCAGGTAGGTGCCGACATACCGGCCGGGTCCGGGCACCGCGTCGAGGATGGTGTGCACGGCGGGCGCACCCAGTGGTGTGCTGGCGCGGCGCAGCGCGTGCAGATATCCGGCAGCCTCGGGTATGTCTTCCTCGCTGTAGGTGAATTGGTAGTAGACCGGAACGCCACGGTCACTGCCGTTGTGCAGCGTGATCCGGGCGTGCGCGCGAAAAGGCATGGGCCAGTAGCTGTTCAGGCCGCCCGCAGGGGCGACGACCACCATCTCCGATCGCACGAGTGCCAGTTCGTCCCAGCCGTTGCAGAAGAAATCGCCGAGCGGCAGATCGATCGACGGCTCCGGCTCGTCGTCCCAGTACATGCGCAGGGTGAGTAGGCCCAGTGCGGTGCGGTCGGTGGTGAGCCAGCAGTGGCGAAGTACGCCGGGGCCGGAAATGTCTGCGAGCGTTGTGGTTTCGCCTGCGGCGAGGTGAATCGACGGTGAGATCTTCCAGCCGGGGCCGAGTAGCCGCGCCGCATGCGCGCCGGTGCCGTCGATCGCGCGGCCGCCCGCGCCGGGGGCGCCGGTCGGATTCTCCGCACTGATCGAGCGGGTGCGTGTGGCGTCGAGACGCCAGAGGTCCGACCCCGGGGCGGTCACAGACCCGGCCAGCCGTATCGGTCGGTCGCCGCGGCGTGGCCGGCGCGCTTCTGGTAGGTGAAGCCGGTCTGTGGTTGTTCGGGTTCGCCGACCGACACGCTGGCCGAGAGCTGGGCCAACTCGCGCCGGAACTGGTCCATGTCCAGCCAGAGGATCTGCTGCACCAGTTCCTCCATCGAGTCGGCGGGCAGCGCCCCGGCCTCCGAATACACCAGCAGACCCTCACGGAAGGCCATGAGGGTCGGATACGCCTCGACCTTCGCCATCTCCGTCAGTTGCTTCTCGGCGTCGATATCGACCATGCCGTAGACGATTTCGGGATGCAGATCCGAGGAGGCCGCGAAGACCTCGGCGAATCGGCGCGACGGCTCACACCATTGCGCACCCCAATCGATCAGCACGATATGACTATTCGCGACGGTCGCGTCGAAATTGTTTCGGGTCAAGGTCATTGTCGGCATCGAGATCCCTCGCGATAACTGTCCTGTCTGCAACCTTGCATCCTCGCATAGGCATGGGGCTTACCGGAGATGAACGGATCGGTGCTGCTCCGCCGCGAGGAAATGCGCGATGTGCACGGTGGATTCGTACATCTCGCGGTAGCGCCGGTAGTACGCGGCGTAGAGCGCCCCGCGCTGCGGATCCGGCTCCACCACGCCGATGACGGGATTCCAGCCCGCGGTGTCGACACCGACGGCCACCGCCGCGAGCAGGGCGTCACCGAGGCAGGCCCCGACGGTGTCGGCCGGGAGTTGCTGCGGCAGGCCGGTCACATCGGTGACGATCTGGGTCCAGAGTCCGCCCTTCGTGCCGCCGCCGACCGCGACCGGCCGCCGCGCCTGCCCGCCCGCCGCGGTCATCGCCTCCAGGTTGTGCCGCACGCCGTAGGCGATGCCCTCCAGCACCGCCCGGTACAGCTCCGCGCGACCGTGTCCGAGGGTCAGACCAGCGATAATGCCCCTGGCGTCCGGATCGAACAGCGGTGTGCGCTCGCCGGCGAAATAGGGCAGCGCGAGCAGGCCGCGACTGCCTGCGGGGACCTCGGCGGCCTCGGTCACCAGATCGGTGAAGTCGCCGCCGACGAGTCGGCGCAGCCAATCGGTGACCGCGCCCGAGGTCGCCATGCCCGCCGCCGATGTGTAGGTGCCCGGCCAGGTTCCGCAGGTCAGCCACAGGCCCGGATGAGCCCGGGGATTGGTGAGCACTTGGACGAGGAACATGGTGGTGCCGTACATGATCATCGCGTCGCCGGGTGCGCGGACGCCGACGCTGGCGGCCTCGGCCCAGGCGTCGATGGTTCCGGTGGTGACCGGGAGACCGGCGGGCAGTCCGGTCACCGACGCGGCCGCCGGGCTCACCTGGCCGACAATCTCGGTGGGCCAGGCCAATTCGGGCAACCGCAGGCCCGGCGCGACGACGGCGGCCCAGTCCGACGCCCAATCGCGTCGGCGCAGGTCGTACATCGGGACGCATTGGCTGGCCGATTGGTGGTCGAGCACGTAGCGGCCGGTAAGTCGGTGCACCAGAAACGAACTCGCCATCAGCAGCATTTCGGTGCGGGCCGCGACCTGTGGCTCGTGCCGGGCCAGCCAGCGCAATTTGGGGCCGACGGCCTGGCTGGTCAACGGGGAGCCGCCGCGGTCCAGCACGGCCGCCGCACCGAATTCCCGGTTGAATTCGGCGATTTCGGCGGTCGCCCTGGTGTCGACGCCGTACAGGATGGCCGGGCGCAGGGGGTTTCCGGCGGCGTCGGCGGGTAGTAGACAGGGGCCGATGCCGGATACGCCGAGTGCGTCCAGGGGCGCGCCGTCGGCCGCGTCGAGCAGTTCGCGGACGATCTCTCGGAACTCCGCCCACCAAATACCTTCAGCATCGTGTTCGACCCAACCTGGTCGTGGTGTCGAAACACCGTGCGTGCGATCGGATCTGGCGACGATGGTGCCGTCCGGCCGGACCAGTACGCCCTTGGAACTGGAGGTTCCGATGTCAATTCCGATGAACATGCTCGGCCCTCCTGTTCGTGGAGCTCGTCATCGGGTGAATTCGTCGACGGTGATATCGAGGAGATCGCAGGCGGCTCGGACCGGTGCCCGATGATCGCCGGGTACGGCGTGAATATGGTTGGCGCCGAAGCGGGACAGGAAATCCCCGGCACGCGCGTCCAAGCGGGCGAAGGCATGTGGCCACTCCCAGGTGGACTGCTTCATCAGTGCGTCGTTTGTCGCCTGGTCGTAGGTTTCGAAATCACCCAGCATCAATTGCATTCGATAGTCGCCGTCCTTGCGGGTGAGACGGGCCAGGGTCATTCGGCCGGGTGCGGCCAGATGGTGCACGGAGGCACCGCCCGCCGGGAAGAAGAACACCTCCGGGTACAGATGCACTTTGGCGAGGTTTTCGTTCGGATCCTGGCTGCGCGCGGCGAACCAGGTGGCGTGCTGGCCGGAGTTGCACAGATCCCAGATATCGCGGTCCGCGTGGTAGTGCCGGACATCGGCGAAAAGCACTGGGGTGTGGGCGATCTGCTTGAGCAGCTGCATGGTGAGCGCGCCGTCCATATCGGCTTCGGTCGCGCACACGTGCGGTTGCTTCGGGCCGTTCCAATCGTAGGGATCATTGAGGAACGCCTCGGTGATATCCATCGTCGCGAAGTACTGGGAGCTCGGGCTGACCCTTGATGCCGGAGAAGTCCAGACGCCATTCGGCGATCAGCTCGCGCACGGCCAGATACGAGCGGATCTGACGTTCGAGCAGGTCCGGAGTGAGCTTCACACCGTCGTAGTGCACGCCGGCGGTATTGTGCTCCAACCACTCTCGCGCACCCTTCGCCTCCCCGGCATCGGCCAGTTCGGCGCGGCGCACGATCTCCCACTGGTCGATTTCCTCGACATCGATGCCGAACAGCCGCTGCCATTGGTCGGTATTGGCGACCGCCGTATTCATGCCCATCGGCCGACCACCGAAGCGTCCGAAAGTGCTGCCGCGCAGACTGGATACGGCCGCCGCCGCGGTGGCCTGGACGCCGATCGCCTCGAGCAGATCGGCATCGGACGGATCGCCCCATAACCGGGCGTGCGCGCGGCCGATCTGATCCAGCGCCCCGCCCGCGGCCAGCATGCCGACCATGCCGGGCTGCACCGGATCGATATTGGACAGCAGCAGTAGCGGACCGGGCGTGGCGCCCGCGGCAAGCATCGTGAAGTGCGGGAAGGCCCAGACCGCGTAGTGCAACACCGTGAGATCCACATTCGCGGCGGCCACTTCCCGAGCCACCGATCCGGCCAGTGCGTTCGTACTGATCGGCGCCGCGCCGCAGACCACCTCGTGCCCGGCCGCCCGCAACCCCGCGACCAGCCGGTCCTGCGTTGATTCGATGAACTCCGCGATGCCGGCGTGCACGTAGTCACGCCCATCGGAAATGCTCATTACCCCGATCCGCGCCATCCCGACCGCCTCCCAACGCGCAGGCCCCCCTCCGGGATTATCATCCGGAGGGGCTGGTTGGTGGTCGGCTTCGGGTGAGTGGGTCAGCGGTCGTTATGCACCGGTGACCCGGCTGTCGACCAACTCGGCGGTGATCGCGTCGAGGCGCCGGGCGCGCGCCGGGTCGAAGTCCGTGCCCGTCAGGGCGAGTCGCCTGCGGCGTCGGAAGGCGGCGAGCGGTTCGGTTGGCGGATGGTCGATCAACTCCGCGATGGGGACGATGGCCTTGCGCACCGGCTGCCCGGCGACCAGCAGCCACGCCTTGGTGAGCAGGCGGTGCGCCATGGGCAGCGGATCGGCCATGGCGGTGCGCACCATAAGCGGGTTGTAGAGCACATACCGCGTGCGTGCCTGCGGGTGGCGTTGCGGAAATGCCACCCCGAGCAGGTCGATGCAGCGCGAGGATTGCATTGCCGCGCGCATACCGCGATAGCCGTCGCGCAGCTGCAGGTCGTCCCATTCGATGGTGCCGGGAAGTCCGCCCGGGCCCCCGATATTCATGATGACCGGTGCGGTGGCGCGTTCGAGCGCGTCGAAGAGTCCGTGCCCGATGACATATCTGCTCAGGTAAGCGAGGGCGAAGGTGTATTCGAAACCGTCGGCGGTCTCCTGGCGGGCGGAGCGGAAGTTCTGTGCGCCGAATACCACCCCGTCGACGGTGTCGGTGACGGCCTCGACCTCCGCGAGGACCTTGCGCATCCCGGCGAGCGTGCTGAGATCGGCCTGTACGAAGGCGGCGCGGTCGGCGGCTCCCAGTCCGGCGGCCTCGCTCAGGAATCGCGCGCCTTTAGCCGCGCCGCTGGCCACCGCGAGCACCCGGTCGCCGCGGCCGAGGAAGTGCAGACCCAGACCCTTGCCCATGCCGTCGGTCCCGCCGGTTATCACGTAGGTGCGCATCGAATCGCTTCTCCTCGAGTCGTTTTCGGTTGAGGCATCGGCCGATGACATCGAGGCTAGGAAGGAGTTGTCGGACAAGTCAACAATTGGTGACTTACGATGACTCCATGACCGAGACCGCAGCGCCGGGCCGTCGGCGCGACCGCGCCGCCACCAGATCCGCGCTATTGGATGCCGCCCGAATCCGATTCGCCACCAACGGATTCGACCGAACCGGCGTCCGCGATATCGCCGGCGATGTCGGTGTGGATCCGGCGCTGGTGTTCCGCTACTTCGGTTCCAAGGAGCAGCTCTACGCCGAGGCCATGTACATCGAGATCCCGAAAGGCGTTGCCGCCGATCCGCATCGACCAGTGGTGTCCATCGTCGATGCCCTGCTGCGCGATGTCGTCTTCGAGGACTGGCCCGCGTTCGGCGGCGAACATCCGGTGCTGGCGATGTTGCGCTCCTCGGGCCATGCGGCCGTGCGCGGGCAGTTACGCGCCCAACTCTGCGATGGCTATTTGCGGGAGATGACCGCGCGTCTCGACGGTGACGATGCCGCCTTGCGCGCCGAAGTGATCGGTGCGCTGCTGCTGGGTTTGGGGGTCATGCGCTCGGTGGTGGGCGCACCCGCGGTGTCCGGTGCGTCCTTCGAGCAGACCAGGGTGCTGGTCGCCGATATGGTGCGGGCGGTCAGCGGGGGACGGCCGCGGTGATGTTGCGCGGGGTCGGGAAGGTGAGCGGCGCCAAGTGCACGCCGCCCTGGGCCCAGCCCGCGCTGGTGATCCACCAATGGTCACCGTCTTGTACGAGTTCGGCGGCGTGGGCGGCGATATGGCCGACCTTGTCGCCGATGCGGAACCGGAAAGGGTTTTCGCTGCGGAACACGTCGGTGCCGACATAATTCGGACGCGGGCCGATGAACAGGTACCACCAGCCGCCGTGATGCACCACGAACGGCGATTCGGTATTGCCCGCCTCGGTGCCGATGCTCGGGTCCGTATAGGCGATATGCCGATCGCCCCAGTGCAGCAGATCGCCGCTGGTGCGATAGGCGACCACATGGTGACCGCCGCGCGGTGCGCTGGTGGCGCAGTAGTACATGACCCACTTCTCGCCGATACGCAACACCATCGGATCCCTGGCGTCGTAGCCGTCGCGGAACAGGGGCCCGGCCCGGCTCCGGGTCCAGTGGTACAGGTCCATCGAGGTGGCCAGATTCATCGCGGCGCCGGTCCGATCGGGGCCGCCGCCCGCGTAGAACATGTAGTACCGGCCGTCCACGCCGATGACGTGCGGCGCCCACAGATGCGTCTCACCGTAGTCGCGGTCGACGGTCAGGGCGCTCGCCTGCTTGGTCCACGGTCCGCGCAGCCCGGGCGCGGTCGCGTGCGCGAATTCGGTTTCGTGGAACGGGTCGGCCGGTTCCGGGTGGGTGATGCCGAACAGGTGCCAGCGGCCCGATTCGTCGCGAACAACGGTGTGGTCGTTGATGTACCACGGGTGTGGTTCACCGTCGCTGGGGTCGTACACTCTCGTGAACGCGCCCGCCTTCACCACTTCGCGCGTTGCCATACTGCTCATGATGCCGGGCGCAGGCTCCGTCGAGGCGGGGTCCGCGACATTGGGATGTGCCGGGTATCAGGGTGACCCTAGCCGGCCGCTGGCGGCGATTCCGGGTGAACAGTCTCCACTGCCGGGACTAGGCAGCATCCACGAGAACCGTGCGGAGCTGGGCGAGTTCCGCATCGGATAGGCCGTGCGTGCGTAACCATTCGCTCGCTCCGCCCTGCGTGGTGTGCAATTCGTCGAGGAATCGCATGATCACGTCGGGATCGACCCCGAGTATGCCGGTGCGGACCGGTGGCAGTCCGTGATAGGACGGCAGCGCGTCCAGGCGTTCGCGGATGCGTTCCAGGCGTTCACCCGTGAGCGCGTAGTCGGCGGCGATCGCCTCGGCGGGAACGCCGACCGCGTCCAGCACCATGGCCGCCAGGACGCCGGTGCGATCTTTGCCCGCGGCGCAATGGAAGACGACCGAATGGCGTTCGGAGTCGGCGATGATGCGAGCCGCGGCAACGATGGATTCGCCACTGCCGGAAAGGAGTTCGCGGTAGAGCGCGACGAGGTCGTATTGTGTGCCATCCGGAACGAGTTCGGCCGGGGTCGCGGCGACGGTGGTCGACTTGCGCACCGGGAGATTGACCATGCGCACAGCCGCATTGCCGGTCAGCCTGCCGTAGCCCTCGCGCAGCACCTCATCGGGATTGCGCAGGTCGATCAGGGTGCGTAGGCCGATCGGGCCGACGAGTATCCCGAGGTCGTCCTCGCTGAGATGCTGTGGTGTGCTGGACCGGTAGACGACGCCGAATCGGGTTGTGCCGCCGCCGATTACCGGAAGCCCACCGAGGTCGCGGACATTGTCGATTTCGGCGAATTCCACCCATCGCCGCTGGTCGTTATCGGTGAACATGGCGCTAGTGGGCTCGGCCCGCGGCGGCCTCGTCGGCGCGGCTCAGTCCGCACAGACCGATGAGGTCTTCGTGCAATTCGAACCACACCGTGTGATAACTGTCCATGATCGGCCGGGCCACCCAGCTGTGGTCGCCACCGTTCATGCGCTCGGCGGCGCGAGACAGGCGATCGGTGTAGGGCGCGAGCCGGGGCGCGATGGCGCCGATGCGTTCGACCAGGGGTGCGACGTTATGGTGCAGCGTGGTGAGTCGCGCCAAAACGGCTGCGTCATAAGCGTTGTCGGAATGATCGTTCACCGTACTCGCATCCTTCATCTGCCAGGCCGTGATGACTTCCTTCAGCTCGGCATTGAACTCGCAGAATTCATCGTAGGCCGCCGCTATGACATTCTGGTCCACACCGGCGCGCTCGTGTTCCAGAAGTTGGGTCAACTGCTCTCGACCCTGCGGGGTGAGGCGAATGCCGACCGGTGTGCTGGCACATAACCCGCGCGTCACGAAATCGTCAGTGCGCGAGGATGCTTCGCCCTCGGGGACATCGAAGCTCTCGGCGACGGCCTTCGGTTGCACCCGGCCCTTGATGCCGATCAGGCGGAGTATCGCGAGTTCGGAAACCTGAGCGGGTTGGGCCGCGGGCTCGATCGCCTTGTGGCCGTTGGTATCCGCAGGTGATTCGGCTACTGGCAACACATGCGTTGCTGTTGCCGGATCTTCGATCCGCTCGCGGTTCGACAGGAAGGCGGGCAGCTCGGCGGAATCGACTCCGGCCCATTGCGCGAGGCGATCGACGTCCTCGATGACCGAGGCCGCCACCGCCTTGCCGGCGACCTGTCCCGGCCAGACGGTGCCGGCTCCACCGTCGACGGTGACGACGAGACCGGCCAGCGCCTCGACGACCCCCGGGCCGCAGCCGACTACGCACGGGCGGCCCAATTCCCGGCTCACCAGCGCGGCATGCGAGGTCGCGCCGCCGAGTTCGGTGACGATCGCCTGCGCCGCGATCATGCCGTGCAGATCGTCCGGACTGGTGGTGGCGCGCGCCAAGATCACGTGCTCGCCGGCGGCGGAACGGGTTTCGGCCTCGTCGGGATCGGTGACCACGATGCCGGAGGCGAGTCCGGGGCAGGCCGATTCGCCGCGGGCGAGCGGCTGCAGCCCGGTATCGTCGCCGGATTCGGGGCGCAGGACCGTGCGCAGTTGGTCGGCCCCGACTCGGCGCAACGCTTCATCCGCGTCGATGAGGCCTTCGTCGACCATCGCGACGGCGGCGCGAACGGCCGCGCGTGCCGAGCGTTTCGCGGGCCGTGCCTGCAATAGCCACAAGCGGCCGGATTCGACGGTGAACTCGATGTCCTGGATATCGCGGCCGTCGCGCTCGAGCAGTTCGGCGGCGGCGATCAATTGGCGGTGCAGGTCGGGCAGCGTCGCCGCGAGTTCGTCCAGTGGGCGCGGGGTGGTGCGTCCGGAGACGACGTCCTCACCCTGCCCGCCGACCAGCCACTCACCGAAGACCGGATGCGCACCGGTATTCGGATTCCGGCTGAACAGCACGCCCGTCCCCGACTGTGCGTCCAGATTGCCGAACACCATGGCCTGCACCGTTACCGCCGTGCCGAGAGTGTCCGAAACTCCCCGGGTGCGCCGATAGGTCTTGGCGCGCGCGGAATCCCACGACCGGAACACCGCGCTGATCGCGCCGCGCAGCTGCTCCCAAGGATCCTCGGGCACAACACCATTCGGATCGTCGAGCACGATCTCTCGATACTGGGTGACGAACCGTCGCCGAGTATCGCTGGCGTAGTCCGGATTTCGGGTCTCGGCAGTCAATGCCCGCTCGACGGCGTCATTCATACCGAGATTCAGGACGGTATCCATCATCCCCGGCATGCTCACGGCCGCGCCGGAACGCACCGAAACCAGCAACGGACGCTCCGTCGCCCCGAACCGCCGGCCCGTGCCACGCTCCAGCGCGGCGATACCCGCCCGCACACCCGCCCAGATCCGCGCGTCGAGCACCCCGCCATCGGCCCCGAATTCCGCCCAGGCCTCGGTCGTCAGCGCGAACGCCGGCGGCACCGGCAGCCCCAGCGCCCGCATATGATCGACACTCCACGCCTTCCCCCCGATCCGTTCCCGCGAAAGTCCGCACGCTCCATCGAGTTCCACAACCGACGAGTTCGCGCTCTGCCGATCGGGATCGAGCCTCCCGAAGGCGGCCCCCGGTCGCTCCACCGGCTCCACTCCGATCGTCATAACACTCCTTCGGTCGTCGACGGCCACCGCGCACCCAGCGCATGACAAAGGCCGATCACCGGGCGCGCGGCCCTCGGATCGCCCTGGCGAATACCGCAGCCGCGCAGCGCTCACGTCGCGGGCAGCGTGGCTTTCAGCCTGCCGCCCCGCCGTGCCCGGGCGTACTGGACGTCCCGGTCAGCAGGATGGCTGGACCTGGTGTTCGAGGCGTCATCAGGCAGGTGGAGTGCGGCAGATCGAGGCCGCCGACTGCGTGGAGGCTACGCGTAGGGGTCGGTAATGGCGCGCAGTTGGGTCAGCGCTTTGCGGAGTTGAGTCATGGTGCGTGCGCCGAGGTGGGCGGCCCATTCGGCCTCGATCTCGGCGGCGGTTTGGTTGGCGAGGGCGGTGGCGGTGGCGCCGCGGGCGGCGATGCGGATCAGGCGGGCGCGGCCGTCGGCCGGATCGGGCACGCGTTCCACGTAGCCCGCGCGTTCCAGTTGGTCGACCAGGAATCCGGCGGTCTGCTTGGTGACCTGGGCCTGTTCCGCCAGGTTGGTGAGGCGCGTGCCGTCAGGGGCGATGCGCTGCAGGATGCGGGCCTGGGCGACGGTGAAGTCGGCGTAGCCCGCCGCGGCCAGCGCGTCGAAAATGCGGCGCTCCATGGCTCGATACGGGATGAACATCAGGACTCCGACGTTGAGGTCGTCGTTCGAGTCGTCGGCCACGGCCACTCCTTGTAGTTGGTCAGCCTATCTGACTATAGTAGTCAGCGGGGCTGACCAAATTGTATCGGAGGTCGAGTGTGGACCGTGATGCGCAGTGGCGGGTCATCGAGCAGCAGCGGCGCGCTATCGCCGATGTGCTCGACGATCTCGCGCCGAGCGAGTGGGAGTTGCCGTCGCTGTGCGCGGGCTGGCGGATCCGGGATGTGGCCGCGCATATCGCGCTGGCGCCGCAGCCGCCCGGTCCGGTGGGCATGGTTCGCGAAGGGCTACGGGCGCGCGGGCGGTTCCATCGGCTGAATCACGATGTGTCGGTGCGTTACGCCGATGCGGGCAATGATCTCGTTGCCGAGATCCGCGCGCACGCGGCCTCGCGAAAGTTGCCGGTGGTCACCAGCTATCGCAATATCCTGTTCGACATCATGGTGCACGGTCAGGACATCGCGATCCCGACCGACAGGCAGATCGGCCTCCCGATCGAGGCCGCGGCGACGGCGGCCACTCGGGTGTGGACGATGGGCTGGCCGTTCTGGGCGAAGCACCGGCTGAAGGGATTTCGGCTCGTCGCCACCGACACCGACTGGGCGGTCGGCGCCGGGCACGAGGTGCGGGGCCGCATCGCCGACCTGCTGTTGCTGATGACAGGTCGACCGGTTGTGGTGCCGCGATTGACCGGTGACGGTGTCGCCGCGCTGCCGACCGGGAGTCGAAACCCGTTCTGATCGGGCACTATTCGGCCTGGTCGAGGGGCGCGGTCGAATAGTGCACGTTCATGCCACGCTGCGCCGCAGATAGTCGGCGGTGATCGACCGCTCGTCGTCGAGCAGTGCCGAAGGTGTTCCGGTGAAGACGATTTCGCCGCCGTGCTTGCCGCCATCCGGTTCGAGATCGATCACCCAGTCGGCCCGCTTTACCACCTGCAGATCGTGTTCGATGACGATCACCGTATTGCCCGCGTCGACCAGTCGGTCCAGCAATGCGATCAAAGCGTCGACGTCGGCCATATGCAATCCGGTCGTCGGCTCGTCGAGCACGTAGATGCCGCCGCTGCGGTGCAGGTGGTCGGCGAGTTTGATGCGCTGGCGCTCGCCGCCGGACAGCGAACTGAGCGAGCGGCCGAGCGTCAGGTAGCCGAGGCCGACCTCGTTCAGTGCGCGCAGCGGCGTGCGAATCTTGGTGCCCGCGTGGCCATTCCAGAAGTCGAGTGCCTGCTCCGTCGTCATATCCAGGATGTCGGCGATGGACGCACCACGCACGGTATAGCCCAGCACCTCGGGCCGGTAGCGGCGACCGTGGCACGTCTGGCAGACGGTGGTGATCGGATCCATGTACGCCAGATCGGTGAAAATGACACCCGCGCCGCCACATTCGGCGCACGCGCCGTCGGAATTGAAGCTGAAGAGCCCGGGTTTGACGCCGTGCTCCCTGGCGAACAAATGCCGCATCGGATCCATGATCCCGATATAGGTTGCGGGGCTGGAGCGTCGGGAGGCGGCGATGGCCGACTGATCGACCGCGATCGTCTGCGGATAGGCGGTGACGAATGCGCCCGATACCAAGGTGCTCTTGCCCGAACCCGCCACGCCGGTGACCGCGGTGAGTACGCCGGTGGGGAATCGTGCGGTGAGATTCTTCAGGTTGTAGGAGTCGACGTCGGTGACGGTGAGCCAGCCGGTCGGAGTGCGGCTGGCACTCTTGACCGGCTGCACCCGGCGCAACCGGTCACCGGTCGAAGTGCCCGAGGTGCGCAGCTTTTCGACGGTGCCCTCGAATACGACCTGACCGCCGTGCCCGCCCGCACCCGGCCCCATATCGACGATGTGGTCTGCGACGGCGATGACATCGGGGGAGTGCTCGACCACCAGCACCGTATTGCCCTTATCGCGCAACTGGATCAGCAGGTGATTGAGCCGACCGACATCGCGCGGGTGCATGCCGACGCTGGGTTCGTCGAAGATATACGTCATCCCGGTGAGACTGGACCCGAGATGCCGAACGACCTTGAGCCGCTGCGCTTCACCGCCGGACAGGGTGGAAGTCTCGCGATCCAGTGACAGGTAGCCCAGGCCCACCTCCTCGATTCGCCGCAACCGAGTGATGGCGGCATCGGCGATCGGCGCGGCGGGTGTATGCGCGAGTGCGCCCAGCACCTCGATGAGGTCGGACACCTCCATGTGGCCGTAGTCGGCGATGCCGAGGCCATTGATCCGGCTCGCCAAGGCGGCCGAATTCAACCGCGCACCACCGCATTCCGGACAGCTCGTCTCACTGACCACCGCCATCGCCGCGGCGCGATTCTTATCGCTCAGCGCGCCGAGGTCGCGTTTGATGTAGAGCCGGTCGAAGCGCTCCAACAGTCCCTCGTAGGCATTGCTGCCCACCGAACCGGTCTTGTTGACCCGCGGCACCCGAAAGCCATTGCCGCGCAGGAACAGCTGCCACTCCTCAGCGGTGAAATCCCGTAATGGCTTGTCCGGATCGAAGAGTCCCGACTCCGCGTAGATCTGCCACTGAAAAGTGCCAACCGCGAACGGCGCGAAGTTGATGGCGCCCTCGTTCAGCGACTTATCGGTATCGAGCAGCTTGGCCGAATCCGGTCGCACGACCTGCCCGAGCCCGCCGCACTCCGGGCACATGCCCAGCGGGTCGTTGAACGAATAGTGGGTTGCCGCACCGGCACTCGGCTCGCTATAGCGCGAGAACAGCACCCGGACGATCGACTGGATATCGGTCATCGTGCCGACGGTGGAGCGGGAATTGCCGCCGATCGGCTTCTGGTCGACCACCACCGCGGGCGCCAGATTGTCGATCACATCGGCCTCTGGCCGCTCATATTTCGGCAGTCGGTTGCGGATGAACCAGGTGAAGGTCTCGTTGAGCTGGCGCTGCGATTCGACGGCCACGGTGCCGAAGACCACCGACGACTTGCCCGATCCGGACACGCCGGTGAAGACGACGATCTTGCCTTTGGGGATGGCCAGGGAGATATTGCGCAGGTTGTTGGCACGTGCCCCGATTATCTGGATGGTGTCTCGGTCTGCGTTCACAACCGCCACGGTAGGGGCGAATGAGGTCAGGATCGGTCCTCATTTCGGGCGATACTGGGAGCTGTGACCGAAACCGCCGCCCGCCTGCTCCAATTGCTGTCGCTGCTGCAGACGCGCCGCGATTGGACCGGGCCGGAGCTGGCCGAACGGCTCGGCGTGACCGTGCGGACGGTGCGCCGAGATATCGAGCGGCTGCGCGAGCTGGAGTATCCGGTGCATGCCAGCCTCGGTTCGATCGGCGGCTACCGCTTGGCGGCGGGAACCGCGCTACCACCGCTGCTGCTCGATGACGAGGAGGCGGTCGCGATCACCCTCGGGCTGCGCAATGCCGCGCTGGGCGCGATCGAGGGGATCGACGAGTCGTCGGCGCGGGCGCTGGCCAAACTCCAACAGGTGCTACCCGCGCGGCTGCGCCGCCGGGTCGAGGCGGTGCGGACCGCCACGCTCTCGCTCGGCGGACCGGCCGCCGGACCGTTCGTCGATCCGGAGACGTTGGTCGTCTTGGCCGCCGCCTGCCGCGACGGCGAACGAATCCGGTTCCGCTACCGCGACAAAAGCGATACCGAAACGCGCAGACTGGCCGAACCGCACAACCTCGTCTCCGCGGGACGCCGCTGGTACCTGGTCGCCTGGGATATCGACCGCGCCGACTGGCGTACCTTCCGCGTAGACCGCATCGAAGCGCCGCAACGGACCGGAATACGCAGCACGCCAAGGGAATTGCCCACCGAGGACGCCGCCGCCTTCGTCACCCGATCCTTGGCCCAGTCCCGCCCTCTGCGCCGGGTGACCTTCCTCGTACACGCCGCCGCCCCGGACCTGATCGAAAGCTTCCGCGTCCGTCCCGAGGAAATCGAACCCATCGACGACAACACCTGCCTGCTGCGCACCACCGCCGATTCATTGGAATGGACCGCCGTCCGAATCGCCCACCTCGGACTGGAATTCGAGGTCACCGAACCGCCGGAGATGGCCGATATGCTAGCCGACCTCGGCGCGAAATTGCTACGTGCGGCCGGGGCGCGCGGAACACGAAATGCGTAAGGGGATCAGCGATATCGCTGAACACAGGTGCGAGCGGTGCTGGACGGCCCGCACCCGCGGATTCCTCAGAACCGACCGGCCTCTTTCATGACGCGTCGGGCCTGGGCGAAAAGCATGCCCACGTTCACTGATTTGCGGCAGACGACCACCACGACGAAATCGTCGCGGCCTTCGGCTCGGATGAAAAGGTGGGTCAGGTTGTCGCTATTGACCAGGATTTCCTGGAAGTAGTGGCGGTCGGTGCGGATACCGCGGCGTTCCTTGAAGATGTCCTCGATCATCACCACATTGCGGCCCTGGAACAAATCGAGGGTCGCGGCCGCGAGTAGGTCGAGGACCTCCGGTGGATGGGTGTCGACCGTTTCGACGGCCAATAGCATGCCGGTAGACATATCGATGGCGCCCGCGGCCAGGCATTCCGGTACTTCACCGCGGAGTGTCTTCACAAGGAGGCCGACCCGGTCGGTCATATTCCCTGGACCTTTACCGCTCGATGTATTCATCGCATCCTTTCTGATCTCCGCCTCGCGGGCGGTGTGGTGACCTCGATCGAGGTCGGTTGTGGGGACCGCGGCGGGAGCATGTCGTTGATGCCGCTGGCGCCGCGACGACGGCGCGGCAGTACGGCCCGATCAGCAGGGTTGCCCTGGGCGGCCCGATCGTCGGTGCGCTGCGGTCCGGGGACCGCGAGAATGCCCTCTTCCAAGAGCCGGGAGACCTCGACGGCGATCGCGAAGAGGCCGCGCCGGAGCGAGAATGCGATGTCGCGACAGCAGTTTCGGCCGTTTACCTCCCGCAGGATCTGCGCCCGCGCGCCGTTCGGATGCGCATTCAGCACGGCCCGGCCCTGGTCGGTGAGGACCAGAATGTTCCGATGCGGGGATACACGCACCCTGGCGAGCGCTCGCAGTCGTCGCTCGGTTTCGGCGATCAGCCGGTCCGGTTCGACGCCGCGAGTCCGATCGTCATCCGCCGCGGTGGTCTCTGCCGCGATCTCGGAACTCGGGTCGTGCCAGATCTCCTTCCAAAAGCAGTTGTCGATCCAACCGGCGGCGATCGCGAAGGCCCCATCCAAGGCCGTCATCATTTCCAACAGCCGCAGTTCGGCCTCGCCGGTGCTGCCACGCCCCGGACGGGCGAGCAACTCGGGAACGCCGGGCGCACCCGGCGATCGGACGGCGACGACCTTCCCGTGTCTGAGGTGGAGGTCGCCGCCCGGGTCGCCCGCGACGCGCAGGACACCGGTGCGCGAATTCGCCGCCGCGCTCGTCAACTCCCGAACCACCGCCCGAGTAGCTTTCCGACTGTGCGCGGGCAGTCTCCCGGAATCGGTGAAAGGGTCTGTCGTCATACCATTTCCACCTCGCCATCGCGTGCGTGGCAACCAGTTGGAGACCCATCTTTTCCATATAGACGATGCACTGGACATGAGTGCGTCTATGACGGGAATTATCCGAACGGAAATGACGCCGGCAGGAATCAGCGAGGTAGCGCGGACTCGCTATCGAAGCCGAGCGCGTCAGCGGGATTCGTGGTGGCAACCGTGACGGCGCGCGGTGTTTCGGCAAATGGGCTCGGGGTGCGGTATAGCACGGCGACAATGGTGGCCAGGACGAATAAGCCGCTGAGGGCGAGGGCGATCTGCACCCACGAGGGGAAGGCTCCCTGGGTGGAGCTGGTCCGGAACTGTGGTGAATGCCCGAAACGTGGCGGGCGAGGTTGCTGCCGATATTTCACAAGGTGTTCCCTTGAAGTAGTTGAAACACAACCTGATTCGCGTTGAAACGGCGGCTCCCCCCGAGCCGGAGTCGTCGCGTGGGAAATATCCTGACAGCACAGCAGTTTTAGAGCAACCGATTCCGGCAAATTGGCAAGACCGGCCCGTCAAGCCGGGTTCACCAATCGCCGAATGCCGACCGGTCCTTATACCTCGTTCTTCATCTGGGCGGTGAGGATCCGTTGGTATCCCGAACCGAAAATCCTTGGCAGCAAATCGATCACGCGGGCATCGGCACCGATGAGGATCTTGGCCTTGTCCTTTCGGATGCCGCGCAGGATGGTCTTCGCGGCGGACTCGGGGGTCGTCTTGGCCAGCCTGTCGAAGTTGGCGGCGAGGGCGTCGCGGTCGCGGTCGCCGCCCGCACGGGCCTTCCAGGCGATTTCGGTCTTGATCATGCCGGGGTGGACGCTGCTGACTCCGACGGGGTAGCCCGCGATCTTCATTTCCTGGCGCAGTGCGTCGGTGAATCCGCGAATGCCGAATTTGGTTGCGTTGTAGGCGCCTTGGCTCGGGCAGGCGGCGAGGCCGAACATGCTGGAGACATTGGCGATATGGCCGTCACCGGAGGCGATGACCTGCGGCAGAAAGGCTTTCGTGCCGTACATGACGCCCCAGAAGTTGATGCCGACGATCCACTCGAAGTCTTCCCAGCTCAACTCCTCGATATTGGCCGTCAGCGAGACGCCCGCATTGTTGACCACGAGATTGGCCGGGCCGAAGTCGGATCGGACCTCATCGGCATGCGCGTAGACGGCGGCGCGGTCGGTGACGTCGAGCTTATAGGCCCGCGCCTTCGCCCTCTCGCCTTCGCAGAGGGCGGCGGTTTCGCTGACATTGGCCAGGTTCCGGCCGGACAACGCCAATTTCGCGCCATTGCGCGCCAGTTCCAGCGCGAGCGCGCGGCCGATGCCCGCGCCCGCGCCGGTGATGACGACGACCTTGTCCTCAAAGTTCTTCACAGCAGGTGTCCTTGGTTACTTGGTGGTGTAGCCGCCGTCGGCGACGAATTCGGAGCCCGTACAGAAACTGGCCTCATCGGAGATGAGGAACAGCACGAGGTTGGCCAGCTCGCCCGGCGCCGCGGCGCGGGGGAGCGGCTGGTCGTGCACCATCGAGTGCGAGCGGTCGGAGTCGGCGGTCATCTCGGTGGCCACGACACCGGGATGGACCGAGTTGACCCGGATTCCGTCGGCGCCGAACTCCTGGGCGGCGGCCTTGGTCATACCGCGCACCGCCCACTTGGAGGCGACATAGCCGAGGATATTGCTGAAGGCGATGATGCCGCCGATCGAGGAGATATTGACGATCGAACCGCCGCCCGCCCGGCGCATCGACGGCACAACGGCTTTCATGCCGAGGAATACCCCGACCTGGTTCACATCGATGACCCTGCGGTAGTCCGCCTCGGCGAGTCGTTCTATCGGGTCCACGTGCACGATGCCCGCATTGTTCACCAGTCCGCAGACCGGTCCGAAGGTGCGCTCGGCCTCGGCAACCACTGCCGTCCAAGCCGATTCGTCGGTGACGTCGAGCGGGACGAACAGCGCGTTGTCCCCGAGTTCGGCGGCCAACGCCTTGCCCTCATCGACGAGTACGTCCGTGATGACGACCGAGGCCCCTTCGGCGGCCAATCGCCGGGCGAACGCGGCGCCCATGCCGCGCGCGCCGCCGGTAACGATCACGTTCTTGCCGTTAACTCTGCCCATGACGCACTCCTCAGCGGTTCTCGAGATCGGCGATGTGATTGGCGGCGATAAAGCCGAACACCATTGCGGGACCGATGGTCGCGCCCGCGCCGGCATAGCTATTGCCCATGACGGCGGCCGAATTGTTGCCCGCCGCATAGAGTCCGGCGATCGGCGCACCGTCCGCGCGTAGCACACGGGAGTGTTCGTCGGTGACCAGACCACCCTTGGTGCCCAGATCGCCGGGCACCATCTCGACCGCGTAGAACGGTCCCTGATCGATCGGGGCCAGGCACGGATTCGGTGTGACGGTGGGGTCGCCGTAGTAGCGGTCGTAGGCGGATTCACCGCGAAGGAAGTCCTCGTCGCGCCCGGCTCGCGCGAAACCGTTGAAGCGGTCGACCGTTGCGACCAACGCGTCGGCCGGCACGCCGATCTTGGTGGCGAGTTCGGCGAGCGTATCGGCCTTCTTGATGATCCCGGCGTCGAAGTACTTCTGGGGGATGGCCTGTTTCGGGAAGGTGCCGAGGAACAGGTACCGGTCGCGGAAGCGCTGGTCCATGATGAAATGCGCGGGCACATGGCCGACGCCGGTCGCGTTCCGCTCGTACATGGTGTGCACCACGTCGACATAGCTGGCCGATTCGTTGGTGAACCGCTCGCCCGCATCGTTGACCATGATGGCGCCGGGCTGGGAGCGTTCGGCCAGGCAGAAGAACGGCGGTCCGTCGGGATTGCGCACCGACGGACCCCACCAGGCGTCGTCCATCAGATCCAGTGCGGCGCCGAGCTTTTCACCGGCGCGGATGCCATCGCCGACATTCTCGGTCGCGCCGACGGTCCAATCCGTGCTGACCGGTTCGGCGAAGAATTGTTTGCGCATTTCCAGGTTGTGCTCGAAACCGCCGGCGGCGAGCACCACACCGCGGCGCGCCCGGATGAGGATCGGGGCACCGTTACGCTCGGCACGGACCCCGACCACCATGTCGTCATCGGTGATCAGGTCGGTGAGCGGCGTATTCAGCCAGACCGGCACACCCGCGTCGCGCAGTGCCAGCCACAGCCGCGCCACCAGCGCCTTGCCCAGACTCAGCGGCTGCCGCCCGCGGATCCGGTTCAGTACCGCCTTGGCGCCGACCTTCATCGCGGTGCGCTTACCCTTCCAGGTCCGCGCGATCATATTCAGATCGTGGAAGTCGCTGACGGTGAACGCGATTCCCTTCGGACCGGACATGGTCGGCCGATTGATCAGCTCCATATCCTTGCCGAGCAGGCGGCCGTCGACGATCGCGGGTTCGATACTGCGGCCCTGTGCGAGTCCGCCGGGCAGTTCGGGGTGGTAGTCGGAATAGCCGCGGTCGTAGACGAATTGGAGGTGGTCGGTGCGCGCGGACAGGTAGGAGAACATCCGGGGACCGTTGTCCAGGAAGGCATCCTGCTTCTCCTGCGGAACCCGGTCGCCGACAACGGATTTCAGGTAGATCCGGGCCAGATCCGGACTATCGGGGACGCCCTCGCGCACCAGCACCGGATTATTCGGAATCCAGACACCGCCGCCGGAGCGCGCGGTGGAACCGCCGAAGCTGGCGCCCTTCTCGATCAGCACCACCGAAAGCCCGCGGTAGGCGGCGGTGAGCGCGGCGGTCATGCCCGCGGCGCCGGACCCGACGACCACCACGTCATAGGTGTATTCCTGGGACATCTGGCTCTCCTTCACTAGTAGCCGGCGCCGGTGAGCATGCCGCCGTCGACGACGACCTCGGTTCCGGTGCAGTAGCTCGCGGCATCGGAGGCCAGGAAGATCACCGCCTCGGAGACCTCGCCGGACTGCCCCCACCGCGGAATCGGCAATCCCGCGAAGAAGCTGTTGCCGTCGACGCCCGAGCCCGCCGCGGCCGTCATCGGGGTCGCGATGCCGCCGGGATGGATGGAGTTGACCCGGATTCCGTCCTTGCCGAGTTCGCGGGCCGCCGATTTCGTCAGTCCGCGAATGGCGAATTTGCTTGCGCTGTAGGCGGATAGGCCCGCCGCGCCGATGAATCCCTCGACCGAGGAGATGTTCACGATGGCGCCGCCGCCGGTCATGGCGGGTGCGGCGGTCTTGATGCCGAGCCAGGTGCCGGTGACGTTCACGGTCATGATGGTGGTGAAGTCGGCCAGGCTCATCTCGGCGATGCGCTGGAAGCGCAGCATGCCCGCATTGTTGACGAGCACATCGAGTCCGCCGAACTCGTCCACCGCGGTCCGGACCGCGGCGGCCCAGTCGGCCTCGCTGGTCACATCGTGGTGCAGATAGCGCGCGCCGGTCTCGGCCGCGAGTTGTTTGCCCTCCTCGTCGAGGACATCACCGAACACCACCCGCGCGCCCTCGGCGACGAAGCGGCGGACGTGTTCGGCGCCCATTCCGCGCGCTCCGCCGGTGATCAGCGCGACCTTGTCATCGAGTCGACCCACTGCAGGTCCGTCCTTTCTGCGGCGTCGGTTTGAACGCCGTGTGCGAATTCGACGCTATGGGCGCGACCGCCACCCGACCGGAGCCAGTCTCATCCACCGAGACATACACCTGACCTCAACGAGAGCATCGGAAATATTTCTACTAGGCATATTGAGAAATGGAGGCAATGCATGAAGTTCTCGATGATCTTCGAGGCGCAGATGACCAACCCGTCGGCCGATCACGAACGGCAGGTATTGCGCGACTGTGTCGAGCAGGCGGTGCTGGCCGAGGAGATGGGTTTCGACACCGTCTGGGCGGTCGAGCATCACGGCTTGAAGTGGTACGCGCATATGAGTGCGCCGGAGATCTTCCTGACCTGGGTGGCCGCGCGCACCGAGCGGATCCGCATCGGCCACGGCGTGGTGTGCATGCCGTTCAACTTCAACCACCCGGTGCGTGCCGCCGAACGCGCGGCCATGCTCGACGTGCTCTCCAACGGGCGGGTCAACCTCGGCGCGGGCCGCGGCGCGACCCCGCAGGAGACCTCCATGTGCGGTGTCGACCCCGACCGCACCTACCAGGAGGTGGAGGAGTCGCTGCGCATCATCGGCAAGGCCTGGCAGGATCCGGAGGGCGAATTCGAGTGGCACGGTGATCTGCTCGACATCGATCCGCATCCGATGCTGCCGCGCCCGGTGCAGCTGCCGCACCCGCCGCTGTTCATGGCGTGCACCAAGAAGGACACCCTGAAGCTGGCGGCCGACTACGGAATCGGTGCGCTGGTACTGGGTTTCGCGGGTGTGGAGGAGATCGCCGAACTGCGCCGCACCTACGACGCGGCCATTGCCGAGCGGACGGGGGAGAAGTTCGTCTCCACCGTGGTCAACGACCACTTCGCGGCGCTGTGCCCGACGATCGTGCTCGACGACCGGGAGAAGGCGCAGCAGATCGGTGCGCGCGGCCAGCGGTTCTTCGCCCAGTCCATCAAGCACTGGTATGGCGCGGGCCCGGTGCCGGATGAGGCCGTCGACCCGAACGTGGACGAGATGGCCAGGATTCGTGCGGCCGCCGATGAGCACGTGGCCTACCTGCACGAGGCGAAGATTCCGGTGAAGGCCGGGGCCACTTCGGTTTTCAATGCCGAACACGCCTACGGCAGTCCGGAGGACGCCATCGCCTACGTCGAGCGGCTGCAGGCGGCCGGTGCCGACGAGATCCTGTGCCTGATCCAGATGGGCACCGTGCCGCAGGAGGCATGCCTGGAGACCATTCGCCATTGGGGCGAGAAGGTCATTCCGCATTTCCGCAGCGCCGAGCGGGCCGTGCCCACAACTGAATTCCAGGGAGCCTGAGATGATCGACCTTACCGGCAAAGTCGCCCTCATCACCGGCGCGGCTCGCGGGCAGGGCGAGCAGGAAGCGCGTTTGTTCGCCGCGGCGGGCGCACGCGTCGTCATCACCGACGTGCTCGAATCCGACGGCAAGGCCGTCGCCGAATCCATCGGTGACGCCGCCCGTTTCGTTCGTCACGACGTCAGCAGGGCCGCCGACTGGGCCGCGGCCGTCGACACCGCGATCGCCGAATTCGGCTCCCTCGATGTGCTGGTGAACAATGCGGCCATCTACACCGCCAAACCGCTGGTCGAAACCTCCGCCGAGGAGCTCGAACGCATCCTGCGCATCAACCTGATCGGCTCGTTCCTCGGCATTCAGGCCGCTGTCGAGCCGATGCGGGCGGCCGGTGGTTCGATCGTGAACATCTCCTCGCAGGCCGGATTGCAGGGTCTGATGGGGCATTCCGCGTACGGCGCGTCCAAATGGGGGCTGCGCGGGTTGACGAAGACGGCCGCGCTCGAGTTGGGCCCGCTCGGCATCCGGGTCAACTCGGTGCATCCGGGACCGATCGCGACGCCGATGATCGGTCACCTCGGGTTGAGTACCGGCCCGGGTAGCTTCCCGTCGCTGCCGCTCGGCCGGGTCGGATTGCCCTCGGAGGTGGCCGAATTGGTGGCATTCCTCGCCTCGGACGCCGCGGCGTTCATTACCGGCGCGGAACTGGCCATCGATGGCGGACTGTCCGCGGGACAGTTCATTCCACCCGATGCGATCGCACCTGGCCAGGCGTGAGGTTCCGCGGATGCCGCTGAAGCCAGAAGCTCAGGTGATCGTCGATCTCGCCGCCGCGTCGTTTCCCCGGCTCGGCACCGAAGTCCTCGATGCCGCCGAGGCGCGTCGCATGCTTGCCGCGCGCCCGGCGGCGCCCGGGGAACCCATCCCGGTCGGGCGGGTCGAGCAGCGTTCGGTCCCCGGACCTGTTGGGGCGCAGCAGGTTCGGGTCCGTATGTACTGGCCCGCTGATGCCGATGCCGACGACCTGCCGGTGGTGGTTTTCTGCCACGGCGGCGGCTTCGTCATCTGTGGTCTGGACAGTCACGATCAGGTGTGCCGCTCGATGAGCAATGGTGTCGGTGCGATTGTGGTGTCGGTGGATTACCGGCAGGCGCCCGAACATCGGTTCCCTGCCGCGGCCGAGGATGCCTATGCCGTGCTGAAATGGGTTGCGGCCCAGGCGTCGTCGTTCGGTGGTGATCCCGCCAGAATCGCGGTCGCCGGTGACAGCTCGGGTGGCAACCTGGCCGCGGTGACGGCACTGATGGCCCGGGACCGCAACGGCCCGGCCATCGCCCATCAGCTGCTGATCTACCCCATGCTCGATCCGGCCCGTGACAGCGTGTCCTACCGGGAGAACGCGCACGGCTACTTCGTCACCGACGACCATTTGCGCTGGTACTGGGAGCAATACCTCGCATCGGACGCCGACGCGCAGAACCCGTACGCCGCACCGCCGCGCGCGCAGGACCTGTCCGGCCTCCCACCCGCCTACATCATCACCGCCGAATTCGACCCGCTTCGCGACGAGGGGGAGGAGTACGGGCGACGGCTTCGGGATGCGGGCGTCGACACCGTGGTGATCCGCTACGACGGCCAATTCCATGGCTTCTTCAGCATGGCCGAGAACCTGCTCGATGCGAAAGTCGCGGCCGACCAAGCCTTTTCGGTCGTGCGCCGAGCCCTGGAGAACAAACTGTGAGTGCAGCATCGCGCAACGATTCGATGAAAGGCGGTGGTCGGGTGACGGCCGGGCCAATAGAACGACTCGGCACCATTTTCCCCGCCGACAACCTCACCGCCGCAATAGATCTGCTCGTCGCCGTATTGGGCGCCACCCCGACATTCGTCGACGGCGATCGCTGGGCGCAATTCGATATTGGCCCCACCCGGATCATGCTCGCCGGTGCCGACGAACGCGACATTCCGTCCCTGGCGGTAAAAGTCGGCGACCTCGATGCCACACTGGCCCGCCTCCGGACCGCCGGATTCGCGGCCGACGATCCGGTGACCGGACCGCATGAACGTCGCACTTCGGTCCGCCCGTCTCTCGAATCGCCCTGGGCGATAGTCCTGTACGAGGCCGCGCCGGCACATCGTCCCGGTGGATAACGGGGCCGTGTGGCTCAGACCGGACAATCCGATGTGGCCGGCCGGCTGGCCCGCCCCGGTGCTCGACCGGCCACTCGGCGTCGGGGCGGACAGTGGCCACGGGCTCATTCGTCTCAGCCCGCCGCCGGTCCACGCCGACCGAAACACTCACCGATTCGGCCGCATAGGCGGGCGCAGTCCGTTCAGCAGCAGGGCCAGCAGTCGGTCCGCCTGAGCGGTCGGGTCCGGTGTGTCCTGGGCGGCCCAGGCGATGGCGCCCACCATGCGCAGCACATCGGCCGCATCGGCCGTCGCCGTGACGGTCCCGAATTCTTGGGCGCGGTGCAGCAATGCCGTGCCGATCGCGAAAGTCTCTGCGTGCCAAGCGGATATCAATTCCGCGCTGCCGTCGATGGCGGAATTCAGGATCGCGGCGGAGAGTCCGCGGAAGGTCAGCGCGTGCGCGATCGCCGCCCGCAGCCAGCTGGTCAGCGCCTGGTAGCTGTCCGGCTCGCCCATCAGGTCGCGGCCCAGCTCGGCGAGTTCCGCCACGCGCTCACCGAGCACCGCCTCGATGAGATCGCGGCGGGTCGGGAAATGCCGATAGAGGGTTCCGCTGGCGACACCGGCGCGGCGGGCGATGTCGTCCAGGGAGGCGTCGACGCCGTGCTCGGCGAATGCGATGCGGGCCTGGTCGAGCAGGCGGGCGTAGTTGCGACGGGCATCAGCGCGCATGGGCCGCGTTGTGTCGGTGGATCTTTCGCGCGTCAGCGGCTTCTCCTATTGCTAACCGGGGACATGGTCCGTTACTGTCTCCGGATAACCGGACTATGCCTCATCTTATGGCACGGGCAGGAGGTCGTCATGACATTGTCGGCGCAGGACCGGATCGATATCGGTGAACTGATAGCGCTGCACGGGCATCTGATGGATGCGGGTGAACTCGATCGAATGGATGAGCTGTTCACCGCCGGAATCACCTACGACCTCAACGATTTCGGAAGGGGGGAGCTGCGCGGGATTCCGGCGTTGCGGGATGCGGCGGTCGCGCTCGGCGACGGGAATCCGGTCGGGCATCACATTACGAATGTCGTCATCGCGGATGCGGACGGCGGGGTTCGGGTGCGATCGAAGGGGATTGCGATCCATGCCGATGGGAGCTGTCGCAGCGTCGAATACGACGATCGGGTCGTGCGCGAGGCGGCCGGCTGGCGTATCTCGTATCGCCGGGTGATCCTGCACGGGACGCCGCTGGGTGGGCGCGCGACCAGGTCGGCCTAGGCATAGAACATACCGCTGGTCCTGTTTTCTCGGCTACATATTTGTTAGCCGTATGCAGCCGGTCGCGCGTTGATAGGGTCGCGCAATGTCGGACACGCGGGACGCTCATCGCGGAGCCGAGCCTCCCGCCGACCACCAGGTGCGGACGGCGGATACCGTGCTGCCCGGACCGGATCCGGACCGCCGGGAACCGCCGGACAAGATCGAGGTCGACGACGAGGAACGGCCCGCGCGGGTATTGCGCGGCCGGGTCGAGTGGGTGGTGGCCACGGCCGCTTTCGCGGTCGCGCTACTGGTGCTGTGGCAGGTGTTTCGGCCATTGGCGCAGGGGAGCCAGTACTACCTGGTGATCTTCCTGGCCGGGACGCTGCCAGTGGTCTTTCTGGCCTACCGGTCCGGTCTGCGGTGGCTCGATCGCCGGGACGGGCCGGGGCTGGTCGATTGGCTGCTGGCCCTGGTCGCGCTGGTGGTGTGCCTGTATCCGGTGCTGCCGATGACGATCGGGTCCGGCGGGGGCGGGTACAACGCATTCCTGGATCGACAGGGCTTACTCGATCCGGTCGATATCGCCATGGGCACGGTGCTTTTGGTGCTGGTGCTGGAGGCTTGTCGGCGCACCACCGGGTGGGTGCTGCCCGCGGTGTGCCTCGCGTTCATCGCCTACGGCTATTACGGCGGGTACCTACCGCAGCAGTGGACCGTCGCGCATGCCGGACTCGACTTCGGTCAGATCGTCGACGCGCTGTACAACTCGGGCAGCGGGTTCTACGGCACGCCACTGGATGTCGCGGCCACCTATATCGTGCTGTTCACCCTCTACGGCGCGGTACTCGAATTCTCCGGCGCGGCACAGTTCTTCGTCGATCTGTCGGTCGCGGCATTCCGGCGCTCGCGCGGCGCGGCCGGACGCACCACGGTCGCCTCGGGATTCCTGCTCGGCACCGTTTCCGGCTCGGGCACCGCGACCGCCGTGACGGTCGGTGCGGTCACCTGGCCGATCCTGCGTCGTGCCGGATATCCGCCGGAGCAGGCGGCGGGCGTGCTCGCCGCGGCGGGTGTCGGCGCGATCCTGTCACCGCCGACCCTGGGGGTCGCCGCCTTCATCGTCGCCGAATACCTCGACGTCTCCTATGTCACGGTGCTGGGTTGGGCGATGATCCCAACGCTGCTGTACTACTTGGGAATTCTGCTCGCGGTCGAGATCGATGCGCGTCGGCTCGGCACCCGGCCGGTCGAGATCAGCGCGACCTCGGTGTGGCGACTGCTGGCCCGATTCGGTTACCACTTCCTGTCTTTGATCGCGATCGTGGCGCTGCTGCTGATCGGCGTGAGTGCCGCCCGGGCCGTCGTATACGCCACCGCACTGGCTTTCGTACTCGCCTTCCTCGACTCGCGCATCCGCGCCCGGGCACGCTCACCGCGCCGGATCTTCCACATGCTCGGCAGCGGTGTGCGATCGGCGCTGCCGGTGGTCGCGGTGTGCACCTCGGCGGGGGTGATCACCGCGATCGCCACCAAGACCGGACTGGGCGCACAACTGGCCTCGGTGCTGGTGAGTGCGGGAAACGCGTTGTCGGACAACCACACCGTGGTGCTGGCCGCCACCGTGGTGCTCGCCGCGATCGCACTGGCGCTGCTCGGGCTCGCGGTGCCGGTGACCGCATCGTTCATCATCGGCTGGGCGATCATCGGTCCGGCTCTGCTGGCATTGGACGTTTCCGCGCCCGCCTCGGCGATGTTCGTCTTCTACTACTCGGTGCTCTCCGAGGTGACGCCCCCGACCGCACTGGCGGCGGTGGGCGCGGCGGCGATAACCGGGGCGCGTGCGGTGCCGACGATGTGGCAGGCGCTGAAGTACGCGCTACCCGCCTTCCTGGTGCCGATCGTGTTCGTACTCAGCGGTCCCGGTGAGTACCTGCTGGGGCACGGGCCGGTGCTCGGCGTGCTGTGGACCTCGATCGTGGCCGGTATCGGGGTGGCGGCACTGGCCGTGGCGACCGGTGGCTGGATGCTCGGCATCGGCCCGGCCGGTGTGCCGGCCCGGCTGCTCGCCGCGGTGGCCGGACTGGCCCTGCTGTACCTGGAGCCCGGCGCACTCGTCGTCGGTCTGGTCGCGCTGACCGCGGCCGTCGGGGTCACTCTGCTCGCCCGAAGGAGGACGACTTGAGAAGAGTTGCAATAGGTTTCGCCGTCGTTGTGGTGTCGGCCGGATTGTTGGCCGGATGTGGGGGACGGCGCGACACACCGCAGTCCGATACCGGCGGCGCGGTCACCTGCGAGGTGCGCAACGAGACCCGGGTCGGCATCGCGACGGGCAATTCGACCGGCGTCTACTTCGCGCTCGGCAACGCCTATGCCGAACAGGTCGCGCAGGCCACCGGCGGCAAGGTGAAGGCAACCGCGGCCGAAACCGGTGCGTCGGTGCAGAATATCCAGCAGCTGGTGGCTGGCACCTATCAGGTCGCTTTCGCACTCGCCGATACCGCCGCCGACGCGGTCATGGGCAATGCCGGCTTCGATGGCAAAAAGCAACCGGTGCAGGCGCTTTCGCGGCTCTATCCGAACTACACCCAGGTGATCGTGCGCACCGGAGCCGAGATCGAAACGGTCGCCGATCTGCGCGGTAAGCGGGTCTCCACCGGCTCGCCGAAGTCGGGTACCGAGGTCATCGCCCAGCGCGTGCTGCAGGCGGCTGGGCTCAACCCGGACAGCGACATCTCGGCCCAGCGTTTGGATCTCACCAAAACGGTGGACGGTATGAAGGACGGCTCGATCGATGCCATGTTCTTCTCCGGCGGCCTGCCCACGCCCGGCATCACCGATCTGTTGACCTCCAGCAAGGCGAAGGTGCGCTTCCTCGATATCTCCGATCTGACCGGCAGCATGCACGCGGTGAATCCGGTCTATGAGGAGGGCACCATTCCCGCCACCGTGTACGGCCTGACCGCCGATGTGAAGACGATCGTCGTGCCGAACCTGCTGCTGGTTCGCGACGATCTCGACGCGAATCTGGCGTGCGTGCTAACCAAGACGCTCTTCGAGCGCAAACCCCAACTGGAACAGGCGAATTCGGCCGCGAAGGGGATCAGTCGCGATACCGCGACGATTACCGCACCGGTGCCGTTGCATCGTGGGTCGGCGCATGCGTTGACGAAGTAGTGAAAGGCCTTGCAGCGCTGCGGTCGCTCACGACCCCAGCGCGCCCGTCATCGCCCGGGCCGCGTCGACGGTCGCGGCGATGAATTCATCGCGTTCGGGTTTGGTGGTCGATGCGCGCAGCGGCCCCAACTGGACTTCGTACGCCGCGACGCCCACAGCGTCGAATACCGGCGCGGCGAGATAGCTCAGCGGAAGCACGGCCTCGGAATCGAGCTCGGCCTTGGTGAACGGACGCGAAGTGAGAAACGCGAGGCGACCCAGGGCCCGGGTGCGCAGGTGGGGCTGCACGAGTTCGGTGCCCATGGCGCCGAGCAGGTCGGCGAGCAGTTCGACCGTGCCCGCGTCGTCGGTGCGCGGGCGGAACAGGGCAACGCCGCGATCGCGAACGAGCGTGAGCAGGCTGCTCGCGATGCGGCGGTCCGACTCGGGCGCGGTGGCCAGCCAGGTGTTCTGTTCGGCGGCCGAGCGCGATGGCATCACGCTGGCGCCGGCCGGGAACTGCAGCGGGATGCGATGGCCGACGGGGATGCCGGGGACGACGCGTTCGGGTCCGTGGCGCACGTCCAGGACCGTGAGGTGGTCGGGCTCGATGCGACTGAGGGTTGCGCCGTAGCCGGTGCGGACGGTCAGTTCGGTGAGGATATCGCCGAGTGCGCGCGGCAGGGCGGGGCCGTGCAGATTCGCCAGCGCCGGACCGAGACCGTAACCGCGGTTCGGATCGCGTAGCACCCAGCCCGCCGAATCCAGTTCGGCGAGAATCGCGGTCGCGGTCGCGCGGGCGATATCGAGGCGATCGGCGATGCCCGCGACACTGATCGGCTCCGGGGTGGCGGCGAGCAGCGACACGATTTCGATGACCCGGCGGGTCGGCGGGGACGGGGACCGGTCGGACATGCAGCCTCTTGTGTGGTTCGGCGGTACGGCTCTACGATGACGAATATACGTTAAATGGTGTCGAATATTCGACAGATGGAGCGCCGCATGATCCTGGACAGATTCCGAATCGATGGACAGGTCGCCGTCGTCACCGGCGCGGGGCGCGGCCTCGGCGCGGCGATCGCGGTGGCCTTCGCGGAGGCGGGCGCGGATGTCGTCATCGCGTCCCGCACCAAGAGTCAGCTCGACGAGGTCGCCGAGCAGGTGGCGGCAACCGGCCGCCAGGCCCATGTGGTGCCCGCGGATCTCAGTGATATCGAGGCGACGGCCGGGTTGGCCGCCGCGGCCGTCGAACGCTTCGGGCGGCTCGATATCGTGGTCAACAATGTCGGCGGCGCGCTGCCGTGCCCATTGCTCGACACCACGCCGGACGCGCTGGTGCAGGCGTTCAACTTCAATGTGACCAACGCGCATGCGCTGGTGCGTGCCGCCGTGCCGAAGATCCTCGAAACCGCCGGTGGCGGTTCGATTCTCAATATCACCTCGACCATGGGTCGACTGCCCGGTCGCGCCTTTGCGGCGTACGGTACGGCGAAAGCTGCACTGGCGCACTACACACGGCTGGCGGCGATGGATCTGAATCCGCGCATCCGGGTCAATGCCATTGCGCCGGGATCGATTCTGACCTCCGCGCTGGAGATCGTGGCGAGCAATGACGCGATGCGCACCGAACTGGAGTCGAAGACGCCGCTGCACAGCATCGGCGAGCCCGAGGATATCGCCGCCGCGGCACTGTATTTGGTGTCCCCAGCCGGAAAGTACGTCACCGGTAAGGTGCTCGAACCCGACGGCGGTCTGATCGCGCCCAATCTCGACCTGCCGCTTCCGGATCTGTCATGACCTACCGCGTAGTCCAATGGGGCACTGGCAATGTCGGCGCGCATGCGCTGGCCGGGGTGATCGCGAATCCGGATCTGGAATTGGTCGGGGTGTGGGTGTCGGGTCCGAAGAAGGACGGGCTCGACGCGGGAACCATTGCCGGACTCGATCATCCGGTCGGCGTGGCCGCGACGACGGATACCGAGGCGATTCTGGCCGCGAAACCCGACTGTGTCGTGTACTGCTCGATGACCGACAATCGCCTGCTGGAGGCGGTCGAGGATCTGCGCAGACTGCTCAGTGCCGGCATCAATGTGGTCGCGTGCGCGCCGGTGTTCTTCCAGTATCCCTACGGTGTGCTGCCGGATGAGCTGCTGAAGCCGATCCAAGAGGCTGCGGCGCAAGGCAATTCGTCGCTCTGGGTCAATGGCATCGATCCCGGCTTCGCCAATGATCTGCTGCCGCTGGCGCTCGCGGGCACCTGTCTGCGCATCGACCAGTTGCGGTGTCTGGAAATCGTCGACTACGCCAGCTATGACAACCGTGAGGTCATGTTCGACATCATGGGTTTCGGCAAGCCGCTCGACGAGATCCCGATGTTGTTGCAGCCCGGGGTGTTATCGCTCGCATGGGGCGGCACCGTGCGCCAGTTGGCGGCGGGCATCGGCGTCACCCTCGATGCCGTCACCCAGACCTACGAACGCATCCCCGCCCCCGAATCCTTCGACATCGCCACCGGTCATATCGCCGAAGGGACCGCGGCCGCACTGCGTTTCGAGGTGCGCGGCATGGTCGGGGACGAGGTGGTGACGGTGCTCGAACACGTCACGCGGCTACGCCCCGACCTGTGCCCCGACTGGCCGCAACCCGCCCACCACGAGGGCTCCTACCGCGTCGAGATCACCGGCGAACCCAGCTATGCCATGGACCTGGTCACCTCCAGCCGCAATGGTGACCACAACCATGCGACGCTGCTTGCCACCGCAATGCGCATCGTCAACGCAGTCCCGGCGGTCGTCCAAGCCCCAGCAGGCATCCTCACCGCACTGGACCTGCCGCTCATCACCGCCCCCGCAACCCGCCCACCCACGTAACCCGAACCTTCGCATCCTAAATAGGGCCCCATAGGGGCGCGAACCAACCCGAAACCCCAGGTCAACCGATTCTTCGGTCGAATTCGCTGTATTTCGAGCTGTTTCGGCGCTGCTGACGGCCACCACGTTAGGCTCAGGTGCTGACGCGGCTATGGCATCGGTCGGGTATCAGCAACCCGCAGCCGAAGGGGGAGCCCGCCGTTGTCACGCAGATCCCCAACCCGCGCCTCAATGTCGCCGCGATGGCGTTGGACTGCGTACCCGGCGTGTGGCAGGGCCGGATCGTCATGCGCGCTACCTGGGACACCGGGACCGATGAGGGCCGCAACGAGACCACACCCACCTTCATCCAGTGCTAGGTTTGGCCCCGATGAAGCTGCTCCATATCAGCAGCGGCCCGACTACGTGGCAGGGCCGCTGGTTTCGGCTGCGCCGCAACCTGTACTACCGGTTTCGGCGTGTCCCCCGCGAGCCCGGCTACACCGGGGAGAACCAGTGGAGCCCTCACCGCGAGTACGGCGGCTGGGTCATCCGTCCGTGCAGTGGCTGGCGTCGGATCCGCTGGATAACCCCACCCCTGCACTACACGCGCGCCATCCCCGCTGACGACATGTACGCCGTCGGCAGCTGGATGCTGGAGAAGCTGGAAAAGTAAGGCGGTAACAGCGGCCCCACTCGGTCTTCTTACGGGTGGGGGCCACCCCGTGTGCGAGGTCCGGATGCGCCTCGCCTCCAAACGGAGGCGGGGCGCTCTGCGTGTCGGACAGACCGGTCAGTCTGCGCGCGTGGCGATCAGTGAGGGAGACCTAGTTCAGTCCATCCGCCTGACACCCAGATCGTGGACCGTAAGATCCTGCCAAGATCTTGACAAGGTCATCCCTACCTCGGATCCCGACAAGAGTGCGGCTTTTAGTGGGTGGAGAGGGCCGCCAGGGCGCGGTCGACGTCTTCGGCGCTGTTGTAGAGGTGGAAGGAGAAGCGCAGGCCGCCGCCGCGGGCGGATGCGATGACGCCCGCCGCTTCCAGGCGGTCTGCCGCATCGCCCGCGCCGAGTACCGAGACGATCGCCGAATCGGCCGGTACCGACTGGAAACCCAACTCCGCCAAGCCGGTTCGGAATCGGGTGGCGAGTTCGCGGTTGTGGGCGCCGATCTTGTCGATGGTCAGCTCTTCGAGCAATGACAGACCCGAGAGCGCTGCGATGACGCCGAGCCAGTCCGGAGTGGAGTCGAACCGCCGGGCGCTGCTGGGCAGTGCGATCGGGTCGTACAGTTCGGCCCAGCGGTCGGCCGCCGCGTACCAGCCGGGGCTGATCGGGCGCAGCCTGGCGGCGGCTTCTGGTGCGGCGGCGAAGAATGCGACGCTGCGCGCGCCGATCAGCCATTTGAATGTCGCGCACACCCAGTAGTCGGCATCGTCGAAACGTAGCGGCACCCATCCGGCGGCCTGGGTGGCATCGGCCAGCAGGCGGGCATTGTGTGCCCGGGTGGCCGCGCGCAGCAGCGGCATATCCGTGGTCCGCCCGTCCTTGGACTGCACGACGCTGACCGCGACCAATGCCGTCTCGGGTCGGACCTCTTCGGCAATGCGCGCCAACGGCACGAACCGGACGGCCAGATCACCGCGATGCACGAAAGGCATGGAGACGGAAGAGAATTCGCCTTCGGCGAGCAATACTTCCGCACCCGGCGGCAATGCGTCGACTACGGGCGCCATCAG
Source organism: Nocardia nepalensis (assembly GCF_048910785.1). NCBI lineage: Bacteria > Bacillati > Actinomycetota > Actinomycetes > Mycobacteriales > Nocardiaceae > Nocardia > Nocardia nepalensis. The sequence goes on along the minus strand of NZ_JBKBET010000028.1, from coordinate 613,219 downwards.
CCCGGCCACGGTCGCGCCCAGCGCGATATCGTCGACCGAAGCGCCCGCCAGCAATCGCGCGAACCCGGCCCGCAATTCGGGTACCAGGTCATCCCGCGTCGCCGGTGCGCCACGACCCGCCGCCCAGAAGGCGTTGATCTCCTGCAGCGCCGCCAATGAGCGCGCGGACGGCAATCCGTGCGAAGCGGTGTTCAGATAGGCGGTCTCGGGCGTGAACTCATCGGGCGCAAGCGAAGACATACTCGCAACACTCCGCTCGCGACCAGCCGCCGTCGAGTGCCACCAGGAAAATACTGGACCCAAATCTCTTGTGCGACTCGACCGACTACCGCTCAGCCCGAATGGCGTTGTTCGATGGTCGCCTTCATCACCTGAGCACCGCGCTCGACTCGCGGCCGGACCTGGTCGGCGGCATCATGAGGCAGCACATCGGTGACCCAAACCAACGTGCTGCGACCGTCCTCGGCATCGAGCACTTGAAACGAGGCATGGTGGTGGGTGAGCGGCAACTGGAAACCCTCGACAGCCGAGTAGGCCAGCCTGCGCACATCGTCATCGATGGTGACGATCAGTTCGCGAATCACATTGCCGCCGGGCATGGTCAAAAATCTGACGTCGCCATCGATGCGGGTATCGACGACATAGTCGGGCAGCAGACGTTCGTGCACGGCACCGACATCGCGCAGGGCGGCCCACACGTGCTCCGGACCGACGTCGATCAGAATTTCATGCTGGATGGTGGCCATATCGGATCCACCATATCGGTAGCCCCTATTTCGGGGTCTCGGCCGCCCACATATTGGAAAGCAGTTGGTAGCTCGGGGTGTCGGCGAGCGACTGCATCGACTCGTAGATGCGCTGATAGCTCGTCGCGGTGATGCGCCACTGGCCGTCGGGGTCGCGGCGGTAGGAGTCGGTGTAATAGCCCGCGCCACGGATGAGGACGCCGTATTCGGTGGCGATCACGGTGTCCTCGAAAGCCCAAGAGCCCGTTGCGGTATCGCCGTCGACGGTGATCTCCGGATGGTTGGCGATGTGGGTGGTGACGACGGCGGGGCCGAGGTTCTCGCGCATGAATGCGGTGACGGCGTCGCGGCCGTCCAGGGTCAGCGGTTCACCGAGCGCGTGGGTGCCGTAGCGACCGGCGATGTCGACGGCGAGGGTGTCCGCGAAATCGTCCCATTGTTTGAGATCCAAGGTCCGGAAGTAGCGGTATTTGAGCTGCCGGACGGCTTCGATGGCGTCGAGATCCATCCGTTCAGCGTGGCATGCCGCGGGTGGTTAAACAAGAACGTGTTCTAGGTGGTCGGCGCGGCCGCGGCGGCCTGGGCGGCGAGGCCGTCGAGCACGGCGATATGGGCGGCGGGCACCTCGATATTCAAGTACGTCGCGCGCGGCCCGGCGGGGGTGAAGGTGAAGGCGAAGAACGCGCAGCAGCTCGCCTCCCGCGCGACCAGGTGTTGCGCGGTGGCCTCGGCGGCGGCATCGAGTTCGAGTCGCAGCAGCGTCGGTGCCGGCCGCTCGATCTTGCGCAGCGCCGTGGCGAACAGGGTCGCGAATTCGGCGACTCGCAGCGGCTGCTGTTCGGTGGGCAGTGTGCAGGCATCCGGGACGGTCCACAGCAGATTCGCACCCACGTCGGTCATCTCGACCACCTCCAGGAGGCTATTGACATATGCCGAAAGGGTAGCGCACGACCGCTGAGCAGTCACCGGTCTTTTGCCACCTGACCGGGGCGCTCGGTGCCGTCGCGGAATTGCCGTTCACTCCGCCTGATCGGGCGCGGCGAACAGGCCGCGTCCGATCAGTTCGAAAACGCGATTCGACGCGTATTCGATATCCGCGGCGCCGACGGGCAGGGGTCCGTCGAGCAACAGACTGGCCAGGCCATGGACCGCTGACCACACGGCTATCTCGGCGCCCGGCCTGCGGTCTGGAGCCAAAAGCCCCGCGGCCATTGTTTCGTCCAGTACCTGACCCAGGATGTCGAACGGCTCGGCACCGGCGCCGAACCGCGATGCGCCGTCGGATCGTGCGACGGCAGACGGATTGTCTTGTGCCTGAACATCATTGCCGTTGGCTGCCGGGTGTGATGTGAAGGCGGCGCGGAACAATCCGGGTTGTGTGAGCGCAAAGTCGATGTAGGCGACGCCAACCGCCTGCAGCGACTCACCCGGGCCGCTGGCCATATCGATATGCCGACGCATCTCGGCGGCGAGTTCGGCGCGCGCTTGCCGAGACACCTCGGCAAGCAGCGCCTCGCGGTCGGCGAAGTGTCGATAGGCAGCGGAATGTGACACACCTGCCACCCGGGCGGCCTCGCGCAGAACCACACGGTCGGGACCTCCCGCCCTGGCCAATTCGACGCTGGCCTCGATCAGGGCTGTGTGCAGCGCGCCGTGGTGATAGGGCCTTCTGCGTTCGGAGTCGGCGGTGGCGGCATTCATGGGGTCAGGATCGCACGGAAACCTGGATGTTGACAACGGTCACATCCAGTCGCATACTGCGAAGTGACCAGTGGTAACACTGCGAATGACCCAGAGCTGAAAGGGAATCCGATGGCAAAGGAACGCGTACTCGTCACCGGTGCCACGGGCAGGATCGGCACCGCCGTGACGACCCAACTGCTGGAAAAGGGCATCCCGACCAGGGCGATGGTGCATCGCCGCGACGAACGCAGTGCGCGCTCGGCAGCCAAGGGCGCCGAGATCGTGGTCGCCGACATGTTCGATTTCATGCAGATCCGGTCCGCTCTGGTCACCGCGGCCGATTCCCCGTCGGTGTCGGTCTGAGCCCTGCTCGATCAGATGGAAGGCGCAGACATGACCAGCTCACAAACCAGTTCGCCCTACGAGACCGGAGTCTCCCGCTCCCGCATCGAACAGGCGCTCATCGCCGCGGAGAAGAATCTCGACCATCTCGAGCCCACCGACCTGGGAATGCTGGAGGATTTCCACACCATGGGCCGCATCGCTACCGGCCAACTGGTCGATCTCGTCGATATCGGGCCCGACACCGCAGTGCTCGACGCCGGTACCGGAATTGGAGGTACGGCCCGGTATCTCGCCCAGCGCTTCGGATGCAAGATCGCCGCGGTCGACCTCACCGAGGAATACTGCGCGGTGGCCCAGTGGCTGAATCAGCTTGTCGGACTTGACGACCTGATCGCGGTTCGCCGAGCCGACGTCACGGAACTGCCCTTCGCGGATGGCGCTTTCCAGGTCGCCTTCAGCCAGCACGTGCAGATGAATGTCGCCGACAAGGTGGGGCTCTACCGGGAGGCCCGCCGGGTGTTGGCCGACGGTGGGCAGCTCGCGATCTGGGATATCGCCGCCGGCGTGTCCGGCCCGCCCGACTACCCACTGCCATGGGCCGACCTGCCGGAGCACAGCCATTTGGCCGCCCCCGATCGGCTGCGAGCCGCCATCGAGTCCGCGGGCTTCACCATCGAGCACTGGAATGACCGCACCGAAGACGCGGCGACAACGATGAAAATGGTGCTGTCCTGGCCGCCCGATCCACTCGGTTTGCATGCCTTCGTGCCACGCTTCGCCGAAAGAGCCGAGCATCTCACCGATGCCCTGGCCGACGGGCGACTTCGAGCGATCCAGGTCGTCGCGAGAGCAACCAGCGCCTGACGCCGCGTGCCGTTGCAAATATGACGCGAGGCGTTCGAAACACGGCCTAGTCGCAGTACGCCGCGGCGCGCCGCAATGCGCGTTCGGCGTCACCGCTGATGCGGCGCACCAGGTCTGCCGCGGGTTCGAGACCGTTGATGAGGTCGACGCCCTCACCCGCCCAGACCGGTGCGCAGTCGAGATCACCCCGCTCGGTCGCATCCCGATACCGTTGCCGGGCAAGGGGATCGGCCGCCAATTCGGCATCGCGTCCGGACCATTCGTCGAGGAATCGGTTGCGCAGTGTGCGCGCGGTGTACTCGGCGGGCCAGGGGGATTCGCGGGCGATATCAATGGTGCGGCTGCGTTCGGTGTCGCCGCCGCGCGCCTCGACGATGGCCTTGGCTTCTTCGGCGGAGATCAAGGATTCGTGCGTCGCCTCGAAGCGAGTGCCGATCAGCGCGCCCGCCGCGCCGAGCGCGAGTGCGGCGGCGAGCCCGCGGCCGTCGGCGATGCCGCCCGCGGCGAGCACCGGCACCGGTCCGGCCAGGTCCACGACCGCGGGGACGAAGGGCAGCGTGGCGCGCGTGCCGCCGTGTCCGCCCGCCTCACCGCCCTGTGCGACCAGGACGTGCGCGCCCGCGTCGAGGGCCCGCGCCGCCTCGTCCGTGGTGGTCACCTGTACGAGCAGGCGAATGTCCGCCGCCAGCACCGCGTCCGCGTACGGCGTCGGGTCGCCGAAGGACAGCATGATCGCCGCCGGGCGGCGCTCGACGCTCCGCAGTACGGCATCGAGATCGGTCGCCCAGCTCAATAATCCTATGCCCCAGGGCTTTTCGGTACGGGCCGCGAGCAATTCGCATTCCCGATCGAGCAGGTCCGCATCGCCACCTCCGGCGCCGATCAGGCCGAGTCCGCCGCCCTCGGATACCGCGGCGGCCAACTCGCCGCCCGCCACCCCGCCCATCGGTGCCAGCATGACGGGGTGGTCGATGCCGAACATCTCGGTGAGATCGGTGCGCAATGCCATGACCAGCCCCTTCGTCGCATTCGACTGCCGTCCTCGACGATAGTCGCGCGGCCGTGGTGACCGGTCAGAGATCCGGACGGACCAGGATCTGAATATGGTCGTCCGGATGCCGCAATGTGTCGATCGCGCCCGCGACACCGGTGAGTCCGACCTGATCGGTGATCAGCGAGGCGGCATCGATACTGCCCTCGGCGATCCGGTGCAGGGTCTTCGCGTACTCCTCGTGCGGGTAGACCATGCACATCTGCAGCGAGATGTCCTTGTAGATGCCGACGATCGGGCGGATGACATCGTCGGTCATCACCGAGCCGATCTGCAGAATCGTGGTCTGGCGCGGGACCTTGTACATCAACTCGTTGATCATGCCCGGGACCGCCGCGCAGACCCAGACATGCAGCAGTTGGCCGGGCGAGGCCGCCTCCTGCCACACCTCGATCGGATCTTCGACGGCCGGGTCGACGACGCGGTGCGCACCGAGGCGTAATGCCGTGTCGCGCCGCAGCTTCGAGGGGTCGGAGGCGATGATCGGCGCGACCCCGCGTTCCACCAGCGCGGCGACCGCACCCAAACCCACCGGGCCGCAACCGATCACGACGCCCGAGCCGTCGGGGCCGATGCCGGTGCGCGCGACATTGCCGAAGCCGACGGCGAGCGGTTCGGTGAGTGCGGCGACATGCGGCGCGACCGTGTCCGGAATGGGTTCCAAGGCCATGGCCTGCAACACCATTCGCTCGCCGTAGCCGCCCGGGAATTCATTCGAGAAGCCGACGCCGTGGATCTGGCCCGCATGATCGATGGCCCATGGCAAAGCCACCACCAGCTGACCCTCGGTATGCGGGGTATCCGGTCCGGCCGAGATCACCCGGGCGGCGATTTCGTGGCCCATGACGACATCGCGGTGCGGATCGAATTGGAAAGTGGGGACACCACTGTCGCGCGAGGCCTGTAGGAATTCGTCGGTGTAGTCCAGTGCCTGCTTATCGGACCCGCAGATACCGCAGGCAATCGTCTCGACCAGGACCTGACCGGGTCCGGGCACCGGCTCTGGCACCTCGTCGACGACCAGACCACCGGCCCGCATCACCACCGCGCGCATCAGTTGGCCTCCTCGGTGCCCATGGCGGAAGCCAGTGTCTGGCCGTACTTTTCGAAGGCGCTCTGGATTCCCGCGGTCAGTCCGCCGATCATTCGCTCGCTATTGGCGTTCGCCCATTCGAGTGAGGCGGTGCGATTGCGGTTGGCGCGGGTGAAGTGCGGGATCACCTGTTCGGCGAAGAGCCGGGCCGAGCGCTGGGTGGCGTCCCAATCCGCGACATTCAGCCCGAGCAGCAGGAAGGTGCCGAAGCCGCCGGACTGTTCGGCCAGTTTCTCGATGGTCGCGATGGCATCGTCGGGGGTGCCGATGGTGGCGCGGCCGAAGGCCGGGAAGCCTTCGCCGGTCCACTGTTCGACGGCGGCGCGGGCGGAGGAGTTCCACGGTGCGTTACGGCCGCTGAGCTTTTCGATGTAGTCGACGAGATGTCCGACGCCCCATTCGGCCTCGCGCATCGCCTGCTCGCGGGTCTCGGCGATATGCATCGGCGCGACCAGCCGCCACTTGGCGCGATCGACGGTGTGGCCATGGTCGGCCATGGTCTTCTGGTAGACCTGCCAATTCGGCAGCAGCGCATCGTATCCACTGGGATCGGAGGCCGCCAGGGAGAGCAGCCCGGCGCCGTGCCGTCCCGCCAGCACCGCACCCGACGGCGAAATCGTCGAGGCCACAGCCATTTCCAGGCCGTCGACCTGATAGGGCAGCAGTTGCAGTCGAGCCTCGATCAGGCGGTACCAGTCGCTTTCGGCGGTCACCGTCTCACCGCGTAGCAGGCGCACCAGCACATCCATGGATTCGTGCATCATGTCGCGCTGGCGGACCGGATCGATGCCCATCATGGCGGCATCGGTGGCCAGCTGGCCCGGGCCGACACCCATCATGGCCCGGCCCATGGTCAGGTGATCCAGCAGGCAGATGCGGTCGGCGAGCATCATCGGCTGGTGGTAGGGCAGGGAATTCACGCCGGTGCCCAGGCGGATGCGGCTGGTCCGCTGGGCCGCGGCGGCGAGGAAGACCTCGGGGGCGGCGATGATCTCCAGTCCGGCCGAATGATGTTCGCCGACCCAGGCCTCGGCGAAGCCGAGTCGGTCGGCCAGCTCCACCAGCGCGAGATCGCGCTGGAGTTGCAGGGTCGGGTTACCGGTGAGCGGATGGTATGGGGCGATGAAGAATCCGAACCTGGTGGGGCCGAACTGGTTGTCGCTCATTCAATTGTCCTTACGTGCGGTGGTGGTTCAGCTGCGGTCCCAGTCGTGACCCCAATAGCTATCGGCGGTCATTTCCTCCGCGGTGTAGGTGGTTTCGTCCACCAGCACGCCCTCGGTGCCGAATTCCAGATCCCAGCCGCCCGGGGTGCGGACGTAGAAGGAGATCATCTTGTCGTTGGTGTGGCGGCCCAGCGTCGAGGACAGGTGGTATCCGGCCTTGTTCACCCGATCCAGGGCGCGGCCGACATCGTCGAGGCGGTCGACCTCGACCATGACGTGCACCAGGCCCGAACCCTCTTTACCGCCGGAGGGGATCAGCGCCAAGCTGTGGTGGCGCTGGTTCACACCGAGGAACCGGATGCGCACCGGACCGTATTCCGGTGGCGTCGGCAACCGGAACGCGCCGCGCGGCAGGAAGCCGAGGACGTCGGTGTAGAAGCGGAATGCGCCGTCCAGATCGGGAACCGGCAGCACCACGTGGCCGAGACCGAGACCTTCGGTGACGAAACGGTTTCCGTGCTTGCCGACGACGGGACTGTGGTCGAGGACCGGGCCGTGGAAGATCTCGACGGTGGTGCCGGAGGGATCGACGAAGGTGATCGCCTCCTCCACGCTGCGCGCATCCGCCTCGGCGACGGTCAGCGCGGTTACTTCGATTCCGGCCTTCGCCACCGCCTCGCGCGCCTCGGCGAGTGCGCGGTGGTCGCGCACCTCCCAGCCGATGGCGAGCACCTTGTCCGTCTCGCCCGGCACCAGGACCAGGCGGGCGACGTGCTCGTCCATGCGCAGATAGATGGCGTCCTGGTCCGGGCCGGTGCCCTCGGCGAAGCCGATCACGTCGAAGGCGAAGGTGCGCCAGGCCTGCGGGTCGCTGACCGCGACCTTCACATAACCGAGCGAACTGATGATGGCCATAGGGGTGTTCTCCTCATTCATAGGTGATCCGGACCGTGTCGGTGACCGGCACCGCCTGGCAGGCCAGCACATAGCCGTCGGCCAGGTCTTCGCGTTCCAGTACTTCGTTGCGCAGCAGCTTGACTTCGCCGTCGACGACCCGGCAGACGCAGGCGCTGCACGCGCCCTCGCGGCAGGAGTACGGTGCCTCGATGCCGCGGGCCAGCAGCAGATCGAGCAGCACGGTATTGCGCGGCCAGGCGAATTCGTTTGTGGTGCCGTCGAGTTCGACCTCGACGCGCGCGGTATCGCCGGTGTCCTCGACCTCGGCGAAGGGGTCACCGGATAGCGACACGAACTTCTCGACGTGCACTCGGGTGCGGTCCATACCGAGGTTGCCGGACGCCGCGACGACAGCATCCATGAAAGGCGCAGGGCCGCAGACGAATATCTCGCGATCGGTCCACGGGGCGATCAGGGTGCTCAGCGCCCGCACCGACGGCAAGCCCTGTACGGACTCGAGCCAATGCAGTACAACGAGGCGATCCGGGTATGCGGCGGCCAGCGACTTCAGCTCGTCGGCGAAGATCACCGAGTTCTCGTCGCGGTTGGCGTAGATCAGGGTGCAGCGTCCGCGGCCCTGCGCCAGCGCCGATTTCAGGATGGACAGCACCGGGGTGATCCCGCTGCCCGCCGCGAGCAGCAGCAGATCGGTGTCGAACGAGTCGGGGGTGAAAATGCCTGCGGGCGGCAGCGTGTCGATGGTCATGCCCGCGACGGCGTTATCGCACAACCAGTTCGAACCGTAGCCGCCTTGGGTCCGTTTGACGGTGACCTTGAGCGGTCCGCCCTCGTGCGGTGCGCTGGACAGGGAGTACGAGCGCGCCACCGAACCGGTCTGCGCACTCGGTATCCGCAGGGTCAGGAACTGGCCGGGCCGATAGGACAGTTGCTGCCCCGATTCGGCGACCAGCTCCAGCGAGACCGCGTCCTGGGTTTCGGCGACCACGCGAACCACCCGCAGCATTACCGCCCCGCTCACGACTTCGCCTCGCTGACGCTCGGCTCCGTCGTGCGCGATCGCGCACTGTGCTGATGGTTCACTCGCTGACGCTCGCTCACAGCAGGTCCCGATCACGAGTGCTCAGCCCGACTTCGCCTGCGGTGACGGCCTTTTCGATGCTGTCGCGCAATGCCGCGCAGCCGCGCACCGGGCCGCCGCCATTGCGCGCGAACTCGGCACAGTGCGCGCGAGCGGCCGAACTCCACTGCACACTCGTATGCGCCGGGCTGAATTTGACCACGGACACCTGGTTTCGGCAGGCGTGGCAGGTGACGCAATCCATCACAGATCCGTTCAGGCGTCCGCCCGCTGGGCGGCCAGGTTCTCGGCGACCTCGGCCTCCCATGCGGTGACCGCGCGGGTGGTGTCGACTTCGAATTCGAAGCGGTCGGTCATCTTCGCCTCCACCTCGGCCACATCGGTATAGAACTGTTCGTACCAGCGCCGCAGCTGGTAGACCGGTCCGTCCTCCTCGCACAGCAGCGGGTTATCGATGCGGGTCTTGCGTTCCCAGATGGCCACATCCTGTTCGAAACCGCGGCCGAGTCCGTTGGCGAAGCGCACCGCCATCGCGTCGGCCTCTTCCGGTGCGAGCCCCGGCAGCTTCTTCACGATCGCGCCGTACTGCAGCACGAACTTGGTCGGCGACACCGGGTAGTGGCAGTTGATCAGCACGGATTCGACTGTCTGCCCGTTGGATTCGTTGACCAGGTGATCGATCATGTAGGAGGGACCGTAGTAATGGGCCTCCGAATGCAGCGTGTTCTGGCCGCCCGCCTCCTTGGCCAGCTCGCCCTGCACATCCGCACGGCCGATCGAGGTCATGTACTGACTGGCGACGTGCCCCTCGAAGACATTCTTGAAGTAGGTCGGAAAGGCGAAATGCACGTAGAAGAAGTGCGCCATATCCACCACGTTGTCGATGACCTCGCGGCAGTTCGCGCCCTCGATGGTGATCTGGTTCCAGGTCCAGTCGCTCCACTCGTCGCTGAACGCGCCCTCGAGTCGGGGGATGGCGATATCGGCGGGCGGCGGGTTGCCCTCCGGGTCGTTCCAGACGAACAGCTGCCTGTTCTGCTCCAACGTGATCCACGACTTGGTGCGGGCCAGCGGGGGCACCCGGCGGGCGTAGGGGATTGCGGCGCAACGGCCATTGCCCTTCCAGCGCCAGTCGTGAAACGGGCAGGCGATGGCATCGCCCTTGATGGTGCCGTCGCCGAGGTTGCCACCCATATGCCGGCAGTAGGCGTCGAGCACATTGAGGGTGCCGTCCTCGCTCGCGAACACCACCAGTTCGGTGCCGAAGATTTCGATGGTGTGCGGTTTACCGTCGCGGAAGCTGTCGGCAAGGCCGATGCAGTGCCAGCCGCGGGCGTATCGGGTCGGCGGGGCGCCGGTGTCGATCACGCGCACCTGGTCGTCGGTGTTCGCCGTGCTCATGACTGCGCCTCGCTAGCGCTCGGCTCCGTCATGACCACTGGGGTGGCTGTGTTGAATGTTCGCTCGCTGCGCTCGCTCACGCTGTTCCTCCACGTTCGTCATCCGTGTCGTTGTACTTCGATGGTTCGGCGCTGTCGGCCATCGCCGAAAGGCGACGTCCCACTGGCCGGGAGCCTGCTCAGACGCTGGTAAGGCGCTCGAATCCGGAGCGGTAGAACAGCAGCGGATCGGCGTCGCGGCCCGCGCCGAGCGCGATGACATTGCCGATGACGATGGTGTGATCGCCGCCGTCGAGTTCGCCGCCGAGTTCGCAATCGATCCACGCGATCGATCCGGCCAGCAGCGGTGAGCCGTTGGGCGACAGCTGCCAATCCAGGCCGTCGAATTTGTCGGGTCCGCTGCGGCCGAGCTGTCGGCACACATCCTCTTGATCCGCGGCGAGCACGTTTACGCAGAACTTGCTCGCGGTCCGGATCCGCGGCCAGGTGCTGGAGGTCCGGGCCGGGAACAGGGCCACCGCGGGCGGTTCGAGGGACAGTGCGGAGAAGGACTGGCAGGCGAACCCGACGGGTTCGTCGCCGTCGAGGGCGGTGATCGCGGTGACTCCGGTGGCGAACCGGCCGAGGACGGCCTTGAAGTCGAGCACGACGGCCATGGCGCTCCTAGTTTCGACTAGAAATATTCCGTTTCGTCACGAAGGTAAGCGCCGCGCCGGGTCGGCTGTCAACAACGGATTCCGCCTACCGAGAAGATCCGTAGCGATCTCCGTAGTTTTCGGGATTCCGGCTTGCCCGCGCGACGGCACTGTGATGGGGAGCACAAACCGGTATGCCGAAAACGGGCATGCCTAATCGAAATACTTCTAAGCTGTATGAGCTACACCAATGGAGGTTCGCCCATGACGGTCGAGGTGCTGACCGGCCCGCAGTCCGAAGCGCTGTTGTCGGGTTCGGGTCGTCCGACCACCCGGCCCGCGCAGCCGCCGGTATCCATGATCGAGCGAATGACGCTGATCCTAGACGCTTTCGACGGTTCGACGCCGACCCTGACGCTGCTCGGACTCGCCGAGCGCACCGGGCTGCCCCGGTCCACGGTACATCGCATCCTGGACCAGATGATCCGGCTGCGCTGGCTGGCGCACGCACCCGGCGGCTACCGGCTCGGCCTGCGTCCGATCGAACTCGGCGGACTCGCCGCCGACCACAACGAGATTCGCGATGTGGTGAGTCCGCTGCTGCACGATCTCTGTCAGCGGACCGGCATGGTCGGCCATCTCGGTGTGCTCGACGGGCGCGAGGTGCTGTACCTGGACAAGGCCGGTGGCCGCCTCACCGCGAACATCCCGACCCGCCTCGGCGGCCGGATGCCCGCGCACACTACGGCTTTGGGCAAGGCGCTGCTGGCGTCGCTGGAGCCGAGCATTATCGAGACGTCCTTCCGGAACCGGCTGCCGCAGTTGACGCCGCGGACCATTTGCGACCGGGCGGAATTGCACCGGGAGCTGACCCGGATCCGGAATCGGCAGGGGGTTGCCGTGGACAACGAGGAGTCGGTTACCGGCATCGCCTGTGTGGCCGTGCCGATCCGGGGACGGGGCGCGGCCGTCGGCGCACTGTCGTTGTCCGCGCAAATCGGCGGGGAGCGGACTGCCTTGGACACCGCGCGGTTGGCGCGAGTGCTCGTCGAGGTCGCGCACGAGGCAGGCCGAGCGCTGTTCCCGCGCCATGCGCGGTGGCGGTGACCTGAGCCCGGTTGCGGCGGTCAGTGCCGGCGTCCAGGGATCGCTCGCGATGATTTTCCCGCGCATCTTTTGACGCGCCGCGCACGAACTGGCCGGGCGAATTCGGACGCGGCGTGCGAAGAAGTGCGCGCGGTGGATTCGGCTGCCTTCGGTGTGCGGCTCGGCTAGCGTCGGGGATGGGGACCTCGGTGAGGAGGGCGACGTGATCTACAGCGATGAGCATCAGGAGTTTCGGGCGCTGGTTCGGCGGTATGTCGAGCAGAAGATCAATCCGCATGTCGACGACTGGGAACGCGCCGAGTGGATGCCGCTGCACGAGATCTTCGCGGATATGGCGAAGCTCGGGATGTTGGGGCTGGAATACGAGCCGGCCTACGGTGGGCAGGGCGCGGACCACTTGTTCACGGTGGTGTTGTGTCAGGAGCTCGGCCGGGTCGCGCACGGATCGTTTCCGATGGCGCTCGGCGTGCACGTCGCGATGGCGACGCCGTCGCTACATGCGCATGGCAGTGCGGAACTGAAGCAGGACTACCTGGCGCCTGCCATGCGCGGCGAAATGGTCTGTGGCGTGGCGGTTACCGAGCCGGAGGCCGGGTCGGATGTGGCGGGGATCCGTACCCACGCCCGTCGCGACGGTGACGACTGGGTGATCAATGGCTCGAAGATGTTCATTACCAATGCCCTTCAGGCCGACTGGCTGTGCACTTTGGTGCGTACTTCGGACGAGGGCGGGTACCACGGCATCAGCCAGATCATTATCCCCACCAGAACTCCCGGGTTCCGCGTCGACCGCAAACTCGACAAGCTCGGCATGCGCGCCTCCGACACCGGCCTGCTCACCTTCGACAATGTCCGAGTTCCCGTGCGCAACACCATCGGCGAGATCGGACGCGGCTTTCAGCAGCAGATGTCGCAGTTCGTCATGGAGCGGATGTTCGCCTCCTACAGCGTGCCCATCACCTGCGCGGTCGAACTGGAGCTCACCCGCGACTACGCCCGGCAACGAAAGCTGTTCGGACATCCGCTGAGCGCTAACCAGTACCTGCAATACACCTACGCCGAACTCGCCGCCCGCGTCGATATGCTCCGCGTCTATACCGAGGCCACCGCCCAGTCCTATATGGCGGGCACCGATGTCACCCGGATGGCCACGATCTGCAAACTGGAGGCCGCCCGCCTCGGCCGCCAGGTGGCGGACTGGTGCCTCCAAATCCACGGCGGCATGGGCTATATGGATGAAACCTGGACCTCGCGAGCCTTCCGGGACAGCCGCCTGCTGAGTATCGGCGGCGGCGCCGACGAGGTCATGCTCCGCGTGCTGTCCATGATGGACGGCTTCACCGACTGACGTGCGCGAACATGAGCGGGCCGGAACTCGATGGTCCCGGCCCGCTTTCATGGTCGGGTCAGTAGGCGGTGCCGCCCGTGGCGGGTGTGCGGCCATGGCGCATGACCAGCGCGATGAGCAGGGCGACCACCGACGCGCCGGCGGCGAACCAGAAGCCCATTTCATAGCCGTGGTCGGCGAAAACCTGCGGGATGACCGATCCTCCCGCGGGTTGACCCGCGACGCTCACCTCAGCGGTTATCGGGCTGGCATTGAGATACGCGGTCACGATGGCCAGGCCGATGGCAACGCCCATGGATTGCATGACGCCGAGCATGCCGAGGCTGATGCCCTGCTGTTCCTGTGGCACGGCCTCGACCATCAGAATGGGCATGGATGCGTAGTAGAAGCCGAATCCGATGCCGAATACCGCACTCACCCAAAGGAATACGACCCAGGTGTGCGGGAGGATGGCGTAGCCGACGCCCGCGCCGACGAACAGCATGAGCGCGAAGATCAACGGCAGTCGCGCACCGATCTTACGGGCCAGCGCACCTGCCAGGGCGCCACAGATCATGGCGAGTACCGCCTGCAGCAGTGCGACCCGGACGGCGAATTGCAGAAGGGTGAAACCGTTTCCGTAGCTGTACCCGGGATCGAGCAGCACCTGGACCATCGCGGGAGGCATCGGCTGACCGGTCTGCTGCTGGATCTGGGCGAGGGTGGCCTGCTGGACACCGGCGGCGACGGTATCGGCATCCGGAGTCTGGGTCATATAACCGAGCGCGTAGGACTGGACTCCGATGAGGAACGACGCGAACAACGCGCCGCCGAGGACCAGCGTCACCCGCGGATGGAACAGCAATTTCATATCCATGATCGGTCGGTCCACGCGCAACTCGACCACGACGAACAACACCAGCAGCGCGATGCCGCCGAACAGCCAGGCCAGCGTGAGCGGCTTGCTCCAACCCCAATCCTGGCCCTTGTCCAGGTAGATCAGCGTCAACCCGGCCCCCGTCGACAGCAGTACCGCACCGAGCACATCGATGCGCTCGGTGACCCGCAGCTTCGATTCGGGTACCACGATCCACACCAAGGGCAGCATCAGCAGCGTGAATCCGGCCAGCACCCAGAAGATCGCGCGCCAGCTGTAGTTGTCGACAAGGTATCCGCCGAGCAGTGGGCCGGCGATCGCGGACAGTCCGAGTCCGGTCGCGGTGACACCGAGGCCGAGCGGAACATACTTGCGCGGCATGAGATCTCGGATCAAACCGTAGGCGATGACGGCGGTGGCGATTGCGGTCGCCTGCAGCCCGCGTCCGATCAGGAACAGCGCCCAGTTGCTGGTGATCGCGTCGAGTGCGCAGCCGATCATGAAGAGCAGGCCGCAGACCAGGAACATCCGCTTCTTGCCCCACACATCGCTCATCTTGCCGATGAGCGGGGACGCGGCGGCGCCGATGAGGCCGAAGACGATGATGGCCCAGTTGATGTTGGCGCCGAGGCTGGGAAAGGTCGGCGCGATCTTCTGCAGTGCGGCCGCGACGATCGTGTACTGCATCGGCGCGACCTCGGTGAACAGCACGATGACCGCGAGCACGGTGAAAATCCGGGCGGGCGACACACCGTCGAGTCGGCCGGTGTCAGCGGATTCGGTTGGGCCGCCGGGTCTTTCGGCGGCTGCGGCATCTTTGGGAATGGTCGACATGAATGGGGCTCCGCTGTTCGGGAACTACCTGGTGGTGTTCGAGGGTGACTATTTGTGAAACCTGTCACAAAGCGGTGCCGGTCGTATCTTTCGAATCTCACTGAACGGGATGTTTCACCCGAAATATGCCTAGGCGATATAGTCCTACCGTGACCGAAGCGAAGTCCCCGGTGGACGCCGGGGTCCCCGAATTGCCGACGACGAGCTGGGCCGTGCTCGGCATGCTCTCGCACGCCGACGAGCTCTCCGGCTACGACCTGAAGAAGTGGGCCGACTGGAGCCTCCAATTCTTCTATTGGAGCCCGTCGTTCAGCCAGATCTACGCCGAGCTCAAACGGCTCGAGAAACACGGCTACGCCACCTCTCGTACGGTGCTGCAGGACGACGGCGTGCGCGGCAAGCGGATGTACGCGATCACCGAGAGCGGCCGCGCCGCTGCCGCGCGGTGGGTGAACGACGCGCCGGTGGAGGCGCCGGTGCTCAAGCACAGCGTCATGCTGCGCGCGTGGCTCGGTCATCTCGCCGAACCGGATCGGCTGCGCGAGATCCTCACCGAGCACATCGGGTACGCGGAGAAGATGCGCAAACTGGCCGAGGTCGACGCCGAGGGCGCCGACGAGAATCCGGACTGGGCCTATCCGGGTGCGGTATTGCGCTGGTGTGTGCGCCATTACGAGGCCGAACGCGATTTCGCCAGGGAACTGCTGGCCGACGTGGACAAACTCGCCGACCGGACCTTGCCGAAGAAGGCCGCGAAAGGAAAGAGCCGCCGCGCTTCCTGAGCTCGGTCCACTCAGCGGGACTGCCGCTTCCTATGACTAATAGAAATACATCTACTAGTCATATAAGGAGGTGGTCATGCGTACCGGATTCGCAGATCAACGCCGCACGAGAGAGTCGGCGCTGGATGCCATCGAGACAGCGTTGGCCGCAATCGCGGCGGGCGGCATGGTCGTCGTGGTGGACGACGAGAATCGGGAGAACGAGGGCGATCTGGTGCTGGCCGCCGCCCTGGCGACACCGGAATCCATCGCCTTCATGGTTCGCCACACCAGTGGGGTGCTGTGCGCGCCGCTGGCGGGCGCGGACCTGGATCGGCTCCGGCTGCCACCCATGACAGCGGTCAACGAGGACCCCAAGGGCACCGCGTACACGGTATCGGTGGACGCGGCTTCCGGTGTGACGACCGGGATTTCGGCCGCCGACCGCGCCGAAACCGTGCGCGCGCTTGCCGATCCGCGCACCGGACCCGACGATCTGACCAGGCCGGGTCACGTCTTCCCGCTGCGCGCGCACCCCAGCGGCGTGCTCGGCCGCGCGGGTCACACCGAGGCCGCCGTCGACCTGACCCGGCTGGCCGGACTCCGACCGGCCGGTGTCATCGCCGAAATCGTGAACGACGACGGATCGATGGCGCGCCTGCCCCAATTGCTCGAATTCGCCGAAACCCATGCGCTGCCGATCATTTCGATCGCCGATCTGATCGAATACCGCCGTCGGGTCGAGCACACCCTGACCCGGGTCGTCGAGACTCGCCTGCCGACCCGATTCGGCGAATTCCGCGTGGTCGGATATCGCGACGAGATCTCCGGAACCGAAACGCTCGCACTGGTTTTCGGCGAGCCGGGCCGCGAATCCGTACTGACGCGGCTGCATTCGGAATGCCTCACCGGTGACGGCCTCGGCTCGCTGCGCTGCGACTGCGGCGACCAGCTCGACGCCGCATTGCGGGCGGTCGCCGAAGAGGGCAGCGGGGTGGTGATCTACCTGCGCGGCCAGGAGGGCCGGGGCATCGGATTGTTGAACAAATTGCGTGCGTATGAATTACAGGATCGCGGCGCCGATACCGTCGAAGCGAATCTGGCGCTCGGGTTGCCGGTCGATGCCCGCAGGTATGCGGCGGGTGCGCAGGTGCTCGCCGATCTCGGCATCCGTTCGGTGCGACTGCTCAGTAACAACCCGGCCAAACAGGCGGGTTTGGAAGAGTACGGGGTCGCCGTGGTGCGGCGACTGCCGCTGCAGGCGACGCCGACCGAACACAACATCCGCTATCTGCGAGCCAAGCGCGATCGGATGGATCATCAACTCTCGGGCGTCGACGCGGAACCGGCAAGGGCCACATCGTAAGAACGGATCTTTTCCGAATCTTTCGCAACGGGCCGAGTCGAATGCTGGCTATTTGCCATCAGATTGCCGACTCGTGAGTGTTTCACTACGGAGATTTTTCGTTCGAGTCATGCGACGCGGGTGGGCCTGCTTTCCTGGTTGGGTCAGGATCGAGAGTCCGCGCGCGAGTTGGGTGAGCGGAAGTCGGGGACAGCGATGCACCGAATGCCGATCAAACAGCAGCACTTTCGTTCGGGATGGCTTTGGTCGTCCGTTGGCGCGATGCTCGGTGTGGTCGCGGTGGTGATGTGGGTGGCCAGACCCCAGCAGCATCCGTCCTGTGAAGCGGTGCAGCCGGTCCCCGACACCGGGGCCACCTCGCGAATGATGATGGGTGCCAGTAGTGCCGGCGTCGCGAACCTGCATCCGGTGACGTCTCCACCCGCGCGGCCGGGGGAGGCGCGGTACTACGCCTTCGGTCCCGGCGTCGCCTGCTCATTCGCCGGACTGCCGACGAACGGCTTCTATGCCGGGATCTCCACCGCGGAGTACCGCCGCGCCGATCTGTGCGGCGGCTACCTCGACGTGCACGGCCCGCGCGGTGACGTCCGGGCGCTCATTGTCGACCGCTGCCCGGGATGTGCTCCGGGACAACTGGATTTGAGCACCGCCGCATTCGAGGAGATCGCGGACCCGTCCGTAGGCGTCGCGCAGATCCGCTATACGGTGGTTCGCGATCCCGACCCGGCACCCGAACTGATCTACGAGCTGAAGCCGGACTCGTCATCGCATTGGCTGGCCATGCTGTTCACCGGATCGGGAAATCCCATCCAGCGCGTTGCATTGCGGTCCGCATCGGACGCACCCTGGCGCGAACTGAACCGCGGCATGGACAACTACTGGACGATCAGCGGTGCGGGACCCGGGCCGTTCTCGGCGCAGGTGACCGATATCCACGGACATCAGGTGGAGATATCCGGGATCTACCTGGAGCAGGGCCCGCGGGACACCGGTCTGAGCCTCTACACCGATCAGGCCCCGAAACCGCCACCCGCATCGACGACGGTCCCCACTCCTACGCCTCAGGCCTCGTCGAGCGTCGCGGCGACGGGCGGTAAGAAGAAGTAGCGGTCAAACAAGTTTCGCCGCGATGGCCCGCCCGGCGGCGCGGCCGGAGAATATGCAGCCACCGAGGAAGGTGCCTTCCAGCGCGTTGTAGCCGTGCACACCGCCGCCGCCGAAACCGGCGACCTCGCCGGCGGCGTACAGCCCGGGCAGGGGTGTGCCGTCCGGACGCATTACCTGCGATTCCAGATTGGTCTGCAAGCCGCCGAGGGTCTTGCGGGTCAAGATATTGAGCCGCACCGCGATCAGCGGACCGTGCGCCGGATCGAGGATGCGGTGCGGTTTGGCCACCCGGCCCGCCTTATCGCCGAAGTACTGGCGCGCATTGGCGATCGCCATCAGCTGGGCGTCCTTGGAGTACTTATTCGCGACGTCACGATCGCGGGCGAGGATCTGCCGCTCCAGATCGTCGAAGTCGAGCTGTGGCCCGCGCGCGATCTTGTTCATGCCATCGACCAACTCGCGCAGGGTATTCGCGACGACGAAGTCCACGCCGTGCTGCTTGAACGCCTCGACCGGGCCCGGTGCGCCCTTGGCCAATCGGCTCTTGAGGGTCAGCTTGAGATCCTTGCCGGTGATATCCGGATTCTGCTCGGAGCCCGAGAGCGCGAACTCCTTCTCGATGATCGACTGGGTGAGCACGAACCAGGAGTAGTCCTGGCCGGTGGCCAGGATTTCCTTCATCGTGGAGTTGGTGTCGAAACCCGGAAAACACGGTGCGGGCAGACGCTTTCCGTTGGCGTCGAACCACAGCGAGGACGGACCGGGGATGATCCGGATGGCGTGATCCGGCCAGATCGGATCCCAATTGTTGATGCCCTCGGTGTAGTGCCACATGCGATCCCGGTTGACGATCGCGCCGCCCGCGGCTTCGGAAATGCCGAGCATCCGTCCGTCCACATGTGCGGGAACGCCGGAGATCATGGTCTCGGGCGCGGGGCCGAGCCGTTCGGTGGGCCAGTTGCGGCGGATGAGCTCGTGGTTGTGGCCGATGCCGCCCGAGGTCACGATGACCGCCTTTGCGCGGAATTCGAAGTCGCCGACCACATCTCGGGACGAGGCCCGGCCGCGTGCCAGATCGGCCTGCTCGAGCACGCTGCCGCGCACGCCGACCACCGTGCCGTCCTCGACGATCAATTCGTCTACCCGGTGCCTGAAGCTGAAGCCGACCAGTCCGCGTCGCTCGCCCTCGAGCACCGGCTCCTGGAAGACCCGCACCACCTCGGGACCGGTGCCCCAGGTCAGGTGGAAGCGCGGCACCGAATTGCCGTGCCCGTCGGCGAACGCGCCACCGCGCTCGGCCCAGCCGACCAGGGGCGTCACCCGCAAACCCAGCTCGTGCAGGTAATCCCGCTTCTCGGTGGCCGCGAAGCGCACATAGGCCTGCGCCCACTGACGGGCCCAGTGGTCCTCGTCGTCGCGATCGAAACCCGCCGAGCCGAGCCAATCCTGCATGGCCAGTTCATAGGAGTCCTTGATGCCGAGGCGCCGCTGCTCCGGACTGTCCACGAAGAACAGTCCACCGAGCGACCAGAAGGCCTGGCCGCCGAGGTTATTGCGATTCTCCTGATCCAGCACATGCACCTTGCGGCCCGCCTTGACCAGTTCGTGGGTCGCCACGAGCCCGGCCAGGCCCGCGCCGACGACGATGACATCCGCCTCTTGCGCGAATTCGGGACTGGGGTCGGTCATGGTCATCCTTCGGTTTCGGTGCTGTAGGCCAGCACGATATGGCAGAACAGATCGGTGCGCCGGGCGCGCACCTTGCGGCTGCGGGGTTCCATCAGCACCTGCACGGTGGTGCCGTCGTGCACGGCGACCAGCGCCTGACCGAGCGCGACAGGGTCCGCAACGGTGCGGCCGATCCGCGACAGTGCGGTGACGATGGTCGGCATGAGCGCCGCGACGATCGCCTCCTCGCGCTCGGCCATCACCTGCCGCAGCCCGGGCGTGCGCAGCGCATGCGTGGTGAACTCCGCGGTGATGCGGTACCAGTCCTCGTCGATCGGCACGGCGCGGTCCAGGCGCTCGACCGCGGCGCGGACATCGACGACGCCTTCGACCGAGAAGTCGTCCAGCGTCGCGCGCACGCCGGCGATCATGGCGGCCGAACGCTGCTCCCACATGGCAAGGAACAACTCGTCGAGTGAGCTGAAGTTCGAATAGAAGGCGCCCCGGGTGAACCCGGCCCGGTCGCAGACGCGCTCCACCGAGGTGCGGCCGAAACCCTCCTCGGCGAAGACCTGGTAGGCGGCGGTGAGCAGGCGCTTACGGGTTTCGGTGCGGCGGCGGGTCACCCGGCGCACCGGGACATCCGCATCGGTTGTCGATGCCAAAGCGCACCTCCTCGGGCGTCCGGTCCGTTCGATACAATAATGTATCCAATACAGAAATGTATCAGAAGTCCGACTCACCTTTGGTGGAACCGGTGGACGCGGGCGGTCGGCATGGATAATCCGAAAAGACCGTTCCCCTGTCGGCGAGGAGTGATCGGTATGACTGCGAGTGCGGCAACCACGGGCATGACAGGCTGGCGTGTGCGGCGGCCGGGACCGGTCGATGGCCGACCGCTGGACTTCGTCCGGGAACCGGTGCCCGAACCCGCGGCCGGTGAACTTCTGGTCCGGGTGCTGGCGTGCGGGGTCTGCCGCACCGATCTGCATGTGGCCGAGGGGGACCTGCCGGTGCATCGACCCGATGTGGTGCCGGGGCACGAGGTCGTGGGGGAGGTGGTGCGGCGGGGGCCGACGGTGGCGGAGTTCGCGGTCGGCGATCGGGTCGGCATCGCCTGGCTGCGCCACACCTGCGGCAGTTGCCGGTACTGCCTGCGTGGCGCGGAGAATCTCTGCCCGAATTCGGAGTACACGGGCTGGGACGCCGATGGCGGATATGCCGAATACGCCACTGTCCCAGCGGCTTACGCGCATCGACTGCCCGCCGGTTACACCGATGTGGAGACCGCGCCGCTGCTCTGTGCTGGCATCATCGGCTACCGCGCGCTGCAACGCGCCGAGCTACCGCAGGGTGGTCGGTTGGGAATCTACGGCTTCGGCGGCAGCGCGCATATCGCCGCGCAGGTCGCGTTGGCGCGCGGCGCCGAGGTGCACGTGATGACCAGGGATGCGGCGGCGCGCGAGTTGGCCAGCGACCTCGGCGCCGCCTCGGTACAGGGTGCGGCGGATCGCCCTCCGGTGCAACTGGATTCGGCCATCTTGTTCGCGCCGATCGGCGAGCTGGTGCCGCCCGCTTTGGCGGCTCTCGATCGCGGTGGCGTGCTCGCCATCGCGGGCATTCATCTCAGCGATATCCCATCGCTGAACTATCAGCGGCATCTGTTCCAGGAGCGCGAGATTCGCTCGGTGACTGCCAACACCCGCGCCGACGCGCGCGAATTCCTCGCGCTGGCGGGCGAACACCGTATACATGTGACCACAACTGGGTACTCCCTCGGTACGGCAGATCGCGCACTTGCCGATCTTGCACACGGACGTTTCACCGGCGCAGCGGTTCTCATCCCTTAGCGCCCGAATCGCCTTGCGCGGGAGTGGATTCCGAGGACACGATTCAGTGCTGAACCGGTCTCGCTTCGGCTGAGTTGCTTGACGCAACTCTCTATCGTTCTTACCTTCACGGATATAGCTGGCGTGACACTTGTCGCTGACAAGCGTCGCCCGGCTTCTCACAACGGCGTGAGAGGTGATCACGATGGAAATCCGGAAGGCAAGAATTTCTGAGAAGTGGCGGCTGGCACGGATATTCGCTGTGCTATTGCTCGTCGCCACGGCGGGGGCCTTGACCAGTATCGGCGCGCAGGCACGGGCGGACTGTGCCGCGGTCGATGTGGTCGTCGCCAGAGGCACCGGGGAACCCGGGTGGCTCGGCTCCGTTATCGGCGACCCGCTGTATGACACGCTGCTGCAAGCGCTTCCGGTGAGTAGCAGCGCCTACCGGGTGGACTATCCCGCGGACCTGCTCGACCCCGCATCGCTCAGCCGCGGCACCCAGGACCTGACCGACCACGTCATTCGGCAGTCGCAGATGTGCCCGGATCAGGAGTTCATCCTGGTCGGCTACTCGCAGGGCGCGGCCGTCGTGCACGGTGTCGTCGGCACCGGCATCGTGACCGCGCTGCCCGGGATCTACGTGCTCCCCGGCGATCTCGAATGGAAGGTATCCGCGGTCCTGTTGTTCGGCGACCCCATGCCCCTGACCGGTTGGGGCGTCCCCGGCAGCTACGTCTGGAAGACCGCCGACTACTGCACCGGCGGTGACCCGGTCTGCGGCGGCGGCCGCGAGTCGAGCCAGCACGGGAACTACGGCTGGGCGTTCTGGCCGGCCGCGGACTTCGCGGCAAG
Source organism: Nocardia nepalensis (assembly GCF_048910785.1). Taxonomy (NCBI): domain Bacteria; kingdom Bacillati; phylum Actinomycetota; class Actinomycetes; order Mycobacteriales; family Nocardiaceae; genus Nocardia; species Nocardia nepalensis. Next base: position 590,509 of record NZ_JBKBET010000028.1, on the reverse strand, counting down.
CCGGGTTTAATCCGGGAATCCGCGCGGCGGGGTCGTATTTCGGCCCCGCCGTCGGTGTGTTCGGGCGGGATTCATGCCGATGCCACCGAAGCGTGGGAAAGTCTGAAGCATGACAGCGCACCGTCGCATCGGCATGATCATCGCGGGACTGGTGAGCATCACCCTGGTGGCGGGGTGCGGCACCGCATCGGACAATAGCGGCCCGGCGGCCTCGTCGGCGTCCGGGGTGATCCCCCTCATCTCGACCGACGACCTGCGCGGTGCGCAGTCGAACGAGATACATCTGTTCGGGCTCAACGATTTCCACGGCAATCTGCAGCCGCCGGCCGGTTCGACCGGCAAGATCGCCGGATACGACGCGGGCGGCGCGGCGTACCTGGCCACCCATCTGACGCGATTGAAGCAGGCCTATCCGGCCAGTGCCGTGCTGGCGGCGGGCGACGATATCGGCGCCAGCCCGCTGGTTTCCGGACTCTTCCACGACGAGCCGACAATTACCTTTCTGAACTCCATCGGACTGGCCGCCTCCGCGGTGGGCAATCACGAATTCGATGACGGCGTCATCGAATTGGCGCGTCTGCAACAGGGCGGCTGCGCGCCCGCCGGATGTTCGCCCGGTGCACCGTTCACCGGTGCGAAGTTCCTATATCTGGCCGCCAATGTCACCGACGCCGACGGCAAGCTGCCGCCGGCGCTGCGCCCGTGGACGATGCTCGAGGTCGGCGGCCACAAGGTCGGTGTCATCGGCACGGTCACCCCCGAAACCGCGAGTATCGTTCTCCCCGAAGGCATTCGGGGCTACACCTTCGGTGACGAGGTCACGGCGATCAATCGGTATGTCCCCGAGGTGAAATCGGCGGGCGCGGAGACCGTGGTGGCGCTGCTGCACGACGGCGGAGTGCAGAAACCGGCCCAGAACGTCGCGGTCGACTACAACGGTTGCGCGAATATCTCCGCCGAGGTCACCGCCTTGGCGACCGGCGTCGATCCGGCGGTGCGGGTCCTGCTCACCGGTCATTCGCACCAGCCGTATGTCTGCACCATCGACGGCAAGGTGGTCACCCAGGCCGCCTCCTACGGTCGGCTGATCACCGATATCACCCTGCGCTTCGGCGCCGACGGCGTGCAGGCCTCGGCGGTCAATCGGGTGGTGACCCGTGAGGTCACCCCGGACGCGGCCACCACCGCTCTGATCGACTTCTATGCCGAGCAGGCCAAACCGCGCGCCGATCGGCCGGTCGGCATCGCGGCCGCGTCACTGCCGCACGAACCGACGGGCTCCGGTGAATCGCCGCTCGGTGATGTCATCGCCGACTCGATGCTCTCGGTGACCGCGGCGGCGCCCGCGTCGGCGGTCGCGGCCTTCATGAACCCGGGTGGGGTGCGAACCGACCTGAAGTCCGGTCAGATCACCTATGGCGATATCTACAGCGTCCAGCCGTTCGGCAATCAGGTCGTCACCGTCACACTGACCGGCAGTCAGATCCTGCGGCTGCTCGAACAGCAGTGGAATATCGCGGGCAAGCCGACCGTCCTCTCACCCGCCGGGCTCACCTACACCTATGTCGACGCGAGCCCGAAGGGCAGCAAGGTCGTCGCCGACAGCGTGCGCATCGCCGGCCAACCGCTCAACCCGGTCGCGACCTACCGGATCTCCACCAATAGCTTCCTGGCCTCCGGCGGCGACGGCTTCACCGTCTTCACCGAGGGCACCGACAAGACGGTCGGCCTCATCGATCTGGATGCCTTCGAGACCTATCTGAAGGGTCGCCCGCCGCTCGAATCACCGCCCGCCCGCGCCGAGAAGCGCTGAGCCTGGGTGCCGGATTCAATACAACTTTCAGGCAGGTCGTCTCGACACCGACGAACTGAGCGATCGGTTCGGGCTGGCCTTGTGCGCCAGGATCTTTGGCGATCCGGCCGTGGCGATGTAGGGCTGCCGCCGATTCAGCGCGCATTGACCGCGGCCGGTCTATCGGCCCCGAGTTCGCCCGATCAACCGGGCCGATCCGTTGCCATCGCGTCGCTCATAGTCGGTCTGCTCGGCGTGTGCTGCGGACGCTCGACGCCACTGGCGCGCATCCTCGGCCGCGTCGGGCCGACCGAGGAGCCCAAGCGCCCGGATCCGCGTCCGGCGACCGCGATCGCCGGTATCGCCAGCGCTGTGACCTTTGGCATCGTCTGTTCGGCCGTATGGGCAAACGCGGTGTCCCGATTGGGGATTCGCGCGCGGGCGTTATATGAAAACTGTTGTAACACACAATATTCGCGGCTCCCAGTGGTGACCATTCACACATCACACTGGACCGCCATTCGCTTGCCCGCGACTAGCTGTGCCGATTAAAGTTACCGATCAGTAGGGCAATGGCGTTCCTACTCCGGCCCGACAATTGTTGTCCCGAGGCCGAATCAAAATGATGTCCGCATTCACTGCTGCATGCCGGGCGCGCATGTGTGACAACTCAATTCGAGTGCGACAGCAGGAGGACTGCGATGACGACCTTCATCGTGACGGGCGGAACCGGATTCTTGGGCCGACGGGTCGTGCAGGGACTTCTAGAGGCCGATTCCGAAGCCATTGTGCATGTGCTGGTCCGCACCGCGTCGGTGGCGAAATTCAGCGAACTCACCGCGGGCTGGACGGGCGGCGAACGCGCCTTTCCGATGCTCGGTGATCTGACCGCCGACGGCCTCGGATTGATCGAGGATGCGCCGAAGGCCGACCATGTGATCCACCTCGGCGCGGTCTACGACATGACCGCCGATGAGGAAACCGCGCACGCGGCCAATGTCGCGGGCACCCGCTCGGTGCTCGAACTGGCCCGCGAATTGGGCGCGGTGCTGCATCACGTCTCGTCGGTGGCCGTGGCCGGTGACCACAAAGGCAAATTCTTCGAGGAGGACTTCGACCTCGGCCAGCGGCTGACCTCCCCGTACCACCGCACCAAATTCGCCGCGGAGAAACTCGTTCGCGAATCTAAGGGTGTGCGCTGGCGGGTGTACCGGCCCGCGATCGTGGTCGGCGATTCGCGCACCGGCGAGATGGACAAGATCGACGGTCCGTACTACTTCTTCCCGGCCATTTCGCGTCTCGGCGCCCTGCCGGCCGAACTGCCGATGCTGCTGCCCGAACTGGGCGCGACCAATATCGTGCCGGTCGACTACGTGGCGGGCGCGATGGTCGAGCTGGTGCGCCGCACCGGTCTGGACGGACGTACGTTCCATCTGGTCAACCCCGAGCCGCAGCCGTTCGGCGAGATCTACGGCGCGCTCGCCACCGCGGCGGGCGCCCCGAGCGGCATCGGCACGGTGCCGGGCAGCGGGCTCGCGCTCAGCGGGCTCTCACACATCCCCGGCGTCGCGACGGTTCGCGATTTCCTGTTGGAGCAGTTGGGGATTCCGGCGGCCGTCGCACCGCACGCCTCGTTCTCGGCGGAGTTCGTCTCCGATTCCACACGAGCGCAGTTGCGCGGGACGGGTTTGACGGTGCCGTCCTTCGACAGTTACGCCGAGCGGCTGTGGCAGTACTGGGCCGAGAACCTCGATCCGAACCGGGAGCATCCCGGCGACAATGGTGACCCGCTGGACGGCCGCGTCGTCCTGATCACCGGCGCCTCTTCCGGGATCGGCCTGGCCACCGCGCACGCCGTCGCTCAGCGCGGCGCGACCGTGCTCATGGTGGCGCGCGGTGTCGAGGACCTTTCGGCCGCCGCGGAGTCGGTGCGTGCCGAAGGCGGTGTCGCCCATGCTTATCCGTGCGATATCACCGATTCCGATGGTGTCGACGAGTTGGTCGCCGCGGTGCTCGCCGATCACGGTCATGTCGATTATCTGGTGAACAATGCGGGCCGTTCGATCCGCCGCTCGGTGGTGAATTCCACCGACCGCATGCACGATTTCGAGCGGACCATGGCGGTGAATTACTTCGGCGCGGTGCGGCTCATTCTCGCGCTGCTGCCGTCGATGCGGGAGCGGCGTTTCGGGCACATCGTCAATATCTCCTCGATCGCCGTGCAGACGAAGGTGCCGCGCTTTGCCGCCTATGTGGCGAGCAAGTCGGCACTGGACAACTTCAGTGAAATCGCCGCCGTCGAAAATCGTGATGCCGGAATCACTTTCACCTCGGTCCGGATGCCGCTGGTGCGCACCCCGATGATCGCGCCCACCGACCTCTACCGCTCGCTGCCGGTTCCGGATCCCGACCGCGCCGCCGCCATCGTGGTGCGCGCCATCGAGGATCGCCCGCACCGCATCGACACCCCGGTCGGCACCTTCGCCCAGGCGGTCGAACTGCTGATGCCGTCGGTCAAGCGGACGATCATGCACCAGGGATTCCGGTGGTTCGGCGAATCGCATGCGGCACAGGGAAAGCAGACGGTGGCGCCGAGCGCCGCCGACGATGCGGATCAGGAATCGGAGTCGAGCCGCAGCGCCCTGTCCTACCTCGCACCGGTCGTGCTGCCCCTGATGACAATGCCGAGCCCGGCCGCCCGCGTCACCCGCGTGATCCCCGGCCTGCATTGGTGATCGCGCCATGATGGGCTGATGGCCGAGGACCCATCGAGGGTGAGGGGTTCCGGATGCACGCCGAGGGTGAGCGCGTCGAGTTCAGATACGAACTGCGCCAGGACAGCTTTCGGCACCGGGCCACTTGGGTCCGCCCCGTGTGAACATCCGGCCTGAGCGTGCGCTTGTGCCAAATCTGGCGATTTCGGCCGGATTCGAGCGAAAGTGCACGCTCAGGCCGGTTGGGTGCGTGGGACATTCGGCCCTGGTGAGGCCGGGGGGCGTTTCGTATTCTGGCGGTGCCGTCCCACCGGATTCCCGTGGCATAGTGGCGGTCCGGTGCCGCAGCGGTGACGAATGCTGGGACAAGGGGGCCGTCGAACTCGTGGCATGGGTAACGGTCTCGAGAGTTCGTAGGATTAGTGTGGGGCAGTTCGATCAGTTGACCGATGAGTTCTTGTCGGCCCTCGAGTTTCTGACGGAGCTGTCGGCCGATGGCGGCGGGATGGCCGCCCTGTGCGGCGCCTGTGTCCGGGTGCTGCCGGTGCAGCGTGCCGCGATCCTGATCCAGGAGCGCGAGGCCGGGCTGCAGCCGTGGTGTGCAAGTGATTCGGTCGCGGCGCGGGTGGAGGCCATGCAGGCCACCGCCGGTCAGGGGCCGGCGGTGGATGCGGTCGCCGCGGGAGTCCCGGTGCTGGTGGCGGATCTGGGCGCGACAGCGCAGCGGTGGCCGGGTTTCGCGGATGAGTTGAATCGGATGCGGGCGGCCGGATCTATGGTCGCGGTGCCGTTGCAGATGGGTGTGGTGCGCTTCGGGGTGCTCGATTTGTATCGGGCGCAGCCGGGACGGCCGGAACCGTTGATGATCTCGGCCGGGCTGCACATCGCCGATCTCGTCATCGCCCAGCTGATCGCCGGATCGGCGAAATCCGCGCCCGCCGCCGCGCAGTGGTGGGATCGTCCGCTGACCAGCCGCGTCATCCACCAGGCTGCCGGAATCGTGCTCGCGCAATTGGGCATTCGCGCACCGGATGCCTATGCCCGGTTGCGCGCATACGCGTTCGCGCACGGGTTGTCGCTGGCCGAGGTCGCGCAACTGGTGGTGGACAACCGGATTCGCTTCGATACCTGAATCAGTCCGCCACGTCGGCGCGCAGGTCGACGCGACCCTCGACGATGTCACCGGCGATATCGGCGAGACGTCCGCCGGTGGCGCGGGCATGGGTGCGCATGAGCCCGAACGCGAGATCCATATCCCGGCTGCCGCGTTCGGCGAGCACGCCCTTCGCCTGCTCGATGGCGACGCGCGTATTCAGCGCGGTGGGCAACTGCGCGTGGATGATTCCGCCCTGGGCGAGCAGTACATGATGGGCGATGCCGATCGCCGCGATATCGGCGAGAAGCTGTCCGATGCGCAGTCCTAGGTGGCCGTGCGCGGCGGCGGGAGCGGCGAGAATCGTGAGTGCGCCGATACTCTCGCGGTGCAGCCGCAACGGCACGGCATAGGCGCAGCGATACCCGGCGGCCAGCGCGGCGGGCGCGAATTCCGGCCAAAGATCCTGGGCGGCACGCAGATCGGGCACGGTTTCCGGACTTCTGCTGCGATAGGCCCGCAGGCCGGGGCCCTCGAATTGCAGCAGTTCCAGCAGTCGCGGCGCTTCGGTGGTGGAGGCGAGCACCTGCAGATCGCCGCGCTGGTCGGCCAGCAGTAGTCCGGCATCGGCGGCATCGGTGACCTCGACGCAGGCCTCCAGCAACTGCTGGCAGAGCTCTACCACGTCGAAATCGCTCGCGAGTGAGTCGATCGCGCGCACGAGTAACCGCAATAGCTGTGTCGAATGCGGTAGCGGCTCAGTGGATCGGTCGTGCTGCCGATCATCGAATGCGCGCTCCATTGCGGTCTCCCGGAGTCGGTCGCGGTGCCTGCTGCTCGCCGCATTGTCGACACATTTACGCGGAGAGAATTCAGCGAAAATAGGCCTGAGCGCGCACGACATTGTGTTCGGTCAGGTCGAGCCTCGTCCATGGTGGCATCCTGATAGTGGTCATGTCGACCACTGTTCGGCGGTCACGTCATCGGAATCCACAGGGTAGCTGGACATTTCGCGGATATGCCGCCGCGCGCCCAAATTCCTGGTGTGCGAGTTCGCTCAGCCATACCATGGAAATGTCAGCAAGTGCGGCGTGGGACTTGACGGGGACGATCGGCTTTCGCGCGTGCGGGGTGATTCGGGTGGCTGACAACGAGGTGCTGGTTGCGGCGCGGCTCGCCGAACTGCTCCCCGCGATAGGTGACACGGCTGAGATGGTGCGACAGCTGATGCGCAGCGCCACCGCGGCGCTGGACCTGGCGGGCTGCACCGTCATGCTGATGCCGGACGAGCCGCCGAACCCCGATGAACAAACCCGCTTCGCGGCCGCCGCGCCGGAAGACTTCGTGGATATCGAACTCTGCCAGCACCGCAGCGAACGCGGCCCGAGCATGGACGCGTACCGCACCGGCGAACCGATCGTGGTCGACGATATCGGTCGGCGCCGCGAATGCTGGCCGGAGTTCTGCGCCGAGGCGGTCCGGCACGGGGTGTCGTCGCTGGCCGAGATTCCGATGCGGGTGGGCGGGAGCACGGTCGGCGCGCTCGGCTTGTACGGCCCGACGCCGCGGGTCTGGACCGATCGCGACCTCTCGGTGGGCGCACTGCTGGCCAGCATGGCGACCGGGCACATCCTCAACGCGAATATCCTTCGCCGCCAACAGCGTTTGACCGCGCAACTGCAGCACGCACTGGATTCACGGATCGTCATCGAACAGGCCAAGGGCGTGATCGCCAATGCCAGGCGGACCACACCCGAGGTCGCGTTCGAGCTGATCCGGAGCCATGCGCGCAAGAATCGGGTCACGGTGCAGGCGGTGGCGAAGGGGATCGTCGAACTCGGACTGCGCATCTGATCATTTGATCGTGAAAGTGCATCGGCATATGCACACGGCACGGTAGTCTGGCTGACGGTGGATTCCCGGCCCGAGCCCCCGGCCGGATCCCGTTCTCCGACAGTTCCGTCCATGCCCTCGACGGTCTGCTTCGACGCATTACTCAGCGTCGAATCGCTTCGCTTATCGCATCATCGGTTTGTCAGGGGGCAATCGTGTTCTTGCTCGTTCCGCAACGGTTCGAACGAATTCCAGCCACTGCGCGACCCATCGCCGGCCCGGTTCGTAATCGCATCGATATCGAATCCGATGCCTACGATGCCGAACTGGTACACCGCATCGGCGACGGCGATCAGCAGGCCTTCGCCCAGCTGTACCGTCGCACCCGCGGTCTGGTCTACCGGCGCGTACTGTCGATCGTGCGCGATCGCGGCTACGCCGAGGAAACCTGTCACGACGTCTATCTCGAGGTGTGGCGCTGCGCGGTCGGTTTCGACGAGCACCGCGGCTCGGTGCCGACCTGGCTGCGCATGCTGGCCCACCGCCAGGCCGTGGACCGGGTCCGGCATGAGCGCGCCGCCCTCGACCACAACCACCACTGGGGCAGCCGCGATTATCAGCCGCCCACCGATGTGGTGGCCGAGGAGGCGCTGCGTCGTGATGAGCGAGACGCGCTGCGCAGAAGTCTCACCAACCTGACCGCACTCCAGCACGAATCCATCTCTCTCGCTTACTATTGCGGCCTCACCTACCCACAGGTGGCCGCGCGCCTCGGCGTCGGCCTGCCCACGGTCAAATCCCGGATCCGGGCCGGACTCGAGCACCTGAGGATCGACCTCGCGGAGCAGTCTTTCGCGACCGAGATCGACCGGCCGCGTGGATCCGGTTAAGAGTTGTCCAGCGTTGCGGCGGCGGTGACGGCGATGTTCTCGCGAAGCCCTCCGGCGCAATCGCCGCCCCAGTCGCTATCCGAGGTCGAACAGATTCGGCTGCCCGGCGCGGTAGCGCGCCGCGTCCATTTGCCGGAACGGTTCGAAGGCCGGTATCGAATCGCGGGTGAACAGCTGGGCGCGGGCGGCGGGGGAGCCGGATGCGTCCAGTAGTGCGTTCACCGCGGTGCGGCCCGCCTCGTTCGCACCCTCCATGGTGGCCAGATCGAAGTTGGTCTGGACGTAGTCGGCGGCGAGGAAGAGGTTCGGGATCCTGGTGTGCGCGGTCGGCCGGTCGGCCCAGGAGCCAATCGTATTCACCAGCAGCGGTTCATCATTCGTATTCTGGCCGTCCGCCCATTTGATGCCGGGATCGAGCATCCATTCGCGAACGATCCCGTCCGGCAACTGAATCCTGCCGTCGTCGTTGAGCGCCGCGGTCATCTGGGCCCAGGTCTCCTGGTAGATCTCCTCGCGTGTGCACTCTTTGGCGGTTTTGCCGAACAGGATGCCGGGGGTATCCCAGTCGGCGATATCGATCGTGAGGCCGTCGACGATCGAACCGTCGCCGTACTTGGCGGCGTAGTCGACATTCCAGAACGCGCGCTGGGTGTAGGAGGTCAGCCGCCACGGTGCGTCGAGGTAGATGTTGTAACCCTTGCCGAGGTCCAGCTTTTCGGTGACGAACATCTGCATGCCGTTCATCCAGTCGACGGTGAGCGCGTCCATCCGGCCCAGACCGGGATCCAACGCGCGGATCTCCGGTGACCACAGCCGCCGGGCCCGATCGGTCGGCACCGCGCACACATACCAATCCGCGTCGAACACCTCTGTCGCGCCATTCGGGCGGCGGATGTGCGCGCCGCCGATGCGGCCGTCGGACACCACGAACTCCTCTAGTGCGTGGCCGGGCCGCAATTGCACGCCCATCCCCTCCAGCAGCGCGATCCACGGATCGAGCCAGGCCTCATTGGTCGGCCCGTTGAGCACCTCGTACACCTTGGGGCCGCCGGTGAGCTCCTGCAGCAGTGCGATGAAGAAGCCCTCCATCATGTTGCCCATGGTCCTGGTGCTGGCCACGTACTCCTTGGCGGCCACCAGTGCGCGCGTCAGACCGGTGGCGGCCAGCGCCTGGAACTGCGCGGATCTACTTGCCGCGCCCACATAATCCCACCAGCTGACGTGCTCCCACTGACCGAAGCGGCGCTCCTCGCTCGAGGTCAGATAGGTGAGGACCCGCCCGGCCATATGCATCGCCTCGGGCAGTGGAATGAGGTTGTTCTTCATGAACACCTCGACCAGGATCCGCTGCAGTCCCTCCGGGGTGAGTGCCTGCGCGGGGTCGAAATAGAACCCGAACATGAGCGGGAAGCCATCGGGCAGATCGCCGGAGCGCGGATAGCGCGGATCGCTCACCGAGAACGGAATCAGGTTGTCGTACACCGACTTCCGGGTGCCGGGCAGTGGAATGCGGCGCATCGTATCGTGCACGTGGTGATAGAACGAGGTGAAGCCGCGCGCGCCGTGTTCGCCGGGTAGCGGCGCGCGGCCGCCGACACCGGTGCCGGGCAGCGGAATCGTGCGGGATTTGCCGCCGAGTTCCTTGCGATCGAAGACGGTCACCGCGAATCCGCGCTCGGCCAATTCGTGGGCCGCGGTCAGGCCGCCGATGCCCGCGCCGAGCACCGCGACGGTATTGCGCGCCGGGCCGTTTCGGCGTCGCGGTGCGGACTGGGCTGTCGCGCTCGCGGTCGATGCCGCCCAACCCGCGGTGCCCGCCACCGCGGCCGCGCCGCGCAGCAGTGCGCGCCTGCTGACCTGGTTGTCCCGATGCTGTGTTGTCACTGCGCGTCCCCTAAATCTGACGATTCCGATCGTCATATTTATCAGATCGCGAGTTGCGATGGGAGACAATGCGTAGATGACGATGCAGCGACGCCCGGTGCGGACCTATGGCGGTGTGGGTGCGGAGGATCGAGTCGCGGCGCGGCGCGGCAAACTCCTCGAGGCCGGAATGAAGCTGTTCGGCACCCGCGGATACTCGGCGACCGGCGTGAAAGATCTATGCCGCACGGCCGGTTTGACCGACCGGTACTTCTACGAATCGTTCACGGGAACCAAGGAGCTGTTCGCCGCGGTCTTCGACCAGGTGATCGACGAATTGTTCGCGGCGGTGGTCACGGCGGTCGAGGCGACGCAGGCACGCGGAACCCGCAAGCTGCGGGCCGGTATCGGCACGTATCTCACTGCGCTGGCGCAGGACCCGCGCAAACTGCGCATCGTCTTCGTCGAACCCACCGCGGCCGGGGCCGAACCTCGGATGCGGGAAGCATTGTGGCGCTTCGCCCGTTTGGTGGCGGCCACGGCCACCGAGGCGCGCCCGGATGATCAGCCACCCGCGGAGATCGTCGATATCTTCGCGCTCTCGGTGGTCGGGATGTTGGAACGGGTGATCGTCGAGAAACAAGGCGGCCGCCTCGACGTTCCGATCGACGATCTGATCGACTATTGCGCCGCCTTCGCCGCGGCGTCGTTGCGCGCGGTCTATGGCGGCCAGATATCAAAGCGGCCACTGGATTAGCGATGTGGCCGACATCCCTCGGGTGCGGTAGATTCCACACCGAGTTCGTGTTCGGCACGGACCGACCCGCGGGGGACTGGCGGGAGGGACTAGGGCAGTGGGGACCACGGGGTCTGTGGGTGAGCGTATCGATATCGGCGAGCGCGAGATCCGCGTGCTCGTCGAGAACGGCGAGTACTGGCTGCGCAATCGCGGCGATATCGCGACGATGGTCGTCACCGTCGAGCGGATCCGCCAGCACTGGCCGCGGGCGCGCATCGGCGTGCTGACCCAGCAACCCAGCGTATTGCGGGGTTTGGTGCCGGAGGCGGAACCGATCTACGGTCCCGACTGGCGTTGGGGCTCGGACGGCTGGCAGGGGCTGCTGAACCGCACGGCGGGAACGAAAGTGATCGGACCGGCGGCGCTGTGGTGGCGGGCGAGCACGGATGGACCCAAGGATCGCCTGCGGGCGATCCGCTCGCGCGGTCGCGGCGAGAGCACCGAGGCGCAGGAGAGCTCGGCGGCACCGGAACTCGAATTTCCGGTGGAGATTCCGGCGGCGGTCGAACAGGCGTCGCTGGTCCTCGCGAATGGCGGCGGCTATCTGACCGACGTCGACCGCTACCAGGCGCACCGCACTCTGAATCTGCTCGAACAGGCGTCCGCGCTCGGCATTCCGACGGCGCTGCTCGGTCAGGGCATCGGACCGCTGCATGACCCGTATTTATTACAGCGGGCCGCCGAGGTGCTGCCGAAGGTCGACTTCGTGGCCTTGCGCGAGGGACGGCGCGGCCCGGACCTGCTCGGCAAATGTGGCGTCGCGGCCGACCGGGTGCTGGTCACCGGCGACGACTCGGTCGAATTCGCCTATCGCACCCGCGATGCCAGGATCGGCGCCGATATCGGGGTGTGCTTGCGCGTCGGCGACTGCGCGCAGGTCGGTCCGGAGGCTCATGAGATCGTCCGACAGGTGGTGCGCACGCGTTCTGCGGAACTGGACGCCGGGTTGGTGCCGCTGATCATCTCCGAATACGCCTGCGAGGACCGGCGCTGGACGCTGTCGCTGCTGGCGGGCGCGGCCAAGGCGCTGCCGCCGGTAGGTCGCGGCGGTACGCCGGCCGATGTCGTGCGTCAGGTCGGGCGCTGCCGGATGCTGGTGACCAGTGCCTACCATCTGGCGGTTTTCGCTTTGTCGCAGGGCATTCCGGCCGTCGGGATAACGGCATCGGAGTATTACGACGATAAATTCCACGGCTTGGCGCAGATGTTCGGGACAGGTCTGCGGGTGGTGCACCTCGATGATCCCGAACTGGAACAAGAACTGACCATGGCGGTGGACGAGCTGTGGGACGACGCACCTGCGCTGCGGGATCCGCTGCAACAGGGGGCCGTCGAACAGATCGACGCGGGCCGGAGTGGTTTGGAACGAGTCTTCGGATTGGTGGAAAACGGCCCGGTTCGGCCGGTCCGACGATCAGGGTGATGACTGTGGTGACGACGCTGTCGGTAGGTGTTCGAGTGCGGCGTCCCGATCAGGAGGGGCGGCGGGCCGGGAATTCGGCGGCGAGTTCGGCGAAGACCGCGGTATTGAGTGCGAAGGCCTGCTGTCCCTCGTCGAGCACGCGACGGCGTTCGAGGTCGTCGAGCGGCAATTGGTCGAGCAGTGCGCGGTATTCGCGTTTGAAGGCGGCCGGATTGCCGACGCCGTCGAAGACATAGAAGCGGACGCCGTCGCCGCGATGCGGCAGGTTCCAGAGCTTTTCGGCGGTGCCGCGGATCACCTGGCCGCCGGACAGATCTCCGAGGTAGCGGGTGTAGTGGTGGGCGATATATCCGGCGGGCCAGTCGCGGGCGCATTCATCGATGCGTTCGGCGTAGGCGGCGGTGGCGGGCAGCGCTTCGAGTGCGTCGCGCCAGTCCGGGCCGATGAGGTGGGCCAGGTCGCGTTCGAGTTCGGCGGTTCTGGCCAGTTCGGGGCGGATGAACGGGCCCGCGATCGGATCGTCGGCGAGGGTTTCCCAGCGGCCCTCCAGCGCGCGGTAGATGAACCAGAGCTGGGCGGTGTAGCGGTGGTAGGAGTCGATGCCGAGCGAGCCGCCGAGCATGTCACTGATGAACGAGGAGTTCTCGGCCTCTTCGTGCTGTTGCGCGGTGGCGGTCCGGATCGCCGTGGAGAACGGGACTGTGTCCGACATTCCGGAACCACCTCACTATCGCATTGTGCTTTGGGCACCCTAACCAGCCGGTACAACCATACCGGCTAGTCCTGGTGCGTCGCTCGAGGTCGGCCGGAGTCCCGACGTGCGGGATGGCGCGACGTGCGGCGCCGGCGCACGATCACCGGCCTGCGGATCGAGCCGAATCGGCTCAGGATCCGCGGCCTGCGCACGGTGCGGTCGATCCATTCGCCGATGGTCACGCCCGCGGCCAGCGCACACCCGACGCCGACCGCCGCCAGCACCTGATTGGCTCCGATCAGCAACTCGTCATTGAGCAGTGCGTAGAGCCCGCGATACACCTTGAGGCCGGGCAGCAGCGGAGTGATGCCCGCGACCGCGACGACCAGCGGGGGAGTCAGTGACCGGCGCGCCATCAGACCACCGGCCAGGCCGACCAGCGTCGCCGCGACCGCGGAGGAGATCACCGGGCCGAAGCCGAGATGCTGCACTAGTAGAAAACAGATCGTGCCGGCCGCGCCGCCGAACCCAGCCGCGGCGAGCGCGCGCCGCTCCGCGTAGCAGGCGAGCGCGAAGGCAAGCGCGGCCACCGCACCGGCCGCGATCTTGATCGGCAGATCGGTGATATCGCGGCCGGAGGTCAGATAGACCGGCGGCACCGTCGCGCCCGCGAGCTGGCCGATCCGCAATGCCATCGCGATGCCCGCGATAATGCCGCCGGTCATCATGAGCACCTCGAGCATGCGGGCGGTCGCGGTGATCGGTGCGCCAGTTATCGCGTCCTCCACCGCGCCGACCAGTTGCAAACCACTGAGCAGCACGGTGATTCCGGCGGCGATGATCAGCGTCGGATCGACATCGATATCGATTGTCGCGGCCAGGGTGGCCAGCAGCAGCGCCGGTGTCGCGGCGATCGCACCGCCCACCACATGCTGGAAGAAGAATGGCAGGCCGTATCGATTGAGGACGCGATTGGCGCGGTCGATCGCCAGTGTGGTGCCGAAGCTGACCGCGGCCACGAGCCATCCGCCGCCGAGCAGCGCCGCGATCGACGCGGCAAGCAGTGACCAGCCGAAGGTGGCGGTCCAGCGGTGGTACGGGTGCGGCGCGGAGGTGATCGCGTCCAATTGGGCACGGGCGGCATCCGGCGGCACGACCTGGTTGCGGATGCGGCGGGTAAGCCGGTCGACCGCGGCGAGCCGGGTGAAGTCCAGCGAGCGATACTTGACCACGCGCATGGTGCTGGCGGGTGGCAGCTGCGGGCCGCGGTCGGCCCAGATCCTGATCGCGTCGTAGGTGACGTCGATATCGCAGCGGGACAGGCCGTAGGTGGCGGCGATGAAGCGCACCTGGGTGGTCGTATCGATGACACCGGTACCCGAGGCCAGCACGACCTCGCCGACGCGCACCGCCAGATCGAGCACCTCCGCGACCCGGGCGTCGTCGGTGAGATCGATCGGCTGCAGCGGTGTCGGCGCGGCGACGATGGTGTCGGCGGTGGCCTGCCGGTCGGCGACCAGCAGATCGACCGCCTGTTTGACGACGGGGATGCGGGGTGCGCGGAAGAAACGCAGTCGCGGCCGCTTGCCGAGCGCGGTGGTGTCGTCTCCTCCTGAGAATGATTCCGGACCCATGTGCGCGACCGTAGTCACCCGATGCCGGGGCCGCATCTGCGGTGGTCCCGGACCGTCTCGATGGCTAGACGGCTGTCCGAACACTTGGTCGGATCAGCCAAAAGTGGTAGAACTTGTTCTAATTTGCTGATTCTTCGAGCGATCCGGAAGCGGTCGCGAGCGACTGGGAGCGGGTACGGTGCGGTACGGAATTGTGTTGTTCACCAGTGACCGGGGCATCACGCCCGCCGATGCGGCCGCAGCCGCCGAACAGGCCGGATTCGACGCGTTCTATGTACCGGAACACACCCATATCCCGGTGGTCCGGGCGGCGGCGCATCCGCGCACCGGGGATGCCAGCCTGCCCGACGACCGCTATCTGCGCACCCTTGACCCATGGGTCGCGCTGGCCACCGCGGCGGCGGTCACCAGCCGCATAACGCTGTCCACCGCGGTCGCGCTGCCCGCCGAACACCATCCGATCACCCTGGCCAAAACCCTCGCCTCGCTGGATCACCTGTCCGGCGGCCGGGTCAGCCTCGGCGTCGGATTCGGCTGGAATACCGATGAAATGGCGCATCACGGCGTGCCCGCGAACAAGCGCAGGACGGTACTACGCGAACACCTCGACGCCATGCGCGCCCTCTGGTCCGATGAGGAGGCCAGCTTCGAAGGGCAATTCGTGAGTTTCGGACCGAGCTGGTCCTGGCCCAAGCCGGTACAGAAACGAATTCCGGTGATCCTCGGCGCGGCCGGAACCGAGCAGTCGTTCACCTGGCTGGCCAAGAACGCCGACGGCTGGCTCACCACACCCACCGAAGCCGGACTCGGCGAGAAAATCGAACTGCTGCACCGGGTTTGGCGCGAACACGACCGCGAGGGCAGTCCCGAGATCATCGCACTGGCCGGACGCCACGATCCGGCGCAGCTCGCCCAATGGGCCGAATTGGGCGTCACCGAGGCGGTTTTCGGATTGCCGGATCGCGACGCGGACGACGTGCGCGCATACCTGACCCGCCTGGCCGGGAAGCTCGGTATCGAAGCGGTATGAGAATGCCCCGCCACGAGAATGTAACTCGCGACGGGGCGACGGTGCTATCGACATTCAGCGCAGGTCGCGGCGGCGGAAGCCGACGATTCCGACTGCGAGCAATGCGACCGCGATCCCGAGCAGCCACAGGATGGGGGTGGCTTCGAAGGACGAGCCGGGCAGCTTCGGCGGATGCACGAAGGGGACCAGGTCGCGGGCCCATTGTGGTAGTCCGTCGAGGGAGCCGATGACGAAGATGGCGATCATCGTGCTGAGCACGCCCCAGGCGACCGGGGTGTAGCGGGGTGCCAGACCATAGATCGCCACGGTAATGCCGGTGAGCACCCACACGGCGGGCACTTGAACTGCCGCCGCGCCGAGGCAGTCACCGAGTTTGCCCGCGAGATCGCCGTCCGATATCCCGTAGATGACCCCGACCGCCGCACCCGCGATGAACAGCAGCACCGCGGGTCCGAGCAGTGCGATGCCGATGTGGCTGAGCGCGTAGCGTGCTCGGCTCACCGATCCGGCCAGGGTGGCCTCGGCGCGCTGGCTCGACTCCTCCTCGTGCAGCCGCAGCACGGCCGAGATGGAGTAGGCCGAGGCGGCGATGGCCAGCATGCTGAGGGCGAAGGTGATGAAGGAATTCTGCAGCACATCCGTGCCGCCCATCCGGTTGATCACATCGCGGATCTGCTTACTGTTCTCGAGCATGTCGCCGACGCTGTTGATGGCGCCGCCCATCAGCGATCCATAGAGCAGGAAGCCGATGGACCAGGCCAGCAGCGAGCCGCGCTGCAGCCGCCACGCCAGTCCGGACGGACCCGAGAGTGCGGGAGCCCCGACCGGTGCGCCGGGCCGCTCGGCGAGCAGGCCCGATCCGGTATCACGTTGCCGCAGTAGCACATACGCGGCGACAGTGGTCACAACCGCGACGGCGACCAGCGGGATCAGCACCCACCAGCGCTCATCCGCATACGGCCGCATATTGATACACCAGCCCAGCGGCGAAAACCACGACAGCACACCGTTTCCCGCGTCGCCTACCGCGCGCAGCGCGAACGCCGTGCCGAGTGCGCCGAACGCCACCCCGCGCGCGACCCGTGCGCTCACGCTCACCTGTGCCGCGACGGCGGCGACCCCGGCCCAGACAAATCCGGAGCAGCCGAGCGTCGCGCCATATGCCAGCGAACCGGCGGCGGGCAGGTCACTGCCGTACAGCGCGAAGGCACTCAGGACGGCGACGATCAGACAGCCGGTCACCGTCATGATCATGGTGGCCGTCAGCCCGGCATAGCGGCCGATGCTGGTGGCGCCGACCAACTCCGCGCGACCGGTCTCCTCCTCGACCCGAGTGTGCCGGATGACGGTGAGGATCGTCGCGATCGCGATCATCGCGTAGAACGGCCCGGCCTTCCACAGCCCGACGGAGCCGAGGTCGGTGCTGAACACCGGCCCGTACATGGCCACCAGCGCCGGGCTTTCCATGACCGACTTCGCCGCATGATCGAGGTCGGCCTGCGTGGCATAGACGGCCTTGGCGCTGCCGACATAGGCGGCGGGCAGCAGCCCGAAGGCGAATACCCACAGCGGCAGCACAATTCGGTCGCGACGCAGGAACAGCCGCAGCAATCGGGTCGTACCGGCGAAGTCGGCGGACCCGCGCACGACGGGCGTGGCGTAATGCCTGCCACCCACGGTTGCGGTCGTCATGATCCCACCTTCTCCATGGACGCGGTGGCCTGCTCCGGCGTCGCGCCGTCGACGTGGTAGTGCCGCATGAACAGCTCCTCGAGCGTCGGCGGTGCGCTGGTGAGGCTGCGCACCCCGGTGTCGCCGAGGATCCGGATCAACTCGCCGAGATGTTCACTGTCGACCTGGCAACGCAACGTGGAACCGTCGCGTTCGATGTCCTCGACACCGGCGATCCGGCTGAGATCGCCTGGGTCGCCGAGCAATTCGGCGGTGATCGAGGTGCGTGACAGATGCCGCATATCCGTGAGCGATCCGCTTTCCACGGTGCGCCCGGCCCGGATGATGGTCACCCGGTCGCACAGCACCTCCACCTCGGACAAGATATGACTCGACAGCAGGACGGTGGTACCGCGCTGTTTCGCCTCCTCGACGCATTCGCGAAAGACCTGCTCCATCAACGGATCCAGGCCCGAGGTCGGTTCGTCGAGCAGCAGCAGACGGACATCGGAGGCGAGTGCGGAGATCAATGCGACCTTCTGCCGGTTGCCCTTCGAGTATGTGCGCGCCTTCTTGCGTGGATCCAGATCGAAGCGCTCGATCAGTTCGGCGCGGCGCTGCGGGTTGATTTCCCCGCGCATTCTGGCGAGCAAATCGATGGTCTCCCCGCCGGACAGCGATGGCCACAGCGTGACATCGCCTGGTACGTAAGCGAGTTCGCGATGCAGTTCGACCGCATCGGTCCACGGGTCGCGGCCGAGTAACCGAGCCGCGCCGGAGCTGGCCCGCAGAATACCGAGCAGGATACGGATGGTGGTCGACTTACCCGCGCCGTTCGGGCCGAGAAAGCCGTGGATTTCGCCTTCGCGGACCGCGAGATTCAGCCCATCGAGGGCGGCGACGTGGCCGAAGTTCTTGTGCAGGTCGCGAACTTCGATGATGTCGGACATCAGGTCTCCTTGGTGAGTGTGTCCAAAATCGTTGGGTCTGTGAGGAATCCCTGGGCGTAGAGCTCGACGGCGGGGAAGGCGAATTCCTCGGTCATTTCCCGAACGACCTTGCCGTAGTCGAACTTTTCCCCGCGCTGCTGTAGCAGCGTGAAATACATGACGGTCGCGCCGACATTGACCGTCGTCAGATATCTGGCGCGAGCCGCCGGATTGCGGCTCGGCTTGATGGTGCCCGCGTCGACACCTGCCTGGATGTACTCCTCGGCATCGGAAATCATGTGCTCGAGAAGGGATTCGGCCATCGGTCCGCCCGTCTGCAGGCTGCGCACCATATACGCGACCAGCGGACCGTAGGCCTCGATCTCGGCCATGGCGGCGAGCATGCCCTTGGCGACATTCGTCTCGGTTGCGGTCTTCCACTTCTGTTCCCGGATCAACTGCAGCACGCGCTCGTCGCAGACGGCGCGCAGACCGTCTTTGGAGCCGAAGTGATGGTTGACCAATCCGGGAGAGACACCGGCCGCCGCGGCGATCGCGCGCACTCCGACCTGGAATCCGTTTTCACCGAACACCACGATCGCGGCATCGCGAATCCGGGCGGCGGTGGTGAGTTCCGAGCTCGTGGAGGACGTCACGCGTCGCCTCCTACATCGGCGGATCCTTGCGGTACGGCTCTCTGGTTGAACACATGTTTAGTATATTAAACGCCTGTTCAATCGCAAAGCAAGGGTTTGGCGAAGTTGTCGCGTCACGATGTTCGTGTCGGCTGAATCCGCTGGTCAGGACGCCAGCGGTGGTCGCTGAGGCGGACGATGTCCGGGCCGGCGAGCGGCACGGGCAGGTCGCCAGCCGTCGGCGGACCGCTAGTGTCGAGATATGGCTGACACCGAGAATCCCTCGACATCGGACCACCTCCGCGACGCACTCGACGGCCCATGGCGCGCGGTTCGAGCCGAGGCCAGGGTGGCGCTGGCCGGTAATCAGTTCGCCGGCGACCCCTATCTCGACTACCACGCGGCGCGAGCGCGGGTGCTCGGGCAGATGCGGGTGATCGCCTCGATGGGCTACGCGGAGCGCGGTTTCCGGCGCGAGCACGGCGGAACCGGGGAACCGGGCGCGGCAGTGGTCGGGCTGGAGATGCTGGCCTATGCGGACCTGTCGCTATGGGTGAAATCCGGTGTGCAGTGGGGTTTGTTCGGCGGCGCCGTGGAGAACCTGGGGACCGAGCGGCATCGGGACGTGGTCAAGCGGCTGATATCGCTGGATCTGCTCGGCTGTTTCGCGATGACGGAGTCCGGGCACGGCAGCGATGTCGCGAATCTGGAGACGACGGCGACCTATGATCCGGCGACCCAGGAGTTCGTGGTGCATTCGCCGACGCCGTCGGCGCGCAAGGACTACATCGGCGGCGCGGCCGAACATGCCGGGATGGCAGCGGTTTTCGCGCAGCTGATCACACAGGGCACCAGCCAGGGCGTGCACTGCTTCCTGGTGCCGATCCGCGATGAGCACGGTGCCGATCTGCCGGGCGTGACCACTTACGACGACGGCCTCAAGGGCGGTCTGCTCGGCGTCGACAACGGACGCATCGTCTTCGATCAGGTCCGCATTCCCCGCGAGAACCTGCTCAACCGGTATGCCGATGTCGCACCGGATGGCACCTACGAATCCGATATCGAGAATCCGAGCCGCCGATTCTTCACCACGCTCGGCACTTTGGTGCGCGGGCGGGTCAGCGTCGGTGGCGCGGCGGCCGCCGGTGCGCGGGTCGCGTTGAGCATTGCCACCCGGTACGCGTTGAAGCGCCGCCAGTTCGCCGATCCGGACAGCGGTCAGGAGACCTTGCTGCTGGACTACCGCAGTCATCAGCGGCGGTTGCTGCCGTTGATCGCCCGGTCCTACGCACTCGCATTCGCGCAGAACGATCTGGTGCGCCGGATGCATCTGGTGCAGACCGGTCAGGATCTCGATCCGGGTGCGCAGCGTGCACTGGAGAAGCGGGCCGCCGGACTCAAGGTCGCCCAGACCAGGTTCGCGACCCGCGCCATCCAGGAATGCCGCGAGGCCTGCGGCGGCGCCGGCTATCTCACCGAGAACCGGCTGGTCACGCTGAAGGCCGACACCGATGTGTTCACCACCTTCGAGGGCGACAATGTCGTACTCACTCAACTGGTGGCCAAGGAACTGCTCACCGCCTATTCCGATGAGATCCGCGATCTGGACGCGCTCGGCTGGGTGCGCTTCGCCGCCACCATGGCCGGTGATGTGGTGCGCAAGCGTTCCGGTGTGCGCCAACTGATCCAGACCCTGCGCGACCGCAGCGACGACACCGTCGACGATGGCGACCTGTCCCGCCGATCGGTGCAGCTGCAACTGTTCGCCGACCGCGAGGACTACCTGGTCCGCACCGCCGGATACCGATTGCGCGCCCGCGCGAAGGACACCGCCCCGTTCGAGGCGTTCAATAACGCGCAGGACCACATCCTGGCCGCGGGCACCGCGCATATCGACCGGCTGATCCTCGAGGAGTTCATCGAGGGCATTGCCGCGATCGCGGACCCGGCCGCGCGTGAACTCGCTGAAACCGTGTGCGATCTGTACGTCTACTCGATGCTCGAGGAGGATCAGGCCTGGTTCATCATGCACCGGTTCATGTCGGTCGAACGCGCGAAGGCCGTGCGCCGTGGCGTCAATGAACTCGTGGACCGGCTGCGCCCGGACGCGCTCACGCTGGTCGAGGGCCTGGGTGTGCCGGAGAGCATGCTGCGCGCGGCCCTGCTCGAGGATGCCAGCGTCTTCGATCGGACGAACAGCCCGACGACCGTATAGCGGGTGCGGCGCACCGCGGTAGGTGCTAGGTGCGAGCGGCCGGGCGAATTCGTCCGGCCGGCTCGAGCAAGCGGTCGGCCGCTCTCCAGCACACAGTGATCAGTGCGATCGCCGCGGCCGTGCCGCCGAGAATATCGGTGGGCAGGTGGTAGCCGAGTCCGATCATGCCGACGGCGGCACAGAGCAGGGCGACGACGGCGATGACGGTGGTGACCACCCGTGCGCGCGTCGAGTCGATCAGCAGCACGAACGTGGTGGCGATCGCGACCAGGTGCACGGTATGTCCGCTCGGATACGCGAGATAATCGTGCAGCGGTCGATCCCAGAGCGGTTTGAGCATCCAGCTGTTGATCCCGACCGCGACCTCCGGAAGCACCACCATCGCCGCGGCGCGCCGCCACTGCCCCTGATAGCCGAACCAAGCGGCGGCCGCGAGTAGCAGCGGGATCAGGATGTAGCCGTTGCTCGGAATCACCAGTCCCTGATACACACCTGGATGGCCGTCCGCGGCCGCGTGGATCGGGTCGGCGAGCGCGCGGTCCAGGCCGGTCGTGCCGCCATTGTCCGGAAACGTCAGCGGCAGCAGGACGGTCGCGAAGACGCCGAGCATCACCACGCACAGCGCGACGACGTCGGCCCGGTAAGGACCGAGTGAACCGAGCAGCTGCCGTGGTGCGATCACGCGTCGACGATAGTCAGCACCGGAGCGCACCAGGCCCGTGGACCTATCGCGCGTGCACTCGCGGACGAATCGCGCACGGTGCCAACCGAGCCGTCGGATACTGTGCGGTTGGCGACAACATCCCGGCCTACCTCACGGCCCGTAGGTCAAGACCGCGGTCATCACGAACCAGATCACCCACGCGAGGGCGACTACCATGCCCGCCGCCAACGCGATGCGCATGAACGCTCGCCCGAGATCCATATCGCCCGCCTGCCGCGGATACAGCTTCCACGGGCTGTACCAGGGCGCCTCGATGACCAGGGCCGATGTCTGCGCGTCCTTTTCGGCCTGCTTCAGTTCCTCGGCATAGGCCTCCGCCTGCGCCTGCTGCGGGCCGCCGTGCCACAGCGTGATATCGATCGGGCCGAGGAAACCCTCGGTGATCAAATCCTGCGGGGCGGGCAGATAGGGCAGGATGCCGAGGCTGCGGAAGGCCACCGCCACATCGTTGGCGGTCCACAGGTGGATGTTCTTCTCGGATTCGGCCAGCGTCTCGAAATAGTGCCGCAGCCGGTCCGGATCGTTGCCGAGGATCACATCGAAACTCGGATCGCTCCACTCCTGCTTCACCGACAGCTCGGCGCCGCGCAGCGGGACGATCAGCGCGACACCGTGCACCGCGCGCTGGCCGAGACCGCGTGCGGCCAGCCAGTTCTGCAGTGCGAGTGTGTGTTCGCGCGATTTGTCCAATGGGGTGCGGCGATCGCGGCCCTCCGTGGCGACCGGTTCGCCGGAGATCGTCCACGGGCCGCTCAGCGGCACCTCCAGCACGCCGTCCTGGCGCGCGACCAGCGCCTCGGCCTCGATCACCACACAGCTGGTCGGGGTCCACACCACGGCGTCGAACTGGTGCAGCCGATCATTGTGGAACAGACTGCAATTGACCGTGGCGACGCCGTGCGGGCTTGCCGGATCCTTCCAGGTGCGCAGCCAGTCGATCAGCGCCCGCTCGGCATTGGTGCCTGCCGGGTTCTGTACTCGCACGAGCATTCGCGACCGCCCTTCACGTCGTCACTCGATGGTGGCAAGGATACGGACAACACGGCCCGGTTCGCCGTGCCGACAACCAGACGCGGCGTGTCACCGCGGATGTTCCACCGCGATCTTTCCAGCCCGCACCGCATCGGCCAATGCGGTGTGGTCGGCCTCGGTCCGATCGGCATAGCGGACCGCGAAGCGCGCGATCGCATTCTCGAAGGCCTCGTCGCCGTCGAGGTACCCGGCGAGCAGGCGCGGATCGAGGGAGCGCGAATGCGCACGGGCCAGCAGCGCACCGGCCAGCCTGCCGTAATCGTCGAGTTCCTGCGATGACAGCTCCGTGGGATCGATACTGCCCTTCATATTGCGGAATTGTCGCACCACGAACGGCAGCTCACCGGTTTCCAAGCGCAGCGTGGTCCACCCGAGCAGGATATCGGTCTCGGACTGAACCAGCCTGGCGCCCTGCACGATTCGCTCACCCTCGTGTCGCGGCGGCGGTACCGGCAGGTACGGTCGCAAGGCGCAGGGATTGGCCTGCTTCAGCTGCAGCACCAGCGCCTCGCCGTCGTTGCCGTGCAGCAGGGCCAGATAGCTGTGCAGTCCGACGCTGCCGGTGCCGACGATGCGAAAGGCGATGTCGGACACCGCGAATCGGGACAGCAGATTGCGCCGGGACTCGAGCAGGGTATCGCTGTAGCGCTCGAGTCCGTCGATGACCTCTTCGGCGACCTTGGGGTCGACGGGCGTGAGAATCGGTGGGTCGCTTACGAATCGGTGTTTGCTGATCCCGGTTTCGTGATCCTCGAGATGTTCGGTCCATTTCTCGACCACTTTGGCGCTGGTGTTCTTGCGGGCCTTCTTCGCGGCCTTCTTGAAGTCGTCGAGCAGATCATCGGCCTTGGCCCGGCTCAGGATCGACTCATCCGGCAGCGCACTCCACGATTCCATGAACGGCTGGTCGGCGAGATGATCGATGGCGAGCCGATAGGACCGCGCGGCATCATGGGCCGCTCGCACGCAATCGTCTTCGGCCGCACCACCTTCGCGGCCCGCGAGCACCAGACTGGCCGCCAGCCGCTCCAGATCCCACTCCCACGGACCCGCGATGGTTTCGTCGAAATCATTGATGTCCATGATGATTTCGCCGCGCGGCGTGCCGTACAGGCCGAAATTGGCGGCGTGCGCGTCACCGCAGAGCTGTGCGGACAGCCCACTGTCCGGACTGCCCGCGAGGTCGGCGGCCATCAGCCCGGCCGCGCCGCGATAGAAGGTGAACGGCGAGGCGATCATCCGGCCCACCCGCAGCGGCACCAGATGCGGCAACCGGCCGGCATTGCTCGCGGCCAGGAAGTCCAGCACATCCGGCCGCGCAGGCCCGGTGGCCGCCCGGTCCCGTGCGGTGACCGGAACCCGCTGCCGCAGTGCGCGCCCGCGGGCGCGAACCTCCTCGGCGGGGACGTAGGAGCGAAGATCGATACCACCGTCTGACACTGTGACATTTTGCAGCGCCTGCGGCGCTGCGTCTTCGCGGCCCCTGGTGTCAGGTCGCGGACACCACCGGATCAGCAGGCGTGATCGGCAACCGCAACGCACCGGGTGCGGCCGCTGGCACCGTCGGATGCTTCGGGGCGACAGGGGAGATCCGCCGATACCGAGCGCCCAGCTCCGGGCGCGGATCGGCATCGTTCTTATTGGGCCAGAACGCCATTGCGCGCTCGGCCTGTGCGGTGATGGTCAGCGACGGATTGACCCCGAGGTTCGCCGTGACCGCCGAACCGTCCGCGATATGCAGGCCGGGATGTCCGAATACCCGCTGATATGGATCCACCACACCGGCCTCCGGGCCCTCGCCGATCACGCAGCCGCCGATGTAGTGCGCGGTGGCCGGGATGTTGAACACGTCCATGATCAGGCCATGGGTATCGCCGTTCACCTTGCGGCCGAACCGGCGGCCGATATCGTGCGCCAGCGGAATCCAGGTCGGATTCGGTTCGCCGGTGCCCTGTTTGGTCTTCAACTGCCCGCGCTTGCGGTAGGAGGTCAACGAATTGTCCAGCGACTGCATGATCAGCAGGATCACCGACTTCTCCGAGGCGTGGTGCGCGTTGAGGCTGCGCAGGAATACCAACGGGTGCAAGACGATTGCCAACAGGAAGCGCAGGAATCGGAACGCGCCGCCGTCCACGATCGGCACCGACATCGGGAACAGCGCATTCTGTCCCTTGCCGTAATGGCAGACCTCGATATGGGTATCGGCCTCCGGATGGATGGAGGAGGTGATCGCGATGCCTTCGGCGAAATCGCGGCGTGAGCGGCTCACCACATTGAGGATTGCCTCGGAGTTGCTGCGGGTCAGTTCGCCGAGGCGCGGCGACAGATTCGGCAGCACGGCCTCGTCGCGCATCCGGTGCAGCAGCTTCTGGGTTCCGAGCGCGGCACCAGCGAACACCACCTGCTCGGCGGTAAAGGTCTTGCGCTGCTTGCGGATCCAGCGATCCGAGCGCTCGGTATCGACCGCATAGCCGCCACCGGACAGCGGACGAACCGCGGTCGCTGTGGTCAGCGGATGCACTTCGGCCCCGGCCTTTTCGGCGAGGTAGAGGTAATTCGTGGTGGTGGTGTTCTTCGCATTGTTCGGACAGCCGGTGAAACATTGCGCGCAGTGCACACAGCCGCGCCGCCGCGGGCCCGCGCCGCCGAAGTACGGGTCCTCGACCTCGGTGCCGGGATCGTCCTCGTTGAAGAACACGCCGACATTGGTGGGGTGAAAGGTGTCGCCGACCCCCAGATCGTCGGCGATCTCCTTGATCACCTCGTCGGCCGGTGTCATCCGCGGGTTCGGCGCCACCCCCAGCATGCGCTGGGCCTGGTCGTAGTACGGCGCGAGTTCGGCCTGCCAGTCGGTGATGTGGGCCCACTGCTTATCGGTGTAGAAGTTCGGCAGCGGCTCGTAGAGGGTGTTGCCGTAGATGAGCGATCCGCCGCCCACACCGGCCCCGGAGAACACCGCGCACTTGCCGAGGACGCTGATCCGTTGCGGTCCGGTCAAACCGAGCCGTGGCGCCCAGATCGATTTGCGCACATTCCAATTCGTCTTCGGAATATCCTCGGCGTTCCAGCGGCGTCCCGCCTCGAGCACCCCGACCCGATAGCCCTTCTCGGTCAGGCGCAGCGCGCTCACGCTCCCGCCGAATCCGGAGCCGATCACTACCACGTCGTAGTCGAATGCGGGCATGGTTTCCCTTTCTGAACCGTGCGGCAGCCTGTAGACCAACCATATGAGATGGTTTCACACTCATTCTGTCACTCGGGTTGGTGCGGCGTAATCCACAGCTTGAAGGTGCGCGAAAGTGTTCGCAACCGGCGTGCCCGGATGGCGTGAACCGGGGTCGGTGCGGTATGCACGGGCTGTGACAACCGAATCGGGGAAGACGGAACCGGGCGAACGCGCCGACTCCGGCACGGGCAATACCGATGACCCGGCCGTTGGCGGCATCTTCGACGACCGCATCCTCACCGTCCCGAACGTCTTGAGCGTGCTGCGACTGGCGGGCGTGCCACTGTTCCTGTGGTTGCTGCTGGTGCTGCGGGCCGACGGCTGGGCATTCGCGCTGCTGGTGGCCAGCGGCGTCACCGACTTCCTGGACGGCAAGCTGGCCCGGCTGCTCGACCAGTCCTCGCGGCTCGGCGCTCTGCTGGACCCGTTCGTGGATCGGCTGTACCTGGTGACCACCCTGGCCGCCTTCGTCATCCGCGGGCTGATGCCCTGGTGGGTCGCGGTGATCCTGATCGGCCGCGACGCGATCCTCGCGCTGACCCTTTCGGTGTACAAACGCCGTGAGCTGGACCCCCCGGAGGTCATCTACCTGGGCAAAGCGGCCACCTTCGCGCTGATGTCGGCGCTGCCGTGGCTGCTGGCCGGTCAGATGGACTGGGCGCTGGCAGGTTTCGGCCGTGCCTTCGGTGGGGCATTCCTGGTCTGGGGCACGGCGGTGTATGTGTGGACCGGCGTGCTGTACATCTGGAAGGCTTTCGCTGTCGCGCGAGCGATACCGGCTGTGCCACACCGCGGTGAGTAGCGATTAGAGTTGCGTCGGCACGTAGCGACTGCTTGCAGGTCGCTCGAGAAGGTCAGCTAGATGAAAGGATGGCCTGTGACCCAGACCCCCGAGGATCTGCGCTACACCGAGGAGCACGAATGGGTGCGGCGAATCGGCCCGACCCGGGTTCGCGTGGGCATCACCGATTACGCACAGTCTCAACTCGGTGACGTTGTGTTCGTGCAGCTGCCCGACCTGGACAAGGATGTGGCCGCTGCGGAGGGCATCGCCGAGGTGGAGTCGACCAAGAGCGTGTCCGATATCTACGCTCCGCTGGCCGCGAAAGTCGTTGCGGTGAACGATGTTCTGACCACGGCACCGGAAACGCTGAACACCGATCCCTATGGCGATGGGTGGATCTTCGAGCTCGAGTTGAGCGAGGAGGGCAGCGTGGATGCGGCGCTGGGTGAACTGCTGGATGCCGCAGGTTATCAAGGAGTTATCGGGGGCTGACCAAGCCTTCCCGGTTCTACCTGCACGGGTACGCCCTGGCAGGGTACGGTCAATGCCAACAGATGTGCCGGTGCTTGGCAGCCGGTGTTCTAGCGCCAGGATCCCCAGGTCGTGGCGGTGAAGGCAGCACCTGCTTGCATGGATAATCAGGTTCGAGGAGGAGAGAAACGGTGAGCGAGAACAAAGACCCGGGTTACGGGGAGACCGCGGCCGAGACGACGTCGGTCTTCCGCGCGGATTTCCTGAACGAGGTCGACGCGTCGCGCTCCGCTGAGGTGACCGGCGAACAGCCGGTCCAAGGGGTCGAGGGTCTGCCTGTTGGCGCTGCCCTCTTGGTCGTCAAGCGCGGCCCGAACGCGGGCTCGCGGTTCCTGCTCGATCAGCCGACCACGTCGGCGGGCCGCCATCCGGACAGTGACATCTTTCTCGATGACGTCACCGTCAGCCGTCGGCACGCCGAGTTCCGGCAGGACGACGATTCCTTCCAGGTGGTCGATGTGGGCAGCCTCAATGGCACCTATGTCAACCGGGAGCCGGTGGATTCCTCGGAGCTGCAGAACGGTGACGAGGTACAGATCGGCAAGTTCCGCCTCGTGTTCCTCACCGGACCGAAGGCCCAAGTGAACGAGCCGTCGGCGGGTGCGGGCAGCCTGTGACACTTGCGGCACGGATTTCGCGTGTCGGCGGTGTTGACAGGGAAGAACGCTGTGTCATGAAAGACTCGATGCTATGACGGGCGCGGCGCAGTGGGCTCGCGGAGGCATGTCGATCGGCTCCGTGCTGGACCTGCTGCGACCGGACTTTCCGGACATCACCATCTCGAAGATCCGCTTCCTCGAGGCCGAGGGGTTGATCAGACCCGAGCGCACACCGTCGGGTTATCGCAGGTTCTCGATCGCGGACTGTGAACGGCTCAGGTTCGTACTGACCGCACAGCGCGACCAGTACCTGCCCTTGAAGGTGATCAAGGAACAGCTCGAGGCGATCGACAGCGGTGCGGCGACGCTCGGTGTGCGGGAAGCCCGCGCCCGGGCGCACTCCGGCCGCAACGGTGTGCCGGAGGCCGGGCACGTGCTGCCCGACTCCGAGCCCACCGCAACACCTTCGGCGCACAATGCGGCCCGTACCTCGGCGCCACGCAGACTCGGTGTCGTGCCGGGCGAGATCTCGCCCGACGAGCTGCGATTCGATCACGAAATCCGCCTCACCCGCGCGGATCTGCTCGCCCAGGCCGAGATCGACGAGAAATTCCTCGCCGATCTGATCCGGGCCAATCTGATCACGCCGGGCGCCGCGGGTTTCTTCGACGCGGACGCGGTGACGCTGGCCAAGACCGCCAAGGCGATGGCCGAATTCGGGCTGGAGGCAAGGCATTTGCGCGCCTTCAAGCTGGCCGCGGATCGCGAGGCCGCGCTGGTGGCGCAGATCGCCGCCCCGATCGCCAAGAGTCGCGATGCCGGTGCGCGGGCGCGCGCGGAGGAAACAGTGCGCGAACTCGCGGCGCTGTCGCTGACGCTGCACACCTGTCTGGTGAAGGCATCGGTGCGGTCCTCGCTCGGCGGCTGAGATTTCCGGCGGGGCCGGTTTGCGTTCCAGACGGACAACACGCCGATTTCGGCTGTGCACACCGAATGCTGCACGCCTCGAGGTTCGCTTAGACTCGTGGTACGGCGAGCTCTGCAGCGGTCATGCCGGGCGGCCGGCGAGTCATTGGGAGGCAGTGCGATGAGTGAGATGCGCGTTATCGGCATTCGTGTCGAGCAGCCACAGAACCAGCCCGTGCTGTTGCTCCGCGAGGCGTCCGGAGACCGGTACTTGCCGATCTGGATCGGGCAGGCCGAGGCGACCGCGATCGTGCTGGAACAAGAGGGGGTGACTCCGATCCGTCCGCTGACCCACGATCTGATCAAGATCCTGATCGCCGACCTCGGGCATACCCTCAAGGAAGTGCGGATCGTCGATCTGCAGGAGGGCACCTTCTACGCGGATCTGGTCTTCGACAACGATCTGCGGATCTCGGCGCGGCCGTCGGATTCGGTAGCGATCGCCTTGCGGGTGGGTTGCCCGATCTATGCCGAGGAGCCCGTGCTCGAGGAGGCCGGGCTGGTCATGCCGGACGAGCGCGAGGACGAGGTGGAGAAGTTCAAGGAGTTCCTCGAATCGGTCTCCCCGGACGACTTCAAGGCCACCGATAGCTGAGTTGACGGGCGCGCAGCGGTGTTGTCGGTTCGACGTGCCCATATTTCTGCTGGCCCTAAAGTAGAGGTCTAGACTCCGACCGCGCGTCGCGCTTGGTCCGACGATGGCGCTCCCGGGAGAATCAGGGGGAGTAATCTCGATAGTTGGGCCACGTCCGTTATGGCCGGTCGTTGGTCGTGACGGAGCTGGGTCTTTGATGAGGCTAGGCGTCGGCGGAGCAAGGGAGTGGTCAGTGGCAGAGCAATCGCAGGATGTGGTACAGCCAGGCCTGTTCCCGGATGATTCGGTGCCCGACGATCTGGTCGGCTACCGCGTACCCAGCGCATGCCAGGTGGCCGGGATCACGTACCGGCAGCTCGACTACTGGGCTCGCACCGGATTGGTCGTGCCCTCCATTCGCGGGGCAGCGGGCTCGGGCAGCCAGCGGCTGTATTCGTTCAAGGACATTCTGGTCCTGAAAATCGTGAAGCGACTATTGGACGCGGGCATCTCGCTGCAGAACATCCGCATCGCCGTCGACCATCTGCGCAGCCGCGGGGTGCAGGATCTGGCGGGCATCACGCTGTTCTCGGACGGCACCTCGGTGTACGAGTGCACCTCGCCCGAGGAGGTAGTCGATTTACTGCAGGGTGGGCAGGGCGTCTTCGGAATCGCGGTCAGCGGCGCCATGCGGGAACTGACCGGAGCCATCGCCAACTTCCCGGCCGAGCGGGCCGTGAGCGGAAGTGCCAGCGAACGGCCGGAGGACGAGTTGTCCTTCCGTCGTAAGGCTCGGATGAACCGGAAGACCGGCTAGGCGGTCCGCGTCGGTCGGGGGCGCGGTCGATGCGACCGGGCCCTCGACGTGGGCACCGACACTCGGATGTCGTGGCCGGTCAGCGGTCTCGGTGAGTCGTGAAAATCCCTGCGGGACTGCCACTTCGAGTTCCACCATCATTTTCCGATGGCGCAGCGCGACGGTGCATGCCTCGAGTTTCGACGCCGAAGCGCTCGCGTACGTGGCCGTGGGTGGCGCGGGCAGAGTGACGAGGACGACACGACCCGGTGGGCACCTGTGGCGAACTTCGGCGTGTCCTCGGCATAAACTAGCGATGCGTCGCCGCCGTGCGGGAGAGTTCCGGACTTCACAAGAGTTCGGGCGCCGAAGGAGCAGCACCTCCCCGTCAATCTCTCAGGCAAAAGGGACCGTACGGGCTTCGACGTCTCTGGAAAGTGGTGACTCCGCACAACGCGGGGGTCGCCCGCCCATGGGGAAAGGGGTCCCGGCAACTACGTCGTGACGACCGAATCTCTCAGGCTCCACGACAGAGGGGGAGGGCCGGTACTCGTCGACCGCTGCTGGTCGACCCCGCCCGACCTTGGGAGCTTGTCGTGACTCGATCATTCGCCGACCGCCACATCGGACCCGACCGGGATGAACTCGCCCGGATCCTGGACGTCGTCGGCGTCGGCTCGCTGGACGAGCTCGCCACCGCGGCGCTGCCCGCCAGCATTCTGGACGGCTCCGGACTCGAGGCGCTGCCGCCCGCCGCGACCGAGCACGAGGTGCTCGACGAACTGGCCGCGCTCGCCCATTCGAATACCGTCGCGACCACGATGATCGGGCTGGGCTACTACGACACGCTGACCCCGCCGGTGCTGGTGCGCAGCCTGCTCGAGAACCCGGCCTGGTACACCGCCTATACGCCCTACCAGCCCGAGATCAGCCAGGGGCGGCTCGAGGCGCTGCTCAACTTCCAGACCATGGTGTCGGATCTGACCGGAATGGAGGTGTCCAACGCGTCCATGCTGGACGAGGCCACCGCCGCCGCCGAGGCGATGACACTGCTGCGCCGGGCCGGCAAATCCAAGTCCGCGCGGCTGCTGATCTCCGACGATCTGTTCCCGCAGACCAAGACCGTGCTCTACACCCGGGCCGAGCCGCTGGGAATCGAGATCGTCGAGGCGGATCTGTCCGGCGGTGAGCTGCCCGATGGCGAGTTCTTCGGTGTGCTGGTCCAGCTTCCGGGTGCGTCGGGCCGGATCGTGGACTGGCGACCGGTGATCGAGGCGGCGCACGAGCGGGGCGCACTGGTCGCGGTCGGCGCGGATCTGCTTGCGCTGACGCTGATTACGCCGCCGGGGGAGCAGGGTGCGGACGTATGTTTCGGTACCACACAGCGTTTCGGTGTGCCGATGGGCTTCGGTGGGCCGCACGCCGGATATCTGTCCGTGCATGCCAAGCACGCACGTCAGCTGCCGGGGCGTTTGGTCGGCGTGTCGGTGGATGCCGATGGCCACAAGGCGTACCGGCTCGCACTGCAGACCCGTGAGCAGCATATTCGCCGGGAGAAGGCGACCTCCAATATCTGTACGGCGCAGGTGCTCTTGGCGATCGTTGCCGCGATGTACGCCAGCTACCACGGTCCCGACGGGCTGCGCGAGATCGCCCGGCGCGTGCATCGGCGCGCGACGGCCATCGCGGCCGGACTCGACGGCGCCGTCGTGCACGAGAACTACTTCGACACGCTGCTGGTGCGGGTGCCAGGGGGCGCGGAAGCCGTTGTGGCGAAGGCGAAGTCGAGCGGTATCAACCTGCGGCTGGTCGACGCCGATCACGTGGGCGTGGCCTGTGACGAGGCGACCACCGACGCACATGTCGCCGCCGTGCTCGAATCCTTCGGCACCGCATTGTCTTCCGAGGCCAGCGCGCCCGCGGCGGCGCCCTCGATCGAGACCCGGACCTCGGGATTCCTGACCCATCCGGCATTCACCAGCTACCACACCGAAACCGCGATGTTGCGCTATCTGCGGCGGCTTTCCGATAAGGACATCGCCCTGGACCGCAGCATGATTCCGCTCGGCTCCTGCACCATGAAGCTCAACGCGACCGCGGAGATGGAGGCCATCACCTGGCCCGGCTTCGCCCGCGTGCATCCCTACGCTCCGGTCGAGGATGCGCCCGGCCTGCTGAAGGTGATCACCGATCTGGAGAACTGGCTGTCCGCGATCACCGGCTACGATTCGGTGAGCCTGCAGCCGAATGCGGGCAGTCAGGGCGAATACGCCGGACTGCTGGCGATCCGCCGCTACCACCTCGATCGCGGTGACGCACACCGCGATACCTGCCTGATTCCCTCCAGCGCGCACGGCACCAACGCCGCCTCGGCGACCATGGCGGGCATGCGGGTGGAGGTCGTCAAGTGCCGCGAGAACGGTGACGTGGATCTGGACGATCTGCGCGCCAAGATCGCCGATCACGCTGAGCGGCTGGCCTGCATCATGATCACCTACCCGTCGACGCACGGTGTGTACGAGCACGAGGTCGCCGAGTTGTGTGCGCTGGTGCACGATGCGGGCGGTCAGGTGTACGTCGATGGTGCGAACCTGAACGCGCTTGTCGGCCTGGCCCGTCCGGGCCGATTCGGTGGCGATGTCAGCCATCTGAATCTGCACAAGACCTTCTGCATTCCGCACGGCGGCGGCGGTCCCGGTGTCGGGCCGGTCGCGGTCCGCTCGCATCTGGCCCAGTACCTGCCCGGCGATCCGCTGCAGCCGGGTTCGCACGCGGTGTCCGCCGCCAGGTACGGTTCGGCCTCGATTCTGCCGATCACCTGGGCATACATCCGGATGATGGGTGCCGATGGTCTGCGCGAGGCGACGCTGACCGCGATCGCGTCGGCGAACTACATCGCCCGTCGTTTGAACGAGCACTTCCCGGTGCTCTACACCGGTGAGAACTCGATGGTCGCGCACGAGTGCATCCTCGACCTGCGTGATATCACCAAGCAGACCGGCGTCACCGTCGATGATGTGGCAAAGCGCTTGGCGGACTATGGATTCCACGCGCCGACCATGAGCTTCCCGGTCGCTGGCACGCTGATGGTGGAGCCCACCGAGAGCGAAAACCTCGCGGAGCTGGACGAATTCATTCTCGCGATGACGGCGATCCGGGCCGAGATCGACCAGGTCGGCGCCGGTGTGTGGCCGGTAGAGGACAACCCGCTGCGTGGTGCGCCGCATACCGCGGCCTGCCTGGTCGCGGAGTGGAATCACCCGTACAGCAGGGAGATCGCGGTGTACCCGCATGGTGTGGATCCGTCGCGGGGCAAGGTGTGGCCTGCTGTGCGGCGCATCGACGGTGCGTACGGTGACCGGAACCTCGTCTGCTCCTGCCCGCCGCTCGACGCGTACTGACGGTTATCGGGTCGCCCCCCGGCTTCTCGAAGCCCGAGTGCACCAAGGTCACCGCGGTGCGCTCGGGCTTTCGCTCTGTCCATGGCTCGGGTGCGGGCAGGACTGAGGCCGCCACGTCCGGTCCCGCATCGAGTGATGGGCGGAGGGCGACGATCGCAGTGGGGGCGAGGCGACGGTGGTTCGCTATTGGGGTGGTGCGGTGTTTCCGACGGCTGCCGGACGCAGGGTCAGGCTGGTTCGGGTTCGGGTGCGGGTTCGGGGGCGTGTTCGGGGAGGATGCTGAGGGCTTCGATGCCGAGTTCGGAGCGGGTTGCGTTGATGACCCCGCGTTCCTCTTCCACGGTGTTGGAGATGGCCTTGTGCCATAGGGCGCGGATCGCGTTGACGTCGTCCATGGTGGCTTCTTCGTCGAGCTCGACCTTGAGGCGTTGGACGGTGATGCTCTGGGCGGCGGTGAGGGTGCGGACCAGATCTTCGCAGCGGCTCGGAATCTTGGGGTTGGCCAGGACGCGGAGTCGGGTGATGAAGCCGTTGAGAGTGGCGATGCTTTCGAGGACCTGTTTGCCGAAACTGTCCACATCCTCGACACTTTCGGCCTTCAGGTTGAGGGTGTCCCACAGATCTTGGCGCACGGCGGCGGCGGTTTCCAGGGTCGAGGAGACCGCGGTCAGGATGGAATCGCGTCGCCATTTGTCCTGTTCGCGGCGTTCGGCGGCGGCATTGGACGTCTCGATGTTGCGCTGCGCGGTGTCGAGCGTGGTCTGGTTGCGCGCGTCGGCCGCGGTGATCGCATCGCGGTTGGTTCGGTTGTTGATCACGACGCCGACGAGTGCTACGACGGCGACGATCAGCGAGCTCAGGAGCGGAAGCCAGGAAGTCACCGGGAAATCATCGCACTGTGGGGCGGTGTGCTGTCCGGCGATCGGCACGCTACCGCCTAAACCGGACGGCCAATCTTCTGGATCCGCCCCGGTTTCGGTATGAATCATCGTGTTGGCCAGGCGATATCAACACCCGGTGGTGGAGAGTCCGTTCCGGGCAACAGGAGCCAGCACAGGTCGACCCGCAAGCCTCACGGCGTCGTCAACGCGTGCGCAACTGCGGTACCGAAGCTGATGTCGTCCGAGGTGGCCAGGCGGGTGTAGGTGCCTCCGGTGCGTTTGGCGGCGGTTTGCAGAGTTTCGGTGCCGGTGCCGCCGATGACGATCACATCGATGCGGATCGGGTGGGCGGGGTCGGTGGCGGCGGTCAGTTCGGTGAGCAGTTTGGCGCCGGTGACGGTGGAGTCGTCGTCGGGGCCGTCGGTGATCAGCAGGACCGAATTGGTGCGTCCGGGGGTGTATGCCTGGACGGCGGCGTGGTAGGCGGCCAGCAGTGACGGGTAGGCCTGGTCGGGGCGAGAATCGGTGGGCTTCACCGTATCCAGAGCCGTATCGAGTGTGGTGCGCTGCTCGTTGCTCAAGAGCGCGGTGGGGGTTTGGATCTTGTACGGCTTGGTGCCGTCGAGATTCTTGCCGAAGGTCCAGACGCCGAGGCCGAAGTCCGGCGGCATCACGTTGATGGTGGAGCGAAGGGCGCCGAGGGCATTGGACAGTCGGGTGGCGGATCCGTCGGTATTCCCCATCGAGGACGACACGTCGAGCAGCACCGTAGCCTGCACTCCGAGAACGGGATTGGCGAGCGTGGCACGCACCTTGTCCAATGCGGTCCGCGACGGCGCGGGCGCGGCGGCCGCCGGTGCGGCGGCGAATCCGGCCGCGGTGAAGGCCGCGGACTGCTGAGGCGCCCGCAGGTAGTCGGCGAATATCGACGCGATCAGATTCTGCGTCTTGTCCACCCAGGCTCCGGACATCAGCGCGGCCGGGTGATCGGCGACCGGTGTGCTTCCGGCGGGCCGGAATGCTGATGTGCCACCAAGCGATTTGAGTTGCTGCTCGGTAGCGGCCACCGCGTGGACGGGCGAATCGGAACCATCGAGACCGGCCAGTGCCGTTGTCGTATCCGCCGACTGCGCAGCCTTGGCGGCGAGCCCGGATATCGCGGCGACAACCTGACCGGATTGTGCGGCCACGTCACTGAGCGGATCGGTGCCCGACACCGCCGAGCCGACGGCGGCGGCCGCGGCGAGAGTCGCGTCACCGGAGGGCAGCGCCATCCGCAGCCCACCCCAGCCGGGCAGGCCCAGCTCGTCGAGCGAACCCTGTTGCAGCCGTGGCAGATCCGCCCAGGTGATCTTCGCCTGCTCGAGCGCGCGCCGCAGCTCCTCGGGTACGGCGACCACGATCGGACTCATCGCGACGGGCGCTGGAGTGCCCTCGATCAGGCCGGGCACGCGCATGGATTCGATGGAGCGCATCGAATCGGCGATCCACAGTCCGGGCTGCGGACCGAGCGCACCGTTCCACGGCGTGCCCGCGGTGAACCCGGCGACGATCGCCGCGGACGGCTGGGCGGTAACCACCACCTTCGCGCAATGGTCGCGCACCTTCGGGTTGGTCGCGTTGTACCGTTCGGCGGCGGCGCGCACCGGGTCGGCGAGTTCCGGATCGACGGTGACGAACAGCGTCGACGGCCCTTGTTTGCACTCGGCCGCGGCCGACTTGTCGCGACTCTCGGCGCGATTACTGAGTTGAAAGAACGCGAAGACCGCCGCGACTAGCAGCAAAACGGCAATCACTGCGATAACCGGACCTTTGCTGACGCCCCGGGACCTGGTTCCGCTGCGATGTGTGCCCACGATCGTCAGTGTATGGTCACGCGAGATTTGCCGTGCCGGTGCGCCCGGTGCGGCGCATCGGCACGGCGTGGCGGGCCATGGTACCTAGGGCCGGATCATCCGTCCCCGGTCGAACTCGTGTCCGCCCCAAACCCCGGACTGTCCGGTGCGCGCGGCGAAGTCACCGCAGGCATGCCGGATCGGGCAGCCAGCGCAAACCTCACGCGCGTATGCGAAGTCCTGCGACGGGTACGGGAACCACGCCTCGTGGTTCGGGTCGCCGCGGCAGGCCGCCCGATGCCACTCCCGGGAATCCGAGAGCGGGAGCAGGTCGGTCAGGTCGACAACTGCGTTGATCTCCAATTCGACGGTCATTTCGAGCCTTCTCCTTTCTCTCTCGGCTCAGGTGGCGGCCAGCTGCTTCCAGATCCGTTGCTGGCGCTTGGCCATATCGTTGGGCGCCTTCGGCTCCCACAGCAACCGCATGCCCGCCTCCTCCGGCGTGCGGTCGGCCTTGGTCGAGTTGCACGGTGCGCAGGCCGCGATCAGGTTGTTCCAGGTGTTCGGACCACCCCGGCTGCGCGGACGGATGTGGTCGACGGTGCGTGCCCAGGACGCGCAGTAACCGCACCGGTGGTTGTCCCGGCGCAGCACACCGGCCAACGTCGCCCGGCTGCCGTCGTGTACCCGGGTCACGTGGTCGAGGTACACGTAGCGCAGCAGCCGGATCGTCTCCGGCAGTGCGAGCTCGAGGTGCTTGGACCGGATCGGGAAGTGCGGTTCCCGATCCGCGATCGATTCCGCGGCTCCGCCCATGACCAGCACGACGGCCCGCTCGGCGCTGATCTCGGTGAGCGCCTCGTAGCTGGCGTTGAGTACCAGTACTCGGGTGTGTATCCAGTTATCGACAGTTGACACCACCGGATCGGCGGCACGATGGAACGTCATGGGAATCACCATGTTTCGGGAGAACGAGCGAGTCGGGGGAGGCGGCTGGCCGGTCAGTGACCGGCCAGGAGGCGGCGGGTTACCTGCTCGACGCGCACGTCATACCGACGCGGGCTCGATAGGACAATGGTCACGGCCGCCTCCTCCTCTCCGAAGCTCCTCGATCACCCGCGGTATCGGGTGATCATCATCGAAATCCATGGTGGCACAGCGCGCCCACCGCTGGCGAAGGGTTTTTCAGGCCAGGCTCACCAGCCACTGCCGCATCCACGAGGTGGCGGTCGCGCCGCTGGAATCCACGACGTAAGCGGGATAGTTCTGGTGTACGAACGAGTTGTAGAAGCGCTCGAATTCCTGTTTGCGTTCCTTCATTTCCGGATCGGCCAGCTGATGCTGGACGAGCGGGACCACCCCGGCCGCCATCAGGTCGTTGATGATCGCGAACGCCTCCTGCTGATAGCGCCACAGCTGCGCCGGATCGGGATCGGAGGCCTGGGCCAGGAATCCGGCGAAGCGGGCGGCGAAGTCGGTGGGCGGCGCGGCGCAGTAGAGGTCGCCGACGGCGCAGATGGTCCGGGTCTGCGGGGTGAGGAAGCCGAAGCCGCCGATGCGCGGGCCGCCCGCACCGGCACCATCCACGGGCGGACCGACCAGTACATCGGTGGGGGCGCGGCGCGGATCGGAGATGAGACCGACCGCGACAATACGTTCGGGCCGGATCGGACTGAGCCCGGTGCCGATTTCGGCGGCGAGATCGCCCGCCGCGTCGGCGCCCTGGCTGTAGCCGATCAGCGCGATCTTCGTCGCGCCGCACTGCTGGGCCATCGCGAGGACCAGGCCGCGGGCGTTATCGATGGCCTGCCTCTTGGAGCGCCCGTAAACATCGGTCTCCCAGGGGAATGCGGTCGCCGCGTAAGTGACATAGTCGGTACGGGTGTTCCGCGGCAGGTTATCGGTGACGCTCCCGAGCATGCCCTCGCTGGGGTTGGCATCGGAGGTCTCCCAGGTGCCGGGTATCGCCACGACGTAGAGGTCGGGGCAACCCGGCGCGGCCGTGGCCGCACCCGCACCGCCGACGGCGCCCGCCGCACCAACCATGACGGTTCCCGCCACGGCGCCGATCATCTTGCGCATAAACATGGTCCACACCTCAGTTTTGCTAGGTCCGAACCGGCCGAGGGCCGTACGCGACTGCCTGCCGCCGCGTCGGAGACAACCGTATGGTCTGAGCAGGGGTTATGCGAGAACATCCTATGACAAAGGGTGGACATTTTTCGCCGACTTGCCGCGATGGGCGGCTATTCGGTCAGCGCTGCGGCGACTTTCGCGTCAGGTGTGCGGGGATGAAGGAGCCGCGGGCGAGGGTGCGCGGCTCCTCCATCGTGTCCGAGGCGGCGTCCGCCTCGTCCACGGTTGTGGTGGTGACAGACACCAACGATTCCCTCCCCGTGCGTCATCGTGTGAGCATCCATTGAACCCTGTTGACCGGCATTCGTCCCGTGTTCGGGAATTGCCGTTCCCTGGGCCGCATCTCGCTGTCGCGCGCAATGCCCACGGGCCGAGTGGAATTCAGCGCACCGTCCGCGCCCATCCGACGTATGCCGTCGGTCCCGCAACTGAGTCCCGTTGCGGGATACTGCGGATCGCAGCGATGCCCTGGACCCGGCAACGCGAGCATCGCTGGCTGCCGTCACGCTGTGGCCTCCCGCGCGTAGATGTAGTAGCGGTAGACGCCGTCCCCGGGATCGGCGCACAGCGGCCACTCACCGTCGGCGGTGAACCCCTCCCATTCCAGGGCCAGGCCCGCGTCTTGTTCGGCGGTCGACTTGGCCCGGTCCAAGGAACCGTGGGTGCCGAGGGCTTGGTCGTCGGTGCCGCAGAACTCGCAACTGTGCACCCGCCGCACCTCGTATGCGATCACTCTGTCGCCTTCCGGGAGCTGGACGTTCATCCGGGCCCCGCCGAATCCAGCGTTCGGACTACAGGTTGCCGACGATATGTTCCAGGCGGCGGGCGACCAGTTCGCGCGCTTGTTCGCGGAGCGCGGGGCGGTAGCCGCTGGGGTACACCGGGTCGCCGGGGGCGTAGTCCTTCAGGACCTCCTTGGCCAGGGTGATCTTGTGGACTTCGGTGGGGCCGTCGGCGATCGCCATGACCTCGGCGTAGTTCATCATGTCGACGAAGGGGAGGTCCTGGCTGACGCCGATGGCGCCGTGCAGATGCAGTGCGCGCTGGGCGATATCGTGCATCACCTTCGGCATCGCGACCTTGATGGCGGCGATGTCCTTGCGCACCTTCAGGTAATCCTGTTCCTTGTCGATGCGCCAGGCGGTGCGCAGCACGAGCAGGCGGAACTGCTCCATCTCGATCCAGCTGTCCGCGATGCGTTCCTGGGTCATCTGCAGACCCGCCAGCGTTCCCTTGCGCATCGGCCGCGAGACGGCGCGTTCGGCCATCATGTCGAAGGCCTTGCGCACCAACGCGACTGTGCGCATGGCGTGGTGCACGCGACCGCCGCCGAGGCGGGTCTGCGCGACGATGAAGCCCAAGCCTTCCTGGCCGAGCAGATGGTCGGCGGGCACCCGGACGTCGGTGAAGCGCAGGTGACCCTCGTGCTCGCTGAACCCGTGCACGTGGAAGTTCTTGACGATCTCCAGTCCGGGTGTGTCGGCGGGCACGATGAACATCGACATGCCCTGGTACGGGCTGACATCCGGATTGGTGACCACCATGACGATGTGGAAGCTGGCGAACTGCGCGTTCGAGTTGAACCACTTCTCGCCGTTGATGACCCAGGAGTCGCCGTCGCGCACCGCGCGGGTCTTGAACAGCGTCGGATCAGAGCCGCCGGTCGGTTCGGTCATGACATAACAGGAGCCGATATCACCGGCGAGCAGCGGCTCCAGATACTTGGCCTTCTGTTCCGGGGTGCCGTAGTGCGCGAGGATCTCGGCATTACCGGAGTCCGGTGCTTGGCAACCGAATACCGACGGCGCCCAGACCGAGGTGCCGAGCACCTCGTTGAGCAGTCCGAGTTTGAGCTGCCCATAGCCGGGACCGCCGAGTTCGGGTCCGAGGTGGCAGGCCCACAGCCCCTGCTCCTTGACCTTCTCCTTCAGCGGGCGCATCAGCGCCATCGCCTCGGTGTTGGTGCGGTCGTAGGGATTCGGGTACAGCAGGTCGAGTGGCTCCACCTCGGTGCGCACGAACTCCGCCGCCCAGTCGAGCTTGCGCTGGTATTCCGGGTCGGTTTCGAAATCCCAAGCCATGGTCAGCCTTTCGTTGTCGTGGTGACGATGCCGTCGAGAACGGTGGATGCGAGGATGTCAGCGATCTGCTCGGGGGAGCGGCCGCCGTGCGGGCGGTACCAGAAGGTCACCATGTTGAGCATGCCGAGCACGCTGTTGGTGACCACGTGGTCGTTCGTGCGCAGCAGGCCCGTCGCGTGGCCCGCATCGATGACGCGTTGCCAACACTGCTGTACCTCGTCGCGCATCTCCTGCAGTTCCTCGCCGCGGTCACCGGTCAGCGCGGTGACATCGCGCAATTGGATGGCGACCTCCCTGCGGTGCTCGATGATCAGCCCGACGTGGCTGCGGATCAGCTTGCGCAGCTTGCCGATCGGGTCATCGGTGCCACGGGAGATCCGCTGCGCGTCGGTGAGCATCAACTGGATGTAATCGCGCAGGATCTGCCACAGCAACTCTTCCTTGGAGCCGATGTGGTAGTACAGCGCGCCACGTTGCACCCCGGCCCGGTCTCCGATTTCGGCGACGCCCGTGCCATGGAAACCCTGCTCCGCGAACAGTTCCACCGCGGCCGCCACGATGCGCCCCCGGGTCGCCTCGGCGGTGGTCTCCGCGGCCGGTGGACGGCCGCGGCGTCGGGGTGCCGCGATCTCGGGTCCACCGGTAACCCGGCCACCACCGCTCACCGAATCGGTTCGCGATGCCGCAGTCATTTTCGCGGATCCAGGACGACTTTGGACACGCCGTCGGCTCGATCGGCGAACATGCGGTAGGCGTGCGCACCCTGCGACATCGGGAATCGATGTGTGACAACGGCTTCGGGCCGCAGCCGACCGGCGGCGGTGAGCCGCAGCAGCGCGGGCAGTTCGTATTGGATCGAACACAGTCCGATATGGAATTCGAGTTCTTTGACCTGCGCCAGCTGCATATGGAACGGGAAGGCGCGATTCTGGCTGACGCCGACCACGCTCACTCGCCCGCGATGCCCGACGGCGCTGATGGCCAGCTTGATGGTCGCATCCGCGCCGACCGCCTCGATCGCGACATCCGCACCACCGCTGAGCATTTCGCGAATGACGGTCTTGGGTTCGTCGGATTCGACCACCTCCGCACCCAATTCGACGGCGCGCTTGCGACGTTCGGCCACCAGATCCACGCCGAGCACCCGCGACGCACCCATCGCGAATGCCGACTGCACGGCCATCAGCCCAACCGGTCCGAGCCCGATCACCACCACCGTCTCACCGGGCGCGATCCGGGCCCGACGGGCGCCGTACCAGGCGGTCGGCGCATTGTCGGTGAGCACGATCGCAGCCTCGTCGCTGACCGTGTCCGGTAGCCGGACGAGGTTGCCCTCGGCGCGGGGGACCGCCAGGAATTCGGCCTGCGCGCCCGCGAGCGATCCGCCGAGGCCGTAGCAGGCATCGACCGGCAGGGGATGCCGTTCGCAGGCGGCCACGATGCCGGCCTTGCACTTCGCACAGCGATTGCAGCCAACCGACGCGGACACCAGCACCCGATCACCGATCGCGAATCCCTGGACATCCGGACCCAATTCGACGATCTCACCGACCGCCTCGTGCCCGACGCTGTACCCGATGCCATTGGTGAAGCCGTGCCCGGCGTAGATATGCAGATCGCTACCGCAGATACCGGCCGCGGTCACCCGCACGATCGCCCCGTCGCGGCCGGGCAGCACCGGATCGGGTACCTCGGTGAACGAGATCTGTTGCGGGCCGGCATAGGTCAGCGCCTTCATCGCCAGCCTCCGTCCAGGGCCAGCGTCGCGCCGGTGCAGTAAGCCGAGGCCTCCGTCGCGAAGAACAAGGCCGCGCCGACGATCTCGTCCGGCTGCCCGACCCGCCCCAGCGCCATGTGCCGGGTCAGCTCGGCCCGCAACTCATCGGGCCACGCCTTGGAGATATCGGTGGCGAACGCACCGCACTGGATCGTGTTGACCCGCACCGTCGGTCCGAAGCTCTGTGCGAGGCCGCCGGTGAGATTGGACAGTCCGGCCTTGGCGGCCGCGTAGGGGACCGCGAGCGGTTCCGGCCGCGCCGCCTCGATCGAGGAGATATTGATGATCGAGCCGCCACCGGCGGCCGCCATTCGGGCGCCGATCAAGGTCGACAAGCGGAACGGCCCCTTGAGATTCACCCCGATCACCTTGTCGAACATCGCCTCGCTCACCTGATCCAGGCTCGGATACAGCAGCGACATCCCCGCATTGTTGACCAGCACGTCGACTCGGCCGAACTCCGCGTACGCCGCCTCGACCAGCGCATCGCACTGCGCCCAGTCGCTGACATTGCACGCCACCGGCAATGCGCGCCGACCGTGTGTGTTCTTCACCTCATCGGCGAGTTCGACGCACCCGTCGAGTTTGCGGCTGGCGATCACCACATCCGCTCCGGCGGCCGCGAAGGCCAGCACCATCTCGCGGCCGAGGCCCCGGCTACCGCCGGTGACCAGCGCGACCTTGTCCGCTAACGACTGTTCCGGCAATGCCACCTTGCACTCCATTGATTCCGATGCGGGAACGGCACTAAATGTTCCAGTCAGTACATTAAATCCGCGGACCGATACAATCAAGGGGTCCTGGGCGATCCCCGCAAGACATCCATCGCGACTCGCTGACGAACCGGCATCCGAGGTTCGGCGCGGCGGCAGCCAATAACGCCGCGCGGCGATCGACCCGACGCACCGTCACATCACTACCGACGGGTAACATTGGTTGCGATTTTTTCCCACCCGGCTTTCTCAAAAGTGAGGCAGTAGATGACAGAGCGGATTCAGGTCGGCGGGCTCCAGGTGGCCAGCGTTCTCCACGAGTTCATCGAGAACCAGGCGCTTCCCGGAACCGGCGTAGATTCCGCCGCGTTCTGGGCCGGAGCCGAGCAGGTCATCAATGACCTCGCCCCGCGCAACCGCGCCCTGCTGGCCGAACGCGACGAGATCCAGGGCAAGCTCGATGCCTGGCACGCCGAGCACCCCGGCGCGAACTATGACAAGGCCGCATACAAGAGCTTCCTCGGTGACATCGGCTACCTGCGCGCGGAACCGGCCGATTTCAAGATCGCCACCCAGAACGTGGACGCCGAAATCGCCACCACCGCGGGCCCGCAGCTCGTGGTGCCCGTGATGAACGCCCGCTTCGCGATCAATGCCGCGAACGCGCGCTGGGGCTCGCTCTACGACGCCCTGTACGGCACCGATGCCATCTCCGAGGCCGACGGCGCCGAGAAGGGCACCGGCTACAACCCGGTCCGCGGCGGCCGCGTGATCGAATTCGCGCGCAAGTTCCTCGATAGCGCCGCCCCGCTGGCCAACGGCTCGCACCTGGCCTCGACGCGCTACGCGATCGATAGCGGCAAGCTGGCCGTCACGCTGAACAACGACGAGGTCACCACCCTGGCCGCCGACGGCGCGAAACTGGTCGGCTACCTGGGCGATCCGGCCTCGCCGACCTCGATCCTGTTGAAGCACAACGGTTTGCACGTCGACATCCAGATCGATGCCGCCTCGCCGATCGGCAAGACCGATCCGGCGGGCGTCAAGGATGTGGTGCTGGAGTCCGCGGTCACCACGATCATGGACTTCGAGGATTCGGTCGCCGCGGTGGACGCCGAGGACAAGGTGCTCTGCTACCACAACTGGCTCGGCCTGATGAAGGGTGAGCTGGCCGAGAAGGTGACCAAGGGCGACAAGACCTTCACCCGCACCATGAACCCGGACCGCGT
This sequence comes from Nocardia nepalensis, assembly GCF_048910785.1. Classification (NCBI taxonomy): domain Bacteria; kingdom Bacillati; phylum Actinomycetota; class Actinomycetes; order Mycobacteriales; family Nocardiaceae; genus Nocardia; species Nocardia nepalensis. The sequence continues at coordinate 546,009 of NZ_JBKBET010000028.1, read as the reverse complement.
GTACACCGCGCTCGACGGCGGCGAGCTGGTGCTGCACGGCCGTTCGCTGCTGTTCGTGCGCAACGTCGGTCACCTGATGACCTCCGACGCGATCATCGATGTCGAGGGCAACGAGGTGCCCGAGGGCATCATGGACGGCCTGATCACCTCGCTGATCGCCAAGCACAGCCTGCTCGGTGACACCGAACTCAAGAACAGCCGCACCGGTTCGGTCTACATCGTGAAGCCGAAGATGCACGGCCCCGATGAGGTCGCCTTCACCAACGAGCTGTTCGGCCGGATCGAGGATGTCCTCGGCCTGACCCGCAACACCCTCAAGGTCGGCATCATGGACGAGGAGCGCCGCACCACGGTCAACCTCAAGGCGTGCATCCAGGCCGCCGCCGAGCGTGTCGTGTTCATCAACACCGGCTTCCTGGACCGCACCGGCGACGAGATCCACACCTCCATGGAGGCCGGGCCGATGGTCCGCAAGGCCGAAATGAAGACCCAGCAGTGGATCCTGTCCTACGAGGACTGGAACGTCGACACCGGTCTGGACGCCGGCCTGCCCGGCAAGGCGCAGATCGGCAAGGGCATGTGGGCCATGCCGGATCTGATGCACGACATGCTCGAGCAGAAGATCGGCCACCCGCGCGCGGGCGCCAATACCGCGTGGGTGCCCTCGCCGACCGCCGCCACCCTGCACGCGACGCACTACCACCGGGTCAATGTGTTCGAGCGCCAGCAGGAGATCGCCGCCGGTGGCCGTCGCGCCACCGTCGACCAGATCCTGGAGATCCCGCTCGCGGCGAACCCGAATTGGTCCGCCGAGGAGAAGCAGCAGGAGCTGGACAACAACTCCCAGGGCATCCTCGGCTACGTGGTGCGCTGGATCGACCAGGGCGTCGGCTGCTCCAAGGTGCCCGACATCCGCGATATCGGTCTCATGGAAGACCGTGCGACCCTGCGTATTTCGAGCCAGCTGATGGCGAACTGGCTGCGCCACGGCGTGGTTACCGCCGATGAGGTGGTGGCCAGCCTGCAGCGGATGGCGCCGGTGGTCGACAAGCAGAACGCGGGCGACCCGAACTACCGGCCGATGGCGCCGGACTTCGCGGGCAGCATCGCATTCCAGGCCGCGAAGGAGCTGGTGCTGGAAGGTACCAAGCAGCCCAACGGCTACACCGAGCCGATCCTGCACCGGCGTCGGCGGGAGGCCAAGGCGCTGGCTTGCGTCTAAGTCAGCTGTGGGTCTGATCGACTCGTGAATCCCCTGCTCGGGAACATGCCGGGCAGGGGATTCCCATACCACACGGCGGCCCTCGGCGGGGTGGATGACCGGTTTCGACCTGCATAACGATCCGTTACCCTGGGCGCTGCACGAGATAGTCCGATGTGAGGAAGTTTTATGGGAAGCGTTGTCCTTGATGTGTTCGCCCTGGTTGTGAACCGTGCGGCGCAGTTCTGGAACTGGATGGCCACCGGTTCGGCCGGTTTCCCGCCGCTGTGACAGCCGAACTGAACGTCTGATACGACGACCCCGGCCTCGCCCCCCTGATGGGATGGGCGAGGCCGGGGTTTTCTTCGTCATCTCGCTGCGCCGATTCCCTTCGGGGACAGGGTGGATCGACGTATCTTCTTGACATGAGCAGCGGCGGCCCCCGGCGGACACCGCTGTGGTTCGAACTCTGGATGGGCGCCATCACCGCGGTCATCGCGCTGCTATGTGCCGCGCTGTGCTGGGAATTGGCTGCTCAGGGCAGCTTTCCGAGCAAAGTGCTGCTGTGGGTGGGACTTTCGGTCCTCGGTGTGGTCGCGGTCGTATTCGGCATTCTCGGTCTGATCCGCTATCACGCCGTCCTGGTCGGCCTGGCCGCCCCGATTCTCCTCGCCACGCTCGCCGCCCTGGTCTGGTACGAGGTCCCCGAAGCCGCCGGTTGGCGCCTGTCCCGCCCCATCCTCGAAGACCAGGCCGCCGCCTGCGTCAACCCGGGCCACCGCACCCACCTCGGCGTCTACACCGTCACCTACATCACCCGCCGCGACGGCGCCTGCCTGTTCTACGTCAGTGGCGGAGCGACCAACTCCGAAGGCTTCGCCTACTTCCCGGACAGCGCGCCGAGCATCGGCCCCGCCGAACCCGGTGGCATCGGCTACGAACCCTTCCATGGCTCCTGGTATCGCTTCGTAGAGAACACCTGAGCGCCGCAGAGCCAACGCTGGGTCCATGACCAGATTCTGCCCGGGATTCGGGCTCACCCCTCGAAGTGCGGGCGCCCGTGCCGGTTCGCTACGGCTCAGTGCCCGAGATCAACCAGTGTCCGGATGATCATGAAGATGGCGGCCACGCCGAAACAGGCCAGTCCGATGACCCATACCGTGAACATCTGCCGCATCGGTATCAGTTTGTCCAGCCAGCCGACGTCGAGGACGACGCCCTGCTGTTGTGTCTCGAAGACGGTGCCGTGCGCGGCCCAGGTGCCCGCGCCGAGCTGCTGCTGTTCGAACCGCTCCAGCCATATCGCGTCCTTGCGTTCGGCGAGGCGATGGCTCGCCATGAGCATGATCGAAATGATCGACACGATCAGCGCGAGTAGCGACGAGGCTATCCGCGCGACGGGGTCGTTTCCGGCTCCCATCGAGATACTGAACAAGAATGCCTGGGCGGTCAGACTGAGAGTGGGAACCTGCCAGAGGAGATTTTCGTAGGAAAGACGTCGGTCCGCCACGGTCTGGTAGACCATCTCCAGATCGGCCGAACGGCGGGGAGCTGGCTCGTCCACAAGGGGTACTGTGGCACACCTCGCGCGGGCCTGGTGGGTGTTTGTGACGTTGGGCAGCGCTTTTCGTCGGACCCGGTGGTCGGCAGCATCGCGGAATTGCGAGTTCAGTTGCGCTCGGCGCGCGATTGTTCGATGAGACCGGAGCGAGCGTGTTCCCGGCGCATATTCCAACGCACCGACGTCGTTGATTACTTCTTTCCCGATTGCCGGTGCTGTTCGGGCTTCGGCGCGATGGGCCGAGGCATAGCATAAGCGAAGTCCAGCTTACTGCGGTGCGGAAGATGGGTGGAGATATGCCGACAACCGAGCGTGACTGGAGTAAACCGGCGGCAATGGCCATCCCGCCGGAGGGCTATTTCGATCTGGAGCGGGGCAGGTACGGTCCGATCTATCCCCGCACGCCCGCCTGCTACGGGTTCTCGATCATCGCCAAGGTGAAACCGGGTCGGGAGGAGGCCATTCGCGCGTATGGCAAGCAGATCGAGGATACGATCGCGGCTGCCCCGGAGGCGCTGGCACCGCTGCGGCTGCACTATCTACGGTGGGTATTGTTCGATGTCGGGTCGGGACTGCATTTCCAATACCAAGGCATTTTCGACACCGATTTCGACAAATACACCGAGGACGCCGTGACCCTGTTCTCCCAGACCGGTATCACCACGGTTTTCACCAATCTCGAGGGATTTCCGGAGGATTGGAAGGAAAATCCGGCGGCGTTCGTGAAATTCGTTCGTGAACACCAGTTCCCGAGCTTCCTCGAATACGGCGAGTACCCCTACGTCACCGCCGACGAGATCAAGAAAGCGCTGCGGCTGAAGGCGGCGTTCTCCGACATGCTCGACCAGATGCAGTAGCCAATGCTGGAACTCGACGATATTCAGCACATTCTGCTGACCCGGACCCCGGCGATGACCGGCCGCTACGAGTTCCTGTCCTTCGATGATCCCGCGGGGGCGCGGGCCTGGTTGACGCCGCTGGTGGATCGCGTGCAATCGGCTGCGGACGTGCGCGCCACGATGGACAGTTCCGACCGCTGGGTCACGCTGGCCTTCACCTGGCGCGGACTGCGGGCACTCGGCGTGCCGGAGCAGGTGCTCGCCGCCTTCCCGGACGAGTTCCGCGAAGGCATGGCCGCCCGCGCCGACATCTTGGGCGACACGGGCGCCGCGCATCCCGACAACTGGGTAGGCGGGCTGGCCGGTGACGACCTGCACGCCATCGCGATCCTGTTCGCCCGCACCGATGCCGAGCATCGGCGCTGCACTACCGAACATCACAAGCTGGTGGCACGTTGCTCCGGTGTGCGGGTGTTGTCGTTCCTGGATCTGAACGCGACGCCGCCCTTCGATCACGCCCACGATCATTTCGGGTTCCGAGATCGGTTGTCCCAGCCGGTGATCGACGGATCCGGCGAAGCACCCACCCCGGGTTCGGGGGCACCGCTGCAACCCGGTGAATTCATCCTGGGCTACCCCGACGAGGAGGGGCCACCGCGGGCGCTGCCACAGCCGGAGGTGTTGTTCCGCAACGGAAGCTATATGGCCTACCGGCGGCTGCGAGAACACGTCGGCGCGTTTCGGAACTATCTGCGCGAGCACGCGGACACCCCGGACGGGCAGGAGTTGCTCGCCGCGAAGATCATGGGGCGCTGGCGCAGCGGCGCCCCCCTGGTGTTGGCCCCGGACCGGGATGATCCAGCGCTTGGCGCGGATCCCATGCGCAACAATGACTTCAACTACAAGGAGATGGATCCGCACGGCTACGCGGTACCACTGGGCGCGCACGCCCGGCGACTCAACCCGCGCGACACCGCGGTGAACATGAACCGCCGCAGGATGATTCGCCGCGGCGCCACCTACGGTCCCGCGCTACCCGAGGATGCCCCCGACGACGGGGTGGACCGCGGGATCGCCGCGTTCATCATCTGCGCCAGCCTGGTCCGCCAGTTCGAGTTCGCCCAGAACGTCTGGATCAACGACAAGACATTCCACGAACTCGGCAACGAACACGACCCCATCTGCGGCACCCAGGACGGCACCCTGGATTTCACGATCCCCAAGCGGCCCATCCGCAAGATGCTCGCGGGACTGCCGGCCTTCACCACGCTCACAGGCGGTGCGTACTTCTTCCTTCCGAGTATCAGCGCTCTGCGATATCTGGCCACGCTCGACAGCCGAGAGGTGACACCATGAGCCCCCTGCCGATGGCACGCACCTACAACCAGAACCACATACCGCGCAGCCGCGACGGGCGGCGGCGGCTGAGCATCTATTGGACGTGGAGCTATCCATGGGAGGCGCAGCGCGATCCCGCCGAGATGTACAACCGCTTCTCGACGATGACCGAGGTCCGCAACGTGCTGTGGCCGAGCTACGAGACTGCGGAATACGACGAAGCGCACTTCTTGCAGGGCATCGCGGGCACATTGGAGCTGTTCCATCGCTCGACGCTGGCGTTTCAGCAGCTGGCCGAGGAGGCCACCGGTCACCCCGTCGCGGTGTTCCAGCGTATCGACCAGGCTGGTTACACCTTGCCGATCGACGAGCGGATCCTGGCCGACACCGACACCCTGATGGTGTTCGGGCTCGATCACGTCCTCTCCGAGCAGCAAGCCGCACCGGAGGAGATCGACGCGATCCGCGAGTGGCTGCAACGCGAAGGCACCTGTCTGCTACTGGCACCGCACCATGACGTCGGGTACACCGACGACTACGCGCAGCGACAAATGGAATACGAGCACCACGGCGACCGACTCGTGCCGCGGCAGCAGCGATTCGGCCAGTACACACGCTCGCTCATGCAAGCTCTCGATGTGCCTGTGCACAACAAATGGGGCCTGCGGCCCGCGGTCGTCGACGGCACCGACGAGATCGCACCCTTGACCGGGTTCCGCGATCTGGATGCGCTGCGGCTGTTGGACAACGTCACGACATTCAACTTCCACCCCCATCTACCGCATTACGAGCTCACCGCGCCGGAAAGCGATTCGCTCCGTGTCCTGGGCCGCCAGCGGGTCGACCCCGACCGACCCCACCCCTTCACTGCCGCCGGCAACACCGAATTCAACACGCTGATCTGGATGCCACCCGCAGGCAGGCGGGCGGGCGACATCGTGCTCATCGACTCCACCAACTTCACCACGCTGTTCGGCGGCACCGACAGCCTCCGAAACCTCTGGCACAACCTCGCCACCATGAAGTAACCGCGAATGCTTCGGCAGCGGTGCCCATGGCCACCGAGCTGGTTCAGGGTTTGGGGCCGATCCAGAGGGCTTCGGCCACGGCGCAGAGGTCGCCGGAGGGGGTGGCGAGGGCGATGCCAACGGTGTGTTTGCGGCCTTGATGGGTGATGGGCCAGGCGTAGGAGATGTAGGGGGAGTCGGCGTGGACGGGGCGGAGTTGGGTGGCGGTGAGGGCCGCGGTTACCCCACCGGTGGGCATGCCTTGTTTGCGCATGGCGGCCCAGCCACCGGGGCAGTCGAGCGCCGACCAGACGACTTCTGGTGGGAGACACCCGGATTCGTCGGCGAGTCCGGGGTCGGGGATCCAGGCGGCGATGATGAGGTCGTGATCCGGTGTGTCCCAGGTCAGTAGGCGCAGGCCGCGTCCGGGTGCGCAGGCGGCGCCGCAGCCGTAGCAGTCGGTGACGCGGCGCGACACCATGGCCGCTTCGGTGACGGCCTCGGCCTCGGCCCAGGTCGGGGCGGGCGGGGGATCGGCGCTGAGCACCGCGGGCGTGGATTCGGCGAGCAGTGCGCCGTCCGTGCCGGTCAGCGCGTGTCCACCGGATCTGGTGGGGTGCAATGACATCTGGGTCTCGAGCGGCACTTTGGCGCGGAAGTCGACGCGTACCGTCGCGTCGTCGCAGCGCCCGGCCAGCAGCCCCGCGACATATCCGCCGAAGGCCACGTCGGGATACCCGTGCACGTGTTCGGGAACGGTGACTGTCTCGGTCCGGATCACGTGTCGCTCGAGCCTTCCTCTGCCGTGGATCTAGATCGACCATACCTCGGCGAGGGGGCGCGGGTCGGCTCCGCGGTCGAGCGCTATTGCAACGGTTGTCCGCCGAGCTGGGTGAGCAGCACGCTGATGACGCCCGCCTCCTGGCTCTGGGTCTGGAATATCGACCGCGCCGTCTCCTTGACGGGTCCGGAGCTGAGCAGTTCGTCGGCGGCGCGAGCCATGGCGACTCCACCCTGATGGTGGCGGAACATCAGTTGCAGGAACAGGATTTCGGCATCATGCCCGCGTGCGGCGGCGAGGGCGTCGAGTTCGCCGGTGGTCGCCATGCCAGGCATCGTGGCGCGCGTCGGCTGCGTAGCTGCGGTCGAATGCTGGTGCGACGCAGCCTCATCGGCATGCATCCAGGCCATCGGGTGCGGCGATAACGGCGACGCATCGGCCAGCCGCAGCCATCCGAGCATGCTGCCGATCTCGATGCGCTGTGCGTCCGCGAGCTGTTGGGCCAGACGCAGAACCGTCGGGGCAACCTCACGATCCAAGCGCTGCACCATGATCAGCGCCTGCTGATGATGCGCCGTCATATCCTGCGCGAACCCGATCTCCACCGAGCTGAGAACCGGTGCGGCCGTGTGATATTCGGGCAGCACCAGCGGCCGCAGCGCCGCACCGATCACCACCAGGGCGAAGGCCAGGGAGGCGAATGCGGCGACTCGAATCCAGCGGGACACGGTCACGACCCGACGGTCGATCGCTGATCCGCGGGTGCGGTGTACACGTCGTTCTCGAGTTGCAGCACCATGAAACCGTTATCGGAGCAGGCCACATACAGCTGGTCGCCACGCCACTCCGGCGGCGAGAAGCACCAGTCGGTGGAGATATCGCCGAAGGCGAGCATGTCGGTGCGCGCAGAGAGCGCGTCCGACGGATTGAATTGCCCCTCGAGCACCGCGCGTGCCACCGACGGTGTGCTCATGAACGGCAGGCCGATGATCGAGACGAGGGCATGCGGAGAGTTCCACAGGCTCAGGTTCTGGCCGGTGCGTGCGGGCGGGTTGAAGTAGGCGATCTCGTGGATATTGTGCGGGTCGCGGATATCGAAAACCCTGATTCCGGAAGAGATCCAGCCGCAGGCAAGCGCGGTGGGATCGACCGGGCGGTCGGCGGCACAGTAGTGCGATTCGTAGGCGAACCCCGAACCGCCCATGGCACTGCCGATACTGCTGTCGATGTTCTGCAGCAGGTTGATCTCCAGCTTGACCTTCCCCGCGACCTTCGGCGCGGTGTCATCGGAGACATCGATGAGTTTCACACCGCCGGAACCGCCTTCGTCGATGGTGTAGAGGTACGGCTTGCCGTCATAGGTCACCGGAATGCTGTGCTGGGTGGCCCAGCCGTCGGTCCAGAAGGTGCGGCCGATATGGGTGACCTGCGGGTCGGGGTCGCGGCGCTGTACGGCGCTGATATCGAGCACGGTGAAGCCGCCCAGTGCCGACAGATACATCCGGTTGCCATCCGGGCTGATGCCGAAACCGTGTGCCTCGATACCGGTCAGGCCCTGCCAGATGACGTGTGGATTCGCCGGATCGGTGAGATCGACGGCGCTGACGAAGCCGGGTGCGATACCCGAGGCCCAATAGGTCCGGCCATCGGGGGACCAGCCGCCCTCGTGCGTGGTGATCGGCAGCGGCATCAGCAGATTCGTGCCGGGTCCCGGATTGAGCAGCTTCGGATACGCGCAATCGGAGATGTCGTAGACCGACAGATAGCCGGCGCCCTCGGCGATCGGCACACCCGTACCGACCAGCAGTTTGCGCTCGGTGTTGACCTTGAGGCTTTCCCAGGTGCCTGCGAGCATCGCGGGTTCGGTCAGGGTGACCGTCGGACGTGGATGCACCGGGTCGGAGACATCGAGTACTTGGACGCCGCGGCCCTCGCTGATCAGATCGCCGGGGAAGAACGAACCCACATAGGCGCAGTGGTCGAAGCTGGTGGAGGTGATGCCGCCGCCGCGCCCGGCGAAGTTGCCGACCATCGACATATTGCAGGTGTAGCCCTGGGTGCTGCGCCGACTGTCGCGGTCGGCGGCCGGAACATCGCCCTGCTGTCCGGTTTCGGGCATCGATCCGGGTCCACAGTCCGCCTGGGGCACCGAGGTGCGGCCGATATCGAGGAATTCCTGAACTGCGGTGGCCATATCGGACTGTAGATCGGCCGACGCGCTGCTCGGCAGCATTGTCGCGGCGACGACCGCTGTGGCGAACAGAGCCAATGGCCGGGCACGGCGCAGTGTCAGCTTCGGGTGCATCGTTGCATCCCAACTTTTCTCATCATGGGCGCCAAACGGCGCCGACTCAGACGGAATATGACTGTCTGCATAGTAGTAACAGGCCGAAACTTGATGGAGGAATTTGGCGGAAATCGCAGGTAGCGACGCGATATGAGATGGCGCTCAGTTGGCGGCGAGTCCCACGGTCTCGTGCGCCAGCAGTGTTGCACAGACATCGAGGAGGGACTGTCTGAGTTTCATCGATTGCTCGGCCAGCGCCGACTGCGCGCGGACGTATTCGGCTCGCCCGGAGGGGGTTTCGATGCGGACCGGCTCATAGCCGTAATCGGTGAGGTCGTACGGACTCGCTCGCATATCGAGTTCGCGTGCGGCGCAGGCGAACTCGAAGTAGTCGAGGAGCAGGTCGGAGGAGATGAGCGGGGTGAGTTTGAAACCCCACTTGTAGAGGTCCATATTGGCGTGCAGACAGCCGGGCTGCTCCCGGGCGACCTGGTCGGCACGGGTCAGCGGCTCGGCGTTGCGGTCGACGGCGTCGGGGGTGAAGAACCGGAAGGCGTCGAAGTGGGTGCAGCGCAATGACATTGATTCGACGACCGCGTCGGTGCCGGTGCTGCCAAGGCGTAGCGGGACCTGTTGGTGGCGGACGTCGTCGGTCTTGTAGACCATCGCCCATTCGTGCAGCCCGAAGCAGGACAGCTGGGCCGGGCGGGATGCCGTGGCGCGCAACAGATTCGCGATGTAGGCGATGGTGTCCCGGCGTCGTGCGAGGTAGGCCGGATCCGCGGTGTATGCGGACGCGTCCGGTCCGAGCCCTTCGTCGGCTCCGAGTTCGCTGGAGACGACCTCGATGCGGTGATATCCGCGGCCCCCATCGTATTCGCGCGCTCCGGCCAATGCGATGCCGAACCCCGGATGCCACCGCCGCAACTGCGCCGGCTTATGCCCGTAGTAGGTGAACAGGAAATCGATCACCGGATGCGACGAACCCGCCGCGCGCCGTTGCAGATACGGTCCGACGAGTTCGTCCAGCCGAGCCCGGTGCGCGGCCGCCCTGGCCCGCCACTCGGACTCGGCCAGCAAAATCATTCGATCACCCGGTGCGTCCCGTCGCGCACGGTGCCGACGAACTCTTCCACCAGATCCTCCAGCGCCACAATGCCGACGGTATTGCCGCGATTGTCGACGACCCGGCCCAGATGGGAGTTGGTGCGGCGCATCCTGGCCAGCGCCTCGTACAGTGTGGTGCCGGAGCCCACCGTCGGCAACGGGCGGATGTCGGTGCGTGGAATGGGGGTGTGCGGCCCGGCGCTCTCGTCGGCGACCTTGTCGAGCACATCCTTGACATGCAGATAACCGACCAGCGAACCGTCGCTCGCGCGCACCGGGTACCGGGAGAAACCGGTCTCCGCGACGGCGGTTTCGATATCGCCGAGCTCGGTTCCGCCGCCGCGCAACGGAACCGAACGTGTCGTTGCCAGCGGCACCATCACATCGCCGACGACGCGATCGGAGGTGCCCAGCGCCTGGGTGAGCCGGCGGTGCTCCTCCTCGTCCAGCAGTCCCTCCGAACGGGATTCACCGATCATCTCGGCGAGCTCCACACTGGAAACCGTGGCCTCCAGCTCATCCTTGGGTTCGACCCGCAGCATCCGCAGCGACAGGTTCGCGGCCAAGTTGTAGAGCGCGATCAGCGGGCGCGCCAACCGCAACCACATCAGATGCACCGGAACCAGCAGCAGCGCACTGCGTTCCGGTCCGGCCAGCGCGATATTCTTCGGAATCATCTCGCCGAACAGGATGTGCAGGATAACCACGATCGCCAGTGCGACGGCGAAGGCGATCGGATGCAGCAGCTGATCGGGCATGCCGACCAGTTCGAACGGCCCCTCCAGCAGATGCGCCACCGCGGGTTCGCCCACCCGGCCGAGCAGGATCGAGCAGATGGTGATGCCGAGCTGTGCTGCCGCCAGCATCATCGACAGGTTCTCACCGGCCCGGATCACCGTGTCGGCCTGGCGCTTTCCCTGTGCGGCGAGCGCTTCGAGACGGTCGCGACGGGCCGAGATCAGCGCGAATTCGGCGGCGACGAAGAAGGCGTTGCACCCCAGCAACACCACCGTGAGCAGGACACCGAGGAGATCACCCATGGCTGTTCTCCTTGGCATTGTGCGAGTCGGCGTGCAGCGAACTCAGCGCGGCGGCGGCGACCGGGACCAGCCGGATCCGGTCGATGCGCCGCCCGTCCATCCGTTCGACCTTGGCGATCCAGCCGCCCTGATCCTCGTCGTCCGGATAGCGGTGCGAGGAGCGCGGATTCGGCAGGATCACCTCATCGCCGGCGACCGGGATGCGGCCGAGCCGGGTGAGCACCAGACCACCGAGGGTTTCGTATTCGCCCTCCGGCGCGTCGTATCCGGTGGCGCGGGAGACCTCGTCGATGCGCAGCAGCCCCGAGCAGTCCCAGCCGTCGGCGACCCGGCGGACATCGCGTTCTTCCTCGTCGTGTTCGTCGCGGACATCGCCGAGGATCTCCTCGATGAGGTCTTCCATGGTGACCATGCCCGCGGTGCCGCCGTATTCGTCGACCACCAGCGCGACCTGCATGCCGTCGGCGCGTACCCGCTCGAGCACCTCGTCGCCGTCGAGGCTGGCGGGCACGATCGGCACCGGGCGGGCGAGCAGATGCAGCGGGATGGTGTTGCGGACATGCGCCGGATGGGTGAAGACCTGCTTGATGTGCACCACGCCCAGGGTGTTGTCCAGATCGCCGTCGATCACCGGGAAGCGCGAGTATCCGGTGCGGCTGGTGGCCGCGATGAGGTCGGCGATGGTGTCGGACTTGTCCAGGGATTCGATCTTGACCCGGGGTGTCATCAGTTCCTCGGCGCTGCGCTCACCGAATTGCAGCGAGCGGTCCACCAGCTGCGCGGTGCGGTAGTCCAGGGCGCCGCGCTGCGCGGAGGTGCGCACCAGCGAGCCGAGTTCCTGCGGAGAGCGCGCAGAGCGCAATTCCTCGGCCGGTTCCACGCCCAGGCGGCGGACCACCCAGTTGGCGGAGCCGTTGAGGAAGCGGATCATCCACTTGAACACCACCGAGAAGGCGATCATCGGGCCCGCGGTCATCCGCGCGGTGCCCAGCGGCTTGGAGATCGCGATGTTCTTCGGGACGAGTTCGCCGTAGGTCATCGACAGCGAGGTGGCCAGCAGCAGCGCCAGCGTCAGCGAGATGCCCTGCGCCGCACCCTGGGTCAGGCCGAGCGCGGTGAACAGCGGCGATAGGAGTCGGGCCAGCACCGGTTCGGCGATATAACCGGTGATCAGGGTGGTGATGGTGATGCCGAGCTGGGCACCGGAAAGTTGGAACGACAGGGTGGTATGCGCCTGCCGGACCATCCGCGAGCGGGCGTCGCCGACGGCGCGCACATGCGATTCGACGGTGCTGCGTTCCAATGTGGTGAGCGAGAATTCGGCGGCCACGAACAGTGCGGTGCCAACCGTCAGGGCGATGAACCCGATCAGGCTGAGCACGGTGAGCACGACGGTCATTGTCAGCACCACCTGCGAGACACACAATGAGCTGAATCGAATCGGGCTGCTGTGGGAAGGAGAGCGCCGGGTTTGTCACCCGGCTCGGTAGAGGAGCCCTCCTGTGCGGCGCCCTCGGACGCGGGTGACAACTTGTTCCTCTCGGCAAATGGGGTTTGTCGTACCGGAAACCGGCAACCCCCATGCTACCGGCCCACGCGCGTGCCCGCGTGGGCCGGTGTCGCGTGTGTTGCTACCAGCCGCTGGGCAGCGGGCGGCCTTCGGCGAACCCGGCCGCCGACTGCACGCCGAGCACGGCCTTGTCGTGGAACTCGAGCAGGCTGCGGGCGCCGGCGTAGGTGCAGGCGCTGCGGACGCCGGAGCAGATGTGGTCGATCAGGTCCTCGACGCCGGGGCGTTCCGGGTCCAGGCGCATCCGGGAGCTGGAGATGCCCTCTTCGAACAGTGCCTTGCGGGCGCGGTCGAAGCCGCTGTCGGTGGCCGTACGGGCGGCGACGGCACGCTTGGAGGCCATGCCGAAGCTCTCCTTATAGGCGTTGCCGTCACGGTCCACGCGCAGGTCGCCCGGGGATTCGTAGGTGCCGGCGAACCAGGAGCCGATCATCACGTTGGACGCGCCGGCGGCCAGTGCCAGCGCGACGTCGCGCGGGTGCCGGACGCCGCCGTCGGCCCAGATGTGCACGCCGAGTTCCTTTGCGGCGGCGGAGCATTCGGCCACCGCGGAGAACTGCGGACGGCCGACGCCGGTCATCATCCTGGTGGTGCACATGGCGCCGGGGCCGACGCCGACCTTGATGATGTCCGCACCCGCCGCGGCCAGGTCGCGGGTGCCCTGCGTGGAGACCACATTGCCCGCGACCAGCGGCACGCCGAGGCCGAGATCGCGGATGGCGCTGAGGGTTTCGAGCATCTTGGCCTGGTGGCCGTGCGCGGTGTCGATGACGAGCAGATCAGCACCCGAGTCGACGAGCGCCTTGGCCTTGGCGGCCACATCGCCGTTGATGCCGACCGCGGCGGCCACCCGCAGCTTGTTGTCGGCGTCGACATTGGGCTGGTAGATGCCGGTGCGGATGGCTCCGGTGCGGGTCATCACGCCAGCGAGGCCGCCGTCCTCGGCGGTGAGCACGGCGAGTTGCGCGTGCTCGGCCTCGAGCAGGTCGAAGATATCGCGCGGCGAAGTACTGGCCGGTGCCTGCACGAAATCGGTGACAGCGACATCGCGCACCCGGGCGAAGCGGTCGACATCGGTGCAGGACGCCTCGGTGACCACGCCCACCGGCTTACCGCCGTCGACGACGACGACCGCGCCGTGGGCGCGCTTGTGCATCAGGGCGACGGCCTCGGAAACCGAACGCTGCGGATCCAGGGTGACCGGGGTGTCGGCGGTGAGCGAGCGGCTCTTGACGAAGGCGATGGTGTCGGCGGCCGCGGCGATCGGAAGATCCTGCGGCAGGACGACGATGCCGCCGCGGCGCGCTACCGTCTCGGCCATCCGGCGTCCGGCGACCGCGGTCATATTCGCGACGACAATGGGAATGGTGGTGCCGGACCCGTCTGCGGTCGACAGATCCACATCGAACCGTGACGCGACATCCGTCCGATTCGGGACGAGGAAGAGGTCGTCGTAGGTCAGGTCGTACGGCGGCTGATGACCAGGGAGAAACTGCACTTAACCGATTCTAACCGGTGCGCCGTGATCACGTGCAATCAACCAGCATTCGGTCCGGGCCGTGCGCGAGACGAAACTCACAAGGTCGGGCTCGAGATCAAGTGGGAACCGGCGGCGGATTTCCACCTGATCATGGTTCCCGGAGGTCGGGCTCGGCTTGGACGCGGGAGAGTTGGATTGTGGTCGCGCACATGGTGATTACCGCGATGGCGATGACGAGTAGACCCAGGTGGTCGGTGCGGAGGCGTTCGTCGAGGACGGTGATGCCGATGAAGGCGGCGGCCAGGGGTTCGGCGATGGTGACGGCGGGGAGGGAGGCGACGAGGGGGCCGGACTGGAAGGCGCGTTGCTGTAGATAGAGGCCGATCAGGCCGGATGCGACCAGCGCCCAGGTCTGCCAGCTGCCGAGCACGTGGGTGAGGCCGCCTGCGAAGAGTTCGGTTACGTAATCGGTGAGCGCGGCGGCCAGACCGAATAAGGAACCGCCGACGGCGCCCAAGAGGAGTGCGCGGCGGGTCGGGTCGGAGGTCTTGATGCCGATGACGGAAGCTATCGCAAGCAGACCGAGCATGGCTGCCAGCGGCGGGATCCAATTACGCAGGGGCGCAGTCGTATCGCCCTCGGTCGGATCGCCGACGATCAAGAAGCAGGCCAGGGCCGCTACCAGGGCGATGGCGGTCGCCCAGGTGCGCGGGGTGATGCGGCGGCGGTTGAGCCGGGCGGAGAGCGGGAGCGCAAAGACCAACATGCTCACCAGGATTGGTTGCACGAGCAGCACCGCACCCAAGGTCAGCGCGGCGACCTGCATCGCGTAGCCGCCCGCGTCCCCGACGATTCCGGCCCACCAGCGGGGATTGCGCACCAGTGAACCCAGCAGTGGCTCGTCTTCGGGGATCGCGGCGGCAGCATGCTGTTGTGCGACCGCGGCCACCGCGAAGAGCAGCGCCGAGATCAAGGCGCAGACAACCGCGCCCACCTCATGGTTCGACACCCGATCAGTTTGCCCCGCGATTGCCGCTGCCCGGCACCCCCTGCGCTCGCCCGGCGCGTCGACGTGCACGTCCGGGCGTGTCGCCGCTGGTCGCGGCGGTGCGAGCCGACGCAGTGGAACCGACGCCGCGACCGGATGCCGCCCCGGCGCCATGGTTGGCCGACGCGGCGCGTGCGGCAGCGCCCGATCCGGCGCCATGGCCAGCGCCAGCCCGTACCATGCCCGACTTCGCCGACCCGGCAGCACGACTGGGCGCGGCCGATGCCGCGCTCGCGGCGCGGCCTGGAGCCGTCCTCGCCGATCCCGCGCCGCGGCCCGGGGCAGCCATTGCCGTGGCCCGGTCCGATGATCCGCGTCCGCGCCCGCCCGCCGCGGTAGCGGAACTGGGCGAACGGTCCCGGGACTTCTTCGCACCACCGGCGCGACCAGCCGAACTGGCACCACGACCATCGGTACTGCCCGAACCCGTACCGCGACGGGAACCACCGGAACGGCCGCCGCGACCGGTATCGGCGGAGCCGGCACCGCCCGACCTGCGGTTCGAGCCACCGCGTCGACCAGCGCCGACCTTCAACTCACCTTCGTCACCCACCGTGACCGCCGAGTTCGCCGCGACGATCGGCACGCCTGAGGGCTGCTTCGCGCCGGTGATCTGGATCAGGCGCCGATCACCCGGACGCACCTGCACGCCGTCGACATCGACGCCCGCCTTGCGGGTCATCTTCTCGACCTCGGCGCGTTCCTCCTCGGTCACCAGCGTGACGACGACGCCGTCCTCACCGGCCCGGGCGGTGCGGCCGGCGCGATGCAGGTAGGCCTTCGACTCCGCGGGCGGATCCACATGCACGACAAGGGAGATCCCGTCGACGTGGATGCCGCGCGCGGCCACGTCGGTGGTCACCAGCACCGGCGTCGTACCGTCGGCGAATGCGGCGAGGGTCCGCACGCGGTTGTTCTGCGCCTTACCGCCGTGCAGCGCGCCCGCCGCGATGCCGGCCCCGCGCAACTGCTTCGCAAGCCGGTCCGCACCGTGCTTGGTGCGCACGAACATGATGGTCAGCCCGTCGCGCGCGGCGATCTGCGCGCTGATCTCGCGCTTATCGGCCTTGCGCAGGTACAGCAGGTGGTGCGACATGGTCGCGACCGAGGCCGACGGCGGCGCGGTCGAATGTGTGACGGGGGAGCGCAGGTAGCGCTTGACCAGCTTGTCGACCTCACCGTCGAGGGTGGCCGAGAACAGCAGGCGCTGGCCGTCTTTCGGCGTCCGGTCGAGCAGCTTGGTGACCTGGGGCAGGAACCCCATATCGGCCATATGGTCGGCCTCGTCGAGTGCGGTGATCCGCACGTCGGACAGATCGGCGGAGCGCTGGTTGATCAGATCCTCGAGGCGACCCGGTGTGGCGATGAGCAGGTCCACACCGCGCGCGAGCCGATCGGCCTGCCGCTTGATCGGTGCGCCGCCGACCACGGAGGCCACCCGCAGCCCGAGTGACAGGGCCGCGTTGTCGAGCGCCTTCTCGATCTGTGCCGCCAGTTCCCTGGTCGGCACCAGTACCAGGCCGCGCGGTCTACCCGGCTTGGCCTGCGCGCCCGCGAGCAGCGCGAGCATCGGCAGCCCGAAGGCCAGGGTCTTGCCGGAGCCGGTCGGTCCGCGCCCGAGCACATCCTTGCCCGCCAGCGCATCGGTCGCGGTCGCGGCCTGGATCGGGAACGGCGCCTCGATGCCGTCGCGGCGCAACGCCTGGACGAGCACGGCGGGTAGGCCCAGATCCGCGAAGGTGGTGGCAGGGGTCGAGGAGGTCAAAGGGTGTGTGTGCCTTTCGTGTCTCGGCGCGGGCGGATCCGGGCACGCGGTGGTGCCGCCGAGATGGTTGGGCCCGGTCATCGGGATGCGGTAGGACCGGGTGTGTCAGGTGGAACCGGATGAATCAATTACGCAGCAGTCGATCCAGTTCGACCAGCCAGGGTACCGCGACGGCCATGGTCGGGACCACCAGGATGGCCGCCGAGCCCAGATACGCCGCCGAGGCGACCCGAATATCGCCGATCCGTCCACCCAGTCGCTGGATGCGGATCAAGGTGGTCGGACCGCCAGCGGCGAGCGCGCCCTGCGGTGCGGTGGATTTGGCGCACGCGACGAGCGCGCGGGCCAGCGGCTTGGGGCCGGTCACCTTTACCGCGGAGTCGTCGGCGAGCAGTTCGATGAGCAGTTTCACCGAGCCGAGCGCGGCCTTGCTGCGCACCACCCGGGGGAAGGCCTCGTGCACCGCGGTGAAGGCCTCGAGCACCAGATCGTGACGGGCGCGCAGATGCGAGCGCTCATGGCTGACGATGGCCGTGACCTCGGCGTCCTGCAGGCTGGTCAGCGTGCCTTCGCTCAATACGACCCGCTGGCGCAGGCCGGGCAGGCAGTAGGCGATCGGCTCGTTCGAGGCGAGCACCCGGATATCGGAGGCGCGGCGCCGTGGTCCGCTCTGGTCGAGCAGATCGACGAGCATGCGATGGCGCGCCCGACGCCTGCGGGTGTGCACGCCGACGCGCACGATCGCGTAGATCAGTCGCGCGCCGACCAGCAGGGTCAACGCGAAGACGAAGACATAGGCCAGCCACAGCGGTAGTCCGAGCGCATCGATTTCGCGCGCCGGAGAGGTGGTCGGACGACCGTCCGGACCAGGAACGAGCAATTGGGCGGCGATGGCCAGGCCCGAGCCGAATGCGCTGAGCACGGCGGCGAGCGCGATGGCCTGCCACAACACGAGCGCGGCGCGCGGCGTCCGATACGGCCAGGTCGCGCGGCTCAACAGCGCTGGGGCGGGCCCCGCGAGAAGCAATGCAAGACCGGCGAATACCGGCGCGGTTGCGTTCATCGAGTCAGCTCACTGCGTTGTGGGGCCAGGGCACTCACCTCATTGTGAGGCCAGGATCCCAAGACTACTGCTTAGGCGGCGCAGTATCTTCGGATCCTTCGAGCTTAGCGAGTGCTTCGCGCAACGCGTCCGTATCGTCCCTGCCGACCTGTTCGACGAAGTGCACGAGCGCCGCCGCGCGGCTGCCCGCCGCATCGGCCTGCTGCAGTGCGTCGACCATCAAGCTGGCCACCAGTTCGTCGCGGGTATGCACCGGGGCGTAGCGGTGCGCGCGGTCGTCGCGGCGCTGAACCACCAGATTCTTCTTCGCCAGCCGTTGCAGCACCGTCATCACCGTGGTGTACGCGAGCTCACGGCGGGCGGCCAAAGCCTCGTGTACCTGCCGTACGGTCTGCGGCTCGTCACTGGACCACAGCTGGTCCATGACCGCTTTCTCGAGTTCACCAAGTCCTGCCATCCCACAAGTTTACGGACTCAACGACACAATTGCGTACTACGCGCCGTCGTAACTGCCTGATAGCTGGTGTGTCATTTCTCATACCCCGGCAAAACATGCCGCGTTCCGATCGGCACGATCATCGGTCGGCCGGAGACCGGGTCCTCGAGTACGGACGCGTCGAGATCGAAGACCTCGCGCAACAGGCCGACATCGATGATGTCGGCGGGCGCACCCTGGGCGACGATACGCCCGTCGCGCATGACGATGAGTTGGTCGCTGTAGCGAATGGCCAGGTTCAGATCGTGCAGCACCATCACCACGGTGCGGCCGAGATCGTCGTGCAGGCGGTCGACCAGGTCCAGGACCTCGACCGAATGCGCGAGGTCGAGATAGGTGGTCGGCTCGTCGAGCAGCAGGATATCGGTGCCCTGGGCCAGTGCCATCGAGATCCAGGCGCGTTGGCGCTGCCCGCCGGACAACTCGTCGAGGGCGCGATCGGCCAGATCGGCGATGCCCGTCGCCGCGAGCGCGGACATGACCTCGTCTTCGTCGGTGGCCGACCACTGCCGGATCCAGGACTGGTGCGGATGACGCCCGCGCGCGACGAGATCCGCGACGGTAAGCCCCTCGGGCGCGACCGGCGACTGCGGGAGCATGCCCACGATACGCGCCACATCCTTGGTCTTCATCGACGAAATCGCCTTGCCGTCCAATAGGATTCGGCCCTGCCGCGGGCGCAGCAGCCGACCCAGTGAGCGCAACATGGTCGACTTGCCGCAGCCATTGGGGCCGATGACGGTGGTGATCACGCCGGGGGCGATATCGATGGTGAGTCCGTCGACGATGACGCGGTCGCCGTAGCCGAGGGTGACTTCCTGTGCGGAGAGCCGCGTGTCGGTGGTCATGACAGGGTCGCCTTCCGATTCATGCGCACGAGCAGGTAGAGCAGGAAAGGTCCGCCGAAGGCGGCGGTCACCACGCCGACCGGCAGATCGACCGGGAACAGCGAGCGCGCGGCCAGATCCGCGCCGACCACCAGGATGGCGCCGATCAATGCCGAACCGATGAGCGGTTCGCCGGGAGTTCGCAGCAGTCGGCGCGCGATCTGCGGTGCGGCGAGCGCCACAAATGTGACCGGACCGACCGAGGCGGTCGCGACGGATGCGGCGACCACGGCCGCGCCGATCAACAGCGTCTGCTGGGACTGGATCCGCACCCCGAGTACGCGCGTGGTATCGGTGCCGAGACGCAGTGCCGCAAGGGTTCTCGCGGAACCCACCGCCACCAGCGCGACAACGGCCAGTGCGAGGGCGGCCGGGATCAGCTTCGTCTGGTCCGCGCTATTGAGCGAGCCATTGAGCCAGAGTTGCGCGCGGGCCGCGTCCTGCAGGCTGGCGCGGGTGAGCAGAAAGCTGATGCCGGACAACAACAATGCGTTCATGCCGACACCGATCAGCACCAGCCGCATCGGCGTGACGCCGCGGTCGCCGGTCCGGCCGCGGCCCCAGGCGAGTAGGTAGATCGCGATCGCCGTGAGCAGACCACCCGCGAGCGCGGCCAGCGGAGCGCCGACGCTCGCGGCCAATCCCGTTGTCGCGCCCCCGGTTCCGACGAGTACCGCGACCGCGCCGAGACTGGATCCGGTGGTGATGCCGAGCATATCCGGCGCGGCGAGCGGGTTGTGCAGGATGGACTGGGTGATGGCACCCGCGATGCCGAGTGCCGCACCGACGACCAATGAGGTGAGCGCGCGCGGTAATCGGGACTCCAGCACGATGAAGCGCTGCGATCGGGTGCCGCCGCCGGTGAGCACATCCAATACCCGGCCGAGCGGAATGTGGGTGTCGCCGAAGGCGATATCGAGGCAGAACAGTGCGAGCAGCGTCGCGGCGAGCGCGAGAGCCATGAGCGCCATGGTCGGGCGGAGCACCAGAGAGACCGGACCGATCCGCAGCGCTGGCCGGACGCGGCGCAACGGTACGTGGGCGGCCGCTATCGACGACGAGGACTGTGGGGAAGCCACGCTGCCCCGCTGTGCCATGACCCTCACAGGCTCACCAGCTGCCTGCGGCGGACGAGCAGGATGAAGAACGGTGCGCCGAGGGCCGCGATCATCACGCCGACCTGTAATTCACCGGGACGCGCCACAATTCGTCCGATCACATCGGCGACCAGCAGTAGCAAGGCGCCGAGCAGTCCGGAATACGGGATCAGCCAGCGATAGTCCGGACCGGTGAAAACCCTTGCGATATGCGGCACTACCAGCCCGATGAACGCGATCGGACCGACCGCCGCCGTCGCCGCACCACACAGCAAAACGATCGCTGTCGATCCGAGTGCCCGACTGCGTCCGATATTCACCCCTAACCCGCGCGCGACCTCGTCGCCGAGGCTGAGCAGATTCAAACCGGGCGAGGCCGCGAGGGCCAGCACCAGACCGACCGCCAAGAACGGCAATACCTGCCAGAACACCTCGGCATCGCGTCCGTTCACGGTGCCGACCACCCAGAATCGGTAGCTGTCCAGCGCCGCATTGTCCAGCAGCACAATGGCATTCGTCATCGCCTGCAGGAATGCGGTCACCGCGGCGCCGGCCAGCACCAAACTGAGCGGGCTGGCCTTGCCGCCGCCGATCGCCGACACCCCGAACACGACCAGCCCCGCGATCATCGCCCCCGCGAAGGCGAACCAGATGTACTGCTCGGGCGCGGTGAGCGCGAACAGGTAAATGCTCAGCGCCGCAAGGAATGCCGCGCCCGCGTTCAGCCCGAGCAGTCCGGCGTCGGCGAGCGGATTGCGGGTATAGCCCTGGATGAGCGCACCCGCGATACCCAGTGCGAGTCCGGTGACCAGCCCAAGTGCGGTGCGCGGCAGGCGAAGTCCGCGCACGATTTCCTCCGCCGTCGATGCGGCTGGGCAGTGGAACGGTCCGTCCGCGCAGGTGAGGGCGTTGTGCACGGCGTCGAACACGGTACCGGGGGAAAGCGATCGGGTGCCGATCGCGATGCTGGCCACGGTGGCGAGCAGGAGCAGCGCGATCAGCAGGATGAGCCCGAGTCGACGCCGACGCGCTGGATTCGTTCGTCGCGCCCCCCGCGCGATGGTGCCTGTTGCCGTCACAGCGACGAACTACTCCTGACTCGATGTGTGGTGTCCGGTTGCTAGGTCTGGTAAGCCTAACCTATCTTTCGATGCGACCCGATTACGCAGCCGACCCGAGGAGGTTCGATGCCCGAGCCAGTGATGCCGCGCCGGTCCCAGGTGGCGTTCGGGAACTCGTGCGCCCGGCTGCGGTCGCTACAGCCCGAACATCCCCGGGTGTACGCGGTGGCGGCGATGTCCGAGCAGGGCAAGCGACGCTGGTGGCGGCTCGCCGACGGGCTTCGCGAAGGCCGGATCGAGCTGATGTATCGGCGCCACGCCGCGGAGATGATCAGTGCCGATACCGCCGCCGAAGTGGTGGCGACCGCGCTGATCCACGCGGTGATCGGCCGGGTGGTCGCCCTGCTGGTTGCCGAGGGTCGCGCGTGGGATCCGGGTCTCGAGAACCTGTGGATCCACGCCGACAATGACGGCGGCATCGATTGGGCGGGCTTGGCCGACACCACGATTCGCGTACTCGACGGCGATCGGCTGGCGGGGGAGTCCGGGGTGGTGACATTGCCGTGCGAGCAGGCGATGTACGTCTGGCTCGCACATCGGTGCGAGCCGTCGCTGCGGTTGATCCAGGGCACGTTGGCGGGTTGTGCGGGTCTCGGCGAACGCCGGTTCTGGTCGCTCGTGGGCGAATCCATTGTCGGCGCGGCCACTTACGTGCCGGATCTGGCACGGACGGATTCAGTGGTCGGCGCGCGGCGTGGTGAAGGGTTGCTGCTGGCGCTGGAAGAGCGTGGTCTGCCGGTGCGACGTGCCGTGGGGTGCTCGGTTCGGTAGGTGTGCCTACTTCCAGGTGAGCAGGGCTGATCCGGGCAGTCGTCCGGTCGGGATGGCCGACGGACTCCGGTGCCGGTGTGGGTCTCGGCGGCCGATGGCAATCGCGTGGTGCGGCAGCCAGCCGGGTTGGATGTCGAGCAGTGCGGCCACCCGGGCGACGTTTTCGCTGGGGTGAAATGTGGTCACGCAGCTGCCGAGGCCGTGGTCGTGGGCGGCCAAGCACAGCGACTGGCAGATGCGACCCATATCGAATTCGGTATCGGTGAAACCGTTATCCGCGGAGAGCAATACGAGGGTCAACGGTGCCTCGGCGAGATGGACCGCGTAGTGGCCGAGCCTGCTCAGCTCATTGCGCAGCGCGTCGGTGGTCACCGCGATGAACCGCCACGGTTGGCGGTTGCGTGCCGAACCGGTCCACCGGGCCGTGTCGATGATGTCCTCGATGGTCGTGCGCGAGACGGGTTCTGGCAGAAAGTGTCTGGTAGACCGCAGGGTTCTGATCGCATGCACCGTCGCGAGCCTAGTGCGATACCGCAACGAGTTGCCTTATTAGGTAAGCCTGACCTATGATATGGGTGGCGTTGGGATCGGCCGAGCGTTCCGGAGGGCTGCCGTGAACCCCCGATCCATTGCCGCGACGGGCTCCACTCGGGTGTGGAGCCCGTCGCTCTGTATCGGGCGTCCGGAACCCCGGGAAGTAGCCCACCGGGGAGCATCCTGCGAGGGCCGGGACACGCTGTGCCAAGGTGAATGCATGACACAGCAGGAAGTTGCCGGCATCCAATCGCTGGCCGACATCACGCCGGAGCTGATGACCGAGCTCAGCAAGAATACCTTCACCGATGTGATCGGCCTCGAATTCACCGAGGTCACACCGGATCGGGTGCGCGGGGAGCTGACCGCGGGGCCGCAGCTGCAGCAGTTGGCCGGCATCGTCAACGGTGGCGTGTACTGCACGATCATCGAATCCCTCGCCAGCGTCGGCGGCGGCGTCTGGTACAACGCCCAGGGCAATAAGGGCACCGTGGTCGGGGTGAACAACAACACCGACTTCCTGCGCTCGGTGCGCGAGGGCAAGGTCTTCGGTGATGCGACCCCGCTGCACCGCGGCCGGTTGCAGCAGCTGTGGCAGGTCGTGCTCACCGACGACCGGGGACGCACGGTGGCGCGCGGCCAGGTGCGGTTGCAGAACCTGCCCGCCAGGGATTGACCGGCACCTCCGACACGGTCGTGCCAGAATTACCGTCACCCTGATCCACGACCGGTGAGGAGCCCGGATGCGACTGTCACCGCACGAGCAGGAACGGCTGCTGCTGAGCTACGCGGCCGAACTGGCCCGGCGCAGGCAGGCGCGTGGGCTGAAGCTGAACCATCCGGAGGCGGTCGCGCTGATCACCGATCACGTGCTAGAGGGCGCCCGTGACGGACGCACCGTCGCGGAGCTGATGTCTTCGGGGCGAACAGTTCTCACGCGCGCCGACGTGATGGAGGGCGTGCCGGAGATGATCCACGACGTGCAGGTCGAGGCCACCTTCCCGGACGGCACCAAACTGGTCACTGTGCACCATCCGATCGGTTAGGGGTGGCGATGATTCCGGGTGAATACCTCTGTGCCGAGGGCGCTATCGAGCTGAACGCGGGTGCGGACCGCATCGAACTCGATGTGATGAACACCGGCGATCGGCCGATCCAGGTCGGCAGCCACGTGCACTTCCCGCAGGCCAATGCCGCGTTGCGTTTCGATCGGGCGGCCGCGCACGGGCGTCGGCTCGATATCCCCGCCGGAACCGCAGTCCGCTTCGAACCCGGTCTCGGACAACGAGTGTCGCTGATCCCGCTCGGCGGCGCCCGCGAGGTCCACGGCATCAGCTCGACGCCGCCCGGACGCCTCGATGACTGACAGCGCGCGGATCCCGGGAGGTAGGACGCGATGAGTGAGCTGAGCCGCGCACGGTATGCCGAACTGTTCGGCCCCACCACCGGCGACCGAATTCGCTTGGCGGACACCGATCTACTGGTCGAGATCACCGAAGACCGCAGCGGCGGACCGGGTCTCGCGGGTGACGAGGCCGTTTTCGGCGGCGGCAAGGTGTTGCGCGAATCGATGGGCCAGGCCCGCGCGACCCGTGCCGAGGGCACCCCCGACACCGTGATCACCGGAGTGGTCATCATCGACCACTGGGGAATCATCAAGGCCGACGTCGGAATTCGTGACGGCCGCATCTGCGCGATCGGCAAGGCGGGCAATCCGGACACCATGAACGGGGTGCATCCCGATCTGGTGGTCGGCCCGAACACCGAGATCATCGCGGGCAACGGCCGCATCCTCACGGCGGGCGCGATCGACTGTCACGTGCACTTCATCTGTCCGCAGCTGATGGACGAGGCACTCGGCGGCGGCATCACCACGCTGATCGGCGGCGGCACCGGACCAGCCGAGGGCAGCAAGGCGACCACCGTGACGCCCGGATCCTGGCATCTGGCACGGATGCTCGAGGCCACCGACGGCTGGCCGATGAATATCGTGCTGCTGGGCAAGGGTAATACGGTCAGCGGCGAATCCATGTGGGAGCAATTGCGGGGCGGCGCAGCGGGTTTCAAGCTGCACGAGGACTGGGGATCCACCCCGGCCGCGATCGACGCCTGCCTCACCGTCGCCGATGCGGCGGGCGTGCAGGTGGCGCTGCATTCGGACACGTTGAACGAGGCCGGATTCGTCGAGGACACCCTCGCCGCCATCGCGGGCCGCGGTATCCACGCCTATCACACCGAAGGTGCGGGCGGCGGGCACGCGCCCGACATCATCACCGTCGCCGCACATCTCAATGTGCTGCCCAGTTCAACCAACCCGACGCGCCCGCATACGGTCAATACGTTGGACGAGCACCTGGACATGCTCATGGTGTGCCACCACCTCAGCGCGTCCATCCCGGAGGATCTCGCCTTCGCGGAGAGCCGGATCCGTCCCTCCACCATCGCCGCCGAGGATCTGCTGCACGATCTCGGCGCGATCTCCATGATCGGCAGCGACTCCCAGGCCATGGGCCGCATCGGCGAGGTGGTCATGCGCACCTGGCAGACCGCCCACGTCATGAAGCGCCGCCGCGGTGCGCTGCCGGGCGATGGCGCTGCGGATAACGCTCGGGTGCGCCGCTATATCGCGAAATACACCATCTGCCCGGCCATCGCGCACGGCCTCGACGAGGAAATCGGTTCGGTGGAGGTCGGCAAACTCGCCGACCTCGTTCTCTGGGATCCGGCGTTCTTCGGTGTCCGCCCACATGCCGTCCTCAAGGGCGGCGCGATCGCCTGGGCCGCCATGGGTGACGCCAATGCCTCCATCCCCACCCCGCAACCAGTATTGCCGCGCCCCATGTTCGGCGCGGCACCCCTGGTCGCCGCGGCGACTTCCCTGCACTTCGTCTCCGAACAGGCCATCGACGACGGTCTCGCCGAACGCCTGGGCCTGCGCCGAAAACTGGTGCCCGTCAAGAATGTTCGCCGCGTCACCAAGGCGGATATGCCGAATAACGACGCGATGCCGCGCATCGAAGTCGACCCGGACACCTTCACCGTGCGCATCGATGGCGAGGTGTGGACCGAGCAACCCGCCACCGAGCTGCCCATGGCGCAGCGCTATTTCCTGTTCTGAAACGACGTGCCGGTCCGGCCGGGGTGGTGGCGCTCGCTGCGGCATCCTCTCGATGAATCGGGCTCGGCGTGGTTTCACCCGATTGCTGGAGCCCGGTTTGGCCGGTATTCCGGTATCCGGTGGCAGACTGCGACTATGACGACGTTCGAGTGGGCCGACGTGGACAGCTACATCGTGGACTCTCTGGTGGGGAGCGAGGATTCGACCGCGACGGCAGTGGCCGCGAATGCGGCGGCCGGGCTGCCCGCCATCGACGTATCACCGGCGCAAGGGAAGTTCCTGCATCTGATCGCGCGATCCGTGGGTGCGCGGCGGGTGCTGGAGATCGGGACGCTCGGTGGGTACAGCACGATCTGGTTGGCGCGGGCGGTGGGTAAGGACGGCCAAGTGGTCACCCTGGAATTCGAGCCGCGGCACGCACGGGTGGCACGCGAGAATCTGGATCGGGCCGGGGTCGGGGAGCGGGTCGAGATCCGGGTGGGCGCGGCGCTGGACAGTCTGCCGGTGCTGGCGGATGAGGATCCGGAGCCGTTCGATCTGGTATTCATCGACGCCGACAAGGTCAACAACTCGAACTATGTGCTGTGGGCGCTGCGGCTGACCCGCCCCGGATCGGTGATCATCGTCGACAATGTCGTGCGCGATGGCGCTGTCGCCGATGAGCATTCGGACGACCCGGCCGTGCAGGCCAGCCGCGACCTGATCGACCTGATCGCCGCCGAACCCAGCCTCGACGCCATCGTCCTGCAAACCGTCGGCAGCAAAGGCTGGGACGGCTTCGCCTACGCCGTCGTCAACGGTGAGCTCACCGACTGAGCGGTGCGGGCACCGGCGGTTGTGCCTGAAGTACCACCTTGCCGACGGTGCCGCGCGTCTCCAGTGCGCGGTGCGCTCCTGCCGCGTCGTTGAGTGGGAAACGCTGGAGGGCGGGTCGCAGTCGACCGGCTGCGGCCTCGGCCATGGCCTTGTCCTCGAGCGGGCGCAGATCGCCGCCGACGCGCTCGAGCAGGCGCGGTCCGACGACCACTGCGGAGGTGATGCCGCGTTCGGCCTGTTCCTCCTCCGGAAGCGATAGCGGCGCACCATTGGCCGCACCGTAGCTGAGGTGCTGCCCACCCTTGCCGAGCAGATCGATTGCGGCGCGGCTTAGCTCACCGCCGACGCCGTCGAACAGTACGGTGGCGCGACTGTTGCCGAGTCGCGTCCGGACCTGGTCGGGCCAGTCGGGGAGTAGGTAATCGATCGCGATATCCGCGCCATTGCGTTGCACCAGTTCGACCTTCGCGGCCCCACCGGCCAGGCCCACCACCGTGGCACCGACGCTCTTCGCGTACTGAACCAGTAGCGTTCCGATTCCGCCCGCCGCGGCCGTCACCACCGCGACACTATCGGGTCCGAGCTCGGTGAACTGCAGGATGCCCAAGGTGGTGCGCCCGGTGCCGATGATCGCGACCGCTTCGGCCGCATCGAGATCGGCCGGAATCTCGTGCAGCCGATCGGTTTCCGTCACGGCCAACTCCGCATAGCCACCGGGGACCGCCCCGAGATGCGCGACGACCCGCCTGCCGAGCCAGGACGCGTCGACATCCGGCCCGATCCGGTCCACGGTCCCGGCGACCTCACGGCCCGGGATGGTGGGCAATTGCGGCAGCGGGTACGGGCCGGGTTCGCCTCTGCGCAACGCGGTATCGACGACGTGCACGCCCGCCGCCGCGACCCGGATCAGCACTTGGCCCGGCCCCGGCACCGGATCGGGAACCACTTCGTAGCGCAGGTTCTCGGCCGGTCCGAAGGCATGAAGGCGGATGGCGTGCACGGCGACTCTCTTTCGTTTGGCGATCGAGTCAACCCTGCAACCTGAAGTGCCATTCAGGTCAAGGCGCGTTCGTCTGCACGCAACGGGCCTCGAAACCGTCGCAGAGCGCGGACAGTCCGAGATACAGCAGATCCTCCGAGGTCAGATCGCTGACGCCGCTGCCGTCCAGATCGGCGAGCGCGGGCGGAATCGGCAGCTGTGATTTTCCTTCCAGCAGCGCCCGCAGTCCATTGGAGCCTTCTGGATTCATGCCCTTGCGCGCGACCAGCGCACCACTGATATGCGGAAGGGTGGCCCCGGAGATGTAGTTCCACACGGCGAAGGCCATGGTGGCCGCCTCGCGAGTCGACACATTCAACTCGCGCAGGCCCTCGACCAGCCACGCGAAGCATGCCAGGCCCTGCGGGCCGAAACTGTAGCGGGGCATGGCGAAGGTGAGCAGCACCCAAGGATGCTGCTGGTAGAGCGCCCAATCGATCTCGGCGGCAATGCGGACCCGGTCGCGCCAGGTCCAGTTCTTACCCTCCGGCGACGGATACGGGTTGCGGGCCGAGATCTCATCGGTCATCAGGGCGAGCAGTTCGTCCTTATTCGCGACGTGCCGGTACAGCGACATGGCGCCGACACCCATCCGCTCGGCGATATGTCGCATGGACAACCCGTCGAGACCTTCCTCGTCGGCGAGGGTGATCGCGGTGTCGACGATGGCGGCTCGGGTGAGCTTCGGCTCAGTCATCCCATGACTCGCTTCCAGTTTTCGGGCCGGATGCGTACACTGTACCCGGACTGACGCGTACGCCGTACGCGACACGGGAGAGGACGTTCGGAATGACTCAGGTGGACGCCGCGCGGGTGGTGACCGCGCCGACGGGTTCGCGGCGTGCATGGCTCGGCCTCGCGGTGCTGCTGCTGCCGGTGTTGCTGGTGTCGATGGATATCTCGGTGCTGTTCCTGGCCATGCCGACGCTGACCCTCGATCTCGATCCGTCGGCCGCCCAGCAGCTGTGGATCCTCGATATCTACGGCTTCCTCATCGCGGGCCTGCTCATCACCATGGGCAATCTCGGCGACCGGATCGGGCGGCGCAATATTCTGCTGGCCGGTGCCTCGGTCTTCGGCGTCGCGTCGATCATCGCGGCCTTCGCACCGAGTGCGGTGGTGCTGATCATCGCGCGGGCGCTGATGGGCATGGGTGGTGCGACCCTGCTGCCGTCGAGTCTCGCGCTGATCTCGAGCCTCTTCCCGAAGGCCCGCGAACGCGCCGCCGCGATCGGTGTGTGGACCGCCTTCTTCGCGGGCGGATCCGCGGTCGGTCCGATTCTCGGCGGGGTACTGCTGCACCACTTCTGGTGGGGCTCGGTCTTTCTCATCAACATTCCGGTGTTGCTCATCCTGCTGGCCTTGGGGCCGTTTGTGCTGCCCGAACATCGCTCGGGCGTGGTCGGTCCGCTCGATATTCCGAGCGTCGTGTTGTCGATCGGCGGCATTCTGCCGGTGGTTTACGCGGTCAAGCGGATCGCGGCGGAAGGGTTCGACGTCGAATCGATCGTCATCGGACTGATCGGCGTCGTGCTGCTGGCCGTCTTCGTGCGACGGCAGCGGCAGCTGACCGAACCGCTGCTGGATCTGCGGCTCTTCCGGCGGGCGCAGTTCACGGTCGCCATCGGGTCGAGTCTGGTCGGCATGATGTCGCTGGCGGCGATGAGCTATCTGACCAGCGTCTATCTGCAATCGGTGACCGGCCGCGAGCCGCTGGCGGCCGCGCTGCTCGGGATTCCGATGGCCATCGCGGTGTTCGTATGCTCGATGTGCGGTGCGCGGGTCGGGCACAAGCTCGGGGTGCGCTCCACCTTCGTGCTGGCGTTGCTGGCATCGGCGCTCGGCAATGTGATGCTGATCGGCGTCGGCGTGGACGGCGGAATCGGCTGGTACCTGGCCGGATCCACGATCGCCGGAATCGGTTACGGCCTGGCGTTCACCTTGGTGTCGGATGTCGCGGTCTCCTCGGTGCCGCCCGAGCGGGCCGGTTCCGCGGTCGGGATTTCCGAGACCAGTTTCGAACTGGGCAACGCGCTCGGCCTCGCACTGCTGGGTTCGGTTGCGGCACTGGTCTTCCGGTCCGGCGGTGACTATTCGTCCACCCTCGGCGAGACCATCCAGGATGCGGACGGGAACACCGCGATGATCGATTCCGCGCGCGAATCCTTCGTGTCCGGAATGCATGTGGCGACCTCGGTCGGTGCGGTGCTGTTGGTGGTGATGGCGGCGGTCGCCGCGTTCGCACCGCGGCGCTGAACGGCGCGCCTCTCCGGGATTTCGACGCACTGCCGAAGCTGTTCGAACCCGCCATCCTGATCACCACACCGACATCGAGTCGCTGTGTGGGCCGGGAGGAGTTCGTGGCGACGGCGCAAGCGCGGGCCCGTCAGTTCGATTCAGGGCCGCGAACTCGGCTGGTCGAGCAGACGACCTTCGAGCTGGGCGGCCATTACTGGCTGACTTCGGCGCGATGGACGCTGTCGCTGGGCGAGCGGTCCTTCGATATCTACAGCGACTTCCTGGTCCGTCGCGCGGACGACGGGCTGCGGATCGCGGCGTATCTGGCCCGGCAGGATCTGCCGGAGCTGCTGCGCGCGGTCGATCATGGATAGGGGAGGTGCGCGCGCCGGATGGCGCATACAGTCGAGGAGGTGAACGACACTCCCGCTTCGGGCAATGGCCGCCCGCTCGCCGAGCGGGTGGCGAGTTGGCTGCTGTATCCGACCTCCCGGCCGCGCGAGAAATCCCTGCGCGAGGCGGTCGCGGGCCGGATCGTGCTGGTGACCGGCGCCTCGCACGGCATCGGCAAGGCCAGCGCGCGCAAACTGGCCGGGGCCGGTGCAGTGGTGCTGTTGGTGGCGCGCTCGGCCGACGACCTCGAGCAGGTCGCGGCCGAGATCACCGCCGAGGGCGGCGCCGCGCACGTGTACCCGACCGATATGACCGATATGGATGCCGTCGAAAAGCTCGGCCGCGATCTGCTGGCCGAGCACGGTCACATTGATGTGCTGATCAATAACGCGGGCAAGTCGATTCGCCGCTCGATCGACGAGTCCTACGAGCGCTTCCACGATTTCACGCGCACCATCGATGTGAACTATCTCGGTCCGGTCCGCCTGTTGCTCACCTTGCTGCCGAGCATGCGCGAACGCAAACAGGGCCATATCGTCAATATCTCCACCTGGGGCGTGCTCATGCCACCCGCCCCGCGGTGGGCCGCCTACGGTGCGTCGAAATCCGCCTTCGACGTCTGGTTACGCAGTGCCGCAGCCGAAATCGCGGCCGACAAGGTCACCACCACCTCCATCTACATGCCCCTCGTTCACACCAGGATGAGCGCCCCGACCGACTTCAGTCGCATTCCCGGGCTGACCGTCGACGAAGCCTCCGATCTGGTCTGTCATGCGGTGGCCGCCAAGCCACGGGAGATCGCGCCTTGGTGGTCGCCCGGTATCCAAGCCTGGTCCGATCTGACTCGCGGACAGGCGCAGCGTTTGATGGAGCGTGCCTTCCGCCGCTAGATAGCCGCGGTCAGTCCGATTGGTTGCGCGGGCGCGGGCGCGGGCCGATCTGATCGAGCAGGACATTGACCTCGTCCGGGAACCCATTGGTCACGGCCTTCGGTGTCTTATTCGGGAACCGGCGCGTGACGTGCTCTTCTGCGGCGGATCCCGGTAGTACGTAGACGGGTTCGGGCTTGTTCTGCAATGGACGGACGACCTCGTCGAGGTGGCTCTTGCGATCGTCGAGGTAGGCGCCGATCACGTCCTCGCCAGCCGGGCACACGGCCATGCAGTAACCGGCCTTGTAATTGGGTTTGAACGACAGGCTCTGCCACATCGAGAACGATTCGCCGGTGGTGACGCGTTCCCGGTACTCGGCGGCGCTGTCGCTATCGGCGACGGTTTCGGCCCAATCGGTGAAGCCGCCCATGAACTCTCGGTAGTTGTGCGTGTAGCAGGCCTGGAAATCGAAGCCGCCGTCATTGGTGATCGCGCCGACCGGACATGCGGAGACACAGAGCTTGCATTCCAGACACGGATTGAAATCCAGCGACGCGCTCGGCTCGTCGATCACCGCATCGGTGACCACCGTGCCGAGCAGAATGAAGTTGCCGAACTTCGGGTGAATGACGTTGCGGTGAATGCCCATAACGCCCAACCCGGCCGCCTCGGCCACCACCTTGTGTGCGATCACCCAGATGCGACCGGGAAACTTGTCGACCTCCATCGGATATCCGGGAGCCGGGTAGACGGCACGGTATCCGGCGTCCTGCAGCGCCCTGGTGATGCGGCGCGACACCTCATTGGTTTGGTCGTCGGCGTGGTTGAACTCGGTATTGGCGAGGCTGCGCATGGTGCTGCGCAGGTTGTCCCGGTTCATCCGGACGCAGAAGGCCACGAATGTGCGTGCGGAGGGCAGGATTTCGCGCGCATGCTCGAGTTCGACGGCCACCCGCGGGTCGTCGACCGGCACGAAGCCCACATCGTCGGCTCCGGCCTCGAGACAGAGTTCGCGCAGCCGCGACACGCTCAGCACCGGATCCGGTGTCGGACGCGCCCGTTCGGCCATCCGCTTGACGGTCGGATGCTCCGCGAGCCGACCCTGCCCTGTTGATTCCTGGTTCACTGCCGACATCGGCCCTCCTCGTTAGCGCGAGACCGGCACGGCCTCAGGAAGATAGACCCCGCCGAACACCAGAACTCATCGCACTCCGGGCGTGTCGTGAGGATAGAGCCCCATTCGCATCCGCGTGCCGATCGCTACCCCGTACCGGTCCGAAGATCAGGTGTGGCCCGGCCGGGGTGCGGGAGCCCGGCCGTGTCACACATAGGATCGACTGATGGACAGATCGGGGAGCAGTGGGTTGGCGACGTTGTTCGCGTTGGCCGACTCGCGGCTGCCGATCGGGGGGCATGTGCACTCCGGGGGTGTGGAGGAGGCGGTGGCTTCCGGGGTCGTGCGCGACGTCGCGACCGTCGAGTCGTACTTACGGCGGCGGATCCGGACATCGGGGCTGGTGGCGGCGTCGTTGGCGGCGGCGGTATGTGCGGGGAAGTTGGATGCGGTGCGCGCGGAAGCCGAGGCAGATGCGCGGACTCCGGCTCCGGCCGCGCGGACGGCGTCGCGGGCGCAGGGGCGCGGGCTGGTTCGGTTGGCGAAACAGGTTTGGCCGGGCGAGGATTGGGCGGTTCTCGGTGTGCGGCCGCATCTGTCCACGGCGTTCGGCGTAGTCGGGCGAATCTGCGGGGCGACTGCGGAAGAAGCCGCGGCAGTGGTCGTCTATACGACCATGACCGGAGCCGCGACGGCGGCGCAGCGATTGCTGGCATTGGATCCCGCGGCGGTCGCCGCGTGCACGATCCGGCTCGGCGAACTGTGCGACCGAACCGCCGCCGCGGCCGCGACCGGACTCGCCGCGCTCTCGGACCCGCTGCAGGACGTGCTCGCACAGCGACACCTCGTGCGTGATATGCCCCTGTTCGCGTCCTAGCCCCGCGATCGGGAAGGATGCAGGGCGGAAAGGAGCGCGATATGCCACCCCATCTGATCGACGGCGAACCGCACGATCACTCCCACGACCGTCCCAAGCGTGCGCGCACCCCCGGCGAGGCGCTGCGCATCGGCATCGGCGGACCCGTCGGTTCGGGCAAGACCGCCCTGGTGGCAGCCCTGTGCCGGCAGCTGCGCGACGAACGCTCACTCGCGGTGCTGACCAATGACATCTACACCACCGAGGATGCCGACTTCCTGCGCCGCCATGCGGTGCTGCCGGACGAGCGGATCACCGCCGTACAGACCGGCGGCTGCCCGCACACCGCGATTCGCGACGACATCACCGCGAACCTCGACGCCATCGACGATCTGATCGCGGCCAACCCGCCACTGGACCTGATCCTGGTGGAATCCGGCGGCGACAACCTCACCGCCACCTTCTCCTCCGGCCTGATCGATGTGCAGATCTTCGTCATCGATGTGGCGGGCGGCGACAAGGTGCCGCGCAAGGGCGGCCCCGGCGTGACCTTCTCGGATCTGCTGGTGATCAATAAGACCGACCTCGCCCCGCTGGTCGGCGCCGACCTCGCCGTAATGGAGCGCGACGCGGCGAAGGTGCGCGAGGGCCGCCGGACCGCGATGATCTCGCTGACCGAGGACCCGGCCGCCACGCCCGTGCTCGCCTGGGTGCGCGAGCAACTGCAGGCGATCGGCGAGCAGGATAAGTCGGCCACCGAATCCGCTGTTGCGCACTGAGGTTCGCATTGTCGCGGCCGTCGACACGCTGCCCGAGATCCACGCGAGCGGCGGGCTTGCGGTGCGGCGCACGGGCCCGGATACCGTCCATCTGATCGGCACCGCGGCCACTCCGCTCGGTGGTGACGAACTCGATATCGAGATCGTGGTCGGCGCGGGCGCACGGTTGATCGTGCGCTCGGTCGCGGCCACCATCGCACTGCCCAGCGCGGCGACGCCACTGTCATTGGCGCACTGGCGTTTCGACGTCGCGGGCGAGCTGGATTTCGAGCCGGAGCCCACGATCGTGGCGGGCGGCGCGCACCATCACACCGTCACCGAGGTGCGGTTGTCATCCGAGGCGCGGCTACGGTTGCGCGAACGGGTGCAGATCGGCCGCACTGGTGAGGACGGCGGCGGCTGGCGCGGCGATCTCATCGCCGATGTCGGCGACCTGCCGCTGCTGCGGCACCGGCTGGAACTCGGCGCGGGCGGTCCGACGGACGACAGTCTCTCCGCGCCAAGGGCATTGGACAGCGAACTCGTCTACCCCGACGACCGGCCCGCGGAAACGATCGACCTGGCCGTGTCCCGCCTCCCGCTGGCCATCGGCGGGACGCTGTCCACCCGAACCGGCGTGCTGCTCGACGCTAACCGATAGCTTCCCCATCGCCGACCAGGAATGTGTCGTCGGTCACAGCTGCGTGGTTGCTCGGACCCCAACGGGTGTAGCGGCGGTCCGGGTGGGGGAATGAGAAAGGTGGGAACCCGACAGCGTCGTCAGGTTCCCACCCTGGTCCGGACCTCGGTCAGTCGCCCACGACCATGACCCGCGACGGCGCGAAGAACCCATTGACCGCGCCAACGGCCGCACCGGCCGCCGCCCCGAGGACGGCTGCTGGGACCGCTATCGCTGCCGCGCCGACCCCCGCGCCGAGTAGGGGGCCCGCGAAGAGGCCGACCGGCAGGAGCGTGAGTCCGGCGACCAATCCCACTGCGGCGCCCGTCATTGCGGAGGACGCCGCGAACGGGGTCGACGCCGCCGCCCCCGCCAGCGCACCCATCGCGGCGGTGCCGATGGCTTGCCCGGCGATCCGGTCCGAGCGGCTGCGCTCCATCCCGATCGAATCGAAGAACGTCGCCAGATCGGCCTCGGCCAAGGCGGCGCTGTCGTTGATCTGGATCGCTTGATCCTGGTTGATCCAGTCCGGCGCGTCGACGACGACGTCACCGAACCGGAACATGCCCGGCGGCGGCGCGATCGGCGGCACCGGAGCCACCGGGACCGGCGGATGCAGTACGCCGACTGGCGCGAGGTATCTACTTTCCGGTGCGGGCCGTGACCACTGCAGCGAACTCTTGGTGTCGTCCGGAATCTTCAGGCCCTCATATGGCGTCACGTTGGGCGCGTCGGCCGCGGGCCATTGCACCTTATGCTCGGGCTGAGTCACCGTATTCGACTGCGCGGGTTCGGCATTCGCGGTGCCCGTCCCCACCAGCGCCAGCACCAGCGGTACCGCGCCCGCCGCGACCATCGTCCCCATCTTCTGCCGCTGTGGGTTAGGAGCTCGGTGCTTACCTGTCCCCATACATCGCCT
The DNA here is from genome assembly GCF_048910785.1 of Nocardia nepalensis. Lineage (NCBI taxonomy): Bacteria > Bacillati > Actinomycetota > Actinomycetes > Mycobacteriales > Nocardiaceae > Nocardia > Nocardia nepalensis. Next base: position 510,214 of record NZ_JBKBET010000028.1, on the reverse strand, counting down.
TTCATCGGGAGAAATGTCAATCCACATTCGGACCCGAGGGATCTCCGGATGGGTGGAATTTCTGACTCGGCGAAATTCGATGTAGCTGATGCGGGCTCAGCCGACCCTGCGGTCGCCCGCCTTCTCGGTGAGCGCGGCCTTCCCGTTCTCCGCTGGCGGCGCACCGAGCGCGGCCGCGAGTTCGTCGGCCTCTTGTTGATCGGCCTGCACCGCCTCCACCGCGAGCCGGGCGAACACCCACTGCTCGGTGGCGGCCATCTGCCCGCGGGTGCGGCCGAGGAAGGTCACGAACCACTGGATGACGGTGATGATCCGGCTGCGGTAGCCGACGAGGTAGTAGAGGTGCAGCGCCAGCCAGGCCAGCCACGCGATGAACCCGCCGAACTCCAGCTTGCCGACCTGGCAGACGGCGCTGAACCGCGACACCGTCGCCATACTGCCCTTGTTGAAGTACTTGAACGGCTTGCGATCCTGCGGCGCTTGGCCCTTCAGCCCGGCCTTGATCTGCTTGGCCGCGTAGGTCGAGCCCTGGATCGCGCCCTGTGCCTGACCGGGCACATTCGGCACCGACATCAGATCGCCGACGACGAAGACGTTCGGATGCCCCTTGACCGTGAGATCGGGTTCGACGATCACGCGACCGGCACGATCGACCTCGGTGCCGTCGGACTGTTCGGCGAGCATCTTGCCCAACGGGCTGGCCTGCACACCGGCCGACCACACCTTGCACGAGGATTCGATGCGACGCACCGTGCCGTCGGCGTCCTTCACCGTGACGCCGTGCGCGTCGACATCGGTGACCATGGCGTTGAGCTGGATCTCCACGCCCATCTTCTCCAGCCGCCGCTTCGCCTTACCGCCCAGCTTCGGGCCCATCGGGCCGAGTACCGCGCCCGCGCCCTCGACCAGGATCACCCTGGCATCGCGCGGATCGATGTTGTGGAACGTGCCTTCCAGGGTCCGGTCGGCGAGTTCGGCGATCTGACCGGCCAATTCGACACCGGTGGGTCCGGCGCCGATCACCACGAAGGTGAGCAGCCGGTCCCGCAGTTCCTGCGTGGTGGCCAGTTCGGCCCCTTCGAATGCGCCCAGGATGCGCGCGCGTAGCTCTAGCGCGTCGTCGATGGTCTTCATGCCGGGGGCGTAGGTGGCGAACTGGTCGTTGCCGAAGTAGGACTGCTGCGCGCCGGTCGCCACGATGAGGCTGTCGAAATGGGTGACGGTGTTCTGGTTCAGCAGCTGCGAGGTGACCGTCTGCTGCTCGAGGTTGATATCGATGACGTCGCCGAGCAGCACCTGTGCGTTCTTCTGCTTGCGCAGCACCAGCCGGGTCGCGGGGGCGATCTCGCCGACGGAGAGGATGCCGGTGGCCACCTGGTAGAGCAGCGGCTGGAACAGGTGGGTGGAGGTCTTCGAGATCAAGGTGACATCGACATCGGCCCGCTTGAGGTGCTTGGTTCCGAACAAGCCGCCGAAGCCCGACCCGATCACCACCACCCGGTGGCGATGATTCTCCTCGACAGACTGAGTGCTCATCGTCGGTGCTCCTCAAACCTGGGGTGCGGCCCCTCGAACGTTGCTGACCCGACTTACGGTAGTCGGCGCCCTCTTGGCCGTCACGGCGAGATCCCGGTTGCTGATGTGCCGATCTTTTCGAGCGAACGAATGTGAGAAAGAGAATACGATAGATCCTGTCGTTCAGGGAGGTTTGTCATGGTCGCTGGGGGCCGTGTCGTCCGCATCCGCAGCGGGAATGGAAAGCCCAGCGTGCGGCTCGAATCCGAGAATGCGTCGCTGATCGACGTCCCGGACGACCAGCTGATCGACCGACTGCTGCGCCTGGTTCCCGAGCGGCCTCGTGTGCTCGCCACACCGCCACGCGGTAGTACCGCGACCGCGGTGCGCGGCGATATCGGACTTCCCTATTTCGGGCGGGGGCTGCACTATCTGCGGTGGGGCCCGGCCGAGATGATGCAGCGGTATCGCCGATATGGCCCGGTGACGCTGAATTCATCGCTGGGATTGGACCGGGTGCTGGTCTGCGGACCGGAGGCGATCGATGAGGTGCTCGGCAAGCGCCGTCGCGACTTCGGCCAGGGGTGGGATTACTTCATCGGCTCGTTCTTCGTGCGTGGACTACTACTGCTCGAATTCGACGAGCACATGTTCCATCGCCGGATCATGCAGCAGGCCTTCACCAGGGAGCGGCTGGAGGCGCATCTGGCGACATTGACGCCGGTCGCGCGGGCGGCCATCGACCGTTTGGTGCCGGAGCAGGGGCGCTCGGTGCGGCTCTATCCGACGATCAAGGAATTGACCCTGGAAATCGCGGGCGAGGCCTTTATGGCCGTCGATGTCGGGGCGCAACGCCGCAAGCTCATCGATGCGTTCATCGACTGCACCCATGCCGGGCTCTCGATCATTCGCCATCCGGTGCCCGGTGGTAATTGGCGCGCCGGGCTGCGCGGACGCAAGGTGCTCGAGCAGTACTTCACCGAAATGCTGCCGCAGAAGCGGCGGATGGAATCGGCGGATTTCTTCTCCGGACTGTGTCATGCGCGCACCGAGGACGGCGCCGAATTCAGCGACGCGGATGTGGTGAACCACATGATCTTCCTGATCATGGCCGCGCACGACACAACCACGACCACCGCCACCGCCGTGGCCTACTACCTCGGCAAACACCCCGAATGGCAGCGGCGGGTGCGGTCCGAAGTGCTGACCATCGATGCCGAAATCGGCAGTGCGGCACCGACGATCGCCGACCTGGACCGGATGCACGACCTGGATCTGGTCGTCAGGGAGAGCCTGCGGTTGATGCCACCGGTGCCGGGCCTGGTGCGACGTGCGGTGCGCGACACCGAAATTCTCGGCCATTACATTCCGGCTGGCACGCCCGTCGATTGCGTGTACCACATCAACCACTTCCTGCCGGAGCTGTGGACCCGGCCGGAAGTGTTCGATCCCGAACGTTTCGGCGAAGCGCGGCGCGAGGACAAATCGCATCGACTCGCCTGGATGCCATTCGGGGCGGGTGCGCACAAATGCATCGGCATGCACTTCGGGACCCTCGAGGTGAAGACGATCATCGCGGCACTGATCCGCGATTACGAGTGGGAGCTCCCGGAGGATTACCGAATGCCGTGGGGGTTCACGACAATTCCGTTCCCCCGGGATGGTGCGCCCGTGTTATTGCGTCCCCGAGCGGATCGCTCGAAGCGGCTCAGCGTCCGCTGAACAGCAGTTCGGCGACCTTGGTGTCGGTGGCCGCGCCCTCGGTGTATCCGCCATCGCTACCGAGCGAACTCATGATGGCCAGGGTGTAGCGCTCACCGGGACCGGCGAAGCCGACCGAATTGACCACCCAGCCGCCCTGTTCCTCGGACCAGCCGTTCTTGAGGCCGGGCCGCATTGCCGCGCCCGCGCCCCAGACGCCCCAGTGCTGGTTGCTGTCGACCGCGCGCATCCGGTCGAGCAGATAGTTCCGGTCGTCGGGATGCATATGGTTGAACACCGAGTCCATCAGCCGATCCAGATCGGCGGGGGTGCACTTCTGGAACGACCAGTCCGGGAACATCGCGGTATTCGTCGGCTGCGGAACCAGCGTCACCATGCCATTGGCGCGGAAGGCATTGTTGTAGGCCATCCGATCGATGCCCGCGTACTTGTTCCAGAGGATGTCGGCGGCCTGGTCATTGGAGGTGGCGAGCATCGATTCCATCAGGGCCCGATCGTCGGGGCCGAGGCCGATCGCGCCTGCCCGCGCGCGGTTGAGCAGATCGACGGCGATCGCCAGTTTGATGGTGGAGGCGGTCCAGACCGAATTCTCCGCGTTCTCGTTCGCGTACACCCCGCCGCTGACCCGATCTCGGACGACGTAACCCGTTACACCGGGCCGATTCTTCAAATACGCGTCGACAGCGGCGATTCGGCTGCTCATATCGCAATCGAAACCGGCGAGGCAGCCCTGTGTATGCGCCGGGGGCGCGGCAAAGGCCGACGGAATCAGCGCGGGGGTAGTCGGGACCAAGATCGCCGCAACGGCGAGGACAGAGGCGGAGGCGTGACGCACGAGGCAACACGATCGCACATCGGCGGGCTCGACGCACGTCTTGAGCTCTGCCCTGCGCTGTGGTACTGCCCGCGTTGCGCGCTTGCACCACAGCGTCTTTCGCTGGAGCGCCTAGTGAAAGGCCGCGTGTAGTTCCTCGACAGTGCGCCCGTTGAGGCGGTAGCAATGGGCGAAGGCCTCGGCATGTTGGTCGCGGGGCCAGGTGTGTAGCACGACAGTACGGCCGTATGAGCGCGAGTTGACCAGCTCCCATCTGTCGCCGACGCGACGGACCGTGAACCCGCCTTTCGGAACCAGGGGAATCACCATCGCCATCATTGAACGCGAACCAGCCTTTCGTGCAGCTATCCCGTTCCTCCCCCGGATGAGCACTGTTGCACATCGAGCACGCCGATCCGAGGTGACACGACGAAGTAAATCGTTCGCGTGTGGCTTATTTCACTCTCGCGAGAGTGGGGCCGGAAGGTTGCGTGCTGGTCGCTGGGCGTATAAACGTGCGGGAGCGCCGAGGCGTGCGGATAGGTGACTTGACGCGCAGTGCGGACATACCGGACCAACCGACGAGAGGGCGCACATGCCGCTGCACATCCATCGTGCCGAGCGCGCCGATGCGTTGGCGGGGTCGCTGGCCGCGCTGCTTGCCGAGCCGTTGCCGGACGCCTTCGCGGCCGAGGTGGTCGCCGTGCCGGCGAAGGGTGTCGAGCGGTGGCTGACGCAACGGCTGTCGACCGTGCTCGGCGTGTCGGGGGGTTCGGATGGCGTTGCCGCGAATATCGAATTCCCCTCTCCCGGTGCGTTGGTCGCCGAGGTGCTTGCCGCGGCGAGCGGGGTGGCGCCCGAGGCGGATCCGTGGGCATCGGAGCAGGTCGTGTGGACATTGCTGCGGGTTATCGACGCGTCGTTGGCCGAACCGTGGAGTGCGGTGCTCGCGCGGCATCTCGGGGTCGGGCAACCGGCCGGGCATCGCGTCGGTCGCCGGTACGCCACCGCCGCGCATCTGGCGGCGTTGTTCGAGAGCTACGCGGCGCAGCGGCCCGGGTTGATCATGGATTGGGCCGGCGGTTCCGACACCGATGGCGCGGGGCGCGCGGTGCCGGATGACCTGCTGTGGCAACCGCAGCTGTGGCGGCGGTTGCGGGCCGAGGTCGGGGTGGCGAGCCCGGCCGAGCGGCTGGATGCGGCCTGTGCGCGGTTGCGGGCCGAGCCGGAGCTGATCGATCTGCCCGAGCGGGTGTCGTTATTCGGGGTGACGCGGTTGCCGACCGATCAGCTGGCGGTGTTGACGGCATTGGCCGAGCGGCGCGAGGTGCATTTGTGGCTGGCGCATCCGAGTCCGGCGATGTGGGCGGAGTTGGGCGGGCTGGCTGCTGCGGTGGCGCGGGGCGAGGATGTCAGCGCGACGGTGGTCCGGCATCCGCTGCTGGCGGGGCTCGGGCGTGACGTGCGGGAGCTCCAGCAGCGGCTCATCGGCGCGGGCGCTGTCGACGAGCACCATGTGGCTGTCGGCGGCGCGGACCGGATTCCTCCGGCGATCGGCGGTCCGAACGTTTCGTCCGATCACGCTGCGGGGGAACGTATTTCGATCGGCGCTGAAATCCGCCCACCTGAGGCGCGCGCCAGCGATGGGGTGATCGGCGGCGTCGCGTCTGATGACGGCTCGACACACGCTGGCCGGGGAGCTTCGGGCCGAACGCTATTGGCTGCCCTGCAGTCGGGGATTCGGGACGACATCTGGCCGCCGGTGCCCGCGCGGTTCGACGATGGCACCGTGCAGGTGCATTCCTGCCATGGACCGGCGCGGCAGGTGGAGGTGTTGCGGGAATGCCTGCTCGGGCTGTTCGCGGCGGACCACACGCTGGAACCGCGGGATGTGCTGATCATGTGCCCCGAGGTCGAGGCGTATGCGCCGCTGGTGCGGGCGGCGTTCGGGCAGAAGACGGTGGGATCGGTTGAGTCGGTGGGGGATTCGGCCCATCCGGCGCATCTGCTGCGGGTGCGGCTCGCCGATCGCGGGCGCGGGGTGACCAATCCGATGCTCGCGGTGATCGCGGTGCTGCTCGAGCTCGCCGACGGGCGGGTGACGGTGACCCAGGTCTTGGATCTGGCGGCGTCGGAAACCGTCCGGCGCCGTTGTGGTTTCGATGACGACGATATCGAGCGATTGCGCGAGTGGGCGGCCGAATCCGGGGCGCGCTGGGGGATCGGGCAGCGCCAGCGGCAGGCGTTCGGGCTGGCCGACTTCGCGCAGAATACGCTGAACAGCGCGGTGGATCGGATCCTGCTCGGCGTTACCGCGGACGAATCCCGCGAGGACTGGCTGGATCTCGCGCTGCCGCTGGACGATGTGGACAGCAACGATGTCGACCTCGCCGGTCGGTTCGCCGAATTCATCGACCGGCTCGCGGTGTGCCTGCGCGACCTGCGCGGGCCGCGTCCGGCACATGAATGGGCCCAGATCCTCGGCCGCTGCCTCGATCTGCTCACCGATGTGCCCGACAGTCAGGCGTGGGTGCGCACCGAGGCCCGCCGCGAGCTGGCCGCGGCCACCGACCATGCGGGCGATGTGCTGCTGCGGCTTGCCGATGTCGGTGTGCTGCTGTCGAGTCGGCTCGCGGCGCGACCGACCAGGGCGAATTTCCGGACCGGCGAGCTGACCGTGTGCACGTTGGTGCCGATGCGTTCGGTCCCGCACCGGGTGGTAGTGCTGCTCGGACTCGACGACGAGGTCTTCCCGCGCATCAGCGGTGTCGACGGTGACGATGTGCTCGCGCGCAATCCGCTACTGGGCGAACGGGATGCGCGCAGCGAGGACCGTCAGCTGCTGTTGGACGCGGTGCTCGCGGCCACCGAACAGCTGCTGATCTTCCACACCGGCGCCGATCCGGTGACCGGCGCGCACCGCCCACCGGCCATACCGGTCGCCGAATTGCTCGACGCTCTGCGCGCGCACGTGGGTGCGGACGGCATGGAGGCGGTGGTGACCCGACATCCGTTGCAGGGCTTCGACCGCCGCAATTTCCGCGCCGAGCGCCCGTTCAGCTTCGACACCGTCGCGCTCGCCGGGGCGCAGGCCGCCGGACAACCCGCGCGGCCGCGACCCGCATTCCTGCCCGAGCCGTTGCCCGCGGCCGAACCGACCGATGTCGCACTGGCCGATCTGATTTCGTTCGTCGAGCATCCGGTGCGGGCGTTCCTGTGGCAGCGGCTCGGTCTGCGCGTTCCCGAACACGAGGAGGACATCGCCGACCGGTTGCCCATCGAGCTCGACGGCCTCGCGAAATGGGAACTGGGCGAACGACTTCTGTCCGCGCGGCTGACCGGCGCGGACCCGTCGACGCTGCGGGCTGCGGAGTGGCGGCGAGGGACGTTGCCGCCGTTCGGATTCGGCGGCGCGGTCCTCGACGAGGTCGAATCCACGGTGGACAAGCTCGTCCGAGCGGCGCTGCCGGAGTACGCGGCCGCGCCGCGTGCGGTCGATATCGCGGTGGATCTTGGCAATGGCCGCCGACTCACCGGCACGGTGCCCGAGGTGCGCGGGGAATCGCTGGTTCGCACCACATTCTCCCGGCTGGCACCGAAACATCGCATCGCCGCATGGGTTTCGCTGCTCGCCCTAGCAGTCACCGAGGATCGCAGCTGGCGGGCCGTCACCACCGGACGTGGCCAATTCGGCCGCCCCGCATGGCGTTCCGAGCTCATCGCGCCGGAACCGCCTGCCGCACTGGCGATCCTGCGTGAGCTGGTGCGGTTGCGTGACGCCGGCCTGACCGAACCGCTGCCGATCGCCCCCTCCGCTACCGCCGTCTACGCCGAACGCCGCTTCCGTGGCTCGAATGCCGACGAGGCCGTCACCGCCGCCGAACGCGAATTCAACGGCGGTCCCAACGGCCCCGGCCCCTTCGGCGACCACACCGACCGCCACCTCCGCTACATCTGGGGCCCGGGCCCCCGCCTCGAACACCTCATGGCAACCCCCGCTCCCGCGGGCGAGCCTGGCGAAACCACTCGCTTCGGCTCCCTGGCCCGGCGCATGTGGGCCCCACTGCTCGCGGCCGAGAACCAGGGGCAGCCGTGACCGGCCTCGAGTCGGCGGATTCGTCGATGCGGCTCGCTCGCCGGGCGGTGGCCTGCGGCGGCTCGGGTTCGCCTGACTGCGTGGGCTTTTCGGATGATCATGAGCCGCATCGAGACGGCGTCACCCAGAGCGATCCGGGCCGGTTCGCCGGGCGTGGCGAGTTGTCTGCCGCCGAGAGCGACATCGCGTCGGCGCGCCTAACGGACAGTCGGGGGTGGCAGGGGGACGGTGGAGCAGTCGGCGGGCGTGGAGAAAGGGTGTTGCTCATGAGCAGTGCGCGCACCGGATTCGCCATGCTCGGAAAGGGGTGGCGGGCATGACCATTGAGGACACCGCGGTCACCGCACCGTCATTGGATGCCGACCGATTCGATCCGAATGGGGCGCTGCCGACGGGGACGACCGTGCTCGAGGCGAGTGCGGGGACCGGTAAGACGCATGCGATCGTCGGGTTGGCGGTGCGGTATGTGGCCGAGATCGGGATCGATATTTCGCAGCTTTTGCTGGTGACGTTCAGTCGGGCCGCGACGCAGGAGTTGCGGGAGCGGACGCGGGATCGGTTCGTCGCGGTGGCGGCGGCACTGGCCGATCCGGAGGCCGCTCGGGCCAACGGTGATGAGTTGATTCGTCTTGTCGCGCGGGCGGATTCGGCGCAGGTCCAGCAGCGCAGGCGGCGTTTGCTCACGGCGCTTTCGGATTTCGATGCGGGAACCATCGCGACGACGCACAGTTTCTGTCAGAGGATGCTCGATGAGCTCGGGTTGGCGGGGGAGCATGATCCCGGGTCCCGGTTGGTCGAGACGATCGATGATCTGATCGGGACCGTCGCCGATGACCTCTACCTGAACCGGTATGCCCGTGCCGAGCCGCCGTTCTCACTGAAGGAGGCGCACACCCTGGCAGTGGCGGCGGTGCAGGATCGGCATGCGGTATTGGTTCCGAAAGGCGAGGGACCGGCGGGGGAGCGCGTCGCGTTCGCCGCCGCCGTCCGAGCGGAGACCGAGCGCCGCAAGCGCCTGGCCGGTTTGCGCGACTTCGACGATCTGCTGGTGCTGTTGCACGATGTGCTGGCCGATCCGGAGCATGGTCCGCGAGCCTGCCGTCGCATCCGTGACCGGTATCGGGTCGCGCTGGTGGACGAATTCCAGGACACCGACCCGTTGCAGTGGGACATCCTGCGGCTGGCGTTCCACGGGCATTCGACCCTGGTCCTCGTCGGCGATCCGAAGCAGGCCATCTACGCATTTCGCGGCGCGGAGGTGCTCAGCTATCTCGATGCCGTCGCACACGCCGATACCCGCAAGGAGCTCACCGAGAACTGGCGCAGCGACGCGGGACTGCTCGCCGCACTGGATCACCTCCAGGGCGGTGCGGCCTTGGGACACAAGGAGATTACCGTTTACCCGGTCGCGGCGACCCGCGGGTGGTCGCGGCTGTCCGGCCCGGCGGAACTGACGACACCGCTGCGGATGCGGTGTCTGCCGCGCACCGGTGCCGGCCCCTTGAACAAGTCGGGATTCCCGGCGGTCGGTCGGATGCGCGCGAAGGTCGCCGACGATCTCGCGGCGGATATCGTGCGCCTGCTGGAATCGGAGGTGCTGTTCGAGGCCAAGACCGGACCGAGGCCGATCGGACCCGGCGATATCGCGGTGCTGGTGCGGACGCGCTCCCAAATCGACGTGGTGCGAACGGCTTTGGACCGGGTCGGCGTCGCCTCCGTACTCGCCGGTGGTACCAGCGTTTTCGGCACCAGCAGTGCGACGGACTGGCTCTGGCTGTTGCGAGCACTCGAACAGCCGCATCGCTCCGACCGAGTACGACTGGCCGCCTGCACGCCGCTGCTCGGCGTAACCGCCGCCGAAATCGATAGCGGTGGTGCCGATCTGGTCGGGCGCATCAGCGCCCAACTGCGGGAGGCGGCCCGGCTGTTCGCCCGCGCTGGCTTCGCCGCGGTCTTCGAAAAGATCTCCGCCGAAGCGAATCTGGCGCAGCGGCTGCTCTCGGTCGAGAACGGCGAACGGGAGCTGACCGATCTACGGCATATCGCCCAGCTGCTGGACCAGGTCGCGCTGACCGAAGGTCTCGGCCTCACCGCGCTGACCCGCTGGCTCGCCGACCGGGTGCGCGATCCGGCCTCGGGATCGGTCGCCGACCGCAGCCGCCGTCTGGACCGCGATGCGGCCGCCGTGCAGATCGCCACCGTGCACGCCAGCAAGGGTCTCGAATTCCCCGTCGTCTACCTGCCTTTCGCCTGGGACAACGCGAAGAACCCGTATCCGCAGACCCTGCTCTTCCACACCGACGACGGCGCGCGCGTCCTCGACGTCGGCGGCCAGGACGCCTCCGGCTACGGCGAGCGCAAGCTGCGCAGCGAAACCGAGGAGGCGGGTGAGGAACTGCGACTCCTCTACGTCGCGCTCACCCGCGCGATGTGTCAGATCATCGCCTGGTGGGCACCGGCCATCACCACGGCCAATGCGCCGCTGCACCGGATGATCCTCGGCCGCCCGGACGGCGGCGATCTCGTGCCGAGCAAGGCGGCGGTGCCCGCGGATGCCGTTGCGGTATCCATGCTTTCGGCCTGGGCGGCCGGTGCGCCGGAGGCCATTTCGGTCGAGGGCGTCGACGGCACCGATGCGGTCGAGATCCGCCGGGTGCGCACCGAACTCCCAACGGGGGCCCTCGCTGCGGCACACTTCGCGCGCACCATGGACCTGCAGTGGCGGCGCACCTCCTATTCGGCATTGACCGCGGGTGCGCATGACGCGGCGATCCCGGAAGTCGAGCCCGAGGATGAACGCGGCCCGTCCGACGAACCCGGCGCACCGCTCCTGGTCGAAGCCGAACCTGCCGTATCCGATGCGGCCCCGTCACTGATGAACGCACTGCCCTACGGCGCGGAATTCGGCACCCTCGTACACGGGGTGCTCGAGCGAATCGATACGGACGCAACGGATCTCGCCACCGAGGTGCACACCCGCTGCCGAGAAGCGACCGCAGAGCTGATGGCCGAGGCCGATCCGATGGTCCTGGGCAACGCCCTGCTCGCGGTCCTGCGCACCCCACTCGGATTCGGCTGTCTCGCCGACATTTCCGGCCGCGACAAACTCAACGAACTCGAATTCGAACTCCCACTCGCGGGCGGCGACGTCCCGGGCGCGCACACGGTCACCCTGCGCCGCATCGCCGACCTGTTGCGTACCTACCTCCCGGCCGACGATTCCTTGTCCAGCTACGCCGACCAACTCGCGGCCCTGGACGACGCCCCACTGCGCGGTTACCTCACCGGCAGCATCGACGCCGTCCTGCGCATCATCGAAAATCCGGGTGCCGAACCACGATTCGTGATCGTCGACTACAAAACCAACCGACTCGGCACCGGCGACCTCACCGTCGACCACTACACCCATGACCGCATGGCCGCCGAAATGCTGCGCTCCCACTACCCCCTGCAGGCACTGCTCTACGCGGTCGCCCTGCACCGTTACCTGCGGTGGCGGCTACCCGCATACGAGCCCGCGCGGCACCTCGGCGGTGCCCGCTACCTCTTCGTCCGGGGCATGATCGGCCCCGAAACACCCACGGGCTGTGGTGTTTTCGACTGGAATCCACCTGCCGTGCTGATCGTCGCATTGTCCGACCTACTCGCGGGGGAGGACCGATGACCTCGATTCAGTTGGCGCAGCGGGGAACCGGACTGCTGCGCATGTTCAACGAGGCCGGAGTGCTCTCCGCCGCCGATGTGCACGTCGCACTTCGATTGGGCCGCATGGGCCGGGAAGCCTCCGAGGAGGTGTTGTTCGCGGCGGCGCTGGCGGTGCGGGCGGTGCGGTCGGGTTCGGTGTGCCTGGAACTGCACCGCATGCGCGAGATCGGTGTCGATGCCGACGAAACCTGGGATGCCGGTGCGGGTATCGACCCGGCGACGCTGCCGTGGCCCGATATCGATGCCGTCGTCACCGCGCTGCGCGTGAGCCCGTTGGTGTGCGGGGGACCGGCTGGTCCATTGCAGCCTTTGCGCCTGGTCGATGCGCAGGCCACCCAGGGCCCTCTGCTGTATCTGGATCGGTACTACCAGCAGGAGCAGACGATCCGCCGCGTACTCACCGAACGCTCCGGACACCATCCCAAGGTGGATCCCGCCATCGTGCGCCGCGAGCTCGACCGGCTCTTCGACACCCCGGTCGGTGCGGCCCCGGATCGCCAGCGCATCGCCGCCGCGCTCGCGGCCACACATTGGACCACTGTGGTCGCGGGCGGCCCCGGCACCGGTAAAACCCACACCATCGCCCGCATCCTGGCCCTGCTCGACGCGCACCAGAAGGCGCATCCGAAGCTGCCCGCACTGCGCATCGCCATGGCCGCGCCCACCGGCAAGGCGGCCGCGCGACTGCAGGAAGCGGTGCGCGAACAGGCCGACGCCCTCGCACTGCCGGAGCTCACCGCCGCCACCCTGCACCGCCTGCTCGGCTGGCAGCGTGGCCGGGCGACGCGGTTCCGGTATCACGAATTCAATCGGCTGCCCTATGACGTGATCGTCGTCGACGAAACCTCGATGGTGTCGCTGACCATGATGAGCAGCCTGCTGGCCGCTCTGCGCCCCGATACTCGCCTGGTGCTGGTCGGCGACCCGGATCAGCTCGCCTCGGTCGACGCGGGCGCAGTGCTCGCCGATCTCGTCGCGGGACCCGTTGTCGGTGAACCGAATCCGGTCCTCGAGCAGGTGCTGGGTGCTGAATCGATTGCGGCCGACGGTAATCCGGAAGCTCTCACGAAAGCAGAGCGCACGCGTCTGCGCGGCGGCATCGTCCGATTGACCCGCGGTCGCCGATTCGGCGGCAAGATCGCCGAACTCGCGGTGGCGGTCCGCGCGGGCGACGCCGACACCGCGCTCGCATTACTGCGGGCAGGAGGCGAAGAACTCTCGCTCTGCACCCCGGACGCGACCGCGCCGGTCCGCGCCGATGTGGTGCGCGCCGCCCGCGAGGTGACCGCGGCGGCCCTCGACGGAAACGCCGCGGCCGCACTCACTGCCCTCGAATCCCATCGCCTGCTGTGCGCCCACCGCCAAGGCCCCTTCGGCGTCGAACGCTGGGACCGCATGGCCGCCGAATGGGCGGCAGCCGGCGGCGCGGGCCCGGACTCGCACCAGGCCCCGTGGTACCCGGGGCAACCGCTGCTGGTCACCGCCAACGACCATGAGGCCCGCATCTACAACGGCGACACCGGGGTGATCGTGCGCATGCCGGACGGCTCCCTGCGCGCGGCCCTGCAGCGCGGCAGCGAACCATATCTGGTGCACCCCACCCAATTTCCGGCCGTGGTCACCGTCTTCGCCATGACCATCCACCGCAGCCAGGGCAGCCAGTACGACACCGTCTCGGTCGTCCTGCCCGAACCCGAATCCACCCTGCTCACCAGGGAACTGCTGTACACGGCGATCACCCGCGCCCGCCGCCACGTCCGCATCATCGGTACCGACGACTCGATCCGCGCCGCCATCGACCGCCGCGTCCTGCGCGCCAGCGGCCTGTCCCGCACCCCCGCGCCACAATGATCTCCCGCGCACATATTGTCGCGCCGCGCAGGGTTTCGCCTGCCGAATTCGTGCGCGGCGAACACGGAGGTGCGCGCAGCGGCGACGCTGTGACCTGGGGATCTCACGTTTCCCGCGTCCCGGACGTCTACCCAGCGTGAGATTGCCTCCGTTCGAGGAAGTGGTGGCCGCGTACGGCCCGATGGTGTTGCGCGTCTGCCGTGCCGTGCTCGGTCCGACCGACGCGGCCGACGCGTGGTCGGAGACCTTCCTGTCCGCTCTGCGGGCCTATCCCGACCTCGACCCGACCACGAATCTCGAGGCATGGCTGGTCACCATCGCGCACCGGCGCGCGATCGATGTGGGGCGCGCTCTGACCCGCGCGCCCGTCCCCGCCGAAACCCTGCCCGAACGCGCGGCCCCCAACGCCGACCCGGCCGGTTACGATCCCGACCTCTGGGACGCTCTCGCCGAGCTGCCGCCCAAACAGCGCCAAGCGGTCGCCTACCACTACCTGGCCGGATTGCCACACGCCGAAATCGCCCAGCTGCTGGGCAATTCCACCGACGCCGCCCGCCGCGCCGCCGCGGACGGGCTCAAGACCTTACGCAAGCTCTACCCGAAGGATCGAACATGATGGCCACTATCGACCGGAATCCGGACGGCCTCTTCGACGGCCTGAATGCGAACTCCGCCGAGATCCTGTCCCAATTGCAGCGGCGGCTGGCCGCCGACGCGCAGGCCGCGGGTCTGCTCGATGTCGCTTACCGCACGCTGGACACCCCCGTGGGCACCCTGCTGCTCGCGGCCACAGCCGCGGGCCTGGTGCGGGTCGCCTACCCCAACGAGAACCACGACACCGTGCTCGCCACACTCGCCGAGCGGATCAGCCCCCGCGTCCTCGCCGCCCCGCCGCGCCTGGACGCCGTCGCCCGCGAGATCGACGAGTACTTCGCCGGTGCCAGAACACAATTCGACCTGCCGCTGGACCTGCGTCTCACCGTCGGATTCCGCCGCCAGGTGATCGAGCACCTGAGCGAAATCGGCTACGGACATCGCGAGAGCTACGCCGATGTCGCCGCGGCCGTCGGCAATCCGCGCGCCGTCCGCGCCGTCGGCTCGGCCTGCGCGCACAACCCGCTACCGGTGGTGATCCCGTGCCATCGGGTGGTGCGCAGCGACGGTTCGATCGGCCAGTACGTCGGCGGAATCGCCGCCAAGAACATCCTGCTCACACTCGAGGCGGCATGACCGGAGACGCAATGAAAACCCGTGCCGCACTGGAAGAACGAGTCGACGAGCAACCGTGGAGCGAGCTGCTGGAGGAGATCGACGCCTACGGCTGCGCCCAGACGGGGCCGCTGCTGACCCCGGACGAATGCGCCGAATTCACCGCGATGTGGGACGACCTGGCCCGCTTCCGGTCGACGATCGATATGGCCCGCTACCGGTTCGGCCAGGGCACCTACCGCTACTTCGCCGATCCGGTTCCTGCACCGATCATGCGGCTGCGCAGGACCTTCTATCGCAAACTGCTGCCCATCGCCCGCACCTGGGCCGACCGACTCGGCGACCCGGCCCCGTGGCCCGACGATTTCGACGACTGGCTCGACGCCTGCCACGCCGCGGGCCAGACCAAACCGACACCAATTCTATTGCGCTACACCGAAGGTGACTGGAACGCCCTGCACCGCGACCTCTACGGTGAGCTCGTATTCCCGCTCCAGGTCGTCATCGGCCTGGACCGCCCCGGCATCGATCACACCGGCGGCGAATTCCTGCTGGTCGAACAACGCCCACGCGCCCAATCGAAACCCACCGTCACCATCCTGGAGCAGGGCCACGCCCTCGTCTTCACCACCCGGGACCGACCGACGCCGTCCGCCCGCGGCTGGTCGCGCGCACCGATCCGCCACGGCGTCAGCCGAATTCGCAGCGGCCAACGCCACACCCTCGGCCTGGTCCTGCACGACGCCGAATGAGATGTACATCCTGACCGACGCCGACGACCGCCCGTATCCGAGCCCCACTCCGGGCCGATACGGCGGCCACCGGCGCGGCAAACTCTACGGCCGCCTCGACTGCCCCTCCGCCCTGCGAGCCCTGGCCCGCGGCCACTACCGCGCCCACCGAGTCTTCTTCGCCGATGAAGAAACCGCCATCGCCGCCGGTTACCGCCCCTGCGCTGTCTGCCTCCCCGCCGCGTATGCGATATGGAAAGCCGCCTGCGGCAAGTGATCTCACGTTTCATCGCAGCGGAGCGTCTACCTGATGAAGGCTCGACAGAAAGGAGCAACATCATGTCCGACATCTCCACCGCACGCTTGGTGCACGGCTCGCCCCTGGGCAACCTGCTGATCGAGGCGAACCCGGCCGGTGTCACGCGAGTCGCGTTCACCGACATGCCGCCCACCGAACCGATCGGCGAAAACCATACGGCGCGTGAACATCTCGAAGCTGCCGCAGACCAAATCGACGAATACCTCACCGGCGAACGCCAACAGTTCTGTGTCGCAATGGATCTGACGGGTATGAGCGAATTCGACCGCGAGGTCCTGCGGACGCTCGCGGCGACCACGGGATACGGCCGGACCACCACCTACGGAGCCCTGACCCGGCAACTCGGCCGCACCCCCGCCGACGCCCGCAAGGTCGGCGGCGCACTCGCGCGCAATCGCCTGCTGATCCTGCTCCCATGCCACCGCGTCCTCGGCGCCGATGGAGCCCTGACCGGCTATGCCGGGGGGCTGCCAGCCAAGCGGGCCCTGCTCGACCTCGAATCGGCTGACCTGCTGCTACCGCTCGGCTGACACGTCGAGGCGGATCTGGGAATATCAGCGCCCGCGGTGTGATTGCATGGGGTCATGACGAGCGCTGAGTTGTTGGTCGATGCATTCGGTCGGGTGCGGGAGAACGTGCACGGCGCGGTCGAGGGACTGCGGCAGGACGAGTTGGCGGCTCGGATCGATCCGGACGCCAACTCCATCGCCTGGCTGATCTGGCACCTGACGCGAGTCCAAGATGATCACGTCGCGGATGTCGCGGGTCGCGAACAGGTGTGGACGGCGGCGGGCTGGGTCAAGCGGTTCGAACTGCCCTTCGATGATGCGGAAACCGGATACGGGCACGGCGCCGCGGAGGTCGCCGAACTCGGCCGGATTTCGGCCGATCTGCTGTTGGGCTACTACGACGCGGTACACGCACAGACGGTCGACTATGTCTCCGGACTCACCGATGCCGACCTGCCCCGCGTCGTCGATACCCGCTGGGACCCGCCGGTCACCCTGGGCGTCCGGCTGATCAGCGTCGTCGACGACGATATCCAGCACTCCGGCCAGGCCGCCTTCATTCGCGGAGTTCTACTGCGCCGCAGGTAGTTTCAATGATCGTCCGGCGTCCGCCCGAACAGCAGGTCGGCGGCGCGCACGACCACCTCCTGGCGGGTGCGGTCGTTGTGGTCGGCGGCGAGGAAATGTTTGCCGACGGCCAAACAGAACGCGAGCAAGGCGCGGGCCTCGATTTCGTCCGGATCCGAGCAGATTTTGCCGAACAGTTCGCGCGCGTACTCCATGCGCTGGTTGTCCACCCGGCGTAGCCGTTCGGCGACCGCCGGGTCGCGGCGGGCCCAGTCGCGGATGGCGAGGTCGATGGGCAGGCGGTCGTCGGAGAAGGTGAGCAGGCCCGCGCGCCGGATCTTGGTCTGCGGGTCGCCGCCCTCGCGCTCGACCTGAGCGCGGACCTCATCGGTGTATTCGCGTTCCCAGGTGTCGAGCATTTCCGCCAGCAGTGCGTTGCGGTCGGCGAAGTGTCCGTAGAAGCCGCCCTTGGTGACTCCGAGCGCCTGCGCCAGGCTCTCGACGCGGACGGCATCCGGACCGCCGGTCGACAGCGCCAGCAGACCCTGCTCGATCCAGCTGCTTCGTGGGGTGCGAGTGACGGCAACCATACCTTCAGTATCGCCGACGGTGTTGACACCGCCGCGCCGCCGGTTACGATCGAAGTATACGGCAGCGTATATTTGAAAGCCGTTGTTGCATCAGTGAATTGCGAGGGCAATGGTGTCCTCGCCAATGAGAGGGGACCGTGATGACGGTCGGATTCGTCGCCTTCCACTACCCGCGACCCGAGCATTTCGACGACTTCGTCGCGCGGGTGCACAAGGTCGGGGCGGTCCTGCGATCGGTGCCCGGATGCCTGTCCGCGGACTCCTGGGTCACCACCGACGGTGACGACGCGGTGGTTTCGACGGGGCAGTGGGAGTCCGAGGAAGCGTTCGCGGCATCGTTCGCCGCGGTCGCGGCGGCCGAGGTAGATGTCACCTTCGACGAGCGCGAACACCGTCCCCGCCAGATCTACAAACTCGCCGCCCGGTAGCGCGCGATGGATGATCGAGATGGAGGCAGAACAATGCGGCTCCCGGAATCCGCGCACACCTCCCGGCCCTGGCGGATCCACGACATCGCGCCCGATTTCCGGGTCGAGGATGTGTGGGCATTGCCGACACCGGGCGGTCCCGACGACTTCCCGCGGCTGGTGCGGCAGATGACCTCGGGCAATGACTCGAGTGAATTCTCCGTCGTCTATCGCGCACTTTTCGCGATCCGCTGGAAACTCGGTGCGCTACTCGGCTGGGATAAGGCGGATGCGGGGATCGGCGGACGAGTTCCGTCGCTGCGTGATCGACTGCCCGCAGATCTGCGGGCATTACCTGGGCCGGTCTCCGCCGGCGGGCCGTTCCGCTCCGTCTACTGCACCGACAGCGAGTTTGCGGCCGAGATCGCCAACCGAACGATGCACGGGGTGATGCATGTCGGCTGGGTGCGCGACGAAACCGGTGGCTATCACGGCCAAATGGCCGTCCTGGTGAAACCCGATGGTCCACTCGGGAAGCTGTACATGGCGGCGATCCTGCCGTTTCGGTACCTGCTGGTGTATCCGGCGCTGATGCGTGGCATCGGGCGCAGGTGGCAGACGCGGACCGGCGATCCGGTTGCGGGATAACCGGATTCGACCGAACTAGGCGCTCGCCGGGCGTGGCTGATAGCGGACTGGATCCAGCTGTGCCGCAGCCGATTTCGGTACTCTGTCGGCGTCCGGGCGAGTGTCTTACGCATCAGGAAACAGGTTTCGGTCGCGCCGAGAAGGCTGGCGGCGGTGATGATCCAGTCCAGGTCCCCGTCCGGATGGAGCAGGTCTTGGCGTGGGTCTTGGTCCACATGGCGGCGATGTGCTCAAGGGTGGCGGCCGGGCCGGTTGGCGGAGGCGGCAATGACGGTAAGGCTCTGATCAGGTGCTTTGCGGTATGAGCGGGACGACGGCCTCGGCGATTTCGGTGACATTGTCGCAGGGGGAGAGCTTGCGGGGGTGCAGGCCGCGGGGGTCGTCTACCAGGATGTAGAGGGAGCCGGATTTCATGTCGATATTGACGGTGCAGCCGCCAGGGACGTCCGGGTGCGCCTCGTAGCGCAGGGCCTTGCGGGCGCCGATGGTGAATTCGGTTGCGGTGGGGAACTTTTCGCGAACCTGGGCGAGGGTGCCATTGGTCGTTTGGACGCCGAACGTGTAGCGCGCCTGCGCAAGGTAGGCGCAGCCTTTCCATGTGAACGCACCGGTGGTGGTCTGCTTGTGCTCCGGAGCTCGGGCATCCCACTGGTGCTCGGCCAGGAATTGCGGTGTCAACGCGGTGCAGGGATCGAACGCGGTAGCGGTGGCGCTGGGCGATGCGGCCGACGTCGACGCCGCCGGTGTGGTGCTCTGTGGGGTCGGTGAACCCTTGTCGCTGGTGCATGCGGCGAGCAGAGCCAGCGCGGTCGCCGACACCGCCGCGCAGAGCAGCGTTCGCTCGTGCTGCGATCGGTTGTTCATACGCGGATCTCGCGCAGTTGACGAGCGAACTCGGCGTCGGACTGCTCGTAGGCGTCGCGAATGGTCTTGAACAGGCTCTGGATCTCCGCGGCGACCGTAATGTAGTCGCCGATGATGTCGTAGGCGTTGTTCGGGCCGCCGAAGGCCTTCTCCCGGAACAACTTCACCAGCTCGATGGCGGAAGTGAGCCGGGGGTTGCTCTCGCCGAGTCCCCACGATTCCTTTTCGCCGAGCGACCGGGCGTCGAGTTGCGCGACCGTCAGCTCATCGATCAAGTTCTGACAAGCCACATCGATATCAACGAACGCCTGCGGTTCCATCCGCACCTTCAGCGCCCCGGTCTTCGCATCCTCGATATACCCGCCGAACGGGCTGTCAACAGCCATAGCGGTCACCCCTTCCACTAGTCCCGTCTGATCATAGAGACGCACGCGCCGACGAGACGGTTCCATCGAAACACAGATCCACCGACCCGGGCGTGTTCCCCGACCAACCGAAACTCAGGAAGCCGATGGCGCGCGCTCCTTCTCGACAACCGTGACAACCGGCCGTGACGGCCGACCAATACCGGGCAGCCACCAATTCGCCCGCCCCATCAGCTTGACCAGCGCGGGCACCAACAGCATCCGAACGAGCGTCGCGTCCACCACGAGGGCGATGATCATGCCGATGCCCAGGAACCGCATCGGCGTCAACGGTGACAGCGTGAACGCGCCCGTCACCAGCACGAGCAATGTGGCGGCCGCGGTGATCACGCGCGCGGTCTTCACCGTGCCGATACGCACCGCCCCGGCCGTGTCGGCGCCGGCGTTGTGCGCCTCGACCATCCGTGAGAGCAGGAAAACCT
This sequence comes from Nocardia nepalensis, assembly GCF_048910785.1. Taxonomy (NCBI): domain Bacteria; kingdom Bacillati; phylum Actinomycetota; class Actinomycetes; order Mycobacteriales; family Nocardiaceae; genus Nocardia; species Nocardia nepalensis. The sequence continues at coordinate 489,820 of NZ_JBKBET010000028.1, read as the reverse complement.
CGTAGTCGGTGGACAATCCGAAGACCACCGACACGATCAGCACCACCATGCCCGCCGCGAGCGGACCCGGGCTGATGCCGAGCGGCCCGGACAGGTGACCGTCACAGAAGACCCAGGTCAGGATGCCGAAGGTGGCGGCGAGACTGAGAAACGCCATGGCAACGGCCTTGAGCGGCAATACGATCGAGCGGAATGCCGCCAGTAGCAGCACCACGGTCGCGGCAACCATGGCCAGCACCATCCACGGCATGCGCGACACGATCGAATCGACACTGTCCACGGTCGCCGCGGTATCCCCGCCGACCTGAAGTGCCGTCGCCGCAGGAGGATGCAGATCGCGAATCGCCTCGACCGCGGCCGTGGCGGTCGCGCTGCGATCCGGTGCCGTCAAAAACGCGTGCAGCACAACGAAATCCTCGTCGCGCCCGACCTGGAGCACCTGGCGCACTCCGGCGACCGCGCCGATTTCTCGGGTGGCGGTTTCGACCGCCGCCACATTGGGCGCAGTTCCGTCGATACCGCGCAGCACCGCGGTAATGCCGCTGCTCGCGGCGGGAAACTGTGCGGTGAGCTCCTCGACGGTTGTCCGCATCGCATTGCCAGCGGGCAGCGCGCGATGGTCGACATCGCCCAGTTTCAGTCCGAAAAGCGGTGTGGCGAGGGCGAGTAGCAGGGCAGCGACAACCACGCTCACTATCCCCGGCCGACGTAGCACCCCGTCCACCACGCGGCCCCAGAAGCGTTCGGTCCGTTCCTTTGTCCCGGCCTGCCCGATGCGGGCGCCGAACAGCGCCAGCATCGCGGGCAGCACCGTGAGCGACAGTGCGGCAGCCAATGCCACCGCCGCGATCGCACCGAACCCCAACGATCGCAGCACCGCTTGCGGATATACGAACGTCCCCGCGAACGCGCAGATCAGCAATAGCGCGGAGAATGCGACGGTGCGCCCCGCGGTGGCGCAGGTCCGTTCGATCGCCGTCGCGATATCGCGCCCCTCGGCGACCTCCTCGCGGAATCGAGTCACCAGGAACAGGCCGTAGTCGATGGCCATCCCGAGCCCGAGCAGTGAGGCGATATTCAGCGCGAACGTGCTCACCTCGGTGAATTCGGTCAATACCCGGATCGCGCCCATCGAACCGAGTACGGCGAGCAGTCCGACGGCCACCGGCAGTGCGGCGGCGACGGCTCCGCCGAACAGCAACACCAGGATCAGCAGCGTGAGCGGCAGTGAAATCGATTCCGCGACAATGAGATCGTGCTCGGATTGGTGGTTGATGGCATCGGCCAGCGCACTGTAACCGGATAACTGGGTGTCGATTCCCGGAACCCGCAGTCCCGCTTCGATTTCCGGGTAGGCGTGCATGCGGGCGTTATCGTCGCCCGCGGTGAACACCACGGCGAGGGCCTGCCGGTTATCGGCCGAGTGCAGCAAGCCCTTGCGAGGCGGCACACTGTTCCAGTAGGTCTCGATGGGGCGAGCCAGCAGCGTCGGATCGATCCGGCCGAGCGCCTGTCGCACGCGCGGGCCGAGCTCGTCCAGCGTCTGCCCATCCGGCACCGTGTAGAGCGCGACCACATCCGGGTTCTGCGGCCCGAAGTGCTGTCGCACCAGCCGATCGACCATTGTCGATTCGCTGTGTGGATCGCTGTACCCACCGACGCTGACGCGGTCGGCGGTGCCCATGCTCAGCAGGCCGAGCAGCAGGATCGCACCGACGACAACGGCCAGCACCGCGCGTGGGTGTGCGCCGACGAAACGTGCCCAGGTCGTCATAGCGTCACGTTCGACAGATCGTGCTCGAGTGTGGTGGCAATGTGATCCAGCAGCGACTCCAGCCGCGCCTCGACCCCTTCGCCATTGCGGCACGACACCGTGATATCGGTGGTCCCGCCGTACTCCACGATGCCGAACAGCAGCGGCATGATCCCGGTGTGCTGCGGCAGCACCCGAACCGCGGTGGCGGTGAAATTCGGCCAGCTGAGCTCGTTGAGTTCGAACCTGCCGGTGTGTGAGAGGGTGGCCGACACGATATTTCGGTCCAACCGCGACCCGGCCCAGTTGGCGGCGCGCAGCACTGCCCGCACGGCGAACGGCGGGAAGTGTGAAAGTCCGCCGTTGTCCAGCTGATTCAGCTCGCGGTTCTGCTGCAGCCCGAGGCGCTTCTCCGCGTTGATGACCCGCCAATCGTCACCCGGCTCGACATCGAGGAACAAGGGCAGTGCGAGGTTCGCGGTGGAGCGCAGATGCGGTGTGTGCCGTCGCATGTCGACGGGAATCAAGAATCGGGACTTGGCTCCTGCCTTTGTCGCCAGCATGGCTGCCACCCGGGCGACGGTGCCCTTACCGGTCATGGGGATGGACCGATTCCGCAGCAGCCAGGGCGATGCCGCGCGATCCTGGCGGCCGCCTCCGACCGCCGATGGGAACACCGGGAGAACGAGAGTCGGCTTGCCCGGCGCACCCATGCGCGCGACGACATCGGCGTCGGTGATGGGATCGGTTGCGCCGAGAGGCTGCTCGCCGCGCAACACCCGGAACACATCCATGACCCACATGCGCACGCCCATACCGTCCATCGCGCCGTGGAAGACGCGGAACACGATGGTGACCGGATCGCCCGTCAGCACCAGCACCTCGCAGGTGCGGTCCGGAGTCGGCCCGATCGGGCTGTTGAGGATCGGATCATCCTCCAGCGCAGGATAATTCAGCGCACCGCCGGCCACGATCCGCACCACGGCCGGGTTGCCGCTGTCGACCCAGTCCTTGCCGTCGCGGACCAGCCGGGACCCGGGATTCGCGGCCGACGCGATATCCACGGCCCGCTGCAATTCGGCCGCGTCGACCGTGCCCGCGCCATGGATCGCGAGTTGCATCAGGAACGGGGGAGACAACTCGCGGGTCGAGAAGTACAGGCGCTCGGTCGGCGAGATCGGGCGACGAAAGACGGTTTCGGTGCTCATGATTGCCTCCGGAGTCATCGCAATGCCTTGGTGAGTTCGACAATGCCGCCCTGTATTTCGAGCCAGTCCTTGAATTCCGCGATGCCGGTATCGCGATCGACGACGGGCAGGTAGCCGAAATCGCGTGCCGCCGCACCGGTGTCATAGGTGGCGCTGCGGGTCATCAGCGCCACGACATAGCGCGACAGCGGGGGCGACCACCGGGTCGCGATGGCAGGGACCTGCCACACCGTTTCGATGACGCGCACCAACCCGTTCACCACGCGCGGATTCGGCTTCCTGGTCGGGGGCCGATAGCCGAGATCCGTTGCCACCTCGCCGAGGAACCGCCACACATCGGTCTGCTCGGCATCGGCGATGAAATACGCCTTGCCGCCCACCGCGTCGGAGTCGAGCACCTTGACGCAGGCGTCGACGATATTCTCGACATGGCATAGCGAGGCGAAGACATCGCGTCCGAACGAGAGGTCCGGCAGCTTGCCCACGGCCGTCCGGCCGAGCAGCCGCACGATCGGTCCGGACCGATCACCCGCTCCCCAGATCGCCCGCGGCCGCAGTGCGCACGTGGTGAATCCCGGTGCGTCCGCGGCGAGTACGACACGCTCGGCGGCCGCCTTGGTCTCGGAGTAGAGGTTCAGGTAGCGCCGCGGATACGGCACCGATTCGTCGATATCGAGCTGATCGCCGCCGTCGTAGTCCATCAGTGCGCTGGGGCTGGAGATGAAGACGAAACGCGAAGCGCCGCCGCGCCGAGCGGAATCCAGCAGTCGCTCGGTGGCCCAGACGTTCTCGTCCCAGAACTGCTCTCGGGTACCGCGCTCGTCGACCCGTGCGGCACTGTGGACTACGACATCGACACCATTGGTGGCTCGTGCCAGCGACAGTCCGTCGGCAAGATCGCCGTGCACCACCTGGACTTGGTCGACGGCCGCGCCGAGATCGGCCAGATTGCTGGTGCGCCGCACCAGGATTGCGACATCGTGTTCGCCATCGCGGACGAGTCGGCGCACCAGCGCACCGCCGAGAAACCCCGAAGCGCCGGTTACCAGTACCTTGCTCATAGCGTCTCCTCTACGCCGATGCGCTCCCGACCGGGCTGGGTGCGCCACCAGGTCATTCCGAAGATCTGGGTCAGCACCGCCGTCTCGACCGGGGATCGACCCGAACCCTGCGCCGCCCGCAACGCCGCCGGGATCTGCGCCGCGTGCACCACGAAGCTCAGAAATGCGTCGATCCACCAAATGCCACGCAGGGCCCGGCTTTCCGGGACCCGATCCGTCGCGGCCGCGGCGACGCCAGCCGCCAAATAGAGCCAACCCAGTACGGGAATCGCCCGCAGCACGGTCGATTTCATCTGACCGCTCCGAGTTGTCGGGTCGCCCAAACCGACAACTGCTCGCGCCCGATCTTGGCGTTGTGTCGGATATCAACCGGGAACTTCGGGTGCACCAGGAAGTCGGTGATCGTCCTGGTCAATTCGGACTCGGCCGCACGGGCTCGCAGTGCTGTCCGGACGGACGCCGCATCCCCATCCGCGTCCAATTCCACACACAGGACGGGCCGCTGAGCACCCCGCTCACCGACTCCGACCAGCGCCGTGCGAGCAACGCCCGCAACGGTATTGAAGATCTGCTCGACCTGAACGGTGAACATCGGCCCGTGCGCGGTGCCGACCCGCTGACTCTTGCGCCCGCAGAACCAGATCCGCCCCTGCTCATCGATCCAGGCCAGATCGCCGGTGCGATGCCAGATCACCGCGCCATCGATGATCTTGCCCTGCGCGTTCGCCTGCTCCGGCCAGTAGTAGTGCGTGCTGACATTCGGCCCGGATACCACGAGTTCGCCTATGCCACGAGAGCCTTCGAGTTCACCAGCGATCTCCTCGGCGCGCTGCCAGGTCGGAATCGGCTCGTCGGTAATGGCGACGATCCTGGCCTGCACCCGATCCGCGGGCCGCCCGATGCAGGTACCGGCACCGCGGTGGGTGCGCTCGACCAAACCATCGAACAGTTCCCGCGATTCGATGGTCGACATCGGCAACGCCTCGGTGGAGCCGTACCCCGCATAAACCTGGGCGTCCTCGCGCAGCACCGCGCGCAGCCCGGCGATACACCAGTCGGGGACCGGAGCGCCGCCGGAGTAGATGCTGCTCAATGACTTCAGCTCCGTCGGCCGCTGTTCGAGACGGCGCAGCAGCGGGATCAGCACGGCGGGCGAGGCGAACATGGTGCGCACCTCGAACCGTTCGACCGCATCCACGATATCCGCGGGATCGGTCGACCCGACCTGACTCGGGATCAGCGGCGGCAGCACACACCGCGCCCCGAGCAGCAGATCGAGAATGCCCACCAGCGGCAGCGTGATCAGCGAGGTCTCCGGTGCGACATGCCCGCGCGCCGCGTGGACCTGTTCGATCATGGCGGCGAGGTTCCCGTGGGTCATCTCGACCGCCTTGGCGGGACCGGTACTTCCGGTGGTGAACCCGATCACCAGCAGATCGCCGTCGGGGGCTGGTTTGCGAAGGGGCGCGACCCCGGCAGGTGTGGTACCCCAATCCCGCAGTCTCGCACCGCCCCAGAACCAGCGCTTGCCGACGGTGACGGTGGTGCGGACCCGGCGGAAGCTGCGCCGGAACAACATTCGTAGCGCATGCGCCTGCGGTATCCCGATGAACGCCTCGGCCTCCACGGCCCGCAAGCAGCGCAACATCTTTCGCACACCCATGCCGGGATCGATGACCACCGGCACCGCACCGATCTTCAACAGCCCGAACATCACCGCGTACAGCTCCGGGCCCGGCAGTACGAGAACGATGGTGCGCGTGCCGGTTCCGACACCGGAGGCGGTCAACCGCTCGGCGATGGTGTCGGACCACCGGTCGAGCTCGCGGTAGGTGATCGTGCGGTAGTCGGGCAGGCCTTGGGGATTGCGCCCCTGCGGGAAGATCACCGCCGCGCGATCCGGTTCCGCGCGCGCGAACGCGCGGAACCGGTCGATGGGCTGCCAGTAGGTCAGCGTCGTCACGCGGGCGTCCCCGCGAGAACCGGCAATCGGTAGAGCGCGGCCCCGGCCGATGGGCCGGCACCCGCCGCCACGAACAGCACGTGGGTGTGCGCACCGAACGAACACTCGCTGATCGCCCGGTCATAGGCCAGTGGCAGGGCGGCGGTATGCGGATCACCCTCGGACAGGTCGGCGGTGCGGACCGAATTCGCCGCGATGCCAAGGGTTTCCGCGAGCCGAACCGGGAATTCGGCGCTCGGGGTCGAGGCGATCAGCACCGTGCTCGACAGGTCGGTGTGCCCGGCCTCGGCGAGCGCGGCCCGCGCGGCTTCGGCGGCCACTTCCAACAGTGTGTCCTCGAAGCCGGGTTCGCGGACCACCGTCATCAGACCGCGCCCGACCGTACCCATGGTCGTGGTGTCGACGAACGACTCCACCGCTGGCGTACCAGCGCCCCTGGCGATATGCACCCGGCCGAATCCGACGGGCTCGTCGGTGTGCTCCAGCAGCAGTGCGGCTCCCGAAGTGGCATAAGGGAATTCGTCATCGGCCGCCGAACGGGTGAGTGACGGATGGGTATCCCCGGACACGATCAGCACATGCTCGGCGCTGCCGGTCTGCAATACCGACGTGGCCACCTGGACCGCGTTGAGTACGCCGACCGCGCCGTTCATCAGGTCGAAGGAGAAGGTCCGCGGATCGTCCTTGCCGTACTCGAGCCCGATGCCCGCCGCCTTCTGGATCAATGCGGAGACGGCCGGTTCGACGGTATTGGAATCACGGAAGATCCCGGCGTTGATGAACACCCCGACCTGGTCGGGACGCACACCCACCCGCTCCAGGCTTTCGCGCGCCGCGCGAGCGCTGTGCTCGACAATGCTGTGGGTGTCCTTCGCCCGGCTGGTTCCGGTGGATTTGATGCGCACGCCCATGGCTGACCTCAGACCTTCAGGGAGGAGATGGTGGTGGACAGGAAGCCGGTCACGACGCCGGAGGCCGCCGGAACCATCAGCAACTTGGTCCCGGACGGCAGTTTCTGATCGCTGAGCTGATCGTGCAGCACGATGAAATGCGAAGTGGTGGAGGTATTTCCGTACTTCTCGATGACCCGCAGATCCGGCGGCATCGGCACACCGAACTCGCGCTCGCCGATCGCGGCCAGCCACGGCAGCGCGGCCGCACCGAACTGGTGGTGAATGACGTAGTCGAACTTCTCGTCGGCGAAGGTCTTGCCGCGCGCCTCCAGATAGTTGCGCTGGGTGTCGGTCCACAGCACGAACCGATCCTCGTTGTGCATCTTGCGGTTATCGGTGTATAGCGCGACGCCCTGGGATTTATCGCTCGGCATGCCGATGCACAGGTGCGAATGCTCCGAGGCGGTCATCAACTCGATGTAGTGGATCTTGTCGGCATCGTCGACCGCCTGGTCGAGCACGATCGCGCAACCGGAATCACCGACCGAAAGTGAGGCGAATTGCAGATCGTATTTCTCGGAAATCTCGTTCACCGCGGTATCGGCAATGGGAGTAATTGCCTCGCCGCTCACCACCATGCCATTGCGCACCGCACCGGAGCGGATCATCCGATCCAGAATATAAGTGCCGGTCAACATTCCTGCGCAAGCATTGGAAATATCGAAGGTAATGGCTTTATCGGCGCCGAGTTGTTTGCCGATCGAGGAGGCGAACGACGGCTCCATGTACATCCGGGTGCCGTTCCTGCTGCGCGTGATGGAGGTCGAGATGATCACGTCGAGATCCGCGGCGGCATACTGTGACCTGGAAAGACAGTCCTCTGCCGCCTTGATGGCGAGTGCGAAGGAGTCCTCGTAGGTGTCCGGTCGGGTGTCGTGGACGCGGCGTTCTCGAACTCCCGTGATCCGTTCGAGATCGAACGACGGGGGTTCGGCCAGCCTGGAGATCAGCTCCTCGGTAGAGACGATATTCGAGGGGAGATACGCGCCGATGGATTCGAACCGAGAATGCGACACTTGCGCTCCTGGAAATCGTTGATGAATACGGTTCCGGATCGTCTCTGATCTTCGGTGCGACCGAACGCTACCGGACGGTAACCAGTAATGGGTATGCACAATTTGGCGGGAAACCTTCTGAGACAGCCGGGCTTTCGCGGCTAAGCTGGGGTGATGCGCGATCGATGTGAGTGACCTCACTGTGCTCCGCCCGCTTGAGAACCGGTCGGTTTTGGTCGCTTGTCCGAGTCTTGGGCGAGGATTGTCGTCTCCGAAGACAACAGGTCACCGATAGGCTGGAGGTGATGCCGGGCGATCCGGCGTCACGCAGCAACCGCCGAATATCGGAGGTCGAGAGCCATGGCGACCGCTGGCGAGCACGTCGATGTGCTGATCGTCGGTGCCGGACTGTCCGGGATAGGTGCGGCGTATCACCTGCGGCGGGCCTTCCCGCGGCGGACTTATACGATTCTGGAGAGTCGCGACGCGATCGGCGGAACCTGGGATCTGTTCCGCTATCCGGGAATTCGCTCCGATTCCGATATGTACACCCTCGGCTACCGGTTCCGGCCGTGGCTGGGGGAGATGGCGATCGCCGATGGTGACGACATCCTCGACTATGTGCGCGCCACCGCGACCGAGAGCGGAATCGACCGGAATATCAGGTTCCATCATCGGGTGGTCGGCGCCGAATGGTCGTCCCGGGACAACCGGTGGACCGTGCGCGCCGAACGCGCCGATACTGGCGAAACCGTCACGCTCACTGCCGGGTTCCTGTTCTGCTGCTCCGGCTATTACCGCTACGACCAGGGCTACACCCCGGATTTCGCGGGCACCGAGCGGTTCGCCGGTCCGATAATCCACCCGCAGCACTGGCCGCGCGAGCTCGATGTCGCCGGCAAGCGCGTGGTGCTCATCGGCAGCGGTGCGACCGCGGTCACGCTCGGGCCCGCGCTCACCGAGCAGGGCGCGCACGTGACGATGCTGCAACGCTCGCCGAGCTACATCATCTCCGCACCCGCTCGCGACGATCTCGCCGTCAAGACACGCAAATTCCTGCCCGCCCGCGTCGCCTATGCGGCGGCGAGGGCCAAGTATGTGTTGCTGTCCACCGCGATATACCAACTGGCCCAACGGTATCCGCAATTCATGCGCAAGCGCATCAAGGGCTGGCAACAGCGCTGGCTGCCCGAGGGTTACGACATCGACACGCACTTCACCCCGGTCTACAACCCCTGGGATCAGCGACTGTGTCTGGCGCCCAACGGAGATTTCTTCCGTGCCATCCGCAAGGGCCAGTTGGACATCGTGACCGATAAGATCGAGACGTTCACCGAGACGGGCCTGGCCCTCGCCTCCGGCGCGACCCTCGACGCCGACATCATCATCACCGCAACGGGTTTGAACCTGCTCGCCTTCGGTGGCGTGGATCTCGCGGTCGACGGGCAGCCGGTGAAACTCCCGGAGCATATGGCCTACAAGGCGATGATGCTATCCGATGTGCCGAACTTCGCGTACATCATCGGCTACACGAACGCCTCGTGGACGTTGAAGGCGGATCTGGTGTGCGAGTATGTCGTTCGGCTACTACGCCATATGTACGACAATGGGTACGTCCGCTGCACGCCGGTGCGCGATCCATCCGTCGGCGCGACATCGCTGTTCCTGAACTTCAACCCGGGATATGTCCAGCGCGCCGCCAGCCAATTCCCGATCCAGGGCACCAAAGCGCCTTGGCGGCTGCGCATGAACTATCTACGGGATGTGGTGACGCTGCGCCACGGGAAGATCACCGACAGCGCGATGGTGTTCGAGCGGGCGCGGGATCGGGATCCGGTATCCACGCAGGGGTAGTAGCCCGGTCAGTGCGCCTGTTGCGGCGTGGACGATCGCGCGTTCGCGATATTGCGTAGCACGCTGGTCGCGTGGTCGTCGAAGCGTTCCCGCGGGATGCCGATGGTGCCGTCCAGCCACGGGCGGTACATATAGGCCATCGCGCCGAAGATGGCGTTCGAGTTGAGGCTGTTCTCGAATTCGTCCGGCATGGATTGCGGCCCGTCGGCCAGTGAGATCGTCAAGGCGATCGGGGTGGTGAACAGTTCGATGAGTTCATTGCCGCGATCGCCGAGCACGCGCTTGGCCTGTGATTCCACGAACATGATCTGGCCGCGCCGACGATCCTCCAGCAAATAGTCGGTGAACGCGGAAATGGCATGCCGGAAGAGCTTCTGGGGTTCCGGCGGCGCGGTGGCCAGCGCCGCGAGCAGTCGTTCCTGCGCGCCGAGGACGACCGTCTCCAGCGCCGCGGTGAGCAATTTGTCGAGACTCGGGAAGCTCTCGTAGAAGTAGCGCTCGGTGAGTCCGGCCTGTCGGCAAACCCCGCGCATCGAGATATCGGACGCTCCGATCGTGGCCATCAGCTCGATGGCGGCCTCGATCAGCTGTTCGCGGCGCGCGGCGATCCGGTCGGCCGGGGGCGTGCCGCGCCAGCGGCGCATACCCGGTATCGATCCATCGGAAACGGCGTCGTTCATGGCCTCGATCCTCCCACAGCCGGGAAGTTGACATCATGTGATGTTGACAGCATTTGATGTCGGCAATACATTGACGGATCTACGGGACCAGACGTGAGGACCATCAGATGGGCACCACATACGCCGATCAGGCTCATGCAATCAACGCGCGGGACGTCAGCTTCGACTTCGACTCGGTGCCGCTGCACTACATCCCCGGCGAAGTCATGGCCACCCACATCATCAATGTGATGCATCTGGTGCTGCCCGAGGGGGAGCGGGCCATGGCGCAGGCGCTGGCCGAGGCGCTGCCGCTGATCGACGATGAGCGATTACGCGAAGAGGTCCGCGGTTTCATCGGTCAGGAGACGATGCACGCCGGTTCGCATGAGAAGGCCCGTCATCAATTGGAGCGGCTCGGCCTCGAGGTCGCTCCGATGGTGGATCGCGTCGCCTGGTTGATCGACCGGCTGCTCGGCGACCACGGACTCTCCGGCCGGGCCAGGCACGAATGGCTGTGTGAGCGCCTGGCCCTTTTCGCCGGTATGGAGCACTACACCGCCGTGATCGGCGAGTGGCTGCTGACCAATGACAAATTGGCGGCGAAGGGGATGCATCCGGCGATGCTGGATCTCATTCGCTGGCACGGTGCCGAGGAGGTCGAGCATCGCAGCGTGGTCTACGACGCGTACATGCATCTAGACGGCGGCTACGCCCGCAAGGCGCGGCAAGCGCTGATCGCGAGTTCGGGACTGCTCGTGCTGTTCGTGATTTCGGGTGCCTACCTGTTCCATCGGGACCCGTCGCCGAATAAGGGCCGGTGGTGGCCACTGCAGATGGCGAGCGCCTCGCTGCGCGGTGTGGTGCCGAATTTCACCACCTTCTTCACCGAGATTCCGCGCTACCTGCGGCCGGGATTCCATCCCTCGCAGCTCGGCCCGATGGATAACGCGCTGCGCTACCTCGCGCAGTCACCGGCGGCACGGGCAAGCTCATGACTGCGGTGGAGGAGCAGTTCCGGCCGGGTGCCGGACTGCGGATGATCGCGTCGGCGGTGGACACCTACAAGCGCGTCTTCACGGAAGGCAAAGCGGCCCAGCTGCTTTCGCGCCCGCGGCCGGTGCGCCACACCGGCTACGATTTCGAGCTGGCGATCATGGGGATCGAGGTCGAGGCCGACGAGGTGATCAGCCTGACCCTCTGCGATCCCGACGGTGCGGATCTGCCCGCCTGGACGCCGGGCGCCCATATCGATGTGTTCCTGCCCTCGGGACGACAGCGGCAGTACTCGTTGAACAGCGATCCGGACGATCGCAGCTCCTACCGAATCGCGGTGCGGTACATAGCCGATGGCGACGGCGGCTCGCGGGAGATCCACGAGGGGCTGCGGGTCGGCGACCGGCTGCGGGTGCGTGGACCGCGCAATGCCTTCCCGTTCATCGCCGCGCCGGAATATCTGTTCGTGGCCGGCGGCATCGGGATAACACCGATCCTGCCCATGGTCACCGCGGCCGAGCGGGCCGGAACACCGTGGCGGCTCATGTATTTCGGTCGCGCGCGGTCCCGGATGCCGTTCCTGTACGAGCTGGCCCGCTTCACCGGCGGTGATGTGGTGGTACGTCCGGACGACGAGTTCGGGGTCCCGGATCCGCGCATGATCTTCGAGCAGACGCCGACCGGTGCCGCGGTGTACGTCTGTGGACCACCGGCGCTGGCCGAGGCCGCGCGCAAGGTGCTGTTGCTGCACGATCCGACCGCTTCACTGCATACCGAGCGATTCTCGGCGATGCCCGTGCGCGATGGTGCGCCGTTCCGTATTCGGTTGCGCCGCAGTGCGACCGAGGTGGATGTCGCATCCGACGAGTCGGCGTTGACCGCCATCCGGCGCGCGGTGCCGGGCGTCGCCTATTCGTGCCAGCAGGGATTCTGCGGAACCTGCCGGGCGAGTGTGCTCTCCGGCGAGGTCGAGCACCGGGATCGGGCGCTGTTGCCCGGTGAGCGGGGCAACGCGATGCTCACGTGCGTATCGCGTTCTCGCGGTGGCGAACTCGAACTCGATCTGTAGGTTTCACTCCGCGGCCGGGAAGATGCCCGGCAGTGTCATGGCGTATTCGAGGTCGGCGCGGGTGCCGAGCGTGGTGAGCAGCACGCGGATCATGGTAAGTCGAGCGGCGGCAACGGTTTCCGCGTCCGGCTCGGCGCCGGGCGCGGTGCCCGCGGAGATCCGGTAGACCACGTATTCGCAAACATGTAGCGCCGCATCGAGATCGAGCGGCGAGGGGATCGCGCGGCCGAGTTCGGTGAAGGTTTCGCGCACCAGTGCGCGGATATCATCCAGTGCCCGTTCGCGATAGGCCGATACCGGTGAGGCCGGGTCGTGCAGTTCGGCGAAGAGCGGTCGCAGCATCGCGCCGTGCCCGCGCGCCCAGTCGAGGTAGGCGTCGATGAGCCGGATGCCGAGTTCGACGGGTTCGTCGGGGCCGGTGAGTGCCGTGCGGATGCCGTCGACGAGCCCGGCATTCGAGGCCTCCAGCACGACGTGCAGCGGTTCGGTGGCATTGCCGAAATAGCGATAGAAGGTGGGCCTGGCCAGCCCCGCCTGTTCGATGATCTGGGCGACGCTGAGTCCGCGCGAGCCATTGCGGGTGAATACCGCGGCGGTCGCGAGCACGATCCGGGCGCGGACCTCCTCGGCCTGCTCCTGGGTCTGTGGCGGGCGGCCGCGCCGCGCGCCCTTGGTCTGTGTGTCAGTGGACATGGTGATGCCTCACAACTCGAAGCCTGACATGTCTGTGGTCCACACCCGACAGCTTGACACGCGGTGCGGCCCTGGTATTAATCTAACACTAGTGTTCAGGAAATGTCGGGGCCGCGCGCCCGTCGCTCCTGCCGCGTCCACCAGACCCATGAGAGGGCCGACAATGACGACCGCCCGCCAACTGGCCGAACCGACCGCTTTGCCCGCATCCCTGGTGCAACCCCTGCTCGATCGCGCGATCGCGGGCGGTGCGTCCTCGGTCGAGGTATTCGCACCCGCGACCGGCCACAAGATCGCGGATCTGCCGCAGTCCTCGACCGGCGATATCGATGCCGCCTTCGCGACCGCACGCACCGCGCAGCGGGAGTGGGCCCGGCGCTCGGTCCGAGAGCGGGTCGCGGTGCTGCGCAAGTTCCACGACATCGTGCTCGCCGAGCAGGACGCGATTCTCGACATCGTGCAGACCGAGACCGGCAAGTCGCGGGCACACGCCTTCGACGAGGTCGGGGATGTGGCGGTCAATGCCAGGTACTACGCGTCGGTCGCGGAGAAGTTGCTGGCTACGCGCAAGCCGCGGGGTGTGCTGCCGGTCCTGACCCAGGTCGACGTGCGGCATCGGCCCAAGGGCGTGGTCGCGGTGATCTCGCCGTGGAACTATCCGCTGGCCCTGGCCGCCTCCGATGCGCTCCCTGCCCTGGTGGCCGGGAATGCCGTGGTCGCGCGGCCGGATAATCAGACCGCGTTGACCGCGCTGTGGGCGATCGATGCCGCCGAGCGCGCCGGACTGCCGCGCGGGCTGTGGCAGGCGGTGCTCGGTCGCGGGTCGGTGATCGGCGGCGAGGTGATCGCGCGCGCCGACTATGTCGACTACACCGGATCCAGCGCGACCGGGCGGACCATCGCCCAGCAGGCCGGGGAACGGCTCATCGGGTATTCGCTCGAGCTCGGCGGTAAGAATCCGCTGCTGGTGCTGGCCGATGCGGATGTGTCCCGGGCGGCCAGGATCGCGATCCGGGCCTGCTTCGCCTCGGCGGGACAGCTGTGCGAGTCGATGGAGCGAATCTATGTGCACGACAAGGTCTATGACCAGTTCGTCAGCGAATTCGTCGAACATGTGCGCGCGATCGAATTGGGCGGTGCGCTCGATTTCGCCAGTGATATGGGGTCTTTGACGTTCCAGCGCCAATTGGACACCGTCCGCGCGCATGTCGATGACGCGGTCGCCAAGGGGGCGCAGGTTTTGGCGGGCGGTAAGGCTCGCCCCGACCTCGGTCCGTACTTCTACGAGCCGACCGTGCTGGCCGGGGTGCGGCCCGGGATGACGGTGTATCGCGAGGAGACCTTCGGGCCGGTGGTCTCGATCTACCGCGTCGGCAGCGACGACGAGGCAGTCGAACAGGCCAATGACACCGCCTATGGACTCAACGCGAGTGTCTGGACCAAGGATGTCGATCGAGGTCGCAAGGTGGCCGCGCGCATCAATGCGGGTTCGGTGAATGTGAACGAGGGCTTCATCGCGGCCTGGGGCAGTGCGGACGCGCCCTCGGGTGGGCTCGGAATTTCGGGCACCGGGCGTCGGCACGGTCCCGAGGGGTTGTTGAAGTACATCGACACCCAGACGATCGCCGTGCAGCGGGTGCTGCCGATCGCGCCGCTGCCCGGGATGTCCGAGGAACTGTGGGCGAGGACGATGACGCTGTACTTCGGGGTCATGAAGACGTTGCGCCAAAAGTAACTGCGCCAGAGGCTATTTCAAGAAGAATCAGGATTGGGACGAATGAAACTGGACACGGTAGCGGATAAGAAGGTCCTGGTCACCGGTGCCGCGATGGGCCTTGGCAAGCTGTTCGCCGAACGCGCGGTGCGCGAGGGCGCGGCCGCGGTGGTGCTGTGGGATATCAATGAATCCGCGCTGAAGGAGACCGCGGTCGAGTTGTCCGGACGCGGTGCGGCCATTCACCACTATGTGGTCGACGTCGCCTCGCGGGACTCGATCGCCGAGGCCGCGGCTGCCGTGCGTGGCGACGTCGGTGATATCGACATCCTGGTCAACAATGCGGGCATCGTGCGCGGCAACAGCTATTTCTGGGAAACGGCCGATCGCGCCGATATCGACAAGACGATGGCGATCAATTCCCTTGCGCCGATGTACATTGCGCTCGAATTCCTGCCCGCCATGGTGCGTGGCACCGGCGAGGCGCGCGTCATGACCATCGCGTCCTCGGCGGGCCTGGTGTCCAATCCGCGCATGAGCGTGTACGCGGCCTCGAAGTGGGCGGCGCTGGGCTGGTCGGATTCGGTGCGTATCGAACTGGAGCAGGCGGGCCACGACCACGTGAAGGTCACCACGGTGTGTCCGACCTACATCAATACCGGGATGTTCGACGGCGCAAAGGGTTTCTTGTTCACGCCGATCCTCGAGCAGGACGATGTCGTCGACACCTCGTGGCGGGAAATGAAGGCCGGTAATCCGCTGGTGATCCTGCCGTGGACGTCGCGGCTCAACAAGGCGATCTCCGGGCTGCTGCCGATCAAATTGCGCGATCTGTTCCTGAATTCGGTTGGTGTGTATCACTCGATGGACGAATTCACCGGACACAAGAAGTAGCGCTCGGCGCTACAGCACGCTGGTGAGCCGCGCGAGGCCTGATCCGGCCAGACCGGCCAGTCCCGCCGCGCGGCCCGTCGAAACCAGCAACAGATCGCTCAGCGGGCCGCGGACCTCATCCGGGCCGTCGCCCGCTGACCAGTCGGCGTCGACGGCCGTCAGTCGGATGCCGCGCAGGCGTTGGCGGGCGCCGTAGAAGCGACTGCCGATGATGTAATCGAGTGCGGCGATACCCGGCTGTGTCGGGACTGCCTTTGCCCGACCAAGCGGGCGTGCGATGTCCTGGCCGTGGATCATGGTGTCGACCAGCGGATCGAGCGGGCCCGCCCCCGGGGCGCGGCGCGTCGAAGCGGCCGATTCGCGGAGTTGGGCGATGAGTTCGGCCGGGGAGTATCGGGCGGCGCGTTCGCGGGCGAGGTCGGCGGTCATCCGGTTCCAATCGCCGCGGGCCCGGAGGACACCGAGCAGCGTCTGCTTCAGCGTGACGCGGTTCGACAGCGTCACGTGGGCGAGGACTTCGTGCGCTGTCCAATCGGGACACAGCGAAGGGACTGTCCACTCGCGGTCTTCGAGATCGTCGAGGAAACCGGCGAGTGCGAGGCGCTCGGCGTATGTCCACGCGTGGATCTCGTCAGAGGTCATGGTGTGCTCCGCCTTTCGGATGGGGTCATCCGTAGCGACGGCGTTCGGGTGTCGCATCCATCGATGTCGCGGTGTGATCTGCGTCACGGATACCGCCGGGCCGAATGTGTCTATCGCGCGGCCCTTTTGGTGCCGATGACGACGGTGGCGTAGAGCTCGTCGGATTCGGCGATGCGGCCGGTGAGGCCGTGCTCGGTCAGCACGGTGATCGCGTGCGGGGCTTGGGCTTCGCTGGATTCGACCAGGAGGTGACCACCCGGTGCGAGCCAGGTGCGGGCGGCGCCGACGACGCGACGGAAGACGTCCAGGCCGTCGGGTCCGCCGTCGAGGGCGGTGCGCGGCTCGTGATCGCGTGCCTCGGGCGGCATTTGGGCGATCATCTCGGATGGCACGTACGGGGTGTTGGCGAGCAGGATCTCGATGCGGCCGTGCAGCTCGCGGGGGAGCGGGTCGAAGAGGTCGCCCTGATAGACGGCAGCGCCGATCGGAGTGATGTTGCGGCGCGCGCATTCGACCGCGGCGGGTTCGATATCGGCGGCGGCCAGGCTTATCCGGCGGCCTTCGGACCCAAGCGTTGTCGCCAGGGCAAGACCCAATGCGCCTGAGCCGCAGCACATATCGACGACGATGGGGTTTTCGGTGCGGAGCGCGCGGGCGAGTTCGGCGGCCTCGTCGACGAGGAAGGCGGTGCGTTGGCGTGGTACGAACACACCCGGCGCGACCGCTACTCGCAGACCGTGGAATTCGGTCCAGCCGAGCAGGTATTCCAGCGGGGTTCCGGACACCCGTTGCGCGAGCAGATCCGTCAGATCGGCGCCGGTCTCCGCCGCGGCCTCGGTGAGCAGCCGCGCCTCGTCCTCGGCGAATACACAGCCTGCCGCGCGCAGTTGCGCGACCACATCTCCGGTTGGTGTCACCGGGACATCCTGCCGGGTGGGGGCGGGATCGGGCTAACCCGGTTTCGGGTCCGAGTGTGCACCTTCTCCGATATCTGCCGCTTTTGGGCCGAAAGTGCCCGCTCAGACCCACTTTGTTTGGGGTATCAGCGGGAGGTTGCGAGCTGGAACGTGCGCGTCGCATCGAGGTAGATGCCGCGCTGTGACTGCCTGGCGGGCGGCGGCAACTGCGAGACCAGCTGGTCGAGCGACGTAGTCGCCCCGACCACGCGCGTGCCCGCGACGATGAAGTCGGCGACCGCGCGCCGGATGTGATTCGGCGAGGTGACCACGACCGCGCTGTCCGCGCCCAACTCGCGCAGCATCCCGGTGCTGAACAGTGCGTTCTGCACCGTCGACCCGGCCCTGCTCTCGACATTGACCCTGGCGGCGGGCAGGCCCTTACCGACCAGCCAGGCCCGCATGGCCTCGGCCTCGGTGATCCCGTTCTGTGGATTGCCGCCGGTGACGATGACCGGGGACAGCGGCGAGGCGACCGCCTGCAGCCAGGCCGCGGCCAGCCGGCTCACCAGCTCGGGGCGCAGCGAACCATCCGGGAGCAAGCCGTATCCCAGGACCACGATCCCGGTCTGCGGCCCGACGATCGCCGGCAGCGGGTTCGGCAGCGTGCCGACCGCGGCGCCGATCGCGCCGAGCACATTATTGGTCCCCTGGGCCATCTCCGGGTCGACGGCGGTGAGGCGTGCCAGCGAATCGGCCATGGCGGGCAGGTCGTTGGCGTAATGCGACCAGATCGCCTGCAGTGACAGGGCCTCGGCATCGGCCGGGTCCGCGGCGATCAGTCGGCGGAGTTCGGCGCGTCCGGTGGCGTCGTCGCCGTCGATGAAGGCGCGCTGGGCGGAGTTGTAGAGGGCGTCGGTCTCCGGCGCCGCGATGGCGGGTGCGCTGGTCAGTCCGGTGATGGTGGCGGCCGCGAATACGGTGGCGACCGATAGTTTCCAATGTCTCGAGATCTTCACGACAGTCGACACCTTTCCACGCGTGAAACGGGGCTCCGGTAGGTCAGCTGACAGTTAGCTGTGTGCTAGCAGCCATCACGATACGGCCGGTATAGGGCGCAGCCGGGTAATTGCCGGGCATAATCCGCCGTTTATTTCCGGTATCCGGGCAGACCGGGCGACGCGGGGGTGACCGCTCGAACCGGCCGCGCGGTGCAGCCGATAAGGTGTGACAACGTGGATACCGTTTCGCTGTCCGGCAAGGAACTCGCCGCCGCCATCAACGCCGACACCAAGGAGCGCACCGCCGCGCTCACCGCGAGCGGAACCGCGCCGCGCCTGGCTCTGGTCGTGGCCAATGACGATCCGGCCAGCGCCTGGTACGTGAACTCGCTGCGCAAGGCCGCCGAACGCCTCGGAATCGCCTGCGACACCATCGATCTCGGCGCCGACGCGAGCATCCAGCGGATCCGCGACGAACTCACCGCCCGCAGCGCGGACCCCGCCATCGACGCCATCATGCTGCAGACCCCGCTGCCCGCCGGTGTCACCCTCGACGACGTCAGCTCCGCCATCGCCGCCACCAAGGACGTCGACGGTGTCAGCCCGCTGTCCCTCGGCCTGCTCGCCTCCAACCTGGACGGGTTCGTCCCCGCCACCTCCGAGGCCGTCGTCGAACTACTGAAGCATCACGAAATCCCGCTCGCCGGCCGGCATGTCGCCGTCGTCGGCCGCTCCAACATCGTCGGCAAGCCACTGGCCCAGCTCCTGCTCGCCGAAAACGCCACCGTCACCATCTGCCATTCCCGCACCACCGACCTGCCCGCCGTAACCTCCGCCGCCGACATCGTCGTAGCCGCCGCGGGCCGCATCGGCCTGGTCACCGGCAAACACATCCGCGAATCCGCCACCGTCATCGATGTAGGCACCAACGAATCCCCCGACGGCAAAATCGTCGGCGACGTAGACGCAGACTCCGTCCGCGGCAAAGCCTCCGCCCTCAGCCCGGTCCCCGGCGGCATCGGCCCGGTAACCACCGCCCTCCTCATGCGCCACGTAGTAACCGCCGCCGAAAACGCCCGCACCGCCTAATCGACCTGCGCCCAACGGGTCCGGACGGCGCGACGCGGTGGACACGACGCGCCGATCCGATGCAACATTCCCTCGCGGTCCGGCGATGGCCGGATTCGCAGCGGGTGGTGGAAGGCGCTGAGGAGCGCCTGCTCATGGTGGGGCGGCGCGTGTGGCTATCTCGGGACCATGCTGATCGGGCCGAGTTCGTAAGCGGTCGGCGGAAATTGGCTGAGCGGTTCCGCCTCGGGTTACTGCCGGTGCGGCGACCACAGTCGAACGGTTCCGTCGTAGGAGGCGCTCGCCAAACGCCCGTCGGAGAGAACCGCGAGGCCGCGGACGAAATCGTCGTGGTGGAATGCCGCAACTTCCGCGAGATCGGCTTCGCGCCATATCCGTACGGCACCGTCCTCGCCGCCGCTGGCTATTCGGCCACCGGGTAGAGGTGTCACCGCGCAGACCGCGCCCGTGTGTGCCTTTCGAGCCGTCTGCGCACGTGGCGCTATCGCCTGCGCTGTCCGTTTGGGTGGAACGGTGGGTGTCGCCCGTTCAGTCTGCTCATGTGGAGCGGTCGGTGCAGCGGCTCCCTGCTGCTCTTGTGGGGCAGCGAATTTCAGTGCACCTTCGGATACTCCGTCGATTTCTTGCTCGTGCGCACGGGAAGGCGTCAGTTGCCATGTACGCAGCCATCCGTCGGCGTCACCGCTGATCACGGTGCCCGATGCAGTGACGGCCAGCGCGCGGACTGGCGCGGGCGCTTGAACGGTCGCGGCGAGCCGGTTCGCGTCACACACTCTGATCGTGCCGTCTTCCGATCCGGAAATCAGTTGTGTGCCAAAGGAAACCACACTCCACACCCAGCCGCCTACCGCGAGCGCGCCGTCCGGGCTGCCGTCCTCGTGCCACCATCGAAGGTGGCCGTCTGCGCCTCCGGTGACGACACGGCCGTCGATCAGGGATGTTGCGCAGAGGACCGCGCCGTCGTGGTGTCCGGCGGTCACCGGCTGCCCCGAACGCCAGCGGCAGACAGCGCCGTCACGCGATCCGCTCCATAGATCGCCATTCGGATGCGCGAGCAGCGTGACCACCGAACTGTCGTGGCCGCGGAGGGTGGAGCGCGGGGAGTAGCCGTCGGCGGTCGGCTCCCAGATTCGGATGGTGCGGTCGCGGGACGCTGTTGCGAGGGTGCCGTCCGGGCGGGACACCACACTCCAGACGTAACCATCGTGCCCGCGCAGGATCTGCGGTGATGAAACGGCGTGCTGTTCCCGTTCGTACAGCACGTCGGTGCGCATCACCCATTTCGTTCCGCCGGTGACCGGCTCGCCGTCGTGCCACAGCGCGTGATCGAAGACCACGATCGTGCCGGTCTCGGGCCGGACCACTCCGAGCGAGGCGGCGTCCGGTTCGCCGCTCGCGTAGAACCGGGTCTGGCCGCCGTCGAATTCGGTGCCGTCGTTGAGGTAGATCATGCAGGTCAGGCGGGAGACGACGGTGTCGGTTCTGGCATGCGCGCCGTCGCGGTGGGTGGTGAAGGATTGGCCGCCGCGGTAGCGGCAGTAGCGGAACCGCTCGTTGAGGCCGATCAGCCGCCAGTCGGCGCCATCGATGCGCAGCCGTGCCGGAAGGTGTTCGGCGATCCGGGTGAACAGTGTGTCGGCCAGCGCCGGATCGTCGCGAACCAGCCGGTCGTTGTTCCGATAGGACGGCGGATAGTGTGCACCGGTCGGTGCGAAGCCCGAATGCGTTGCCTCGTCGATGATTTCGGTGCATTCGGTCGCGTCGAGTACGCCCCGCAGCAGGAAACACGTGGCCCCCGCCCCGGCAATACCGGTCTCTACCTTGACAATCGGAGCGGCGGACGAGTCCAACATGACCCCATTCAGCGCTGCGACGACGCCGATGTCAACGAGATCTGTCTTGCAGCCATCGACGACGACGCATCCGAATCGAGTGCGGCGAGCAACCCGCGCAGGGTGTCGCGCTGCTCGGCAGTGAGGGTGGCGAAGACTTCCTCGGCGGCCTCGCGGCGGGCGGTGGCCATCTGAGAGAGGGCGGCTCGGCCGGAGTCGGTCAGGGTCACCAGGGTAGAGCGGCGGTTGGTGGGGTCGGGCGCGCGCGAGACCAGGTCCGCGGACTCGAGGGCATCGACCACGGTGGTGGCGGATCGCGGGACAATGCCGAGGTGATCGGCAAGGGCGGCCATCCGCAGCGGCTCGTCGTGGTGCCCGAGAATGCGCAATGCACGCGCCTGACCTGGGGTGATGCCCAGGGGGGCGAGCCGGGCAACCTGATTGCGGCGGATGCGTTTCGCGGTGCGCAGGAACAGCTCGGGGAGGTCGGGATCGGGAGCGGCATCCATAACGCTGAGCATAACTCATTGTTTTGGGAACAATTATGAGTCATGCTCAGTTTCATCTCCTAGTTCCCTGGAAGGAGGCGCCTATGCAGCCCCCACATCAACTTCGCCGGATCGTCCGGCTGTTTCGCCCGTACCGAGCGCGCCTGGCCCTGGTCGCCGCGCTCGTCGGACTGTCCTCCCTGGTCGCGCTGGCCTCGCCGTTCATGTTGCGCGGCATCCTCGACGACGCCCTCCCGCACGGTCGCACCGGACTATTGACCGCGCTGGCCGCGGGCATGGTCGCGGTCGCCGCACTGACCAGCGTCTTCGGCGTACTGCAGACCTACATATCCACGGCAGTCGGCCAAGAGGTCATGCACGATCTGCGCTCGGCGGTATATGCGCAGCTGCAGCGAATGCCGTTGTCGTTCTTCACGACTACCCGCACCGGCGAGGTGCAGTCGCGCATCGCCAACGACATCGGCGGCATGCAGTCGACGGTCACCTCCACCGCGACCTCACTGGTCTCCAACTTCACCACGGTGATCGCCTCCGTGATCGCGATGATCGCCTTGGACTGGCGGCTCACGGCGGTATCGCTGATCATGTTGCCGTTCTTCGTCTGGATCAGCCGGCGCGTCGGCGACGAGCGCAGGAAGATCACCGCGCAGCGCCAGCAGAAGTTGGCGGGCATGTCGGCGATCGTGGAGGAATCGCTATCGGTGAGCGGCATTCTGCTCGGACGCACGATGGGCCGCTCACCCGCGCTGGTCGACGATTTCGCGAAGGAGTCGCGCGGGCTGGTCGATCTGGAGATCCGGTCCGGAATGGCCGGGCGGTGGCGGCAGTCGACGATTCAGATCGTCATGGCGGCCATGCCCGCAGTCGTCTACTGGGCGGCGGGATTGACTGTCGCGGCAGGACATCCGCTGGTCTCGATCGGCACGCTGGTGGCCTTCACGACCCTGCAGACGAGTCTGCTGCGCCCGATGGTGCAGCTGCTGTACACCGGCGTGGAGGTGCAGAGTTCGATGTCGCTGTTCGGCAGGATCTTCGAATACCTGGATCTGAAGCCGGATATCGAGGAGCCGATAAAGCCTGTTCCGGTACCGGATTCGGGAGTCGAGGGCGCGGTGCGCTTCGCTCACGTCGGCTTCGGCTACGGATCGGGCACCCGGGATGTATTGCGGGACATCGACATCACCGTGCCCGCCGGGTCCAGTCTGGCCATAGTGGGTGCGACCGGTTCGGGCAAGACCACACTCGGGTACTTGGTGGCACGGCTCTATGACGTGACCTCGGGATCGGTTGAAATCGACGGAATCGACGTGCGGGAGTTGTCCTTTGCCGATCTCGCCGCCGCGGTCGGCGTGGTGTCGCAGGAGACCTACCTGTTCCACGCGTCGGTCGCGGACAATCTGCGCTTCGCCAAACCCGATGCGACAGAAGAGGAGTTGCATGCCGCCGCGCGGGCGGCGCAGATCCATGATCACATCGCGAGCCTGCCGGACGGCTACGACACACTGGTCGGTGAGCGCGGATACCGGTTCTCCGGCGGCGAGAAGCAGCGCTTGGCGGTGGCGCGGGTAATACTCCGCAACCCACCGATTCTGGTCCTCGACGAGGCGACCAGTGCGCTGGACAACCGGACCGAGCAGGAGGTACAGGCGGCCATCGACGCACTGTCGGAAGGTCGAACCACCATCACCATCGCGCACCGGCTCTCGACCATCCGCGACGCGGATCAGATCGTCGTCCTCGACCACGGTCAGATCATCGAACGCGGCACCCACCGCGAGCTCATGGACGCCGACGGCCGCTATGCCGCCCTCGCCTCCGGCGGCGACCTCCTCAGGGTCGCCTGACGCCTTCAGACGGGTTCGGGATCCGTCGCCGCCCTGGTATCGAAATCGCTACGGGCGGAGAGGATTTCGCTATGGTGGCGCACCGACCAGACGCCCATCGCATGGCTCAGTTCGCCCAGGCTGGCACCCAATTCGGTGAGCGAGTACTCGACGCGTGGCGGGACGGTGGGGTAGACGGCGCGGCGGACCAGGCCGTCGCGCTCGAGATTGCGCAGGGTGCGGGTGAGCATCTTCTGGGTAATGCCGTCCAGCCGGCGGCGCAGGTCGTTGAAGCGCACCGGACTGCCCGCCATGCGCAGCACTCCGAGAACCAGGAGCACCCATTTGTCCGCGAGGACGGTGAGCACTTCGCGGGCCGGACAGTTGGTCAGATAGGCCTTGACCAGGTTGTCGGAGTCGGACCAGTCGACGATGGTATCCATCGGGAACCTCGGGATCATCAAAGTGCCTTCTTTCCTTTGGACACTAGGCGAACGCAGAATCGTTGGCATGCTCGCAATTACGCAACAAACATTCGGTGGTCCCGAGGTCCTGGAAATCGTCGAGGTCGATCGGCCGAGTGCCGGGCCGGGTGAGGTGGTGGTGCGGGTCGCCGCCACCGGCATGAATGCGGCGGACTGGAAGTTGCGCTCCGGGGCGGTGCGCAAACTCGGGGATCCGCCGTTCACGCTGGGTCTCGATGTGTCCGGGATCGTGGACGAGGTCGGTGCGGGCGTCGAGCAGTTCCAGGTCGGGGACGAGGTCTACGGCATGGTGCTCAGTCGTTTCGGTGCGTATGCGGAATACGTTGTGGCGCAGGCCGATATCCTCGCACCGAAACCGGCGAGCATCGACCACATCCACGCCGCAGGAGTGCCCACCGCGGTGCTGACCGCCTGGCAGGGACTCACCGAAGTCGTTGCCGGGCAACGCGTGCTGGTGCATGCGGCGGCGGGCGGTGTCGGGCATTTCGCGGTGCAGATCGCCAAGCATCGTGGCGCTTATGTAATCGGTACGGCTCAGGCCGCCAACCACGAGTTCCTTCGTGAGCTGGGTGCGGACGAAGTGATCGATTACACCACCACCGATTTCGCGGACGCGGTCCGCGATATCGATGTGGTGTTCGATCTCGTCGGCGGCGCGTACGGGTCGCGGTCGTTGCCGGTGCTCGCCGAGGGCGGACGCTTGATCGACGCGCAGGGCAACGATGCCGAGGATGATCCGCGCTATGAGCGGCTGTATGTCACACCGTCCGGTAGCGATCTGCGGGAGTTGGCCGCCTTGTTCGAGGACGGGCGGTTGCGTGTCGAGATCGATCAGGTGCTGCCGATGGCCGATGTGGTCAAGGCGCACCAGCTCAGTGAATCCGGGCGCGTACGCGGGAAAATCGTTCTGGTGCCGTGGAATTCGCCCGTCTGACTACTGCGCCGCGCTGATTCCGGTGATCAGGGTTTGGCTGCCGACGCGTCCGGTCGCGACGACCTGGGGCTTGTAGGTGATCGATTTCGAATCCGGCCGATGTTCGGTCACCTGCACCAGGTATTGGCCCACGAAGGCGCCCGGCGTGACCGTGACGCAGTGCGTGGTACCCACCGGAATCCCGTCGATGCCCTGCTGGATCGTCGTGGCGGGGGAGACGGATGCGTTGGGAGCCACGAACTCTCGGGCCGCCGTACCGGATCGGGTGACGTAATACGCGTACTGGAAGGCGAAGATGACGGCCGGTCCGGAATCCATACCGCCCGCCCCATTGCCCTGGATGCTACTGCCGACCCGCTCGGCCGGACACTGCGCCTCGGACGCGGGGCCCGAGACCGCCACCTGGCTCGGGCTGGACGATGCCACCGTCGCCGGTTGCGGATTCGGCACGAGCTGCACGAACGCCACCACCAGCAGACCCGCCGCCGCCACCGACCCGACCAGCACGGGCAGCCACCGCCGCGTCGACTGATTCCGCCCCGACCGATCGATCATGGCCGCCAGCGCCTCCTCGTGCCGGAAGTAATCCGGCGCGGGCGGCCTCTCCTCCGCCGGAGCCTCATCAACCCAATCGGACCACTCCGCCTGATAGTCCGGTCCCTGCGGATCAGCGCCCTCGATAGCATCAACGCGAGTCACGCTCTGCCGCATCGGATCTTGCGGCGCGGTCGGTTGACGGATGGGATCCGGCAGGGCGAGCGACTGCCGCTCCAGGGCCGTTGCGCCGCGATTCAGGCCCTGCTCGGCGTGATTCCCATCGGCAGCGTGAATCGGGTTCTGGCGTATGGGATCTCGCTGGATCGGATGCCGGAACATCGGAGCGTGTTGATCGGGAGTCTGTTGGCCCGGGTCCGGTGAGCGGAGAGTGCGCTGGTCCGGGTATTGCGAGGCAGGAATATGACGGTTCGACTCCGATCGGGCCGGGTCGCCGTCGACAGCGCCCACGTGAGTGTGGTTCTGGTGCATCGGATTTCGCTGCACCTGAACCGGCCAACCCGAGGCGTGAGCGGCAGGTGTGTGCTGGATCGGCTCTCGCGAGGCCGGAGCGTGCCGGTTCGGATCTGGCGAGGTCGGGGCGTGCGGCTGTGGAGCCTGTGCGGCAGGCGCAAGGTGCTCCGGGTACTGCGATGCGGATGCGTGCTGGTTCGGGTCGGGAGTCTGCGGGAGCGCCTCGCGCATCGAGACCGGGGGAATCGGGGCTCGGCGGGCGGGGGGTTCCAGGATCGGATCGCGCCGAATCGGGCCGGTTTGCGTGGGGCCCTGCGGATTCGGGTTTTGGGGGCTCGGACCTTCGTGGCCGGTGATGCGGCGGAACGGGCCGGTGGTCATCGGCGTCGGAGCGCCGGGAACTTGGTGCAGCGGCCCGGATTGCGTCGTCACGTGGTCGACCGGAACATGCCGCAGTGCACCCGAGTCCGTGGGCGCCTGCTCGATCGGCACTCGCCGGATTGGTCCGGTGTCGGTCGGTGCCTGTTCGGTCGGAATCCAGTGGCGCGGACCGGTATTGGCCGGTGACTGCCCAGTGGGAATCCGGTGGCGCGGATCGGTGTCGGTCGGTGCCTGCTGGGGCGGAACCCTATGGATCGGTCCGGTATTGGTCGGTGCCTGTTGGGTCGGAATCCGGTGGCGCGGATCGGTATCGGCTGGTGCCTGCTCGGGGGGAACCCGGTGGATTGGTCCGGCACTGGTCGCCTGTTCGGTCGGAATCCGGTGGCGCGGTCCGGTGTCGGTCGGGGCTTGATCCCCCGGAACCCGTCGGAACGGGCCGGTGCCGGTGCTGGCTCGGTCGATCGGAACTTGGCGGAATGGCCCTGCGCCGGTAGGGATTTGACTGTTCGTAATTCGCCGGAATGGTCCCGTGTCGGCTGAGGCTTGGTCGAGAGGAAGACCGGGGATCGGTCCGGTCTGCTCCGGGTCGACCGGTACACGGCGGAGTGGACCGCCGTGCATCGGGGTTTGATCGGCGGGATCGGGTTGGACCGGTCCGCGACGGTTCGGGGGAGCCGGGCGCATCGGGGCTTGCCGGATCGGCATTTGGTGATCGGGTGCTTGCCCGACCGGGCCTCGGCCCGGAACGCGTGGGCCCGGATCTTGGTGCGACGGAACCTGATCCGAAGGCGTCTGCCCCGCTGGGACCGGTGGGATCGGCGCCCGGCGTGGCCGGATGGGGTCGTTGGGAGCCTGGTATGCCCTCGGGTCACCGTGCGGTTGTTGCGACGCAATGCTCGGTTGCAGACCGGTATTCGGCCGCGAGGTCATATCCGGTCGATCCATCGCCCCACCTTCATCAGGTCATACCCGTACGTGTGTCCCGCAGTTGTATCAACCCCGGCAGGATACTGCCAGGTCTGCTTGCCGTACGTGAGAATGAGGGGCGGTGTCGCGGAGGAATACGGATTGTTTACGACTCACCAGTGCACGGTCACCGGGTCGCCGACGCTGACGGTCTCGTAATACCAGGCGGCGTCATCGGGAGCCAGGTTGATGCAGCCGTGGCTGACATTGGCATAGCCCTGTGAGTCCACCGACCACGGTGCGGAGTGTACGAAAACACCACTCCACGTGAGGCGTTCGGCGTACTCGCCGTTGATGACGTATCCCTCGGGCGAGCTCAGCGGAATGCCGATGGTGCGCGAGTCGAACACGACCGTACGGTCCTTTTCCAGTATCGGGAAAGTTCCGGTCGGCGTCTCCCAGCCGGGCTTGCCCATCGATGCGGGCATCTGCCGGGCGACCCCTCCGCCGATGCTCACGGTGAACGTGTGCGCCGACATATCGGCATCGGCGACCACGCCCGCATTGGTGCGGAACTCCGTGCGCGCATTGCCGACCTGTACCGAGATCGGAGCCCGTGCGGGCAGGAAACTCGTTGGCGCCCAGGTCAGTTCGCGATCGCTTGCCCAGGAGAAGGTGCCTGGCAGTGCGGCGGTGGCTCGAATATCGACCGATCGTTCGGCCCGTTCGCGGTTGGCGACGGGTGCGGCGAATCGAATCGTCACCGGAGCCGCGATGCCCACTTCCTGGCCCGCCGACGGAGTAATCGCGGCTACCGCGTCGGCCGTGGGTTTCAGGATTGTGGTGGCGATGGCCGCTCCGGACCCGAACGCGGCCAAGGCCACGACTACGGCCGCGAGGAAAAGATGTCTGAGTGCGCTCCTCATGGCTCCACCCCTTCACGCTGGTGTGGGACGCAGAAATCCATTCTAGGACTTCATGATCAACTAGACGTACCGTTTCTGTAACGGCCGTCCAGTTCCACAGTTTTCGTTATAGGGGCGACATACCCGGCATCGAGTCGGACAAACGACCCAGCCGCTCGAGACAGGAATCAGCTGCGCACGACGTGAAGTACGTCGGCGTGCAACGCGTCCGCGCGGGCGATGATCTCGTCGATGCGGATCAGCACCGTCGCGAATTTATCGCCCTCTTCGGCGCTCAACGAACCGACATTGATTTCGATATTGAGCTGCGAGCTGGTGGCCGCGGCGCGGGCGGCGTCGGCGGCGGCGCCGATATCGGTGACCACATTCGGGTTGCCGATCGGCAGCAGCTCGGCGGCGAGCGAGAGCACCTCGTCGGCCTCATCGACGACCGCGGCGGGCACCCGGGCGGCCTCGATCAACGCGGCGGTAATGGCATCGGCACGGGCGGCGGCCTGCTCCGGGGGCTCCTTCGGCAGCTTGTAGGCGTTGCCGACGGCGGTGAACGCGGCCGCGTCGGCGTCGGCCAAGGCGAGTGCGCGCTCCCGGGCGGCGTCGGCGGCCTCGATGATGCGGTCGACGATCGGCCGATGCTCGGCATCTTTGGCCCGGGTGGTGTAGCGCGCGACCATCGCCACCAGTGCGGCGCCCTGTGCGGCGTGTAGCGCGGCGACGGCGCCGCCACCGGGTGCGGGCACCTTCGCGGCCAGGTCGGTCAGGTACTGCGCGAGTGTGGCCTCAGCGAAGGAGGGCTGCGACACGGCGGGTGGCCTTTCGTTTTCCTGCGACGACAGTGGAGAACTACCGCGAATACGCTACCGCCTTGCCGAGGTGGCCGGTGCGCGCCCGGTCCGTAGCTGCGGTTATGTTGAGTGCTATGCGGATCGGATTGAGCATCAACTACTCGGGCGGCTTCAAAGAGGCGGCCGCCGAGGTGGCCGACCTCGAGCAGGCCGGACTCGACATCGTGTTCGTGCCGGAGGCCTACTCGTTCGACGCGGTGAGCGCGCTCGGGTACCTCGCGGCCAAGACGACACGGTTGCAACTGGCCTCGGGCATCCTGCAGATCTACACCCGAACCCCCAGCCTGACCGCGATGACCGCCGCAGGCCTGGACTTCGTCTCCGACGGTCGGTACGTGCTCGGCCTCGGCGCGTCGGGCCCGCAGGTGATCGAGGGCTTCCACGGCGTTCCCTATGACGCGCCGATCGGCCGCACCAGGGAGCTGGTGGAGATCTGCCGCAAGGTGTGGCGTCGGGAGCGGCTCGAGTACCAGGGCAAGTACTACCAGATCCCGCTGCCCGCCGATAAGGGCACCGGCCTGGGCAAGCCGCTCAAGCTGATCAATCACCCGGTGCGCGAACGCATTCCGGTGCTGCTCGCCGCGCTCGGCCCGAAGAATGTGCAGTTGGCCGCCGAGATCGCCGAGGGCTGGCAGCCGATCTTCTTCGTACCGGAGAAGGCCAAGGAGATCTGGGGTGAATCGCTGGATGCCGGTCTGGCCAAACGCGATCCGATCCTGGGTGAGCTGGATATCTACGCCGGTCCCGCGCTGGCCATCGGCGAGAACGTCACGCCGCTACTGGAATTCGTGAAACCGCACCTCGCGCTCTACATCGGCGGCATGGGTGCCAAGGGCAAGAACTTCTATCACACGCTGGCCACCAACTACGGCTACGGCGCCGAGGCGGACCGGATCCAGGAGCTGTACCTGGCGGGCAAGAAGGAAGAGGCCGCGAAGGTCGTCCCGGATGCGCTGGTTCGGGACATCTCGCTGGTCGGCCCGGCCGGATTCGTGAAGGAGCGGGTGGCCGCGTTCCGCGAGGCGGGTGTCACGGTGCTGAATGTGGTGCCGATGGCGGCGACCCCGGCCGAACGGGTCAAGTTGATCGAACAGCTGCGGGAGCTGTGCTGAGCTGAATACGACCATCCCGGCCTCCGCCGTCGCGCGGAGGCCGGGATGTGGTCTATCCGGGCCGCCGCAACGGCCCGCTGGACGTACTCAGCGCAGGCTGGCCAGCGCCTCGGCCAGCGTGGTGTGCAGCGCGAATACCTGATCCAGACTCGTCATCTTCAGCTGACGACTGGTCGCCGGACCGTCGGCGACGATGACGATCGTCGTCGCGTCCCCGGCCCGCTGATGCGCCGCGACCAGGGTCGCCATCCCCGCCGAGGCGAGGAAGCTGACCCCGGTGAGGTCGATGATCAGAACCGCTGGTCTGCCATTGAGGATGGCCTCGATGGTGTTCTCGAGCGCTGGCGCGGTCGCCAGATCGACTTCGCCGGACACCGTGAGCACGGTCGCGCCTTCTTGTGCCTCGACCGTGGTGGTCATCGTGTCCGCGAGGGGATACGCGTCTCCGGAGTTGGTGGTCACATCATCACAATCTGCCATGAACCCGCCCGCTGTGCTGCATTCGTCATCCAGAAACCTGGCGGTTCGTGCCGCGAAGCGGGTTCGCTACTGGGGACTTGATCGCGGGCAACGTTACGGACATGCGGACGCGGGTGCCCAATCCGCTGTGATCTATCTCCAATTCTTCCGTCAGCGCGCGCATCATGTCGATGCCGCGCCCGCGCGGACCTGGATCGGCCGAGCGTGGTTTCCATGTTCCGGTGTCGGTGACCAAAATGACGACCTTTTGGGTATCGCATTCGGCGCGCAGTTCGACGAGTCCGGGGTCTGTGGTGGCCGCGGCGGCTGGGCTCGTGGCCCGGCCGAGCAGTTCGGCCGTTGAGCTCATCGCGCGGGTGGCGCGCCCGCCGCCGTTGCGGTAGGCGTGTTCGATGCTATTGCTACAGGCCTCGTTGGCCGCGGCGATGAGGTCGGAGGCGAGATCGTGCGGTACCGCGGCGGCGGCGAGCCAGGCCTTGAGCCGCTTGCGCATGGCCGAGAGCTGATCCGGATTGGCCGGAATCTCCAGCCGCAGCGGCGCGGGCGGTTGCCGGTAGACCACCATAGCGACATCGTCGTCGTAGCCCGCGGACGGGCGTAGTCGCGACAGCACCGCGTCGGCGACCTCGCGCGGCAATTTGCCCCCGGTATCCGCGAGTACCGCCGAGATCTTGGCGAAGCTGTCATCGATATCGACACCGCGCTGTTCGACCAGGCCGTCGGTGAACAGCACCAGCGTCGAACCCGGTGTCAGCGCGGTGGTGGCCTCGGGCCGCCGTGGCGTGTCGAAGGTGGCCAGCGGTACCGCCCGGCCGCCCTCGAGCAGTCGGCCCGGCTGGCCGACATCGGCCAGAATCGGCGGCATATGTCCCGCGCTGCTGTAGCGGACCAGTCCGCGCACCGGATCGAGGACGGCGGCGCATACGGTCGTGCACATCGCGCCGGGAATCCGGCCCGCGACGGTATCGAGTTCCGCGAGCAGCTGTGCCGGACCGGCGCCGCGCAGCAGCAAAGCCCGTGCGGCGGTACGCAATTGACCCATCACGACGGCCGCCGACAGACCACGTCCGACACAGTCGCCGACCACGACCCCAATGGTGCCGTCGCGCAACGGGACCACGTCATACCAGTCGCCGCCGATCTCCAACGGCGGTAGTGCGGGCTCGTAGTGCACCGAGAACCGAGGCGGCAGTTCGATCGGACCGAGCATGGCCCGCTGCAGTGTCAGCGAGGTCGAGCGCGCCTGATCGAAGTTGCGCGCCCGCTGCACCGCGAGGCTGAGATGGCCGATGAGCAGGGAGAACAACGTCCAGTCCGCCGCGCTGATGGCACGTGGCGCGGCGAAGCGCAGCCAGAGCGCCGCATCGCCGGTCTCGCCGAGCGGGGCCACGATCCCCTCGGAGCTCTCGTTGCCCTCCGGAATCGCGAACAGGCTGCGCGGCGGTCGGCGCCGGGCCCGGTCCAGCAGGGCCCGCGCGCGGGCGTCGAGCACCGTGCCCTCGGGAATGCCTTCGGCCCCGGAGACATACACCTCCGGCCCGGTATTGCGGTTGGGCCACACCATCACCACGGCGGTCTCGGCTCCGACGGTGCGGCGCAACTCGTCGAGTCCGACGGCGAGCACCTCCACCACGCTGGTCGCCGCACCGACGGCGGTGGCCAGCCGGGAGGCCGCCTGATCGCGGGCCTGCGCATCGTGTTCGGCGGTGACATCGCGGATGGTGCCGACGAAGATCTGCTCGTACTTCTCCGGTTCGACCATCGCGCTGGTGCTCACCGCGAGCCAGACGGTGCGCCCGTCGCGATGCTTGACCGGAATCACGAAACGCTGTGCCTCGGTACCGAGATCGGGATATCGCGGGCCCTCGGGCGTGGACCAGGGGTGCGGCAGCGGGAACGGGAGTTCGGCGGCGCCGTATCCGGTCAGCGCGCCGAAGGCGGAGTTGACCTCGATGATGGTGCCGCGCGCGTCGGCCACGAAGAAGCCGTCCTGCAGTGACTCCACCAGTGCCGTGCGGAAGGCGTCGCGGCCCGCGAGATCGTCGATGCGGGAACGCTGTTGCTCGGCGCGGCGGGTGCCGTCGATATAGCCGCGGGTGGCGATGTCCAGTGCGGCGAGGGTCTGCAGCAGGAATTCCAGTGCGGTCTCGGTGTGTTTGGCGGTGTCGCCCTCGCTGGCGGTGCTCGATTCGGTGGCCTGGACTACCCGGTAATGGTTTTCGGTCAGGTCCAGCAGACTGATGCCCTCGACGAGCGCGCGACGGCCGAGTTCGTAACCCTCGGAGAGACTGGCCTGAGAGGGTGAGTCGAGGTGCCGCCGCAGCGCTTTCGCGTAGGCGTCGAAGAATGCGGCCAGTGCCGCGCTCATATCATCCCGCCGTTCACGCTGCTCCCCCCCAGAACGTCGCCCCGGTGACGGGCCGCGAGCACCAGTGCGTCGTCGGTGTCCTTGGCGTGCCTGGCCAGGATTTCGGCGGTGATCTCGGCGGTGGATTTGGATAGATCGATGCCGCTGTCGGCGGATTCGGTGACGATGCCGTCGGTCGACATCAGCAGCAGATCGCCGGGGCGCACCGGAACGGTCTGCGCCTGTAGGTTCTGGGGTAGCCGATAGCCGACGATGCCACCGGTCATCAGGACCGTAGCGCGCATGGTGAGACCCACCGGACCCGCGGTCAGAATCCGGGATTCGACATTGCCGACGCCGAGCCAGTGCACCGTATCGGCCGCACCGAACAGCGCCAAAGACACTGCGGCGCCGCGGGTGTCGGCCATCGCCCGATGACACAGCACCATCAGGACGTCCAATGGTTCGGCGCGGTTCTCCGAGAGCACCTGCGCTGCCCGATCGGCGGCGTCCGCGGCCGCCGCACCGTGGCCGAGTCCGTCGAGGACGGCGAAGAGCACCGCACCGCCGCCCGCGTCCAGCACGACACCGCGATCACCGGAGACCCGCTGACCGGGAAGGGCGCGACCGGCCACCGCCCATTCGATCCGGCCGATGATCCCGTCCTCATGCACCGTTGGGTACCCACTTCCACATCTCCACCAACGTGCCGCGCCCAGGTGTGGATTCGACGGTGAGACGGTCCATCAGACGGCGCGCACCGGGCAGGCCGAGTCCGAGACCGCGGCCGGTGGAGTATCCGTCGTCGAGCGCGCGGGCGATATCGCGAATGCCGGGTCCCTGGTCCTCGGCCTGGACGACCAGAGCCTGGCGACCCTCCCGGTCATCGACCAGCAACCGTATTTCACCACTGCCCGCGTAACTGGTGATATTTCGGGCGATCTCGGAGATCGCCGTCGAGATCATGGTCATATCCGTCAGAGAAAAACCGAGCCTGGCCGCTAGCTCTCGCCCAGCTTGACGTGCGATCACGATGTCACCCGACACCTTGACCGCGATCACCAAGTTCTCAGCGGCCACTGTCACGACCATCTCGCGGGCGGCGAACCGGCGCTTTGCGATTCAGCCAGGCCAGGCCCTCCTCGAGATCGAGGGCGGTGTGCATGCCCTCGAAGGTGAGGCCCAGTTGCACCATGGCGAACGCGACTTCGGGCTGCAATCCCACGATGACCGTTTCGGCACCGCGGAGCTGCGTCATGTGCGCGATGGTACGCAGCGATCTGGCCGCGAACGAATCCATGACATCGATCGCGGTGACGTCCACGATGATTCCGTGTGCTCGGTACTTGCTGACCTGTTTCATCAGGTCGTCCTGTAGGCGCTCGGTATCCGCGTCGGTCAAGGCTGACTGGACCGACGCGATCAGATAGGTGCCTTGTTTGAGTATCGGAACCGGCATAGGTGGGCCCGATCAGCGCCCATCGCGCTCGGTGAGCATGCGATCCGTGACGCGCGTCACCTCATAGCCGAGTAGGCGTTCGGCCTCTTCGATACCGCCCTGGAGGTCGCCGACCGCGTTCATCTTGGACAGGTCCAGGCCGATGGTCACCAGGGTGAGCGCGATCTCGGAGGACAGGCCGGTGATGATGACATTGGCGCCCATCAGGCCGGATGCGTCAACGGTCTGCACCAGGTGGTTGGCCACCGTGGAGTCGATCGCGGGGACACCGGTGATGTCGATGACGACCACTTTCGCGCGATTGGCGCGGATGGCGCGCAGCAGCTGTTCGGTGAGCTGACGGGCGCGCTGCGAGTCGAGCACACCGATGATCGGCAGAATGAGCAGCTGCTCACGGACCTGGAGCACCGGGGTGGACAGCTCGCGAATGGCTTCCTGCTGCTGGCGGATGACGCGCTCGCGCTCCTGCACGAACGAGATGGCGACGGTGCTCGCGATGCGGTTCGCGGCCGGCTCGTAGGCATCTAGTACCGCGTTCAGTAATTCGAAGTCGGCCTGGTATTTCTCGAACAGCGAGCGGGCCAGCACGTCGCGCAGGAGCAGCACGATGCCGAGGACCTCGTCGGTCTCGACTCCTCTCGGAATAATGCGCTCGGACAGATCGCGGGCGTAGGCCTGCAGCGCCTCGACGCTACCGGTCACGAGTACCTCGACGTAGTTGTCGTACATCGAGGTCGCCTCGGAGAAGATTTCCTCCGGGGTCATCGCGGTCAGCAGCTGGGCCTCGGTAATGCGCCTCGCCCACTCTTCACGCAGCCCGGTTCGGTTCTGCCGCAGGTGTTCGACCAGCTGCGGAAGCAGGTTGTCGACCGGTCCTACGGGCAGGGAATCCGCCGAAAGGCTCATGGACACCTCGGACATGGAAACTCCAGCCCCTTTCGACGGGATTGTCGGGATAGTCGTGCATTCGGCCGCGCCGATACCGAGCCTAGTCATACCCCATCCCGGTCGCCGGTGAAACCTGCCGTTAGCTCGATGGTAGATCCGGCCTTCCCGGCGGGCTATGCGAATCCACGGGCCAGTGCCGCCAGCGCCTCGTCGAGATAGACGGTGAGGTCGGCATCGGCGCGGGTCAGCCAGGCGTCGAAGGCGGCGCGCGCGGCGGCCAGCGTGGTGCGGCCGACCGCCATCGCGAGCAGGCCGTCCTCGGGTTCGCCCAGTCGTCGCGCGGCGAAGGCGCTCACGGCCCGTTCCCAGGCGTCGTAGTGCGCGCCCGCGGTGGCGGCGAGTGCCGGAACGGCGCCGACGAGCTGCATGCGAACGCGCAGTTCGGGGACGTCCTCGGCGCGATATCGGTTGGCGTTCACCACGACTCGGCGCACGGCGGTCATCATCGGTTCCTCGTCGGGCACGGTGGCGAAGGCCGCGCGCAGGGCCGCGACCTCGTCGTCGAACTGGTACCAGAGCACCTCTGCCTTGGTGGGGAAGTAGCGGAAGAAGGTGCGCCCGCTGATGCCCGCGGCCGCGGCGATCTGGTCGACGGTGGTTTCGTCGAAGCCCTGTTCGGTGAACAGTCGCATGGCGATCAGTTCGAGTTCGCGCTTGGTTGTGCCGCGTGGCCGGCCCCGCACCCTGGCATCTGTCACGGCTATTGATTATGTCAGTGACTGACGATAATCTCGCGGCATGTTGGAAAGTGTCGCGGACCACAGTGTGGCCGCGCGGCTGACCTGGCCGGAGGCGGGTGCGCGCGCCGCGGCGGGCGCGATCCTGGCCGTGCCGGTGGGGGCGACCGAACAGCACGGACCGCATCTGCCGCTGTCCACCGATACCGATATCGCGGTGGCACTGTGCGCGCGGCTGGCCGGGCTGCGACCCGATGTGCTCGTGGCACCGGCGATTCCGTATGGATCCAGCGGTGAGCACGCCGGTTTCGCTGGGACCTTGTCGATCGGACAGGCGGCTCTCGAGTTGCTGATCGTGGAGTTGTGCCGTTCGGCGACCGATACTTTCGACCGCATCGTGCTCGTCAACGGGCACGGCGGCAATCTCGAACCGCTGCGCACGGCGGAGACGTTGCTGCGCACCGAATCCCGGGACGTGCGGGTGTTCATGCCGCGCTATCCGGGCGATCCGCACGCGGGTCGCGCCGAGACATCGATGCAGTTGGCGCTGCGCCCGGATGTGGTGCGGGCCGAGCGCGCCGTCGCGGGCGATACCAGGCCACTGGCCGAGATCCTGCCGCTATTGCGCGCCGGGGGAGTGCGCGCGGTGAGCGCCAATGGTGTCCTCGGCGATCCGACGGGCGCCAGCGCGGATGAGGGCGATGACCTGCTCGATCAATTGACCACTGACCTGAATGAACAGACCCGGCTGTGGTGGCCGGTGGCTTCCCCGAAAGGAACCCTGTCGTGAACCCCTGGTTCGAAACCGTTGCCGAGGCGCAGCGGCGGGCAAAGAAACGACTGCCGAGGTCGGTGTACGGCGCATTGATCGCCGGATCCGAGCGAGGCCAGACCATCGACGAAAACCAGCAGGCCTTCACCGAACTCGGCTTCGCGCCGCACTGCGCGGGCCCGATCGGCGACCGCGATCAATCGACAACCGTACTGGGACAGCAGCTTTCGATGCCGGTGCTGATCTCGCCGACCGGTGTGCAGGCGGTGCACCCGGATGGTGAGGTGGCCGTTGCGCGCGCGGCGGCGGCCCGTGGAATCGCAATGGGGCTCAGTTCTTTCGCGAGCAAGCCCGTCGAGGAGGTCATCGCGGCGAACCCGGCGACGTTCTTCCAGCTGTACTGGTGTGGCTCGAAAGACGAGATCCTGCAACGGATGTCGCGGGCCAAGGCGGCGGGGGCGGTCGGCCTGATCCTGACCCTGGACTGGTCCTTCTCGCACGGGCGCGACTGGGGCAGCCCGGTGATCCCGGAAAAGCTGGACCTGAAGACCATGCTGAAATTCGCGCCGCAGACCCTGGCGCGGCCGCGCTGGCTGGCGACCTACGTTCGCTCCGGGCACATTCCGGATCTCACCGCGCCGAATATGGCCGTCGGCGACGGACCCGCACCGGGCTTTTTCGGTGCGTACGGCGAGTGGATGGGCACGCCCGCGCCCGATTGGGCGGATGTGGACTGGATCTGCGAGCAGTGGGACGGTCCGGTCATGCTCAAGGGGGTGATGCGGGTCGACGATGCGCGGCGGGCGGTCGACGCCGGTGTCGCGGCGATCTCGGTGTCCAATCACGGCGGCAATAATCTCGACGGCACTCCGGCGGCGATCCGGGCCCTGCCCGTGCTGGCCGAGGCGGTCGGGTCGCAGGTCGAGGTGGTGCTCGATGGCGGCATCCGGCGCGGCAGTGATGTGGTGAAGGCGGTGGCGCTGGGGGCTCGCGCCGTGATGATCGGGCGGGCCTATCTGTGGGGCCTGGCCGCGAACGGGCAGGCGGGCGTCGAGAATGTGCTCGACATCCTGCGTGGCGGTATTGATTCGGCGCTATTGGGACTGCGTAAGACCAGCATCGGCGATCTCGATCGGGGCGATCTGGTGGTGCCGGACGGGTTCGAGCGGGCGCTTGGCGTACCAGCGGACGCCGGGCAGTCGGCTTGACCGGGGGTTATTCGGTGGCCGCAGCTCTTCGATGATGGGTGAGCAGCGTGTCGTAGATATCGGCGAGGGCGGCCAGCTGCTTGCGGTCGAGCACGTCGATCATATGTCTGCGCACGCTCTGCACATGTGCGGGCGCGGCCGTCGCCAACACCTCGGCGCCGCGCGGGGTGAGCCGCGCGGCGGTGCGGCGGGCGTCGTCCGGGATCGGCTCCCTGGCGACCAGCGCGCGCTTCTCCATGCGGGTGATCTGATGGGACAACCTGCTCTGCGACCATTCCAGTTTGGCGGCGAGATCGGCGAAGGTGAGTCGGTGATCGGGCGCGTCGGCTAGATAGGCGAGCACCGAGTATTCGACGTAGGTGAGGTTCGACTCGCGGGATGAGTCGCGCCCGACCGCGGCGGCGATGAGGTCGCGGGTGCGCACAAATCCCACCCACGCACGCATTTCGACGTCATCGAGCCAGTGGGGATCGGTCACGAGAGCGCTCCAAACTCTGACATGTCAAGTGAATTGTCGTGCCGCGCTTGTCGTGCGACAACTGCCAGACCTGAGAGGTAGCACTGCTGGGGTTGAACGTGCAACCTTTTGGACCGATGCACTAGTGAGGCTTGCCTAAGCAACGGTCGGCCTCTGATCGGTGGATACCCTCGTTGTGCTCGTGACCAGCCTGCGTAGACCGATCCAGGCCCGCCCGAAGGAGTGCGTCCGTGACCGCGCCGGATTTCCGCTATTCAGATCTGCTGCCGATCGGCGCCGATGACACCCCGTACCGGTTGATCACCACCGAGGGCGTCAGCACCTTCGAACACAACGGTCGCACCTTCCTGCAGGTCGAACCCGAGGCGCTGCGCCTGCTCACCGCCGAGGCGATGCACGACATCAGCCACTACCTGCGGCCGGCGCACCTGTCCCAGCTGCGCCGGATCATCGATGATCCCGAGGCCAGCGGCAACGACCGCTTCGTCGCGCTCGATCTGCTCAAGAACGTGAACATCTCCGCGGGCGGCATCCTGCCGATGTGTCAGGACACCGGCACCGCGATCGTCATGGGCAAGAAGTCCGAGGGCGTGCTGACCGGCGTCGACGATGCCGAATGGATCAGCCGCGGTGTCTTCGACGCCTACACCAAGCTGAACCTGCGCTACTCACAGCTCGCGCCCATCACCATGTGGGACGAGAAGAACACCGGCACCAATCTGCCCGCGCAGATCGAGTTGTACTCCACCGCGGGCGATCCCGCGCATCCGTCCTACAAGTTCCTGTTCATGGCCAAGGGTGGCGGTTCGGCCAACAAGTCGTTCCTGTACCAGGAGACCAAGGCGGTCCTGAACCCCACGCGCATGCTGGAGTTCCTGGACGAGAAGATCCGCTCCCTCGGCACCGCCGCATGCCCGCCGTACCACCTGGCGGTCGTAATCGGCGGCACCAGTGCGGAATTCGCGTTGAAGACGGCGAAATACGCCTCGGCGCACTACCTGGACAGCTTGCCCACCGAGGGTTCGCTCGCGGCGCATGCCTTCCGGGATCTGGAGTTGGAGGAAGAGGTCTTCAAGCTGACCCAGTCCTTCGGCATCGGCGCGCAGTTCGGCGGCAAGTACTTCTGCCACGACGTGCGCGTGGTTCGCC
The DNA here is from genome assembly GCF_048910785.1 of Nocardia nepalensis. Classification (NCBI taxonomy): domain Bacteria; kingdom Bacillati; phylum Actinomycetota; class Actinomycetes; order Mycobacteriales; family Nocardiaceae; genus Nocardia; species Nocardia nepalensis. The sequence goes on along the minus strand of NZ_JBKBET010000028.1, from coordinate 450,104 downwards.
TGCCCCGCCACGGCGCGAGCTGCCCGGTCGCGATCGCGGTCTCCTGCTCTGCCGACCGGCAGGCACTGGCCAAGATCACGCCGGAGGGTGTGTTCCTGGAACAGCTCGAGCGCGAACCCGCGCACTATCTGCCCGAGCAGACCGATTCCATCCTCGGCGGCGATGTGGTCGAGATCGACCTCAACCGGCCGATGTCGGAGATCCGCGCCGAACTGTCGAAATACCCGGTCAAGACCCGGCTTTCGCTGACCGGCCCGCTGGTCGTCGCCCGCGATATCGCGCACGCCAAGATCAAGGAACGCCTCGACGCCGGTGAGCCGATGCCGGAATACCTGCGTGAGATGGCCGTGTACTACGCCGGTCCGGCCAAGACGCCCGAGGGTTACGCCTCGGGATCCTTCGGTCCGACCACCGCGGGCCGGATGGACTCCTACGTCGACCAGTTCCAGGCCGCCGGCGGATCCTTCGTCATGCTGGCCAAGGGCAATCGTTCGGCCCAGGTGACCAAGGCGTGTAAGGAACACGGCGGTTTCTACCTCGGTTCCATCGGTGGACCCGCGGCGCGACTGGCGCTGGACTGCATCAAATCCGTCGAGGTCCTGGAGTATCCGGAGCTGGGCATGGAGGCGGTCTGGAAGATCGAGGTCGAAAATTTTCCGGCATTCATCGTTGTAGACGACAAGGGCAACGACTTCTTCGCCGAAACACAGAAACCGATTGCGTTGCGCGTGCGAACCCGTTCCGCCGAACGCGTCTGAAACGCCCCCGGACCTGGGGTTCGACCGCAAGGGCATGGCACGGACACGGAAGTGTCACCCCGGTTGCCGGGTGGCATTTCCGCCGAGGCGAGGCACCCTTGATCGGGGGTACATCACCGCACTGGTGTCGATCGAGTCCGAGGAGGGCAATGCATACGTCATTTCGTATCTCGGAATTCGCCAGCCATCGGTTGGCCGAGCGCGCCGCTCGTGAGGGAACCAGTTCGACCGCATTACTCAACCGTCTCATCCGGGAGGGCTTCGATCAGCTCGACCATCCCGGGATCGTCTTTCGCGGGCCCATCTCCGACCGCCGGGCGGCGCTGGCCGCCGGGCCGGATGTGTGGGAAGTCGTTGCGCGCCTGCAGGAACTCGACGGACCGGTGGAACGCCGGATCGCCGTCTTGAGTCAGCAATCGGATCTGCAGTCGCGCAAGATCAAGATCGCGATCGCCTACGCCCGGACGCACGGGACGGAGATCGTCGAGCGGATCGATCGCAATCGTGAAGCGGCCGACGCGATCCGGGGTTCGGACTGCATGCGCCGCTGACGCATCGCCGATCAGCGCTACACATAGCGGGTGGCTATCAAGCACGGCTCATATGCTGTGCGCGATAGCCACCCGCTATGTTTTGGCACCACTCTGTGTCGGAGCGGAAGTGCTTGCGGTGCAATAGGGTTGCGTCTCATGTGGGCGATCGTGGGGCATTGGGTTGCCGATCGAGACGGCGGCTTCGGGGTCGTGACGACCGAGGCCTGCGAGCAGTTCACGGTGCGGGATGCGGTGATCGAGTCCGATTCGCCACTGCGTACGGGGGATCGCGTGTGGCTCGAATTCGTCGACGGCGGGGATTCGGGCGAGGTCGTGAAACTTGTGAAGGCGCTGTAGATTCCGGTTTTCTCGGGGTTTGCTGTGGATTGGTGATCGTGATCCACAACACTGGAATAGATTGTGGACAGGGGGATTTCCGCTGCGACAAATCGGGCGTGGCACAGGATGTTTCGGACATTGGTGATTTATTGTGCTGTGTGTATGTGGAAAGCTATGTGAATGACGTCCGTTCGGACAAGGTGGTGTCCGTTCGTTCGCCGGTGTGTTGCTAAGGCTGATCGGTGCTGCGGTGTGGGCCGCCAGGGAGTAGATGCGGGGTGTTCGTTCGCCGGGCCGTTACTATCGCTGACATGCTGCTCACGCTTCGTGCCCGGACCCTGCTGGGGGTGCCTGCCGCCCTGCTCCCGGTGATCGTCGCTGCCGGGCTGTCCATGCCCACCGCCACGGCCGCGCCGGTCGAGCAGCGCGCGGTGGCCGCGAACGCGAGCGGGACCGAGGGGCTGGAGCCGGGGCTCGCGGCGGCGTACACGATGGCGGAGAACCAGGCGCATGCCGAAGGTGTCGCGCTGTACATCAACTCCGGCTACCGCACCCCCGCCGAGCAGCAGGCGCTGTGGGACGACGGGGTGCGAACCTACGGCAGCCCCGACGAGGCGCGCCGATGGGTGCTGCCGCCCAACGAGTCGCCGCATGTGCAGGGCCGGGCGATCGACGTCGGGCCGCAGGCCGGGGCGCAGTGGCTGGAGGCGAATGGAAACCGCTGGGGCCTGTGCCGGATCTACCAGAACGAATGGTGGCACTTCGAACTCGCCACAGCTCCGGGCGGAGCGTGCCCGGCGCTACGCGCGGATGCGAGCGAGGGTGGTACCGCCCCGGCGCCGTCGTCACCGATCCCGCCGGTCCTCCCGGTCCTGCCGTCGATTCCGCTCCCGCCGTGGTTGAGCGGTTCGTTCGGGCTGTAGCGGTCAGCCGACCGGTACGAGTCCGCGATCTCGGTCTGGATCGTCGAACTCCCGGACCAGGTGGGCCGCCCTCGGCCCCGATTCCGCGGTGGTTGGGCCCGCGGAATCGGTGCTCGGTTGATGAGCGGCTCCTGCTGGATCCGCTCAGCCGACCGGTATGGGTGTCGAGGTCTCGGCGTGACCCTCGGATGCTCGGTTCGGCATTGCCCAGGACAGGATCGCGGTGCTGATCGTGCTCAACGCGCAGATGGCGACGATGTAGCAGATGACCGCCGCCGAGGACGAGCCCACGGTCCACAGTGCGGTCGCGATGAGTGGGGCGAGGCCGCCACCGAGGATGACCGAGACCTGCACGATCAGCGACGTGCCGGAGTAGCGAACCGATGGCGGGAAGAGTTCGGCGACAATGATGCCGCCGACGCTGTGGCTGATGGGCAGCGTCACGCCCATGCCGAGCAGCGCGAGGAAGACGACTGCCTTGTTTCCGGTGTTCAGCAGCGGGAAGTACACCGCGCACCACACCGTCAGTGCGGCGGTACCGGCGAGGAATATCCGGCGCGTGCCGTAGCGGTCGGCGAGCGAGCCCCAGAAAGGCATGGCGGCACACCAGAAAACGGCGGAAATGATGACGCCGAGCAGTAGGAAGTCTCGGCTGAACCCGAGCGCCTTGGTGCCATAGGTCAACGTGAACACCATGAAGACATAGACGACCGCCGAGGTCGCGATGGCAGCGGACAGGATCAGCAGCAGCCGGGCCGGTCCGACCCGAAGGGCGTCGCGGAGCGGGAACGACGCGACCTCGCCGCGTTGGACGAGCTCGGCATAGGCCGCGGATTCGGTGATCCCCAACCGGACCCAAAGCCCGACAATGACGAGAACAGCGCTGAGCAGGAACGGAATTCGCCAACCCCAGGACAGGAATGCCGACTCCGACAGCAGCGCGCTGGTGCCGAGGAAGATCGCATTGGCCAGGATCAGCCCCGCCGGTGTGCCCATCTGCGGGAAGCTGGCGTACCGGTTGAGCCGTCCCGGCGGCGCATGCTCCATCGACAGCACCACCGCGCCCGCACCTTCGCCGCCGAGTCCGACGCCCTGCAGCAGCCGCAGTACGACCAGCAGTGCCGGAGCCCAGAATCCGATGCTCCCGTAACTCGGAATCACGCCGATCAGCAGCGTGCTGAGGCCCATCAGAAATAGCGAGACCACCAGGGTGGTCTTGCGACCGATCCGGTCGCCGAAGTGGCCGAAGAGCAGCCCGCCTATCGGTCGCGCCCCGAACCCCACGGCGAAGGTGCTGAATGCCGCCAGGGTTCCGGCGGCGGGGCTCAACGTGGGGAAGAACTGTTTACTGAAGATCAGCGCGGACGCCGTGCCGTAGAGCATGAAGTCGTACCACTCGAGGGTGGTGCCGACCAGGGTGGCGAGGGCGACCTTGCGGTGGGGCGGGGTGGAGCTCGAAGACACTACTATCCATTCGGGTTTCAGCCAACGGGAGCGGGAGCGCCCGGCATATTGTCCAGTGCGAGGCCGCCCTCGATCCCGTTCGGGACGCGGCGGCGGTTGGGGGAGCCGAGGGCGGCGGTGAGGTCGGTGCCGTCGTGTTCGGCGAGCAGATCGCCGCTGTCCCACACCAATAGCGTTGCGCTGACGGTGTTCTCGGCCGCAGAGTGCGCGAGATCGTAGTGCGCGCATCCGGGGACGTGCGGATAGGTGATCCACAGGTCATAACCGGTCATGAACAGGTCGAGGTCGAATTGCACACTCAAGCCCAGCAATTCGCTGCGGCCGTTGTCGTCGACGCCCGCGAAGGCCTCGTCCAGCGCGAGCAGGCGCGGGGCCTGCGGATCGGCGGAATCGAGCATGACGTGCGCGGCCGCGAACAGCGGCAGATGCAGCGACACCGACTGCTCACCACCCGAGAGCGCGCTGTGCCGGGCCACGGTCAGCTTGTCCTCGCTGCCGTCGGCGGCGATGAGGGTGAAGGAGAACACCCGCCAGGTCCGGTAATCCAATGTCGCGGCGAGGATTTCGGGATACGAACGCTCCGGGTGCGCGGCGCGGGCGGCGCGGATCTCGGCGGCGAAGTGGGCGCGGATCGCCGCCAGATCCTCGGCGACGAGTGCGGAGGCGTCGCGGTCGAGCAGCTTGCACATCGCGCGGGCCGCATCCGAGAGCGAGTCAGACAGCACCCAGTGCACGCCGATCGTATTGCCCGAAGACATGCGGCGCTGTTTCATCTCCGCGCCCATCCGGGCGATGAGATCGCGTGCGTCGCTGGTGCGTTCGTAGATCTGCTGGGCAAGACCGGTGAGCAGTGCGTCCTCGAGGATCCGGCGTTCGGCGTCGGTGAGCAGCAGTTCCTGATCGCGGCGGGCGGCGGCTATGCGGGTGGCGAAATCCGCGAGGGCGGACAAGCCGTTGTCGTCTTGGACCTGCACGACCGTCAGGCCGTCCGCGGCATCCCACTGCAGCCGGTAGTCACGGCCGGAACCGGCGAGCGCGGCGTCGAATTCCTGCAGTGCCGAGGTCACCGCGCTGCGGGTGGACTTGCGGGCGGCCTCGCCCGCGCGCACCGAAGAGGTTGCGGCGGTGAGGTTGTCGAAGAGTTCGGCGACCTCGTCCGGGAGCACCTGGGGTTCGACCTGCGGTCCGGCCGCCGAAATGCGGTAGAGCAGTTGTTCGGAGGTCGACCAGGCGGCGTCGCTGCTCGGCCAGCGGCTGTCGGCGGGAGCGCCGAGCAAGGTCAGCAGATCCGGTTGTGCGTAGGGCGCAAGGGCTTTCACATCGGCGAGGACTTCGGTAAGCGCGGTGCCGAGGGATTCGTGTGCGGTGCGGTAGGCCGCCTCGGCGTCACCGATCGCCTCGATCGCCTCATTGGCCGCCTTGCGGGCGGCCTTCTGCTCCGCCCTGGTCGCCTCGATCTTCGCGCGGGCCTGTTCGAGTTCGCGATCGATATCGGCGGCGCCCGCGCCGAGCGCCTCGCGCAGGGTTTCGAGTTTGCGCAGTTGCTCCTGGTAGCCCGCGTTGGCGGCCTCGGCCTCCTCGGCGAAGGCCTCGGCCAGATCGCGGGCCTCCTCGAACCGGTCCGAACCCTCGCGTTCGCGTTCACGCTCCCGTTCGTGGTCGGCGCGCAGCCGCAGCAGGCCGGTTCCGGTGTTCTCGAAATGGCGGATGGCGGCGGCGAGCGCATCGATCTCACGGGCGTCGCGCGGGGTGCGGTGGGTCTGGGCGACGGAGCGCAACTTCTTCTCGATGGCCGACGCCTCGGCCACCGCTTGGTCGAGATCGCGCTCGGCCTGCGCGACCGCCTCGGAGCGCGAGCGCATCATGCCCGCGGATTCCGATACCGCGCGCAAGGCGGTGGTAACGGCGGAGGGACGCGGTAATGCCTTGGCGGCCGCGGAGATTCGCGTGAGTTCGGCGGTGGCCGCGGCTTCGTCGGCCCGGGCCTGCCGCTGGGCTTCCTCGGCCGCTTCGATCGCGGCCGCGAGCTCGGCGAGCCGGATTTCGCGGCGCTTGGCGCGGGCGGTGGCACCGATGAATTCGGCGTCGGGCTTGTGATGGCGGCCGACCTGGACGCCTTGGCGGAACCCGCCGGTGGTGCTCACTGCGACCTCGGGGCCGAGATCGGAGTCCTTGTCGTAGAGTGCGATGGAGGCGAGAACATCGGCCACAACCTGCTCAGGCACCGTGAGGTCGGCCGAATCATCCTCGACGACAAGCACATCGGCGAGCGTGCGACCGGATGGCCTGGCCTCGAGCGGCAGCGGGACCAGGAACTGATCCGAGGTGTATTCCGGCCGTTCGGATTCCGCGCACACCCAGCTGTCGAGCAGATCGGCGGCGTGCAGGGCGGCCTCGATGCCCGCGGCCTGCTGTGGCGTCACAGCATCAGCGAAACGGACCAGCCGCCACAGCGGAGCACCCGCACGACCCTCGGCATTGCGCGCGCGGGCAGCGAAAACCGGTGGGGCCTCGTCACGTTGGGCCGCGACCTCATCGCGTTCGGCTCCGAGCTCGATGAGTCGGTCACCGACCAGCGCGGCGGTGGCGCGGGCCTCCTGACGGCGCGTCCGGATGTCGTCGAGCAGCGTTTCGGAGTGTTCGGTCAGGACCTCGGCGACACCGGCGGCCTCGTCGGAGCCCGCGGTGGCCAATGCCGCGTCGAGCGCTTCGAACAGGCCTTTCTGAATGGGGGAGTAGACCTCCCGATGCGCGTCCCACCACGTGCGCAGTGCGCCAGCGGCTCGGGTGCGAGCGAGCACGACGGCGGCCTCGGCGGCGGAGACCTCGGCGACGGCCGATTCGCGTAGCGCCCGTGCCCGTTCGGCCAGTTGTTCGGCTCGAGTCCGTTCGGCCGTAGCGGAATCCATCAGACCGAGTACCTTGCGAACCGCCCGCACGTCGGCGTCGCGCTCCTCGGCATGTCCGCGGACCGCCGCGGTCAGCTGGTCGCCACGGGCCTGATCGGCTAGTCCGGCCCAGGTGATGCCGGCCTCTTCGGCGGCGGCGCGCAATTCGTCCTCACCGCGCGCCAATGCGGCAGCCGCGTTCTGCACGGCCGCCTTGGCGCGTTCGGCCTCCTGGCTGCGCTGATCCAGGGTCTGGCGGGCCTTCAATGCCTTGTCTTTGTGTACACCTGCCGAGGTCTCCAGGCGGCGCACCGCGTCGGCGAGATCGTCGAGCTGCTGCTTGCCCTCGTAGGCGCTGGAGCGCTGCAGGGTTTCCCGGTCGGAGAGGGCTTGTTCGTAGGCGCGGTCGGCGTCGTCGGCGCGGGCCTCGGCGGCGGTGCGCTCGGCCTCGCGACGTTCGCGCAGCGCGGTGGCGGCGAACAGTGCGGTGCTGGCATGGGTCACCGCGTCCAGGCGGGTGCGCACCTGATCGACATCGGTCTTCGCCTGTACCGCAAGATATTTCCGGTACACGTCGACGAAGGACCTGGTTGCGTTGTCGGCGTGGACCAGTCCCTCGAGGGTGCGCCCGACCTCCTCCATATCGCTGAACGAGCGGGCCGCGTCCAGGATCAGCTGATCGTCGAGCGGGCGCAGACCGTCGGTCAGCGCCTGCGAAAGTCCACGCGGATCAAGGTTCTTCGCGAGCTGTGGGCGGCGCAGTGTGAGGATCAGGTTGATCAGCTGGTCATAGCGCTGGGTGCCGAGGCCGAACATGCGCGCGTCGATCGCGTTGCGGTACTCGACCGGACGGTCGACGATGGCGTCGGTGCCGATCTGCTCGGCAAGCTGCTTGCGGGTGAGCGGGCGGTCGTCGGGACCGATGAGCGAAAAGTCGACGCCCGCACGGCCGTCGGCGACGAAGTACCAGCGGGTGACCTTATCGGAGGAGCGGGTGGCGCGCATGCCGATGCCGATGGTGACGACCTCCGGATCGTCCCACTTACCGCGCGCGAACTCCATCCACACATACGAGTACGCGGATTCCTGCTTGCGGTACAACAGGTTCGACTTCATGGTGCGCTCTTCACCGGCGAACGGGTTGAGCCTGCGCGGTTCGATCCGGCCGTCGAGCACGAACGGGAACAGCACCTCCAGGGCCTTGGTCTTACCGGAACCATTGGGGCCGCGCAGCACCAGCCTGCCGTCGGCGAAGCAGTACTCCTGGTCGCGGTAGTCCCACAGGTTGATGATCCCGGCGCGGGTCGGGACGAACCGCACTCCGCCGTGGATGAGCGACATGGTTTAGATCCCTTCCGTACCAACGCTGTCGGCCCCGAGGGTGTCGGAGGCGGTAACGAACAATTCGGCGGCCCGCTTCGTGCGGACGGTGACCACCGCGCCACGGTAGCGAGCCAGGGCGGGCAGGACGATCAGTCCGTCCTCGACCACCTGGACCAGGCGCAGCCGCTCCAGCAGGGCGGTCACCTCCCTGGTCAGCCCGGGCACATCGGCCTGCCATTGCGCCGCGAAGGTGACACCGTAGCGGTCGGTGAGTGCCTGCACGGTTTCGCTGACCCAGCCGGCCTCGACGAACGGGTAGTTCGCGCGCACAGCGGCCAACGCCTGCGCATCGGCGTCCGAATCCTGCTCCACCACTTCGGGATCGGTCGACGGGAGATCGGCGAGCGGGACGAAGACGGTCGATTCCGGAATGGCGCCATCGAGCTGTTCGGCCAGCGCGACGGCCGGATCGGGCGCGCCGGGGCGGACCGGTACCGGGTTGTCGATATCGAGTACGCGATCGGCGATCTCACCGACCAGCAGCAGCGCCACCTGCGCCAGCGTGCCGGTGCCCGGAAAGCGGACATCGGACAGACGGCCGGAGACATCGATCAGCGCCACGCCCTCGGCACGGCGTTCGGCGCGCAGCCCGGTGAACAGTTCGACATCCGCGATGACCCGGTCCTGCATCAGCAGCGGTCGTTCGTCGTAGGCCAAATCCTCCGCGTACACGACAGGACGTTCGACGAGGTTGCGGCGCACCCGGCGCGCGGCATCGGCGGCCGCCGCATTGGCGGCCGGGCCGTGCGCCACGGCGTCCTCGGTGAGCAGACCACGGACGCTGTGCAGATGCTGCAGCGCGCGTGGCGGGCGGAACAGGGCGAAGACCACCGGTCGGTCGATGTCATAGAGCGCTTCGCCCGCCTCCGGATCGGCCGCCCAGCCGCCCGCGTCGCCGTCGGCCAGGGTGAGCGCACCACGGTGTGCGAGCCAGCCGACGGCATCGACGAAGGCGTCGCGATCGGCGGCGCGGTCGGGTGCGAGTTCGAGACCGTCGACCCGGCCGGTGTAGGCGGCGACCTGCTCGGCCAACTCCGACAACGTGATCTGATCGCCAGCGCGGCCGAGGGCGGCCAGGGCCAAGGCCAAGTAGGCGTAGCGGCGGCGGTCGAAGACGCGTTCGGTGACGGCGCGGGCCGGTTTGCCGGAATCCAGGCGATCGATGATCGGGAACACGCGGGCCGTCGTCTCGGTGACTTCGAGTCGGTAGCCGAAAAGTTCGGCGAGGTCTTCGCGGAGTTCGGTGGCCCAGCGCCGGATCAGCGGCAGCGCGATCCGGTCCGGATAGGTCCTGGTGACCAGGTGATTGGCGAGGATCACCCGGGCGGCGCGCTGGTAGTTGTCAAGGGCGAGTGGGTTGACGCGGCGGGCGTGGATCATGCGCGCCGCCCGCGCGTCGTCTGCTTCACATCTAGTCGCCGGTTGTTCAAATGCAGCAGGCCGCGGGCGGTGCGGACCACGGTCGAGCCGGGATGTGCGGTGACGGTGAGGGTTACGCCGCTGTCGGAGCCGGTGGTGCCGTCGACGCGGCCGCTGACCGGGACCCATGCGGTGGAGGCGGCGTCGAGCAGGCGCAACAGCACTTCGGTCTCGCGTTCGTCGAGGACGCGGTCGTGCACATCCGCGGCGGCCAGGGATTTGGCGGCCTCGGCGCGGGCACGCTGTGCGTCGAGTTGGGCCTCGCGGAGTCGGCGAATTCCGGCGTCGTTGCGCTGAATTCGGGCCGGGGCGCCGGCCTGTGCCGGTCTGCCGGTTTCGGCGAGGGTGCGCGAGATCTCCAGTGGCGGCGCCTCCCACCAGGACCGGATCGCGGGGATGAGATCCGCATCCGGATGTTCCAGCGACAGGTGGCGCGGCCTGCCGAGACCGAAGACGGCATCGAAGAGTGCGTGTGCGCTATCGGCGGTGGGCGCGGCGGTGAACCAGCCCGCGAGGTGCCGCAGCGCCGATTCGCGACTCACCCCGCCCTTGCGCGTCTCGGTAACGCGCCGCAAGAGCGACAGGACGGCGGCAATGGCGCTCATGGTCGCCTCCCGCAGCCGATCCGCCTCGGTCGCGGACGATTCGCCGGGAATATCGGAGGCCGTCGCGACGAACCAGGTCCGCAGACCCTGCCAGCGTGCGCGCCAATCCGCTTGTCGCTCCGCCACACTCAGCAGCACTCGCTCGTCGCAGCTCGCGGCCCGCGCGATGAGTTCGTCGACTCCGGTCTCCTCGATCTCGCCGATCGCGGCGGCCAAGCGCGGCGCGAAGCGGGCCAGATCCATGCTGAATTCGCGCATATGCGCGAGCAGCGCGTCCTTGTGCGCGAGGAAGGACTCGGGGGTGATCTCGGTCGTGCGAACCATATCGCCTAGCGAGAGATAGAAATGAGCGGCCCGCGCCGCCATATCCGAAAGCGCGGCATCGAGACGACGCAGCGTCCGATAGACGCGCTCGGCATCACCGGCCTTATTCGCATCTGCGAGGGTGTTCAGATCCGCCAGCAACTCCGGCAGCACCAGTCGCGATAGCGCGGCCTCATCCAGCCGCGCCTCGAGGACTCCCGCGACCGCCCGATACGCCTTGAACCCGGCCTGAGTCAGCTGATAGACGTAGTGCCGATTCCGATACTCCGCGAGTGTTGCCGCCCGCGTCCCGTCGTAACTGCGCTCGACCACACCCCACTGATGCAGCTGATCCAGCAGCGGCCCGATCTCCACCCCCGTCAACGGTGGCGCATCGACCCCGCTGCGTTCGATCCAGGCCGCCACATCGTCGGCATGCAACAACACCACATACGCCGCGCGCGCACTGTCGAATGCCCGCAGTACCCACAAGTACTCCGCCCGCTTCTCAGCCGTAGCGAAGGAAAACAGCCGCAACCGCTCATCCCACAGCGCGGGTGCGGCGTACGGCAGGCCGTCAACGGAGTCGGTCACCGGGAACAGGGTAGTAGCGGGTCGGTCGCGGCCGTCGAGACCGACCCCCATTCGGCGTGGCTGTGTCCGGTTTGCTCCGGTTCGCCACATCGCGGGGTCAGAGGTCGAATCGAGCCCGAAGCCCGATCTTGACCTGCTCGAGCACTTCCGGTGCGAGCTCACCGACCTGCTCGGTGAGGCTGTCCTTCGCAACGATCGCGATGTCGTACAACGCGATCACCCGCGAGCCCTCGGGCACCGCGACGGTGAGCAATTGATGGCGTGACGGCACTTCGCGAGCCTCCCGCACCGGCGCCGCGACCAGCATGGGGCGCTGGCGAATCACCACATCGGAGTCCACGATCACCACGGTCGCGCGACGCCCGGAGATCCGGCTGACGAGATTCCAAATCTGGCCTTGACGGGTGGGTTCAGCTGGCACGGCCGAACAATACGTGCTCGGCAGACTGCTCGGCGTCCTTCGCCCATTCGGTCCCGGTGCTATCGGGCAGCGCCCTGAGTTCATCCTCGAGCAACTGCCGGCGCACGGCCTTCGAGATGTAGTCGCTCAACTTGTCGTCCGAGGCCGCACGCAGGCGGGCGGCGAGGTCGTCATCCATCGAGATATTCATGCGCACCGCCATACAGCCAACTTTACAGCGGATATGACACATGGCGATACAGAGATGCGCACTACCTGCGGAATTACGCCGGGGGCAGGAGTCGCCGGAGCCAGGCCCTGCCCTGTTCGACGACGGTGTCGATGCCGGTGTGGGTGGCCCGGTTCGGCTCGACGATATCGAGGACTCGGCCCAGGTTGGTCATGGCGAATTCCATATCGCGCAGTGCGCGCGGGCTGGCCGGATCGGTTTCGAGGAGATCCTTGGCGATCGCGAGGGCCTCGCGGTAGACCTCGGCGGCGGTGTCGTAATCGTCCTCTCGTTCGGCGGCGTCGCCGATGGCGGACAGGATCAGGCCGACGTCGCGGTGCAGTTGCAGGTTTTCGGGGTCGGCCTCGGCGAGGCGGCGGGCGAGGGTCAGGGCCGCGGTGTTGTGGCGGAAGGCCAGGGTGTAGGCGCCGGTGGCGGCGGCGACCTTGGCGAGTTGGTGGTGGGAGATGCTGAGGTCGCGTTGCTTTTCGGTATTGGTCGGATCGGCGGCCGCGAGTTGTTCTGCGAGGGTGAGGGATTGGGTGTAGTGGTGGTCGGCGGAGAGGTAGTCGCCGGTGCGCATGGCCAGGTCGCCGAGTTTGTCGTGGGAGATGCTGAGGTCGCGTTGGTTGCGGGCGTTACCCGGATCGGCGTCGGCGAATCTGCGGTGGATGGCCAGCGATTGGGTGTAGTGGGTGCGGGCGGTGTGGAGTTCGCCGAGTTGCAGGGTCACATCGCCGCAGCGGTTGAGGGCGATGGCGAGGTCGCGTTGGTATTCGGCGTTGCCAGGGTCCTTTTCGGCGAGTTCGCGATGGATGGCGAGGGATTCGGTAAAGAAGTTGACCGCTTCCTCAGGGGTTTCGAAGAGCAGGGCCGTATCGCCGATCTGCTGCATGGCGATGGCGACATCGCGGGCGATTTCGGTATCGCCGGGGTCGGCCTGGGAGAGTTCGTTGCTGATCAGGAGCTTTTCGAGGTAGTGGCGGCTGGCGGCGTCGCCGTGGCCCGCGCGCATGGCCAGGTCGCCGAGTTTGCCGTGCGCGATGGCCAGGCCGCGACGGGATTCGGCGGCGTCGGGCCCGGATTCGGTGAGATCGCGGTGGAGGGTGAGGGATTCGGTGTAGAGGTGATGTGCGCCGTCGAGGTCGGCGGTCAGTACGGCCAGGTCGCCGAGTCGGGCGCAGGCATTGGCGAGGTCGCGGCGCAGTTCGATGCTGGGTGGGTCGTTATCGGCGAGGGTGCGGCGAATGGCCAGTGCCTCGGTGTGGTGGGCCAGGGCTGCGGTGAGGTCACCGGTGCGCACGGCGATATCGCCCAGACTCTCCAGGGCACGGCTGAGGACCTGCTGCATTTCGATGTGGTGCGGCTCGGTGCGGGTGAGATGCCTCGCGGTGCGCAGGGATCGGCTGTAATGCTCGCGGGCGGTGCCGAGATCTCCTGCCAGCATGGCCAGTTCGCCGAGGGTGTCCAGGCCGACGACGAGCGCACGCCGGGAATCTGCGCTGCCGGAGGAGGATTGGACGCGGACCCGCAGCACGTTCACCAGCGCGGTCTGGCGATCGGTTGCGGCACCGAGGTTTCCGGTACGGCGTAGCGCGCGCACCTCGCGGTCGCCGAGCTCCAGATATCCGGGAGTGTCATCGGGCAGTGTGGGCATGATCTCGCCGAGCAGCGCGGCGACCTGCAGTTGATCCAACTCCCGGCAGAAGGGGATGGCGAGTTCGGTGAGTTCCGCGTATCGCCCCGCGGCGAGCAGATGTCCGCAGGCCTCGCTGTAGTCGTCGAAATCCCGGAAACCGGCCGAGATTCGGGCCAGCCGCATCGAATAGGCCCGACTGTGGCGGCGTATGCGATCCGGGTCCTGATGCGCGTCGAGTGCCTGTGCGACCCACGGGTGCACCACATATCGGTCGTCGTCGGTGGTCAGCAGCGTCAACCTGATCAGGGTTTCGATCCCCGCCATGACTTCGCGGCGCTGAGTGCGGGTAGCGTCGGCGCCGAAGCGGGCGTGGCAGATATCCAGATCCCGCAGTGGTGTCCGCGATAGCGAAATCTGCAGCAGCAGTTCGCGTTCGGCGGCATCGAGCAGCTCGAGCAGAGCGTTCACGAGGATATCCCGGGAGCCGAGCACTACCGCGGTATCCAGACTTTCGGCCAGCGTCCGGTCCTGGCCGAGATCGACCGCGTGTCCATCGGCGAGTCGGCGCAATTTGTCACCGACCGGACGCAATGTGCCATCCCCACTGCGCAATAGCGCGTCGACGAATTCGATGAGCCGTGGATGACCGCCGATGGTGCGCGCGACGAGCTGACGCTCATCCGGTCGCAGACCGCTGATCTGGGGCAGCCGCAAGAACATTCGCGTCAACTCGGCCGGACTCAACGGCGTCAGCCCGACCTCGGTGAGACCACCGGGAATCGGATACCGGCAGGTGACCAATAGCCGTCCCGTCATCGCGACCCGGCACAGCTGCGAAAACTGTTCGGCGAAACCGGGATCGAGGAATTCGGCGCCACCGGGCCGGGTCAGATTCTGCTCGAAATCGTCGAACAACAACAGCAATCGGCTACCGGCCAATAGCCGATGAACGTGCTTCAGCACCTGTCCGTCGCCATCGCGGGCGAGTGCATCGCCGACCTCACCCAACGCCGCGTCGTCCTGGATGGCCGCGCGCACCGCGTGGCACAGCGCCGTCGGATTCCATTGCCCCACATGTTCGGCGATATGCCAGCCGCGCTCGCGCATGCGCGCGGCGACTCGCCCGGCAACCGCCGTCTTGCCGAGTCCGCCCATCCCGGTGATCACCGCACCGGGTCCGCCAGTCGGGGCGTCGAGTAGCCGCACGATATCGCGCACCGGCCCCCGGCGGCCGATCAGATATCCGACCGGCAACTCGCGCACCGTGGCACCGCTCGGCGCTCGGGTGCGTCGACCCAGTGGACGCGGCGGCGCCGCCGGATTCCACAGCGGCCGATCGGCCACCCCGGTGAGCAGCGTCGGCACGAACCACTCGGGCGCAATCACACCTCCGTCGGCGAGGCGTTCTTGTTCGAGGGCATAGCGCGCCTGCCCCAGCGCGAAGGCGACCGACCCACCGGAAAGCATCGCGTAGAACGACTTCGCCAATAGCGTGGCATACCGGTCGGACACCCGCGTCTGCATGACGAGCACCCGCTCGACACCCCCACTGATCAACGTGCGCGCCAGCCCCGCGGGCCCACCATCGACTCCGCCGCAACTCGACAACACCACCAATGGCAGCGCCCGTTCCGACGCCCGCAGTGCGGCAATGAGGTCCGCGGCCTCGACCACGTCCGGATCGCCGTCCTCATCCTCCAATTCCAGAACTGTCGCCGACCCGTGCGCACCCAGATGCAGCACATGGAATTCCTCGGCCCGCAGTGCCGCGGTGATCTGCTGCAGCGAAGCGACTTCCAGAATGCGCACGCCGCCGCCACCCTCGGTCGGTACCTGCGATACCGCGTCGAGGAGCGCCTGCATCTCCGCCTCGACATCCAATGCGAGATTCGCCGTGCGGGTTTCGGTCGGCGCGGCCACCGCGGCCAGGATCTTCAACGGTCCCGGCGGGAGTACGGGGGCGGGCTGCCCGGCACCGGAGTACCGGCGCGAGACGGCCACATTCGGCCGCATGGCCAGCGGTACGTCGTCGGCCAGCATCAGCATCTCGTACGGCAACAGCATCGTGTCGTCGTCGACATCGAAGACCACTTCGGTATCGGATCCATCGACGAGCCGCGTGAGATGCCAGATCGTCCGCGGCTCGAACAGCGCATCCCGCAACGCCGCGCCGATCTGAGCGACCGTCCGGCGCACGGTATCCGGTCGACCGCCCACCGCACCCCAGGCGAGGGCCACCTGATCGGGCAGGGGCGCAATCGTTTCCCCGATCGGGGCATCCGCCTCCAGCACGGTGGTTCGCAGCGATCCGTCCGCATCGCGACGCACAATGACACGAACTCGATTCATCGCCCACCCCTAACCGCCGGCGATGATCCAAAACTACCGCGAATCAGCCGATGCCGACGGACAAATGATCACTCGGGCGAGAGCATCCGCAACTGGTCCAGATACACCATGGTGCGCGGATCACCGGGGAACCGCTCGACCATTTCGCGCGCGGCCTCGCCCGCGATCCACATCAGCGACGGCAGCGATCGGCGTTTACCGGCGAAGGCCCGCATACCCTCGTGCACCGCGAGTTCGAGGTCGCGGTCGCGCACGGCGACCACCGCGAGGGTCAGATGTGCCTCGGACACCCGCATCGGATTGCGGATCGTCCCGTCGGCTCGGGTCGAGTTGCGGATCACCTCGCGCGCATAGGATTCCGCGCGCGGATTCTCGCCGGCGACCCGGCAGCAGTCCATCGCGTAGAAGTCGTACTTCTGCGGGTCGACCACGAAATGATTGTCCAGATTCGTCGGATGGTCGAGTCGCTCGAGAATAGCTCGGCCCTGAGCCAGTGACGCCTCGACCTCGCGCCGATCACCCAGCCGGGCCCACGCCTTGGCCCGCTGCGCGGACAATTGGACTCCGACACCGAGTTTTCCGCAGGTCACCAGCGCCGGGTCGACCGCCTCGATCGCGCCACGATAGTTACCCTGGGTCAACGCGAACCAAGCGGCCATTTCCGCACTCCAGCCGGTGATTTCGGCGTTCTCCGCCTCCTGGCCGAGCGAATGGGCCGCGCGGCGGGTGGCTTCGGCGGTGGTGCGGCGGCCGAGATCGTAGTCAACGCAACCGACCAGCAGTGCGACCCAACCGGCCAGTACGAGAATTTCCCGATGCTGCGAAAGGGTCAGCCGACCGTCCAGCAGTGAGGTGATGCGGCGCAGCCACGAGGTGCCCTCGGCGTGCAGATCGTGCGGATCCGTGTACGGATACTCACAACACAGTCGCTCGGCGGTGATCCGGATGGCGTCCAGCGTGGCGGTGGAGACATCGGACATCCGCAGTCTGCCGATGAATTCGAGGGTGTCCATGCCGGTGGCCGAAAGCAGTTCGTCATCGCGGTTGGGACGATTTTTCGGGAAGAACGCGGCCGTCACCGTGTCGAATGCGGCCGCGATGATAGGGGCATAGAAATCATCCGGTCGCGACTCGCCCGATTCCCAGCGGCGCCAGTTACGCAGCAGGGTACTGTCCGTCGGCAGGTTGTGCGAAGACTTCGCGCGCATCACACGGACGGCGTCTGCTTGTGACCACCCCCGCGCATCGCGTTCGGAGCGCATTCGGACAGCCCAGACGGGTCGATCGTCTCCAGCGGCCACATCTGTAGTATCGCACCAGTTAACGCTCAGTGGCCCGGATAGGGCATACAGATGTCACTGGGTTGACATCTGCACTCGCAGTTTTGCGTCCTACATGCTGAATATGGGCGCGGAGGATTTGCCAAGGCCCCTATGTAAGTACATCTGCTCTTGCAAGTGCGCAGTGCCCCTCGGCGACGGGGGTGATCCACACAAGAGAACAGCGAGATCCCCAATCCAACGGAGGTTCGGGTGGAAGCGTTGATCTATGGATACTTGCGTGACGATCTGGCCGATGGACGCAGTGCAGAGCTAGAGGATGCGATGAGCAGCCTCGCCCGCGAAGAAGGCCTCTGCTTCGCCGCAACATTCCATGAATCGACTTCCGGTGACGGCACGGCATTCGCCGAGCTGACCCAGGAGCTCAAGCGGGCTGATGCGCACCACGTCGTGGTGCCCTCACTCGATCATCTTGCCGGCCAGACGATTCCGCGCGACATTCTGATCGCGAAGCTGGCCCAGGACGCGGCGGCCCAGGTGTGGACCATCGAGAGCTGCGCTCTTCGGGACGAGGGCCTTCGCGAGGCAGTTCTTCACGAGGACTGACCTGCGCCGCAGATTCGCCACCAGCCACGTCGCGACCAGACCGGCCCCGAGTGATGCGAGCAGCGCCGCCACATGGTGTTGCCCGAATGGCGGATAGACCTGCCAGTGCAGCAGATACACGAATAACGAGCTGTCGGCCAGTAGCGCGGCCACCCCGGCCACCAGTGCGGGCACCCGCACCGCGGGCAGCCAGATCAACAACAGCAGGCCGGCCATCACGAGCCGCTCCCGATCGGGAACGCCGAAGTAGCCGGGCACCGAGACCAGCAGCACCGCGCTCACCAGCAGCCGCTGCCAGATCGAGGTAGCCTTCGCAGCCGCCCAGCCAAGGGCGAAGAACCAGCAGGCCAGCGGCGAGAATGGCACATCCTTGGCCGGGTAGAGCCCGAACGACCAAACCCGGAACACCATGGTCAGCGCCGCCAATCCGATGGCGAACCAGAACGGATTGCGGCGTGCGACGGCATCGATGAACGGCACGCGCACCAATAGCGCGGCCACCACCATGAACAGCACCAGCACCTCGATGAACCACAGGTGCCCGGCGGTGTCGCTATCGCGTGGGCCGAGAAACTTATTGAGCAGCAACACGTTCTGCCAGCTGTAATAGTCGGTGAACAGCAGCGTGATCGAGACCCAGGCGGCGGTCGGGATCGCGATCAGTGCCACCGTGCGCAGCGCATTGCGCAGCCGTTCGGCGCGCGGGGTCGTGGTGACGGCGAAGCGGGCGAAGTTGAATCCGGCGACGCCGAGCAGCACATGGGCCGCGCCCCAGAGCACGAACATGCCGATATGCGAGCCCGCGATCAGCACGATCCCCGCGGCGCGCAGCAGCGTGGGGGTGTCCACGGAGCGGCCGAATGCGGTGTGGCCGTGAGGAACCCGTTCGAGTTCGGCGACAGTGCGGTCCGGCCAGTTCGCGGGCAGTCGGCCGAGTGCCCGCTCGAGGCGGGTCGAGGTGGTGATGTAGGTCAGTGAGTTGCCGCCGAGGTCGACGAAGGTGCTGTCGGGCCGGATCAGCGCGGGGTCGATGCCGAGGGCGACGGCGTAGAGCGCGCGGATATCGCGGGTCGGCAGGTCGGGTTCGGGCGTGGTCAGTTGTCGGATCGCGGGATAGTCGGGCTTTCCGTTGGGCAGGCGCGGCATATGCGCGACCGCGCAGACACGGATGGCCGTGGCCGGCAAACCCGACAGTTCGGCGGCGGTCGCGGCGAGCGATTCCGCCGGGTTTTCGGAGGCGACGACCAATTGGTCGTCACCATCGGTGCAGCAGGCCGTGAAACCGGCGGCGGCCAAACCGGATTCGAGCCATTGCAGGTCGATGCGCAGGCCGAAGATCTTCGCGAACCGGCTGCGCCTGCCGACCACCTGATACAGGCCGTCGGGTGTGCGTCGGGCCAGATCGCCCGTGCGCAGGGATTCGACCGTGCGTCCGAGAGCGAGATCGCGCGGGCAACGGGCATAGCCCATCATCACGTTGGGGCCGTGATAGACCAGCTCCTTCTCCTCGGCATCCGGCACCGGCTCGAGGGTGAACCGGCCGCCGGGAATCGGCACGCCGATGCAATCCGGATGCTTCCCCGCCAATTCCGCTGGCAGATAGGCCATCCGGGCCGTGGCCTCGGTCTGGCCGTACATCACGACGAAATCCCATCCGGCGCGCTTGCCGAGCCGGGCGTACGCGCGCACCCGCTCGGGCGCGAGGCGGCCACCGGCCTGGGTGATATAGCGCAGCGCGGGCAGCCGCATGCGGTCGAAGCCGATGCGGTCGAGCAGATCGATGGTGTACGGCACGGCCGCGAACGAGGTCACCCGGTGCTCGCGGACGTCGTCCCAGAACTGGTCGTCGACGACCGACCGGTCGGTGAGCAACAGGCTCGCACCGCGCAGCAGATGGCTGTGCACGACCGACAGTCCGTAGCAATAGAACATCGGAAGAGTCGTCGCGGCGCGATCATCGGGGGCGATGGACAGATATTCGGCGATGGCGTCCGCATTGGACAGCAGGTTGGCGGCGCAGAGCCGCACCAGCTTCGGCGAACCCGTCGAACCCGAAGTGCTCAGCAGCAGCGCGAGATCCGGATGCAGGCGGTGCGCGGAGACCTCGCGCCGAATATCGGCGTCGCCATCGATCACGACATCGGGATCGTAGGCGGCCAGCAATTCCCCGGTGATCTCCGAGGTGAGCAGGACGACACAGCCGGCGCTCAGCGCGCCCAGGTACGCGACGAGAGAATCGATATCGTTGCGCGCCGCGAGCGCGACGAGCCGCCGGTTCGGTCCGAGCTGCCGTGCGAACTCCTCGACGAGCGCCGCCAGCTGCGCATAGGTGATCCGCTCCAAACCATCCGGCACCGATTCCGCTGCTGTGACGGCCGCCGATGGAGATCGAGGACAGAGGACGGCGATCCGGTCGTCGAAAGTGCGAAGGTGCGCGACGATCCGGTGAATAGTCACCGGAGAAGTCTAGATGGTAAGCCTATCCACACCGGCCAGTGGCCCCCTGGCGAACTTTCGGTGAATTGCCCGGAGTCGAACCGCAACGGCCCGAATCGATTACAGCCCGAAGCTGCCCGGACCGCGCCTGCGCAGGTACTTTTCGAATTCGGCCGCGATCGCGTCGCCATCGATCTTGGCCATCGCGTCGTTCAGATCGACGGCCGCGTCGCCGCGTTCCTCGAGCGAGCGCACGTACTCGCTGATTTCGTCATCGCCCACCGTCATCTCGTTGACGGCGGTCTCCCAGTCCTCGGCCTGCTTGGGCAGCTCGCCGAGCGGCACCTCGATATCGAGCACATCCTCGACGCGATGCAGCAGCGCGATGGTCGCCTTCGGATTCGGCGGCTGGGAGACGTAATGCGGCACGGCCGCCCAGAACGATACGGCGGGCACGCCCGCCTTCACACACTGATCCTGCAGCACCCCGGTGATACCGGTCGGTCCCTCGTAGCGGGTCTGCTCCAGGGCGAACCGCTCGGCGGCCTCCTTGCTATAGGCCGATCCGGTGACCGGCACCGGGCGGGTGTGCGGGGTATCGGCGAGCAGTGCGCCGAGAATGACGACGGTCTGCACACCCAGCTGTTCGATGAACTCGAGCAGATCCGCGCAGAAGCTGCGCCAGCGCATATTGGGTTCGATACCGCGCAGCAGCACCACGTCGCGGTCGCTGCCGGGAGGCGAGCAGACCGAGAGCATGGTGGCGGGCCACTGGATTTCCCTGGTCACCCCGTCGACCTGACGCACCGTCGGCCGATTGACCTGGTAGTCGTAGTAGTCCTCGGAGTCGAGTTCGGCCAGCGGCTCGGCATCCCAGATCAATTCCAGATGCTCGACGGCGCCACTTGCCGCATCACCCGCGTCGTTCCAGCCTTCGAAGGCAGCGACCAACACAGGATCGCGCAATGTCGGCAGTTCCGGCTCGGGTGATACCGGAGGTTCACTGGAGTTCACCCCGGTCAGCCTACGGCGTGTGAGGAGCTGGCGTTGAATTTGCGCGGTCGGCGCGGCACTGTCCGTTCATCTGTCTGGGTAGGTGTGGTGTCCGACACCGGCACGGTGGTTCGGCATGTCGTAGCGGCCCATTACGCTTGATCACATGTCTGCGTCCAGCACCGCCGCGTTCGATACCACGCTTCTCGACACGCTCCGTCGGCGCGTCGTCATCGGCGACGGTGCGATGGGCACGATGTTGCAGGCGGCCGATCTGACCCTGGACGACTTCCGCGGCCTCGAGGGCTGCAACGAAATCCTCAACGACACCCGCCCGGACGTGCTGCGCAGCATTCATCGCGCCTACTTCGAGGCCGGTGCGGACGCGGTCGAGACCAATACCTTCGGCTGCAATCTGCCCAACCTCGCGGACTACGACATCGCCGACCGGATTCGCGATCTATCCGAGCGCGGCACCCGGCTGGCCCGCGAGGTCGCCGACGAGATGGGCCCGAGCGCCGACGGCACCCCGCGCTATGTGCTCGGTTCGATGGGGCCGGGCACCAAGTTGCCGACGCTGGGTCACGCCCCCTATACCGCGCTGCGCGATGCCTACACCGAGGCCGCCCTCGGCATGCTCGAGGCGGGCGCGGACGCCATACTCATCGAAACCTGCCAGGACCTGCTGCAGGTCAAGGCCGCGGTCACCGGCAGTCAGCGCGCCATGGCCAAGCTGGGTCGGCGGATTCCGATCATCACCCACGTCACCGTGGAGACCACCGGAACCATGCTCGTCGGCAGTGAGATCGGCGCGGCGCTCACCGCGCTGGAACCGCTCGGCATCGACATGATCGGACTGAACTGCGCCACCGGGCCGGACGAGATGAGCGAGCACCTGCGCCATCTGTCCCGGCACGCGACGGTTCCGGTTTCGGTCATGCCGAATGCCGGTCTGCCGGTGCTCGGCGCGAACGGCGCGGAGTACCCGCTGACCCCCGAAGAGTTGGCGATCGCGTTGCGCGGGTTCGTCTCCGAGTTCGGGCTCGCCCTGGTCGGCGGCTGCTGCGGTACGACGCCGGAGCATATTCGCCAGGTCACCGCGGCGGTGCGCGAGGTGGAGCCGACGCTGCCGTCGTTGGACGCGCGCCGCGAACCGGTGCACGAACCGAGCGTTTCGAGCATGTACACCGCGGTGCCCTTCGAACAGGACGCCTCGATCCTGATGATCGGCGAGCGCACGAATGCCAACGGCTCCAAGGCATTCCGTGAGGCCATGCTCGCCGAGGACTGGCAGAAATGCCTCGATATCGCCAAGGACCAGACCCGTGACGGCGCGCACATGCTCGACCTGTGCGTCGACTACGTCGGGCGCGACGGCACCAAGGATATGCAGGCGCTGGCGTCGCGGCTCGCGACGGCCTCGACCTTGCCGATCATGCTCGACTCCACCGAAACCCCGGTCCTGCAGGCCGGTTTGGAGCATTTGGGCGGTCGCTGCGCGGTCAACTCGGTGAACTACGAGGACGGCGACGGGCCCGAATCCCGGTTCCAGCAGACGATGAAGCTGGTCGCCGAGCACGGCGCCGCGGTGGTCGCGCTGACCATCGATGAGGAGGGGCAGGCCCGTACCGCCGAGAAGAAGGTGGAGATCGCCGAACGGCTGATCGCCGATATCACCGGCAACTGGGGTCTGCGCGAAAGCGCCATCATCATCGACACGCTGACCTTCACCCTGGGCACCGGCCAGGAGGAGTCGCGGCGCGACGGCGTCGAGACCATCGAGGCGATCCGGCTGCTGAAACAGAAGCATCCGGAGGTGCAGACCACCCTCGGCCTGTCGAATATCTCCTTCGGCCTCAATCCCGCCGCGCGCCAGGTGCTGAATTCGGTGTTCATGCACGAATGCGTCCAGGCCGGACTGGATTCCGCGATCGTGCACGCCTCCAAGATCCTGCCGATCGCCCGCATTCCGGAGGAACAGCGCGAGACCGCACTGGATCTGGTCTACGACCGCCGTAGCGACGGTTACGACCCGCTGCAGAAGCTGATGTCGCTGTTCGAGGGTGTGTCGGCCTCGTCGTCGCGGGCCTCGCGCGCGGAGGAGTTGGCGGCGCTGCCGCTGTTCGAGCGGCTGGAACGGCGGATCGTCGACGGTGAGAAGGCGGGCATGGAGGCCGATCTCGATGCCGCCATGACCGAGGTGCCACCGCTGCAGATCATCAACGAAACACTGCTGTCGGGCATGAAGACGGTCGGCGAACTATTCGGCTCCGGCCAGATGCAGCTGCCGTTCGTGCTGCAGTCGGCCGAGGTGATGAAGGCCGCGGTCGCCTATCTGGAGCCGCATATGGAGGTCACCGACGACAGCGGTAAGGGCCGCATCGTGTTGGCCACCGTCAAGGGCGATGTGCACGATATCGGCAAGAACCTGGTCGACATCATCCTGTCCAATAACGGCTACGAAGTCGTCAACCTCGGCATCAAACAGCCGATCGCGACCATCCTCGACGCCGCCGTGGACAAGAAGGCCGATGTGATCGGCATGTCCGGTCTGCTGGTGAAGTCGACCGTGGTGATGAAGGAGAACCTGGCGGAGCTCAATTCCAAGGGCGTCGCCGACCAGTTCCCGGTGCTCCTCGGCGGTGCGGCGCTGACCAGGGCCTACGTCGAGAACGACCTCACCGAGGTCTACCACGGCGATGTGCACTACGCCCGCGACGCCTTCGAGGGTCTGCGGCTGATGGACGAGATCATGACCCGCAAGCGCGGCGGCGGCCTCGACCCGGACAGCCCGGAGGCGATCGCCGAACGCGAGAAGGCGGCCGAGCGCAAGGCGCGCCATGAGCGTTCCAAGCGGATCGCCGAACAGCGCAAGGCGGCCGAGGTGCCGATCGAGGTGCCCGCGCGCTCCGATGTGGCCGCCGATCTGCCGGTCGCGGTGCCGCCGTTCTGGGGTACTCGGGTGGTGAAAGGTGTTTCGCTGCAGGAGTATTCGGGACTGCTCGACGAGCGTGCGCTATTCCTCGGCCAGTGGGGTCTGCGCGGGCAGCGTGGCGGCGAGGGCCCGAGCTACGAGGAGTTGGTGGAGACCGAGGGGCGGCCGCGGTTGCGGTACTGGCTGGACCGGCTGTCCACCGAGAGCGTGCTGCAGCATGCGGCGCTGGTGTACGGGTACTTCCCCGCGGTCTCCGAGGGCGATGACGTGATCGTGCTGACCGAGCCGAATCCGGATGCGCCGCAACGGTATCGGTTCACCTTCCCGCGTCAGCAGCGCGATCGGTTCCTGTGCGTCGCCGACTTCATCCGGTCTCGCGAACACGCCCGCGAAACCGGTCAGGTCGATGTGCTGCCGTTCCAGCTGGTCACCATGGGCCAGCCGATCGCCGACTTCGCCAACGAGCTGTTCGCGGCCGATAACTACCGCGACTATCTCGAGGTACACGGCATCGGCGTCCAGCTCACCGAGGCACTTGCCGAATACTGGCACCGCCGCATCCGCGAGGAGCTGGTGCTGGAAGGACATGCGGTCGCCGACTCCGATCCCGCGGATGTGCTCGAGTACTTCAAACTCGGCTACCGCGGCGCCCGCTACTCCTTCGGCTACGGCGCCTGCCCGGACCTGGAGGACCGCGCGAAGCTGGTGGAGCTGCTGGAGGCCGACCGAATCGGCGTCGTACTCTCCGAAGAGCTGCAGCTGCACCCGGAACAGTCGACGGACGCCTTCGTACTACTGCATCCGGAGGCGAAGTACTTCAACGCCTGACGAATTCGGCCGGGCCGGGTGGGCGATACAAGTGTCGTGGGAGTGCGCCCCTCGACAGGCTTCGGTGGATCCCACGCGGCTCGGTCCGAGGGGGTGCGCGAGTACGGGTGGCCGCCGTAGACGCCGAGAGGCGCGGCCGTGTGATACCGATCGGTCTGTTTTCGAGCTGAATTTATTATCCGACCGGACGCGGCGTTGTGATTCTCACCGCATCGAAACCTGCCCGCCGGTGCCGCGTTCGGTGCTTCCAGGGCCTTGATTACCTCGTGATATGTGAGATCGATTGCGGCGGAGGGGGTCGTGGAACGACACGTGGGGCCGCGACGCGCGGGCGTGTTCGGGCGGTCGCGACCGCCTGACCTGGGGTATCGGCTTCGGGTCGGCGTGGCGGTGGATAGATGTCGGTTCGGTATGACAAAGTCGGAACTGTTGGTACTGCATCCGGGGCAGTCGGCGGATGCGAACGTCCTGCTGCAATTCGGGTGCAATGTACTTCGGCGCGTAGCATTTTCGACGATTTCCGCTTACGCGCGGAGTGCGAGATGGCTCGGCGGGCAAGCAGGAGGGGCTCAACACCATGACAGCGGACCGGTTGATCGCTGGACGGTATCGGCTGACGGATCCGATCGGCACAGGTGCCATGGGTGTCGTGTGGCGGGCCACGGACGTCCGGCTGCGCCGCACGGTCGCGGTGAAGCAGCTGCTGCTCGGACCCGGTCTGTCCCGATCTCAGGCGCTGGAGGCCAAGCTGCGGGCCATGCGGGAGGGCCGCATCGCCGCGCGGCTACACCATCCCAACGCGATCACCGTCTTCGATGTCGCCGAGGAGGACGGCCAGCCCTGGCTGGTCATGGAGTACATGGACGCGCCGAGTCTGGCCGCGAAGCTGTCGGGCAAGCGCACGCTGGCGCCGACCGAGGTGGCGCGCATCGGCGCCCAGGCCGCGGGCGCGCTGGCCGCCGCGCACGCCGCGGGCATCATGCACCGGGATGTGAAGCCGGCGAATCTGCTCGTCGGCGACGACGGCACGGTGAAGATCACCGATTTCGGCATCTCCCGCGCCGTCGGTGACGTGACCGTCACCGCGACCGGATTCCTGGCGGGCACGCCGGCGTACCTCGCACCGGAGGTGGCGCGGGGCGAGAATCCGGAACCGGCCTCCGACGTCTTCGCGCTCGGCTCCACGCTCTACGCGGCCGTCGAGGGCAGCCCGCCCTTCGGCGAGGGCGATAACGCGCTCGCCGTGCTGCACGCGGCGGCCAGGGCGCAGGTGCCCCCGCCGCGGCACGCCGGGGAACTCGGTCCGGTGCTGATGCGATTGCTGGCCGCCTCGATAGATGCCAGGCCCAATATGCGCGAGGCCAAGGAGGCGCTGGAAGCCGTAGCGGCGGGCCGCACCCCCGCGCTGGCGACCACGCACGCGGCGACGAAGGTCATGCCCGCGCCCGGTGCCGCCGTGACCGACTCCGACGCGGGCGCGACCACGGTGCTGAGCAAGCAAGGGGCGAGCAAGTCGGGTGCGGGCAAGTCGTCGGATGCGGAGATGGTCGCCGCTGCGGCGCTGGCCGGACCCGCCGCACCGGCGGTCACCGTCGCGCCGCCGCCCCCGCCACCGAGATCCGGCGGCACCGTTCCCGGCGGGGGCGGCGGTGGCGCGGAGCAGAGTCGCGGCAGGCTGATCGCGGTGGCGGCCGCCGCCGCGGTCGCGGTGCTGGTGCTGGTCGCGGTGATCATGTCCTCGCTGAAGAACGACGATCAGGGCGGCGGCACCGCGGTCGGTTCCTCGACGTCCGCGCCCGCGCTGAGCAATCCGGAGTCCGCGCCGGAGTCGCCGAACGCGATCCAACCGGGTCAGCCCGAACCGCAGAACCAGCCGAGCACCGCGCCGCCGACCACCCAGCCGAGCACAACCGGCCAGCCGACGCCCACCCCATCGGTCAAGCCGTCGACCACCGTGCCGCCGACGGCCATCACCACCACACCGTTCGGCCCGGCCACCGCGGACCGGATCTCCCAATTCATCTACGGCTATTACGGGATGCTGCCCGGCAATGTGCAGGGCGCGTGGTCCCAGCTCACGCCCTCCTATCAGGCCCAGACCGGTGGCTTCGGGTCCTACTCGCAGTTCTGGTCCACCGTCCGCTCGGTGAGTGTGGGTGGCGTCACGCCGAACGGTGAGAACCGGGCGGTCGTTTCGCTGACCTATAGCCTGAAGAACGGCTCGACCTCATCGGAGAACCGGTGGATCCAGGTCACGTCGGATAACGGGCGATTGCTGATCGCCGCTTCGGGTTTGTAGACATAAGGGAGACGGATCGGGTGACGGCACGGCTTGCCGGTGTGCTGTGGGATATGGACGGCACGCTGCTCGATTCGGAGAAGCTGTGGGATATCGGCGTGCGGGAACTGGCGCGCGCCCACGGCCACGAGATGAGCGAGGAACTGCGGCATTCGCTGATCGGCGCATCGGGGCCGAACGCGCTGCGGCTGATCTTCGACGGCCTCGGCATCGAGCCGACGCCCGAGACGGTTCGCGCCGCCGGTGAATTCATCGATCGACGGGTGACCGAGCTGATGGCCGGTCCGATTCCGTGGCGTCCGGGCGCGAAGGATGCGCTCTCGCTCGTGCGCACCGCGGGGCTGGCGACCGCACTGGTCACCAATACCAAGCGGTCGCTTACCGAATTCGGCCTGGATACTCTCGGTCGCGACTTCTTCGACGTATCGGTCTGCGGTGACGAGGTCGAGCACGGCAAGCCCGCACCCGAGATCTATCTGCGCGCCGCCGAACTCCTCGGTGTGCGTCCGCGAGACTGTGTGGCACTGGAGGATTCGCCGACCGGCGCGGCCGCGGCCGCTGCGGCGGGCTGTGCGGTCATCGTGATTCCGTGCGAGATACCGGTTTCGGATGCGCCGGGGCGGGTATTCCGTGATTCGTTGGTGGGGTTGACCATCGACCATCTGGAAGACGCTCTGCGCGTTCGGGGTTGAACGACCGGATCTGGATGGCGGGGCCGTGTTCGGGGCCGATCATGATCGTTCGGCCCGCCGATCGTGGGCCGACATTCCCGAGCTCGCCATAGCGAGAGTTACTGTGCCGCAACGCAAGTGCGCGCTGATGGTAGGTGTGACCGTAGTCACCGGCAACTTTATCGAATCCCGGGCGTGTCGTCGTTCCCTGCACCAAAATTACGCCATGGCTGCGACGGGTGTCCTGGACGAGATCGTCGATACGGCACGGTATCCGCTGGCGGATCCGAATGGCGCAGCCCGGCAGGCGGCCGTGGCGCGGGC
Source organism: Nocardia nepalensis (assembly GCF_048910785.1). Lineage (NCBI taxonomy): Bacteria > Bacillati > Actinomycetota > Actinomycetes > Mycobacteriales > Nocardiaceae > Nocardia > Nocardia nepalensis. The sequence continues at coordinate 421,906 of NZ_JBKBET010000028.1, read as the reverse complement.
GCGCGCGGAACTGGCCGATGGCGGCTGCACAGTACTTCGGGAGTTCATCCGTCCGGAGCTGATCGAGACCTTGCGCGCCGAGGGCGAGGCAATGGCCCCGGATGCGCACTATCGGGTCGAGCGGGTCAACGCCTACAACATTCCGCTGGATACCGAACTGCCAGAAGATCATCCCGGTCGCATCGTGCTCGAACGCGGCAATGCGTTCGTCCCGCGCGACCGCATTCCGGCCGAGGCGCTGATCCACCGGCTCTATACCAGTGAGCTGTTCCAACGCTTCGTCGCGGACTGTTTCGGACTGGCCGAACTGCACGAATTCGCTGATCCGCTGGCCGGATTGTGTCTCAATGTGGTGGCGCCCGGAATGTCGCATCCGTGGCATTTCGACACCAACGAATTCACCGTCAGCATGTTGACCCAGCCCGCCGAGACCGGTGGCGTCTTCGAATACTGCCCGAATATTCGCTCACCCCACGCCGAGCAGCTCGACGACGTGCGTGACGTGCTCACCGGTTCCGGTGCGCGACTCGTCCGGCGCCTCGAGTTGCGACCCGGCGACCTGCAACTGTTCCAGGGCCGCTTCTCACTGCACCGCGTATCACCGGTCGAGGGCGGCACGGCAAGGCATTCGGCGATCTTCGCCTATACCGATCGGCCCGGTGTCATCGGCACCGTGGAACGCACCCGCCAGCTGTTCGGGCGGGTGCTGCCCGATCACCTAGCCGCCGCGGCCGACGCCGTCCGTGGCGATCGGTTGCTCGACTGAGAGGGACGACATGCCAGTGCCGTTGCATACGACCGGGAAAGCTTCCTTCGACGACATCTACGACCGTCCCGATCCGCGCGAGTACTACGCACGGATGTCCGAATTGGATTACCGCATACCGGAACTGGCGAAACCGTTCTTCCAGCAGCAGATCAGGGAATACCGCGCCTCCGCGCGCGTCGATTCCCCGACCGTGCTCGATATCGGTTGTTCCTACGGTGTCAACGCGGCCCTGCTGCGCTTCGACACCACCATGAGCGATCTGGCCGACCATTACCGCGGCGTCGAGGATGCCGATCAGGCCGCGCTCATCGCTCGCGACCGTGCCCGCCTGGGCAGCCGCGACCAACTCCCCGACGTCCGCTTCATCGGTATGGACGCCGCCCGCCCGGCGCTGTCCTATGCGCACGCCGCCGGATTCCTGCACGACACGGTGCACGCCGATCTCGAGTCCGCCGACCCGACCGACGAGCAACGCCGTACGCTGGCGGCCGCGGATATCGTCATCTCGACCGGCTGTGTCGGATATGTCACCGAGAAGACGCTGGCGCGTGTCGCGATGGCACACCCGCGTCGGCGGCCGTGGATGGCACACTTCGTGTTACGCATGTTCAGTTTCGAACCGATCGCCGCGGAACTGGCCGCGCTCGGCTACCGCACCGAGCAGGCCCCCGGGGTGTTCGAACAACGCAAGTTCGCCTCCGATAGTGAACGCACCCAGGTGTTGAATACCTTGGCCGCCAACGGTATCGATACCACTGGCCAGGAAAGCACAGGCTGGCTGCTGGCCAACCTGTACATCTCGCGACCGCTCCCGAAATACGCCGACCCCGAGGACCCCCATTGACCGAACGCACCTTCGCCGCCGACGACGCCCTACCCCGGGTGCCCCTGCCGACGCTGGAGGACAGCGGCGAGCGGTTTCTGCAGTGGTGTGCTCCACTGCTGACCGCCGACGAATTCGCCACCACCGAGGCCGCGGTCGCCGACCTGCTGCGCGCCGACGGACCAGGCCGGAAACTGCACGCCGCACTGGCCGAATACGACGCGACGCCCGGCGTCGGCAGCTGGCTGGATCTGTTCTGGCCATCCCGCTACCTGGGCCGTCGCGATCGCATCGCGTTGAACGCCAACTTCTTCTTCCTCTTCCGCGACGACACCCCGCTGGCCGCCTCCACCGGCGCGACGCAGGTGGAGCGGGCGGCCGGAATCATCGCGGCCGCGGTGGATTACAAGTTGGCGCTCGATGTCGAGGCCGTCCCGCCGGTCACCCAGCGCGGGCAGCAGCTATCGATGTGGCAGAACAAGTACCTGTTCTCCGAGACCCGGATTCCGGGGGAGACGCAGGACTCCGTGCGGGTGCCCTACAGCGACGAGTGGCCCGGCCCCTCCGATGCCCGGCATATCGTGGTGTTCTTCCACGGCAGCATGTTCCGGCTGGATGTGATCGGCCCGGACGGCGCGCCGTATTCGCTCGACGATCTCGCCGACGGGCTGCGCGCGGTGCTCAAGGCCGGTGCGCGCTCGGCCCGCACCGATACCGCCGTGGGACATCTGACCACCAAGGCGCGGGCCGAATGGGCCGCCAGCAGAGAGGTTTTGCGCACCCAACCGGCCAATCTGGCGGCGCTGGACACCATCGAGACCGCACTGTTCTGCCTGTGCCTGGAGGACTTCAGCCCACGCGACGAACTGCAAGCCTGTGACCAGCTGTTGCACGGTGACAGCGCCAACCGCTGGTTCGACAAGTCGGTATCGTTCATCGTCTTCGGAGACGGGCAGGCGGGCATCAACATCGAGCACTGCGGGCTCGACGGCACCACGATCCTGTCCTTCGTGGACACCCTCCTGCAGACCCCCGCCGCCGAACACGCCACCCGGTCCGGGGCGCAGCCGCAGGGGTTGCCCCCGGTCGAGCCGATCGAATTCGTCCTCGACGCGACCCAGCGCGCCGATATCGCGGCGGCGGGCGCGGCGTTCGCCCGCTACGCGGCCGAGAATGCCACCGCGACAGTATCTTTCGATTTCGGCACGACGCGGGCCAAGCAACTGGGCATCTCACCGGATGCCTTCGCGCAGCTGAGTTATCAACTGGCGCACCGACGCAGCAAGGGTCTGACCGGGGCCACCTACGAATCGATCGCCACCCGGCAGTACCGCAACGGCCGTACCGAGGCCATGCGGGTGGTGACGCCGGAGATGGTGGCCTTCGTCGACGCGATGCAGGATCCGGCCCTCGCCCCGGCCGACCGGCTCGGCGCCGCGCTGACCGCCGCGAGCGCGCACGTGGAACGCGCCAAACAGTGCCAAGCAGGTGACGCGCCCGAACAGCATCTGTGGGAACTCGAGTGGATCCAACGGCGCCGCGGTGCCGAACTCGGCGTCACCGATCCGATCCCGCTGTACTCCAGTCCCGGCTGGACGATCATGCGCGACGACTACCTGAGCACCAGCTCGGCCCCGTCGGTCAATATCCGCTACTTCGGCTTCGGCTCGACCAGCCCGAAGTGCATCGGCATCGCCTACGTGCTGCTGCCGGACCGGTGGAACCTCTACCTGGCCACCCCGAAGGCCGTGGCCGACGAGATGTACGCCTTCGCCGACCACCTGCGCACCGCCGTCGCCGACCTGGAGGCCCTGCTCGCCCGAGCCTGACCCGCTACACCGCATCCCCGTCGCTCCGGACCCCCGGGCCGACGGGGATGCCTGGCGTTATGGGCCGGAGCAACAGCCCCGCACACGGGTCTGAAACAATGGCTCACCGTGAAGAACTTCGAAACCCTGTTCGCCGAGCTGCAAGATCGTGCGGTCACCCGCCCTGAGGGGTCCGGGACCGTGGCGGCATTGGACGCGGGCGTGCATTTCCAGGGTAAGAAGGTGCTCGAGGAGGCCGGGGAGATCTGGCTGGCCGCCGAGCACGAGGGCGACGAAGCGCTCGCCGAGGAGATTTCGCAACTGCTCTACTGGGTCCAGGTGCTGATGGTGGGCCGCGGGCTGAAGCTGGAAGACGTGTACCGACATCTGTGACGGCGGTGTTGAATTTGCGGCACTCGAAGGCCCCTGCGTGCGCGCGTACACCTTGCGGGGGACCGCTCTGACGGCCCGCACCGCGTGCCTCCGGGGCCGTCGCTCGTGCCGCCGCGTCGATCCGTAGTTTCTCTTCTCGAAAGGACCCACCCCATGCTGCGCGTCGCAGTCCCCAATAAAGGCGCACTCTCCGAATCGGCCACCTCGATCCTGGCCGAGGCCGGTTACCGCAAGCGCACCGATGCCCGCGATCTGACCGTCCTGGATCCGGCCAACCAGGTCGAGTTCTTCTTCCTGCGGCCCAAGGACATCGCCATCTATGTCGGCTCCGGCGAGCTCGACCTCGGCATCACCGGCCGCGATCTGGCGCTGGATTCCGGCGCGCCGGTGCAGGAACGGCTCGCGCTCGGCTTCGGCCGCTCCACCTTCCGCTACGCCGCACCGGCCGGGCGCGAATGGAAGGTCGAGGATCTCTACGACAAGCGCATCGCCACCTCCTACCCGAACCTGGTGCTGGCAGACCTGCAGCGCCGTGGCATCGAGGCCGAGGTGATCCGCCTCGACGGCGCGGTCGAGATCTCCATCCAACTCGGTGTCGCCGATGCCATCGCCGATGTGGTCGGCTCGGGCCGCACCCTGCGCCAGCACAACCTGGTCGCCTTCGGTGAGACGCTGTGTGATTCGGAGGGCGTCCTGATCGAGCGCGCCGGCTCGGACCAGAAGGAACGGGCCCGCAACCAGCTCATCGCCCGCATCCAGGGTGTCGTCTTCGGTCAGCAGTACATCATGCTGGACTACGATTGCCCGAAGGAACTGCTGGACGAGGCGGTCAAGATCACCCCCGGCCTCGAGTCGCCGACGGTGTCCCCGCTCGCCGATCCGGGCTGGGTCGCCATCCGCGCCATGGTGCCGCGCAAGCAGGGCAACGAGGTTATGGACCAGCTCGCCGAGCTCGGCGCGAAGGCGATTCTGGCCTTCGATATTCGGTCCTGCCGCGCCTTCTGACACGTCCGCGGACGCTCGGCCCCGTCGATCGGCGGGGCCGAGTCGCTTTGTGCGCGTGATCGATTCACTGCGATTGCAATCGGTGTGCTGACCTGCGATTGATTGGTACGTTGCGGCCTCGATGAGGAAACGCAAGGAGTACCGCCGTGTCACAGACACCGCCCGCCGAACGTTCGGGCAGCACATTCGCATGGAATGAGGACTGGTTGGCCGCAATCGTCGGCCTGGTTCTCATCGCCCTGGTCCTGGTCGGCGCGATCCCGGATTGGCTGGTGCCGTGATGTCGGAGACCGAAGCCGAGACGGACGCCGTGAGTGTCGACGCCGGGCCCGAGGACGCGGCATCGACGTCGGATACCGCCGATGTCAGTGCCGAGGCAGTCGAGCAGGACCCGGTCCGATCCGAAACCGCTGCACTGCAAGCAATCTCGCGTCCTACCGGAGCGGAGATCGCGGCCGGGGTCGCGGTCGTCATCCTGCTCGGCGCGCTGACCCGCTACTTCGACACCCACGTGCCGCGCTGGGCCGTCGACACCCCGTTCCGACGGGTCGCCAAATCGATCGAATTCCCGGTATACGCCATCGCGATCGGCCTGATCGGCAATGTCGTGCTCGCGAAACTCGATCTGCGCGAACGCCTTTCGGCCGGCTTCCGCACCGAATTCTTCATCAAGACCGGCGTCGTGCTGCTGGGCGCATCGATCAACCTGAAGATCCTGGTGACCGCCGCGGGACCGTCGATCGTGCAGGCACTGCTGCTGATCACCACGGTCTTCGGCTTCACCTGGTGGCTCGGCGGCCGACTCGGTCTCGACGATAAGCTGCGCGCCCTGCTCGCCTCGGCCGTCTCGATCTGCGGTGTCAGCGCCGCCATCGCGGCCGCGGGCGCGGTGCAGGCCAAGCGTGAGCAGATCGCGTACGCGGCGTCACTGGTGATCATCTTCGCGCTGCCGTCGATCTTCGTATTGCCTTGGCTCGCCGATGTTTTCGGCCTTTCCGATGCGGTCGCCGGCGCCTGGATCGGCGGCAATATCGACACCACCGCGGCCGTCGCGGCCTCGGGTGCGATCGCCGGGGAGAAGGCGCTGCAGATCGCCACCATCGTCAAGACCACGCAGAACGCACTGATCGGTATCGTCGCGATCGCACTGACCGCCTATTTCACGCTCCGAGTGGAACGCGTCCCCGGTGCGGCCCGGCCCTCGGCGCGCCAGTTCTGGGAGCGGTTCCCGAAGTTCGTGATCGGCTTCGTCGCCGCCTCCGTGATCGGCACCCTCTACCTGCAGTCGGCGGATAAGAAATCCGGTGCGGCGCATATCGCGATCGTCAACGATCTGCGCACCTGGTTCCTGATCTTCGCCTTCGTCTCGATCGGCCTGGAATTCTCCGTGCGTGGCCTGCGCGAGGCGGGCTGGCGTCCGGTGGTGGTCTTCGGCTCCGCGGCCGTGGTGAATCTGGCCGTCGGTTTGGGCCTTTCGGTGCTGTTGTTCCACAACTTCACCGTGTAGATCCGCAGCGGTAACCCGCCGTTCCGATGTTCGCCGGTCACCCCGGCGAGCATCGCAGCGGCGTGCCTCGGGCTCCGGTGTGCATTTAGTTCGGGACGAAACTCACGAAAACTTAATGATTCGCCGTCAACACTTGGGGCGTGTTGGGCGAAATAAACAATGGAACACCTCCGACGGCCGTGCCGTTCGGGGGACGAACGACAGCGGAGGACCCAGTGAAACCGAGTGTCGAGCCGGTCGGCTCGTGGTGGCGGATTCGCAATGCCCTCATCGTGATAGGTGATGTCGTCGGAGTCCTCGTCCTGATCGGCGTGATCGCCGTAGTCGGCTCGCACGGCTTCGATCTGGATCTGTTCATCAAGTGAGTGTGGATTCCGCTCAGTCGGCGACCGCGTCGGCGAAGGTTTCGTCCGGCGATTCCCCGGTACCGCCGTCCGGCCAGCCCGGATAGGCCGGTGGGGTGCCGCCGAATTCGGGGCACAGATTCTTGTAGCTGCAATGGCCGCACAGCCAGCTGGTGCTGGGTTGGAACTCACCGGTGCGACCCGCCTCGAGAATGGCCTGCCACAGCGCCGAGAGGGTCCGTTCGAAGCGCAGCAGTTCGTCCTCGTCGGGGGCGTAGGTGAGGATCTGCTCGTCGGCCAGGTAGATCAGCCGCAGTTGGGCGGGCAGGATGCCGCGGGTGCGCAGCACGACCAGCGCGTAGAACTTCAGCTGGAACAGCGCCTTGGTCTCCTGGGCCAGTCCGGGCGCGCGACCGGTCTTGTAGTCCACCACCCGCAGCTGGCCGGTCGGCGCGACATCGATGCGATCGACGAATCCGCGCAACGGCACGCCGTCGTCGAGTTCGACCTCGACCCGCGACTCACACGACTCCGGATCGAAGCGGGTCGGATCCTCCAGCCGGTAGTACGTCTCGACGAGGGCGCGCACCTCGCCGAGAAACCCGTTCAGACCGTCCTGCGCGACCAACTCGGCGATCTCCGGCCGATCGGCCAGCACCCGTGCCCAGGCGGGCTCGACGAGCGTGGCCGCGCGCTCTAGCCCCCGGTCCGCGGCGGGCATTCCGTACAGATCCTCCAGCACCGCGTGCACCACCGTGCCCCGCACCGCGATCCGCGTCGGCGGTTCCGGAATCCGATCGATCGCGCGGTAACGGTACTTCAGCGGGCACTGCTTGAAATCCATTGCCCGAGAAGGCGACAGCGCCGGGCGCGAGCGATCGGGTGCTAGCCCCCGCGCGGTGTCGGCAGGGGGCGTGGATACCGGCGAATGCATACCTGGCAGGCTATCCCGCGGCACCGACACGCCAGTGCCGTACAGCCAGACAGCACCGACCGACCAGCGAACGGAGATACATGACGGCCAGACGGACCGGGCCATTCACCATTGGGGACCGGGTACAGCTGACCGATGCCAAGGGGCGCCTCTACACCGTGGTGCTGGAACCCGGTAAGGAGTTCCACACGCATCGCGGCGGTATCAAACACGACAACCTCATCGGCGCCGACGAGGGCAGTGTCGTGCAGTCCACCAATGGCACACCGTATTTGGCGCTGCGCCCGTTGCTGATCGATTACGTGCTGTCCATGCCGCGCGGTGCGGCGGTCATCTACCCCAAGGACGCCGCGCAGATCGTGCACGAGGGCGATATGTTCCCTGGCGCGCGCGTGCTGGAGGCAGGTGCCGGTTCCGGCGCGTTGACGTGCTCGCTATTGCGCGCGGTCGGCCCGCAGGGCCAGGTGGTCTCCTACGAGATCCGCGAGGATCACGCCGAGCACGCGATCCGCAATGTGGAGACCTTCTTCGGCGAGCGCCCCGACAACTGGTCGATCACCGTCGCCGATGTCGCCGCCTATGACGGCCCGCCGGTCGATCGGGTGGTCCTGGACATGCTCGCGCCCTGGGATGCGCTGCCCGCGGTGTCGAAGGCGCTGGTCCCCGGCGGCGTGCTCATCGTCTATGTGGCGACCGTCACACAATTGTCGAAAGTGGTCGAGGCGCTGCGCGAGCAGGAGTGCTGGACCGAGCCGCGATCCTGGGAGTCGATGGTGCGCGGCTGGCATGTGGTCGGTCTGGCGGTGCGTCCCGAACATCGCATGCAGGGACACACCGCCTTCCTGGTCAGCGCGCGGCGGCTGGCCGAGGGTACGGTCACCCCGAAACCGCAGCGCCGCCCGTCGAAGGGTTAGGCGGGCACGCAGGGCGCCTGCGCGAAGCCGAGCATCAAACAGCCGCTGGCATCCGACAGCTTCCAGGTTCCGTCGACATATTCCCAGGTCATGGGCATGGCGGGGGCGGTGCCGTGCGGTGAGGTGATGGTCACCTGGGCGGTCGCGGTATTGCCGTTGGCGGTGATATCGGCGATCGCGTAGGTGAGCTTGCCGTAGCCGCCCAGCGCCTTGTTCATCTGGTCGATATTGGCAGTGCGCTTTTCGCCGCCGACGATTAGCTTGGACTTCTCGGCGGTGGGTTTTGCCGGGTCGGAAAGGGCGTCCAGAACGCCGGTGAGCGTTTCGGCGGTGGGCGCGGCGGCGCTGCCGTGATCGCCGTGACCTGCGGCGCTGGTCGTCGCAACGGCCGAAGTGGTACTCGTGGCCTTGGCATCGGACTTATCGTCGGAGCCACAGGCGGCGATACCGACGGTAGCGGCCATTGCCGCCGCAGCGATAGCCATGGACATACGCAGGGTCCTGGCGGGAAGGAGCATCGTCAGCAACCTTTCGGTTCGGTCGGCGAAGCAGGTCGCCGCGGGACTGGTTAGGGCAGGCTAACATGGTGGATCCGCCGCCGATCGCAGCCCAGATGTGATCACGACGAAACCATGTCGGAAAGCGAGAACGGTTCGCGCCCGGTAGCGTTGATAGACCGGGACTGGGAGGAGCAGCACATGAGCCCCATCGAGAATTCGGATTCGGCGGCCTGGAGAGAGCTCGAGGCGGTACGCGCCGAAGCGGCTGCACTCCGGAGGCAACTAGCCGATTCGCCGGATCGCGCACGGGAATTGGAAGCCCGCATCGATTCGCTGACCATTCGCAACACCAAGCTGATGGACACCCTCAAGGAAGCGCGTCAGCAGCTGGTCGCGTTGCGCGAGGAGGTCGATCGGCTGGGTCAGCCACCCAGCGGATACGGGATCCTGATCGGTGTGTACGAGGATCAGACGGTCGACGTGTTCACTTCGGGCCGCAAGATGCGCCTGACGTGTTCACCCAATATCGACACCTCGACCCTCGAATACGGCCAGACCGTCCGCCTCAACGAGGCGCTCACGGTCGTCGAGGCCGGAATCTTCGACGCCGTCGGTGAGATCGGCACCTTGCGCGAGATACTCGACGATGGACGCCGGGCACTGGTCGTCGGACATGCCGACGAGGAGCGCGTGGTGTGGCTGGCGGGTCCGCTGGCCAAGGTCGCCGAGGTCGACGATCTCGACGATCCCGATTCGCCGATCCGCAAACTGCGCCCGGGCGATTCGCTGCTGGTGGATACCAAGGCGGGCTTTGCCTTCGAGCGCATCCCCAAGGCCGAGGTCGAGGATCTCGTGCTCGAGGAAGTGCCCGATGTCGACTACAGCGATATCGGTGGTCTCGGTCGGCAGATCGAGCAGATCCGCGACGCGGTGGAATTGCCGTTCCTGCACAAGGATCTGTTCCGCGAGTACGCGCTGCGCCCGCCCAAGGGTGTGCTGCTCTATGGTCCGCCCGGTTGCGGTAAGACGTTGATCGCCAAGGCCGTTGCCAATTCGCTGGCGAAGAAGATCGCCGAGGCGCGCGGTGAGGATGCCAAGGAAGCCAAGTCGTTCTTCCTGAACATCAAGGGCCCCGAGCTGTTGAACAAGTTCGTGGGTGAGACCGAGCGCCACATCCGGATCATCTTCCAGCGGGCGCGCGAGAAGGCCTCCGAAGGTACACCGGTGATCGTGTTCTTCGACGAGATGGATTCGATCTTCCGCACCCGCGGATCGGGCGTGTCCTCCGATGTGGAGACCACCGTCGTGCCGCAGTTGCTCTCCGAGATCGATGGCGTCGAAGGCCTCGAGAATGTCATCGTGATCGGCGCGTCCAACCGCGAGGACATGATCGACCCCGCGATCCTGCGGCCGGGACGTCTCGATGTGAAGATCAAGATCGAGCGTCCGGACGCCGAATCGGCACAGGACATCTTCTCGAAGTACCTGACCGAGGAGCTGCCGCTGCACGCCGACGATCTCGAGGAGTTCGGCGGCGACAAGGGTCTGTGCATTCGCGCGATGATCGAACGGGTCGTCGACCGGATGTACGCCGAGAGCGAGGACAACCGCTTCCTGGAGGTCACCTACGCCAACGGTGACAAGGAAGTCCTGTACTTCAAGGACTTCAACTCCGGCGCCATGATCCAGAACATCGTGGACCGCTCCAAGAAGTACGCCATCAAGGCGGTACTCGACACCGGCAACCCGGGCCTGCGCATCCAGCATCTCTACGATTCGATCGTGGACGAGTTCTCCGAGAACGAGGACCTGCCCAACACCACGAATCCCGATGACTGGGCTCGCATTTCGGGTAAGAAGGGCGAGCGGATCGTCTACATCCGTACCCTGGTCACCGGCAAGAACGCCTCGGCCAGCCGCGCCATCGACACCGAGTCGAATACGGGTCAGTACCTGTAGGTTTCGAGTCGAGGGGCCGCGCTTCCGTTGGGAGCGCGGCCCTTCGGCGTTTCCGGGTCGGCTCTGCGCTGCGTGGTCGTGGATCAGCCGGTCCACCGGTCACGCCCTACTGGCGGCGTCGCCCGGTGATTGCGGTTCATCCTTGTGGGGTAGGTGGGGTCATTCTTGTGGTTGATGTGGGGATTTGGGCGGGCGGGTTAAAATTTGGCCATGCGGCCAGAAAATGAGACGAGCGGTCGGCAACGGTCGTTCATCGAGGAGGCGCGGCGGCGGCAGATCATCGCCTCGGCGGTGGAGGTGATCTCCGAGGTGGGGTACGGGAGTGCTTCGCTGGCGCGGATCGCCAAGCATGCGGGGATCTCCAAGGGCGTCATCTCGTATCACTTCGCGGGGAAGGACGAGTTGATGGAGCAGCTGGTGATCCAGCTGTATGTGTCCGGTGGCGAGCACATCGCGCCCGCGGTGATGGCGGCGGAGGGGGCGCGGAATCAGTTGCTCGCCTATATCGGGTCGAATCTGGGGTTCATCGACGCGAACAAGAAGTACGTCGCGGCGCTGACCGATGTGGTGCTGAATCTGCGTGATGCGGACGGTAAGCCGCGGTTCGCCTCGGCGGAGGGCGAGCACGAGATCATTCGGCCGCTCGTCGAGATCATGCGGGAGGGGCAGCGATCCGGAGAGTTCGGCGAATTCGATCCGCTGGTGATGGCCAAGTCGATCCGCGATGCGATCGACGGTGCGGCCGGACGGGCCATTCGGGAGAAAGACTTCGATATGACGACCTATTCGGCCCATGTGTGCCGGTTATTCGATTTGGCGACCCGTAAGGGGGGAGACGATGACTGATGTGATGGAAAGCGAAGTGCGGCAGGAGGATCGCGCCGAGGCGACGCCGCCGTTCGCGTGGCTCGGCGTGGGGGCGATCGCGCTGGTGGCGGCGATCATGTTGTTCGCCTCGCTCGGGCGCTACGGGTTCTTCGGTGACGAACTGTACTTCCTGTCGGCCGGGCGCAGACTCGCGTTCGGATATGCCGATCAGGGTCCGCTGCTGCCCGCGATAGCCCGGCTGGTGGATGTGATATCGCCGGGATCACTAGTGGCACTGCGCATTCCGGCCGCACTGGTGACGGTGGTCGCGGTGCTGATCAGTGCGCAGATCGCGCGGGAGTTCGGCGGGTCGCAGACCGCGCAGGTGTTGAGCGCGACGGCGTATGCGACCTCGCCGTTCCTGCTCGTGCAGGGAACTCAGTTGGCCACCAATACGATTGATACCGCGCTGTGGGTGTTGATCAGCTGGCTGCTGATCCGGTGGGTGCGCACGCGTCGGGACGGTCTGTTGCTGTGGGCCGCGCTGGTCACCGCGCTCGATATCCAGGTGAAATGGCTGATTCCGTTCTTCTGGGTAGCGGTCGCCATCGGAGTGGCGATCTATGGTCCGCGGGAGTTGTTGCGGCGGCCCGCGCTGTGGGTCGGCGCGGGTTTCGTTGTGCTGGTGACGGTTCCGACGCTGATCTGGCAGGCCGAGCACGACTGGCCGCAGCTGCGATTGGGTGCGGTGGTCGCGGCGGAGCAGTCGACGATCGGCGGGCGGTACACCTGGCTGCCGCTGGCGCTGGTCGCGGCCGGATTATTCGGTGGGGTACTGCTGATCACCGGAATCTGGGCACTGTTGCGTTGGGAATCGTTGCGGCCGTATCGATTCCTCGCGGTGGTCCCGCTGCTGCTGACGGTGGCGTTCATCGCCACGAACGGTCGCCCCTACTATGCGGCCGGATGCTATGCGGCCGTGATGGCGGCGGGCGCGGTGCGCTGGACCGCGAATACGGCACGGTGGCGCACGTACGTGACCGTTGCGCTCGTCGCGGTTTCGGTGGCGATCGCGGTGTTCTCGATGCCATGGCGGCCCGAGTCGTCCATCGATCCGGTCGACAGCCAGGCCGAGGCCGGCCTCGAAATCGGCTTGTACGGCAAGTTCGGCTGGCCGGAACTACGCGAGGCGACCGCCGATGCTTATCTGGCTCTGCCGGAAGCGCAACGGCCCGATGCCGTCATCATTGCCGATTCCTATTGGCAGGCAAGCGCCTTGGATGTCGATAGGCAGCGCTACGGACTACCCGTCATCTACAGCCCCAACCGTGGCTTCGGATACTTCGGCACCCCGCCGGATTCGGCCACAACAGTGCTGTGGGTCGGCAATGCCGAGGACGAAATGCACACGGCCTGTGGCGAATTGACTCCGGTCGGACGCGTCGACGCACGCCTGGGCTATCCGGATGTCACCCGCAACGTAACCATCTGGCGCTGTACCCCACGCCAGGCCTGGTCGCGGGTCTGGCCGGATATGCTTCGCCTCGACTGAACCGCTGGGCCGGGCGCGTCCGATCGTTCAAGACTTCCGGATACCGCTCGCATTGACTGAACAGTGGCCGGGGCGATTGCCCCGGCCACTGTTCGAGCATCAGGAGGAGCGGTATGAAGGCGAATATCAACGCGATCACCTTGGCCGTGAGCGACCTGGAACGGTCCCTGCACTTCTACCGGGACGGCCTCGGCCTGTCCTCACCGGGCATCATCGGCACGGAATTCGTCCGCGACGACCAGCACCCGGGCGGCTCGGTAGCCATGTTCACCCTGGACAACGGCCTCATCCTGTCCCTGTACGCCCGCACCGACCTGGCGCTGGACGCCGGGATCCCGCTCGAACGCGTCGCGGGATCCCCGATCAGCCTGGGCCTTTTCCTCGACAGCCGAGAAGACATCGACCTGATCCTGCACCGGGCCGAACAAGCAGGCGGCACCATCGTCCGCCCACCCCTGACCCGCCCCTGGGGCATCTACGCGGGTTACTTCGCCGATCCAGACGGCCACCTGTGGGAAGCGGTGTACTTCATGAACAACACGCCCGGCTGATCCCCCCTTTACGCCGGAATATCGGCGGCGAACCAGTCCAGCGTCTGACCATGCGGCCCGGCGTAGGCCAACGGCCTGCCATCGAGGGCGACAACGAACTGCCCACGCCTGTCGGTCAGCGGTTCGGGTAGTTGATCGGCGACGGTCCGGATAACGTGAGCGCCTTCGTTGCTGATCCAATGGCATGGCAAGCCGCGCACGGTCTCCTCGAATGCTGCGCGCGCCTCGGCGTCCAGATATGCCAGCACGGCACTGCCGAAGACGACGACAGTCGTATCGCGCGGCGCGGCCTGCACGAGATCCGTGATTTCCGCATTGATATCACCCGCGACCAGCCGGGGCGGATCCTGCTGGGCAATGTCGATGGCCGCGCGCAGTCGATCCAGTCGCTCGGGTCGTCCTGGCCAAACCAGACATTCGAGCCAATGCATGGCCTCGGAATCGGTGACATCGAGCGGATTCAGGTCGACTCCCGCCCTGTGCAAAACTGACGGAAGTTGTTCGGGCACAAGTGGATTGCCCGAGGTCGTGCACGTCAGCGCCACGGGAGACGGGCCGTCCTGCGGATCTAGCGCCGGTCGGTCGTCGTAGTGATAGCTGTACCGATCCGGATACAGGCACAGCCCAGCCGACGCACCGACCTCGATCAGCGACAATGGCCCCGGTAGCTGTGCAAGAACGGGCAGCAACACCGCCGTCCGACCCGCCTCGTTCGTCTGCGTGTTCCGCGCCGACGCGACCTCGCGCACGGTATCCCAATGCGCGATGAGCCACCGCTCGAATTCCGGGAACTCCGAATCCGGTACTCCCACATACCGTGTCGCGCCGAGCACGAGATTCGGCTGCCGCTTCGGCTCCGGTAGCTGCTCGATCAACGCGAGAAGTTCAGGGGTCTCGGCGATTCCGAGGCACCATTGCTCGTATCGTGGCGAGTTGCCTCGTGCTTCGGTCTCGGCGAAGAGGCGATAGCGTTGCGCGGTGTCCATCTCGATACCCTGTCGAATCTTTTGCAGCGGATAGTGTTTCGCGCGCTAAGCGAACAGGTCGGCGAGGTACGGGATGAGTTGGGGCCAGGAGGCTTCGACGATGCCGCGGTGGTCGGTGGGGTAGGTGTGGAACTGGTATCCGCATTGCGGGCTCATGCTGTTGGTGCCGTGATCCCAGGCGATGACCGGCCAACCGCCTTGTGGCGGTGTCCCATTCGGGGTGAACAGCAGTCCGGTCGCCGTCGCGGTCGCACCGGTCGGGCCTTCGGTGACGTACTCGAGCGCCGACACCCGGTCGAACCCACCCCAACCCGGTGTTTGCGGGATCGAGGACACCAGCTCGCCCGCCGCATCGGCGGCGTGCGCGACACCGGCGGTCGCCGCGCCCGATATGCAGAGCGCCATGGCGGCCATCCCCGCGAGACCGGTGCGAACTCGTAGTCGATACGAGATGTACGGCCTGTTCCGACAGTTCGCGCGCATGGCTGCTCCTCTGTTCGGTACAGATTTCAGCACACTATCCACAACTCGCCGCCGGTGTTACCCCTTATGCGAGTCGGACCCGGTC
This sequence comes from Nocardia nepalensis, assembly GCF_048910785.1. Lineage (NCBI taxonomy): Bacteria > Bacillati > Actinomycetota > Actinomycetes > Mycobacteriales > Nocardiaceae > Nocardia > Nocardia nepalensis. The sequence continues at coordinate 406,486 of NZ_JBKBET010000028.1, read as the reverse complement.
ACACGCGCGACATTCGCTGCGGCACAAGCCCATTCGCCACGTGCGCGATGCCGAAAGGGCTTGTGCCGAGACCCGGCGCTAGAGCTCGGCGAGCTGGGGGACTGCCGGTGCCATGCGGTCGATCCAGGCGGCCGGGGACCCGGTGGTCGGGATGATGATCACGGTGTGGACGCCGAGCTTGGCGTAATCGGTCATCTGCCGGACGAATTCGTCGCGATTATCCGGATTCGGTCGCGGATTATTGGCCATGATGGTTATCCGGATGTCGTCGTAATCGCGCCCGACGTCGTCGCAATGCCGACGCAGGACGTCGAGTTTGTGGCCGACATCCTCCGGGGAGGAGCCGAACAGGTTGCAGGCATCGCCGTACTGCGCGACCAATCGCAGCGTCTTGCGTTCGCCGCCACCGCCGATGAGCACCTTGGGCCGGTTGATCGGCTGCGGCGAGCACAGCGTCTCGGCCAGCTGGTAGTACTTGCCGTCGAAGGGGCCGTTGTTCTGCGGATCCCACATCTGCTGACAGATCCGCAGCGTCTCCTCCAGCCGGTCGAATCGTTCGGCGATCGGCGGGAACGACACCCCGAGCCCGCGGTGCTCGCGCTCGAACCAAGCGGCGCCGAGGCCCAGCGCCGCCCGGCCGCCGGACAGGACGTCGAGCGTGGTGACGATCTTGGCGAGCAGACCCGGATGCCGATACGTCACACCGGTGACAAGCAGGCCGAGTTCGATCCGGGAGGTATGCGCGGCCAGATAACCGAGCGTGGTGTAGCCCTCCAGCATGTTCGACTCCGCCGGCAGGCCGGTCGGCTCGATCTGGAAGTAGTGGTCCATGAACGACAGCCAGGTCGCACCGGCCGCCTCCGCCGCCGCGCCGACCCTGGCCAGCTCACCGGCGATGGCCGTCGTACCGCCGTCGATATCGAATATCGGTAGATGAAAACCGAGTTCCATGAAGTGATCCCCTGGTTCTAGACGACTCTGAACCACCAACGCTATGACCTGGAGAGCACTCCAAGTCAAGTGCGGAATCACCTCGTGCACGTCGCCAGCGGTGGCGATGCCGTTGCGACGGCACCGCCACCCGGCACAAACGATCAGCCCTGGGTCGTGGTGACCGAATTCAGGATGACGTCGGCATTCGGCCGGCCGTCTTCGCTGCCGAGGACGACACCCGCGTTGGCGACCTTCTCCAGGACGTCCATGCCGCCGGTGATCTTGCCGAAGGGGGTGTAGCTCGGCGGCAGCGGCGAATCCTTGTACACCAGGAAGAACTGGCTGCCGTTGGTATCGGGTCCGGCGTTGGCCATGGCGACCGTGCCCGCGGGGTAGGTGGCGCCGTCGAGATTCTCGTTCGGGAACTGGTAGCCGGGGCCGCCCATACCGGTGGCGCTGGGGTCACCGCATTGCAGGATGAAGATGCCGCTGGTGGTCATGCGGTGACACTGGGTGTGGTCGAAATACCGCTGCCCGGCCAGGAAGACGAACGAGTTCACCGTGCGCGGGGCGCGGGCGGCGTCCAGGGCGATATCCACCGTGCCGCAGGTGGACTCCAGTTTGGCGGTGTAGGCCTTGCCCGTGTCGATCGCCAGCGCGGGCTCGGCGTCCCACTGCTTGATCTCGGGCTTGACCATATCCGGGGCGACGCATCCGGCAACCGGCGCACTGCCCGGATTCGCCGAGACGCCGCCCGCGGCGAAGACCGCGAGGGTGGTGCCCACGGCGAGTACGCCGAGGCCCCGGAGCAGGGCGGACCCGACTCGGCGAGGCTGGCGCCTGGTGGGCTTGTGGTGGTCGAATTGCCGCGCCTGCACATGGCTGCTCACCGGTCGAGATCTCCTTCTTTTGGGTGTCGCATCGGTTGATGCTCAGCGGATCATTCCATCTCGACGCGCCGAACGGAACGAGATGCCGGATTACGACTGTGCGGCAACACAAATCCGGCCACGATCGACCCGCATGCCGCCCAGGCACAGCCGGACCGCGGGAAAATCCGTGCCGAGCGCATCAGGGTGTCGGTTAGCATGGCTGCGACGGAGGCGCACCTGATCACTAATGGCTCGGCACGCACTGAATCTCCGGTGAAACCGCCTCCACGGGAGGTGTATCGACTTGTCCGGATACGCATTTGGCATCGGTCGCGTGCTCACCGCCGTGGTGTGCGTCGGCGCGCTGGTCGGCGGCTGCACCGCGAGCAGTGACACGAAATCGTCGTCGCAAACGGGGGCTTGGCCGCCCAACGACGACAGGGGGTCGTGCGCGGTCGACAAGCAGACCGATGTCGCGGCGACGATGCGCGACGGGACGGTACTGCGCGCCGATGTATACCGTCCGCAAACCAGCGATCCGGTTCCGGTGGTGCTGATGCGCACCCAATACGGCAAATCCGCCGCCCAGATCCAGCCTTCGCGCTATCGAACACCCGACTGGTTCGCCTCGCACTGCTACCTTGTCGTCATCCAGGACATCCGCGGCATCGGGAAATCCGGCGGTACCTTCACCGAATTCGGCAATGACACGCGCGACGGCTACGACACCGTGGAATGGGCCGCCCAACTGCCCGGTTCGAACGGCAAGGTGGGTATGTACGGTTCGTCGTATGTCGGTGCCACGCAATGGCTTGCCGCCATCGAGACGCCGCCGCATCTGACCACGATCGTGCCCGCGAATACCGCCTCCGACTATTACGACGGCTGGACCTATGAGGGCGGCGCGTTCCGGCTCGCCTTCGTCGAACCCTGGGCCATGGGCACCATCGGACTCGAATCCGCCGAACAACGTGACGACAAGGCCACCGCGAACCAGTTGCGCACCGATCTGCAGAACGTCACATCGTGGCTGAATTACCGCCCGTACAAAGACTTTCCGCCGCTGCAGCCGGGAAATCCGGCCGTCGCTGCGTGGTTTTTCGACTGGATCCGCAACTCGGTACGCAACGACTACTGGAAGCAGTGGAGCATCCGCGACCGTTACCCGAATGTGCGCGTGCCGGTGCTCGATATCGAGGGGTGGTACGACGCGTTCCTCGCGGGCGGCGTCGAGAACTTCACCGGCATGGTCGAGCGCGGCGGGGACCCGCAGGCGCGGCAGAACCAGCGACTGGTGATCGGCCCGTGGGATCACCTCGGCTGGGGACGGCCCACCTCGACCATCGCGCCCCGGCTCGAGAAGCTGGGGTCGGTGGGTGACAGCCCGATCAACGAGTTGATGCTCGCGTGGTTCGACCACTTCCTGAAGGGGCAGGACAACGGCGTAGCGGGTAAACCACGCGTCGACTACTTCCTCATGGGTGCCAATCGCTGGAAGTCGGCGCCGAGTTGGCCACTGCCGCAAACACAGTGGGAGGAGTACTACTTCGCCGACAGCGGCGCCAACGGCATGTCCGGACGGGTCGGCAAACTGGTCGAGCAGGCGCCGACCGGACCCGCGGCGGTGGACAGGTACGTCTACGATCCCGCATCCGCGGCGCCGAGCATCGGCGGGCATTCGTGCTGTTCGGTGGGCTCGGGCCCGCAGGGACCGTTCGACCAGTCCGCGGTCGAGCAGCGTTCGGATGTGCTCACCTACACAACCGATCCACTGAAAACCGACACCGAGGTTACCGGCCCGATCACCGTGAAGTTGTGGGCATCCTCCACCGCCCCGGATACCGATTTCGTCGCGCGGCTGGAGGTTGTCGGACCCGACGGATCGGCCGTCAATCTCAACAATGGCATCATTCGTGCCGCGTTCCGGGATTCGCTGTCCGACCCCACCGCTCTAGTGCCCGGTCAGCCGTATGCGTTCACCATCAAGATCTGGCCGACCAGTTACCAATTCAAGGCTGGCGACCGGATCCGGGTGGCCATCAGCAGCAGTGACTACCCGCAGTACGCGCCGAACCCGAATACCGGCGAACCCTTCGGCGACAGCGCCAGGACGCAGCCCGCGACGCAGACGATCTACAAGGATGCCGAACACCCGTCGTCGCTGGTCCTGCCCATCATTCCGGCCGGTGACAGCGGCTCCACGAGCTTCGATATCAAGCCCGGGTCCTAGGCGCGCCGGACGCGGCGGTAGGTGGGAGCCGCGGTGGTCGCGGCGGCGAGTTCGCTGGTGAGCCAGTCCAATTCGCCGTCGGTAATCGCGGCGACGGTGATGCGCAAGTGGTCGCCGGGTGGATGGTCCTCGACCTCGAAGGGACGTCCGGGTGCCGCCTTGATGCCGGCGGCGGCCAGGGAGATCATGGCCGCGTTCTCATCGGCGACCGGAAGCCACAGATTGATGCCGTCGCCACGGGCGACGGTAATACCCTTGCGAGCCAGCGCGCGGCGGAGTTCCATTGCGCGCCTGCGATATTCGGTGCGTGCGGCGGCGACGGTGCGTGCGGCGGTATCGTCCTCGAGCATGGTGAGCAGCAGGCGCTGCAGCAGGCGGCTGGTCCAGCCGGGGCCGAGCATGCGGCGTTCGATTATCGGATCGAGCAGATCGGCGGGACCGCCGACGACCGCGAGACGCAGATCCGCGCCATGGGATTTGGAGTACGACCGAATGTGTACCGTCCGGCTCGGTAGTCGCGATCCGAGGGAACGCAGTGCGGCGGAGGCGATTCCGGCGGAGTGATCATCCTCGATGACGAGGGTGGCGGTGCCCGCGAGGATATCCGTGAGTTCGCGCGCGCGTGCGGCGGTGAGCGAGACGCCCGTCGGATTCTGGGCGCGGGGCTGCAGGATCAATGCGGTGGCACCGTGATTCGTGACGGCGCGGCCGAGATCGGCTGGTAGCAAGCCGGATTCGTCCATACGGACCGGAATCGGCCGGGCGCCGAGACGGGCAAGCAGGTCGAGAAACGGTGGGAAGCAAGGATCTTCGACCGCGACCGCGTCACCGAGACGGACGTGCGCGGTGAGCACGCGATCGATGGCATCGAGCGCCCCGTCGAGTACCGCGAGACGTTCGGCGCGGAAGGGCCAATCGGCGCGCACCTTGGCGGCCAGTTCCGGCAGCACGGCCGCACCGAGGTAGTCGGCCGCCAGGTCGCCGCCGCTACCGTGCTCGGTGATCGCGCGCAGGGCGGCGACCAGATCCGGTAGCAGCTCCGGATCGGGGGTGCCGCGGGACAGGTCGATGCGGAAGGCGCTATCCGAGGGCGGATGCAGGCGCTGGTAGCGACCCGTCGACGGCGCCGGACGGGTGGCGGTGCGTTCGCCGACGAAGGTTCCCGCGCGCCCGCGCGCGACAATGGCGCCGGTGGCGGCCAGCGCCCGCCAAGCCTGGTTGACGGTCGCGGGGGAGACTCGCAACTCGCGGGCGACCTCACGCACGGTCGGCAGTCGGGACCCGGGTTCGATTGCACCGGAACGAATCCGGCGGCTCACCGCGGCCGCGATCCCGGCCGGGGTTCGATCTTCGAGATCGGCGTTGAACAGGCCGGACCCGGCTACGGCAGGAGCGGGCGCGGTGTCTCGCGCGTCGTCTGCGGGCACCTGCGGCGCGGTAGTCGGATCGAAGTTCACAGCGTCATTCTGCGTCGGGCACAGCGCCGGAACGATGACCGGCCCCAAGGTTTACGGCTACGAAACTGTTTCCGCAATCTTGTAACACAACCGAATTGGTTCGCAGTGAAGTATAACAAAGCATGGGAATCGTTCGAGCGGCGCTCGTCCAAACGAACTGGACGGGCGATAAAGAGTCCATGATCAAGGCGCACGAGGACTACGCACGCCAGGCCGCCGCGCAGGGCGCCAAGGTGATCTGCTTCCAGGAGCTGTTCTACGGCCCGTACTTCTGCCAGGTACAGGACACGAAGTTCTACGACTACGCGGAATCGGTGCCCGGGCCGACCACGGAGCGATTCGCCGCCCTGGCCCAGGAGTTGGGCCTGGTGATGATCCTGCCCGTATACGAGCAGGAACAGTCGGGCCTGCTCTACAACACCGCGGCGGTCATCGATGCGGACGGCAGCTATCTCGGCAAGTACCGCAAACACCACATTCCGCAGGTCAAGGGGTTCTGGGAGAAGTTCTACTTCCGGCCCGGCAACCTGGGCTGGCCGGTCTTCGACACCGCCGTCGGCAAGGTCGGCGTCTATATCTGTTACGACCGGCATTTCCCGGAAGGCTGGCGGGCGCTCGGCCTGGCGGGTGCGGAGATCGTCTTCAACCCCTCGGCCACCTCGCGCGGCCTGTCCGGTTACCTCTGGAAGCTGGAGCAGCCGGCCTCCGCGGTGGCCAACGAATACTTCATCGGCGCCATCAACCGGGTGGGCATCGAGGAATACGGCGATGACGATTTCTACGGAACCAGCTATTTCGTGGATCCGGAAGGTAAATTCGTCGGAGACGTCGCCTCGGACACCGATCCCGAACTGGTGATCCGTGACCTCGATATGGATCTGATCAAGGTGGTGCGCGACCGCTGGGCGTTCTATCGCGATCGCCGCCCCGACGCCTACGGACCGCTGGTGGCTCCCTGAGGCTGGTGATATCGATATGACGAAGACGTTCATTCACGGCGGCACGGTGGTCTCGGCCACCGGATCGCAAAAGCTCGATGTGCTCGTCGACGGTGAGACAATTGCCGCCGTTCTGCAGCCCGGCGCCACCGCATTGGGCGCCGATCTCGCCGAGTCCGCGGATGTGGTCATCGACGCGACCGGCAAATACGTCATTCCGGGTGGCGTCGACGGCCATACACATATGCAGTTGCCCTTCGGCGGCACCGAGGCCTCGGATACCTTCGAGACGGGCACCCGCGCCGCCGCCTGGGGCGGCACCACGACCATTGTCGACTTCGCGGTGCAGAAGCCGGGCGAGCGGGTGCAGGACACCCTCGGTCTGTGGCACGAGAAGGCCGCGGGGAACTGCGCGATCGACTATGGGTTCCATCAGATCATCGGTGAGGTGAACGACGAATCCCTCAAGGGGATGAGCGAATTGGTGGCCGAAGGCGTCACCAGTTTCAAGTTGTTCATGGCCTATCCGGGCGTGTTCTACTCCACCGACGGCCAGATCCTGCGGGCCATGCAATCGGCGGGCGATCTCGGCGCGCTGCTGATGATGCACGCGGAGAACGGGATTGCCATCGATGTGCTGGTCGAGCAGGCGCTGGCGCGCGGTGAGACCTCGCCCTACTACCACGGCGTGACCCGGCCGTGGCAGATGGAGGAAGAAGCCACGCACCGCGCGATCATGTTGGCACAGTTGACGAATGCGCCGCTGTATGTCGTGCACGTCTCGGCCAAGCAGGCGATGGAACAGATCGTCGCCGCACGGGGCGCCGGGCAGAACGTCTTCGGTGAGACCTGCCCGCAGTATCTGTACCTGTCGCTCGAAGAGCAGTTGGGCGCACCGGGTTTCGAGGGCGCGAAGTGGGTGTGTTCGACACCGCTGCGGTCGAGGGCGCAAGGCCATCAGGACGAACTGTGGCGCTATATCCGCACCGGTGCCGTCACCTCGGTCAGCACCGATCACTGTCCGTTCTGCATGAAGGACCAGAAAGAGCTGGGGGTCGGCGACTTCAGCAAGATCCCCAATGGGATCGGCGGCGTCGAGCACCGGATGGATCTGATGTTCCAGGGTGTGCAGAACGGCTGGATTTCGCTGGAACGCTGGGTCGATGTGTGTTGCACCACGCCCGCGCGCATGTTCGGCATGTATCCACGTAAGGGTGTCATCAGCCCGGGTGCGGACGCCGACATCGTGATCTATGACCCGAACGGGCACACCAGCATCGGGTTGGGCAAGACCCACCACATGAATATGGACCATTCGGCCTGGGAGGGCTTCGAGATCGACGGACACGTCGACACCGTGCTCTCCCGCGGCCGCGTGATCATCGACGACGGTGCGTATCTGGGTACTGCCGGTCACGGTCGGTTCATCGCCCGGGAACTGTCGCAGAACTTGATCTGATTCGAAATGGAGAGTGCCGCATGGATATCGGTGTGGTGCTGCAATGCACTCCTCCCGCATCGCGGGTGATCGAACTCGCCAGACAGGCGGAGACACATGGCTTTTCGCATGTGTGGACCTTCGATTCGCACCTGTTGTGGCAGGAGCCCTATGTCATATACAGCCAGATTCTCGCCGCCACCCGCAAGGTCATGGTCGGCCCTATGGTCACCAATCCGGCCACCAGGGACTGGACGGTGACCGCGTCCACCTTCGCGACGCTCAACGATATGTTCGGCAACCGCACCGTCTGCGGCATCGGCCGCGGCGACTCCGCGGTGCGCACCCTCGGCGGCAAACCGACGACGCTGGCGACACTGCGCCGATCCATCGAGGTGATCAGGGAACTCGGCAACGGCCGCAGCGCCCGCATCGACGACACCGTGGTGCGCTTCCCGTGGGCGAGCGCCTCGCGGCTGGAGGTGTGGGTCGCCGGATACGGGCCGCGCGCACTCGATCTGACCGGCGAGGTCGCCGACGGATTCATTTTGCAACTGGCCGATCCGGATATCACCGCGTGGACCATCGCGCGGGTGCGGGCGGCCGCCGAGAGGGTGGGCCGTGCTCCCGGATCGGTGAGAATCTGTGTGGCGGCCCCGGCTTATGTGACTGACGGGTCGGCCGCCGCGACGGCGCACGCCCGCGAACAGTGCCGCTGGTTCGGCGGCATGGTCGGCAACCACGTCGCCGATATCGTCGCGAAATACGGTACCGACGGCGAAATTCCGACAGCGCTCACCGAATACATCGCGGGTCGCCAGGGCTACGACTACAACGAGCACGGCCGGGCGGGCAATACCCACGCCGAATTCGTGCCGGATGCGATCGTGGACCGGTTCTGCCTGATCGGCACGCCCGACGAGCAGTTGGCCCGGCTGCACGAACTGGAGAAGCTGGGCGTGGACCAGTTCGCGGTCTACCTCCAGCACGACGCCAAGACGGCCACGTTGGAGGCATACGGGGAATCGGTGCTGCCACGGTTGGCGCATCCGGTCACGGCGACGGCGGGCGCCGAGTGATCGCCTCGGCAGCCGCGGCCCTCGCGCTCGCGGCGGCGTGCTGTGAGCTGGTCAAGAGGCGTCTGGCGGAGTCCGAGGCGGAGCCGGTTGCGGTGTCGGCGGGTGATCGATGAGAGCGGCAGCGATGCGGGCGCGGCAGGTCGGCTATGCGGTCGGTGTGCTGGTACTGGTGGTCGTGGTCTGGGAACTCGTCAAGTACTTCGTGCCGGAGCGCGGGGTGAGTATCGGTGACACCCGGATCCTGCCGCGCACGAGTGATGGTGCGCTGCCGCATGTCTGGTCGGTCATTACCGTGCTCGGTGACAAGGACGGCACCGGCACCGTCGGTGGAACACTATTGCGCACAGCAGGATTCACCTTCGGGCTCGCGCTGCTGGCATTGGCGATCGGCACCGTGGTGGGTGTGGCGCTCGCCGTGGTGATGCAGCGTTTCGCCTTCATCGAACGCGGGTTGCTGCCCTATATCGTTGTCTCGCAGACGGTTCCGCTGATCGCGTTGGCGCCGCTGGTGGCCGGGTGGGGCGGGAAGATCGTCATCGCCGGTGAGCCGTGGCGGCCGTGGATGAGTATCGCGGTCATCGCGTCGTATCTGGCCTTTTTCCCGGTCGCGGTCGGGATGTTGCGCGGATTGCAGGCGCCGTCCAAGGCATCGGTGGAATTGCTGCACAGCTACTCCGCGAATTGGTGGGAGACGCTGGTGCACTTGCGGTTTCCCGCAGCGGTGCCGCATTTCCTGCCCGCCCTGCGCTTGGCCGCCGCGGCATCGGTGATCGGCGCGGTGGTCGCGGAGATCTCGACCGGCACCGCGGGTGGTATCGGCCGCCAGATCATCGTCTTCTCCCAGCAGGCCACCGGCGACGCGGCTCGGCTCTACGCGGCCGTCCTCGCCGCCGCATTGCTCGGCGTCGCCGTCACCGCCGTCGTCGGCCTGGCCGAAGTGGCACTACGTCGTTACAGCCGTCCCGCCGGGGCGCGCGGTTCTTCAGGAGGTACCCGTTGACCGGGAAAGTGGAATCGGCCACCACGGGCAGCGAGGCCGATGCGCGGATCGAGGTGTCGGATCGGGGTCCCGTCGGGGCGAAGGCCGAGGACGTCGCGGCGGTCGACCTCACCAATGTCGGCAAGACCTTCGACGCCGGTTCGGTGACCGCACTCTCGGATGTCTCGCTGAAAGTCCTCGCGGGGGAGTTCGTCTCGCTGATCGGTCCCTCCGGCTGCGGCAAATCCACCCTGCTGCGCATCATCGCCGATCTGGAACAACCGACCGGCGGCGCCGTGACCGTGCACGGTAAATCCGCCCGGCAGGCCAGGATCGACCAGGACTACGGCATCGCCTTCCAGCAGGCGGGCCTGCTCGACTGGCGCACCGTACAAGCCAATGTCGAACTGCCTCTCGAACTGCACAAGGTCCCCAAGACCGAAAGACGCGCTCGCAGTGCGGAACTCCTTGAGATGGCCGGTCTCACCGATTTCGCGCGCCGCTATCCGGCGGAACTGTCCGGTGGCATGCAGCAGCGTGTCGCGATCGCCAGGGCATTGGCCCGTAAACCTTCGCTGCTGCTGATGGATGAACCGTTCGGCGCACTGGATGAGATGACCCGCGAACGCATGCAGGGCGAACTGCTGCGCATCGCCGGAGAGACCGGTGCCGCAGTGGTTTTCGTGACGCACTCGATTCCCGAGGCGGTCTTCCTGTCCGACCGCGTGGTGGTCATGTCACCGCGGCCGGGGCGCATCACCGAGATCGTGCCGACCGGCGGCTGGGGCCGGGAGGCGGGCGTCAGCGGCGACGATATCCGTTCCAGCGAAGCGTTTTTCGAGGCAGTCGCCGCGGTTCGCACCGCACTGCGCGGCGGACACGAGGCCGCCGACATCATCGTGGCGGGAGGGGATATGCGATGAAATCCTGGCTACCGCCGGTGGTGTTCGGCGTGGGCGGCCTGGCGCTGTGGCAGGTGCTGACCGTCGCGGCAGGCGTGCCGTCTTTCCTGCTGCCCGCGCCTACCGCGATCGCGAAGCAGTTCACCGAGAACATCGATCGCATCGTCGACGCGGCCATCGCGACCGGTACGAATGCCCTCATCGGCCTGCTGGTCGGTGCCGTCCTCGGCATCGTGGCGGCCATGCTGGCGGTGCGGTTCCGGCTGGTCGAAGGGCTGTTGATCCCGCTGTCCGCCGCGGCTGCCGCCGTCCCGATCGTCGCGCTCGCCCCGCTGCTCAATTCGATGTATTCGACCACCACCGACACCCCGCGCCGCATGGTCGTCGCCATCGTGGTGTTCTTCCCGATGTTCGTCAGCACCGCCCGTGGTCTGCGCCAGGTTCCGCAGGTGCACGCCGATCTGATGACCTCGTACGCGGCGGGCGGCTGGCAGATCACCCGCATGGTGCGGCTGCCCGCGGCGCTGCCCTACCTGTTCACCGGTCTGCGTATCGCGGCGCCCGGGGCGGTGATCGCGGCCATCATCGCCGAATACTTCGGCGGCCTGCAGAACGGGCTCGGCAGCCGAATCATCTCGGCCGCCGCGAATACCGCTTATCCACGGGCGTGGGCCTATGTGGTCGGCGCCATGATCGTCGGACTGCTCTTCCTTGCCGTCGTCCTGATCCTCGAACAACTGACCCGCCGACCCCGGACCATGCTGATCCGCGACATCTTTGGGAGATCGAAATGAGAAGTAACACAGGGCGTCTACGTGCTTGTCTCGCGCTGGCGGCGTTGGTGGCGGCCGCGCTGACCGGCTGCAGCACCACCGAGAATGGCTCCGGAACCACCGCGGATGGCCTGACCAAGGTCCGCTTGCAGTTGCAGTGGTTCAAACAGGGGCAGTTCGCCGGTTATCTGGCCGCCGTGGACCAGGGCTTCTACAAGGAGCAGGGCCTGTCCGTCGAAATCCTCGACGGCGGAACCGATATCGTTCCGCAGACGGTGCTGGCCCAGGGCCAGGCCGATTACGCGATCGCCTGGGTGCCCAAGGCGCTGGCCTCCCGCGAGGCCGGGGCGGGCATTACCGATGTGGCGCAGGTCTTCCAGCGTTCGGGCACCAAGCAGGTGTCCTTCAAGGCCGATAACATCACGGGTCCGGCCGCACTGCGCGGCAAGACCGTCGGAAACTGGGGCTACGGCAATGAATTCGAGCTGTTCGCCGGAATGACGAAGGCGGGCATCGACCCGGCCAAGGATGTGAAGCTGGTCCAGCAGCAGTTCGATATGAACGCCTTCCTCGCCAAGGACATCAATGCCGCCCAGGCCATGTCCTACAACGAATACGCCCAGCTGCTGGAGACGAAGAACCCCGACACCGGAAAGCTCTACACCGCAGACGATTTCGCCACCATCGACTGGAACGACGAGGGCGTCGCCATGCTGCAGGACGCGATCTGGGCGAATTCGGAGAAGCTGAAGGATTCGAAATACCGGGACCAGACCGTCAAGTTCATCGCGGCCTCACTGAAGGGCTGGGCGTTCTGTCGCGACAATGTCGACAAGTGCCGCGATATCACGGTGGCCGCGGGCAGCACCCTCGGCGCGACCCACCAGCAGTGGCAGATCAACGAGGTCAACAAGCTGATCTGGCCCTCGCCCAACGGTATCGGCATGATCGACAAGACCGCGTGGGACCGCACCGTGAAGATCGCCAAGGAGACCAAGAACCAGGAGGGCGTCACGGTGCTGAAGAAGGATCCCGACGCGGACGCCTTCACCAACGAATACGTCACCAAGGCCCTGGACGTGCTGAAATCCAGTGGAATCGACGTCACCGGAGCGGGATTCGCACCGCAGCAGGTGACGCTCACCGAAGGCGGTAAATAGCTACGCTCGAGGAAGCCGTGCGGCTTTCCTAGCTCCGATCCCGTTGCGTCTCTTGCAGTTCGATGGCCACCAGTAGATCGATCAGATCGCTCACGCTGCGCAGATTCCGCCCGGTGAGTTCCTGGATGCGGCCCAGGCGGTACTTGGCGGTGTTGTGGTGCACGCACAGTGCGTCGGCGGCCTCGCGCAGGTTCATATCGGCCGCGGCGAAGGCGCGGATGGTGTCGGCGAGGACGCCGCCGCGGGTGGTGTCCTCGGACAGCAGGGCGCGGATGCGGGGGTCGACGAGATGGCGGGTGGTGGCGTCGGCGCGCAGCATCAGATAGCGAAAGGGGCGCAGGTGCGGCAGCGCCAGGACGCCGCCCTCCTCGGGTAGTAGTTCCAGTGCGGAGCGCGATTCCTGGTGTGCCCGTGGGAGATCGGCGATACCGGTGACCACGGGGCTGATACCGATGGCGAGGCGGATACCGGCCGCCAGCAGTTTGTCCCGCATCGCCTCCAGTCGCTCGCACAGCACCTCGGTGGAGCCATTGCGGCCCAGCGCCGGTATCGCCACCACCTCGCCGCGATGCGCACCCGCCAATGTGCGCAGGCCATTGACGCCGATCCGGGCCAGCGCGGCCGAGGTCAGATGCTTTGCGTCGGTATCGGATCCGTGCAGATCCAGCACCGCGGCGGTGACCACCACCAGCGGTGCGCCCGGATCGACACCGATACCGAACCCGTGTGCCGAGGACAGTTGCGGACCGCGTTCGGGCAGCGCCCCGGCCAACAGGCTGTCGAGCAATTCCCGGCTTTCCTGGCCGTTTTCGGACTGGTACTGCTGGAATTCCAGATAGGCGTTCGCCGCCTGTGTGGCCGCCAGATCGCAGAACCGATTGAGCGGCACCACCATCGACAGCGCCGCCTCGCGATCGTCCTTGGAATCACCCGCGAAGTCCATGAGCGACTTCCACAGCGCCTGCTGCCCCAGTCGGAAGGCGTTGATGTAGTCCACCAACGCCAGTCCCTCGCGCGCCCGCCGCGCCGCCGCCCGCCGGGTGTACGCGATATCCCCGGCGGTGACGCGGCGATCCTCGAGCAGTGCGCCCAATCCGATCCGGCACAGCTGGGCGAGCTGATCGTGCACATCGGCATAGAACGTCTCGTCGCGCGCGGCATAGGCCGGAATCTGACCCATGATCGCCGTGACGCCGATATCGGCCATCTGGTGGACCTGGTCGAACAGCCGGGTCACTATGCGGGTGCGCGCGGCCAGCACGCTCGCGGAGTAATTCGCGATCGCGGCCGAGTGTGATCCAGCAGACACAGTCATGAGACGGGATTAATCCACGTCGCCACTCGGCGTGTCAACGCGGCTGACGGTCCCGAGGCCATGTCCGCGGCGGACAAATGCCGTCGCAGAACTTGGTCCTCCACGTCCAATGTGCGCCCTGACCTGCGACTTTTACGCTGACCGAGTTCTATCCCTCCGGTGAGAGTCGCGTCACGCGGTCCGCACCGATGTCAGCCCGCCGTTCGCGGTGGCCGGAGGCCGCATGCTCGAAATCTCACAACTCAGTCTCCGCTTCGGCGGGATCACCGCGCTGGCGGAGGTCGGCTTCCGAGTCGCCGCCGGCGAGATGGTCGGTCTCATCGGGCCCAACGGCGCGGGGAAGACAACACTGTTCAATTGTCTGACCCGCCGCTACACACCCGATGCCGGGACCATCACCTACGAGGGTGCGCCGCTGCTGGACCAGCCGCCGCACGCACTCGCCGCGCTCGGCATCGCACGGACATTCCAGAATCTGGGACTGTTTGCGCGCCTGTCGGTCCGCGACAACGTATTGGTCGGCGCGCACCACCGGGCGCACGCCGGATTCCTGTCCGCGGGGCTGCGGCTGCCGGGCGTGCGGCGGGAGGAACGGCGGCTGCGTGCGGAGGTCGACGAGCTGCTGGAGCGTCTGGAATTGACCGATGTGGCGGATCGTCTCGCCGCCGGGCTGCCGTTCGGCACCCTCAAGCGCATCGAACTCGCCCGCGCATTGGCGGTTCGGCCCAAGCTGCTGCTGCTCGACGAACCGGTCAATGGCCTCAGCCACGGCGAGGTCGACGAATTCGCGGCCCGGCTGCGGGCGCTGCGGTCGGATCTGGATCTCACCGTCATCGTGGTCGAACACCATATGGGCTTCGTCATGGGCACCTGCGACCACGTCGTCTGCCTCGAATTCGGATCTGTGATCGCCGATGGCGAACCCGAAGCGGTGCAGCGGAATCCGGCTGTCATCGCGGCCTATCTGGGGAGCGCGGCATGAGCCTGGACCCCTTTCTGACCGTCGAGGATCTGCACGCCGGATACGGCGGTGCGCGGGTGTTGCACGGCGTGAGCTTCGCCGTGCGGCGCGGCGAGGTCTGCGCCATTCTCGGGCCCAACGGCGCGGGGAAGACCACCCTCTTGCGCGCCTTGTGCGGAATGGTGAAGGCGCGCGGTGATATTCGGTTGGAAGACACCGTAATCACAGGGCGGGCACCGGAATCCGTTGCCCGCATGGGCGTGGCACACGTTCCCGAGGGACGCGGCACCTTCACCGCCCTGACCGTCGAGGAGAACCTGCGGGTCGGGGCCTACACCCGGCGCGACCGCACACGGGTGGAGGCCGACCTGATCCGGGTCTTCGACTTCTTTCCCATTCTACAGGAGAAATTGCGCGACCCGGCGGGCGGGCTCTCCGGCGGACAACAGCAGATGCTGGCCATCGGCCGCGCCCTCATGCTGCGACCGCGGCTGCTGCTGCTCGATGAACCGTCCCTCGGTCTTTCGCCCCTGGTCACCCAGGAGCTCTTCCAGATCGTGCACACCATCAATGCCGAGGAGCGCACCACCGTGATAGTCGTCGAACAGAATGCGCATCTCGCGCTGGAAGTCGCCCATCACGCCCACGTGATCGAGACCGGCCGAATCGTATTGTCCGGCACCGCCGATCAGATTCGGGCCGACGAAGCGGTCGCCCGCTCCTATCTCGGATACCGGGTGTAGCCATGACCGGACTCCTGCAACAGCTCATCGAAGGGCTCAGTGCCGGTGCGATTTACGCCGGTCTGGCCCTGGCCATGGTGCTCATCTTCCGATTCACCGGAATCGTGAACTTCGCTCAGGGCGAGCTGGCCATGTTCTCCGCCTTTCTCGCCTGGCAGTGCGTCGAATACGGAATGCCGTTCTGGGCGGCACTTCTCGTCACGCTCGCGGTGTCCTTCGTCGGCGGCATGCTCATCGAACGGGTCGTCATTCGCCCGGTCGAGGGAGCGTCCGAACTCACCCTGGTGATCGTCACCGTCGGCCTGTACTTCTTCATCAATGCCGCGGCCGGATGGATCTGGTCGTATCAGGTGAAATCCTTCCCGAATCCCTTCCCGGACGGTGTGTTACGCGCCGGGGGAGTGACCGCCGGATACGGCAACCTCGGTGTGATCGTCGTGGTCGCGCTCGTCATGGGCCTCATCTACCTGCTCTTCCGCTACACCAAGATCGGCCTGGCCATGCGGGCCGTGGCCAGTCATCCCGCCTCCGCGCGCCTGTCGGGCATTCGCGTCGGCGTGGTGCTGGCGCTCGGCTGGGGTCTGTCCGCACTGGTGGGCGCGGTGTCCGGGGTGCTGTCGGCACCCGTGCTCTTCCTCGAACCCAACATGATGGGAGGGGTTCTCATCTACGCCTTCGCCGCGGCCACCCTGGGTGGCTTCGACAGTCCGGGTGGGGCGGTGATCGGCGGTCTCATTGTCGGCGTCGCCGAAACCCTCACGGGCGCATACGTGGACGCCATCGGCACCGAACTGAAAATCGGCGTGCCACTGGTGATCATTCTCGGCGTGCTGCTGCTGCGGCCGCAGGGACTGTTCGGACGAGCGGTGGTGGAACGGGTATGAGCGAGGACGCGATCGCCACCGCGATACCCGAGCGGGACGAGACGGAAGGCGAATCTCCCGCATCGCGACGAGAGTCGCGACTCACCCAGGTGCTACGCCACCGGAATGCGCTGGTCGTCCTCGCGCTGCTCGCAGTGGCCTGTTGCGCGCCCTTCCAGCTCGCCCCTTTCTATACCTTCCAGCTGTCCATGGCACTCGTGTATGCCGTGGCCCTGCTCGGACTGAATCTGCTGGTGGGGCAGACGGGTCAGATCTCGCTCGGACACGGGGCGTTCCTGGCCATCGGCGCGTACACCACGGCCATCCTGCTGGACCGCTGGGACACACCGCATATCGCGACACTGCCGGTGGCGGCCGGGGTGACCTTCGTGCTCGGCTTCGCACTGGGTATTCCGGCGCTGCGGTTGCGCGGCCTGTACCTGGCGCTGGTCACCCTCGCCATTGCCATTTTCCTGGTGCCGCTGCTCAAGCGCTTCGCAACGCTCACCGGCGGGTCCATGGGGCTGACTGTGTCCAAGCCGGAGCCGCCGCAATGGTCGGGGCTGGCCGAGGACCAGTGGCTGTACTTCCTGGCGCTGGTCGTCGCGGCGGTGAGTTTCCTGTTCGTCGCGGGTGTACTGCGCTCGCGAGTCGGGCGGGCGCTCAACGCCATTCGCGATCACGAGACGGCCGCCGAGGTCATGGGGGTGCGGCCCGCGCACTACAAGACCCTCGCCTTCGCGTGGAGCGCCATGTTCGCCGGTGTGGCCGGGTGCGTCTACACCTGGGTGATCGCCTACGTCTCACCCGACTCCTTCGCCACCGGACTGTCCATCACTCTGCTGGCCGGATTGGTCGTCGGGGGACTGGGTTCGCTGTGGGGGCCGCTGCTGGGCGGACTGTTCGTCATGTACGTGCCCACCCTCGCCCAGGATGTCAATCAGGCCGCGCCGGGCGTGGTCTTCGGACTGCTGCTCATCGCGGTCATGTACCTCGCGCCGACCGGACTGGCGGGCCTCGCCGGACGGGCGGCGAGCTGGATCGGAAATATCGCTCGGAAAGGGAAAGTCAATGCGCACTAAGGCCATTCGCGTCATAGGGGCCGCGGCGGCCGTGCTGCTCGCCGCCACCGCCTGCGGAGGTCGCGGCGACGGTGCCGGTGCCGTCGCCCAAGGCGACTGCAAGGGACAGCAGACCGTCGGCATCACCGACTCGAGTATCAAACTGGGCGGGGTCTACCCGCTGTCCGGTCCCGCCTCCGCGTACGGGGAGATACCCAAGGGTGCGCGGGCCTACTTCGACTACCTCAATGCCGAGAAGGGCGGAATCAGCGGGCGCACAGTCGAATACAACGTCCGTGACGATGGGTACCAGCCGCCCAAGACCGTGGAGGAGGTGCGCCGCCTGGTCGAACAGGATCAGGTATTCGCCATCTTCCAGACCCTCGGCACGCCGACCTCCTCGGCGGTGTGGGACTACCTGAACCAGCGCAAGGTGCCGCAGGTCTTCGTCGCGGGTGGAGCTACCAAGTGGGGCTCCGACAGCGAGCACCCCTGGACCATCGGCTGGCAGCCCAGTTACCGCGCCGAGGGGCGGGCCTTCGCGGACTACGTGAAGAAGGAGAAGCCGAACGGCACTGTGGCGGTGCTGTTCCAGAACGACGACTTCGGCAAGGACCTGAAGGACAGCTTCGTCGCGGCCATTGCCGGCAGCGGCGTGAAGGTGGTCGCCGAGCAGAGCTACGAGGTCACCGACCCCACCGTTGACCCGCAGCTGCGCAATCTGGCGAATTCGAAAGCCGATGTGCTGCTGGATATCTCGACGCCGAAGTTCGCCTCGCAGGCGTTGGCCGGTGATGCCCGAAACCCCGACTGGAATCCGCTGCACATCGTGTCCATGGTGGCCAATTCGCTGTCCGTGCTGAAGCCGGTCGGCTTCGAGAATGTGCAGGGCGTGGTGTCGACCGCTTTCACCAAGGATCCGGCCGATCCACGCTGGGCCGATGACGCGGCCATCAAGTCGTACCGGGAGAAGTTGGCCAAGTACGCGCCGGGCGCGGATCCGACCAATACCTACACGCTGACCGGCTGGGCGGCGGCCGACAGCTTCGCCAAGACCTTCGAGGCCGCGAAATGCGCTACCCGCGAAGGACTTCGGGATGCCACCCGGAGCCTATCCGGTATCGCCATCGACACGCTGCTGCCCGGCATCACGCTGAAAACCGGTCCGGGGGACGCCTTCCCGATGGAGGGCGTGCAGATCCAGCGCTTCGAAGGCAATCACTGGTCGGCCGTCGGCCCGATCGTCGACACCAGCAAATAGCCGTTCCCGCAGTCGTTGTCGCGGTGTGCCGCCGCGACAGCTCTCCAGAAAACGATCGATGAGGATCAATATGAATTCGCGCAAGTTCATCGTGACCGCCGCCCTGGCCGCCACCGCGGTCGGTATCGGCTCGGGCACTGTCTACGCCGAGCCGACGGCCGCACCCGTGCAGACCGAGGTGCATTACGAGGTGTCGCGCCAAGGAGATTCGGCGGTACTGAAGACCACCGATGGCGTGCTGAGGACGGTCGCCGACCAACTGGTGCTGACCGATGCCGCGGGCACCCCGGCGGCGGCGATTCCGCTGACCTATCGGATGGACAACACCGCGTATCCCATTACCGCCCGAATCGACGGCGACACCGCGGTCTTGACGCCGTCCCGGGAACGTGGCACGCCGATCGCGGATATCGCAGCGAGCGACATCATCACCCCCGAGCAGGCTGCGAAGCCGATCGCGGAATCGCTCACCCCGCGTGACCAGTCGGCCCTCGGCACGTTCGCGCAGCGGCTCACCATCGGCAGCGCGGTCAGCGCGATTGTCGGCGCGGTACTCGGTGGCGGTGTCGGCTGTCTGGTCGGCGGCGCGGCGGGTGCGACCCTTGCCAGCCCGGTCATCGCCCTGCTGCTGCCGTTTGTCGGTGCGGCCGTCGCGGGCTGCGTGCTCGGCGCGGCCACCCTGGGTGCGGTCGGTGCCATGGTCGGCCTGGTGACGGTCGGCGGCCCGCTGGCCCTGTTCTCGGCCTTCCAATACTTCAGCACCATCCTGTCGCCGTGCCCGGCCGAGCTGCCCGCCTGCAAGGACCCGATGGTTCCGGCGGCGCCGAAGTAAGGTCCCGCACCCCCGCGCCCGGCTCTTGCGTCCGGGCGCGGGGCGGTGGGCATTCGGTGCCGCCGCACCTCGGCGTCCTGCGCCAGGGCCCATTGCCCCAAGCCCTGGCCGGACTCGTCGAAGTCGGGACACCCGCCCAGAAACCGTGCACCGCAGTCGATTATGGACGCTGTCCCGGTTCGAAGGACTGGATGATTGCTGGAAAGGCTGGTCGGCGGTCACCTTGCGGATTCCTCATCCCAAAAGTCGACCGCGACAACCATTCCTCGCAGCCATGCTCCGCGACGTTCGACCATCGGAGCTCGGGAAACGGGGAGTGTATCGCTCGGGCAGGCGGATCTCCTTTGCGGATCATGGCCTCCGACATTGCGTTCCGGCCAATATATCGATGGCCTGTGTAACTATTTCGCCAGAAAGCAAGAACGCGAGCAACTTTTGGGTACCCCCTGGCACAAGCCGGGCTGGACCCGGAGGCGCGATAAATGAAGAAGTACGACCATGCGTAGAGCAACGGCGCTCTTCGCCGCATTACTGTTGGCTATCATCCTTTCCTTCACGAACGAAATGGGGTCGAAGGCTCACGCCGACAACTGTATTGGCGACTGGGCCATCGGTATCGGCGGTCTCGGGGATAACACATCGTCGGTGTTCATCCCCTTTGTGGATCAACCTGTCGGCTACAATTCGCTCGACCCGATGTCGGGATTGAACGAACTCGACCGCTTGTTCTGGCTGCATCGCAGCGAATGTCCGGACGACCACATCAGGCTGATCGGGCACAGCGAGGGCGCGGGCATCGTCCACGCCTGGGTCACCGCCCACCAGGATGTCGGCAATGCCAACGCTATTCTCCTGTCGGATCCCAAGCGAGCCCCCGGGCCCGGTTGGGGTGGCCTGTCGTCGGCTCCCGGAAGTGGGATCGTCGGTTATCCACTGGCCGGTGTCGACGACTGGTTCGGCGACTTCCCGGTGCTGACGGTGTGCAACCACGACGACCAGATCTGCGACACCTCGGCCGGATGGTGGGGCTATCTGTTCGGGGGTGCGCATGGTCGCTACGATTTCAACGTGTGGGACTACAGTGATTGGGATTCCGGTATCTGGTATCGGTAGCCAGTGATTCGTGGGGATCAGTAGCCTTGCGGCACCGGTCCCCATTGGCTGAACCCGTGCCCCATCGATGTGCATACTGCCGCACCTTGATAGGTGATCTGGCAATTCGCTCCGGCATATGTGATCGAATACTGGGGGTCGTGGTAACCCGCGGGTGCGATGCGCGGCAGCGGCGGATTTCCGCCCGGCACAGTGTGACTGCCGTTGGAGTTCCACTGAGGATGTGCCGGCCACATGGTCGAGTCGATGATGATGGCCGGCACATTCGGCATCGACACCTGCGTTCCGACATACAGCACATTCATGGACGGGGCCGGGTCTGCGAGGTCGCAGCCGACTGTGCCGTCCGCACCGATCGAGCAGTTCCAACTGCCCATAGCGAAATACGCTGTGTCCCCGACCAGTAACGGGCCGGGGCCATCATCGGCGTGCGCGGTGCTCACCCCGACCAGGCATGCGAGAATACCGAGAATTCCCCCGCAAACTCTTGCAGCGGCGACGTTTCCGGCACTTGACACGACATCTCCCTCGATGCGCAGCGAGTATTAGGTCCAGCCGACCATACAGAAAAACTATCACCAAATAGTGCAATGGCAAGAGGGCCTGTCATGGGGGCTTTCACAGCAATTGCCGCGCCGCTCACGCTCATCGGCATGTGGCGCCTTGCGGTCCGGTCGGATGCCCCTGTCGGACAAGCGATCAGGAGTAGCCGGCACGCGCCACAACCCATGCCCACTTGCGTGCCACGCAAGTACTCCTTACCAATGTTGCGCTGCAGGTCATGCCTTGGCGGGCCAATACTGATCCTCGGGAGTTCTCGACAGCGGATGTGCCGCTCTCGACGAGACATCCGATCGGTCGCGGCGCCCCTCGCCGGGCCGACTGCCACCCCACCAGGACAGGAGCCCAAGCATGCCCAGAATCGTGCGTCCGACCGCCTACGGCACACCCGATGTACTCGTCGTGACCGAGGTGCCGACACCGCGCGCGGCCGCCGGCGGCGTGGTCGTCGAGGTCCGGGCCGCAGGGGTCAATCCAATCGACTGGAAGCTCTACAGCGGGGCTTTCCACGCCGTGGACGACGACCACAAGGACGCCGCCGGGGTCGCCGCCTCGATGCCCTCGATCGGTCTGGAGTGCGCGGGCGTCGTCACCGAGGTCGGCGCGGATGTAACCGGTGTGCAGGTCGGTGACGAGGTCATCGTGTACCCCGTGACGGCCGCCTACGCCGACTACGTCACGGCTGCGGCCACGTCGATCTTCGCCAAGCCCGCGGGGATCGGGTGGGCCCAGGCCGGGTCGCTGATGCTGACCGGCACCACCGCCGTGCACGCGCTGCACGCCGCCGGCGTGGGCGCCGGCGACACGGTGCTCGTCCACGGCGGGGCCGGCGGGGTTGGCCTGATGGGCGTACAGCTGGCCGCCGCCGCGGGTGCGACGGTGATCGCCACCGCCGCCGAGCGCAACCACGCATTGTTGCGCGAGCTCGGCGCCATCCCCGTCGGCTACGGCCCTGGGCTCGCCGATCGCGTGAAAGCCGCCGCGCCGCAGGGCGTCACCGCCGCCGTCGACTTCGCCGGTACCGACGAGGCGCTCGACGTCTCGTTGGAGTTGGTGGCCGACCGCGCCCGGATCGCCTCGATCGCCGGGTCGCCACGACGCGCCGCGGTCGGCATCAAGGTGCTCGGCTATGGGCCGGGGCAGGACGCAGGCACCGAGATCCGCGGCGCCGCCCGTGGCGAACTCGTCGAGCGGGCCGGATCCGGTGCGCTGCGCGTCATCGTCGATGCCACCTTCCCGCTCGCCGAGGCCGCGAAGGCCCACGAGGTCGGCATCGTCGGACACGCACCCGGCAAGCTCGTGCTGATTCCCTGACCGGCATGTGGCTGGGTAGAGACCGTGTCTCCAACCACGCAGCCGCCGCAATCGGGCTATGGTGCCAATGTGCTGTTCTATCCGGGTTCGAAGGGGGAGTTCGCCGCATGAGCGGGTCAGACCACGTCTTCTATCCTTGGAGCGCCCAGGCGACACTGAATCCCGTTCCGATCGTCGGCGCGTCGGGCTCGTGGTTCTGGGAGGAGAGCGGAAAACGCTATCTCGACTTCTCCTCCCAACTGGTGAATGTCAATATCGGCCACCAGCATCCGGATATCGTCGCGGCGATCATCGACCAGGCACAGAAACTCACTACGATCTCGCCGACCGTCGGCAATGCGGTGCGCAGCGAACTGGCCAGGCTGATCGTCGAACGCGCGCCCGGCGACCTGAACCGGATACTGTTCACCACCGGCGGCGCGGAGGCCGTCGAACACGCGGTACGGCTGGCGCGCAGCTACACCGGTCGCACGAAAATGCTTGCCGCCTACCGCTCCTATCACGGCGGCACCGGCGTGGCGATCGGTTTGACCGGTGAGCCGCGGCGCTGGGGCGCCGAGCCGACCAATGTCGACGTGGTCCGCTTCTTCGGGCCTTATCCCTACCGATCGCCTTGGGACACAACAACTCCCGAGGAGGAAACGGCGGCGGCGCTGAAGCATCTGCGCCAGGTCATCGAGTTGGAGGGTCCGCAGCACATCGCGGGGCTGATCCTGGAGACGGTCGTCGGCACCAACGGTGTCCTCGTGCCGCCGCCCGGTTATCTCGCCGGGGTGCGCGCGCTGTGCGACGAATTCGGCATCGTCTACATCGCGGACGAGGTGATGGTCGGATTCGGCCGGGTCGGCGAGTGGTTCGCGGTGCAGGCCTACGGCGTGGCGCCCGACATCATCACCTTCGCCAAGGGCGTGAACTCCGGGTACGTCCCGCTCGGCGGTGTGCTGATGGCCGAGCAGATCGCCCAGCGCTACGACAACACGGTGTATCCCGGCGGGCTGACCTACGCGGGTCATCCCTTGGCCTGCGCGGCGGGCGTCGCCTCGATCGGTGTCTTCGAACGCGACGGCATTCTCGACCATGTCCGCTCGGTCGGCGCGGATGTGCTCGGAAAGGGCCTGGCGGACTTGGCATCTCGCCATCCCAGCGTCGGCGAGGCACGCGGCCTCGGCTTCTTCTGGGCGCTGGAGTTGGTGCGCGACCCGCACACCCGGGAACCGCTGATTCCCTTCGCCGCCGCAGGCTTCGCCGCCGAGCCGATGAACCGGGTCACCGCCGCCGCCAAGGAACGCGGATTGTGGCCGTTCAACGCGGGCAACCGCTTTCAGATCGCGCCGCCACTCACCACGACCGCCGACGACCTGCGCACCGGACTGGAGATCGTCGACGCGGTACTCGATATCGCCGACGAATACGTGCAGTAGTGGCAAGCCGCGGGAACTCACCCCGCCGGATAATACGCACAACGTGCTGCGACTGTCGGTGGTGGCGCTGACCGTGCGGTGCGGGCACCGCGGTCGCTGTGCTGCTGGCCGCGGTCCCATCTATGGCCGAATTCAGTCGAGCGCGGATTGGAAGCGCAGGGTGATCCGTCGCAGATGGGCGGCTAGTTCCTCGCCGTCCTCGATCTCGAAGTCGGCATCGATCGCGGCGAGCAGGAAGACCAGCGACTGCGGGCTGTCCGCGCCGATGTTACGGCCACCTTCGGGCCACCCCACTGGCCACATGTGCCGCGGAATCCCCGCCGGGCAGGCCGCGGGGTTCGAATCGCGGACCGCGCGGTAGTCGAAGCGCGGCCGCTGGACACCGGCAACAACATCGTGCACTGGTCGGAGTTCGAGCGCGGCGGGCACTTCGCCGCGTTGGAGGCGCCGGATCTTTTCGTCGATGACGTGCGGTCGTTCTTCCGGAGCCTGGACCGAGGCTGAGCCGCGGCGGCGCGGTTGGGTCGGCCCGTGCAGACCACACCCCGGCCGCCATGGTTAATTGGAAGCCATGACATCTGGGCACACCGAGATCTGGCACAACCCGCGGTGCACCAAGAGCCGCTGCGCGACCGAGCACCTGGACGAGGCGGGCGTCGAGTACACGGTGCGGCGTTATCTCGACGATCCGCCGACCGTGGCCGAGCTGCGCACCGTACTGGAGCGGCTGGGCGCCGAACCGTGGGAGATCACCCGGACGGGTGAGCAGATCGCCAAGGATCTCGGCATGTCCGGGTGGGGGCGCACCCCGGCCGATCGGGACAAGTGGATCGAGGCGCTGGCGACGCACGCCCAGCTGATCCAGCGCCCGATCGTGCTCACCCCGGACGGTGGCGCGGTAGTCGCGCGGGACGAGGAAACACTGCGTTCGCTGACCTGATCCGATACCCCTGATTTCCGCGTCGATTCGGCCGGCCTTTCGCGGCGAATCAGGCGGTAGGGTCGGCAAATATGAAGGTACAACTGCGCCATAGCCCCGCCTCCGCCGTCGCGCGGTGCTTCCTCGCGGGCGGCGAGCCGATGCGGGTCGAGAGCGGCGCCATGGTCGCGCATTCGGCGGGAGTTTCGTTGCAGGCCAAGGCCGAAGGCGGCATCCTCGCCGGGCTGAAGCGGTCGGTGCTGGCCGGCGAATCGTTCTTCGTCTCGACCTTCACCGCACCGCCGCAGGGCGGCTGGGTGGATGTCGCGCCCGCACTACCCGGCGACATGCTGAACCTGCAGATCACGCCCGATCGGCCGTTCTTCATCAGCCGCGGCGGCTGGATCGCGAACTCGCACGGCGTGCAGGTGGAGGGCAAATGGGGCGGTTTCGCGAACCTGTTCGGCGGTGAGGGCGGCTTCGGTCTGCGCGCGCACGGCGACGGTGAGGTGGTCGTCGGTGTGTTCGGCGCGATCGATGTGATCGATCTGCAGCCGGGCGAGCCGATCACCATCGACACCGGACACGTGGTGGCCTATGACCTGGCCATGAACTTCACCATCCGGCGTGCGGTCTCCGGGCGGTCCATCCAGTCGCTGAAGTCGGGCGAGGGCTTGGTCTTCGACTTCACCGGGCCCGGCCGGGTGCTGCTGCAGACCCGAAATCCGGGCGCCTTCGCCGCCTGGGCCGGGTCGGCGGCGTCCTCGGGCTAGTCACTCAACTTCACGACCCTCTTACCTGCTGGACACCTAACTCATGCAGAATGCAAATTTCATATCGGGTCCAGCAAGGGAATGTACATGGAGCTCCTCGAAGTCGTCGCCAACCTCTTCACCCAGGTCATGGGTGCTATGAGCGGTAGCGCCGCCTGACAGATCGCAGGCTCGTCGGCCCATCAGGTCCTGGACCTGGTGGGCCGATGGCATTCAGGCCAGCAGTTGGTCGGTGAGGATGCGGGTATCGGGGACGAACGGCCAGGTCGGGTCGGCCAGGTGTGCGCGGAGTTCGGCATCGGTCCACCACCAGCCGTCGGCGATCTCCTCGGGCTGGTGGCGCATCGGCCCGTCATGGCGCAGCTCATAGGCGAACAGATGACAGCGCATCGGTCTGCCCTGCCATTCGCCGTCCCAGGACGCCGTGGCACGCAGCGGTAGCGGGGGTGCGTCGGCGGGCAGGACGATGCCCAGTTCCTCGGCGAGTTCGCGGACCGCGGTCTGCGCCGGTGTCTCGCCCGGATCGACGACACCACCGGCGAGGCAGTCGTGCATGCCCGCGAAGACCATCTTCGTGTCGGTGCGGCGATGTACATAGATCCGCTCCCCATCGCCGGAGCGCACGAGCACGCCCGCGCTGGCGTGCCAGATCCCGTCGCGATAGACGGCGGCGCGGTCGGCCGCGCCGATCTCGCGACCCGCGGCGTCATAGACCGCGATCATCTCCGACCGAGGGTGTGCGAACACCGGTCGAGGGTAACCTGATCTCCGCACGCCACCCTGAGAGAGGACCGCCCCAGATGGTGCTTCCGCGCGCACTGGCGAAATTGAACCGCCATATCACCAATCCGATCCTCGGCCGATTGGCCGGTCGGGTTCCGCCGATGAGCATTGTCGTCCACAAGGGACGAAAATCGGGGCGCTCCTATAGAACTCCGGTGTTGGCGTTCGATGACGATGGTGTGTACCGCATCGCGCTCACCTACGGCCGCGATGTCGACTGGGTGAAGAACATCACGGCCGCAGGCGGTTTCGAGCTCGAGACCAAAGGCACAGTGGTCCTGCTGATCGATCCGGTGGTGGAACACGATCCGTCGGCGCGGTGGGCGCCACCCGTCATCCGGCAGGCGTTGAAGATGATGTCGGCCAAGTACTACTTGCAGGCTCGTCGCGCGTAGCAGCCTTGGGCACCGAACCCCCTTGTCCCAGTGGACAAGGGGGTTCGTGTCGGCTCAGGGGCGCTCGCGGGGGTCGAGCACCACCTGCGTGCCCGGTGTGGCCGCCACCTGTAGGGTGCGCAGCCGCAGCAGCGCCGGGTGCTCCTCGAGTAGACGCGCGGTGTTGGCGAGTGACCGCAGTGCCGCGGCCTCGGCGCGGGCTCGTTCGAGTTCCGCGCGACCGTGCTCCTTGGCGAGCACCGTTTCCAGTGCCGCCCTGCGCAATTCACCCGGCAGCATCAGGTCGCGGGCATTGAGCCCGTCGACGCGTATACCGAGTCCGGCTACCGCCGTGGCGATTTCGACGAGATCGCCGACAAGTAGTGCGCGGTCGGCGACGAGTTCGTCGAGGGTGTGGCCCGCCACGGCCCGGCGTGCGGCGTCCTGCACCGCGGCATAGAGCACCTGCTCCGGGTACTGCGCGCCTGTGGTGAATTCCTGCGGATCGATGACCTGCCAGTTCAACGCGTAGCTGACCCGCAGCGAGAGTCCGTCGAGGGTGAGCAGTTCCTGTCCACTGATATGCAGCAGCCGGGGCCGCATGTCCACGGCGATCAGTGTGCAGCGCTTGTCGTCGTAGCGGTGGCGTCCGGGCTCGAGCACACGCTCGAGTGTGCCGTCCCGGTACAGCAGCGTCCGCTGCCATTCCATGACCGTCGTGTACATATTTTCACTCCTCCCGTGGCGTGTGTCGTTGGCTGCCTTGTCATTTCGAATGTCACCCGGTCCCGGTCACGGGTCCGCGGCGGGGGCGTCCCGCGGCCGTAGCCGTGGAGCCCGCAGAGCCGCTCGCCGTATCCGACCGGAACCGGGTGGCATCGCAGAGGAATCGAACCTCATCCAGGCTTGCGCCCTTCGCCAGGTAAGAGACCGAGCCCGACACGGGGAACGCGGGCCGGAGATTCCGGTGCGCCCCTTGACTCGATCTCCGACAACCATAGGCATCGCGGCCGTGGGCGTGCGAATGATTTATTACCGCTGCTGCCGCTTCGGTTTCACGCCGGGTTTCGGGGCCGAGTTCACCTCGGCGACGAGTGGCATTGCCTCGGTGGCCGTTTCGGCATCGAGGCGTCGGTAGACGAAATGCTGTTGGGCCAGCGTCCACGCGTTGTTCGTGACGAAGTACAGCAGGATCGCCACCGGCAGCAGCGCGCCGCCGACAACCGCGGTGGCCGGGAATGCCCATAGGGTGAGGGAGCGCATGAACGGGAGCTGTGTGGATCCGGTCTGCCGGTCCAGTCCGGCGCGCGCCGTGAAATGCGTTGCGACAGCGGCGATGAGCATGAGCGGTAGCGCGATGATCGCCACGGCCGACAGCAACTCGCCCGCACCCGCGAGCGTTGCCGACAGGGGCGCGCCGAAGAGGTCGGCGTGCAGGAACGACTGTACGTCGGTGGGGCCGAAGAGGTAATTCGCGGTGGCGGCGTTCTGGTCGGCCGTCATGGTCGCGGTGCGCCCGAACGATAGGTAGTCGAAGGTGCCGGTGCGGTCGAACGATCGCAGCACATGGAACAGGCCGACGAAGACGAATATCTGCGCGACCAGTGGAACCAGGCTGGCGAAGGGATTGATTCCGTTGTCCTTGAACAGCTGTTGGAGTTCGGTGTTCTTGCGCTGCGGATCGTCTTTGTATTTCTTCTGGATGGCTTTGACGCGCGGCTGCAGTCGCTGCATGGCCGCCTGCGTGCGCGCCTGTTTCATGAACGGCAGGAACAGCGCGGCGCGCAGGGTGATGACGAGAAATATCACCGCGAGTACCCAGGCGATGCCACTGGCGGGACCGAGGACGGCGGCAAAGGCGGTGTGCCACAACCAGAGAATGGCGGACACCGGATAGTAAATGAAGTCGAGCATGAGAGCACCTGACTGTGCGAACGTGCGCGGGCACACGTCGATGGGAATGTTCGGCCGAATTGCCGGGCGGTATGCCGCGACCGGCAAGGGAGTCGCTACGCGGCGGCCGACCCAGGTGCTCGGGGGCGCGGACGTCCCGCGGTGTCGGGATTGCTCTGGCGCAGGAAAGAACCCCTGCGACGGCGCTGTGCCGAGGGCGGACCCGAGTGGGCCACCGCCAGCGATAGCGGAGTGCTCTGCAATGCGGTCAGCGTCAGGGCCAGTGATGCGGCGATGACGCCGAAGACGGCCAGTGCCGCCGGTTCATTCGACGGAGCCGCGGCCAGGGCGAGCGCGGGTACGACGAGTGCGAAGACCGCGAACGCCATCAGGTGTACCCGCGAGAACATGCCCCGAGCCTACCGGCCGGTGCGCCCTCCCGGCGATATAGTGACCGGGCGCTCACCGAAATTGATGATGGCCTCATCTATCGAAGGAGCAGTGCCGTGAATTCGTACGACTCTTCACCCGACGACCCGGCGAGTTCCGAATATGCCGATTACGACCCGCGCCACTACGGTTTTGCGGGAACGCCGGAGGTCATGCCCGCAACCGTTCGCATGGCCCGAACCCTGTCCTGGTGCCTGGCCGGACTCGGCATCGCACTCATCGGCTTCGCCATCGTGACCAGGAATCCGGATCTCGGGGGTGCGATCGCGTTCGGCTATCTGTTCGCCTGGTTGCTCGGTGGTGTCGCCTTCGCATTCGGCATGAACGGCCGGACCGTGCAGGTGATCGGCGTTGCGCTCGCGGCCATTTCCGGATTCCTCTGTCTCGGGTTGACGGCCGTGGGCCCGCTGCCGGGTTTCGCGGGACTGGCTCTGTCTTTCGCCGTCATCGTGATGCTGTGCAAACGGGAATCCACGGCCTGGTTCATCCGGCATCGATCGGCCGGGTAGCGACTACATTTCACAGCCGCCGTCCGGTGTGAACGGGTAGATGAGCTGGTCGACGTAGGCGGTCGGGTAGTCGGGTTTCGCGGCCATGCCGAGGTCATCGGTGACGAAGCGGCGCGCCGGATCGTAGGAATAGGTGCGCAACAGGTGATCCCAGATCAGGGTGAACAGGCCGAAATTGACGTCGCCGATACCGGCGAACTTCAGGTGATGGAAGCGATGCCCTTCGTTCAGTGCCAGCAGATATTTGGCCGGTCCGATGCGGTAGTCGGCATTGGAATGTTGCAGCAGCAGTTGGATGGCGACCGAAAGGGCAAGGGCGGCAGCCACATTCGACGGCAGCCCGATCAGGATCAGGGGAGCGACACCGGCGGCCATCTCGATGGTCTGGTGCAATGGATGTTTCATCAAACCATTGAGGCCGTAGAAGCGTTTTACGCTGTGGTGCACGGCGTGGAAGCGCCACAGGAACCCGACCTTGTGACTGGCCAGATGCACCAGGGTTATGCCCAGATCCGCGACGAGGATGGCGATGAGGACCTGGCAGATGAACGGCCACGATGTCGGCCAGATGCCGGGCGCGGGCACGATGGCGGCCAGCAGCGGAATCGAGGTGACGCTGAGCAGGATGAGCATTTCATTGACGAAGACATGGATGCGATCGCGCAGGGTGTCGTTCGAGTCGTGATTCCAGTCGGCCTCGTATGGAATCACCCGCTCCACCAGAAATGACGCGACGATCGCGACAGCGAGTACGAGCAACAGCCAAAACTTCGGCGCACCAATCGAACTCAGTGCGATACCGATGCCATTGAGGCCGATCAGCATGAAGGGCACGTAGCCGTAGCGCGCGAGACGCTGCGTGGGTGTGCGGGTAACGGTGGTCATGGGGCAAGCCTGGTCGGCGATGCCCGCGATCACTTGAACGATTCGGTCGACCTAGGGTGCGTCGCCGAGATCCCACTGGACGCGGCGGCTCAGGGCCGATGGGGGCAGGCCGAAGGTGCGGCGACAGGTGCGGGTCAGATGGGAGCTGTCGGCGAAGCCGGCGGCGTGTGCGGCGGCGGTGAGGTCGTCGCCGGAGCGTACGCGGGTTATCGCCACATGTAGTCGGAGCCAGAGTATGTAGGGGCGCAACGGAATTCCGACCTGTTCGGTGAACAGGTGGGTGAGCCTGGTCGCGGAGATGCCGACCCGCCGGGCGACCTCCGCGCCGCGGATCGGGCCGTCGCCGACCAGCGACGGCAGTAGCTCCAGCACCTCGGTGACCGCCTCGTGGCGGCCCGGCTCGACGATGTGTGAATCGTCGCGCTCGAGATCGTCGACGACTTCGGCGACCAGTTCCGCCAGGGTCTCCCGCTCCGGATCGATGGGTAGCGAATGTGCGCTGTCGGCCCATCCGTAGGTGTGGGCCCTGCGGTCGGCGGCCGCGCCCGCGACGGATTCGGGGTCGAGATAGATCGCGGTGCCGCGTTCGGCGCCGGATGCGATGCGGTGCGGTGCGTCGGCGGGCACGATGACGTGCGAGCCTTGATGCCGGATGCCGCTGGCGTCCACCACGACCACCGGCGTGCACGCGGCGATCACCTGGACGGCGTGGTGGGCGTGCAGTGCGGTGGCGCCTATGCTGCCGCCGAAGGCGAGCACGCCTGCGCGCAGCAGTGCGGTGCCCTCCCAACGCAGTTCACCGGGTGACCCGGAGA
Organism: Nocardia nepalensis; assembly: GCF_048910785.1. Lineage (NCBI taxonomy): Bacteria > Bacillati > Actinomycetota > Actinomycetes > Mycobacteriales > Nocardiaceae > Nocardia > Nocardia nepalensis. Next base: position 374,879 of record NZ_JBKBET010000028.1, on the reverse strand, counting down.
CGTAGTGCACGGATCGGGGGGAGGTGGTTGCCCCGTTGGTAACCAGAGCCTTCATCATCGGACGCTCCCGGGTGACTGCGAATCCCGAATCGGATCCCTCACGGAGACTATCCCGGTCATACCGCCGCTGTCCGGGTAACGGCGACGCGATCCAGGAACTCGGTGACCAACCGACGGCGGTGGGGGTGTCCGGGAATCAACGTGCGGTTGTCGGACGCGTCAGGGGGCGAAGTCGGCGGATTCGAGACGGCGGGCCAGACGGGCCGCCGACAGGGTCATCGCATCGGCGGGCCGGTGCGGGTCGAGGCCGGTGAGTTCGTGCACGCGGGACAGACGGTAGGTCACGGTATTTCGATGCACGCTGAGTTGTCGCGCGGTCGCCAACTGGTTGAATCCGCTGTCGACGAATACCTCCAGGGTCTCCGCCAGCATCGGCTGGGTATCCAGGGGCGCGAGCACCGAGGCCAGCCCCGGCCGCGCCGCATCGCTGACCGCCACCGTGTACTCGAACTGCAAATTCGTTCGGCGACAGAGGATTTCGCGGCGAGTCAGGCAGCGGCCGAGTTCGGCGAGCACCCGCGCCTCGGCGAACATCGTCGGAATCTCCGGCCGGCTCCCCGCCGCGCCGACGCCGACCCAGTACGGCGGCACCTGGCCGGGCTGGTGCGCGGGCAGGCGGGTGGTGAGGCCGGTTATCGCGGACGTGCCGTCGTCGCCGGGTTGCAGCGGGATCAGCGCGGTCCACCCGCCCGCGTCCAGCCGCAGGAAGACCCCGGGTATCGCCTCCACCCGGTGCCGCAGCGCGGACGCGGGCCCGCCGCGGGTGCCGCACAGGCGGAATACCGCGACGAGGAAGGCGTCGGCGACCGGGATGACCGGATCATTGGCCCACTCCACCGGGTCGCGCCCGGTGAGCAGGGCGTCGGCGATGCCGCGGCGGCGCTCCAGCAGTTCCCACCGCGGATCGTGTGAGCGCTGGGTGGCCGCGGTGGCGATGCGGGTGGTTACCAGGGTGACGTACTTCAGCAGCACCAGCGAGGCGTCCAGCAGCAGATCCCGTTCGGCGGCGGTGGCCGATTCGCGCAGCCGCTCCCAGATGAAGGCCGCGCCGAGCCGATACCGATCCAGCACTTCCGGCAGTGGCGTGCCGTCGCGGAGCCGGTCCATGGCGAGCTCGACGAGTTCGCGCGTGTCCGCCTCCACGGGTTCGGTCCCGCGGCGCAGATACTCGAAGAACAGGTCCACGTTGAGCTTCGTGCCGCGCGCGAAATCGGTCTCCACCAGTGATTGCGGTATCCGCGGATACGGCGGCATCGTCGCGTAGAACCCGTCGACCAGCGACGCGGCTCTGCGGTGCAGATCGTCGAAGACTCGGGTCCGCGATGGCATCATTGAACTTCTCCGTCCCGGACCTACTTCGAGTACAGGCTCTCGATCGTATCCGTGTAGCGGGTGGCGATCGGGGTGCGCTTGAGTTTGCCGGTGGCCGTCAGGACATCGCTGCCGGGCTCCCACACCTCGGGTAGCACGATGTACTTCTTGATCTGCTCCACCCGGGAGAGTTTGCCATTGGCGGCGGCCACACCTTGCTCGATTGCCGCCAAGATCTCCGGATTCTTCGACAACCCGGCGACGGTGGTTTCGGTGAGCCCGTGGCGTTGCGCGAAGGCCCGGGTCAGATCGGGATCGAGGCAGATCAGCGCCGTATTGTAGGGCCGCTGTTCACCGATCACCACGACGGTGCCAGCGAGCGGGCAGTTCTCGGTGATGGTGTTCTCGATATTGGCGGGGGACATATTCTTTCCCGCGGCGTTGATGATGAGTTCCTTCTTGCGGTCGACGATCGAGAGGTAGCCGTCGGCGTCGATCGAGCCGATATCGCCGGTGTGCAGCCAGCCATCCGCATCGATTGTCTCGGCGGTCTTTTCCGGATCGTCGCGGTAGCCGCGCATGACCATCTTGCCGCGGATCAGCACCTCGCCGTCGTCAGCGAGCTTCACCTCGGCGCCCGGTAGCGGGGTCCCGACCGTGCCGATCTTGACGCGGTCGGGACCGTTGAGCGTCGCACCCGCCGTGCATTCGGTCATGCCGTATCCCTCGCATAACGGCAGACCGAGCCCGAGGAAGAACTCGTGCACGTCGGGCGGGATGGCCACCGAACCGGTGACCGCGGCGCGGGCCTGATCCAGGCCGAGTCGGGTGCGGATAGCGGCGAGGACCAGGCGATCGGCGAGGTGGTACCGGATTTTTTCGACCAGCCCGAGCGCGCGGCCATCGGAGGCGGCCCTGGCGCGGGCGCGTCCGGCGCGTACCGCCCACTGGACCAGCGCGCGCTTGATCGGGCTGGGTTCGGCGGCGAAACGCTCCTCGAGTGCGCCCTTCACCTTCACCCAGATCCGAGGGACGCCGAGGAAGACGGTCGGGTGCACTTCGGCCAGCGCCTCGGCGACCTGCTTCAGATCGGCGACGGTGGTGATCTCGCCGCCCTCCAGCATGGTGAGATAGTGCGCGAACCAGCGGTTGGCGGCGTGCGCGTCCGGCAGATACGAAATGACCCGGTCGCGGCCGCTCCCACCGCCGAATGTCGCTATGACGCGCGCGTTTTCGAGGAAATTGGTATGGGTGAGTTCGACACCCTTCGGCGGTCCTGTGGTGCCCGAGGTGTAGACGATGGTGAGCAGATCCTCGGGTTTCACACTGCGCCATGTGGTTTCGAAGTCGAAGCCATCCGCCTCGGCCGTCTCCACGTCCGAGAGTGCGATCGTTCCCGCCGGTGCCTCGTCGACGCAGATCACGTGCTCGACGTGATTGCCTTGGACCGCGGCCTTTTCCACGGCCTCGAGGATCTGCGGCGCGAACCGGCGTTCGCAGATCACGATCTTGTTGCCCGCATTGCCGAACTGGTACGCGAGCAAGTCGACCGGGTTGGTGTTGTACACCGAGAACGGGGTGCCGCCCGCGTGCAGGACGGCTGTATCGCAGAGATGGAATTCGGGACGGTTGGTCATCATCAACGCCACCGTGTCGCCGCGGCGCAGACCGAGGGCGGCCAGACCGCAGGCGATGGTGCGCACCCGCTGGGCGTACTCACCCCAGGTGATCGCCACCGCTCCACCCATGGTGCGCAGCGCGACCACGTGCGGATACTTCACGGCATTCGCTTGGAAAGCCGCACAAAGCGTGTCCGGACGGGCCTGGCCCGCCGGCTCTGTCGATGAAACCAAGACCCAACCTTCTACTCAATGGTGTCGAGGCCACACCGCCACCAGCGACCACGCAGCTGACCTCACCGTCACCTACCAGCACAACGCATTGGCAAACCGCGGCGCTATCGGCAAACACGCAGACTGTCGCGCTCCCCCTTATGCACCTGACCAAATCCGCCGAACCGTCAGGTTGGGTATGCCCCGTCCCCTTGCTGCCTCACCCTGCGCCACCCCGCTCGAAATCCAAAGGACAGCTCCCGCCACACCAGCGACAGTTTCGGCCACGGAACCAAGATCAGGTGGCACTGGCGGCGGGGGCTTCTCGGGCGATGCCGCCATGGATTCCACCTGATCTTGATCAGGCGCAGGGGGGCGAGGGGGTGGGGGGTTGGAGGGGGAGTTGGGGGGTGGTGAGGGTGGATGTGGCGTTGGGGGAGAGGCAGTTTTGGCCCGCGCTGCCCAGGCGGCCGCCGCCGAAGTCGAGGATGGAGGGCGGGGTGAGGGTGCCGTCGGATTGGGCGAGGGTGATCTCGCCCGGGAAGGTGGAGCGTTCGATGGAGCCGGTCAGGGTCAGGTCGCCGACGGTGCGGACGTGTAGGTCGGCGACTGCGGTGTCGCTGAGGGTGGTGTCGGAGATAGCGAAGCTCATCTCGTGAGTGGCCGGATTACCGCCGTTGGGGGAGTAGGCGTAGACGCCGATGCCGTCGGCGCTGCAATGTTCGAGGTGGGCGTTGCGCAAAGTCAGCGCGGTGTGGTCGTCGCGGCCGAAACTCGCGGAGAACAGGCAAGTTCCGAGATTGCCCGGCACCAGCGGGTTGAGCGCGGCGCCGGGAAAGTTGGAGCCCGCGGCGGTGAGCCCGTCGATGGTCATGGCGTGGCGCGCGCCCTCGGCGCTGAGGTTGAGGTTCTGCACGATATCGCCGGGCACGTCACGGAATTCGCTGTTGGTGAGGATCACCTCGCTGTCGGGGGTGCCATTGCTGGTGACGAATTCGAGGCCGTTGGCGGAGAAGTGGCCGCCGCCGTGCGCGTAGGTGTTGTGGTCGATGGCGATGCGCATCCGCGCCCGGCCAGCGGCATTGACGAAGATGCCCTCGCTGTCGGCGACCGCGTTACTCGGATCCGCTTCGGGCACAGCGATATTGCGCTGAGTATTGCCGTGCAGGGTGGCGGTGAGCGCCGAGGTTCCGGTGCTCTGCAGGCCCATGGCGAGTACCGAGAGTTTGGCCAGGCCCTCGTTGACGTTCTCGGCGAGATTGTCGATCAACGTGGCGGTGACCTGGGCCGTGCCCGAGGTGCGCACGTCGATGCCGTCGCCACAGGCGGTGTCGCGCACCGTATTCCGTTCCAGGGTGAGCGAGCTCGAACCGCTGTCGGAGTCGATCATGATGGCGGCCCAGCCGTTATTCAGGGCGACCAGATTCGGGGCGACCGGCAGCGACATGCCGAACGGGACACCGAGCATCGGCGGGAACGGCTGGACGATGAAGCCGTCGTGGCAGGCGCGGTTGGCACCGGTGACGGTATTGCCCGCGAGGACCACGCCGCCGATATTGCGCCCGTAGATGCCGCCACGCTGCGCGCCCGCGACGATCAGGTCGCGGACCTCGGTGTCAGGGGCCAGGCGCACCGCGTCACCGTCATTGGCGGCGGTGGTATTGGTGAGCGTGCCGCCGCGACCGACGAGGTGCTGGCCGGACTTCAACGCAATTCCCCCGTCGAGCGGAGCGGGGGCGGCGAGGACGATGATGGTGTCGCCCGCGTCGGATGCCTGCTGGACCGCGGCTAAGGTATTGAAAGGTGTTGCCTCCGTCCCGTTTCCGCCGGGCACGGCGGCGGCGCTGACGTACCAGGTTCGGCCCGGCTCGGCGGCCGCGTGCACGGTAGTCGCGGCGGCCAGCACCGCGCAGCACAGGGCGCTCACCGCGGCGGACCGCAGCGCAGACGAAGTCATGTCATACCTTTCGAACCGCACGCACCGGCGATCGGGACCGGCGTGAGGTCCAGCTCACCCGGGTGCCGCGGGCGGCGGTATCGGCAGTATGCCGAAGCCCACCCGCGATCTTTGTGCGGGTGCCCAGGCGGGTGATGCCGGATCGGTCCATTTCTCGTCGGGATTCGGTCCGCCGCTGATGCCGAAGTCGTATGGTGAGACTCGGCGAGCAGGACCTGCCGTGACCCGGGACGGGTCCGTCCTCAGGTGAAGGTCGCCTCGCCACCCGCGGAAAAAACCTGCGCCGCGAGAGCGAGGAGCGAGCCGTGCTGGAAGAGCGAGCAACCTTGACTGCCACCACCGAGGGAGTGCTGGAGTACATCGGCGCCGAGGAAGTCGAATACGTCGATATTCGATTCTGCGACGTTCCCGGTGTCCAGCAACATTTTTCGATTCCGGCCGCCGCATTCGGCGCTGATCTGGTCGACAACGGGATCGCCTTCGACGGTTCGTCGGTGCGGGGCTTCCAGTCGATCCACGAGTCCGATATGTTGCTGCTGCCGGACCTGGGCACCGCGAAATTGGATCCGTTCCGTGCCGCGAAGACATTGAATCTGAACTGCTTCGTACACGATCCGCATACCCACGAGGCCTATAGTCGCGATCCGCGCAATATCGCGCGCAAGGCCGAGGAGTATCTGAAGAGCACCGGCATCGCCGATACCGCCTATTTCGGCCCCGAGGCGGAGTTCTACATCTTCGACGCCGTGCGTTACGACACGAAAATGAACGGTGCCTTCTACGAGGTGGATTCGTCTTCCGCCGACTGGAACACCGGTGCGAAGTACAATCCGGACGGCACCATCAACCGCGGCTACAAGGTGCGCGCCAAGGGCGGTTATTTCCCGGTGGCCCCGTATGACGCCGACGTCGATGTGCGCGACCGGATGTGCACCAACCTGCAGAACGCGGGCTTCGAATTGGAGAAGGGCCACCACGAGGTCGGCACCGCGGGCCAGGCCGAGATCAACTACAAATTCAACACCCTGCTGGCCGCCGCCGATGATCTGCAGCTCTACAAGTACATCATCAAGAACACCGCGTGGGCCGAGGGCAAGACCGTCACCTTCATGCCCAAACCGCTGTTCGGTGATAACGGTTCCGGCATGCACGTGCACCAATCGCTGTGGCTGAACGGCACACCGCTGTTCTACGACGAGGCGGGTTATGCGGGCCTGTCCGATCTGGCCAGGCACTATATCGGCGGGCTGCTGCGTCACGCGTCGTCGCTGCTCGCGTTCACCAATCCGACCGTGAACTCCTACAAGCGTCTGGTTCCCGGTTTCGAGGCGCCGGTCAATCTCGTCTACAGCCAGCGCAATCGTTCAGCGGCCATACGCATTCCGGTCACCGGCGCCAATCCGAAGGCCAAGCGCCTCGAATTCCGCTGCCCCGACTCCTCTGGCAATCCCTACCTGTCCTTCGCCGCCATGATGATGGCCGGTCTGGACGGCATTCGCCGCAAGATCGAACCCGCCGCACCGATCGATAAGGACCTCTACGAACTGACCCCTGAGGAGACCGCCGAGGTCACCCAAACCCCGCCGAGCCTCGAAAGCGTCATCGATCGCCTGGAAGCCGATAACGACTACCTCACCGAGGGCAATGTCTTCACCGACGACCTCCTGGAAACCTGGATCCGGCTCAAGCGCGACACCGAGATCTCCGAGATCAATGTCCGCCCCCACCCCTACGAATTCGACCTCTATTTCGACGTGTAGACCTCGGGGTCGAAATCAGTCGATATGGAGTTCGCCATTGATGGTGGTGAACGCGGTCGGGGTCAGCCCGAACATGGCGCGGAAGGTGTCGCTGAAATGCGACGGGGAGGCGAAGCCCGCGTCGACGGCGGCCCGGGTGAGGTCGTGGCCAGCGGCATAGGCCTTGGCCACGTGCAGCATCCGGGCCCATTGCACGTAGCGGCGGAAGCTGGTGCCGGTCTGTTCGGCGAAGGTGCGCAGGAAGTAGGAGGTGGATAGTCCTGCGGCGCTTGCCTTTTCGGCGGCGCGCTGCGGTTGGGTCGGGTCGGCGCGGATGGCCGATGCGACTGCGGCGATGCGGGGATCGCGGATGGTGGGGACGGGGATGCTGGCGAGCTCTAGGAGGCGGTCGATATCCGGCGCGGGATCGGCGCACATCTCGATCAGCTCGGCCTCGTGCCGGTGGTCGGCGCTGTAGCCGTGGACGGTGCGCCGCATCCCGCCGAGACAGCGGGCCATATTGGCCGAGGTCGGGTCGAAGAAGCAGAAGAGCTTGGCGACGTCGGTGTCCAGGATGTGGTGGCTGACGCGGGCGCGGAAGAGGAAGCTGCGGGCGGTGATATCCGGAGCATCGGCCACCCGGACCCGGAACGGGCCGTCCAATCCCACCCCGAGACCGGCGATCGCGGTGGAGTGTGCGCCGAGGGCCATCCCGGGCCCGATGTAGATCGCGTGTCCGAGCCGCAGCCACAGCCGCGCCGGAGTGACCGCGATGTCGGGGGCGCACGTTTCTGGAAGTGCCGACCGTGCCATGTCCGCGACGATACAGAAAGTCGCAGGACAGACGGGAGATCAGAGATGAAGCTGGATGGGCAGGTGGAGTCGGCCTTCGAGCTGCGGGAGGTGACGGTCGATGGCGCACGGCTGCGCTATGTCGATGTCGGGCAGGGCGATCCGCTGGTACTGCTGCACGGGTGGCCGGAGAGTCACGCCGCGTGGCGGCACCAGATCGGGCCGCTCGCCTTATCGCGCCGGGTCATCGTGCCGGACTGGCTCGGGTGGGGTGCTTCCGACCGGGATACGGCATTGAGTTGTGACTATGACAGCGAGGTCGAGCGGATCGGGCGCATGCTGGATGCGCTCGGTTTGGAGCGTGTCGATCTGGCCTGTCACGACTATGGCGGCTTCCTGGGATTGGGTTTTCTGCAGCGTCATCCGCAACGGGTGCGCCGCTTCGCGATCCTGAATTCGCGGGCCCAGGGCGTCTTCACACCGCCGTACTACCTGTTGTTCGGCTTGCTGACGGTAATGGCACGCATCGCGCTGCTGCGCCCGCTGCTCACCGCAGCACCGATCCGCTGGGTGCATCGCGTCGGTCTCGCACGCTATGTGCGCAACGGGTCCTTCGGCACCGAACAGCTGAGCCGATACCTCGCCGCCCTGGACACCGTGGCCGGTCGCCGCTGGAATGCCCACTTCTGGTCCGGCTACCGCGTCCGCGTCCGCCCGGAACTGGCCGTCGGACTCGATGCGATCAGCTGCCCGACGACGGTCATCTGGGGTGACCGCGACCCGGCCATTCCCTTGCGCACCGCCCAGGAACTGGCCGACCGCATCCCATATGCCACGCTCGTCCGCATCGACGGCGGCAACCACTTCGTCATGGAGGAGCGTCCCGACGAGGTCACCGCGGCACTGCGCGCCTGGCTCCTGCGCCCGGCGACATAGCCCGATCAGTGCGCGGCGACGGCCGCCAGGGGGTAGGGCGGGGTGCCGATGCCGACGATGCGGAGGTTTCCCCAGGGATCGCGCTCCTGCAGGCGGCCCGGGGTGGGCTCGCCGCCGGGCAGGGTGAGCAGCACCTCGCCGCGTCCTGGATCGGGCAACTTGTGGCCGTCGCTCGGGGCGACGCGTCCGTACCAGTGGTAGCGGCCATCGATCGGGTCCGGGTGACCGCTGAGGGTGACTTCGACCGGAACCTCCGCACCGGGGGCGTCGAGGAGCGCCGGACCCGAATACTCGTGTGCCGGTTCGCGATCCGCTGGGACGGTGAGGTCGTAGTGTCGGGGGTCCGGTCTGCGCATGGTGCGCCAGTAGGAGAGGCCGGAGCCCGGCCACGCGGCGCGACCGACGCCGTGCTCGTCTAGGTACCAACTCCGGCAGCCACCCGAATTCCACACGGTACCGGCAAGTTTCGACTGCACACGGCGATTGAACTCGTGCTGCGTGGCGGCCCGCACCTCGATCCGCGTGTTCGAGGTCTTTCGCAACAGCTCCAGGCATTGGCGGATGTATCGGGCCTGCGCTTCGATCATGAAGACGATGGATTGGTTCCCACCACCGGAATTCGGACCCATGATGAGGAACAGGTTCGGGAACCCGTGCACGGCAACGCCGAGGAAGCCTGCCATCCCTTCGCGCCAGGCTTCTTGGAGCGTGAGCCCGTTCGCGCCGACGATGTGCTGGTCGGAGATCTTGAATCCGGTGTCGTACACGATGGCGTCGAATTCCTGTTCGATGCCGTCCGTGGTGACGATCCCGGACTCGGTGATCGAGGCTATCGGCGAGGTCACCAGCGTCACGTCGTCGCGTTGCAGCGTCGGATAGTAGTTGTCGGACACCAGAATTCGCGTACATCCGAGCCGATTATCGGGCGTGAGGCCACGCCGCAGTTCCGGGTCGGTCACCTGACGACGCAAATGCGCCCGCGCCACGACCTCCGCGCGACGCATGTGCTTCGGATTCATGAACGCCGGGGTCAACGATTCGTAGCCGAAATAGATCGCCCAGCGGTAGAGCCGTTGCGATCCGGGCAGATACCGGAACATCCGATGCTCTACCAGTGACAATGGCCGATCCCGTTTCGGCACGATCCAATGCGGTGTGCGCTGGAACACCGTCACCCGCTCGGCCTGCTTCGCGATCCGCGGCACGAATTGCACAGCGCTGGCACCGGTTCCGATGACCGCGATGCGCTTGCCGGTGATATCGAAGTGGTGATCCCACTGCGCGGAGTGAAAACTGCGTCCTCGGAACGCATCCCGGCCCGGCAAGTCCGGCACGCTCGGCTCGCGCAGCGATCCCGGAGCCATCACCACCGAGCGCGGCCGGAAGTGCCGCCCGTCCGCCGTGCGCACATGCCAGCGATCGGTCTCGTCATCGAAATCGAGCGCGACAACCTCCGACCGCAGCCGAATATGCCTGCGAATATCGAACTTGTCCACAGTGCGGCGCAGATGGTCCAGTATCTCCGGCTGCCGGGCGAACGTACGGGTCCAGCGCTGATTCGGTTCGATCTCGTCGGCCTTCTCCAACAGGACGAAGTCGTCGAAACCGGCCTTGCGCAATTCGATGGCCATGCCGATACCGCCGAAACCGGCACCCACAATGACGATTTCGGGTTCGGTCACGTGTACAGCCCCCGCCAGCGCCAGATCGCCTTGCCCACCGGACCGATCAGCCCCTGCTTGTCCAGGAACGCACCGAGATTCGCCGCACCGGTGCCGAGTGCCTTCTTGGCGTAGGGGTTGTTCGTCGCGATCCGCCGGGCCGCGCGCCCGTCCAGCCCGGCGCGGTCGTACATGTGCCGGTTGGTCATCAGATAGACGAATAGCGGCGCGGCAACGGCGACACACAAACGGGTGTAGGCCAATTCGGGCCGCGACATGGTCGGCACCCGCCGCACGAGCGCGTCACGCGCGAATCCGATATGCCGCGCCTCCTCGGTGACATGAATGCGCATTGCCCGAGAAACCAAGGGCTGCAGCTGCGGATCGTCGAGCGTGCGCCGCTGCAGTGCGTCGAAGATCTCCTCACCGACCAGCGCGCCAACCCAGGTCATCGACCCGCGCAGGAACAGCGGCAGCGCACCGATGGCCAGCCGTCCCGGCAGTCGCGGCCAATACGGGCGCGCCTCGATCCGGTCGATCAGCTTGCCGAACATCATCATGTGCCGGCACTCGTCGCCCATTTCGGTGAGCGTGTAGTGCGAATGGCGGGTGGTCGGATCGTCGCGCAGCAGTTCCCGCAGCAGCAGCCGGTTGAGCAGGTTCTCGAACCAAATGCCGACCGACAGCACATTGGCCAGCTCCTGGCGTGACAGTTCGCGGCGCTCCTGCGGGCTCATCGATTCCCACAGCGCGGTGCCGTACAGCGAGATGATCTCGGGCGGCAGGAAGAGTTTGTCCGGATCCAGTGGCGCGTCCCAGTCCATATCGACGGCAGGTTCATAGGACTTCTTCACCGAACCGGTCAGCAGTCGCTGCGCGAAGGATTCCTGCGGGATGACTGCGGCCTCGTTGCCCATGTCAGCTCCAACTCTCGAATACCCGATACAAGCTGTTACACTCAGATTAGTGTGACAGTCTGTCACGGTCAATAGTCGGGCGGGTATCGTGATTTTGTGACCACGACCAGCGGAAAGCGCGAGCCCGCGGGGGCAGATGGCCGCAGCACCCGCTGGAACGGCCACAAGGCCCGTCGCCGCGCCGATGTCATCGACGCGGCGATCACGGTGATCGAAGAGCAGGGAGTCGAGGTCTCCGTGCAGGCGATCGCGGACCGGCTGCGGTTGCCGCGGCCGGTGGTGTACCGGCATTTCGACGGGCGCGCCGATCTCGACGAGCAGATCCGTCAGGAGATCCTGAATTCACTGCTGAGGGCGCTGATGCCGACTCTGCAGCCCGACGGCACCTTGCGTGATGCGGTGCGCGGTGCCGTCGGTACCTATGTCGGCTGGGTGGAGCGTCATCCGAATCTGCACCGATTCCTGGGTGACGCCGCACCACAAGGGGATTCGTCCCAGGCGCTGACCGGCGCGCGCGATCGCATCGGCGGCAGACTCGCCGACCTCTTCGCCATCTCGTTGGCGCGCTTCGGTATCGACCCGAACCGCGCCCGTCCGATGGCCTTCGGCATTATCGGCTTCGTCGACGGCTTCGTGAGCAACTGGCGCTCCGACGCCGCGACCACCCTCACCTCCGATCAGGTCGAGGGCATTCTGACCGAATCGGTGCTGGCGCTTTTCGAAGGCAATGCGCGCAGCCTCGGGGTGCCGCTGGAGCGGGACACGATCGTGAGCGATCTACTGAACCGCGCGGAACCGGTACGGTCCCAATAGAATCGCCTCGCGCGGGTCATCGCATGAGCCACCGCGCGAAGCGGCGGGTCAGCAACGGCATGACGACCCACACCATGGCCGCGACGGCGATCGGAACAATGATCGCCAGCCGAAGCGGCGGTGCGATCGAGTCGAGCAGCGGCGCGGTAGCCGTCACCAGCACGGTGAGCAGCGGATAGATCCCGACCACCGTCAGCAGCCACAGCTTCCACTTGACCGGACCCGCGGGTTGTACAGCAGGCTGGCTGTTTTCGTTGGTCTGCTGCTGAATCATCGTGTGGCCGCTCGGATTTCGCCGACCAACCGAACCGCCTCGGGCAGTTCGATGTGATCGTCGGGATAGTTGCCCAGGTGGCTACCGGTCGCCGTCAGCACCGCGGTGGCCCCCAAGCCGCGGACCAGCAGTCCGACGTGTTCGACCGGATCGGGGACATTGACCGGATCGTCGACGGCCGCCAACACGCGGAACTCACGAGCCGCGGTGCGGATGCGCGCCCAGTCGAACGGTCCGTCGAAGAATTCGGCCAACAGGTCATAGCCGACCTCGTGCGCGGCGGTGGAAACCAGCAGGACCCCGGCGAATTGCCCGGCCGCGGCGACATCGTGCTGTTCGAGCATCCGCAGCACATTGACACCGCCGATGCTGTGGCCGACCAGCACGGTATCGCTCGCCGGACCGGCCGCGGCCGCGGCCTCGGCGAAGGTCTTGCGCCACGAATCCAGCCGGGGCGCTTCGGGATCGGGCAGATTCGGGATGCTTACCGTATGCCCCGAGGCGGTCAACTCCGCCGCGAAGTACGGGAACCACACGCTGTCGTCGCGTGCTCCGAGCCCGTGGTTAACGACGATCGCACTCATTGTCACTCAACTCCTAAATCGAAACGCTGCGTAGCGTTTCGCAAACGATACACTGATCGCCATGGCAAAGGGAAGTGATGTGGGAGACACCGCGGCGCCGCGGTCCGGCGGGCGGATCCGGAGCCAGTCCGCGCGCGATGCGGTACTGCGGGCGACGGCCGAACTGCTGGAGGAACAGGGCTTCGGCAAGGTGACCATCGAAGGTGTCGCGGCCCGATCGGGCGTCGCCAAGAGCACCATCTACCGCTGGTGGAAATCGAAGGCGACCCTGGTGATGGATGCGCAAGGCGCCGCGGTCACCGCGCGCATGCCGGACCCGGACACCGGATCGGCCGAGCAGGACCTGACCGTCTTCCTCGCGGCGTTGTACGGGGTCGTCGAATATCCACTGCGGGTCAAGGCTTTACGCGGGCTGATGGCCGAGGCCCAGTTGGATCCGGACTTCGCCGGGCCGTTCCGCGAATGGGTGCAAACCCGGCGAGATGTCGTGATACGCGTGCTGAACCGCGGTGTGGCGCGTGGTGAGCTCGCGGCCGACCTGGACGTGGAATACGCGACCGACCTGATCTTCGGTCCGTTCTGGTACCGCCTACTCGTCGAACACGCACCGCTGCGACCGGAACACGCGCCGGCCGATATCGCCCGACTGCTCAACGGGTTTCGCGCGCGCCGATAATCACGCTCGATGGAATTCCATTGCCAGGGCCAGCAACTCGGCCATATGGTCACCGTCGGTACGGGACAGGCGCATGGCCTCGTCGGGCGGAAATGTCCGGACCTCGAGAATGTTCTCGGCATCGTCGGGATTGGTCGGCGCGGACTCCAGCACCACATCCGCTGTGCACCACAACCATGCCTTGTGCGGATGCGGCTGCCAAGGATAATGCGGCGCAGGGCGATCGGTGGTCGTGTGATGGGCCCCGAACGGCCGCACGGGCCCGATCGGACGGGCGCCGGCCTCCTCCATGAGCTCGCGGCGCACACAGTCGTCGCTCGATTCGCCCGCTTCTCTGGTGCCGCCGGGCACGATCCAGATATCGCGATCGTCGCGGCACAATACGATTTCGGTGCCGACGAAGCAGATGACATGGATATTGGTGACGAGTTCGTCGGGCGGCAGATCGGTGGAGAATCGAACGTCCAGACCGCCCCATTCCCACCGAGTAGGCGTGTGCAGCAACGGATATCGGTCGGCGAGCGTCACCTCGACGACGCTAGTCCACTCACTCCGTCCCCGACTTACCGATCTGGAAGTGGATGTGGTCGACGGATCTGGCGTCGGGATGGTCGGGGTGCAGGATGAAACTCGGATCGCCGATGGTGGAGATGGCACACGCGGGATCGGGACTGTCGGAGCAGTCCTGCCATTCGCTGGCCGCGAAGTCGTAGACGCTGCGGAAGAAGTCGGCGACGAACAGATCGCCATCCGGGTCGCCGAGCGGACTCGCATCGGGTTCGTCGAGTCGATAGCGCATCCGGGACCCGCTCGGCCAGGCGCCGCCGGGTGTCATCTCGGTCTCGACGGTGCCCCAGTGCGTCGCAACGCTGATCCTGCGCGACACATCGCCGACCGGCATGGTGACCCCGACGAAGTCCACCGCGCGCCCCTGGCCGTGGCAGTCGATGCGCGGGGTGCCGTCCGAATGCGTTCCGCCGCCGTCCATCCCGAGCACCATCAGCTCGGTGACGCCGAAATTGGCGGCGAGGAATCGGCAGAATCGCACCAGCGCCAGCGCATTTCGCGGGTCGAGGTGTTCGGGGGTCGCCGGGGTGTTGCCGCGGCGGATGATCACCCCGGCGAGACTGCCGGGTAGGGGTCGACCGGAGTGCGGGTCGAATCCGGCGAATCCGACCATGGCTGGTGATGCGGGCCCGTCGAAGAGGATCAGGTCTTCGCTCGCGAGACGTTCGAGCTCGGCGAACGCGTGATCCCTACTCATTGCTCGGGCCGGTTCCGACACGACGCACCTCCACTGCCACTGAAATCGATACGTCGACGCAATTGGTGACGCCGAGTAAGAATCCGGCACCCGCGCGGAAAGAACACGAGTAGTTCTGTACTCGTGTTCTTTCCGGCTCACACTCCGCCGCATATGGCCGCCATGGCACGGATTTCTGGTGCTCGAGCTGCGGCGATGCATGCATCGCGACTACTCGGACGCGTTGACTCGGTGTTCGCGGGCCAGTGCCCGATAGCTGAGATTCCACACCCACTCGACCGGACCGCGCTCGAACCGGCGCAACCACAGGTGCGCGGCGGTGACGATGATCAGCGCGACCACTACGTAGATACCGACAGTGAACGGCACCCTTGCATCAGGGGACACCTGCGCCGCAAGCCCGAAGCCCCACCCGTAGCACAAGATCGAAGCGACCAGATTCTGCAGGATGTAGCAGCTCAACGCGCTGCGGCCGACCTCGGTGAGCCGCCTGCCGACGAATCCGAGGCGCGGGCGGCGCAGGTAGAACTGCGCCACCAGCGCGAGCAGGCCGAAGGCGACGAACGGGGCCGTGCCGTACCTGGTCAGCAACACCAGATCACCCCCGCCGAGCACACCGACGGCCAGATCGATCGGCGCGGCAACCGCGAATCCGATGATCATCAGCCGTCGGCGAATGCGCGCGCCCTCGGGCCGGAACACTCCGGCCCGGAACAACCGCGCACCCGCGAGGAACAGCGCGATCGACATCGGGAAGATGAAGATCGGCTCGAAGCGGAACATGCCCGCGTTCTCCAGCCGGAACAGCACCAGATCCCAGAACGACCCGTTCGCATAGGGATTCGGGTCCAGCGCTTCGCGCGGCGTCGGATCCTGTTGGCTCGCAAAGGCCATCGCGATCGCGATCAGGGTGAGCATCGCGATATGGAAACCGGCCGCGATGATCAGCCAACGACATTGCGCGCGATCGCTCGTCGCCAGGATGAAGGCGACGACGAGTCCGGTGATCGCGTACCCCATCAGCACGTCGAACTCCGCGACGAAGACGAAATTCAGCACACCGTCGAGGAGCAGCAAGCCGGCCCGCCACGGATAGCTGCCCGGCCAGCGCCGCCCGCCCCGCACCGCGGAACCCTGCTGGATGGCCAGGCCGATGCCGAACATGATGGTGAGCAACCCGAGGAACTTGCCCTGCGTCAGCTGCTGCAGCACCCGCTCGGCCCACATCCAGCCGGTCGTGGAATGCCCCAGTTCGTCGAGGTAGCCGACCAGGCCCTCGGCATTGGTGAGGATCCAGATATTGGTGCCGAGCGTGCCGAGGATCGCGATGCCGCGCAGCACGTCCAATGCTTCCAGCCGCGCGGGGGCCGTCGTTGTGGGGGTGATCGGCTCGTCCGGCGTGTGGTGTCGCCCCGTGATTTCGGCGATCGAATCGGTCATGCTCCGAATATCCAGCCCGCTCCGGCCTGCACGTATCCTCCGGAAGTACCACCCTCGGTATGACATTGACATCCATCGGGATCGCCGATGCCGCCGGTCGCCACAGGCGGCGACCGTGCGTCGCCTAGGCTCGACGGTATGCAGCGCATCATCGGCATCGAGGTCGAATACGGCATCTCCACCCCCACCGAGCCGTCCGCCAACCCGATCCTCACCTCCACCCAAGCGGTTCTCGCCTATGCGGCCGCGGAGGGTGTGCCGCGGGCGAAGCGCACTCGCTGGGACTACGAGGTGGAGTCGCCGCTGCGCGATGCGCGCGGATTCGACCTGAGTCGCATGAACGGTCCGGCCCCCGTGATCGACGCCGACGAGGTCGGCGCGGCCAATATGATCCTCACCAACGGCGCCCGGCTCTACGTCGACCACGCCCATCCGGAGTATTCCGCACCCGAGGTCACCGACCCGATGGACGCGGTCATCTGGGACAAAGCGGGCGAACGCGTCATGGAGGCGGCGGCGCGGCACGCCTCCAGCGTGCCCGGCGCGCCGCGGCTGCAGCTGTACAAGAACAATGTCGACGGCAAGGGCGCCTCCTACGGCACCCACGAGAACTACCTGATGAGCCGCGACACCCCGTTCAACCAGATCATCGTGGGGCTCACCCCGTTCTTCGTCTCGCGCCAGGTGATCTGCGGCTCCGGCCGGGTCGGCATCGGCCAGTCCGGTGACCACGCCGGATTCCAGCTGTCCCAGCGCGCCGACTACATCGAGGTCGAGGTCGGCCTGGAGACCACCCTCAAGCGCGGCATCATCAACACCCGCGACGAGCCGCACGCCGATGCGGACAAATATCGCCGCCTGCACGTCATCATCGGCGACGCCAACCTCGCCGAAATGTCCACCTACCTCAAGGTCGGCACGACCGCGCTGGTGCTCGACCTGATCGAGGCGGGCGAGGATCTGTCGGATCTGCAGCTGGCCCGCCCGGTCACCGCCGTACACCAGATCAGCCACGATCCGACCCTGCGCGCGACGGTGGCGCTCACCGACGGCCGCGAACTCACCGGACTCGCCCTGCAGCGCATCTACCTGGACCGGGTCGAGAAGTTCGTGGCCCGCAGCGGCAACGACGACGAGCGCGTCAAGGACGTTCTGGAGAACTGGGCGATGGTGCTGGATCTGCTCGAACGCGATCCGATGGAGTGTGCCAACCTGCTGGACTGGCCCGCCAAGCTGCGCCTGCTCGAGGGTATGCGCAAGCGGGAGGGCCTGAGCTGGGCCGCGCCCAAGCTGCACCTGATGGACCTGCAGTACTCCGATGTCCGCCTGGACAAGGGGCTCTACAACCGCCTGGTCGCCCGTGGCTCGATGAAGCGCCTGATCAACGAGCAGCAGGTCCTCGATGCGATGACCAAGCCGCCGACCGACACCCGCGCCTACTTCCGCGGCGAATGTCTGCGTCGATTCGGCGCCGATATCGCGGCGGCCAGCTGGGATTCTGTGATCTTCGACCTGGGCGGCGATTCGCTCGTGCGCATCCCGACCCTGGAACCCCGCCGCGGCACCAAGGCCCACGTCGGCAAGCTGCTCGACGGCGTGAATACCGCCGCTGAACTGGTCGAACAGCTCACGACATAGTTCTCGGCCAAGGGAATTCGCGTGCACCGGGCGATTGACGTAGATGTCGACTCGGGAGCACATCGGCGCCGAATACGACACGTTGTCGGGGCGGCTGGGTAGTGTTGATGTACGGGCACGGACATTGCTCATGACCGGGGTCGTGCTCAGAATAGAGCCCTGGTCATGATGAGGACAGAGGAGGTCGGCTGCCATGGCACAAGAGCAGACCAAGCGCGCCGGGGGCGGCGACGAGGACGAGGGGCCGGAGGGCGTAGACGCCGCCGGTCAGGAGCGCCGCGAAAAACTGGCGGAGGACACCGACGACCTGCTCGACGAGATCGATGATGTGCTCGAGGAGAACGCGGAAGACTTCGTTCGCGCGTATGTGCAGAAGGGTGGCCAGTGACAGCAGGTGACCCCTTGCGTCTCCACCCGGGGCACGCCCTCTCGTCATTCACCGAACACCTGCGCATGCACGCACCGGAACTGTTGCCCGGCAACCGATTCGGCGCGATCGAGGGTGCCACCGGAACTTCCGGTGGCACCGCCGCGAAGGACCTGGCTCCGCATGGCACCACCATCGTGGCGGTCTCCTTCCGCGGCGGTGTGCTGATCGCCGGTGACCGGCGGGCCACCCAGGGAAACCTGTTGGCCAGCAGGGATATCGAGAAGGTGTACATCACCGACACCTATTCGGCGGCCGGTATCGCGGGCACCGCGGGCATGGCCATCGAGATGGTGCGATTGTTCGCGGTGGAGCTGGAGTACTACGAGAAGATCGAGGGTGTCTCGCTGACCTTCGACGGCAAGGCCAACAAGCTGTCGAAGATGGTGCGCGACAACCTTCCCGCCGCACTACAGGGTCTGGCGGTGGTTCCGGTGCTGGTCGGCTATGACCAGCACGCCACCGATCCGGACAAGGCCGGTCGCATCGTGTCCTACGACGTGGTGGGCGGGCGCAGCGAGGAGCGGTTCGGTTACACCGCGGTCGGCTCGGGTTCGATGTTCGCCAAGTCGTCGTTGAAGAAGCTGTACGCCAAGGGAATCGATGAGGACCGCGCATTGCGCATCGCCGTCGAATCGCTCTTCGACGCGGCCGACGACGACACCGCCACCGGCGGACCGGATCTGGTGCGCGGCATCTACCCGACGGCGATCGTGATCAACGATGAGGGCGCCGACGAGGTGACCGAATCGCGGTTGGAGGAGATCACGCGGGCGATCGTCGCCGATCGCGAGGCCGCGGAAGAGGGGAGTGCCTCAGCATGACACTGCCGTATTACGCGTCGGCCGAACAGATCATGCGCGATAAGACCGAACTCGCGCGCAAGGGCATCGCTCGCGGTCGCAGTGTGATCGTGCTGACCTACGACAAGGGTGTGCTGTTCGTCGCGGAGAATCCGTCGGCGACGCTGCACAAGGTGAGCGAGCTGTACGACCGCGTCGGGTTCGCGGCCGTCGGCAAGTACAACGAGTTCGAGGCGCTGCGCCGCGGCGGCATTCTGCAGGCCGACCTGAAGGGCTACCAGTACGACCGGCGCGATGTCACCGGTCGCGGACTGGCCAATGCCTACGCGCAGACCCTCGGCACGATCTTCACCGATCAGCTCAAGCCCTACGAGGTGGAGATCTGCGTGGCCGAGGTGGGCTATCCGGAACAGTCGCCGGACTCGGTGCTGTACCGGATCACCTTCGACGGTTCGATAGTCGACGAGCGCGAATACGTGGTGATGGGCGGCACGACCGAGCCGATCATGACCGCGTTGAAGACCTCCTACAAGCCCGGTCTCGACCTGGCCAGCGCGGTTGCGGTCGCGGTGAAGGCCCTGCAGGCCGGGTTGCCCGAGGGCGCCGCGGACAAGGACAAGCGGGTGCTCGGGGTGGGTTCGCTGGAGGTCGCCACACTGGAGCAGGCGCGGCCGCGGCGGGCATTCCGCCGGGTCGCCGGCCCGACCTTGGAACAGTTGCTGACCGGCGGAAAGTCGGGCAGCAAGGCCAAGGCCGCGGCGGCCACGGCGGCGGCCGAGGAGAAGGAGTCGAAGGACGCTCCGAAGTCGGAGTAGCAGCCTGGCTGAGGCCGGGTTGTTCGGCGGGCTCTGAAAGGCCCTCCCGATTCGTCGGGAGGGCCTTTCGTCTGGGCCGGTGGCCGGCGGTGAACGTTCGGCTGCTCAGGGTGGCGGCGCGGCGATAGTTTTCCGTTGAACGTTTCGCTCACGTGCGAAATCGTTGTGAAGACGTATGCATCGGGGTTGTCCGCAGCCCCACGCGAGTACATGACATGGCTGTAATGTCGATAGTGTGCAGCGACGAATCATGGGGATCGAGACCGAATTCGGTGTGACGTGCACCTTCCACGGACACCGCCGGCTCAGCCCCGACGAGGTGGCCCGGTATTTGTTCCGCCGGGTAGTTTCCTGGGGCCGTAGCTCTAACGTGTTCCTCCGCAACGGTGCTCGGCTCTACCTCGATGTCGGGTCGCATCCGGAGTACGCCACCGCAGAGTGCGACAACTTGGCGCAGCTGGTCACCCATGACCGGGCCGGTGAGCGCGTGCTGGAGGAGTTGCTGATCGACGCCGAACAGCGCCTCGCGGAGGAAGGCATCGGCGGCGACATCTACTTGTTCAAAAACAACACGGACTCGGCCGGCAATTCCTACGGTTGCCATGAGAACTTCCTTGTCGTGCGTGCGGGGGAGTTCTCCCGCATTTCGGACGTTCTGCTGCCGTTCCTGGTCACCCGCCAGCTGATCTGCGGCGCGGGCAAGGTGCTGCAGACGCCGAAGGCGGCCACGTTCTGCCTCTCGCAGCGCGCCGAGCACATCTGGGAGGGCGTCTCCTCGGCGACCACCCGCTCGCGGCCGATCATCAATACCCGCGACGAGCCGCACGCGGACGCCGAGAAGTACCGCCGCCTGCACGTCATCGTCGGTGACTCGAATATGTCCGAGACCACCACCATGCTGAAGGTCGGCACGGCGGCGCTGGTGCTGGAGATGATCGAGGCGGGCGTCTCGTTCCGCGATTTCGCCCTGGACAACCCGATCCGCGCCATCCGCGAGGTCAGCCACGACCTGACCGGCCGTCGTCCGGTCCGGCTCGCCGGTGGGCGGCAGGCCAGCGCCCTCGACATCCAGCGCGAGTACTACGCCCGCGCCGTCGAGCACCTGCGCAACCGCGACCGCGACCCGAATATCGACCAGGTCGTCGACCTGTGGGGCCGCACCCTGGACGCGGTCGAGGCGCAGGACTTCGCCAAGGTCGATACCGAGGTCGACTGGGTGATCAAGCGCAAACTCTTCCAGCGCTACCAGGACCGCTACGGCATGGAGCTGTCCGACCCCAAGATCGCCCAACTGGACCTGGCCTACCACGACATCAAGCGCGGCCGCGGCGTCTTCGACCTGCTCCAGCGCAAAGGCCTGGCCAAGCGCGTCACCGAAGACGAAGCCGTCGACGCCGCCGTGGATACCCCACCCCAGACCACCCGCGCCAAACTCCGTGGCGACTTCATCACCGCGGCCCAGGAAGCAGGTCGCGACTTCACCGTGGACTGGGTGCACCTGAAGCTGAACGACCAAGCGCAGCGAACGGTGTTGTGCAAGGACCCATTCCGTTCGGTAGACGAGCGGGTCGATCGTCTGATCGCCTCGATGTAGGCGGGTCCAGCTCGGCCCGCCCTGCTGTGCCGAGCGTAGACAAATGGTGGTTCACCACGTCCTCGGCAACCACCATTCGACTACGCTCGACGCGGACCTGGGAACTGGTTCAGCCCTCGGCGAGGTAGCGGTCTATGGTTTCGACTTTCGAGGTCATTGCGTTGGTTACGCCGGGGCGGATGTCGGCCTTGAGTACGAGGCTGCAGCGGGGAGCGACGGCGAGGATGGCGTCGGTGGCGGATTTGACCACACCCATCACTTCGTCCCATTCGCCCTCGATCGTGGTGAACATGGCGTCGGTTCGGTTCGGCAGGCCGCTGGCCCGTACCACTCGGACCGCCTCGGCGACGGCGCGGCCGACATCCACACCCGCACCCAGCGGCGTCACGGAAAACGCGATGATCATGAGTCCATGATGGCGGCGCGGCAACCGGAATGGGGGTAATCGCGCGCCGACGCGCGGTCGCGACGGATGGCCGATTACCCTGTGTCGAGTGGCGATATCCAAGGTCGAGCGGCTGATGAATCTGGTCATCGCGCTGCTGTCGACCCGGCAATTCCTGACCGCGGAGCGGATCCGGGACAGCGTCGCGGGGTACGAGGATTCGGCCAGCGACGAGGCGTTCAGTCGAATGTTCGAGCGGGATAAGAACGAACTGCGTGACCTGGGCATTCCCTTGGAAGTCGGGCAGGTCAGCCGGTATTCGACAGTGGAGGGCTACCGGATCAACCGCGACGCCTACGAGCTGCCCGATATCGATCTGACCAGTGAGGAAGCGGCGGCGGTCGCGGTCGCGGTGCAGATGTGGGAGTCGCCGGAACTGGCGGCCGCGGCCGAGGGGGCGCTGCTGAAATTGCGCGCGGCCGGAATCCATGTGGAGACCGATGCCGCGGTGGCCTCGGTGCCCGCGGTCCCGGCTCGCACTCGCGGCTCGGATGCGGTGCTCGGCAAGCTGCTCGCCGCCATCGACGCCGGTCAGGCGGTGCGATTCGAACATCGGGGCGCTATCAACGAGCCGTACGTCATGCGCGATGTCGAGCCCTGGGGTGTGGTGACCCATAACGGCCGCTGGTATCTGGTCGGGCACGACCGGAACCGGGAGGCGGTCCGCAGCTTCCGGCTATCGCGCATCGGCGACGATGTGACCGCCTACGGCCCGCCGAATGCGGTCGGCAAGCCCGAGGGCGTCGACCTGCGTGAGATCGTCGGCACCGTCACCGGCAGCGCACCGGTCACCGGCACCGCGACGGTATGGGTGGCCGAAGGCCGCGGGCGCGAAATCCGCAGACTCGGCCCCGTGATGGAGGAGCGCACGATCGGCGAACGCAGTGGCGTAGTCGTCGAATTGCCGATCCGATCCCGAGACTGGTTGGCGCGCTTGATCACCGGCCTCGGCCCCGACGCCGTGGTGCTCGCACCCGAGGAACTGCGCGCGGACGTGGTGGCGCGATTGCGTTCGGTCTTCGACCACACGGAGGTCACGGCGTGAGTGAGCGCAGTCGGCTCTCGGTTCGGCTCTCCCGGCTGCTGAACATGATCCCGTACTTCATCGCCAATCCGGGCATCAGCGCCGCCGAGGCCGCGGCCGATCTCGGTGTGACGACCAAGCAGCTGATGAGCGATCTGAACCAGCTGTGGATGTGTGGCCTGCCCGGCTATGGTCCGGGCGATCTGATCGACCTGTCGTTCTCCGAGGAGAGCATCGAGGTCACCTTCTCGGCGGGCATCGACCGCCCGCTGCGCTTGACCTCCACCGAGGCGACCGCGCTGCTGGTGGCGCTGCGCTCGATCGTGGATATGCCGGGCATGGTCGATCCGACCGCGGCGCATGCGGCGATCGCCAAACTGGAATCGGCCATCGTCGGCGGCAAGACCACCGCCGAGTCGCACGGTCAAATGCCGACCGAGGCCCCTGCCGTCTCGACAGTGCGTTCCGCGCTGGCCCGTCAGCGCGCACTGCGCCTGGTCTACTACTCGGCGAGTCGCGATGTCGTATCCGAACGTGTCGTCGATCCGATTCGTATTGTCCTCGTGGACAACAACAGCTACCTGCAGGCCTGGTGCCGCCAAGCCGAGGGTGTGCGACTGTTCCGTTTCGACCGGATCGAGGCGGCCACCGAACTAGACGAGCCGGCCCATCCGCCGAGCCATGCGACCGAGGAGGCCGCCGCGCTCGACCTGTTCCAGGACGATCCCGCGGTTCCATTGGCGCGCTTGCGTATTCGCGGTGACTACGGCTGGGTGCTGGACCAGTACCCAATGCATCGGATGGCCGTACATCCCGACGGCAGTATCGAGGCGACCATGCGGTTCGCCACCCTGGACTGGATGGCGCGGCTGCTGCTCGGCTTCGGCTCCGGCGTCACCGTGCTCGGTCCGTCGGAATTGATCGCGGCGGTGCGCGAGCGCTCGAACGCCGCCCTCGCCGCCTACGAGGCGGCCGGTTTCCTGGAGACCAGATGAACGCACGGAGGCTGGATCGGCGTGAGTGACGTGATGGCGCCTGCTCGGGTGCTGGTCCTAGGCGCCGGGAGCATCGGTTCGTTCGTCGGCGGGAAGCTGGCGGCGGCCGGGGCCGATGTCACCTTCGTCGGTCGGCAGCGAGTGTTGGACGAGATCAGCGCGTCCGGGTTGCGGCTCACCGACCTCGACGGCGGCGATGTCGCGGTGGCCGGGGATGGGTTCCGGGTGTCGACCACTCCCGAGGATGTCGGGTCCGCCGACTTGGTGCTGGTAACGGTGAAATCGGCGGCGACCGCGACGGCCGTGCGCGATCTCGATGGCAAGATCCGTCCGGGCACAGTCGTGCTGAGCCTGCAGAACGGGATCGGCAACGACAAGGTGATCCGCGAGATCCTGCCCACCTGCGTGGTGCTGCCGGGCATGGTGATGTTCAATGTCGTGCACCATTCGGACGGTCAATTCCATCGCGGCACCGAAGGCGGGCTGGCGATACAGGACGATCCGGCGCTCGCCCAGTTCACCGACGTATTCGCCAGGGCCGGTCTGGCGCTGCGCCGCTACTCGGACCTGCTACCGGTGCAATGGGCGAAGCTGCTGCTCAACCTCAACAATCCCATCAACGCGCTGTCGGGCCGACCCCTGCGCGAGGAGTTGGCCGACCGCGACTACCGCCGCTGCCTGGCGCTGACCCAACGGGAGGCGCTCGCCGCGATGAACAGAGCGCGAATTCGCCCGGCCCGGCTGACGCCGCTGCCACCGGAGTTGATGGCCCGGCTGCTGACCGTTCCGGACGGGATCTTCCGCCTGGTCGCCGGAAAGGTCCTCGCCGTCGATCCAGAAGCCCGTTCGTCCATGGCCGATGACCTCGCGCTCGGGCGCAAAACCGAAATCTCCTGGTTGTGCGGGGAGATCGTGAGCCTCGGCGCGATGGTCGGACTGCCGACACCGGTCAACCAGCGGCTCATCGAAATGATCGTGGCCGCCGAACACGGCGACCGGCGCACCTGGACCGGCCCGGAACTGCTGGAACAACTGCGCGCGGCGACGGCCGGCACAAGGAACGACTGATTTCGTGAGGACATGGGTAACTCGTCGGGTACGCCCAGAACTGAGCGGACCATTCCACCGCCGGCCCGCAACGGCACCATCGAGGCACCCACGACCGGCAAAAGGCTTGGGGAGGCGGGGGAGCACGCAGGGCAAACGCACACCGACGCCGGAGTTCTCCCATGTCATAGTCCGGTAGCATCGGAGCTACCACATTCTTTGGAGGTTAATTATGGGCAGTCTGAGCATCTGGCACTGGCTGATCATCGCCGCGCTCTTCGTGATGTTCTTCGGCGCGAAGCGTATGCCCGATGCCGCCCGCAGCCTGGGCCGCTCGCTGCGCATCTTCAAGAGCGAAGTCAGCCAGATGCAGAACGAGAGCAATGCACAGGCAAGTGCAGCACCGGCCCAGCAACCGGCCGCGGAGCTTCCGCAGGCTCCGGCCGTCCAGCCGACGGTCACCCAGCCGCAAGCAGAGCCCCAGACACAGCCGAAATCGCTCTGAGCCCAGCGCTGCCGCCGGGGTGAGTGCGAACTCGCGCCGGACGTAGTGCTGTTGCCCGCCGACCGCTGCGGGCACCTTCGACCCCAGGGGCCAACACACCACCATGCGAATCCCGTTCGATCCCCGGCGCAGTAGGCGCAGGACGAATCCCGACGGCACCATGTCGTTGGTCGAGCATCTGCAGGAGCTGCGCCGTCGGCTGCTGATCTCGATCGCCGCGGTCGTCGTCACCACGCTGTTCGGGTTCTTCTGGTACGCGCACACCATTTTCGGCATCGAAAGCCTGGGGTCGGTGCTGACCGGACCCTACTGTTCGCTGCCCGCCTCATCGCGGGCCGTGCTGACCGCCGACGGCGCCTGCCGGTTGCTGGCGACCGCGCCATTCGAACAGTTCATGCTGCGGTTGAAGGTCGGCATGACCGCGGGTGTCGTGCTCGCCGCCCCGGTGTGGCTGTATCAGATCTGGGCGTTCATCACGCCGGGCCTGTACGCGAAGGAACGCAAGTACGCGGTCGGGTTCGTCACCTCGGGTAGTGCACTGTTCGCGACCGGCGCCGTGCTGGCGTATTGGGTTGTCGCACATGCGTTGAGCTTCCTGCTGAACATCGGCAACAACGCGCAGATCACGGCGCTGAGCGGTTCGCAGTACTTCAGCTTCATCATCAATCTGCTGGTGATCTTCGGCGTCAGCTTCGAAATCCCGCTGCTGGTAGTCGGATTGAACCTCGTCGGGGTGCTCAAGTACGACAAGCTCGCCAAGTGGCGGCGCGGAATCGTGTTCGGGCTCTTCGTCTTCGCCGCGATCGTGACCCCGCAGGATCCGTTCTCGATGCTGGCATTGGCATTCGCGCTGACGGTGCTGTTCGAGGTCGCCATCCAGCTCTCCCGGATCAACGACCGGCGGCGTGCGCGCCAGGAGGCCGAGGCCCTGGCGGCGCTCTCGGATGAGGAGGCCTCCTCGATCGCCGCACCCGAGCCGATCAACCCGGCCGACTCGATCATGGATCCGTCCGAAAAATCGGCGCGCTCCGTGTCGGACTACTCCGATACCCTCTGACGGTGACGTATCACCGGTCGCAGGCGGGCGAGCTGGCCAAGTTTTCCGCCGAGCTGACTTTCGGGTTGGATCCCTTCCAGCGCAACGCCTGTGTCGCCCTCGAGGGTGGGCACAGCGTGCTGGTGTGTGCCCCGACCGGCGCGGGTAAGACCGTTGTCGGCGAATTCGCGGTGCATCTCGCGCTGGCCGCGGGCGGAAAGTGCTTCTACACCACCCCGATCAAGGCGCTGTCCAACCAGAAGTTCGCCGATCTGACCGAGCGGCACGGACGCGACCAGGTCGGGTTGCTCACCGGTGACCAGTCCATCAACCCGGACGCACCGGTGGTCGTCATGACCACCGAGGTGCTGCGCAATATGCTCTACGCCTCCTCGGACGCGCTGCGCGGACTGTCGTATGTGGTGATGGACGAGGTGCACTACCTCGCCGACCGCTTCCGCGGCGCGGTGTGGGAGGAGGTCATCCTGCATCTGTCGCCGGATGTTCGGCTGGTCAGCCTGTCCGCGACGGTCAGCAATGCCGAGGAGTTCGGCGCGTGGATGGAGACCGTGCGCGGCGATACCGCGGTCGTGGTCGATGAGACCCGGCCGGTGCCGCTGTGGCAGCACGTCATGGTCGGGCGGCGGATGTTCGACCTGTTCGACACCAACTCCAGCGATCAGAAGGTGCTCGTCGACGAGGATCTCGTGCGCTATATCCGCCATCGCGAGGCCGCGGACCGGATGAACGGCTGGGGCGGACCGCGCGGCGGTCGCGGCGGGAACCGGAACTTCCGGCCGTTGCCGCGCCCGGAGGTGCTGGCCAAGCTCGACGAGGAAGGGCTGCTGCCGGCGATCACCTTCATCTTCAGCCGGGCCGGATGCGACGGGGCGCTCGCGCAATGCTTGCGTTCGCGCTTGGATCTCAGCAGGGCGGACGAGGTCGAAGAGATCGACGCGATCATCGAGAAGCACACCGGGGATCTGCCCAAGGGTGATCTCGAGGTACTCGGTTACTGGGAGTGGCGCGAGGCGCTGCACCGCGGGCTGGCCGCACATCACGCGGGCATGCTGCCCGCATTCCGGCATACCGTCGAGGAACTGTTCGTACACGGTCTGGTTCGGGCCGTATTCGCCACGGAGACACTGGCATTGGGCATCAATATGCCCGCGCGGACGGTGGTGCTCGAACGGCTGGTCAAGTTCAACGGCGAATCGCACGCCGAGCTGACCCCGGGGGAGTACACCCAGCTCACCGGCCGGGCCGGGCGTCGCGGGATCGATGTCGAGGGCCATGCGGTGGTGCTCTGGCAGCCCGAGGTCGATACCAGCGCGGTCGCCGGTCTGGCCTCCACGCGGACCTATCCGCTGCGCAGTTCGTTCCGGCCGGGCTACAACATGTCGATCAATCTGATCGACCGGATGGGTGCCGACGAGTCGCGTGCGCTGCTCGAACGTTCCTTCGCGCAGTTCCAGGCCGACCGATCGGTGGTGGGGTTGGTGCGTGGCATCGAACGCAACGAGGGGCAGTTGCGCAAGCTGCGCGATCAGCTCGGCGGTGCGGACGGCGGCTTCCTGGAATACATTTCGCTGCGGGAGCGGATCAAGCAGCGGGAACGGCAGATCGAGCAGCAGGGGCGCGCGGATCGGCGTGGGGCCGCCGTCGATGCGCTGGTTTCCTTGCGGCGCGGTGACGTGGTGGCCATCCCCTCCGGGCGGCGGGCCGGGCTCGCGGTGATCCTGGAACCCGATGCCACGCCGGGGGATCCGCGTCCGCTGGTGCTCACCGAGGACAAGTGGGCCGGGCGGGTGTCGGTGGCCGATTTCCCGGTGCCCGCGAAGACATTGGGTCATATGCGTCTGCCGCGCAAGGTCGATCACCGGACCGCGCGCACCCGGCGGGATCTGGCCTCGGCATTGCGCAGCACCGGGATCGCGGCGCCGGGTCGGCAGCGGCGCGGCGACCGGTTGAAGGCGGGCGAGGACCGCGAATTGGCGACGCTGCGGCGCAGTCTGCGCTCACATCCGGCGCACACCCGACCCGACCGCGAGCAGATGAGCCGAGTCGGTGAACGCTATAACCGGCTACTGCGCGAGACCGAGACGATGCGCCAGAAGGTTGCCGCGACCACCAATTCGCTGGCGCGCACCTTCGATCGGATCCTCGGTTTGCTGGAGGAGCGGGGCTTCGTGCACGAGGGCGAGGTGACCTCGGACGGTCGTCGATTGGCCAGGATCTATGCCGAGAGCGATCTGCTGGTCGCCGAATGCCTGCGGCAGGGACTGTGGCGCGGGCTCGGACCGGCCGAATTGGCCGCGGTTG
The DNA here is from genome assembly GCF_048910785.1 of Nocardia nepalensis. NCBI lineage: Bacteria > Bacillati > Actinomycetota > Actinomycetes > Mycobacteriales > Nocardiaceae > Nocardia > Nocardia nepalensis. The sequence goes on along the minus strand of NZ_JBKBET010000028.1, from coordinate 345,972 downwards.
TTTCGATTCTGGTGTACGAATCCCGCCAGGAGGGCGGCTATCTCGGCGCCAGCGGACCGACCGAACCGATCCGCCGTGCGGTCGGCGCGACCATCGGAGTGTGGAGCGAGTTGCGGTCCGACGAGGCACGGCACAAGCTGCCGCCGACGCGCGAACCGGATCTCGGTTTTGTGACCGGTGTTTACAAATGGGCGCGCGGCGATGGGTTGGCCGAGTCTTTGCTGGCCAGTGGTGATCAGAATTCGCCACTGTCCGCGGGCGATTTCGTGCGGTGGTGCCGACAGGTGATCGATCTGCTCGATCAGATTCACGGGACCGCCGACGACGTGGAGATCGCGGGGACCGCGGCTAAGGCCGTCCGGGCAATCCGACGGGGTGTCGTAGCCGTGGACGCCGCGTAGCCGATTCGATTGTGATTTGATTTCTTTCGCGTACCGACCGTGGCGGAGGAGTCGGACAGGATCGCACCTCGTACCGGATTGGTCCTGTTCTGCGACGAGTCTCACGCGGGGGGCTACCGTATGTATAACGATGCGAGTGGAGGCAAGCAGATGAGCGGCCCGTACGGACCGAACGACGCCCCTGGTCCCGGGGAGGGACGCAACGATCCCACCCAGGTGTGGGGCGGACAGCAGGCACCCGGTGCAGCCGGGCCGACCCAGCAGTGGGGTGCCGCCCCGGCGGCGCAGCCGACCCAGCAGTGGGGGGATCCGAACGCGCAGCAGCCGCCGCAGCAGCCGTGGGGTCAGCCGAACCCGCAGAGCCAGCCCAGTCAGCCGCAGTGGGGTCAGCCGAACCCGCAGAGCCAGCCGAGCCAGCCGCAGTGGGGCCAGCCCGGTCAGCCGAGTCAGCCGTCGTGGGCGCAGCAGCCGACGCAACAGGAATGGTCGCCGCAGCAGGGGCAGCAGCCGTGGCAGCAGAGTCAGCCGCAGTGGCAGCAGCCGCAGCAGACCCCGCAGCCGAGCGGTGGCGGCAAGAGCAAGGGCCTGTTCATCGGCCTAGGTCTGCTCGGGGTCGCCGTGATCGGCGCGATCGTGGTGCTGGTGGTCGTGCTGACCAGCAAGGACGAATTGGATCAGGCGGCCGTCCAGGACGGCGTCAAGAAGGTGCTTTCGGATTCCTACGGGATCCAGGACGTCGCCGACGTATCCTGCCCGTCCGGCCAGCAGGTCAAGGTCGACGCGACCTTCACCTGTGACCTCAAGGTCAGCGGCGAGCAGAAGAAGGTCACCGTCAAGATCACCAAGGAGGACGGGACCTACGAGGTCGGTCGCCCGAACTAGGGTTCCGGGTTTCGGGTACCGGGTGGCCCGCGTTGCGACGTGGGCGCCCGGCGATTTCAGGGCCTTCTGGGCACATGGGAACCCGCTTGGCGCAAGCCTGCGCGAGGAAGTGTCCGCGGAGTCGTGTGGGATCAGGCTGAGTGTGCTGTGGTCAATGCCGTGATCAGGCGGGTGATGGGGCTTTCGGCGTTGTAGGCGGTGGCCAGTTCGCGCAGGCGGTCCGGGTCGGCGGGGGTGGTGGGGAGAGTGTCGGGGCGGGAGAGTTCTACGTCGGCGTCGCGGACCACACGGGTGACCGGGGCGGCGGCCTTCAGGTATGCCTCGGCGGCTCGGATTTTGGCGCGCACGCCTTGGGCAAGGTCGGAAGTCGGATCCGCGACAGCGGCGGTGAGCGCGTCGAGCGAACCGAATCGGGAAATCAGCGTCGCTGCGGACTTCTCACCGATACCGGCCACGCCCGGCAGGCCGTCGGAGGAGTCACCGCGCAGGGTCGCCATATCCGCGTAGGCCGGGCCCGCATTATCCAGGGGCACACCGTATTTCGCGGATACCTCGGCCGGGCCGAACAGTTCGGCCTTGGCCAGACCGCGTCCGGCGTAGAGCACCCGGACCTGCGGTGTCGGTTCGTCGCGGACGAGTTGGAGCAGGTCGCGGTCACCGCTGACGACCACCACCGGATCGGTGCGCTCGCGGGTGGCCAGGGTGCCCAGTACGTCGTCGGCCTCCAGTCCGGCCGCGCCGCCGGTGGCGATACCGGCCGCGGCGAGGACGTCGAGGATCATCTCGACCTGCGGGGTCAGCGTGTCCGGTACATCCTCGGCACCTGGTGCGGCATCGGTCGACGTATCGAGGCGGTGGGTCTTGTAGGTCGGCACCAGCGCAACTCGGAAGGCAGGTCGCCAGTCCAGATCCAGGCACACGACCAACCTGCTCGGCTTGTGCTTGGTGATCAGCGAGGCCACCATGTCGGTGAAGCCGCGCAGCGCGTTCACCGACCGGCCGTCGGGCGCGGTGATCTTCTCCGGAATCGCGTGGAACGCGCGGAACCACAGGCTCGCACCATCGAGCAGCAGCAGGGGCCCACCGGACATCGCAGAGTTCACGCCGCTGAGGCTACCTGTCCGTTACGACAAGCTGGGGCGATCGCCGTTCGCGTTCGGGTTGATCGTGGTGGCGGGTAACGTCGGCGGTATGAGCTCGCACACGGAGTCCCGATTCGCGGCGGATGTCTATGGTGACCGACTCGAGCGGGCGGTGCAGTTGATGCGCGCCGCTCATCTGGATGCCCTACTGATCACGCCGGGGCCGGATCTGCGTTATCTGATCGGGTCGGCGGCGGAATCATTCGAGCGGCTGACCTGTCTGGTGATCCCGGCCGACGGCGCAACCGCGTCGGTGGTGATTCCGAAGCTCGAGTTGGCCTCGCTGGAGGGTTCGGCTGCGGGCGATCTCGGTCTGCAGGTGCTGGATTGGGTCGACGGCGTCGATCCGTACCAGTTGGTGAAGTCGTCGCTGCATGTCGGTTCCCGGGTCGCGGTCACCGATGTCATGCCCGCGCTGCATCTGCTGCCGCTGGCCGAATCCGTCAGCGGGCTACCGGTTTCGGCCACCCCGGTGCTGCGGGAGTTGCGCATGATCAAGGACCAGGCCGAGATCGAGGCACTGCGGCGCGCGGGCGCGGCCATCGACCGGGTGCACGCGCGGATGGGCGAATTCCTGCGCGTCGGGCGCACCGAGGCCGAGGTCGGCGCCGATATCACGGCCGCGATCGTCGAGGAGGGGCACACCGAGGCGGCGTTCGTCATCGTGGGCAGCGGACCGCACGGCGCTGACCCGCACCACAGCGTCTCCGACCGGCGCATCGAATCCGGCGATGTGGTCGTGATCGATATCGGCGGCCCCGTCGAACCCGGCTACTACTCCGACTCGACCCGCACCTACGTGCTCGGCGAGCCCAAGGCCACCGTGGCCTGGCAATTCGCCGAACTGGAACGCGCCCAAGCCGCCGCGGTCGCCGCTGTGCGCCCCGGCGTCACCGCCGAATCGGTCGACGCCGCCGCCCGAAACCTATTGACCGACGCCGGTTTCGGGCCTGCCTTCGTGCACCGCACCGGCCACGGCATCGGCCTCTCGGTCCACGAGGAGCCCTACATCATCGAAGGCAACACCCTGCCCCTGCAACCCGGCATGGCCTTCAGCGTCGAACCCGGCATCTACTTCCGCGGCGACTGGGGTGCGCGCATCGAGGACATCGTCGTCGTCACCGAAGACGGTTGTGAATCGATGAACCAGCGGCCGCATGGGTTGACGGTGCTCTGAGCGGTTGCCCTGCTGGTCCGGCGAATGTGACCGGGCGCAGCGTGTGGTTGAGCGGCCGCGAGCCGATGAACCAGCACCCATGGTCGGCCGTGCTTCGAGCCGGTCCAGGGGCCGGGGACTGTGTCGGGAGCTGCGGGGTCGTTCGAACTGGCGCGGGTGACCGGACCGGGCGGGATGCCGTTGGTGTGACGGCGTCGGATCAGGCTGGCGTGTGCGCCAGGGTGCTGCTGGAGAGTACGCGCTGGACTTGGATGGCGATGACTACGCGGGTGGGGTTTTCGCGGGGGACCCGGTAGCGGCCCGCGTATCGGTCGACCGCTTCGGCGACATTGTCGGAATCGTCGAGCACGGTGGCCGGGCCTTCCAGGGTGAGCCAGCGGATCCCGTCCACCTGGCTGACCGCCGCATAACCGGAGCGCCGCACATTGCGCACCTTCACCGAACCGTCATTGGTGATCACCCGCGCGATCCCGGCCTCGGGATCCCAGGTGAACCCCACCGCCACCACATGCGGCGTCCCATCGGCGCGCAGCGTGGTCAAGGTCGCGAGGTGCCGCTCGGCAACGAACTCGAGCGCGGCAGGAGACAACTGTGCGGTGCTGGTCGGCATCCCCCGACAGTAACGGTGCCTCAGGCCCACGTCCGCCGCGACCTATGCCCGTCAGGCGGACAGGAGTGGAGCCGAGGACGACATGGGTCGACAGTGTGTGGCGACAGAGCGACAGGCGGGAGATTTCGAGGGAGTGGGGGGTGAAAGACTGGGCGGATGGGAACGCGTGGGATTGCCGACGGTGCGGTGGTGGTGCTAGGGGGGCGCAGTGAGATCGGGCTCGAGGTGGCTCGGCGGCTGGCGCCGGGGCGGGTGGTGGTGCTCGCGGCTCGGCGCAGTGCGGAGTTGGTCGAGGAAAGTGCGGCGGTTGCGGCTGCCGGGGCGACCGCGGTGCATACCGTCGAGTTCGATGCCGACGATACGGCGAGTCATCCCGCGCTGTTGGAGAAGGTCGCGGCCGAGTACGGCGGGATCGGTGTTGCGGTGGTGGCGTTCGGGGTGCTCGGCGAACAGGCGCGCGCCGAAGGCGATCCGGCGCACGCGATCGCGGTGGTGCACACCGATTACCTCGCGCAGGTCAGCGTGCTCACCATCCTCGCGAATCTGCTTCGCGCGCAGGGTGACGGTCAGATCGTCGTATTCAGCTCGATCGCGGGCGCGCGGGTGCGACGCGCCAACTACGTTTACGGCTCGGCGAAGGCCGGGCTCGACGGTTTCGCCAGCGGCCTCGCGGATGCGTTGTACGGCAGCGGTGTTCACCTCCTGCTGCTCCGCTGCGGTTTCGTCATCGGCCGAATGACCGAGGGCATGGACGCCGCCCCGTTCTCGAGCACCCCCGACCAAGTGGCCGCCGCAGTGGTGCGCGGGCTGCACCGTCGCGCGAACCGGGTCTGGGTCCCCGGCATCCTGCGCCCGATAATCTTCGCGATCCGCTTACTGCCCCAACCCATCTGGCGGCGGATGCCCCGATGAACGGCCACCGGACCTTCTTGCGTGGTCACTCGGTGCCGGACGCTCTGGCGCAAAGTGCGCGGCCGGTCGGCGCCGGCGACTCGAGACGCGGTTCACGGCAGGAGCCGCGCTGATGGGGGGCTGGGTTGGGCCGCCGATCGCGGTGATCGGGATCGGTGCGGACGGGTGGTCCGGGCTCGGATCGGCTGCGCGGGAAGCGATCTCGGGGTCCGAGGTGGTGTTCGGGTCGGCACGGCAGCTGGAACTGCTTCCGGCGACCGTTACCGCGCAAGAGCAGCAGTGGCCTTCGCCTTTGGTGCCCGCGCTGCCCGGGTTGTTCGATGGCTATTCGGGGCGGCGGCTGTGTGTGCTGGCGAGTGGGGATCCGATGTTCTATGGCATCGGGGTGACTTTGGCGCGGCTGTTCGGGGCGGCGAAGCTGCGGGTGTTTCCGCAGGCGTCGTCGGCGTCGCTGGCCTGTGCGCGGCTTGGCTGGGCGTTGGCGGAGGTGCCGGTGGTGAGCGCGGTGGGGCGGCAGGTGGAGACGGTGTTGCCCGAGTTGGCGGATCGGCGGCGGGTCCTGGTGTTGAGTGCCGACGAGCACACGCCGGGCCGGATCGCGGAACTGTTGCGGGGCAATGGTTTCGGGGAATCGATGCTGACCGTGCTCGAACAGCTGGGTGGTCCGCGTGAACGGATCGTGACCGATCGGGCGGCGAAATGGGAACTCCCGTCGGGGGATCCGCTCAATATCGTCGCGATCGAATGCGTCGCCGATCCGAAACAGCCGCGGGCGACGCGGGTGTCCGGACTGCCGGACGGACTGTTCGGCGGCGACGGTCAGCTCACCAAGTCCGAGGTCAGAGCACTGACACTGTCGGCGCTGGCACCCGCGCCCGGGGAACTGCTCTGGGATGTCGGCGGGGGTTCGGGCAGTATCGCGATCGAATGGTGCCGCACCCATCCGAGCTGCCGGGCGGTGACCTTCGAGCGGCTCGAACACAGGCGGCGGCAGATCGCCGACAACGCCGCCGCCCTGGGTGTCCCGCACGTCGGTGTGCGCGCGGAGGTGCTCACCGAGGTAGGAAAATCTTCTGAATCCGCACCTCCAGACGCCATTTTCGTCGGCGGCGGCCTCACCCAAGATGGCGTACTCGAGACATGCTGGTCTCATCTACGCCAGGGCGGTCGTTTGGTGGCGAATGCGGTGACCGCGGAATCCGAAGCGCTGCTGCTGAACTGGGCCGCCGAACACGGCGGTGAACTGCGGAAGTTTCAGATTTACCGGGCCGAAGCCCTTGGCAAGTTTACGACCTGGCGACCACAACTGCCCGTCACCCAGTGGACCGTCGTCAAAGGCGGCTCGCTCTGAAAACCTCACTTTGTGGGTGAAACGGACGCGATCCAACGGTAGGGTCGGTGCCCGAGATTCGGACGTTATCGCCGGATCCGCGTCCTATTGGGGAGATTTATGAAGTACAAGAAGTTTGCCGCTACCGCGATGATGGCCGTCGCCGCCACCGGGATTGCGGCGGGTACCTCCGGCGCCGCTCCGGCGGCACCCGCTCCTGCCGTGCAGAACCAGGCCGCGCCCGCTGTGCAGGGCGAGGACCACGGTGTGAACTACGCGGTGCAGTTGGTCGACAAGTCGATCGTCGCGGCCGTCACCGGCGGCGCGTTCGGCCTCGATGCCGACCAGAAGTACGTCACGGTGAAGAACGCCGAGGGCGCGGTCGTCACCTCGATCCCGCTGCAGGCGAAGGTCGGTGACCAGCTGATCCCGATCGCGGCCACCATCGACCCCTCGGCCCAGAAGCTGACGCTGACTCCCGACGTCAAGCCGACCGCAGCCGCGGCCGCGGCCAGCGCCGAGGCGATCTCCTCGCAGGAGTGGTTCTTCAGCGAACTGCAGCGCGCCTCGCTCGGTGCGGTCATCGGCGGCATTATCGGTTTCTTCTTCTTCGGCATCGGTCTGCCGGTGGGCGCGCTCATCGGCCTGCTCATCGCGGGTGGCCCGAACCTGATCAACGCGGGCATCGCGTACTTCAGCGGGCAGCCCTGAAAACCCTGATTCTGGGCGGCACCCGGGAAGCCAGGGAACTCGCCCACATCGCTTCCGGCGAGCGAGGATTCGACATCGTCTCCTCGCTCGCCGGTCGTGTTCGTGACCCGCTGCTGCCCGAGGGTGCGGTGCGGATCGGTGGCTTCGGCGGGGCCGAGGGTCTGCGGAAGTGGTTGGCGGAGAACGAGATCGCGGCAATCGTCGATGCCACGCATCCGTTCGCGGGCACGATCAGCGCGAATGCGGCCAGGGCCGCAACCGATCTCGGCCTGCCGCTGCTGCATGTGCGACGGCCTGGGTGGTCCGAGCGGTCCGGCGATCGATGGATCCGGGTGCCCGACCTCGATGCGGCCGCGCAGGCGGTGTCCGGCGCGGGGGACCGCGTTTTTCTGACAATCGGCCGCCAAGGCGTCGCCGCCTTCGCCGGACTCACCGACCAGTGGTTCCTGATCCGCGCCATCGACCCGCCCACCGGGGCCCTGCCGCCGCGGCACGAATTGCTACTCGCGCGTGGGCCTTTCACCCCCGCGGATGAACTGCGGCTGCTCGAGCGGCACCGTATCGACGTGCTGGTCACCAAGGACAGCGGCGGCGACCAGACCGCCGCCAAACTCGACGCCGCCCGCGCGGCGGACCTTCTCGTGATCGTTATCGACCGGCCCGAGCTGCCGCCGGGTGCGGTGGTCGGAGAAACCGTCGAAGAGGCGTGGAAGTGGTTGCGGGATATCGCATCTGGTAGTTAGTCGACTTTCTTTGGCTGTGCCTGCCCGTTGGTCAGCGGCCGAGAAGTTCCGGCAGCCGATCGAACCAGGCCAGCACGGAGCGCTCGTAGCCGATGCCGAATTCGAGGGTCGCGCGCCGGTAGGGGGGCAGGTCGGTGGGGTCGTCGGTGAGATAGCGGGCGAGGCGCTGCTGGTGAATCTCCTTGTTGGCGGCGATGATTCGATCGAGATGATCGGGATCGACGTGCTTACCGAAGGACAGGGTCAGTAGCAGCGGTACTCGGATGGTCTCCGCGCCCGGATCGCGGGCGACCCATTCGAGGAAGGCTTGGCGCCCAGCATCGGTGATCTGATATGGGGTGCGCTCGCGTGCCCCGGTTTCACCCTTTTCCACGAGTCCGGCCGCGTCCATGGCGGCCAGCTCGCGGTAGACCTGGCTCTGGGTGATGGTCCAAAAGTCGCCGATCCGGTCCTGGGCCTGGGTCACCAGATCCCAGCCGGACATCGGACCGTCGTGCAGAAATCCGAGCAGCGACGCCGCCGTGGAGTTCAGCGATTTGCGTTGTGTCGAGGTGTTCGCCAACGGACTGCTCCCTTCGCTCTCTCAACGTTCCATAGTGGAATGTTATACGACTCTCACGTTATACCCCTACCGGGCTCCCTGCGATGTGTCGCTAAGATGCAACTTGTGTCTAAGACGTATTCATCTGCCGAACTGGCCTACCGCGAGGTCAAGGAACGCATCCTGAGCGGGGGCTTGCCGGGTGGTGAGTTGATCAGCGAGGGCGAGATCGCCACCGACCTCGGCATGTCCCGGACCCCGGTGCGGGAGGCGTTCCTGCGACTCGAGGCGGAGGGGTGGATGAAGCTCTATCCCAAGCGCGGCGCGCTGGTAGTGCCGATTCCGCCCGCCGAGGCCGAACACGTCGTGCATGCCCGCTATGTCGTGGAGACCGGGGCGGTGCGCGCGGTGGTGGCGGCCGATCGGTCGGCACTGATCGCCGAACTGCGTGCGTCGGTGGATCGGCAGCGCGAGTTGGCGGCCGCCGCGGACTTCGAACGATTCGCGGTGGAGGACACCGACTTTCACCGGTCCTACGTGGTGGCCGCGGGAAATCCATTGCTGAGCGGGTTCTACGACTCACTGCGCGAACGGCAGCGTCGCATGAACAGCGCTGCGCTGCATCGTGGTTCGACCGATACCGGCCGCATCATCGAACAGCATACGGGGCTCGCCGATCTGATCGAAAGCGGCGACGTGGCCGGATTCGCCACCGCGCTCGTCGACCATATGTCGGGCGTGCACCAGCTGGAAGTGAGAGGTCTGTAGTGGCAACGCTCACCGCCGTCGCGACCCGGTCGAGGCAACAGGGAACCGGCTCGCGGCATTGGTGGGGCGTCGCGGCGGCGATGTTCGCGATCGCCTGGGGCGGAAATGAATTCACGCCGCTGCTGGTGATGTACAAGGCCAACGGCCTGCCCGCCACCACGGTGGACCTGCTGCTGTTCGACCATGTGCTCGGCATCGTGCCCGCGCTGCTGATCGGCGGACCGCTCTCGGACCGGTACGGCCGCCGCACGCTGCTGCGGCCGGCGCCGCTGATCGGCGGGGCCGGTTCGCTGCTGCTGGCCTTCGGATCCGATTCGGTGCCGCTGCTATCGGCGGGGCGGGTGCTGTGCGGGGTGGCGCTCGGGTTGGCGATGGCGGTGGGAAGTAGCTGGCTCAAAGAGCTTTCGCAGCCGCCGTTCGGGCCGGAGCTGCCCGCGGGTACCGGGGCGCGCCGCTCGGCGATGAGTCTTACGGGCGGGTTCGCTGTCGGCGCTGGCGTCGCCGGTGTGCTCGCACAGTGGGCGCCGCTGCCGAATACGCTCGCCTATCTGATCAACGCCGTGTTATGTCTGATCGCGGCGGTGTGGGTGGCTCGGGCACCGGAAACATTGTCGTCGCAGTGGAATTCGGGGCGGTTGATCGATGATCTGAAGGTTCCGGCCGCCGCACATCGCAGGTTCCGGTGCGTGGCCCTTCCGGTCGCAATGTTGCTGTTCAGTTCCGCCGCAACGGCGTACGCCGTCATGCCCACGTTGATGGCGCCGAGGGTGCACGACGTGCCTATCGCCTTCTCGGCGCTGATCACGGTGGTCACCCTGGGCTGTGGGTTCGCCATCCAATCGGTCGCGCGACGGATCGATCGACCGGGCACTGCCCGTGCCGCGGTGGTCGCGGTGGCGCTGGTCGTATGTGGAATGGGTTTGGCCGCGGTGGCTTCCGGCACGTTGGCCATGGTGCTCACCGTCGCCACTGCCGTCGTGCTCGGTGGCGGATACGGTATCGGGCTGGTGGCCGGATTGCAGGAGATCGAACGCATCGCACGTCCCGACGACCTCGCCGGACTGACCGCGGTGTTCTACTCCGTCAGCTACCTCGGCTTCGGAGTTCCCGCGTTGTTGGCGTTTCTACATCAGACCTTCGGGGTCGGGTACCCGATGATGTTCACGGTCGCCGCGCTGGGTGCAGCGGGATGTTCGGTGCTCGTGGCACGGAATTATCGCGCCTGACTGATCTCTCGGTCGCAGTGTGGTCGCGTTGCAAAACACAGTAGATGCCGATCAGTTCTCGATCGGCATCTACTGCACGCGGGTCAGGCGCTCTTCGGCCGGTAGTGCAATTCGGTGACCCCGCACTCGAACGCAGTGGCGGACACGAGGTCGAACCGCTTGGTGCCACTGCCGAATACCGGCAGGCCCGCGCCGATCGCGGCCGGGTTGACGAACAGGTGCAGGTCGTCGATCAGATCCTCGGCGATCAGGTTCGAGACGAGGGTGCCGCCGCCGTAGACGATGATGTCCGCACCCGGCTCGGCCTTGAGCCGGTTGATGTTCTCGGCCAGGTTGCCGCCGGCGACGACGGTGTTCTCCCATGGCGATTCGGTGAGGCTATTGGAGATCACGACCTTGGGTGTGTTGTTCATCTTGTCGATGGCCGCCTGGGGCTCGCTCTCGGGCTTGGCGGCCCAGTGCGGGATGAATCCCTCGGCCAGCTTGCGGCCCAGCACGATGGTGTCGACGTCGGCGGTGAGGGCGGTGACGTGGGCGGCGAGGTCGTCGGACCACTGGAACGTCATCCAGTCCATTTCGCCGTTCGCACCGGACATGTAGCCGTCGATGGTGGTCTGGACCTGGAGCTTGAGCTTGCGCATGGGAGGTGTTGCCTTTCCGGGTTATCGCGGGTCCGTCCGGCCCGCTGCGTTGTGTGCCTTCAGCGTGGCGGAACCCGTTTTCGGAATGTTTACGGTTTCTCTCCGGGACCCGCAATCGGGAACGGAATCAGCGTTGGTAGCGGCGCGAGGTGTAGACCCGGGTGCCCTGTTCGGACTCGATCACGGCGGTCGTGGACGCGCCGATGATCAGCAATGTGCGCATATCGACCTCGGCCGGATCCAACTCGGCGAGGGTGACGACGCGGACGGATTCGGTGGGTCCGCCGACATCGCGACCGAGCACCACCGGGGTATCGGGCTTGCGATATTCGAGCAGCACATCACGCATAGCGGCGACCTGCCAGGTGCGCTGGCTGGACGCCGGGTTGTAGACAGCAATCGCCATATCCGCCGCGGCGACCGCCGAAAGACGTTGTGCCACAACCTCCCACGGCTTGAGCCGATCCGAGAGCGAGATCATCGCATAGTCGTGGCCGAGCGGCGCGCCGACCCGGCTGGCGACGGCATTGGCCGCAGTGAGCCCGGGCAGTACCCGCACCGGTACCCCGTCCCACTGCGCATCGGCCGATTCCTCGAGCACCGCCGCCGCCATCGCGAACACTCCGGGATCACCCGAGGACACGACGACGACCTTGGCCCCCTGCTTCGCGAGATCCAAGGCCATGGCCGCCCGTTCGGACTCCACCCGGTTATCACTGGCATGTCTGCGCTGCCCGGGACGCGACGGCACTCGATCGATGTAGGTCGTATAGCCGACCAGATCGGTCGCTTCGGCAAGTGCGCGTTCGACTTCGGGAGTCGTCCAGCCGGGGGAGCCCGGCCCCAGCCCCACGACCACGACTTCGCCGACTCCGGTGGCATCCGTGCCGCCGAAATGCGATGCGGCCGAATCGGTGTCCGAAGCTCGGGACCCGTCGGACGGAACTGCGCGAGCCGTGCGCGAGCCGTTGCCCGCGGCCGCTAGCGGAACTGCTGCCGCATCTGTGCGGCTGGGAGCCTGCTGTTCGGCACCGAGTTCGGTAGCGGATGCAACGGTCTGTGGTCGACCCTGCGCCGAATTCGCAAGGCGCAGTGGGGTTGTCGGCTGGGGGCCGGGAACCAGGGTGATGGCGAAATACGGCACGTCCGCGTCGTCGACGTCGTCGGCGGCGAGTACCCGCTCGCGGGTGCTGCTCGCCCGTTCGACGTAGTAGGCGTCGGCGAGGCGGCCCGAGTCCGAGAGGGCCTGGCGCACAGCGGGATAGGTGCGGCCGAGCTTCATGATGGCGGCCGCGTCGGTGTCGCGCAGGCGGCGGGTGAGTTCGTCGGTGGGCATGGTGCCGGGCAGGACGGTCAGCACCTGCTCGCCCTCCACCAGCGGCGTGCCGAGGGCGGCCGAGGCCGCGCTCACCGAGGTGATGCCGGGGATTATCTCGGCCTCGAACCGGTCGGCCAGCCGGCGGTGCATATGCATATAGGAGCTGTAGAAGAGCGGATCGCCCGCGGCGAGCAGCGCGACCGAGCGGCCCGCCGCCAGATGTGTGGCGAGGCGTTCGGCGGCCTGCTCATAGAACTCGTCAATGGCACCCTGATAGCCGCCGGGATGGTCGGTGGTCTCGGTTGTCACCGGGTAGACCAGGTGCTCCTCGAGCTGGCCTTCGCGCATATACGGCGCGGCGATCCCACGGGAGATGCTGCGGCCGTGACGCGCGCTGTGGAAGGCGATGACATCGGCCTCGGCGATCACTCGCGCCGCCTTCACCGTCACCAACTCCGGATCGCCCGGGCCCAGCCCGACGCCCCACAACTTGCCGTTGCTCATTCCTGTTCGCTCGCAATCGCGTTCAGCGCCGACGCGGTGATGGCGCTGCCGCCGCGCCGCCCGCGCACGGTCAGATATTCGACCCCGCCGAATTCCATCAGCGCGTCCTTGGATTCGGCGGCGCCGATGAAGCCGACCGGAATGCCCAGGATCGCGGCGGGTCGCGGCGCGCCCGCATCGATCATGTCGAGCAGATGGAACAGTGCGGTCGGCGCGTTCCCGATGGCGACCACCGCGCCGTCGAGGCGGTCGCGCCAAAGCTCCAGTGCCGCGGCCGACCGCGTATTGCCCATTGCCGCAGCCAGTTCCGGCACCCGCGGATCGGCGAGGGTGCAGATCACGTCGTTATCGGCGGGCAGCCGCTTGCGCGTCACACCGGACGCGACCATTGTCGCGTCGCACAGAATAGGTGCCCCGGCCCGCAACGCGGCCCGCGCCGCCGCCACCACACCCGTCGAAAACCCGATATCCCCGGCCAGATCCACCTGCCCGCAGCCATGGATCATCCGCACCACCACCTGCGCCACATCCGGCGGGAATCCACTCAGGTCCGCCTCCGCGCGGATCGTCGCGAACGAGCGCCGATAGATCTCGGCCCCGTCGGTGAGGTAGCTGGCACGAACGTCGGACATGCGCACCACACTAGGAGGTGTGCATAGTGCCCGGTCGGCGCGGGTGGCGGCGCGGCGCTGCGCGGATGCGCAGGTGCTGGTAAACGCCGAGTGGCCGACGGGATGCTCGTTCAGGTTCGGGGACGTTCCAGAATCCGCGACATGACAATGGAACTGCGAGTTCGGCCGACGCGAGTGTTCTCGCGGATCCGCTCGACGGTGGACTCGATCTCGGCCATATCGGTCGCCATCACATGCACGAGGGCGTCGGCCTCGCCCGCGATGGTCCAGACGCCGACGACCTGGGGGATCGGTTCGAGGCTGCGCCGGAGTTCGGCCGGGGTGATGTTGTCGCGGTAGTAGACCTCGACGTATGCCTCGGTGGTCCAGCCGAGCGCGGCCGGATTGACCAGCGCGGTGAAGCCGGTGATCTGGCGGCTCGCGACCATCTTGTCGACGCGGCGCTTCACCGCGGGAGCAGACAGTCCGACCTTCGCGCCGATCTCCTGGAACGAGGCGCGCGCCGACTTGAGCAGATGGGCGAGAATTCGCCGATCAATGTCATCCACGCCACACTTCCTCTCCGCTGCCGCAATGATTCGCCGAATTCGGTTCATCAAGCGCAATAAATCGTTGTTTCTGACGCAATAGTAGGCGAATTACCTTCGTGTCAGCGGAACGATCCGCCCTATCTCCGGGAGACACGTTGAGCTCTGTAGCCACCCTCCGCATCGAGCCCGCCGGGCGGGAGCCATCACCGCGACAGTTCGTGATGTGCCGTCCGGATCATTTCGAGGTCTTCTACTCGATCAATCCGTGGATGAATCCGCAGGAACCAGTCGATCGCGCGCTGGCGCTGTCGCAATGGGAGGTGCTGCGTGCGACCTTCGAGCAGTACGGTCACCGGATCGAGGTGGTGCCCGGTGAGCCGGGGCTACCCGATATGGTCTTCGCCGCCAATAGTGGTCTGATCGTGGGGGATCGGGCGATGTCGGCACGGTTCACCCATCCCGAGCGGGCCGCCGAGGGTCCCGCGTTCCACCGCTGGTTCGCGCAGCGGGGTATGGCGGAGTTGGTCGGCGCGCAGGAGATCAACGAGGGCGAAGGCGATTTCCTGCTGGTCGGCGACCGGATGCTGGCCGCGACCGGCTTCCGGAGTTCGATCGCCGCGCACCGCGAAGTCGAGCGCTATTTCGATCTGCCGGTGGTGTCCTTGGAACTGGTCGATCCGCGCTTCTACCACCTGGATACCGCGCTGATGGTGCTCGACGACAGCAATGTCGCCTACTTCCCGCCCGCGTTCAGCCGCGCGAGTCAGGCGATCCTTGCCGAGCTCTACCCCGATGCCATCCTCGCCACGGACGACGATGCCGTGGTGCTCGGGCTCAACGGCGTTTCCGATGGGCTGAATGTCTTCATCAGCAGCCGCGCGGAGAATCTGGCGTCGCAATTGCGTGGGCAGGGGTACAACCCGGTGGGTGTCGATCTGTCGGAGTTGCTCAAGGCCGGTGGCGGGGTGAAGTGCTGCACCTTGGAGATTCACGAGGATCCGAGGAGTGCGCCGACGGCAGTGGCTTCCTGAGGGTTTGCCGTCCCTCCTTCGCCGAGTTGGTCTGTGCGGCAGGCGGATTCGGCGACCAGGTGGGTACTGTCAGAATGGGAGCTTGGTGCGCCAGGCGCTGACGCCCGGCTCGGCCAATGGGTGGGCGTCAGCGACGAATTTGAACAGTAGAAACGCGCCGCTGAGCTGCAAGAGGGCGACGGGGATCTCGCCGACGCAGGCGATGGCGACGGCGAACCAGATATCGCGAGGGTTCGCGGTCGTGATGTCGAACCAGGCATCCACGAGCAACAGCAGACCGGTGCCGAATGCGGGCAGCACCAGCAGTTGCCTGCGCTGCCAGCCTAGATAGGCGGTCGTCGCCATCATGATGACGAGCACGATGTCGAACCCGACCCAGGTGAGCGTCCAGTTGCGGGCCTGATAATTGGGCGGCAGCGACACCGCCAGGTACACGATCCACGGGATCAATGCGATCGACCCGCCCACCATCAAGGTCAACCGCACCCGCCGATGTATTCGCACGAGCTCCGGCCGGGGCAATACCCGCTCCGGCGGCAACTGCAACCGCCGAATCAACGCCCGCCGCTCGTCCGCGGACATCGCGCCGATCTCCTCATCACTGAGCCGCCCAATCGTCATCGGAGCACCCTCTCCCGTGAGTCAGCCGCTGAGCTCACCGTGCCACGGGCCGGGCGCGAGAGCCAGCACTCATGATCAACGGGACATAGTGGTGCGCGGTCGTCGCGTGCTGCCGCGGTCATATCGAGTTCAGTCGATGCGGTAGCCGTCTTCGGTGGCGACGATGTCGGTGACCGCGCCACGGGGACGGCCGCAGCGGCGTTCGCAGCCGGACCAGTGCTGACGGCCCGCCACGGTGACCTGCTCGGCGCCGCGGATTTCGACGGTCCGACCGAGATCTGTCGCCGCGGCGGGGTTGGTCGCGACGTCTGTGGCTATCGAGTCGAGCGGTCGGTCGGCTGCGGCGTTGACCGCAGCGTCCCCGGCGGGATGGTTCGCGGCCGGCAGCACGCGGCCCGATTCGACCGCGGCCGCCGCATCCGCGCGGACATCGGTCAGCGACTTCGCGCAGCCGGGTTGGCCCGCGCAGGCGCTGACCTGGAGCCAGGGGGAGTTGGCGTCGAAGATGAGGCCCATGGGGGCCAGTACTCGGACGACCTGTTCGGCGGGCCATTCCTCGAGGTCGGTGACCACCAGGCTGCGCCACGGCGTGACGAAGATGGGATGTTCGATGGCGGCGATGAATTCGGCGGTCCGGGCGGGCAGGGAGCCGAGCCGAACCGCGGCGCCCAGGCTGACCAGACCATTGTCCTGGTCGAGCCAGCCGATCGGAATGTCATGGGCGGCACCGAATTCCAGGCGTTCGGGGCCTGGGGACAGGCCTAGCACGTCGATCACCCGGCGCACGCCGTCATCGACTTCGTGTAGTCGCCACTGGCCCGAGCCGAGGTCGAGAAAGGCGTGCGCGGCGGCGAGCACTGCCTGGACCGCGTCGGCCGCCGAGATTCGG
Source organism: Nocardia nepalensis (assembly GCF_048910785.1). NCBI lineage: Bacteria > Bacillati > Actinomycetota > Actinomycetes > Mycobacteriales > Nocardiaceae > Nocardia > Nocardia nepalensis. The sequence continues at coordinate 329,363 of NZ_JBKBET010000028.1, read as the reverse complement.
ATGCCGGTATCGCGGCCCGCCAGCACCATCGCGAATTCGTCTGCGCCAGTGGCGTGTACGCCGATATCGCCACCCAGTCCGCTGATATCGCCGCGACCGTCGTCGAGGGTGAACAGCACCCGGCCGGGCAGTTCGGCCAGCCGCGGGGCGGCACGCAAACCCGCGTCGAGCACCGGAACGAACCCATGCACATCCGATAGACCGCCGATCCGGCCCGACAGCGGCGAGGCGACGATATTGCGCACCCGCTCATGCGTCCGACTCGGCAGCAGTCCGGCACCCGCCAACCGCTCGCTCAACGCCGCCGCGTCACGCACCTGCCGCAGCTGCACATTGCCCCGCGAGGTCAGCTCGATATTCCCATCGCCGAGCTCCCCGGCCGCCTCCGCCAACACCTGCAACTGCGCCGGTTCCAGCCGCCCACCGGGCAGCCGAATCCGAGCCAACGGCCCATCGGCCGCCTGATGCAGCCGGAGCACGCCGGGGCAGGAATCGGGATTCGTACGCGTCATGACCCATCAAGCCTACGACTTCGTCATCGCGCACCCGTTGAACGCACCTCGGGCTGCCACGGATAGCGGCGCTTCCGAGGACGACACAGGACGGATCCGGGTTTCGCTCGCACACGGGGACGACCCGTGTGTCGGTGCGTGCCGTGCGGCGTTGCGGCCGAGCGGTGTTTAACAGCGTGTCTGAAAACCCTTGTGGGTATTCGGACACCGCCCTTCTCGGGCGTCGTCGGTTCATGCCACGAAGGTGTGAACGTCGGTTCCCGCGTCTTCCGGGCTGGTTTCACCGGTACCCATAGGGTGCCGGTCAGCGCCTTCCCGTCGGCGGGCGTTGGTGACCCGGCCTCCTGCTCGGGGGTCCGGGGATCGGGGAGAGTCTTCGTGCCGGATCGTCGGCCAGGCTGCGAGGTTGACCGCAGCGTTGTGGTCGCGGTCGGCGCGGAAGCCGCACCCGCAGGCGAATACCCGATCCGACAAGGTCAGCTCGGTGTTCACGGTCTCGCAGGCCGAGCAGCGTCTACTTGACGCATACCAGCGTCCGGCGGTGGCGACGGTGCCGCCGCGCCAGGATTGCTTGTAGCGCAACAGGCGCGCGAAGTCGGCCCATCCAGCGTCGCTGATCGCGTGCGCCAGACGCCGATTACGGAGCATGCCCGCCACGTGCAGGTCCTCGACAACGAGCCGGTCGTGGGTCTTGACCAGCCTGTTGGTGACCTGATGCAGAAAATGGCGGCGAACATTCGCGATGTGGTGGTGATGCCGCGCCAGGCGGGCCGCGGCGCCTTTGCGGTTGCGGGATCCTTTCCGTTTGCGGGACAACGCTTTCGCCAGCCGCCGCTGCTGACGCAGCCCAGTGGCCAGGGGTTTGGGTGGATCGTCGATACGGGCAAGAGCGGCACCGTCGGCGGTGGCGGCGACCAGGAACGCCGACAATCCACGATCTATCCCCACCCAGCCACCGTCATCGTCGACTGTGCGCTGCCGGTGGTGGCAGGCGGGATGCAGGTCGGCGGCCTCGGTGGTGATGCTGATCTGCCAGCGGCCCGCCCGGAACGTGATGGTGGCGGACAGGATTTTCGCCCGGCCCTTCGCGAGCAGGCGACGCAGGCGGCGGGTGTCCTGCCGCACCCGCAGCATCCCGATACCGGGCAGGGTGATCGAGCGTGCGATGTCGTTGTCGCCGACGCGTATCCCGGCACGACCGGTCGTGGAAAGTCTATTGCGCAGCCGAAACGACGGTGTGGTGGCGTGCTTCTTCTTCATCCGAGGGAATCCGACGCGTCTGCCTTTGCGTTTGCCGGTGCGTGAGTCGCAGAACGCGGCAAAGGCGCGACCGCAGTCGACAGCGGCTTCTTCGAACACCTGCTGACACACCTCGGTGCGCCACACCAGCCCGGTCACTGCGACCTCGGCGGCCCCGTCCGGGGCGACGGCGATCACCCGTCCGGCGGCTTCGGTTTTCTTCCACGCGTTGAAGGCGTTGATCAGGCTGAATCCGGTCCACGGCACCGAATGATCGGGATCGGTTTTCCGGTGAGTGAGCGCGGTTTTCACCAAGTCCAGTGACTTGTTGAACGCGAACCGGGCCGCTCCGGCATGGCGTGCGAGCACGGCTTGCTGCTCGACGGTGGGGTCGAGGCAGTACCGGAAGGCGGTGTGGCGGCTCATCGACGGCGAGTGTGACACAGGACACCGACAACAAACGGTGACTCCAGTGACCGACGGCGCCACACGATCCCGAGTTCTCAGATACGCACTAAGGTGAGCGCATGAGTGAAATCTCCACCGTTGCCGACCGACTCGCGATCATCGACGTCATCACCAGGATGTTCGTTTACACCGACCAGAAGCGGTGGGATGACCTGCTGTCGGAGGTATTCACGGCGAAGGTCGATTTCGATGGCGGCTTCGGTGGGCCGGTGGCGGTTCGCGCCGCGGCCGATATCGTCGGCGATTGGCGCACGGGTCTCGACGACCTCGACGGTGTCCATCATCAGGCGGGTAACTACCTGGTCGACCTGCAGGGTGACCGCGCTGAGATCCACGCCGATGCGATCGCTGTGCACGTGAAAAACGATGCCGCCCACGGCAAGACCCGCACCTTCGTCGGCAGCTACACGATCGGCGCCGAACGCACCGACGCGGGCTGGCGCGTCGACAAATTCCACTACCACCTGAAGGTCATCGACGGGAACGCCGATCTGACCTGAGCGTGACCGAGGCCGGGCGTACCCGCCGAACCCCGCGAGATGGCCGTCGTCAACAATCAGGCGCGGCTCGTGGGTACGCCCAGTACATGCCGAGTACGTGACGCCGGTCCACGACAGTACCTACCGGTCGGCAATAGGCGCGGGGAGGCGGGCTAGCATCTGGGTGCTCGGCGGGCGATGAGGAAACCGGTGGAACTCCGGTGCGGTCGCGCCACTGTCAACAGCCAGACCCTCTCCGGCGAGCACCGTAACCCGATGGGCGCGTCACCCGAGGAAGGCTGCCACCTGTGATTTTGCTGCTGTCGACGTCCGACACCGATCTGTTGAGCGCGCGTGCGAGCGGCGCGGAGTATCGGTGGGGGAATCCGGCTCGGCTGCTGGTCGAGGATCTGCCCGTGCTGCTCGACGGCACCGATCTGGTGATCGTGCGAATCCTGGGCGGCAAGCGGGCCTGGGAGGACGGGCTCGAGGCGGTGCGCGCCAGCGGGGTGCCGATGGTGGCGCTCGGCGGTGAGATCGCGCCGGATGCCGAGCTGATGGAATGTTCGACGGTGCCCGGTGGCGTCGCCGCCGACGCGCACAACTACCTCGCCGCCGGTGGCGCGGAAAACCTGCGGCAGTTGCACAATTTCCTCTCCGATACGGTGCTGCTCACCGGTCACGGCTTCGAGCCGCCGGTGCAGCTGCCGAGCTGGGGGGAGTTGGAGCGGACTCCGCGCAACCCTGCGGCGGTTTCCCGGCCCTTCGGCACGGTTGCTGGTCACCGCGACCCGAGCGCAATTGTCGACGCGTTGGGGGCGGAGTCCGGTCCGAGCGCCGAGCAACCGCCGACGGTGGCCGTGATCTATTACCGTGCACAACATCTCGCGGGCAACACCGCCTACATCGATGCGCTGTGCACCGCGATCGAGAACGCGGGAGCGAAGGCTCTCCCGCTGTACTGCGCATCCCTGCGCACCGCCGAGCCGGAATTGCTCGAAACCCTACGCACGGCAGACGCTTTGGTCGTGACCGTGCTCGCCGCGGGTGGCACCAAACCCGCCAGCGCGTCGGCCGGTGGTGACGACGAGGTCTGGGATGTCGCGGCCCTCGCCGAACTGGATGTGCCGATCCTGCAAGGCCTCTGCCTCACCAGCGGCCGTGCCCAGTGGGAGGCCAACGACGATGGCCTCTCACCGCTGGACGTCGCCACCCAGGTGGCCGTCCCGGAATTCGACGGCCGCATCATCACGGTTCCGTTCTCCTTCAAGGAATTCGACGCCGATGGCCTGTCCACCTACGTGCCCGATCCCGAGCGCGCGGCCCGGGTCGCCGGTATCGCGGTCCGGCACGCACGACTGCGCCACATTCCCGCCGGACAGCGGCGCATCGCCATCATGATGTCGGCCTACCCGACCAAGCACGCACGCATCGGCAACGCGGTCGGCCTGGACACCCCCGCGAGCGCGATCCGGCTGCTCACCGAGATGCGGTCGGCCGGTTACGATCTCGGCGCCGACGGCGAGGTGCCCGGGCTCGCCGAACGCGACGGCGACGCGCTGATCCACGCGCTGATCGCCGCGGGCGGTCAAGATCCGGACTGGCTCACCGCCGAACAGCTCGAGGGCAACCCGATCCGCATCAGCGCCGACCAGTACACCAGCTGGTTCGAAACCCTGCCCGAGGATCTGCGTACGGCCGTCGTCGAGGCATGGGGGCCGCCGCCCGGCGAACTCTACGTCGACCGGTCCGCCGACCCCAAGGGCGAAATCGTCATCGCCGCATTGCGTTTCGGCAATATCGTGCTGATGGTGCAGCCGCCGCGCGGTTTCGGCGAGAATCCGGTCGCCATCTACCACGACCCGGACCTGCCGCCCAGCCACCACTACCTCGCCGCCTACCGGTGGATCGCCGCCGCGGACGGTTTCGCCGCCGACGCCATGGTGCATCTCGGCAAGCACGGCAACCTGGAGTGGCTGCCCGGTAAAACCCTCGGCATGTCCGCCTCCTGCGGCACCGACGCCGCACTCGGTGAGCTGCCGCTGATCTACCCCTTCCTGGTCAACGATCCGGGCGAGGGCACCCAGGCCAAGCGTCGCGCCCACGCCACCCTCGTCGACCACCTCATCCCGCCCATGGCCCGCGCCGAAAGCTACGGCGATATCTCGCGTTTGGAGCAGCTGCTCGACGAGCACGCCAATATCTCCACCCTCGATCCGGCCAAACTGCCCGCCATCCGCCAGCAGATCTGGACACTTATGCGCGCGGCCGAAATGGACCATGACCTCGGCTTGTCCGAACGCCCCGACGAGGATGTCTTCGATGACATGCTGCTGCACGTCGACGGCTGGCTGTGCGAGATCAAGGATGTGCAGATCCGCGACGGGCTGCACGTGCTCGGTCAGGCGCCAGCGGGGGAGACCGAACTCGATCTGGTACTCGCCATGCTGCGGGCCCGCCAGCTGTGGGGCGGCGAACGGAATGTGCCCGGACTGCGGGAAGCGTTGGGGCTGAACGAATCCGGTACCGAAGCGCGCGATCGGGTCGATGCGGTGGAGCGCCAGGCGCGGGAGCTGCTCGCCGGACTGCAGGCTACCGACTGGTCCGTGAATGCGGTCGACGGCCTGGTCGACGCATTCGCCGACTCACTGAGCGCAGGTGCACACCCCACCGCTGACACCCTTACCGCAGTTCGAAGCGTGCTGCGCTTCGCCGCCGCCGAGGTGGTGCCCCGCCTGCGTCAGACCGGCATCGAGATCGACCGAATCCTGCACGCGCTCAACGGCGGTTTCATTCCGGCGGGCCCGAGCGGCTCCCCGCTGCGCGGACTGATCAATGTCCTGCCGACGGGTCGGAATTTCTATTCCGTCGACCCCAAGGCGGTCCCGTCGCGGCTGGCCTGGGAGACCGGTCAGGCGATGGCGGATTCGCTGCTCGATCGATACAAAGCCGATCATGGCGAGTATCCGCGCTCGGTCGGGATGTCGGTATGGGGCACCTCCGCCATGCGCACCTCCGGCGACGACATCGCGGAAGTGCTCGCGCTGCTCGGCGTGCGCCCGGTGTGGGATGAGGCGAGCCGCCGGGTCACCACGCTCGAGGTGATCGCCCTGGCGGAGCTGGGCCGTCCGCGCATCGACGTGACGGTCCGCATCAGCGGCTTCTTCCGCGACGCATTCCCGCACGTGCTCGCACTGCTGGACGACGCGGTCCGACTGGTCGCCGAACTGGACGAACCCGCGGAGTCGAATTACGTTCGCGCCCACGCGCAAAGAGACCTCGCCGAGCACGGCGACACGCGCCGCGCTACCACGCGCATCTTCGGCTCCAAGCCCGGCACCTACGGTGCGGGTCTGCTGCAATTGATCGACTCCAAGAGCTGGCGCACCGACGACGACCTCGCGCAGGTCTACACCGCGTGGGGCGGTTACGCCTACGGTCGCGACCTCGACGGCGCTCCCGCCGCCGACGATATGCGCACCGCCTACCGCCGAATCACCGTGGCCGCCAAGAACACCGACACGCGCGAGCACGATATCGCCGACTCCGACGACTACTTCCAGTACCACGGTGGCATGGTCGCCACGGTGCGTGCGCTCACCGGCAAGAACCCCGAGGCCTACATCGGCGACAGCACCCGCCCCGACGCCGTGCGCACCCGCACGCTATCGGAGGAGACCTCGCGCGTGTTCCGCGCCAGGGTGGTGAATCCGCGCTGGCTCGAGGCGATGCGCAGGCACGGCTATAAGGGCGCCTTCGAAATGGCGGCCACCGTCGACTACCTGTTCGGCTACGACGCCACCACCAATGTCGTGGCCGACTGGATGTACGAAAAGCTTGCCGAGAGCTACGTTTTCGACGACGTGAACCGCAAGTTCATGGAGCAGTCCAACCCGTGGGCGCTGCACGGCATTGCCGAGCGTCTGCTGGAGGCGGCGCAACGGGAGTTGTGGGAGCATCCGGAGCAGGCGACGCTGGACCGATTGCGTCAGATCTACCTGGAGACCGAGGGTGAACTGGAATAGCGGAGAAAGCAATCCCCCAGTTCCTTGGTATTTCGAATTATTTGATCTTGCAACGTAATTCGATTTCCTGATTCCGTCGACGCCGAGCGCGTCGGGGGCGCATGATGATTGATGTCCCATGTCCGTTTTTCGGGGAAACATCAATCGAATCGGCTGGATGATTGGAAATCCTGATGAAGATCAAAAAATTGGTAGCGACAACGGTTTTGACCGTTGCCGCGACAGGTATCACCGCGGCCACCGCCTACGGATCGCCTGAAGTGTCGTCCGAAACCGTCCTCAACGGGGTGGATCACGGCATCGAATACACCGCGGCGGTGGCGACGGATCGCTCCGATGCCTCCATCACATTGGCCTCCGGCAAGTTCGTGCTCACGCCGGACGCGGGCATTACCGTGCTGGCGCCCGACGGCTCGGTGGTCGCCACGGTGCCGACCACGCTGCAGACGGTGGCGGGCCAGTCGGTGCAGGTCACGCCCGAAGTCGACGCCGCGGCAACGACATTGACGCTGACACCGGTCAACGCTCCGGCGCCGGTATCGGCCCCGCTGCAGTACATCGGTGACGCGGGCACCACGGTCGCCGGCGTCCTGATCGGCTGCGCGGTTGGCGCGTTGATCGGGCTCGTGTTCCTCGTCGTCGGATTCATTCCCGGTTGCGTCATCGGGGGAATCATCGGCGGTATCGCCGGCGCCAACCAATGACCGAAATCGAACGGTTTAGGTAACTTTCCAACGGGTACCCTCGGCCGGGCTTTCACCGAATTCGCCCGACCGGGGTTGCCGCTTACCGAAATTCAGGACACAGCGCAGTTCAATTCTGGCCCGCCGCTTTCCGAAACCGTTCGGCGGTCGCCCGGAGGTGTGCGGCGAGTTCCGGTGCGTCGAGCACTTCGAAATCGGCATCGAGCAGGCCGAGATACAGCGTGAGCGTTTGCGGTGTATCCGAACCGACTTGGATCACACAGTGATTCGGTCCGTCGGGTTCCACCGTGACGGCGACGGGCAGCCGCGCACGCACATCGGTAGCCGGTGCCGCGACCCGCACCCTGGCTCGGTAGCGCCACGTCGCCATACCGACGCCGCGCTGCAACCGTTCGGCCACTTCGGTTTCCGGAAGTATCCGCGCAGTGAAGCGGGCACCGTTCGGGGTCCGCGGTGTCACTCGGTCGACCCGGAAGGTGCGCCAGTCCTCGCGTCCGATATCCCATGCGACCAGGTACCAGCGGCCATTCCAGTGCGCCAGCCGATGCGGTTCCACCTCGCGTCGTGACGCCGTGTCCGCGCGTTGTGACCCCACGTCTACCCGCTGTCTCATTGCGTCCGAATGGGTTACGTAATCGAACCGCAGTCGCTCGCTGGCCCGGATCGCGGTGGCGATGGCGGTCAGCACGGTCGCGTCCACATTCGACTGTCCCGGATGCGGGACATGCACGGTGGCGACGGTCAACGCACGCACCCGGTGCCGCAGCCGCGAGGGAAGCACCTGCTCCAATTTGGCCAGCGCGCGGACCGAGGTCTCCTCGATCCCGGTCACCGCGCCATTGGCCGCGGTCGCCAACCCCACCGCCACGGCAACGGCCTCGTCATCATCCAAAAGCAATGGCGGCAGCGAAGATCCGGCCCCCAACCGATACCCGCCCGCAACCCCGGGGGTCGCATCCACCGGGTATCCGAGCACCCGCAACCGCGCGACATCGGTCCGAACGGTCCGCGTCGACACCCCCAGCCGCTCGGCCAACGCGGGCCCGGTCCAATCCCGATGCAACTGCAGCAGCGACAGCAGCCGCAGCAACCGTGCCGAAGTTTCCAACATTCTGCGATGATCCCAGCAATCGCGGAACTGAGTCTTCCGCGATCATCACGTCAACGGCGCACGAGCCGGTTCCCGGGCAAGCTCACCGGTGCGGGGCGGCGTGTACATGCGATCGCAGACCCGGCAAGCCGAACAGGATGAGCAGCTCGACCGTGCCGCCGTCGGCGCTGCCCAGCCAGTGCGGTAGGGAGGTGTCGAATTCCGCCGCCTCGCCGGGCGGCAGGTTCAGGTCGCGCTCGCCGACTACCAATCGGAGGCGGCCGTTGAGCACATACAGCCACTCGAAGCCGTCGTGTGTCTGCGGCGTCGGCTCCAGCGGTGCCGGACTCGCGGGAATGATCATCTTGAACGCGTGCACCCCGCCCGGCCGCCGGGACAGCGGCACGAAGATCATCCCGAAACGCCGGATCGGTTTCAGGTGAATTCGCGGATCGCCGGTGCGCGGGGCACCGACGAGGTCGTCCAACGGCACGTCGTAGATGCGGGCCAGCGGCAGCAGCAACTCGAGCGTCGCTCGGCGCTGCCCGCTCTCCAGCCGGGACAGGGTGCTCTCCGATATGCCGGTCGTCGCGGCGAGGTCGGCGAGGGTTATGCCGCGGTCGCGCCGCAACGCACGCAACCGTGGCCCCACCGCGTCGAGCACATCGTCCGTTTCGCTGTCCACGAGGCCATCTTGCCGGAACAGCAAGATTGCGTGCCAGATCGTGGTGAGCGTGGCAAGACTGAGCGCGTACCGACAGGCGCACTGCCGAGGTCACCGACCACGTCCTGCTAATCCGCCGCACCGCCCGCGAAGGAGATACCGTGCCAACCAGCAAGCGCCGCACCGACACTCCGCCGCCCCGGACCGGAAGCGGCGAGGCCGAGGTGCTGCGCGGCTTTCTCGACTATCTGCGGACCGCGATCGCCGCGAAGGTCGAGGGCGCCCCCGAACCACAGGTGCGAACGGCCGCGGTGCCGTCGGGCACGAACCTGCTCGGCCTGCTCCAGCACCTGACCTTCGTCGAACGCTCGATGTTCCTCGGGGACAACGTCACCGACTGGCAGGCGACATTCCGGCACGCACCAGCCGACAGCGTGGCCGATGTCGTCGACCGCTACCGCGAGGCGGTCGAGCGGGCCAACGAAATACTCGACGGCTGCACCGATCTCGGCGCACCCGTCCCTCGACCGCGGCCGGGCCGTCCCGCTCCCAGCATCCGCTGGGCACTCACCCACATGATCGAGGAGACCGGCCGCCACGCAGGCCACGCGGACATCCTCCGCGAACTGATCGACGGCACGACCGGCCGCTGACTTCACCCAGGACAGGACCACATGATCACCGCAACCCGGCCGCACGGCCTGCTCCGCTCCACGCGCGCCGTCGCCACCCTCGCACTCGCGATCCTGCTCACGATGGGGACCGCGGCCTGCTCCACGACAATCCGCGCCATCCCCTCCTACGCCGCCGCCACACACGGGGATCCCAAGTTCGAGAACACTTTTCAGCACGAGTTCGCCGACGTCGACGGCGTCCGCATGCATTATGTGACCGGCGGCCACGGCACGCCGGTGGTGCTGATCCACGGCTGGCCCCAGACCTGGTACGGCTGGTGGCCGATCATGCCCGCGCTCGCCGAACACCACACCGTCTACGCCGTCGACCTCCCCGGGACTGGGTGACAGCACCGGCGCACCGACCGGCTACGACAAGGCCACCCTCGCCCGGTACGTGCACACCCTGATCGCCGACCGGCTCGGAGTGCGCGACGCCCGGATCGTCGGACACGACTGGGGTGCCGCCGTCGCGTTCCGATACGCCGACCAGTTCCCCGCCGACACCGCCCGCCTCGCCTACCTCGACCTGCCGCTCCCCGGCCCCGCGATCGATGCACGCACCTACCGCACACTGAGCTGGCACATCGCCTTCCACTCCCAGCCACGGGTGCCCGAAGCGATCGTGGGCGACCATGTCCGCGAGTACCTGGCCATGTTCTACCCGCAAGTCTCCTTCGGCGGCACGGCATTCGGCGGCACCTCGGCGCGGTCCCCGTTCACCGACGCCGAGATCGACGAATTCGCCCGCACCTACAGCGCGCCCGTGGCACTGTCGGGCGGCTTCGAGCTCTACCGCGCTCTCGACAAGGACGTCCGCGACACCGTGGCGGACCCACCGACATCCGTCCCGACCCTGCTCATGACCGCCCAGGGCCAACTCGACGCGATCCGAGCCACCGTCTCTGCGCGCCTGACCAACATCGTGCGAGCCGTGGACGTCCCGCACGCGGGGCACTGGCTCGTCGAGGAGAATCCCCAGTTCGTCACCGCGGAACTCGAGCACTTCCTCGACTGACGACGCCCGGCCCGGCTCGGGGCGCAACATGCTCGACCGTTCATCGAAAGCACCATCGATGTCCGCTGCCCGCGAATGCGCCGCGCCGCTCGAGTTCGGTGTCCCCGGTGCACATTTGGTTGCGTCGAACCAACCGGACGGGTTGTCGGAGGTGTCACCCTTCTTGCTCTGCCAGCACGGCCGTTGTCAGGGTGAGGTGTCGAGTCAATATGTCGGCTGCGGTGTCGGGGTCGCGGGCCAGCGCTGCCTCCTCCAGCCAGCGATGCTCGTCGATGCCGTCCCGGTCGGGATTGCGGTGCGTCGACCAGCGGCGGGCCAGCTCACTGGCGATCCACATCCGGTCGAAGGTTTCCAGCAGGACGGGGTTGCCGCATCCCGCTAGCAGAGCGCGGTGGAAGACCCGATGAGCCTCGGCCCACGCCTCGCTGTAGTACTCGCCTTCTTCCGGAGTGAATGCCGGTGTGCGTGCCAACCGGTGGTGGGCAGCTCGGACATCGCCCTCCCAGTTGACGTCACCACGTTCGATCGACATGCGTAGCAGGACCGGCTCGATGGTCCGGCGGGCCTCGCCGATCTGCTGCCAGCGGTCGTCGGAGAACGCTGGGACCGCGAAGCCGCGATTGGTCAGCCGGTCGGCAAGGCCCTCACCGACCAGCCGCACCAGCGCCTCACGCACCACGGCCAGGCTCACGCCGTGTTGCCTGGATAAATCCTGCGGCTTGAGCGCGTCACCGGGCGCGTACTCGCCGCGCATGATCGCGTTCCGCAAGTGTGCGTAGACCTGCTCGGAAAGCATCTGCTTCGCCGGCGGGGTCGGGGCGTGGACCGTCATGATCCAATCATAGACGATTTGAAGAATAATCGATTATTTCTGATAACATCGATGATGCATGTTGGGCACGATACGAAAGGCGCGACACGATGAGCGCAAACGATCCCTTCGCTCGCCTCCCCGAGGCGGCCTCTTTCACGGTCACCAGCACCACCGTGAGCGACGGTGCCGCCTGGGAACCCGAGCAGTGGTCCTCCAGCACCCCCGGCGGTAAAGACGTTTCCCCGCAGCTGAGTTGGAGTGATGCTCCGGCCGGCACCAAGAGCTATGCCGTTACGGTCTACGACCCGGACGCCCCCACCGGCTCCGGCTTCTGGCACTGGGCTGTGGCCAACATCCCGGCCACGACCACGAGCCTGCCCGAGGGGGCCGGAGACGACGCCGGCACCGGTTTGCCGGGCGGCTCCTTCCAGTTGCCCAACGACGCGCGCGTACCTCGATACAGCGGTGCGGCACCGCCGGCGGGGCACGGCAAGCACCGCTACTTCGTCACCGTGCACGCGCTGGATGTCGACGACATCGGCATCGCCGCTGACTCCACCCCGGCTCTGCTCGGGTTCACCATCGCCGGTCACATCCTGGGTCGAGCGACCCTCGTCGCCACGGCGGAGACTCCGCGATGAACTCCATTCGAGAGTTCAGCCCCGCGACGGCGACGCCATCGTCTGCCGGGGCGAGGTCATGATGAACGGCAGACCGATGCCGGCCACAGGCGAACCGCGCGTCGTGCACCCGCGCCGCGGCGTACATGTCGGGCTCGACTCGACCGTCACTTCGGTCTGCATCCGGACCGAGGACGGGAAATGACACTGCAAGGAGAGCCTATGAGCGACAACGATATCGATCGCATGGTCGATCGCACCGTGCTGATCACGGGCGCGACGGACGGGCTCGGTCGGGAACTCGCGGTGCGGCTCGGGGCCGCGGGTGCCCGGCTGATTCTGCACGGCCGCAACGCCGATCGGGCCGCGGCGCTCGCAGCCGAGGTGACGGCCGCGCGCGGGCCCGAGCCGGAGATCATCCTGGCCGACCTGTCGCGGCTCGCGGAGGTGGACCGGCTGGCCGACGAGATCATCGCCCGCACTTCGCGATTGGATGTGCTGGTGAACAATGCCGGCACCGGCGGCGGGCAGCTGAACGGGAGACGCGAACTCAGCGCCGACGGCAACGAATTGCTGTGGGCGGTCAACCATCTGGCCCCGTATCGTCTGACACGGCGGCTGCTTCCGCTGCTGCGGGCATCGGCTCCGGCGCGGGTGGTGAACGTGGCTTCCGCCGGGCAGCAGGAGATCGACTTCGACGATCCGAACCTCGAGCACGACTACGACGTGTACACCGCCTACTGCCGTGCCAAGCTGGCGATGATCATGGCGACCATCGAGTACGCCGAGGAACTCGACGGGACCGGCGTCACGGTGAACGCCCTGCACCCGGCCACACTCATGGCGACGACCATGGTGCTGGAAGCTGGCGTCACGCCGATCAGCACGGTCGCCGAGGGCGCGGACGCCACTCTCCGGCTGATCTGCGATCCGGGCCTGGCGCAGACGACGGGCCGGTATTTCAACGGCACCGGCCAGAGCCGTCCGCACGCGCAGGCCGACGATCCGAAGGCGCGCCGGCGCCTGCTCGAAATCAGTGACGCCGCAGTCGTTTCGGCGGTGGGCTGAGGTGGTGGGCCACGAGGTCGCGCGTCGCGTGGCCTACGGGGGCGCGGCCCGCACGAGTATGGCTCTACCACGGGACGGGCTGGCCGTGCCGATCCAGGAACTGCAGGCCGGGCGCGCCGGCCTGCGTCTCGAGGACGTCGGCGACGGCGGGGATGCTCTCCTGCGGGGTGAGGGGCGCGTCGGGTCCGCCGAGCCGGGTCCGGTTGTGGCCGGGGTCGATGAGCAGTTTGGTGTGTCCGTCGCCGGCATGGCGGGTGGCGTAACTGCGCATCAGCTGGTTGAGCGCGGCCTTGCTGGCTTTGTAGAGCTCATAGCCGTCCTCGGTGTTTCGCGAGATGCTGCCCTGCTCGGAGGACATGACCGCGACGGTTCCGCCAGGCACGACGAGCCCGCGCAGGGCCGCGAGGACACGCAACGGGCTCAGTGCGTTGGTGATCATCACTTCGGTGAACATGTCGGGGGAGACCTCGTCGATCGGCAGATCGCCGCGGTCGATGGCGGCGTTGACGAAGAGTAGGTCGAGTGGTTGCCCGTCCAGTCGCTCGCGCAGTGCGGCCAACTGTTCGGAGCTGGTCATCTCCAGCGTTTCGATGTGCAGCCGTCCATTGGAGGCATCGGAATGCACTTGTAGCTCGCCGCCGCGGCGGCGTGTGGTGGCGATGACTCGCCAGCCGCGTCGAGCGAGCTCGGTGGCCAAGACCAGGCCCAAGCCTCTGGAGGCCCCGATGATGAGCGCTTGACGGTGGGACGTGGCGGACATTATCTGCTCCTACCTGGCGAAATATTCAATAGACGCAACGTTGCGTCTAGACAATAGCATTACGCCGCTGACCGGTCATGGCATCGCCGACCGGTAGGGTGACCCCATGCCCGCCGCGAACTCCCAGCCCAGGACGCGCTCGGGCAACCGTCGCGACGAGGCTGCGCGGCTGGCCGTGCTGCATGCGGCGGATGATCTGCTCGTCGAGCATGGCTTCGGCGCTCTGACGATCGAGGCGATTGCGCGTCGAGCCGGCGTCGCCAAGCAGACGATCTACCGCTGGTGGCCCTCGAAGGTCGAGATTCTCCTCGATACGCTCATCGACGACAGCGACAAGCGCCTCCCTGTCCCGACGGACAAGCCCACAGCGGAAAACATCCGCGCGTACGTCCGCGGCTTCGCCCGATTCCTCACCCGCGAGCCTGCGGGCAAGGTCCTGCTCGCACTCATCGCCGAGGCGCAGCACAATCCCGGCACGGCCGAGAGCTTCCACACGCGCTACCTCGATCCGCGCCGCGCTCGAGAACGCGACATGCTCGAGCGCGCAATCGACGCCGGTGAGATCTCGCCCAAACTCGGCCTCGACGCCACTCTTGATGCCCTGCTCGGTCCGCTCGTATATTGCGCTCTGACCGGGGCGAGCATCCCTCGTGCTCTCACCAGCAGCCTGGTCGAGGACCTGCTGGAACCTCGCTCGGGATAAGTGCCCACTCCGGACCCGACATCCGCATCGGGGTCCGCACACCCGGCATCAAGGCGGAAAGCGCCCATCGAATACGTGACCCGCATCACGCAGCGATCCTCCACAATTGGTCCATGGTGAACGTATTCGAGGTTTCCGCTGGTGACGCTAGGCTGGCCCGGTTTCTCGAGGTGCATCACTGGGCACGTATAGCCCGTCGGGGCGAGCTGGTCGACGCGCGCGAGCGGCGGCTCCTGGTTGCTATGGATGAAGACGAAATGGTCGGTGCGCTGGCGTACGACATCGTCGGTACCGATTGCGAGATCGTGGTCATGCGCGCGTCCGGTCAATGGGGCGGCGTGGGCACGGCGCTCATCGACCGGCTCGAGGAACTCGCTCGCGCGCAGGGGTGTACGCGCATGTGGTTGGTCGCAACGAACGACAATCTCGATGCGATCCGGTTCTACCAGCGGCGCGGATTCCGACTGTCGGCGCTGCGCTGCGGCGCGGTCGACGAGGCGCGACGGACCGTGAAGCCCGAGATCCCCGAATTGGGCACATACGACATCCCGCTGCGCGATGAGCTGGAGTTCGAGCGCGCCCTCGACTAACCAACCGAGCCCCGGTCGCCAGCAGCAGTCCCGGCCCTGTCGCGCGTGCGGCGGGCGCCAAGGCGGCGAAGATACCCGCGCCGATCATCGCGGCCAGGACCAACCGAGTCGGTCACGCCCAGCCGCCGACTCGGACCGGCGGGGGCCGTGCGCGTTTCCGTCGAGCCGTTATCGGTCACGCCCCGACCGGATCTGCCGCATTGGGTTCCTCGATGCCGATACGGGCGTCGACCACCAGGCCGACCAAGCCGACCACAACACAGATCGCGGAGACGACGACCACCGCGGGATCGGTACCTCCGGTCAGCGCGTCGCCCAAGCGACAACGGCAATCGTGCCGGGCAGCACACCGATGGCCGTGGCGATCAGGTACGGCACGAGCCGGGTCGACGATACGCCAGCGCAATAGTTGATCAGCGGAAAGGGAATCGGCGAGATCAGCCGCAGCGACCCGACGGCGAGCCAGCCTCGACGGGCCAGGCGGCGGTCGAGGGACGCGACCGCCGGATGGGTCAACCGTGCGGCGATGGCGTCGCGCCCGACTGCACGCGCGATCAGAAAGGCCAGCACCGCACTCACCGTCGTGGCGCAGACCGCGACGGCGACGCCCGTGATCGGTCCGAACAGGAGTCCGGCGCCGAGAGTGAACGGGATCCGCGGCAGGGCGATGGTCGCCAGTGCATGCACAACGAAGAACATGAGTGGAAACCACGGACCGGTGGCCCGTGCCCAGTCGCGGATCTGTTCGGCGTCCGGATGCGGGACGAACGGCGCGATCGCCACGAACGCCGCGAGCAGCAGCACAGCAAGGATCAGCCTCGGATCACGGAGCCATTGTGCGCGGCGGCGTACGACGGCGGTGATGGGAGTCGCGCTCGGCATGGGAGGTACTTTCAGCGGTGTGCGGGCTGGAACAGTTCGACGAAATTGCCCGCGGGGTCTTGTAGCAGAACCTGTTGTCCGCCGGGGCCGCTGATGATGTCGTTGCGGAAGCTGACACCGGCCGCCCGGAGCCGCGCGACTTCGGCGGCGATGTCGTCGACGACGAGTTGCAGGCGGTTCCAGCCGCCGGGCGTCGGGGTGGCGCCGTCGGGCATCGGGCGTCCTGCGGAACTCTTGGGTCCGGCCAGCAGCAGCTGCAGCGGGGCACGCACGACCGCGGCGAAGGCGGGCGCGGCGTCGAAGTCGACGGTGAAGCCGAGGTGGGTGGTGTAGAAGTCGACGGCTGCCCGCACATCGTCGACGAGGTAGCGGACGCGGGCGAGTTCGGTCGGTGCGGTCGTCGTCATGGTCGGATCTCCTTGATTGTGTTTACAGCGGCAGGAACCCGATACGGGTATCGAGTTCGGTTGCGACACGCCGGAATTCCGGATAGGTCGCACGGTCGGTGTCCGCGGCGGCGGACGGATCGGGCAGGCTCCAATGTGTTTCGGTGGCCGATCCGTGGTCACGAGGAACCTCGCGGATCTTGTCGCACAACGTGATCACGTAATCGAAGTGCCGCCCCGCGACGGCGTCCAGCGACCGCGGCTGCCGGGGTTCGAGGTCGATGCCGTAGTCCGCGCGCAGCACCCGCACCGCGTTCGGATGTAGCCGCGGTGCGGGACGGCTGCCCGCGCTCGTGACCTGGATGCCGTCGATTCGGTGCCGCAGCAGTGCCTCGGCCATCGGGGAACGTGCACTGTTACCGGTGCACAGGAACAACACCGAGCTGCCCTTCGGCCATTCGCGGTGCGTGGGCGCCAGCGCCGGATGCAGGGCGGTGGCGGCATCGCCGAATGCGGTTGCGCAGCAGGGCAGGTCGAGATGGTAGTAGCTGTCGCGACCGTCGAAGCTGCTGCGACGCACCGTCACCAGCCCCGCCGAGCGCAATAGCCGCAGGTGGTAGGACACAAGATTCTGTGGCTCGTCGACGGCGGCGACCAACTCTCGCACCCGGCGATCGCTGGATGCCAGTTCGGTCATCAGCGCCCAGCGCAGCGGGTGTGCCGCCATGCGCATCAGGAGCGGAACCGGCGCTCGTTCGGACGTTGCCACGTACGCCACAATACATCAAATCGGATCGATGCATCAAACCAATTTGATGCAATATGCGCCTTGCCGCCGAGAGTCGCACAGCATTTGCGGCAGTCCATGCCGCGCGTTGGCATCAGCCCCTGTTGCAGTCCGGTTGCGTTGCCGCAGTGCGGATTTCGGATGCTCGGTGATGATTCCGCTGAGCGGGAATCCACCTCTCGCTAGAGTCTCAACAGATCCGGCTCCAAGTGGCAGCGGCGGCAACGATTCTCGCTCGGGTCAGCCCATTGCTCGAAGTGATCCGATCGGCTGCGGCAACAGATCCGGAACTGGCCGAGCTCTGGCGCACCAACGTCGCCCAACGCCACGCCGTGCAGTTACGTCTCGCCGAATCCCTTGCCGCCAAAACCCCGCTACGCGCCGATATCGGTCCGGGCCGCGCGGCCGATATCGCCCTGGCGATACTCGCTCCCGAACCCTACGACCTGCTGGTACGCGAACGCGGGTGGACGCTCGAAGAGTGGACGTGGTGGGCGACCGACGCCCTCACCAGGCAACTACTGCCGTAATGGCGGATCGGAGATGACAGCTGCTATGAGAATTCTCGTTCTCGGTGGGTGCGGGGCCGTCGGACAACACGTGGTCACCGGACTGCGGCGGACCGGCGATACCGTCGTGGTCGCCGGGCGTGACCCGGCTCGCGCCGATGTCACCATCGATCTCGGCGAACCCGGATTGCGGTCCTACCAAAGCGAACTCGACGGGATCGCCGTTGTCGTGAGCGCCTCCGGCTCGGAAGATCCGCGCTTGGCTCAACAGGCCGCCGATCGCGGTGTGCTGACACTCGCCGATCTCCCCACAGCCTCCGATGTGGAAATCCGGGGAACGTGAGGCGAGGCGGCGGTCTCACGTTCCCGGCTCGAGGTCGGCCACTCCCTTGCCGCTCGAAATATCGAACGGCACAGATGCCTGGTCGTGCGTAATCAACCACTTGCCGTCGATCTTCCGGAAACAGAAAGTTGCCCGCACCCACATACCGCTCGTCGCCGTTCCGTTCGCCAACGTGCCGCTCAGCCGACCGAAGCCATGCCCGAATGCCACATCATCGCCCACGGTGATCGTCAGCTCGCGCACCTCATAACTCACATCCTTGAAGAACGTGAACGCTCTCGCCCAGTTCTTCAATTTCGCCTCGATCCCGACATGCTGCAGCGGCGGCTCGACGTCGAAGGACACGACGTCCGTTGCGTAAAGCTGCTTGAGGCCCTCGAGATCCTTGGCTCGGATTCCTTCGACAATCTTGTCGATGTGCTGCTCGATCTCGGCTTCGTCGACCTCGCGTTGCGTAGGCATCGCTACCTACCCCTTCCTTCGGTGTGGAATCTTGGCTTCTCGCTAGTACGACGACACAGCACCACGGGATGTCAGGTCCACCGGCGAGTCTTGCGTCAAGAGGCTGGCAGGCTGCGGTCGCCGGTTCGGTTTCAGCGTGTAGACGATCTCGGCTGCACCGATGAATTTCGGGTGGATCCGTCGTCGATTCCTCTGGATAGACCGAAAGACAGGAGTCCGGACATGACGAGACCGTTTCGATTCGGGGTCGTTGCCCCGCTCAGATCCGACGTGCCGACGTGGCGAGATCGCGTGCGCCGCATCGCCGACTGCGGTTACTCGACGCTGCTGGTGCCCGACTTCCCGCAGATGCAACCGGCGCCCGGCCCCATGCTGGCTACCGTCGCGGCCCTGACCGACCTGCGCGTGGGCACCTGGGTGTACGCCTCTCCGCTGCGCTCGGCCTGGCTGACGGCATGGGAAGCGCACTCGCTGTCGCTATTGACCGACGGTCGCTTCGAAATGGGCATCGGCACCGGTAGACCGGGAATCGAGGACGAGCTGCGCGAAAAGGGACTGCCCGTCGTACCGCCGAACGAGCGGCTGGCCCAAGTACGTGAGACCGTCACGACGCTGCGAGATCTCGACGGCCCCGACCGTCACACGCCCGTGGCGATGGCGGTACTCGGCCTGAAGGCCCGGGCGTTGGCGGCCGAGGTCGCGGATACCGTCACCTTCGCGCTGGGGGATCAGCCTCGGGGCGAAGTCGAGCGGCTGGCACGCGAGTTCCGCACCAGCGGAGACGTCGAGCTCGCGCTCGCCGTGCCGGTTATCGGCGATACTGTCGCGCCGCACATGGCGCACCCCGACACCGACCCTGCTGCGCTTCGCGCGGCGGACGCGCTGACCGTACTTCCGGATGATCCGGCGGCCGCCGCCGAGGAAATCCAGCGGCGACGCGAGGAGATCGGCTTCTCCTATTTCGTCTTCGGCGCCGACTTCGCCGACAGGTTCGCTCCGGTCGTCGCCGAGCTCGCCGGACGTTAGTGCGTCCTGGTCACTCCAACGCTGTGCCGGAAACGAGTTCCAGGATGAAGCGCGCCAGCGAGACGCATCCGCTCATGGCTCCTCCGCGCGGAACTGCGGAGTTCCGATGCCTACGGTCTGCTCGTCGCCGCACCCGCGCACGCCACGAGTCATCCGGGATCATGCCTGGACCTATTACCCGGATATGAATCGGCAAAAGGGCTGCAACGGTTCGTGGGTGGCAACACTCAGCTAGACCTGGCCGAGGACAGATCGTCGACCGTCAGCTCGGGTGCGGTGAGTCCGCACCAGGCGCTCGGTCGAACTCGACGGGAAACACCCACCGCGGTGGTGCCCGCGTCGGATCCCCACGACGCTGAGAATCCCGCGAACGGGCGGCGGTGATTTGATCACTCCCGGCTCGGTGGGCATGACAGAATCGTTTTCCAGAACACATGCAAAGGGGTGGCTGTGATGCGGATCTGTTCTCGACCAATCGGATTCATCGGCGCTCTACTAGTTGTCCCGGCCGTGGCCGCATGCTCATCGGGCAGTCCGGAGCGGACCGGTGTCAACACCCCGTCGTCATCGATCTCATCGTCCGAGACCGGATCACCGTCGGCCTCCAGATCCACCCAGGTCATTCCGCGTACTGCGACACTGGCACCCTCCTCGGCGTTCACCACAACCCTCGGTCCGACGACTCCGCGGCCGTCGACCACGACTACGACGCCGCCGACCTCGCCACCTGTTATCCGGTGAACGTATCCGCAACGTTCCGGACATCGGGCGCGCCACTGGCTTCGGCACTATCCCTAGCAGGGGCGATTGCTTCGCAGACAGTGGTTTTCGGTGCAGTCCTCTACTACTTCGGTTTGGTCTACGCCCGCGCTTGGTACGGGTATTTCGGCATCGATGTCGGCATGCTCGGGTTCTCGACAGCCGACTACACCCTGCGCAGCCTCATCCCGACTTTCTGGCCGGTCGTAATCGGGCTGCTCGTCGTGATGGGACTCGTCTCCGCTCGCGGACTCCCGCTGGTGATCGCCATGCGGACTCACCGCCCGAGGCGCACTCTTCGGCGCTGGTACTGGGCCACGCTGTCCATGGGGGCGGTTTTCGCGGTGGTGCCGGGATCGGTGTGGCTACTCGCCCCGACCGTCGGTTCGCCGTGGACTACCTATCTACCTGGGTTTCTCGTGGCGGGTGCAGTGCTACTCGGTTATGCCACCTCACTT
Organism: Nocardia nepalensis; assembly: GCF_048910785.1. Lineage (NCBI taxonomy): Bacteria > Bacillati > Actinomycetota > Actinomycetes > Mycobacteriales > Nocardiaceae > Nocardia > Nocardia nepalensis. The sequence continues at coordinate 308,323 of NZ_JBKBET010000028.1, read as the reverse complement.
CGGGCGAACTACCCGGTCTTGATCGGTTCCAGCCGTTCCGTGCGGCGCAATACTCCGCGATCGGCCACGGCGACCGTCTTGGTCGCACTGCTCGCGCTCGGCTTCGCGGGATGTTTCTGGGGTATCGGGACCTACGCGGGCCGGCGAGGCACTGCGGACGCAAGCGGGCTGGCCCAGGCAGGATTTCCGGGCCAGCCCTCGATCCTCCTGTTGAGCACCGATCGGCTCGCGATCGAGGGCACAGGAGCGCAGGTCGGTGAAATCACCACGCAGGGCGAGAAATTCCACTACGCCTACAGCGGACTACGGCTCCTGGCTCGGACCTCCGACACCTACTTTCTGATCCCCCAAGAGTGGCAGGCAACCCGAGACAGAGTCTTCGTCATCCCTCGAGCGGACAACCTGCGGATCGACATAGCCAGTACTCGGAACTGATCGGATACCGGAGCCGACCGGCCTCTGCATCAGTCGTCGTACCGATCGTTATAGCGAGATCAGCTGGATTCGGACCCAATCCCGCTGATCCGACCACCCTGTCTACGTCCGGACTACTCTTTGGGCTGCCAGATGACACCCGAGATCCGGACGCGGGTGATTTCGTTGTCCTGGTTGGGTTTGTAGTCGACGCGGGCGTACCCAACCCGGTTTTCGGTGATCTTGATACACAGGTGGGAGCCTGATGGCAACTGTGGTTTCCACTGGACAGGGCCGCTGTAATCGGTGCGGTTGCGGCATTCCTGATAGGTGGGTTGGTTGCTGCCGACAGCGACGATAGCCGCCCCATTGCCTGGTGTCAGTACATCGCCGGTCGGTGTCAGGTCGGCCGGGTCTCCCTGATACCAGGATCCCGGGTGGTGCAGCGACAGAGCCTCCCATCCAGGTTGCAGCTCTACAGATCCGGAGCTGAAGACTGCCGGAGCCGGTGCGCCGCCACCTGGTGAGAGAGATGTGGTGCTCGACTGGCTTGTGGAGGAGGAGCTTCCGTCGATGACGTGGTTGGTGGTGGCGATTGTGTGCTCGATGTCGCGGACGCCGATATCGCTGAGGTCGAGGAACTTTGCGTGGTCTTCCGGTTATCACAAGCCACGAAGGCGGCAACAAGCCCGACAACGAGAGTCGCCAAGACTGCTGCCGCAGGCAGTAGCACTTGCGTCAACCATTTGTTTGGTTCCCCCGATGGACCCGACCCCTGTGTACCCACGGCCCACAAGACTACTTACGGCCGAGGCCAGTGTCTTGTGATCAAGCCGACCAACCGTCTGCCGAGTCCTGCTGCCGGAAGCTATTACTCTTAGCCCCGCGACCGCAGCGGCTTCGTAACGTTGGCTGCCGCTGCAACTTCCGGGGCCGCTGCCAATCGTCGCACTCGGTTCGTACTGCGAGCGACGCACGTTCGAAACACTTTCTCCCGCATCAAGACAGCGGCAACTAGCCGAACCAACAATGCGGTGTAGCGATGCGGGAGCGAAGACTGGACATACCTACCGTAGCCACATTCGAGTGATGGCTGTCACATTTCCGATGGAGCGGAACATCATTTCCGCCGTCGGAGAGGACGAGGTATGGGGATGTTGACTTGGCGTCGCGGCCGGGCGGACAGTGGACGACCGGAGGATGCAAGACACTCGCCGGGACAGTTGGCCGCCTACGGAGCCCAGCACATTCTGACGATGTACGGGGGTGTGATCGCGCCACCGCTCATCGTCGGCGGCGCGGCCGGGCTATCCGCCGTCGACATCGGATTACTGGTGACGGCGGCCCTATTCGTATCGGGCCTCGCCACGCTGCTGCAAACCCTCGGAATCGGACCGTTCGGCAGCCGATTGCCCATCGTGCAGGGGGTTTCCTTCGCAGGCGTATCGACCATGGTGGCGATTGCCACCACCGGCGGGTTACGTCCGGTATTCGGCTCCATCATCGTCGCGGGGGTAATCGGCCTGGTGCTGTCATCGTTCTTCGCACAACTGGTGCGATTGTTCCCCGCAGTGGTGACGGGCACGATCATCACCGTGATCGGCCTTTCACTGATGCCGGTCGCCTTCAACTGGGCAATGGGCAACAACTCCACCGCACCCGACTATGGTTCCCTGGCGAACATCGGATTCGCCGGAATGACGCTGCTGATAATCCTGGTGATCAGTCGCTTGTTCCAGGGCGCGCTGTCGCGACTGTCGATTCTTATCGGGCTGGTGCTCGGTACCGTCATCGCGGCGTGCGCAGGCAAGGCCGACTTCTCCGACGTTGGCGGCGCCCGCTTGGTCGCGCCACCGCAGCTGCTGCACTTCGGGTCGCCGACCTTCGAAGTCGGGGCCATCGTCGCGATGACAATCGTGATCCTGGTGACCCTCATCGAAACCACGGCCGACATCCTCACAATCGGTGAAATCGTCGGGACCGACGTCGATGCCAGGCGTGTGGCGGACGGGTTGCGAGCCGACATGCTCTCGACGACGGTTGCCCCGGTCTTCGGATCCTTCACCTGCAGCGCATTCGCACAAAACGTCGGCCTGGTCGCATTGACCGGAATCAAAAGCAGGTTCGTAGTGGCAACCGGCGGCCTGATTCTCCTGCTGCTCGGCCTGCTCCCGGTGGTCGGCGCGATAGTCGCCGGAATTCCGTACCCGGTACTCGGCGGCGCCGGACTCGTGCTCTTCGGATCGGTTGCGGCGAGCGGGATTCGCACCCTGTCCCGGGTGGACTACCAGGACAACCTCAACATGATCATCGTCGCGGTCGGCATCGGCTTCGGCCTCATACCCGTTGCGGCACCGGAATTCTGGGACGCCCTCCCCGAGAAGATCACAGTGGTCTTGAACTCCGGAATCAGCGCCGCCGCAGTCGCCGCCGTCCTGCTCAACCTGGCCTTCAACGAATGGAAATTCGGCAAACGACCGGGCCCCTCTGTCCTCGCCGCAGCCGCCGACGAGCGCGACCGGCTCGACAACGACGTCAAGCCATAAGCACCCCAATCCTCATACGGTGACGCGATGGGAACTGTTCAACCCAACATTCAGCGCTCCCTGATCGAACACGCGATCAGGCCGAAAAATGCGCCCAGGCAAGGGAGTTCGAAAATCTCTCTGGCCTGGGTGCCGGTCACACCGCCAAAGATCACTGGCGCCCAGTAGTTTGGTTCGGTGCGAACTGCACCGCCTACAGGATCTGATTGCATCTAGCAAGCGGGTATTTATGTATGCGCATGAAATTCGATCCCCGCTATTGCTGCACGTTAGCTCGCATCGGGGCGATACCCTTGAGCGGGGAGGTTTGGCGGAAAGGAAGGAATGTGGGACTGCGATATAAGGCCGCGTTGGTAGCCGCCGGGTGATCGCCTGGGGCTGGTCTCCGAGCTACCGATGTACGAGCCGATCGACCTGGTCGATTCAGCTGAACGGACCCGCACAGCGCTTGCCGCCGCAGTGGCACAGTTTTCCGAGGCCTGGGCGTCCGGGTCCCCACCCGACCTGTCGGCGTACCTACCCCGTGAACCGGCTGAGCGGCGCGCGATACTGATCGAACTGATCAAGATCGACCTCGAATACCGCTGGCTGCGTTATGACTTTCCCAAACGACTGATCGAATACCATGCGGAATTTGCGGAGCTGCAAGATGGTCCGCTTCCGGCCGAGCTGGTCTACGAGGAATTCCACGCCCTGCGCCGCAGCTCGCACGCAGCCGATGCTGCCACGGTCGCTGAGGCCACGGCCACGGCAGCCACCCCTGAGCTCGCACTGGTCACGAGCGATTACCGCAGCACGATGATTACTCGTCTGAGTGCCCAAGTTGCGCTCGACGCCATCGACGTCGGCGACCATGTCGACGATTTCGACCTGCTGATGCGGATCGGGTCCGGCGCCTTCGCCCAGGTGTATCTCGCTCGGCAACAATCAATGCAGCGACTGGTCGCGGTCAAGATTTCCCATAACCATGGCAATGAGCCGCAAACGCTCGCGCAATTGGACCACGAATACATCGTGCGCATCTACGACCAGCGACTCATCGCCGATGGCGAGCTGAAGCTGCTCTATATGCAGTACCTACCGGGCGGAACGCTGCTCGATGTGCTGCGCTTACTGCGCTCAACGCCTTCGGAACACCGCAGTGGGCAACTGCTGCTCGATGCCATCGACGAGGTACTTGCCGATAAGGGCGAGGTTCGGCCCACAGAATCTGCTATCCGGACCCGGACCGCCGCACTGACCTGGCCAGAAACGGTCGCCTGGCTGGGCCGCCGACTCGCGGACGCGCTTCAGCACGCATCCGACCGAGGGGTGTTGCATCGAGACATCAAGCCCGCGAACGTGCTGCTGAGCGGCGAGGGAATTCCGAAGCTGGCCGACTTCAACGTGAGCTTCAGCAAACGCGTCACTGGCACAAACCCCCTGGCGTACTTCGGCGGATCACTGGCGTACATGTCGCCCGAACAGCTCGAAGCCTGCCATCCGGATCTGCCGGTGACCGCCGCCGACCTCGACACCCGAAGCGACATCTTCGCGCTGGCTGTCATGTTGTGGGAGTTGCTCACGGGACGGCGCCCATTCGCCGACGAAGCGTCCGCCGGCGAGTCGGAGACGTCGCTGGCCCGCATGCTCGAACTGCGGCGCAGACCCATTGAGGCGAAGTTCCTGTCGGAGCTTCCGCCGGGTTGCCCGATGGCGTTGCGCCGAGTGCTGCTGAAGTGTCTATCGCCCGACCGCGAAGACCGCTACTCATGCGGTTCGGAATTGGCCCAGCAGCTCGACCTGTGCCTCGAGGAGAGGGCCCGCGACCTTGTCTATCCGCCACCGAACAGTTGGCGGGCACGACTTTCGCGATGGCCCACCCCCATCCTCTGGTCATCTTCGCTGGTGGGCGTCGGCCTAGCGACGGTCTACATGGCAGCACACGTCCAGGAACTGATCAGAGAGCGCCTGTCCGATGCCACCAACTCGCAGCTCAACACGGGTGTCATCGTCTTCCTTCTCTGTGCCAATCCGCTGGCCGTCCTCATCTACGCATACTTCTCGCGTGAATTGCTCGCGGTTCCTCGCGGCTTGCGTGACGGCAGACGCTACGACGAGGCAATGCTCGCGCGGGTGCGGTCGCGAACACTATTTTGGGGCGACCTGTGTGCGATGAACACTCTGCTGGCCGCGGTTCTCGCAACCGTGACAGGGGTGATGCTTATCCGCTGGTTCACCGACCTTCCGACGCGGCTGCTGGTCCATGCGGCGACGACCGTTCTGGTGGCCGGCATCATCGCCGTCGCCTACACGTTCTTCCTTTCAACGTTCTACGTCGTCCGCTGTGTGTATCCCGTCTATCTGCGCCACGGTCGCACGACGGCGCACGATTCCGCCGACCTTCGTGCGCTGCGTCGAAGAACCACGGCCTATCTCGCGGTAACGGCGTCGGTGCCGGTGATCGCGGTGCTGGCCGGATTCAGCTTCCTCGAGCCGGGTGAGCTTCCGTTGGTGCGCGATTCGGTTCTTGGATTGTGCGCAGGCTCCGGGCTCGCATTCGTCGCCGTGTATTGGCTGTTCAGGAAGCTGGATGCAGACCTGCGCGCGCTCGAACGGGTGGTCTAGCAAATAATGCCGGAGATCCGGCCGGTCACGCTGAAGTCCGCTTGGTGACCTCGCTGCTGGCGTGGCCCAGCTGGGAAGCCGCCTTGTCTGGGTCCTTTCGACGAGGGGTGCGTCGGTGATGGTTCGGGTTGCGAGGGTTTCGAGTTGTTCGGTCAGTCCGATGTCCCGCAACGCTTCCACCAGCCCGGCCACGCCAGTGGGGTTGTCGAGGTGGGCGTCTGTGGCTGCCCAGGTCGCTGGTCGTTCGTCGCGAGCCTGCATGTACCGGAATGCGCGGATCATTGTGTGGCGGCGTCGATCTTGCGGGCAGGGTGGTCAGCGAGTGGTCGAGGCGCCGGACGACGGCGTGATCGAGGTCGTGCGGCTGATCGGTGGCTTCGTTGTCGTCGAGCCGGTCGGCGTCACAGTTGTGGTGGTCGTGGTTTGGGTCGATGTCTTGGGTGCCCCGACAACGATCGACCGCGCTTTCCCTCGCCACTCGCTTGGCAGGTCGCCCTTCGCTGACTTGGCGACGGTGTAGGTGTCGCCGTGGTAGTCATGAGCGGCATACAGTGTGGCGGTCTTTTCAGCTCGGTTGAACACCGAGATCGTGGCGGCATCGATGTGCTGTTTGGACAGGTCGGGCGAACCGGTGGTGAACAACGACATCTTTCCAGTGCCTTCACTTCCGGTGAACAGGCACGTCCAGCCGGTGGGGCAGCGGTCGTAACCAGTACACCCACCAGTTGTGTTGCACCACTTGTCGGTCACGCTGATGAAGGTCTTTCCGCTGACCTTGGCAGGTTCCCCGCCCTTTCCATTCTCCAGGACCACATCATGTTCCTTGTCCGGAGCAGCGCCGAACTGGTCGAGCAGCAAGGTGCAGGCTTCGCTCAACGCGATCCCGGTGGCGGCCACGATCAGCCCTGCGGTGACCGTCGCCCCCGCCCGTAGCGTCGTCGCGACGGCCTCCACAACGGGTACCACCATCTGACAGGTGACATCTTTGGCCACATCGGTCGCTTCTCCCGGCTTGCAGCCGATGATCCCGAATCCGACCATGATCGCGAACAACGCCACAAACAGCTTCCGCATCGCACCAGAGTGCACGCGTATTCATCACTGGGGCAAGGTCTTTTCGGGCAGACCGCCCACGCGTCGGGCGCGTCGGCCGTTCCTGTGCCAAACGAACTTTCGGCGGTCACTGTGGGCCCTAGTCGATCCGAAAATCGTCGAGCGCGAGGTGCTTTCGGCGATGCTCGAGGTCGACGCGGCCGTGGCGGGCGAGCACGACGGGATCCTGTTGATCTGTGGCAAGGGTTTTCGCGGGACGGGATTTCGAGACACTGGTGGGTGGGTACGGGATCACCATGCTGCGGCCCTCGCGCAAGGACGAGACCGCCCGTTACGGTGAGCCGCTGCTGAAGAAGGTGCGCCAGTTTGATCGAGTCGGTCAACGACACTGATCACTGACCGAACTTCGGACTTACTCGTCTAGTCGGAGACGCGGTCCGGATCCTCTCGGCGGGTTGGGCGGCTGATGAATCCGCTCGAGCGGATTCATCAGCGACGGGTCAGGGATATGAAACGGTGGCCGGAATCCGGCCATGCGAGCGCGGTCAGGCGGTGCCCTCGTCCGCCTCGTTGGTCGAGCACGATGCCCCCGGGCCGGGCGACCAAGTCGGGGCCGAGTTTGTCGGGTCGGCCGAGGCATACTTGCAGTTCGACAACGCCGACGGTGACGGTCAGTTTCCAGGCGCTGCCGTCCGGACCGGAAGCGGTCTGCAGGGAGATGGGGGCAAGCTCTTTGAGTTCTGCACCGCGGGTGGCGCCGATGTGGAAGCCCCAGCCTTTCGGCCAGTCGGCGCCCCGGAACAACGTCTCGATCAGGTTGGCGTGGTTCGCGTCTGTTCGAATCGAGGTGACGGTCGTGCCGCCGTGCGAGAAGGCGTGTGCCGCGACTCCGCCCAGCAGAACCTTCAGCAACCACCGTTCTAGATCGGACCCGTCGAACACAGCGATCTGCGATGCGCCAAGGCGTGCAGGGCTGGCCGGGTCCGCTTGCGCCAACTGATAGCCGTACAGGACACGAAAGAAGAAGCCTGCCAACGTATCCAGGCGGCTGAGCGCGCCGTTGTGCCGGGTGCAGAGGATATTTGCGCCGAGTCGCCGGGTTGGCACCCGGGTAAGGCTGTCGAGAGACCGCGGGGTACCGCTGACGTACAGCTTGCCATCGATCGCATAGCTTGCGAGCACATCGTGGGTGAGCCAATGCTCGAGGCTGATCTTGTCTGAACAGTCTCGAGCGACATTCGCGTAACACCGTGGGTGTGTGTAACCGGTTCGCGGCCCAATAATCAGGGGCGCGGATATGGGTGTGTGCCATTCACCGGTGCGGCTTCCGTGGCAGCTGCGCACACGGCGCAGCGACCCGCATGGGCATGCACCTTCTACGGACGGACCCCACTGGTTCGCCACTTCGTCGAACTCGATAGGCCAGATGTCGACGCGAAGTGGTCGCGGGTGCACGTGGATCGCTCCATTCCGGATAAGTGGGTGGTCGCGGATGCGTCGGAACGAGCGAGCGGTTCTGTAGGGTCGTTCGTTCGCCCGGAGCCGAGTGCGGGGATGGTCTCTGGCCTGGCGAAGTCCATGTTTACTCCATGTTTTCAGCCGAATCCAGCCGAATACTGCTGGGTGCCGACGAACCTGATTTCAGGTAGCTATCTGCTGTCGGCCCAGACAGAGCCAAGGAATCGAATCTCGAAGAATCCGAGAGAAGGTTTTTGGATTGCGGAACGAAGTCTTCCGTAATGGGGTCGAGAGTGGTTCTCATGACGAACACAGCGCAGATCCGCCCCTTTCAGATCGACATTTCGCAGGCCGAGCTCGATGAGTTGCGTGCGCGGCTCGGGCATGTCCGGATGCCGCACGCGGTGCCGGGCACCGAATCCGATTGGGGCCGTGGCATTGCGCCGGATTACCTTCGGGAGTTGGCCGGGTATTGGCGCGACGGGTTCGATTGGCGGGCCCGGGAGGCCGAGCTCAATGCCTATGACCAATTCACGACCGAGATCGACGGGCAGACCATCCATTTCTTCCATGTCCGTTCGCCCGAGCCGGATGCGGTGCCGCTGTTGCTCACCCACGGGTATCCGAGCTCGGTGGTCGAATTCCTCGATCTGATCGGCCCGTTGACCGATCCGCGGGCGCACGGCGGGGATCCGGCGGATGCGTTCCATGTGGTGATCCCGTCGCTGCCGGGCTTCGGTTTTTCGACGCCGCTCGCCTCGACCGGGTGGGAGTTGGCGCGCACGACCGAGGCCTTCGCCGAACTCATGGCCCGGCTCGGCTACGAGAAGTTCCTCGCCCAGGGCGGTGACATCGGCGCGGGTGTGACCGGGCGTCTGGCTGCCACCCATCCGGAGCGTGTCATCGCGACCCACGTGAACAGCGACCGCGGTTCCCTCGGTCTGGTCGGCGAGCAGCTGCCGATGCCCGAAGGCTTGACCGAGGACGAACTCGCCGCCATCGAGTCCGCGCGGGCCAGGTGGAATCAGCAGAAGGGTTACCTCGTCCTGCAGACCACCCAACCCAACGCCATTGCCGCCGCGCTGAGCGATTCCCCGATCGGGCAACTGGCATGGATCGCCGAGAAGTTCCAGGTCTGGACAGAGCCGGCGCGCGCCGTCGGCGCGGCGGTGAACCGCGACCGGCTGCTGACCAATATCAGCATCTACTGGTTCACCCGCAGTGGTGCCTCTGCCGCGCAATTCCTGTGGGAGACAGCGCATTCCGGGATGGACTGGGTGGCGTCGTCGGGCGTGCCGCAGGGGTGGGCGGTTTTCAATACCGATCCGCTGATGCGCCGGGTAATGAACCCGGACGGGCATATCGAGCACTTCTCCGAATACGCCGAGGGCGGGCACTTCGCCGCGCTGGAGCAGCCGCGGCTGTTCCTGGACGATGTCCGGACTTTCTTCCGGGCCTATCGGGGCTGATCAGACGGATGGGGCGGGCGTCGGCACGCCCCATTTCGCAAGCGGTGGCTCGACGGGGCGCTACGTCAGTGCGCGTATGAGCGAGTTCTGTCCGCGTACGGATGTCGTGGCTACCGCTGCGGCCTACCGTTTCGAATATGACTTGGAACGAAGTGAGCACGAGCCGTTTCGCCCTGCTGACCACCTACAAGAAGGACGGCACGCCGGTCGGCACACCGGTGTGGGTGGCTCCGGACGGCGACCGGATCGTGGTGTGGACCAACCCGAAGACCTGGAAGGTCAAGCGGATTCGGCGCAATCCGGAGGTGGCGGTGCAGATATGCGACGGCCGTGGCCGCCCGACGAGCGAGGAGAAGTTCGCGGGCAAGGCCGAGCTGCTGGATGCGGACGGGACTCAGCGGGTGCGCGATCTCGTTTCCCGCAAGTACGGGATCGTCGGCACCGTCCTGATCCGCCTGCACAAGCTGTTCAGGGGTGCGGACGGCTCCGTCGGGATCGCGATTACGCCGGAGTAGGTCAGGCCGATTCCGCGAGCCCGGCCGACCGCCAGGTGTCGGCGAGTTCCTGCAACGGAATGTCCAGGGCCGCCGCCAGCGACACGATCGTGCCGAATGCGGGTGTCGGCAGCCGACCGGTTTCGATCTTGCGCAGCGTTTCCGGCGAGATGCCCGACGCCTGGGCGATCAGGGCGAGGTCGCGATCGGCACGCGCGGCCCGCAGCCGGGCGCCGAGGCGACGACCGGCCTCGACCTGGGCGGGTGTCAGCGGAAGTCGGACCATGCGACCAGACTATGGACGGTATTTAAATACCGCAAGCTCAGCCGTTGAACTTCACCCGGAACGGCCCGCCGACACTGTTGAACAGCAGATCCCCGTTCGGGAAGAATTCGATCAGCGCGTACGCGCCGTTACCGAGGTTGCTCTGCCCGAAGATGGTGCGGTGCACCGTCTTTCCGGACTTCCAGTCCAGTCCGGTCACCTCCCAGCCGTCGGCCTTGGTGTAGCCGTTGACGAAGACGACACCGGATTTGCTGCTCTCGGTCGGCACCATGCTGGTGGAGACCACATCGGCGCGCGACCATACCGAGGTCCAGTGGTGGTCGGCCGGATCCCATTGGAACCGTTCGATACCCGACGGCGGCGCGAAGACCGGCCCACCCGCGAGCACATCCACGAGCCGGTCCGGCGCACCCTGCGGCCGGGCATTGTTGACCACGAACGCGCCGTAGCCGTCCACGACTACCGACTGCTCGCTCTGGATGAACTCGGGCGCGGGATTCAGACCCGCCGTCACCGTGATCTGGTCGGCGATCCGGTTGGATTTGGTGCCCTGCTTCGGTTGGAACCCTTCGGGAATGGCGTCGCGCCAGAACGCGACCAGCTTCATTCGATCGGCCCCGTCGGTGATGACCACGAGCCGGTCGTCCTTGCCGTAGCCCATGAGCGTGGGAGTCGAGCCGGTGCCGATGCCGAACTTGACCGCGGGCGGCTGCTGTCCGAAATCGTAGGGTGCGGCCCACGCGCCGTCCGCGGCGGCGGTGGACAGTTCGGATCCGGTCCACACGATCTTGCGCATGATCTTGTCCGAGGCGGCGTAGATGCCGCCCTTCTCGTCCACCGCCATCGCATTGGAGACCACCTCGTCGGCGCCGAAGTGGACCTGCCGCGGTTCGCCCTGCAGGCTGCGGTCGATGATCGATAGTCCGCGGGTGCTGAGTATCGCGAGTTTGCCGTCGTAGGTCATATTGAGTCCGACGACGGACTCGGGCAGGCCGCCGAGCCCCCCGCCGGTGCCGAGCCACGGTTTGAAGTCGAGGGTGCGCAGAATCCGCACGCCCGCTTGGGGATTGTTCGCATTCGTCAGGCCGAAGACGACGATCTGCGCGTCCTGTGTGACGTAGTAGACCCGGTTGTCCTTGTCCACCAGGCTGTAGATGCCGTTGGTGATGCGCGTCCAGTCGATGCCCCAGTCGTTGTGCACGGCGGTCTCGACCTGGCCCACGTCGGTGAAGTTCTGGTCGAGCACCTGGTCGAGGGCCTGCGGCGATAGCGGTTTCGCGCCGGGCGCGTCCGCGCGGGCGATCTCGTGGAACATGCCATTGCCGACCTGGACATAGGACACGCCCTGGGTGGCGGAGATCCACATGTAGTCCGGATCGGTTGCGGCCAGCGTCATGATGTTGACCGGCCCCGATGCGACGCGCGGCTGCTGCTTCGGGTCGATATGGAACTCGCCCTGCGGCGTCTGGTACGGGAAGGTGTCGGACTGGCCGGGATCGATATGGGTGAGGCCGTAGGTCGCCGCGGCGAGATAGGGATTGCGGGGTGGCCCGGAGGCGGTGCCGGACTGGTTCTGGGCATCCGTCGAATCGCTGCCGCAAGCCGGTGTCGCGAGGGCTAGGGCCATCGCGATGGCGACGGCGAGAGCTTTGCGGCGCATGCTCATCGTTTTGTGCTCCTCTACCTTCGCTGTCGTGCAGTCGATCGGGCGGAACGCATGCCGCGAGTGAGCGGCGAACAACGAAACAACCAGTGCTCTTTCGCGTTCGCGAACATAACACATGGCCTGGTCACCCGGGGTGACTGGTATTTTTATACCGATCGTGGCTATCCTCGGTATTAAAATACCGAGTTGGAGGTCGGGCATGGTGGAGTTGAAGTCGGCGGGCGAGATCGAACGCATGCGGGTGGCGGGGCGCGTCGTCGCCCAGATCCTCGCGGAACTGCGCGAGCGGGCTCGGGTCGGGGTGAACCTGCTGGAGTTGGAAGCCCATGTGCGGGAACGGATTCGCGAGCGCGGCGCGGTGTCGTGCTACTGGGACTACGCGCCGTCCTTCGGGCGCGGACCGTTCCGCAACACCGTCTGCCTCTCGGTGAACGACGCCGTCCTGCACGGACTTCCGTTCGATTACGCGCTGCGCGACGGGGATGTGCTGAGCATGGACCTGGCGCTCGGCATCGACGGATGGGTCGCCGACTCCGCCACCAGCATGATCGTCGGCACCGCCGATTCGGAGGATCTGCGCCTGATCAAGGCCACCGAGGACGCGCTGGCCGCCGCCATCGCGGTGGCGCTGCCGGGTAACCGGATCGGTGATATCTCCGCCGCCATCGCGGAGGTCGCGCGGGCGAACGGCTATCCGGTGAACACCGAATTCGGCGGACACGGACTCGGGCGCACGATGCACGAGGATCCGCATGTGCCGAATGCGGGGCGTGCCGGACGCGGATTCGCCTTGCGGCCGGGACTGACCATTGCGATCGAGCCGTGGTTCGCCCGTACGACCGACCGGATATACACGGATCCGGATGGCTGGACCATCCGGTCCGCCGATGGGTCGCGCACCGCGCATTCCGAGCACACGATAGCGATCACAGAGGACGGACCCCGGGTACTCACGGTCGCCGCCTGACTTCGGCGCGCGCTGCCGCGGAGCTCGCACACTGCCCACTCCCGGGCCGATTCAGCGGTACTCGGCGACGTGGCTGTCGGAGGATCCGCGACAGTCGTGTGATCGAGCGTTCACGGTGAAATCGCTAGCTGCTCAATCTGTTTCGGCTAGCCAGTTGGTCAGGTCGCTGGCGGCGCGCCATTCCGCCGCGACGACGGCCCGCTCGCCCTCCGACAGCGTTACCGCCCCGAGTTCCGAGCGCAGCTTCGCGGCCCGCTCGAAATCGCCAGTGGCGATGGCTAATTCGGCGAGCGCCGCCAGCGCCCGCGCCTTGTCGACGGTCGATGCCGTTGCGCCGAACCGGCCGAGGCCGACCTCGAGTACCCGGATCGCGGTCGCGTCGTCGTTCTTGAAATCGCGCAGGATGCGGGCATTGTCCAAAACCCTTGCGAGACCATCGAGTTCGCGAGAGCCGCCGTATTCGAGATCCTCGGGTTCGTCGCGCTGTATGTAGATGATGGTATTGCCGACCGGGTCGATCACACTGAATCGGCTTTGGCCGGGCCGGAATCGGGTGATGCGCGGACAGCCTTTCGCGGGGATCTTCCCGTAGCGCTTGCGCAGTGCCGCGGTGAATGCGCGATGCCGGTCTGCGACATCGTCGAGCATGATCAGGCAGCCGACCTGTTCGGCGGGAAGCTCGGTGCCCGCGGGTGCGGCGGCGAAATGGATCGCACAGCCATTGGCCTCCACCGCGCCGTAGGCGTAGGGCCGGGTTTGTTCGTGGGTGACCGTGTACCCGAGGGCTCGGTAGAAGTCGAGGGTGTCTTTCAGATCGCCGCTCCAGAGCACCGGAACCGCCGTATCGCCCATCGTCGCCCTGTCTCGATCACGGTAATCAATTTTGACTACCCGAGGTTAGGTCGGTGCAGCGGCGGAAGTCAAATTTGAGTAGTATGGCCGTTCCATGAGAAGAGGGAGTACGGAATGTCGGCGGTGCGCCTGCTCGTCCTCGGCGTGATGCGGTTGCGTCAGCCCACCTACGGCTACGCCGTGCGCCGCGAACTGCTGTCCTGGCGTGCTGAAACCTGGACGAATGTGAAGCCGGGCTCGATTTATCACGCGCTCAAACAGCTAACGCAGGAAGGCAAATTGAGCGCGTTCGGGACCGAAGGGAGCAGCCAGGGACCCGGCCGGACCCTGTTCGAACTGACCGAGGCGGGGGAGGCCGAGTTCCGCAAGCTCATGGACGACGCGCTGGTCAGCGTCGATATGGAGGAACTCGGCGCGGGTATCGCATTCATGGATGCCCTGCCGCGCGCGCACGTCGTCGAGAAGTTGCGCGAACAACGCCGCAATGCCGCGGCGGTCCGCGACGACCTGCTCGCCATGATCCCGAAGTTCCCCGGCCGCTACCAACCGCCACATGCGACCGATCTGCTCGAATTGTGGAGCGGGGTGTTCGACAACCTGTCGCACTGGACCGCAGGTGTGCTCGAACGTCTGGAAGCGGGCGAATACCGGACGTCGGACTGACAGCGCGCCGAGGCGGACCGGGCCGGGCGCCGCTTTCCGCGGCTCGAACGGTGCCGCGCCCGTTGGCCCGATGCCGGATAGGCTGCCAGCATGACGAACACGCTGGGTGCGGTCGCCAAGGCCGATTACGTGTTGTTGACGACCTTCCGCAAGGACGGCACGCCGGTCGGCACCGCCGTCTGGGCGGCCGAGGACGACGGCAAGCTGTACGTGTGGACCGAGACCAACAGTTGGAAGGTCAAGCGGCTGCGCAACAATCCCGCCGTCACCCTCCAGCCCTGCAACCCGTCGGGCAAGCCGCGCGGTGAGGTCATCGAAGGCACCGGCCGGGTGCTCGATGCCGAAGGCACCGAGCGCGTGCGCAAGCTGATCAAGAAGAAGTACTGGCTCCTCGGCCCGATCCTGGTGACCGCGAGCGTGATTCGCCGCGGCAAGTCCGGCACCATCGGCTTGGAGATCACACCCAACGCCTAATCGTGAGTGTCGGGCTCGCGATAGTGAGCCCGACACCCGCCAGATCAGGTCGCCTGGCTCACCGAGGACATGTGGAAGTCGGGGATTCGCAACGCAGGCATGGCGGTTCGGGTGAACCAGTCCTTCCATTCGCGGGGGAGAGTGGTTTCGGTGGCGCCCGCCTCGGTGGCGCGGCGGAGTAGGTCGATCGGGCTCTCGTTGAAGCGGAAATTGTTGACGGCGGCGGTGACCTCGCCGTTCTCGACGAGATAGACACCGTCGCGAGTGAGGCCGGTGAGCAGCAGGGTGGCCGGATCGACCTCGCGGATGTACCAGAGCGTGGTGAGCAATAGCCCGCGTTCGGTATTCGCGATCATCGTGTCGAGGGTCGCGCCGGAGCCACCGGTCAGCAGCAGGTTCTCACCGGGAAGTGTGGTGGGGGCGTCGAATTCGGCGGCGGTGGCGCGCGGGTAGACCAGGGATTCGATCACGCCATCGCGCAGCCAGTCCACGCGTTGTGCCGGTAGGCCGTTATCGAAGACCGACAGCGATTCCGAGGACGACGCCGTCGCGACGAATGGACGGTACTCGAGTCCGCCGGCACCGGGATCGGAATACAGCGTCAACGGAATGTCGCTGAGCCGCTCGCCGATTCGGGTCCCGCCCGCCTTGGCGAAGGCACTGTGACCCTCGTGTGCGCCCCGACCCTCCATGGACCAGGCCATATAGATCATCAGGTCAGCGACTGCCGAAGGCGGCAGGAGGGTTTCGTAGCGTCCGGCGGGTAATTCGACCCGGCGCTTGGACCAATCCAGTCGCCGCGACAGCTCGGTGAGCAGGCCGGGAATATCGACATCGGCGAAATCCGCGGTCCCGGCGCCGACCCACGCACTCGCCAGGTCCGCACCCTCACCGCGCTTTCCATTGATCTCCGCCGAACCGGTGGGCTGCACGAAGCGGCGGCGAATGCCGGTCGAAGTGCCCAGCCAGGTGGTGTGCATCTGGTGGTAGGCGAAACCGTAGAGCCGGTCGGCGCCGTCGAACCCGCCCGCCAGATCGCGCGCCAACTCGGTGAAGACCTCGATTCCGGTGCTGCCGGGCGCGGAAGCCCAATCGGCCGCATCGTCACCGGCCCCCGGGATGCCATCGGCATCCGGTGTCAATAGCGGCATCGCGTCCTTGGCGGGTTCGGCGGTGCGGGCCGCCGTTTCGCTGGCGCGGACCAATGCCTCGATATCGGCGGGATCGACGCTGGTGGAGCTGACGCTGCCGACGCGCGCGGCATGCGGGCCGTCGCGGAATATCGAAATGACCGCCCATTCCCGCGAAATCGAGGAACCGTTGGTGGTCATCGAGTTGCCCGCCCAGCGCAGCGACGCCTCGTGCGCGTCGGTGACGATCACCATCGCCTCGTCCGCGTGCGAGAGCGCCAGCGCCTGCTCGACGACCGCCCCCGCGGGCATCATGCGCTCGGTCACTGACCTGCCTCCGTCCGGGTGTTGAGAATATTGATGCCGCGCACCAGGATCGATGGGCAGCCGTGGCTGACCGCGGCGACCTGGCCGGGTTGGGCCTTACCGCAGTTGAACGCGCCGCCGAGGCGCCAGGTGGACGGGCCACCGACCGCCTCCATCGCACCCCAGAAGTCGGTGGTGGTGGCCTGGTAGGCGACATCGCGCAGCTGGCCGTCGAGCTTGCCGTCGCGAATGCGGAAGAACCGCTGGCCGGTGAACTGGAAGTTGTAGCGCTGCATATCGATCGACCAGGACTTGTCGCCGACGATGTAGATGCCGTTATCGACCCGGGCGATGAGTTCGGCGGTGCTGGTGTCGTTTTCGGGATCCGGCTGCAACGAGACATTGGCCATGCGCTGGATCGGCACATGGTGCGGGGAATCGGCGTAGGAGCAGCCGTTGGAGCGCTCCAGGCCCAGGCGCGGGGCGAAGACGCGGTCGAGTTGGTAGCCGACCAGAACGCCGTCGCGTACCAGATCCCAGCGCTGCCCGGCCACGCCCTCGTCGTCGTAGCCGACCGAGGCCAACCCGTGCGCCTCGGTGCGGTCACCGGTGACGTGCATGATCGGCGTCCCGTACTTCAGTGTGCCCAACTTGTCCGGGGTCGCGAACGAGGTACCCGCGTAGGCGGATTCGTAGCCGATGGCGCGGTCGTATTCGGTGGCGTGGCCGATGGATTCGTGGATGGTCAGCCACAGGTTGGTCGGGTCGATCACCAGGTCGGTGGGGCCCGCCTCGACGCTCGGCGCCTTCACCTTCTCGGCCAGCCACCCCGGGATCCGCGCGAGTTCGTCGTTCCAGTCCCAGATGCCGTCCGCGCCGGTGACGTACTCCCAGCCGCGTCCGGCCGGGGCGGCGAGGGTGCGCATGGTCTCGAAGACACCTGCCGCGGAATCCACGGTGATCGCCTCGAACTGAGGGTGCAGGCGCACCCGCTGCTGGGTGATCGCGGAGCCCGCGGTGTCGGCGTAGAAGGTCTGCTCCTTGACCTGCAGCACCGAGGCGGTGACATGGTCGACGCCGTCGGCGGCGGACAGGCGGCCCGAATAGTCCTGCAGCAATGCGACCTTCTCGGTGGTCGGGACCGTGAACGGGTCCACCGCGTAGGCCGAGACCCAGTGCACATTGTCGTAGCGCGGCTCGTCGGCGAGCTCGACGCGCTCACGGTTGAGTGCGCGCAGGGTGGTCGCCACCGTGACCGCCCGGCGCGCCACCTCGGCGGCGGTGTCCGGGGTGAGCGCGGCATGCGAGGCGAAACCCCAGGTGCCGTCGACGATCACGCGCACGGCGAAGCCGAGGTCGGTGGCATTGCTGATCGCCTCGACCCGGCCGTCACGCAATCGGATCGACTGGGTGACCAGCCGATGCACCCGCAGATCCGCATGCTGGGCACCCGCGGCCCGCGCCGCGGACAGGGCCGCGTCGGCGAGCGCGTGCAGTGGTAACGCAAGGAACTCGGCGTCCACATCTTTGGAAGTCGCGATGCTCACCCGACCAAACCTAGCCGGTTCGTCGGGGGAGCGCCGCTTGCTGTGCGCTCACGCAGACCATGTTGTCGTGCATCGTCTGCAATGCCGCACGAAATGCCCAGCGGTGCAGGACTACACCATGGTCTCGGGAATGGCCGCGATCAGCCCGCCGTCGATGAGCAGGTCCTGGCCGTTGATGTAGGACGCCTCACCCGAGGCCAGGAAGGCGACCGCATCGGCCACGTCCTCGGCGGTGCCGATGCGCCCGGCGGCCACCACGGCGGTGGCGGCGGCGCGCGCCTCGTCGGAGACATTGGCGTGGTAGGACGGGGTGCCGATATAGCCGGGGCTCACGGAGTTGACCCGAATGCGCCTGGGCGCGAGTTCGGCGGCGAGGGTGCGGGCCAGATTGTGCACGGCCGCTTTGGTCGCCGCGTACAGGGCGGCGCCGGGTACGCCCCGATGTACGGCCCACGACGCGTTGATCACGATCGCACCGTGGTCGGCCAGCAATGGAATGCTCTGCTGGATGGTGAAATAGACGCCCTTGAAGTTGATGCCGACGACACGATCGAATTCGGCCTCGGTGACATCGGAGTTGGGCTGGAACGCGGCTACGCCAGCGTTGGCGAAGACCACATCCAAGCGGCCGAACCGGTGCCGGATCGCATCGGACAGTGCCGTGAGATCTGCGAGATCTGCCGCGTCCGCGCGCACCCCGAGGATCCGGTCTCCCGCGGCCAGTTCCTCGACCGCGGCATCGAGGCGGGTCTTGTCACGGCCGGTGATGACCACCCGCGCGCCCTCGTCGAGCAACCTGCGCGCGGTGGCCAGACCCATACCGCTGGTGCCGCCGGTGATCAGCGCGATCTTGTCGTCGAATCGGGGATTGCTCGGCATGACACGACCTCTCATACAGTTGGATTGTTCAAATACTTACGTACAGTTCGACTGTTTGTCAACAATCGAGCTATTGTGGTCGTGTGATGACTGCACATCCCGAGCGCGATCGGATCCAGTTGGCGAATGTATTTGCCGCACTGGGGAACCCGTTGCGGCTGCAGATCGTGCGGGTGCTCGCAGACGGGGACGAGCACACCTGCGGCTCGATCGTGGACGGTGTGCCCAAGTCGAATCTGACCCATCACTACCGGGTGCTGCGCGACGCCGGGATCATCTGGCAGCGGCCGTCCGGTCGAGAGACCCTGCAGTCGTTGCGCCGCGACGATCTCGACGCCCGGTTTCCCGGTTTGCTGGACTCGGTGATCGATGCGGCTCGCCGGGACGTCGCCGCCGACCAGGCCGACCCCGTCGAGCGGCCCGTAACCAGTCGCTAGCGGTCACGTGAGCCGAATTTGATCACGGTTTGGCCGCACGGCGCGCGTGAAAGTCGTGCTTACCGTACCTAAGTCGCGTTATGCCGTACTGTGCCCGCGTGCCGCCATCCGCCCTGCGCGATCGTAAACGCGAACGTACCCGCCGCGCCCTCCTCGAGGCAGCCGTCGAACTTTTCGACGACAGAGGTTATGAGGAGACCACGGTGGCCGATATCGCCGCCGCCGCGGAGGTGGGTACCCGAACGTTCTTCAACTACTTCGCCAGCAAGGAAGAGTTGCTGTTTCCGGAGCAGGACGAACGGGTGCGCGCCGCGGTGGCCGCGATCGCGAGCCGTCGGCCCGGTGAGCGGCCGGTGGAGGTGCTGCTGCGCGCATTGCGCGCGGCCGGTGACAATCCCGGCGAACATCTCGTCGACGACCTGAGCGCGCGCATTGCCGCACTGCGCGCACAGGTTTCGCGCACCGTGCCCGCGGTGAGCGGGCGCGCCGCGCATGCGCAGCTCGTCGCGCAACGCGAGATCGCGCGACAGTTGCACATGGCCTTTCCTGCGGAATTGGACGAGGTCGGCGCCGCCGCATTGGTCGGTGCGGTGGTCGGCGCGGTATCCGGTGCGCTGACGGTGCTGTTCCAGAATCCGGTGGCCGGAGTGGACGGTGAGCGATTGCATCGCCAGATCCACGAAACGACCTCGCGGGTGCTGCAGCCGTGGCTGGCGTCGAATACCAAGATGCACGCGGGTCCGGTGCTCTGAGCGGTCAGCCGAATTGCTGCCAGCCCAAACGGATCACCATGCCGATGACCACCACCAGCAGTACGACCCGCACGAACTTCGCGCCGTTGCGTAATGCCATGTGCGAACCGAGGATCGCGCCCGCCACATTGCCGACCGCCATGGCCGCGCCCAGCGCGAACATGATATGGCCGGTGACGCCGAAGAAGATCAGCGCGCCGAAATTGGATCCGCAGTTGATCACCTTCGCCATCGCGGCCGCGCGCACGAATTCGGTGCCGAGCAGGGTGGCGAAGGTGATGATCAGGAAGGTGCCGGTGCCGGGGCCGAGCAGTCCGTCGTAGCACCCGATCAGACCGGCGGCCAGCGCGATCACCAGCACGACCTTGCGTCGCGTCGGCGGGTGCGTTGCCATGGTGACGCCGATCGACGGGCGCAGCGTGACGAAGACCGCGACCCCGACCAGCACCACCATCACGATCGGGATGAACAGGTCGCGATCGATCAGTGACACCGCGGCCGCGCCGGTCGCGGCGGTGACCGCCGCGATGGCCGCCGCGGGCAGCAGCATCCGCCACTGCATCGGGACCTTGCGCGCGAACGTCATGACCGATGCGGTGGTGCCCGCGACTGCGGCGAGTTTATTGGTGCCCAGTGCGGTCTGCGGGGCGATGCCGGGCGCCACGAGGAACAGCGTCGGAAGGATGATCAATCCGCCCCCGCCGACCACCGCATCCACCCAGCCCGCCGCGGTCGCGGCCGTTAGTAAGGCCGTCCAGTCTGCAAAATCCACCCGGTCAGCCAACCAGACGGTTGGATTGTGCGTCCTCGGCGGGTGAGGTTACTGCCGGGTTCGAGTCGCACCTAGGCTGATGTGCGTGCGCCGGTTCAGTCTGTGGCTTCGCGGCAAGCCACTCATCGCGGATTCGATACTGGCCGCCGCGCTGATGTTGCTCGAGGTGTTCGGGGTCAGCAACTCCGATAACAAGCTGGCGTATCTGGGAATCGGTGTGCTGCTGCCGGGGCCGGTGGCGTTTCGGCGGCTCTACCCGCGCGCGATGGCGGCCGCGATGCTCGGGCTCTCGATCGCCTCGACGCTGGTGAGCTACGTGTCCGGGGACAAGGCCGACCACATCGCGCTGTTCGGGCTCGGCATCATGCTGTACACCCTGGTCGCCTACGTCGGCCGCAAGGAAGCGCTGTGGTACGCGCTCGGCTTGGTCGCCGACAGCTCCACCTCATTTATCTTGGTGCACAAGCCATCCGGTTCGGACCTGATCTTCACCGCGATGTTCTTCGCACTGTGCTGGACGCTGGCCGAGTTCATCGGCGCACGACACGCCTATGACCAAGAGGTGGCGGCGCGACTGGCGGTCGCCGATTACGACCGGGAACGTCGCGCGCACGATGCCGTCGCCGCCGAACGCACCCGCATCGCCCGCGAGTTGCACGACGTCGTCGCGCACGCGGTCAGCGTGATCATCGTGCAGGCCGACGGCGCGAAGTACGCGTTGCGCCGCGATCCGGACGCCGCCGAACGAGCGCTGACTACCATCGCGGGCACCGGGCGGGAGGCATTGCGCGAACTGCGCCGGACCGTCGCGCTGCTGCGCATCGAACACGCACCGGATCAGTTGCCGCAGCACGGAACCGCGGGTCTGGCCAAGGTGGTCGAGATGATGCGCGACACCGGGCTCGCGGTGGAACTGGAAATGACCGGCGAACTCGACGACATCACGCCCGAGGTGAGCCTCGGCATGCACCGCATCGTCCAGGAATCGCTGACCAACACCTTGCGGCACGCGGGTTCGCACCCGAAGGCCTGGGTGCGCGTGCAGCGCCGCGAGACCGACATCGTCATCGAGGTCACCGACACCGGCGGGGTTCCGGTGCAGGAGCAGGCCGCGAGCCCGATCGAGGGCGGCGGCATGGGACTGGTCGGCATGCGCGAACGCATCGCCGTGCTCGGCGGCGCGCTGGAAGCGGGTCGCGCTCTCGATGGAACATGGCGGGTGCAGGCGGCCATCCCACTGCTTCGCGGCAACGAAAGCTGTTAGCGGAGAAGTACTTTCGACAGCCTCGCACACGGTAGGCGAAAACGCGCTGGACGGTGCCGATAGATTGGGGACGTGCCGATTACCGTTCTCGTTGTCGACGACCAGGAACTCATGCGCATGGGTTTGAAGATGGTGCTCGGTGCGCACCCGGACATCGACGTGATCGGGGAGGCCGAGAACGGCGCCACCGCGATAGCGCGGGCCAAGGAGTTGCGGCCGGATGTGGTGCTGATGGATGTGCGGATGCCGGTGGTCGACGGTGTGGCCGCGACGCAGCGCATCGTCGAGGCGGGCGACGGCTGCAAGGTGCTGGTGATGACGACCTTCGACCTCGACGAACACGCGCTGGGCGCGCTGCGGGCGGGGGCGAGCGGGTTCCTGCTGAAGGACACCCCGCCCGAGGATCTGGTCTCGGCGATCCGGAGTGTGGCGGGCGGCGATGCGGTGGTGTCGCCGAAGGTGACCAAGCGACTGTTGGACCGGCTCATCGCCGACGATCCCAGCGGCATGCGGGATCCGGTGGTGCTCGAGGTGCTGACCGCGCGCGAACGCGAGGTACTCGAGCAGATCGCGGCGGGGCGGTCCAATGCCGAGATCGCGGAGCAACTGTACCTGTCCGAGGCCACCGTCAAGACGCACGTCGGGCGGGTGCTCACGAAACTCGGTCTGCGCGACCGGGTTCAAGCGGTGGTACTGGCGTACGAGACCGGGCTGGTTCGGCCCGGCGGATGAGATCTCAGCGAGCTATCAGGCTGGATCGGGAGAAAATCCGGACCGTACTGCGTTGAACCGGGTAGATCGTCCGAAAGGATCGCCATGCCCGCCGTACTGTTCGTGCTCTATGTCATCGTCGAGATCGCCGCGCTGATCGGCGTCGGCCACCTCATCGGTGTGATGCCGACCATCCTGCTGCTGATCGCCGGATCGGCCGCGGGCATGCTGCTCATCGGTTCTCAGGGCCGTCGCGTCTTCGAACAGTTCCGTCGTGCGGGGCGCGGGGAAATCAATCCCGGCACCGCGGTCGCGGACGGTGCGCTCGTCGCCGCGGGTGGGTTCCTGATGTTCATCCCGGGCCTGGTCACCTCGCTCGTCGGGCTGCTCCTGCTGCTGCCGCCGACTCGCTTCCTGGTCCGTCCGCTGGTGGTCGCCTTCACGGCGCGCAGGTTCAGCCGCCTGGCCGCGGCGATGCCGTACCGCGGCGTGATCATCGACGGTGACGATGTGGTCGATGGTGTGGTGGTCACCGAGTGGTACGACGACCCGCGACCCTCGACCCGACCTGCCCTCCCATAGCTCCGGCTCGCAGGTCGCTCGAAAGGTCAGCCGAGCCTGAGCGGGACCTCCGCCCAATAAACCGTGCTCACTATCACTCCCGTGCCCATTTCCTGAGACGGATCAAAGGACTAGGGTGGCCGGATGGCGACCGAAGAGCTCACCGTAACGGTGAGTGAGGAGCTGGCGGCGGCGGTGCGGCAGGCCGCGGCGGCTGCGGGACAGTCGATTTCCGGATTCACGGCTGCGGCATTGCGGCTGGAACTGATCGCGATGGAGGCGGGCATGCGAGCCGCACCCGATCGCGGCGGCGCACCGCCGAAATACGCGGAGGTCATGGCGGTGCTGGCGCAAACGGCGGACGTATCGCCCAGAACCAGACTGTCCGACTCGAAGGACTGAAACGCGCATACGGCAGACTGGTCTCTTGTGAGTACCCAGTTGCTGATCGGCGGTCGTTTCTACAGTTCGAGTTCACCCGACGCGACGGCGATGGCCGTGACCGACGGCACGGTGGTGTGGCTCGGCGCCGAACAACCGGGACGCGCGCTGCATCCGAATGCGGAGATCATCGACGTGGACGGGGCTTTCGTCGCTCCCGCGTTCGTCGATCCGCACGTGCACGTGACGGCACTGGGGTTGAAGCTGACCGGACTCGATCTGTCGGCGGCGCGCTCGCTCGACCACTGCCTGGAGCTGTTGCGCGCCTACGCGGCGGCGCATCCCGATGGCGCGATCCTCGGCGACGGCTGGGACGAGACCGGATGGCCGCAGGGTCGGCCGCCGACGGTCGAGGAGATCGATGCGGCGGTGCGGCCGGGTCGGCAGGTGTACCTGTCGCGGGTGGACGCGCATTCGGCGGTCGTCTCCTCGGCACTGCTGAACGCGAAGGTCACCGCGGCGGAAGGGTTCACCCGGGGTGCGCCGCTGCGCGCCGAGGCGCATCATCTGGCGCGCGGCGAGGTTCTCGCGGGATTGGATCGCGCGCAACGGGATCGGGCGCGCAAGGCGGCGCTGGATGCGGCGGCCGCGCGCGGCGTCGTCGCCGTGCACGAATGCGGCGGACCAGAGATCGCCGGGCGCACCGATATTCGCGAACTGCTCGAGTTCGAGCATGGTGTCGAGGTGCGGGCCTACTGGGGTGAGGCCGTGCGCACCGCGGATGAGGCGCGAGCGCTTGTCGCCGAACTCGGGGTGCATGCGCTCGGTGGCGATCTGTTCGTCGACGGATCGATCGGCTCGCACAGCGCCCGGCTGCGCGCGCCCTACGCCGACGACCCCGGAACCGGACTCGGCTACCTCGACGCCGACACGATCGCCGCGCACGTGCGCGCCTGCACCGAGGCGGGCATCCAGGCCGGATTCCACGTCATCGGTGACGGTGCGATGGACGAGGTCGTCGCCGGCTTCGGACAGGTCGTCGACGCACTCGGCGGCCCGGCTGTCGCGGCGCGCGGTCATCGCGTCGAGCATGCGGAGATGATCGACGCGGATCAGATCGCGAAATTGGGCTCCTGGGGGGTAATCGCCAGCGTCCAACCGGGTTTCGACGCTACCTGGGGCGGCCCGGACGGTATGTACGCCACCCGTCTCGGCGCTGAACGCGCGGCCACCCTGAACCCCTTCGCGGCCATGGCCGCCGCGGGCATCGCCCTGGCCATCGGCTCGGACGCACCCGTCACCGCCCTCGACCCCTGGTCCGCGATCCGCGCCGCGGTCAACCACCGCACCCCCGGCCATGGCCTCTCACCCCGCGCCGCCTTCGCCGCCGCAACTCGGGGCGCCTGGCGCGCGGGCGGCGTCCGCGACGGCATGGCGGGCACCTTGGTCCCGGGAGCCCCCGCCTCCTACGCGATCTGGGACGCCGCCGACCTCGTCGTCGCGGCGGCCGCCGACACCGTCCAACGCTGGTCCACCGACCCCCGCTCCCGAGTCCCGGGCCTGCCACCCCTCGACCCTGACGCGAACCTCCCCACCTGCCTGCGCACCGTCCACCGCGGAGTAACCGTCCATGAGGCCTGAAACGCCCCGTAATCCCGGCCTACAGCCGCATGACGGGGCTGTAGGCGCGGGGCTGCGGCGTGTCACGGTCGTCTTCGGTCGGTACCCGGTGCTGAGTCGCTCGGTGGCGGCGGTGGTCGCCGGACTGCTGATTTTCGGGAGCTTTCCGCCGCGGCCGTTCTGGTTCCTCGCGCCGATCGGGATCGTGGTGTTGACGCTTACCGTGCGGGGAGCGGGTCGGCTGCGGGGTGGGTTCGGGTACGGGGTGCTGGCGGGGCTCGGGTTCTTCGTGCCATTGCTGCCGTGGACCGGGATCTACGTGGGGCCGGTGCCGTGGCTCGCGCTGTCGACGGTGTGTTCGTTATATATAGGGCTTTTCGGGCTCTTGGCTCGGTTGCTGTTCGCACTGCCGGGGTGGCCGGTGTGGGTGGCGTTGGCCTGGACGGCCACCGAATGGCTGCGGTCGAGTTTCCCGTTCGGCGGATTCCCGTGGGGGCGCTTGGCATTCGGGCAGGCCGATGGGTGGTATCTGTCGCTCGCGATGGTCGGCGGTGCGCCGCTCATCGGATTCGCGGTGGCGCTCACCGCAACCGCGGCCGCGGCACTGCTCGTGCGCCTGTGGGCTCGAATGCCGGTCGCATCGACAGTGGGCGATGCCGAGGAGTCCGCCCCCGACGCTGCGACGCTGGGCGCCACGACTGCCGCAGCGAATGTCGGCGGAGATCCCGTTCGCCCCACCACCGCATCCCGCCTCGGAATTATCAGCGCGGCAGCGACTTTGGTTATTATCCCGGTCACCGGGGTGATCCTCCGGACCGCGCTGCCCGGCCCGGAGGAGGGCGACCGGACGATCACGGTCGCCGCCATCCAGGGCAGCGTGCCGCGGCTCGGACTGGATTTCAATGCCCAGCGGCGCGCCGTGCTGGACAACCATGTCCGGCGCACCGAGGAGTTGGCTCGGGAAGTCGCCCAGGGGCGGGCGCACAAGCCCGATGTGGTGATCTGGCCGGAGAATTCATCCGATATCGATCCGCTGCGCAATGCCGACGCCGCGGCCGAGATCACCGAGGCCGCCGAGCAGATCGGGGTGCCCATCCTCGTCGGCGCGGTGCTGGTGAACGACGATCGCACGACGTCGAATTCGGTGATCGTCTGGAACGGCGCGGCCGGGCCGGGGGAGCGCCACGATAAGAAGATCATCCAGCCGTTCGGCGAATACCTGCCGATGCGAAGCTTCTTCCGGTTGTTCTCCGAATACGCCGACCGGGCCGGATACTTCGTGCCGGGCAACGGCGACGGCACGGTCCACGCTGACCCTTTCGAGCGACCTGCAAGCAGTCGCTACGGGGACAGCGTAGATATCGGCGTCGCGACCTGCTACGAAGTCGCCTTCGACCGCGCCTTCCGCGATTCGATGCACGCGGGCGCGCAACTGCTGACCGTCCCCACCAACAACGCCACCTTCGGCGACAGCGAGATGACCTACCAGCAGCTGGCCATGTCCCGGGTCCGCGCGGTCGAACACGGCCGCGCCCTGGTCGTCGCCGCGACCTCGGGCGTCAGCGCCGTCATCACCGCGGACGGTGTGGTGCAGCAGCAGACCCCGAAGTTCGTCCCCGCCGCGTTGGTCGCCGAACTGCCGCTGCGCAACACCACGACACTCGCAACGCGTTTCGGCCCCGCTCCGGAACTCCTCTCCGTTATCCTGACCGCGGCCGCCGCTGTGGTCGCAGCTATTCGGCGGCGACATGCCAGCAGCAGGAATGCTACCGATCGAGATGCCACCATGGACCAGCCGGTCGGCTGAGCGTGCCGGACCGGCCGAACGTGCCAGATGAGGCTTTCCCATTAACCGAACATTCGGTCTGTTTTCGGGGCTGGTGTATCTGAAGACCAGCATGCCCGCGCGTTAGCATGCTGTTCGCCGGTCAGTAGCCAAGTCTGATTCCGCACTCCTGGTAGCTCGGGTATTTCCCCCGTCGACCCGGGTCAAGTAGTATAGTTTGCTAAAAAATAGCTTGCGAAAGTGTGGTGCTGCCAACGGCGTTCGAAGTGAAACATTTCCGCAACGCTGGCCATCCGCTGCATCCGATGCTCCGAATCAATGGGCGTGGATCACGTCCTACGGCTGGCGCATGCGCGCCTGCGGTGGCGGTGCTCGGGGAGTTGTGCGTCAACAGCGGCAGAAGGAGTGATTGATGAGTTCATTGGCCACGGATCGCGTCGACCAATGCTCTTCCGGTGAATTCTCGGCAAAGCCATTTGCACTGTCGCCTGCGCAAACAGCCTTGTGGTACGCCCAACGGATTCGCCCCGACGTCCCGCTGACCATAGCTCAGTATGTCGAGATCCACGGTGACCTCGATGTCGGCCGTCTGCTCTACTCGATCGAACGCTTCGGCGGCGAAACGCAGGTTGGATATGTGCGTCTGGTCGAGATCGACGGCGTCCCGCACCAGATGATCGACCACACCTTCCGCCCGGGGTGGGCGCGGATAGATCTGCGCGACGAGCCCGATCCGCACGAGGCCGCACTGCGCTGGATGAACGAGCACGCCAGCTCGCCGATCGATCTGGAACGCGATCCGCTGACCACCAATATCGTGCTGCGGACCGGCGATGCGGACTACATCTGGTACGCCCGCGGCCATCACATCGTGATCGACGGCTACGGCGCGATGAACGCGCTCACCCGCACCGCGGAGATCTATACGGCGCTGGAGGACCACACCGAACCCGCTATCTCCCGAGCCACGCCGCTGGCCACCATCTACGGGGACGAATCCACCTATCGCGACTCCAGCCGGTTCCGCACCGACCGCGACTATTGGCTCGAGCAATTGGCGGGCGCGGGTGGACCAATGACGTTGTCGAACGTGAACGGCCTGACCGCCGCCCCCGATGCGGGGCGGCGGCGTGCTTGCGCGATCCTCGACGATGCCGCCGAGGCGGCGATGGGGACGGCCACGGCCGCGCTCGAGACCCACAGCTCGACCATGTTCGTCGCGGCACTGGCCTGCTATGTGCGCTCGGTGACCGGCAATCCGGATGTGGTGCTGAGCCTGCCGGTCTCCGCGCGGACCACGGTCGCGCTGCGCCGGTCGGCGGGCGTGGTCTCCAATGTGGTGCCGATCCGGCTGCGGTTCGATGCCGAGACCACCGTCCGCGATGTGGTGCGCAGCGCGGAACTGCAGATCACCGGCGCGCTGCGCCATCAGCGCTATCGCCACGACGACATCCGCCGCGACTGCGGCTACTCCCGCGACGCGCGCGGCTTCTTCGGTCCGATGGTCAACATCATGCTGTTCCACTCCGAGCTGAAGTTCGGCAGTCTGCTCGGCTCGCTGCACGTGCTCGCCACCGGCCCGGTCGAGGACCTCTCGATCAATCTGTACAACGGTGAGGGCGGCCGCATCCACATCGACTTCGAGGCCAACCCGCAGCTCTACGCGGAGACCGAGGTCGCGGCGCACCACGGCCGGTTCCTGGACTTCCTGACCCGATTCCTCGCCGCCGAACCCGACACCCACACCGAAAGCCTCGTCGCCATGACCGACGACGAGCGCGAGCGCGTGCTGCACACCTGGAACGCCACCGAGACGGCGCCGCACCAGGGCACCCTGTCCGGTCTGTTCGCCGATCGCGCGATGATCTGCCCGGATGCGGTCGCCCTCGAATTCGCCGACGAGACGCTGACCTACCGCGAACTCGACGAGCGGGCCAACCGGCTGGCCCGCCTGCTCATCGCCCGTGGCGCGGGCCCTGAGACAGTGGTCGCACTGTGCCTGCGGCGCAGCCTCGAACTCGTCGTCGGCGTTTACGCGATCATCAAGGCGGGCGCGGCCTACCTGCCCCTGGATCCGGATTACCCCGCCGACCGGACCGATCAGATCCTCCAGCAGGCCGACCCGGTGTGCGTATTGACCGCGGCCCGAGACGAACTCACGCTCCCCGAGCGCGCAGCCGCACTGGCCATCGACACCGTCGACCTGTCGGATTTCGACGCCGCCCCGATCACCGACGCCGACCGTCGCGCCCCGCTGCGCGCCGATCATCTCGCGTACGTCATCTTCACCTCGGGCTCTACCGGAAAACCCAAGGGCGTCAGCGTAACCCACGCCGCCATCGTCAACCGGCTGCGCTGGATGCAGCACGAATACCCCCTCGACGGCACCGACGCCGTCCTGCAGAAGACCCCCGCCACCTTCGACGTCTCGGTCTGGGAATTCTTCTGGCCCTTGCAAATCGGTGCCCGACTGGTCATCGCCGCACCCGACGGACATCGCGATCCGGGCTACCTGGCCCAGGTCATCAGCGAAAAGTCCATCACCACGGCGCATTTCGTACCTTCCATGCTGTCGGTGTTCGTCACCGATACCGACGTGCGCGGCTGCACCGGCCTGCGTCGGGTGTTCTGCAGCGGTGAAGCATTGCCCGCGGCCACCGTTCGCGATTTCCACACCGCACTGCGCGGGCCGGAACTGCACAATCTGTACGGACCGACCGAGGCCGCCGTCGACGTCACCTACTGGCCGTGCCCGGCCGAGCCGGAGACCGTGCCGATCGGATCGCCGGTGTGGAATACCCAGACCTACGTTCTCGACGGGCGTCTGCGGCCGGTGGCACCGGGCGTGGTGGGGGAGCTGTATCTTGCGGGCGCCCAGCTCGCGCGCGGCTACATCGGCCAATCCCGGCTGACCGCCGATCGTTTCGTGGCCAACCCGTTCACCCCCGGTACCCGGATGTACCGCACCGGCGACCTGGCCCGCTGGCAGGCCGATCCGGATCTCGGCAGCTACGAGGGTGATTCGGAGCGCGGCGTCCTCGAATACCTGGGCCGCACCGACTTCCAGGTCAAGATTCGCGGTCTGCGCATCGAACTCGGCGAGATCGAGGCGGCGCTGCTGGCCGACGAGCGGGTCGCCCGCGCGGTCTGCGTCGCCCATCACAGCCGCACCGGCGACGAGCTCGCCGCCTATGTCGTTGCCGCCCCGGCATTTACCGCGAATCTCGACACCACCGCATTGCTGAATGCGTTGCGCCGCACGCTGCCCAACTACATGGTGCCCGCCACGCTGATGATCCTCGACGAACTACCACTCAGCGCCAACGGCAAGATCGACCGCAAGGCCCTGCCCGAACCAACCGTCGCCCGCCCGGTCGGCCTGGTCACCGCCGAACCGCGCACCGAGGTGGAGCGGGTACTCGCGGGCATCTTCGACGAAGTCCTCGGCACCGACGGAATCGGCGTCGACGACGGCTTTTTCGACCTGGGCGGCAATTCGCTCGTGGCCGCACGCGCGGTCGCGCGGATCAACGCCACCCTCGGTGCCGGACTGACCATCCGCGACCTGTTCGAGGCATCGACCATCGCGGCGCTGAGCGAACGCTTCGCCACGCACAATCCGGACACGTCCTCCCCGAAACTGGTCCCCGCCGAACGGCCGCAACGGATTCCGCTGTCGCTGGCCCAGCAGCGGCTGTGGATTCTCAACCGCTTCGCCGAACACGCCGCCGCCTACAACATGCCGCTGGCCGTCGAGATCGACGGACCGATCGATCTCACGGCGCTGCGGGCCGGACTCGTCGATGTGATCGACCGTCACGAGTCTCTGCGCACCACCTTCCCGGACGCGCCGGAGGGCCCGCGCCAACTGGTGCATCCGGCCACCGAGATTCCGCTCACCCTGGACCCGATCGACGCCACCGGCGCCGATGCGCTCGCACTCGCCGAGGAGTTCGCCGGATACGGGTTCGACCTGCGCAGCCAGGCCCCGATCCGGGTGGCATTGTGGACCACCGGACCGGATCGCCACGTCTTCCTCATCGTGCTGCACCACATCTGCGGTGACGGCTGGTCGATCGCGCCGTTGGCCAAGGATCTGATGTCGGCGGTCGCCGCGCGCGTGCAGGGCGCCGCGCCACAATGGACGCCGCTGCCGGTGCAGTACGCCGATTTCGCGCTGTGGCAACGCGAACTGCTCGGTGACGAGGCCGATCCGGCCAGTGCGCTGAGCCGCCAGCTCGCCTACTGGCGCTCGGCCCTGCGCGGCCTGCCCGACCAGCTCGACCTGCCGCTGGATCGCCCACGCCCGCTGCGCCGCTCCACCAGCGGCGGCCGGGTCGAGTTCACCATCGCACCCGAGATCCGGCGCGCCGCAGGCGAACTCGCGGCCAGCCGGGGCGTCAGCATGTTCATGGTGCTGCACGCCGCACTGGCGACATTGCTGGCGCGGCTGTGCGCGAGCACCGATATCACCGTCGGCACCCCGATCGCGGGCCGCTCCGATCCGGCGCTCGACGATCTGGTCGGCATGTTCGTCAACACCTTGGTGTTGCGGACCGAGGTCGATCCGGCGGCCGGGTTCGACCAGATGCTCGACGTGGTCCGCGAAACCGATCTCAACGCCTTCGCCAACGCGGATGTGCCGTTCGAGCGGCTGGTCGAGCTCGTCAACCCGGAGCGCTCCGCCGCCAGGCATCCGCTGTTCCAGGTGATGCTGTCCTATGACCGCGCACCCGATCTGAGCATCGACCTGCCCGGCGTGCAGTCGCAGGTGCTGCCGATCGCGGCCGATATCGCCAAATTCGATCTGCAGCTGGAGGTGCACGACGGAATCTCCGACGGTCCGCTGCACGCCGAATTCTGCTATGCCACCGACGTATTCGATCAGCACACGATCGAATCGTTCGCCCGTCGCTTCATCGCGGTACTCGGTGCCGTTGTCGCAGCACCGAATCTGCCGGTCGGGGATCTGGACATCCTGGACAGGCGCGAGTCCGCCAAGCTGGTGCCGATCGCGGGTGCGCCCGGCGAACCGTCGATCACCCTGGCCCGGTTGCTCACCGATATCGCCGAGCGGCTGCCCGATGCCGTCGCGGTGCGCTACGAGGGCGCCGACACCAGCTATCGCGAGCTCGACGAGATGTCGAATCGCCTGGCGCGCACCCTGATCGAACACGGTGCCGGGCCCGAGGTCGTGGTGGCGATCGCGCTGCCGCGCAGCCTCGACTCCATCGCGGCAATCTGGGCCGTCGCGAAAACCGGTGCGGCATATGTGCCGATCGATCCGAGCTACCCGGCCGAGCGAATCGGGCACATGATCGCCGATTCCGGCGCCATGCTCGGACTCACCGTCCCGGATTGCCTGGCCGCCATGCCCGCTTGGCCCGCCGGCCGCGGCAAACACCGCAAACACTATGTCGACTGGCTGGTACTCGGCTCCGATGAGCTGGCCACCGAATCCGCCCGCTACTCCACCGATCCCGTCACCGACGCGGACCGCCACCACCCGCTGCGCACCGCGCATCCGGCGTACCTGATCTACACCTCGGGCTCCACCGGAAAGCCGAAGGCAGTGATCGTCACCCACGGCGGTATCGCCTCGCTGGCGCAAGAGCAGATGCACCTGTTCGGGGTGTCGGATTCGGCACGGACACTGCACTTCTCCTCACCCAGCTTCGACGCGTCGGTGCTGGAGCTGCTGCTCGGCTTCGCGGCGGGCGCCACCATCGTCGTCGCGCCGGCTGGCATGTACGGCGGTGCGGAGCTCGCCGAGCTGCTGCGCACGGAGCGGGTCACCCATGCCTTCGTCACCCCGGCCGCGCTGGCCACGGTGCCGAACGAGGGACTCGACGAACTCGAGGCCGTCATCGTCGGTGGTGAGGCGTGCTCGGAGGAACTGGTCGATCGCTGGTCGGTCGGCCATCGCATGCACAACATGTACGGACCGTCGGAGGCGACCGTCGCGGCCACCGCCAGCGGCCCGATGCAGGCGGGCCGTCCGGTGCCGCTCGGCATGCCGGTGCGCGGCATGCGGCTGTTCGTGCTGGACGGCCGACTGCACCCGGTGCCGCCGGGCACGCCGGGGGAGCTGTACCTGTCCGGTGCCGGACTGGCGCGCGGTTATCTCGGCCGCTACAGCCTTACCGCACAAAGCTTTCCGGCCAACCCGCACGGCAGGCGCGGGGAGCGGATGTATCGCACCGGCGATCTCGTGGTCTCCGATCCGACCGGTCAGCTGCGCTTCCTCGGCCGCGCCGACGACCAGATCAAGATCCGCGGTTTCCGCATCGAACTGCGCGAGATCGACCATGTGCTGCGTGCGCACCCGGGGGTGAGCCGCGCGCTCACCGTCGTACACACCGACGATGAGGGCCAGCCCCGCCTGGTCGCCTACGTGACCGCGGACGAGGCGATCGATGCCGCCGATATCACCGAGACAGCGCGCCAGCGGCTGCCCGGCTATATGGTGCCCGCCTCGATCGTCGTACTCGACGAGATGCCGGTCACCCCGTCCGGCAAACTCGACCGAAAGGCCTTGCCCGCACCGGTTTTCGCGGCGGCGGGTACCTCGCGCCCACCGAGCACCGAGCTGGAGGAGCAGGTCGCCGCGGTGTTCGGCAATACCCTCGGCCACCCGGTCATCGGCGCGGAGGACAGCTTCTTCGACGTGGGCGGGAACTCGCTGCTCGCCACCCGGCTCGCCGCCGCGCTGTACGAGCAGTTCGGAGTCGACCTGCCGGTGCGGCTGA
Organism: Nocardia nepalensis; assembly: GCF_048910785.1. NCBI lineage: Bacteria > Bacillati > Actinomycetota > Actinomycetes > Mycobacteriales > Nocardiaceae > Nocardia > Nocardia nepalensis. The sequence goes on along the minus strand of NZ_JBKBET010000028.1, from coordinate 274,479 downwards.
TCTTCGAGACGCCGACCGTGGCCGGTATCGCGGAACGCATAACGGAAGCGCCCCGGACGCAACGGGTGGCGCTGGCTGTGCAAACCCCGCGTCCGGGACGCATTCCATTGTCGCTGCCGCAGCAGCGACTGTGGTTCCTCAATCGATTTTCACCCGAATCCAGTGCGTACAACATCGCATTCGTCATTCGAATCGACGGCGATCTGGATGTGCCCGCACTGCGCGCGGCGCTGACCGATCTGGTGGAACGACACGAGGTGCTGCGCACCGTCTTTCCCGAGGACAGTGCGGGCGCACACCAATCGGTGCTGCCCACCGCCAGGGCGGTGCCGGTGCTCGACCTGGTGCCGACCGACGAGAGCGGGGCCGAGCAGGCGTTGCGGGCATTCGCCCGCACCGGATTCGATCTCACCCAGGACATCCCGCTGCGGATGACCTTGCTGCGCACCGAACCCCGACGGCATCTGCTGGGCATCGTGCTGCACCACATCGCGGCCGACGGCTGGTCGCTCGGTCCGTTGACCAACGATCTGGCGGCCGCCTATGCGGCCAGGCACGAGGGCCGGGTACCCGACTGGACGCCGCTTCCGGTGCAGTACGCGGACTTCGGGCTGTGGCAGCGCGCCTGCCTCGGTGACGAGGCCGATCCGCACAGCCTCGCGAGCGAACAGCTCGCCTATTGGCGCGCCGCGCTGGCGGACCTGCCCGAGGAACTGCCGTTGCCCTACGACCGGCCGCATCCGGCCCGGCCCACTCAGGAGGCGGGCTCCGTGCGCTTCAGCGTGCCCGAGCCGGTGCAGCAGGCCCTCGCCGAATTCGCCCGCGCACAGGGCGTCAGCATGTTCATGGTGCTGCGTTCGGCGCTCGCGGTCTTGCTGCGCTTCGTCACCGGTGGTCGCGATATCGTGATCGGCACGCCGCTCGCGGGCCGCACCGACACCAAGCTCGACGAACTGGTCGGCATGTTCGTCAACACACTGGTGTTGCGCTCGGATGTCGACCCGGACATCCCGTTCACGACGCTACTGCGCGCGGATCGGGACACCGAGCTGGCCGCCATGGCGCACGCCGATGTTCCGTTCGAGCGCATCGTCAAGGAACTGGGCCGCGGCGCCAGTGGGAGCAGTCGCCATCCGCTGTTCCAGGTGGCGCTGACGGTGCAGGACGGGCCGGTGCCGGCGCTCGAACTGCCCGGCCTCGCACTGCGCGCCGAAGAACTGGATATCGCGCTGGCGAAATTCGAACTGGAGCTGCGGGTCGTGCCGAGTTCCCGCGACGCGGCTCCCGGCGAGTCCGGGAGTGCGTTCGAATTCGTCTACGCCGCTGAGCTTTTCGATGCCGCGACGATCGAGACGTTGGCCGATCGGTTCATGGCGGTGCTCGCGGCCATTACCGGCGCGCCACGGGTGCTGGTCCGAGATATCGACGCGCGCACCGAATTCGAGCGACGTGTGCTCACCCCGGCCACCGGCGCGGCGACCACCCCGCAGTGCACGCTGGCCGCGTACTTCACCGCCACCGCCCATAGGCATTCGCACCGCACGGCCATTTGCGGGGGCGGCACCTCGCTGACCTACGCCGAGGTCGACCAGCGCTCGAATCGCTTGGCGCGGGCGCTGATCGAACGCGGACTCGGTACGGAGGACCGGGTGGCGCTCGGCCTGACCCGCTCGATCGAATCGGTCGTCACGATGCTGGCCGTGGCCAAATCCGGTGCGGCGTTCGTGCCGGTCGATCCGAACTATCCGCCCGACCGGGTCCGGCATATGCTGGTGGACTCCGACTGCCGGGTCGGCATCACGGTGTCCGCGCATGCCGATCGGCTGCGCGCAGCAGACGGGTCGGTCACCGAGTGGCTGCTGCTGGATGATCCCGAATTCGCCGCTGAACTGGCCGGACTCGACGACAGCCCGGTCGACGACCACGACCGCCTGCGCCCCATCGGTATCGCCGATCTGGTGTATGTGATCTACACCTCGGGCTCGACCGGAAAGCCCAAGGGCGTGGCTGTCACGCACAGCGGCCTGTCGAATTTCGGCGACGAGGTCCGCGAGCGCATGGTGATCGACCAGGATTCGCGCACGCTGCACTTCTCCTCACCGAGCTTCGACGCGGCCATCTTCGACCTGCTGCTCGCGATCGGATCCGGTGCGACCATGGTGATCGTCCCGCCGGATGTCTACGGCGGCGATGAACTGGCCGCGCTGATGGAGCGCGAACGTGTCACCCATACGTTCATGACCCCGGCGGCGCTGTCCACCATTGATCGGGAACGGTGGTCATTGCCGAGCCTGCGCGGGCTGATGGTGGGTGGCGAGGCCTTCGGTCCCGAGTTGGTGGCCCGCTGGGCGCCGGGACGGCAGATGCTCAACGGATACGGGCCGACTGAAACCACCGTCGTCATCATGATCTCCGATCCGATGGAGGTCGGCGGACCGATCAACATCGGCACGCCGGTGCGCGGTGCGCGGGCGCTGGTGCTCGATGAGCGGCTGCGCCCGGTGCCGGTCGGCGTGCCCGGCGATCTGTACCTGGGCGGATTCGGTGTCACGCGCGGGTATCTCGACCGGTTCGAGCTCACCGCGACGCGGTTCGTGGCCGACCCCTACGGTCCTGCGGGTTCGCGGATGTACCGCAGCGGTGATGTGGTGCGCTGGAATGCCGCGGGCGAAATCGTCTACCTCGGGCGCAGTGACCATCAGGTGAAGGTGCGCGGCTTCCGCATCGAACTCGGCGAGATCACCAATGTGCTCGTCGAACATCCGGACGTGCGGTACGCGCACACCGAGGTGCGCCACATCGCGGGTGCGGACCGGATCGTCTCGTTCATCCTGCCCACCGACGAAATCGAGGCACCGGATATCGATGCGGTGCGTGCCCACGTCGCCGAACGGGTGCCCGCACATATGGTTCCGGCCAGCATCACCGTGCTGGACGGGATTCCGCTGACACCGACCGGCAAGTTGGATGTCGCCGCCCTGCCGGAGCCGCAGCTGACGGTGCGCACGGCGCAGCGCGCACCCGAGACCGATACCGAGCGGCTGGTCGCCGAGGTGATGGGCGAATTGGTCGGCGTCGAAACCGTCAGCGCCGACGACAGCTTCTTCGATATCGGCGGAAACTCGCTGCTGGCAACGCAACTTGTGACCCGCCTGGCCGCGGCGACGAATACCCGGCTCGAGGTGCGCACCGTCTTCACGACGCCGACGGTCGCCGCCCTCGCCGCGCTGCTCGATTCCGGACCGGATGCGCAGGACGCCACGCTGGAGCTGGTGCGCCGTGAGCGACCCGAGCGGATTCCGCTGTCGGCGGCGCAGCACCGGCTGTGGTTCCTGAACCAGTTCAATCGAAACGGGACGGACGCGGACAATACTGCGGGTGCGTACAACATTCCCGTCGTACTGCGCCTGCACGGCGAGCTGAATGTCGAGGCGCTGGGGCGGGCGCTGCACGCGGTGCAGCAGCGCCACGAAACGCTGCGGACGGTGTTCCCCGAGATCGATGGGGTGCCCGCGCAGCAGGTGCTCGATCCGGCCGACGCCGCCGTCCCGCTGTTCGTCGCGACGATGGCGCCCGCGGAAGTTCCCAGCGCTGTGCGGGGTTTCGCGACGCCGGGATTCGACCTGGCGGCGACCGTGCCGATGCGCGCCGGGCTGATCACGGTCGATCGCGGTGGCGTCGACGACGCGCCGCCGGCAGCGTCGACCGAGCACGTCCTGGTACTGGTCGTGCACCACATCGCCATGGACGGCTGGTCGCTGGAACCCCTGGCCGCCGATGTGGCCGTCGCATACCGTGCGGCGTGCGCCGAAAAGCTGCCCGACTGGCCGGAATCCGAGGTCCAATACGCGGATTACACACTGTGGCAGCAGGACACGCTCGGCACCGAGGACGAACCGGATTCGGTGGTGAGCCGCCAGCTCGACTACTGGCGCCACACCCTGGACGGGATTCCCGAGCTGCTGAACCTGCCCGCGGACCGGCCGCGTCCGCCCGCACCGACCTACCGCGGCGGCACCGTCGAATGCGCGATCGACCCGTTCGCCCATCGGGAACTGCGGAAGATCGCCACCGGCAGCAACGTCAGCATGTTCATGGTGCTGCACACCGCGCTCGCGGTGCTGTTGCACCGGATGACCGCGACCGATGACATCGTCGTCGGCACTCCGATCGCCGGGCGTGGCCATCCCGCGCTGGACCGAATGGTCGGCATGTTCGTGAACACCCTGGTACTGCGGACCCGGATCGATCCCGACGCCAGGTTCACCGATCTGCTGAACACCGTGCGCGACATCGATCTGGACGCGTTCGCACACGCCGATCTGCCGTTCGAACGCCTCGTCGAGGTGCTGAACCCGGTTCGCTCGCAGGCCCATCACCCGATGTTCCAGGTGATGCTCTCGGTGCAGAACCATCCGGTGCGCGTGCTCGAACTGCCCGGGCTGCGCATCGAGGCGGAGGACGTCGACACCGGCATCGCGAAATTCGACCTGCAGTTCACCCTGACCGAATTCCACACCGACACAAAGGAACCGGACGGGATCACGCTGTCGGTCAACTACGCCAGCGATCTGTTCGACGAGCAGACCGCACAGCGACTCGGCAGGCGACTGGTCCGCCTGCTCTCGGCCGTGGCCGCGAATCCGACCACCGCCGTGGGTGATCTGGAATTGCTCGATCCGGCCGAATGGTCCGGGCTGGCCCCGGTGCACGGCGCGCGGGCGGACCGGCCGGTTACCCTGCCGGAGCTGTTCGAGGCCGCGGTGAATGTCGACCGCACCGCCATCGCGTTGCGCTCGGACGACACCGAGGTGAGCTACGACGCGCTCGACCGGTGGACCAACCGGCTGGCACGGGTGCTCATCGAATGCGGCGTCGGTCCGGAAACGCTGGTGGCGCTGGGGATTCAGCGTTCGGTCGAATCGGTCGCGACCATGCTCGCGGTGGCCAAGGCCGGTGCCGCATTCGTGCCGGTCGACCCGATGTACCCCGCACAGCGGATCAGGCACATGCTGACCGATTCCGGTGCGGCACTGGGGATCACGCTGGCTGCGCACTGCGATCGGATGCAGGGCGATTCCGACTGGATCGTGCTCGACGACGCCGAATTCCGTGCGCGGGTCCTGGATGCGCCCGATGTGCCGATCGCGCCGACGGAGCGGACCGCCCTGCTGCGGATGGACAATCCGGCGTACGTCATCTACACCTCCGGCTCGACCGGCACGCCCAAGGGCGTGGTGGTCACCCACGGCGGTCTGTCGAACTTCGCCGCGGAGACCGCGCAGCGCTTCGACGTCCAACCCGGTTGCCGGGTCCTGCATTTCGCGACGCCGAGCTTCGACGCCGCCGTGCTCGACGTGCTGCTCGCGCTGGGTGGCGCGGCGACGCTGGTGATCACGCCGCCTGGCGTGGTCGGCGGGGCCGAGCTGGGCAAGGTTTTCATCGACGAGGGGATCACGCACGCGTTCATCACCACCTCGGCGCTGGGCACGGTCGACCCGACCGGGGTCACCGAATTCGCGCATGTGCTGGTCGGCGGTGAAGCGGTGCCCCCGGATCTGGTCGCCCGCTGGGCGCCGGGGCGCAACCTCTACAACGCGTACGGGCCGACCGAGGCCACCATTCTCACGGCGATCTCGCAGCCCTTGACGCCGGGCGAGCCGATCACCATCGGCGGCCCGATCCGCGGTGTGAGCGCGACCATTCTCGACGCCCGACTGCATCCCGCGCCGGTCGGGGTAACCGGTGAATTGCATTTGGCGGGTAACGCTCTGGCCCGGGGCTACCTGAACCGGCCGGGCTTGACCGCGCAGCGGTTCGTCGCGAACCCGTACGGCAAACCGGGCGAAAGGATGTACCGCACCGGCGATCTCGTGCGCTGGTTCAACCGGAGCACCGAGGCGGGTGACGAGATCGAATACATCGGCCGCACCGACCATCAGGTGAAGATCCGCGGGTTCCGCATCGAACTCGGCGAGATCGATGCCGCACTCGCCCGGCATCAGGGGGTGGAGTTCTCGACGACCATCGGATACCGCACACCCGCGGGTATGACGGCGTTGGTCTCGTATGTGAAGGCGGGCAACGGAGTCACGCTGACCGCCGCGGAACTCACCGAGCACGTCGCCGGGCAGGTGCCGAATTACATGGTGCCGCAATCGATCATGCTGATCGACGAGGTTCCGCTCAGCCCGGTCGGGAAGCTCGACCGAAAGGCACTGCCGGAACCGGTCTTCAGCGCGAGCGAGGGCTACCGGGCGCCGACCACCCCGACCGAGGCGCAGCTGTGCGCCGCCTTCTCGACGGTGCTCGGTGTCGAAACGGTGGGTGTCGACGACGGATTCTTCGAACTCGGCGGCAACTCGCTGCTGGCCACGAAGGTCGTGGCCCAGCTGCGCGCCAACGGGATCGATATCCCGGTGCAGCTGATGTTCGGCGACTCCACCCCGGCCGCGATCGCGGCCCGGCTCGACGGCACCGGCGCCACCGGTTCGGCCATCGCCGCGATGCTGGATCCGGTACTGCCGATCCGCGCCCGCACCGCCGCGAGCCGTGCCCCGCTGTTCTGCATCCATCCCGCGATCGGACTGGCCTGGTGCTACTCGGGTCTACTCGCGCACCTCGCGCCGGATCGCCCGGTATACGGATTGCAGGCGCCGCATGTCGCGGGCGAGGACGGGTTCGATTCGATCGGCGAGGCCGCGGTGAGCTATGTCGCGCATATCAAATCGATCCAGCCACAGGGGCCCTACCACCTGCTCGGCTGGTCGCTGGGCGGCCTGATCGCGCACGAGGTCGCGATCCGACTGCAGGAGGCGGGCGACGAGGTCGCGCTGCTGTCGATGATGGACAGCTACCGGCTGACCGACCAATGGCTCGAGCACGCGATCCCGACCGTTGCCGAGATCATCGGCGAGTTCGGCAGCGACGCATTGGGCGACGGCGAGGAGCTCGACCAGCGGATGAGCCTGCGCGACGCCGCCGAACTGCTGCGCTCGCGCCCCGGCCCGTTCGCCGCCCTCACCGTCGAACATCTGGAACGCCTGTACGCGGGCTACACCAACGGCACCGTGCTCGCGCACGGCTTCCGCCCGCGCACCTTCGACGGTGACGTGTTGTTCTTCACCGCGGCCGACGACGAAATCAACCGAACCGACCCAACCCGTTGCGCCGCCGCCTGGCAACCCTTCATTACCGGCACCATCCACAACCACGACCTGCGCTGCAGGCACTCGGCCATGACGACACCGGAATCACTCGCCGTCATCGGTCCCGTGCTCAACGAATACCTCGAAGGCGCAGCGGTGAAGGAGGCCGAAGGGTGAATGCGGTCGTGAGAGAGCGTTTCGAACTATCCATGGACAGAGCGCCCGAACGCATCGATGAAACCTGGTGCCACCGAGGTGGATTCGCGCGAGACATCGCCAGCGACCACACGGCCCGGGATCCCGGAGCCGAGGGTTGGAATAGGAGACAGTCGTGAGCGAGCGTCAGCTAGTGAACCATCGGCACGGCGCGACCAGGCGTACGACGGAGCCGAGCGCCCGCGAGGTGAAGTCGTGAGCCTTGCGGTAGAGGTGCTCGGCCTGGTCAAGAACTACGGTCGGGTGCGCGTGCTGGACGAGGTCGACCTGGAGATACCGGCCGGGACGGTGATGGCCCTGCTGGGGCCCAACGGTGCGGGTAAGACGACGACGGTGCGCATCGTGACCACCCTGCTGCGGCCGTGTGCCGGGTCGGTGCGGGTCGCGGGCATCGATGTCCTGCACGATCCGGCCGCGGCCCGGCGGCGGATCGGATTGTCCGGTCAATACGCGGCGGTCGACGCCAACCTGACCGGATTCGAGAATCTGCGCATGGTGGCGCGGCTGTACGGAATGTCGCAGCGACAGGCCACCTCTCGCGCCGCCGAACTGCTGAACGCCTTCGGTTTGGACCAGGCGGCGCATCGTCGGGCGGCCACCTACTCCGGTGGTATGGCGCGGCGGCTCGACCTGGCCGGGGCATTGGTCGCCCGGCCCGCGGTAGTGGTGCTCGACGAGCCGACCACCGGCCTGGATCCGCGTGGCCGACTCGATATGTGGCACGTCATCGGCGATCTCGTCGACGACGGCACCACGGTGCTGCTCACCACCCAGTACCTGGAGGAGGCCGACCTGCTCGCCGACCGCATCACGGTCATCGATCGGGGCCGCGTGATCGCCAAGGGTTCGGCCGATGAGCTGAAAACCGCCATCGGCGGCGACCGGCTCACCGTCACGTTGGCCGCGGGCCAAGACGTGAAGCCGGCACTGACGGTTCTGGCGCAGGTCGGCATCGGTGAGCCGACCCACGATCCGGGCGCGGATGAAGCCTCCATCGTGGTCGGCGACGGCTCGCGCACCATGGTCGAGGCGCTGCGCAGGCTCGACGACGCCGGGGTGTGCGTGGTCGACGCCGCCGTGCACCGGCCCAGCCTCGACGACGTATTCCTGTCCCTGACCGGCACCGCCGCGGGCGCACCCGAGCCGGAAACCGACGATGTACAAGAGGAGATCTTGTCTTGAGCACCGCAGTGGCGTCGCAGGAAACGGCATCGACCGCGAAAACCGAATTCCCCCAGGAGATTCGGCCGCCGCATGCCCGGGTCATCCGGGACAGCGCCATCGTCGCCTACCGCAACCTGCTGACCATCCTGCGGGTTCCGACCCTGCTGGTGACCGCGACGATCCAGCCGCTGATGTTCGTCTTCCTCTTCGCCTACATCTTCGGCGCCTCACTGGGCGGCGGCCAATACCGCGAATTCCTGCTCGCCGGAATCTTCACCCAGACGGTCGCTTTCAACGCCGCCTTCACCACCGTCGGGCTGGCGGGCGATCTGGAGAAGGGCATCATCGACCGCATGCGCACCCTACCGATGTCGCGGCTGGCGGTGCTGATGGGTCGCACGCTCTCGGATCTGGTGGTGAACATCCTGAGTCTGGCCGTCATGGTCGGCTGCGGCTATATCGTCGGCTGGCGCATCAACGGCGGTATCGCCGACGCCGTACTGGCCTTCGCGGTGATCCTGCTGTTCGCCTTCGCCATGTCCTGGCTCGGCGCGCTCACCGGCCTGCTCTCACCCACCGTCGAAGTGGCCCAGAGCGCGGGTCTGATCTGGCTGTTCCCGCTCTGCTTCATCTCCTCTGCCTTCATCTCCGCGGAATCCCTTCCCGGCCCGCTGCGCACGGTCGCCGAATGGAACCCCATCACCGCGGTCTCCGCGGCAGGCCGAAAACTCTTCGACAACGGCGCGCCCCCCAGCTTCGGCACGCCCGCCGGTTGGCCCGCCGATCACTGCATCGAATACTCAGTGGCCTGCTCCCTGGCCATCCTCGTCGTCGTCGTTCCGCTCGCCCTGCTCCGCTACCGCAAGGTCGCCAGCAAGTAGTCTTCGTCGGCGCTGCCCCGTCACCGCGAAACACCGACGGCCGCGTGCGCCCGGAAGTGTCTGCGGGAGAAGCGATTGCACTGCCGGAAAATGGCTCGACGGCTCGCCGCGGGCGCGGATACCGTCACGGCGGTGCATCCTGTCTCGACCCTGCCCCCGTGGCAACAGACCGTGTTGAGACCGCCGCCCTGGCCGCCCTTGCTCATCGCGGCCCGCTGGTGGGTTCGATACGGGCCCGGCATCGCCGTCAAACAGAGGCTGCTGCGGAAATGGCTCGACGTCGGTCTCCAGCAGCGACCACGGCCGTTGCGAACAGTGCGTACCCGATACGGCCAGCGATTCCTCGTCCCGACGACCAGCGACTTCATTCCCCGCGCGATCTACACCCACGGCTGCTGGGAGGCTTGTATCTCCACGCTCGTCGTCTCGCGTCTGCGGCGAGGCGACGGTTTCATCGACATCGGATCCGCCGACGGGTGGTATGCCGTGCTCGCGGCACGACTCGTCGGTCCCACCGGATATGTCATCGCCATCGAGCCCGCGGCCCACGAACAGTTGCGGGCGAACCTTGCGCTCAACAGCGTCGGCAACGTGCGCGTCGTCCAGGCCGCCGTCACCACCGAACCGGCGACGGTGACCCTCTACACCCCGCACGCGAACACCGGCGCCACCACGACGATCCGCCCCGACACCTACCAGTCCACGGTCACCGTTGCCGGCCTGCCGCTGGCCCAGATGCTGCACCCGGGCGACCTGGAGAACGCTCGGATCGTCAAAGTGGATGTCGAAGGCGCCGAAGGCACGGTCCTCACCCAGCTCGCCGCCTCGATCCCTCGGCTGCGCAAGGATTGCGAGATCATTGTCGAAGTCACTCGCCACTGGCTGGCCAGCACCGGTCACGACGTGGAAACGATTCTGAAACCGTTCATGGACAACGGTTTTCGCTCTTATCGCATCCAGAACTCTTACGCGCCGGAGGACATTCCGGTCATGCTGCGAGATCCACTCCCGCCTACGCCGGCCACCGGACCCTTTCCCCGGCAGATCGATCTGCTACTCACTCGCGCCGCCGAAAGCTGAGCTCGCCGATTACGCCCGGTTCGCAACAGGTCCGGCGCCGACGCCTGTGCCGATGGCCTCGGGCGCGACGAGAAAGGCCGCTTGCATCAAGTGAATTCGATGCAAGCGGCCTGCTGTGCTTCGACCTTCAACGGCTTCCGGCGCTGCCCGTCGAAGACCCGGGCCCGGGAATCCCCGAGCGGTCCGAACCTAGACCCGACGCCGCGTCTTCAGCAGATCGAGCCGCTCCTTGAGCAGCTCCTCCAGCTCCTCCTTGCTGCGACGCTCCAGCAGCATGTCCCAGTGGGTGCGGGGCGGCTTGACCTTCTTGGTCTCCTGAGTGGTGCCCTCCATGAGGGTGCCCTCCTGGCCATTGCGGCAGAGCCAGGTCGGGGGGATCTCGGCGTCGTCGGCGAAGGGAACGTCGAATTCCTCGCCGTTATCGGTCCGGTACCGAGCAATCCGGCGCGGGGCCAGGTCGTGGTCGCGATCGGTTTCGTAGCTCACCGCTCCGAGCCGACTGCCCCGGAGTACGCGATCTGCCATGGTGTGCCTCTCCCTGTGTGCTCGAGTCTTGTTGCGCTGCGACCGCGTCCGTCGGCGGACCCAGCCGTACGAACGCGTGACGCTCGCTGGACCTTAGATGTAACGACCGTGCCTGGGCCAATAGTTCCCGACGCATGCTGACCCTTTCGAGTGAGCTGCGCGCAGTCCCCAGCGGCCGTGAACTGTTCCATTGTAGTGGGTGACACGGCTGCGATCCGCGACGCCCGTGCCGCGCCGGCAATCCGGGGGCACGAGCCCCATCCCGCGGCCGGAACGGTTAATGTTCTGCGTCATGTCGCGCCGCTTGCTGTCCTGCTGCCTGTGGTGTGGGCGGGAGATCGTCGAATCGGAGGCCGGACGTCGTCGCCGGTATTGCCGTCAGTCCTGCCGCCAACGCGCCTACGAACACCGCAACAGCTTGAAGGGGACCGGGATCCCCGACGATTCGGTGGTACTGAGCGCCCAGGAGGCGGCCGATCTGGCCGACCGCTGGTTCGCCGCTCGCTGCGCGGCCGAGGATGTCGCCACCGCCATAGGTGAGGGCGCGGACACCGAAGAGCTGAAGGAACTGGCCAGCACGCTGCTGACACTGACCCGCGAGGCCGAACGTCTGCGGTGAGTGTCGGCATCGGACGCTATCGGAGTCGGTGCTCTTCGACCGATGTGCTCAGGCCGGTGCCATTGAGATCGAGGTACAGCAGACGCTCGGTGATCGATAGCGTGACGGTGTTGCGGCGCTCGATCGCGGCGACAGCGGAATCGATGAAGTCCCGATCGAAGCTGTAGAGGGGAATCGCTTCGGCGCGGTGGATCCGCTTGCCGGTGAGTTGGGCCAGCACCTTGGCCGGATCGCGATGTGTGTAGATCGCGACGCGTTCAGCCGATTTGCTGCCGCGGTGCACGCGATCGGCATCGGGTGCACCGACCTCGATCCAGGCGGTGAGCTGTCCGGTGAGATCGCGCACCAGCACCGCGGGCTCGTCGGCGGACGAAACGCCGCCGTCGCTGAAGGCAATGCCCTCCTCGTACTCGAGGCAGTAGGCGAGCAGTCGCGTCAGCATGAACTCGGCGGTTTCGGATGGATGGCGCGCGACCCGCACCTCCAACTCCTGATAGACGTCACGGTCGACGTCGGCCAGTTGGATGGCGAAGTTGTGCAGTGTTGCGCTGAGGGCCATAGCAGCAGGAGCTTAGTGAACGCGCCGCACAGCCCTCGATCACGGCCATTACCCGCGGGTGTGCGTGCCCGCGGCGAACAACCGCACGGCGCTCGGCGCGTGGCCACTGTCGTCGGCCGCAGCCCTGGCCCGCCAATAGACGCCGACGGTCAGCAGCGCGACGACCCACACCAATGCACCGACAGCGAACAGCGTCCGACCGTCCGGATGCACCAGCGACTGGGCCCGCATCGCCTGCCAGAACACGATCGCGAGCAGCCCGGTATAGCCCAGCGCGAGCACACCGATCAGCGCGGCCCTGGTCCGTTCGGCGCGCAGCCACCGATAGCGCGGCGCCAACCGGGCCAGTGCGAGAGCCGCGAATAGCAGCACCTGAATGGCGTGCAGCCCAAGGAAATGCGGGATTCGCAGATCGCCGCCGATGGTGCTCCAATGCGTGATCGCCATACCGCCGACGCCGTCGCGCGGGTCCAGGGATGGGTTGTTCAGCACGGTATGTCCTGCCACCAACTCCACGACATTGCCATTCGCGTCGCGCACCAACTGCTTGCCGGTGAACCCCATCAGATATCCCAGCGCCATCCCGACGACAGCGAGAGCGAGTCCGGCGTGAATGGCCCGCGCAGTCGGCCGGTCCACCAGTCGCTGCCACGAAAGGATCAGCACGATAACGAGATTCGCGAAGAACAAGCCGGGCACGCCGGACGCGAACACCATCTGACCGATCGAATTCACCGCATCGGTCGCATGACTGAAATGGCTGTAGGTGCCACGCGCGGCCTGCACCACGATGAATCCGACGTCGATGAACCCGGTGATGGCGAATATCGTTCCCATCCACCAGGTAACCCGACTTCCCTTGTGCGGCAGCGAAAGCAGCCAGGCCAGCGTGAAACCGTAGAGCACGAACGCGAGCCCGAATTTGAACGGTTTGAGCCATACGGATTCGCCGAGCAGCATCCGATCGTCGAACACCATGCCGCCCGCGCAGAACAGGACGAGCGTGCCCATCGCGGCCACCATCCACAGCAGCGGCCGATGCAGGCGACCGCCGCGCGGCAGGTCGGGTGCGCTGCGGCGGCGGTGTCGGGGGAGCGTGGAATTGCCAGGGGCGGAAAGGGTGTCGATAGTCGGCATGATCCGACGCTAGAAATCGAAGCCACACGAGCACGTCCCGCCGCGGCGCCATTCGCGAGTAGTACCGGGGTATTAGAAATCGGCCACCGCGGCATCCACGATTCCCTCATCGAATCGCGAATAGCGCGGTGGCCGAGTCGGATCCCGGCCGGATCCGAGGCGGACAGGACCTCGAATCGGCCGGGCGAGTCCGCCTACTCCGCTGCGATGCCGACGGCGATACCCCGCGCGTCGAGCCAGGGCATCGGATCGATCGGCGCGCCGCTGGCCTGGTGGACCTCGTAGTGCAGGTGCGGGCCGGTGGAGAAGCCGCGGTTACCCACCGTCGCGATGACGTCGCCCGCGCGAACCTGCTGGCCGACGGTGGCCAGGATGTCATTGACGTGGCCGTAGACGCCGACGGTGCCGTCGTCCTGCTGCACGCGCACCCACAGGCCGAAACCGGAGGCGGGGCCCGCCTCGATGACGGTGCCATCGGTGACCGCGGCGATCGGGGTTCCGATGGGGTCGGCGAAGTCCAGGCCCGCGTGCAGCGCACCCCAGCGCATCCCGAAGTTGGAGGTCAGCACGCCCGCGATGGGGCGAACGGTGCGTGGGCGGGCCGCTTCGGCGGCCAGGCGGTTCTGCTCCCAGACGACGGGCTCTGGCACGGTCTGCGGCATCTGCGCCTCACGTGGAGTGAAGGCGGTGAACGCGACGGCGGCGTTGGTCGGGTCGGCGGTCGACCGGTCGGTGTCTCCGGCGATGGCGCTGGGCAATGCGTCGGGGTCCGCGGCGGCCAGGATGCCGATCGAGGCGCTGACGACCGCGGCGACGGCGACCACCCGGGTGGCGGTGCGGTCGCGGCGTGAACGGGTCGCGCCGCGACGGGAAGGTAACGGAACGGTCACGGGCATTGCTTGAACGTACGGGACCGCGATTCAGCCGCCGTCATCCTGTGCCGACCCTCACAGATCAACAAAAGCCCAGTTGACATGTCACAACTAGATAACGACACGGCATGGATATTCCGCTTACCTGGCGAAATGCCGTAATGCGCGGAATTGACCGGAGTGACCCCAAGCGATCACACTATTTCAGTGGCGACTAATGGAGTTCGCGCACTCGAGGCCCTGGCCGACCCGACGCGCCGGGCCATCTTCGAGGCACTGCCGACCGCGCCGCTGTCCGTCGGCGACCTGGCGAAGCTTGTCGGCGTGACCAGTTCCGCGGTCTCTCAGCATCTACGCGTCCTGCGCGAGGCCCGGCTGGTCATGATGCGCCCGGACGGCAACCGGCGGCTCTACTTCCTGGACCCGCGCGGTTTGGGTGATGCCCGCGACTACCTGGAGCAGTACTGGCCCAGCGCGCTCGCCGCATACGCCGCTGCCTTGAGTAACGCCCGCGCCGAGGACGCCTGAAACGGAGATTCAACGCTGAGCGGCCGCGGGCCGCTCTGGCCGACTATCTCCCCGGATTCGAGGCGCGTGCCCGAAGGGTCGTGGCCGATCCGACGTGACCCTGACCGGCATCGCGTTCCGGCCGCGCCCCCCACGCGGCACCGGCGGTCAACCCACGCGTCGATACGTCGTTCGCCCGCGATTGTTTCCGGTGCCCGGCCAGGTGCGCTTGGAGAGTTGCTTGTCGACGGCGGTGATCACCTCGGTGACACCGATCCGCAGCAGTCCGGGATCGGGCGTATCGGCCATCGGGTCGCCGATCTGCCCGGCCCACAGCACCGCATGCCGGCCGAGCAGATGCGGCGGCGGCCCGGCCCAGCGCGGCGGCGTCGGACCGAACAGCAGGACGGTGCGGGTGCCGAAGGCGGTGGCCAGGTGCGCGACGCCGGTATCACCGCAGATGACCAGGGCGGCCTCGGCGACGGTGGCGGCGAGTTCGATGAGGTTCTGCTCGCCGGCCAGCACCCGGCCCACCGGTAGGCCCGCGCGGGCCGCGATATTGAGCGCGATATCGCGCTCGTATTCGTCACCGGTGAGCACGACCTCGCGACCGAGCACGAGCAGATGGCGCACGACGGCCGCGAACCGGTCGGGTGGCCAGCGGCGGGCCGGAGCGCCCGCGCCGACGTGCACTACGACGCAATCGCGGCGGCTGGTGGTGGCGACCGGCGGGACGAGTCCGAGATTGCGGCGGTCGGCGACGATGCCGTCGGATTCGAGCAGATGACACCAGCGCTCGACGTGATGCATATCGGTCTGCCACTCGGGGCCGTCCAGCTCGGGAAAGGCGGGGTTGCGGTGGGAGAGGATGCGGCCGGGATCGGTCTTGGTGAGTGCGACGATGCTCTCGGCGCTCGCGCCGTGCAGATTCACCGCGAGTGCGGGTTCGGGGGCAACCCAGCGCAGGTCGCCGAGGTCAGCGGTCGGCACCATGGTGTCGACGGAGGCGATGAGGTCGACGATGGGCTTCAAGCGGTGCGGAGCTGCCAGGACGATCTGATCGTGCGGCTTCGCGCGTCGCAACGCGCGCAACGCGGGAACCGCGGTGAGCAGATCACCGAGGCCACGTGCCTGCAGCACGAGAACAACCGCCACCCTCTTCTCCTAGCCACCCGAGACTCGCGAACCCGACCCACCCGCTTCACCCCATAGGTGCACACGACGAGAGCCACTTAGGGATGACTACCCGAGCCCCATCGGCGATAAACGTGAGTGAGTCGCTCGTTATCGAGCCCGCCGTCCGGGCCGGAGGACTAACCTCGGCGATGGCGGCCCCTACACCGAGGAGCGTTTCCTATGACCTCCAGGCTCAACCCGTACATCAGTTTCGGAGACACGGCGCGCGCGGCGCTCGAGTTCTATCGAGACGTGTTCGACGGCACGCTGTCCATTCAGACCTTCGGGGATATGGGGGATAAGGAGGCGCCCGGGGCGGACCTGGTCATGCACGGCATGCTGGAGACGCCGAGCGGCTTCACGCTGATGGCCTCGGATACCCCACCCGGTATGGAATACAAACCAGGAAGCAGCATTTCGATCAGTCTCAGCGGTGACAACGCGGTCGAGCTGCGCGGATACTGGCACAAGCTGTCATCCGGTGGCACGGTGACCGTACCGTTGGAGAAGCAGATGTGGGGCGACGAGTTCGGTATGTGCATGGACCGGTTCGGCATCGCGTGGATGGTGAACATCGCCTCTCCCGCATAGGGTCGGCCGCTCGAGGCGCATTGTCGAGCAAATGCCCAGCAAGCTACTGGCGCGCGGCATAACATCACGTCATGACGACAAACAGCGTGCTAGAGGGTCCTCTGCAGTCGCTCGCGCGCAGTGCGTGGCAAACGGTTCTGGTTACCGGCCTTCTGGCGGTGACCCTCGGTGTGATGATCCTGGTGTGGCCGAGTGTGACAGTGGTGGCCGCGGGCATCATCTTCGGTATCTATCTGGTGGTGAGTGGCTTCCTGCAGTTGCTGGCCGCGTTCGGCGCGCCCGCCAGCACCGGAATTCGCGTGCTGGCGTTCATCAGTGGCGTGTTGTCGATCATCATCGGTGTCTTCTGTTTCCGTGACGAGTTGGCATCGATTATGTTGCTCGGTCTGTGGATCGGCATCGGCTGGCTGTTCCGCGGTATCGCGCTGCTGATGGCCGCGATCTCCGAGCCCGCGCTGCCCGGCCGGGCTTGGCAGGGTTTGTTCGGCGTCATTACCGCGATCGGTGGTGTGGTGCTGATCGCGTGGCCGGTCCGGTCGGTGGCAACGCTGGCGTTGGTCGCGGGCTGGTGGCTGATCATCCTCGGCGTCGTGGAGATCGTCACCGCCTTCGGTGTCCGCAAGGGCGCGAAGCGGCTCGCCGAAGTCTGAGATCTTCGAAGCCCTGCGGCCGTCGCTGTGTGCGGCGGCCGCAGGGCCTGCGATATAGGCCAAGATGGACGTATGCCCAAAACCCTGCCCGCCATCGATGTTTCCGCGCCGATCTGTTGCACGCCGGTGGCGGCCGCGCCGGTCGACGACCAGGCCGCGCTCGAGGTGGCATTGCGGTTGAAGGCGTTGGCGGATCCGGCGCGGGTGAAATTGATGTCATTGCTGCTGGCCGAGCGCGACGGCACGGTCAATACCCGCGATCTCGCCGCGGCAGTGGCTCTCGCGGAATCGACGGTGAGTCATCACCTGGGCCAACTGCGCGCCGCGGGGCTGGTGGAATCGGTGCGCAAGGGTATGAGCGTTCGGCATGCCGCACGCCGAGATGCGTTGTCCGCCTTGTGTTTCGTACTCGATCCGGAGTGTCGCCGTTAGGCTGTCGGCAAGCATGCCGGTCAGGTGGAGTGCAGTTCGGTGAGCGCGTCGCGGAGATATTCGGCTATACGCCAGACGTCCGGCACGGAGGCGGGGCAGGCGAGGATGCCGAAGTCGAGGTGTCCGTCGTAGGACATGACGGTGATGTTGAGGCCGCCGCTGAGATCGGTCAGCAGCGAGATCGGATAGCTTGCCGCGACCCGGGTTCCGGCCGCGTAGAGCGGGAACTGGGGGCCGGGCACGTTGGAGATGATGATGTTGGCCAGCGGCAGGGCGGGGGCCGCGGCGTGCAGCAGCGCTCGGGTGGTGGCGCCGTGCAGGAGTTGGGGCAGCAGCGCGGTGGCCTCGTGCAGCGCGGTGGTCGGCGTGGATTGGAAACGATGTTTGGCGTCGAGCAGAGCGCTGTGCTGCAGTTTCATCCGGTGCTGAGGATCGGATTCGTCGACGGGTAGCTCGCAGAGCATGACGGAGAACTGGTTGCCCGCGGTGCCGAATTGTTCCGGCGTGCGGACCGATACCGGAACCGCTGCCAGCAGCGGTCTTTCGGGCTCGGCGTCATGGTCGGTGAGCCAGCGGCGCAGCGCCGTGGTGCACAGTGTCATGACGACATCGTTGACGGTGCCGCCGAAGCCGTTCTTGATCGTCTTGACCTCGGCGAGGGGGAGTGAGACGAATGCGAAGGACCGGTCCGCGGTATTCGGTGCGTTGAACGGCACCGATGGATGGGTTTTGCGGAGGTCGGTGAGTGCGTTGCGGAAGGTCGAGGCCAGCCGCAGTGGTGCGCGGAGCCGATCGGCCTGCCGCTCGACCGCGTGGGGGATGCTGCGGGCGAGCATTTCCGCGGTCGTGGCGGTCCGATCCAGGCGCACGCCGTCCTTCGGCGCCGGGACCGGTTGTGGTTCGGCGATGGCGTCGAAGATCGCGATCATGACTTCCGCGCCGGACACGCCGTCGATCAGTGCGTGGTGCACCTTGGTGTAGATGGCTTGGCGGTTGTCGGCCAGCCCGGAGATGAGGTGGCACTGCCACAGTGGCCGGTTCCGGTCCAATGGCGTGGCGTGCAGGCGCGACACCAACTCGGTGAGTTGCTCATCGCTGGCCTGGGCGGGCAGGTGCGTGGACCGGATGTGGTAACCCAGATCGATATCTGTGCAGTCCTGCCAATAGGGCAAATCGAGACCGAGCGGTACGGTGCGTAGCCGTCGTCGTAATGGCGGTGTCAGATGTAGTCGACCGGCGACCAACCGGCGTACAGCGTCGACGCTCAACAGGTCATCGGCGTTCTCGCGGGGCTCCAGCAAGGTGACCGCGCCGACATGGAGCAACATGCTGGGTGATTCGGCATTGAGCAGTTGCGCGTCGAGGGAGCTGAGTTGTCTGATGCCCTCGGCAGTGCTCGATACCGGGATTCGTTGCAGATCTTCCGCCGAGTCGTCGGAGACGCGTGTCGCGGTGATGCAATCGCCCGGCGTCATCATGCGGACGTTGATGTGGTGCTGTGCTGAGGGGGCGTCCAAGGTTGTCATGGGGCTCTCCGGGGTGATAGCCGCTGATATCCGAGTGAAGACGCCGATGTCCACGGTGGATATTTGCACCGAATCTAGCCGTGTTCGATTGCGGTTCCACGCTGATGGGTGAGCTGCTCGTTAACATTGTGCAAATATCGCCGATCTTGTCAGTAGGGCCCGAAGTGGTTGGTAGACGAGGGAGCGGATGTACTGCCGGTTGACCCAATGTCGGATATCGTTGGGATCACTCATCGACGAGTCGAGGGTGACCCCATCGGCGCGCCGCGCGATCGGTACGGCTTCGATCGGACCCGCGCCGAGTGCATCGAGATCCGATGCCGGGCCTGATGTGTACGGGTGCGCGCTCTGTGCGAGTGGTGTGCGACAACGTCGTGCCGCGCGCTCATCGACCCACCTGAACCACACGCCAACCAAGGCCCCGCCCCGGTCGAGTGCTGTCCCCCCGGACCGGCGCAGTCCTCGGCCCGTCGGCTGGCGTCGACTCGAATCCCTTCCGACCCGAGCAGTTTCGCTGAGGAGGAGCCGCTGTGTTCACGCGCATCGCCATTGTCAATCGAGGTGAGGCGGCCCGCCGTCTGATCCACGCGGTACGTGAGTTCAATGCCGAGAACCCGAACCGCGAACCGATGCGGACGGTCGCGCTCTACACCGAGGGCGAGCGGCATGCCGGTTTCGTGCGGGAGGCGGATCTGGGGTACTGCCTCGGCCCGGCGTCGGCGCGTCCCTATCTGGATCTGGCGGTGCTGGAGCGGGCGTTGATCGATACCGGCGCCGACGCCGCATGGGCCGGTTGGGGTTTCGTGGCCGAGGATCCGGCGTTCGCCGAAATGTGCGCTCGCCTCGACGTCACCTTCATCGGCCCCAGTGCGACGGCCATGCGGGCGCTCGGTGACAAGATCGGCGCGAAACTACTGGCCGAAGAGGTCGGTGTGCCGGTCGCGGCGTGGAGCCGGGGGCCGGTGGAGTCACTGGACGCGGCCTTGGCGCAGGCGGCCGATATCGGATATCCGTTGATGCTCAAGGCGACCGCCGGTGGTGGCGGCCGCGGCATCCGGATCGTCGCCTCGCCGGAGGAATTGCGGGAGGCCTATGCGCGCACCAGCGCGGAGGCGGCCCGCGCCTTCGGCAGCGGCGTGGTGTTCCTGGAGCGGCTCGTTACCGGTGCGCGTCACGTGGAAGTGCAGGTAATCGCCGACCAGCACGGCACGGCATGGGCATTGGGTGTGCGCGACTGCACGGTGCAGCGGCGCAATCAGAAGATCATCGAGGAGTCGGCGTCACCGCTGCTCAGCACGGAACAGGTTGCCACGGTCAAGGACTCGGCCGAACGGCTGGCGCTCGCGGTCGGTTACTGCGGTGCGGCGACGGTGGAGTTCCTGTACCAGCCCGCCGAGCAGTTGTTCGCATTCCTCGAGGTGAATACGCGGTTGCAGGTCGAGCATCCGGTGACGGAGTTGACCATCGGCATGGATCTGGTCAAGGCACAACTGGCGGTGGCGGCCGGACTGCCGCTCGTCGGTGGGAAGCCGGTCGAGCGTGGGCACGCGATCGAGGCCCGGCTCAATGCCGAGGACGCCGATCGCGATTTCGCACCCGCGCCGGGACGTATCGAACTGCTGCGCTGGCCGGTGGGGCCCGGCGTGCGCATCGACACCGGTGTTGTCGAAGGTGATGAGATACCACCGGATTTCGATTCGATGATCGCGAAGATCATTGCCTACGGCCGGGATCGGGACGAGGCGTTGGCTCGGTTGCGGCGTGCGGTCGCCGAGACCACGGTGGTGATCGAGGGCGGCGCCACCAATAAGAGTCTGCTGATGTCGCTGCTGGCGGCACCCGAGGTCGTCGACGCGACCGCCGACACCCGCTGGGTGGACCGAGCCCGGGCTGCCGGCGGCCTGGTCCCCGCCCAGCAGACCGGCGTCGCGCTGGCCGCCGCCGCGATCGCGGCGTACGAGGAGGAAGAGCGGGCGAACCGGAGGCGGTTGTGGGAGACCGCGCGGGGCGGACGACCGCAGACCTTGGACGAACCGATCCGCGCGGTCGAGGTCAAGCTCGCGGGACGCGCCTATCGGATCACCGCGGCCCGCATCGGCGCCACCCGCTACCGCATCGGCATCGACGACACCCATTTCGACGTGGATCTCGAGCGGCGCGACCGGTATTCGAGCCAATTGACGGTTTCCGGGCGTACCTATCGGACCGTGACGGCGACCCATGGGACCGTGCACGTCGTCGAGGTCGACGGCATCGCGCACCGGATCAGCCGCGACGAGGGCGGTGCGGTCCGGGCGCCCGCGCCGGCGCTGGTCGTCGCGACACCGGCACCGGAGGGGGCCCGGGTCGTCACGGGGGCACCGGTTCTCGTGCTGGAGAGCATGAAGATGGAGACGGTGCTGCCCGCACCGTTCGACGCGAGGGTGCGGGAACTGCTGGTATCGGTGGGCAGTCAGGTCACGACGGGAACACTGCTGGCCCAACTGGAACCGGTGGGAGACGGCGGCGTTTGCGCACCCGAGGAGCCGGTCGACCTGCTGCTGCCCACGCAATCCGGCCAGGAATCCGCGGCCGTCCGTGGCGCGTTGGCGCTGAGCGAATTGTCCAGTGCCATACTGGGTTTCGACCACAGCAACGATGACCCGGCGCTGAAACGCTACCTGCGTGTACGTGATGGGCTCGCCGCCGAACAGTCGTCCCCGCTGGCCCTGGAAGCCGCCGTATTCGACACCTTCTGTGACATTGCCGAACTGAGCGATCCGACGCCGGAAGAGGCCTCGCACCGCAGCCGCCGAGAGCAGCTGCACAGCTACCTGCAGAGCCTGGATGTGAACCGTGGCAAGCTGTCCGAAGGCTTCCGGGGTGCACTGAGCGGCGCCCTGCGTCGCTACGGCGTCCACGCACTGGACCGGACACCGGACCTGGAGCAGGCGGTGTATCGGATTGTCCTGGCCTGCAAGCGTTACGACGACAGTGCCCGGGTCGTGCAGGAACTGCTCAAGGGTTGGCTGATCGAGCCGCGGCCCACCGAGCCCGGCATCCGGGAGAGCATCAGTCGCTTGATCGGGGTCGCCGACCGATCCCCGGTGCTCGCGGATCTGGCGCGCAGCGTGGAGTTCCGCTGGTATCTGCATCCGGAGGCGGAGGCCGCGCGGGAGGCGATGCTGGCCGCGGTTCCCGGCGAACTACAGCTGCTGGCCGAACTGCCCGACTCGCCGGAGCGCAACGCGCGCATCGCGGCGATCGCCGAACTCCCGGAGTCCCTCGACAGTGTGGTCGTCGCACGCCTGCGGGATGAGACGCATATCGCGATGGGGCCATTGCTGGAGATCCTGTGTCGCCGCCGCTATGGCGAGCAGGAACTGCACGCAGTGCGCGCGCTCGCGGTCGCCGACCGGCCTTTCGTGGTCTGTGACTACCGGCTCGAGCTGCGACCGGATGTCGCGGTGCCGACCACCTGTGTCACTACCGTCGGTCGGATATCCGAACTGCGCGATGAACCCTCCGGCGCGCTGGTGCGCGGCTTGCGAGAACTGCTCGACGCCGCCCCGACCACCCATTTCAAGGTCGTGGACTTGCTGCTGGATTGGCCGGACCCGCCCGCAACGGTCGAGGAACGGTCGGCGGTCTTGCTGGCGGCGCTGCGGGACTCGGGACTGGCCGAACATGCCCGCCGAATCACGGTTGGTCTGGCGGACGGTTCGGGTCAGTCCATGGAACACCTCACCTTCCGGCAACGGGCGACGGGCTTCGTGGAGGATACGGTGATCCGGGGCGTGCACCCGCTGGTCGGCAGGCGACTGCACCTGTGGCGGTTGCAGCACTTCGAGCTCAACCGTCTGCCCGCACCGCCGGATCTGTTGCTGTATCACTGTGTGGCCAAAGAGAATCCGGGCGATGAGCGGCTGGTCGTCCTGTCGCAGGTGCGGCGCTTCGAACCGGTTCGGGATGCCGACGGGGCGATCGTGGTGGCCCGCGGTGCGGAGATCGTGCTCAATGCCTGTGTCGAGGCCGTGGCGAAGGCCCGCCGGGAGCTGGACCCGGCGGGGGAGCGGCTGGTCCTCAACCACGTCTGGCTCGATATCCGGCCCGTCATCGACGTCGATATGGCGCAGTTGGCGGAGTGGTTGCACAACACCGCACCGCAAGTAGTGCGGGCAGGTATCGAGGAAGTGGTGGTACACGGGCGAATCCGCGGCGCCGACGGCTCCTACGAGTTCAAGCGGACCCGTTTCCGCTATGCCCACGCTGGCGGCACCGAGGTCACGGTGGATTCGTCGCCCGCGGAATCCCTTGCACCGCTGGATGACTACCAACAGAAGGTGTCGCGGGTGCGCCGCCGCGGCGGGGTGTATCCGTACGAGATGATCGACCTGGTCCGCGGTCCGGGCGGCAGTTTCACCGAACTCGACTTCGACGGGGAACAGTTGGTCGAGGTGGACCGGCCGCGCGGAAACAACACCGCGGGCATTGTGGTGGGGTCGGTCACGACGCCGACCGAGTTGTATCCCGAGGGCGTGCGTCGGGTCGCCTTGTTCGGCGACCCCTACCGTGCGCTGGGCGCGGTGGCCGAACCCGAATGCGCGCGGATCATCGCCGCACTGGATCTCGCAGAGCGACAGCGGGTTCCGGTGGAGTGGTATGCGCTGTCGGCGGGTGCGCGCATCGCCATGGACTCCGGCACCGAGAATATGGACTGGGTCGCGGGCGTGCTGCGCCGCATCGTGCAATTCACCCAGGCGGGCGGTGAGATCAATATCGTGGTCGCGGGCGTCAATGTCGGTGCCCAGCCCTATTGGAACGCCGAGGCGACAATGCTGATGCACACCAAGGGGATTCTGGTGATGACACCCGCCGGGGCCATGGTGCTCACCGGCAAACAATCCCTCGACTTCTCCGGCGGCGTGTCCGCGGAGGACAATTTCGGCATCGGCGGCTACACCAGGGTCATGGGCCCGAACGGGCAGGCGCAGTACTTCGCACCGAATCTGGCTGCCGCGCAAGACATTCTGATGAGCCACTACGCGCACACCTACACCGCGGCGGGTGAGCCGGGACCACGCCGGGCGCCGACGGACGACCCGGTGAGCCGCGATGTCACCAGCTTCCCGCACCACCACCCCGACAGCGCCTTTACCAGGGTCGGCGAGATCTTCTCACCCGTCACCAACCCCGACCGAAAGAAGCCGTTCTCGATTCGCAGTGTCCTGCGCGCGGTGTCCGATCAGGACCAGTTGCTGACCGAACGTTGGGCCGATATGGCCGAGGCCGAAACCGCGGTCGTGACCGACGCCCGGATCGGCGGCTGGCCGGTCTGCCTGATCGGCTTCGAATCCGGCTCGGTTGCCCGGCACGGCTTCCCGCCCGCGGATGGTCCCGAATCCTTCACCGCCGGAACGCTTTTCCCGCTCTCGTCGAAGAAGGTCGCGCGTGCCATCAATACCGCGAGTGGCAATCGGCCCGTGGTGGTGCTGGCGAACCTGTCCGGATTCGACGGATCACCGGAGTCGATGCGCCGACTACAACTCGAATACGGCGCCGAAATCGGGCGCGCCATCGTCAATTTCGAGGGCAAGATCGTGTTCTGCGTCATCTCCCGCTACCACGGCGGGGCATTCGTCGTGTTCTCCAAGGCGCTCAATCCGAATATGACCGTGTTCGCCGTCGAGGGCTCCTACGCCTCGGTCATCGGTGGCGCCCCCGCCGCCGCGGTCGTATTCGCGCGCACGGTGGATACCCGCACCGCCGCCGATCCCCGGGTGCGCGGCCTCGAAGAGCGCATCGCCGCCAGCGACGACGATGAGAAGCGTGCAGAACTGGTGACCGAGCTGGCCGAATTGCGTCCCGCGGTACGGGCCGAACATCTGTCCGCCCTGGCGGCCGAATTCGATCAGGTGCACAGCATCCAAAGGGCGGTGCGAGTCGGCTCGGTCGATGCCGTGATCGCCGCATCGGAGTTGCGACCACGCATCGCCGCCGCACTGGAATAGGGAATCAGCGGTACGGCGTCGGTGCGATGACGAGTTGGAATACCGGGTGCCGACGCTGTACCGCGAGCTCACGAAGGCGCGCGCGAGTTTCGCGTAGTCGACTACTCGAATCCACACGATTGGGACGCCCTCGATGTGTCCTATGTGCGCACCGGCGACCCGGATGAGTTCGGCGGCGAATTCAGCTCGGTCCGGCCGGTATCCGCCGACCAGGTAGTCCGTTACGCGTGGCAGCGGTCAACCGTCGGCGCAAACTAGACACATGACCGACACAGTCGATGGCAACCCCAACGTCGACCTCGGCAAGGTTTCGCCCGAAGAGATCAGATTTGCGGTCGTGTTGAACGGCGGCGTTAGCCTGGCCGTGTGGATGGGCGGCGTCACGATGGAAATCGATCGTATCGCCAAGGCAGGCAGCGTATCCGACACCAGAGGTGATAATGCGGCATATGCCGCCATGCTGAAATTGACTCGAAGTTCGGCTCGCGTCGATGTGTTGACCGGAACGTCCGCGGGCGGAATCAATGGAGCGGCGCTCGCCCTTGCGCAGGCGAACGGCAAGGCCGACATGCACACGTTGCGGGATGTGTGGGCCGAGCAAGGCCGGATGCGGGCACTGCTGCGCCAACCCTTCCGCGGGGCTCCGCTTTCGTTGCTGCGCGGCGACGAGTACTACCTGCCGAACCTCGCCGACGCGTTGAACCGTATGGCCAAGCCGTTCGAGGCGCGCCCGCCACAACCGATCGATCTCACGATTACCACCACCCTCCTCACCGGTGCACCGCTATTGGTCGTAGACGGACTCGGTCAACAGCTGCCGCAGAATGTGCATGAGGCGCAGTTCCGCTTCTTGCACGATCCCGACGGGGATATCCGCGAATTCGGCGATCCCACGCCGACCGATTCATTCGCCGCGGCGAATATCGAATCAACCGCGGCACGACTGGCGCTGGCGGCTCGATGCAGTTCGAGCTTTCCTGTCGCCTTCGAGCCGTCGTTCGTGCCGGTGGCGAAATCGGATTCGGGATCGGCCGAGGTATTGCGGCCCGACATGTCGACGTGCGCCTCCTGGGCGCGCCCCGCGGCGGGCCTGTCGTGGTCGCGGATCGACTCGGACGAGACGGACATGTCCAGGTTTGTCGTCGACGGTGGTCTGCTCGTGAACACGCCGACCAAAGCCGCGCTGGCAGCGGTGGACCGACTGCGGGCCGATAGACCGACAAGGCGCGTGATGTTGCTGGTGTATCCGCACGCCTCGACCGATGTCACCTCGAAACCTGACGACGCGGACAAGGTGCTCTCTATTGCGGAGGTCGGTGGAAAGCTGCTCGGCGCCTTGTCGTCTCAGGGGAGCCGCACGTTCGTCGAAGAAGTCGAAAGGCACAATCGCACGGCACGCGGCCGCGCCGACGGCCGCATGAGCATCATCAGGTCGCTGCAACCGACGCCTCAGGATTCCCCTCGCCCGGTAGCGTTGCGTTCCCTCGCGCGCAGTCTCGATGCCCATCATCGCAACGTGCGGATCGAACGCGCGGCGCAGACATTGGCCGCGCGCATTCCGGCACACCCGCATTGGTCGTTCGACCGGGTCCTCGAGGCATGTAAGCGCGCGCACATCGAGTGGGGGGCCGATCTGCCGTACGTGCCGGAGCGCGCCGCCACCGGGTCACCGCGAACCGACTCCGAACACTGGCTGTGGGGTGACGAGACCGCACGCGGAATCGCCGACGCGGCGCTCGACTTCGCTCGGCACCTCGCCGAAAACGTCGCACCGAGCAACGTCCTCACCGCCGTTCGGACCGCGATCCATGAGCACCGAGCGACGCTGCGTCTGCTTCGTGAGGCACTCGACACGCCGTGGCTGGCCGAGCCGACGCTGATAGAGCTCGAACCCGATCAGGACTACTGGCGGTTGCGACTGGCTGCATACGCATACCACGTGAGGGGACAGTCCGAACGGCTCGACGACCTCCCTGCCGAGTTCGCCGCCGCGATCCGGCTGATCAAAGCGCTCACACCGCCCACACGAGGGAGCACCGCGCAAGCTCGGTCACCGGAACCCGGCGCATTCGGTATCGCGATGAAGGACGCGGTCACCGGCATCGCCAGCGAACTCTGTTCGGCACTCGACATCGCCAGCAGAGACCCTGCGGTCCACGCCGTCGCGGAATGGCGCCAGTTGTTCGATACCAGCGGGGTTCCCGCCGACCGCCGCGCGACTCAGGTGCTCGAACGGCTCACCGACCTCGAGATCGTGTCGTTCTGCCTGCTCGACTCCTCGACACAGGGTGAGTCGCTCATACGTCTCGTGCAGTTCAGCTTGAGCACAACCAACGCCTTCGCGCAGCAGAGCGTGACGCCTCGCGAGAAATCGGCAAGCATGGCGCTCAACCGATTCGCGGGGTTCCTCAAGCAATCTTGGCGAATCAACGACTGGATCTGGGGACGGGTCGACGCGGCCACGATGCTGTGCCGTACGGTCCTCGACCCGGCTCGTCTGAGTCAGACCCTCGCGGTGCGGACGGCCACGGCCGCGCAACAGCTCGATGAATTCGTCGGGACGGCGTTCCACGGTGGGTTTCCCGGAGACGATGAACCGGAACTGACACAGGCCTACACTGCCGCCCTCGACGAGCTGAAAGCGATTCTCCGCGAAGACAACACCACAACGGCTCCGCCGCTGGCCGCGGACAACCTCGCCAAGCTTGCCGCGTGGGCGCTGCACATCGACATCATCCTCGAAGAACTGCCGGCGCTCGCGTCGAGCGTCAGGGCCGATCGACACGACGGCGCCAACAGCCGTTCCCGCGGTGAGCTCTTCCTCGACGAGAACGCCCATCTACTGAATCGCATTGCGGCACTGCCGAAAGCGCCGCCGTCGGACGAGCGTGACCGGGTTGCTCACCAGAAGCTTCGGATTGCGCTCGGTGTCGCCGCTCTGCGCGCCTTCGACCGCGCGGGCATCGGGCGAGAGGCGTTGAGCGAGGAGATGTCCAGCGACCAAATGATCGCGACCGCGACCGCGGCGGCTGCCGTTGCGGTGACCGCCGTAGACAGCCCCACGCTGGGCCTGCCCGCCGTCCGTCCGGTGACACGCGGGCTTCGCGGTGTCATGCTCCTGCCGTACTGGGTGATCTCGGGGCTGACGTCGGCCGGTCTCGCGGCTCGGGGACTGTCGGTGCTGGGGCTGAGTGTGGGGGGTGTGCTGCTCGTCATGTCGTTGCTGGATCTGCTCCCGTCCTGGGCTGCCGCGTTGGGCGCTGGCACATTGCTCGCAGCGCTCGCCTACAGCGCGCTTCGGACCGGAACGATGCTGCACGGGTTGGTGCTGTTGACCCCGGTCGTGCCGCTTGTCGTTTACTCGATCCAGGCTCCGTCGAGAATCAGCACGTCGGCTGACGACATTCCCGGATGGACGATCATCGCGCTGATTGCGGTCGTGGCGGCGCTCGTGGTGCTCGGCAGTCTGCCGTCGCCCGTCCGTGGTCCGGTGGCGACACTGCGTTACCTGCTGCGCGGATGGCGTCGGATCGCCAAGTCGCTCATGGCGTTCGGGTCGGTGATCGGGCTCGGCGTCGTTGCGCTGTTCTTCTTCGCCCACATCCCGCGTTGGCGTGATGAGCTTCGCGCGTGGATCGGCCATCCATCGTTCCCGATCGGTGTTTGGGGTGTGACCGCTGTTGTTTTCGTCGTCGTCCTGCTCCTTCTTGTTTCGTTGCTGTCCGTCCATGCGGTGAGTAAGCCGGGGCTGCGGCAGGCCGGAACGCGACCTGGCCGCCTGGTGCGGACGCCGCGCGCGTTGGACGAGACCCAGAGCGTGACATCGCAATGGGCAATGGTGTACGGCGTCGGGTACGTTGCGGTCACGATCGTCCTGTGGTTCGCCCATGTCTACGACGACACCAACGGTGACTGGGGTTTGGCCGCGATCTGCACATCTGCCGTCCTGGGGCTTGTCCTGTTGCTCGTGGTCCCGACCTGGCGTGCGGTAGGCGTGTGGCTGGATCTCCGGAAGCACGCGCTGGTGGTCGACCTCCCCGCGACACTCGCAGCCGACCCGAAACCGCTGATCCGCCATCTCACCGTGCGGGGATCGACGTACTGCTTGGTCGTGCGCTGCAATAGAACCGGCGATGATTACGACCTGACGTGGCTGGGGCGGAGATTGGCGACCCGCCTCGATAGCCGCCATTCTGTGACGCCGCGCATCGCACAGCGCTAGCCGGCAGATCTGTGGCGACATCGTGTCGGGGCACCTCGTTAATCTGCCGGGTATGGTCAGACCCGAGTCGGCACTACGCCGTCTGCTGCGTGAAACAGGAAAGCTGCTACAGCCGTATGGGTTTCACGGCTGTGAACCCAGGTGGATACGGATCGAGCCAGGCGGTGTCGCCTCGGTCGGCCGCACCCGAGTTACGCGCACCTGGACCAGCGGACAGCAGGTCCTCGGATTCGGCTTGCGGCTCAGCGCCACACCAACGGCCTGGTGGGAATTCGGCAACTGGCGCAACACCCGGCTGGGCCTACCGCCGGTACCGCTGGAAAACGCTACCGGCCCCGACCTCATCAACACCGGCACCTTGCCCGACGAGCTGACCGGGTTGTGGTCCGTGCGGCTCGACCCGGCACAACCGGGCCAGCACGTGCTGCAGACCGATATCGACACCATCCGTGCCGAACTGCCCCGCCGCGTACACGCCTACGCGCGCCGCGCACTACGGCTGGTCGAGCCCGATCGCTACCTCGACGAGCTACTCGCCGAACCCGACCCGCACTTCGGCACCTGGGAGGCGATCGCCGTCCTGCTCGCCGATCGCGGCCCGGGACCACAACTCGACCACGCATTCGACCAACTCCGAAACTGCTTCGCACAACAAGACGCATCGGCCTACGCAGAAGATGTCATCGCGTACGCGCGAACCCGCGCCGCCCTGGTCTGAGCAAGAGGACGTCGTCCGGGGCGCGCGAACAAGTCACCCAGCGGTCGACACCGTGGCGGCGGTGCCGACAAGTCTGTCATGCGCCGACCTGTCCGACGGTAACGACGGCGGTCAGCCGAAACGTCGGGTGATCGCCTGGGCGATCTCGTCGGGCGCATCTTCCTGGATGTAGTGGTTTGCGGTGGGCAGTTCGACCGTCACATGGTCGGGGAACGTGGCCTGCATCCGTGGCAGGTTGCGTCGCAGCGGGAACGCGAAATCCTTTGCACCCCAGACCAGGAGTGCCGGTTTGGCGCCGAGCGTCGTCGGCACATCGTGGGCCAGGCGTTCGAGCAGCGGCCGTGCTGCGAGGATTTGCTTGGGCATCTCGGCGACCCCCGCACGCGCCGCTGCCGAGGGCTGTACGGCCCGATAATGGTCCATCTCCGCGGCCGAGAGTGTTCGCGACGTTCCGCGCGGCACCAGCTTTTCGACGAAGAAGTTCTTCTCGAGGATCTGGCGTTGCATGTACCGCGTGGACATGACCTTGCTGAATATTTTCGCGCGCGGCTCGTCGGCTGGCCAGAACCACGTGTTGCCGAGCACGACGCCACGGACCCGGTCGGCGCGGAGCGTATCGACGGCCATGCTGATCGGTCCGCCCCAGTCCTGTCCCATCGTGAGAAAACCGTCCAGACCGAGGTGGTCGACGAGTTCGCCGACGCTGCGCGCATGTTCCTCGATCGTGTAGCCGTACCCGGTGGGCCGTTCGGACAGTCCGAACCCGAGATAGTCGCCCGCGATGCAACGGAACCGGTCGCGTAGGCGGCCGATGATGTGGCGGTACAGGAAGCTCCACGTCGGATTGCCGTGGCAGAGCAGGATCGCAGTGCCCGCACCCTCATCGATGTAGTGCATCCGCCCGGCCGAGGTATCGAAATACCGTGACTGGAACGGGTACAGCGAGGTGTCCGGTGTGAACGTGATCTCCATGGCCGTCTCCTCGTTCGCTACAACTATTACTCCTTCGGAATTCACCAGTGACGAAATTATGACCGCACGATCATCGAGGCCACGGCAGGCAACCGGCTGCGCGCAGGCGGGCCGCCAGTCCGGAGGAAATGCTGGCGTTGGAACTGGAACCACTGCTGGCGATGGCCAATACGAGGTCCAGGCCGAGCCCGGCGCCGACGGAGCATCCCAGCAGGTTGAGATCGATCGAGATGATCTCGTTGGGTGCGCCGGGTGCGGGGTCGACGGCATGCGCTGGACTTGCTCCGGCCACGGTGGCGGTGGCCAGCGCCACGGCGACGGCTCCGACTTTGATGGATCGCACTTATTCCTCCTCGTTCGCGCTGGGTTGCGCAGTTCTCGGACAGGGTGGTGAACCTCGTGTCTCGCGGGCGTCGGTCTGGTCCAACGGACCGCTGCATAAATGTTGACCAATCGGGACGGGAACAAACACCGCCCCGGCTGTCCGCGCGCTCACCGGCCGATGACCTGCGGCTGCGTCCACGTTGCGCATCAGAGGTCACGGTCGAACCAGACCTGGTCGCGCAGTGCGATGCCGTCGATTTCGATGGCGTCCTGGTATCCAGTGTGGGGGCCGAACGCGTCGCGCACGATACGGCTCATCCGGAAGCCGCAGCGCTGGTAGAAGCGGAGGTTTCCGATATCGGCCGTCGCGGTGGCCAACTCGACCCTGGTGGCACCCGCCCTTCGGGCTTCGTCGACTGCGTGTTCGAGCAACAGTCGGCCGATGCCCTGGCCGCGCCGATCCTCGACGACCGCGGTGTTGACGATCTCCCATGTCGGGGTATCGGCGTGTGGCACCGCCTGAAGATGGCCGATCACCGTGTCATCGGCCGTCACGGCCACCCATACCCGGCCGAGCGCGATATAGCCGTCGAGCATTTGATCGGAGTCCTCGGCCAATCGGAACGACCACGCCAATTCGCGACGGTTCCCCTCGAACTGCTCGATTCGGAACTTCCGGCGGTCCAGCGTCATGGCGTGTCGTCCTCGGCATCGGTGGGTTGATCGGCGGCCGGTCCCATCGGTGCGGGCGGGGGCTCGCCGTGTCCATCCTCCTCGAAGCCGATAGTGCCGAATGCGTCCGTGCCGAAGCGGATCTCAGAGTGGTCGGAATCCGGTGCCGACACCACCCGTCCGGTCGATCTCGCTGAGGACCATGCCGATCTGCGTCGCCACGGCCGGATCGTGCAGCGGACTCGCGCATACGATGTCGAATACGGGTAGACCGAGCACCGTCGTCCCGATATGTCCGACGTTCATCCCGACCAGGCGGTCGCCGATGGTCACCGGCCCGCCCGAATCGCCGGGCTCGGAGCAGACCTGGTTCTGGAACCACCACCCGTGCGTATCCCACACCACGCCGCAGGCGAAGCCGGACGTGCGGCCGTTCTTGCAGACGATGTCGCCCTGCCGCGCGGGCGCGCCGATGCCGTCGATGAGGGTCTGCGATACCTGCCGGATCGGCGTGACCTTGGCGCGGTCGAATTCGATGACGGCGAAGTCGTTGTCGTGGTCGACGACGGCGACGGTGCCGATGACGCCGGCCGGTTGTGTCTCGGCCGCTACCGACATGCCGATCTCGGCACAGTGCCCGGCGGTGAGCCCGACCATGCGGTCGGCGTGGTCATAGCCGACCGTGGTGAGGGTGCAGGCCGATCGGCCGCCGAGCAGAATGCCCGATCCGCCGCCGATGATCGCCATCTGTCCGGCCGTCGCGCTAGCGGGGAGCCCGAAGGGGGCGATGACCGCGATCGCCGCGGCCATGAGCACGCGTATCCCGATCCTTCCTGGCGCAACCATGCAGCTAACTGTCCGCTGTCGCCGCCTCTTCCCGGTGTTCGCTTCCGTTGCAGGTCGGACACGGTTTGATGTATCCGATGGGTGGGGTGCGAGGGTGCTTCGAACCGCGCGGGGCGCCGGGGCGCGCACACGGAATCTCCACAATTGGTGCGGCTTCTCTCCACAGCGGATGGCTAGGGTTTCGGTTCATGGAACAGCATGCGGCGGTCAGCGGGCCGGGGGCGCGGCGGATTCTGGTGGTCGACGATGAGGTGACCATCGCGGAATCGGTGGCGGCGCGGCTACGGGCCGAGGGGTTCGTCGTCGATCTGGCCCATGATGGTCCCGGCGCGGTAGCCGCCGCGGAGGGCTTCGCACCGGATCTGGTCGTGCTCGATGTCATGCTGCCCGGCTTCGACGGCCTCGAGGTGTGCCGCCGCATCCAATCCGCGCGCCCGATACCGGTTCTCATGCTCACCGCGCGCACCGACGAGACCGACCAGCTCATCGGCCTCGGCGTCGGCGCGGATGACTACCTGACGAAGCCGTTCTCGCTGCGTGTGCTCGCCGCCCGCGTACACGCCCTGCTGCGCCGCCTGGACCGGGCCGCCGAACGCGACGGCGCCACGATCATCGTCGGCGACCTCCGCATCGACGTCGACCAGCGTCGGGTCTGGCGCGCCGATATCGAAGCCCAGCTGACCCCGCTCGAATTCGACCTGCTGGCCCGACTGGCGCGCCGTCCCCGCGTGGTCCTGGCCCGCGAACGCCTGCTGGAAGAGGTTTGGGACTGGGCCGACGCCGCGGGCACCCGGGCCGTCGACAGCCACGTCAAGGCTTTGCGTCGCAAGCTCGGCGCAGACCTGATCCGCACGGTGCACGGTGTCGGCTATGCGTTGGAGGCGCTATGAGCGATCCCGTAGGAGAATCCGGCATCGATCGCGGTCGAGTTCGCGGTAGCGAACATGTCGTGCGTGCTGGTGCGCGGACTCGGGCGACATCGAATTCTGCGACGGTCGCGGGTCTGCCGTGGCGCGAGGCTGTTTCGCGGAGACTGCGCAGCGTATCGGACGCGGTGGCGGAGATATTGCCGCGACCGCTGGATCCGGTGAAATCCATCAAGCTCAAATTCGCGATTCTGATGTTGGGGTCGGCGGGGGTGGCGTTCGGGTTCTTCCGGCTGCGGATCGGGTGGCTGCCGCCGAAGACCACGATCGCGGCGACGGTGATCGCGCTGGTCACCTCGCAGATCCTCGCGCACGGCACCACCAGACCGCTGCGGGAGATGACGGCCGCGGCCAAACGGATGGCGCACGGCGACTACACCCGCCGGGTGCGGGCCAGTTCCCGCGACGAGGTCGGGCAGTTGGCGGTGGCCTTCAATCAGATGGCCGCCGACCTAGCCGCCGCCGATCAACAGCGACGCGACCTGATCGCCAATGTCTCGCACGAGCTGCGCACCCCGATCACGGCGCTGAACGCCGTGCTGGAGAACCTGGTCGACGGCGTATCCAAACCCGACGACAAAACCCTGCGCACCGCACTCGCGCAAACCGAACGCCTCGGCCTGCTCGTCTCCGAACTGCTCGACCTGTCCACCATCGAATCCGGCGCCCGTGCCCTCGACCGCGAACAGCTCAGCATCACACCGCTTTTGGCCGAGGTCGTCGCCGAGGCCGAGGTGATGGCGGCCGCACTCGGGCGCGGCGTGCGCTTCAGCACCGACGTGCAACCGAGCACCGCAAGCGTTTTCGCAGACCGTGCACGTTTGCATCAGGTGTTGATCAATCTGCTCGATAACGCCGCCCGCCACGGCCCTGCCGGTGGCGAGGTCCGCATCGACGCCCGATCCGACCGCGGCACCGTCATTATCGACGTCCAAGACCAAGGCCCCGGCATCCCGATCGCCGAGCGCGCCACCATATTCGACCGCTTCACCCGCGGCGGCCGCACCGACGGGGGCGGCACCGGCCTCGGCCTGGCCATCTCCCGCTGGATAGTCGACCTGCACGGCGGCACCATCGCCGTGGCCGACCCCGGCTCCCGCATCCGCGTAGTCCTCCCGGCCACCTAACCCCCAACTCACCCACACCCGAACGCACCGCAGCCCGGACCGCCACGAGGTCCCGGGGCGATCCCGCACACCCATAGGAGGCGACACCCATGCCAGACCAACCCATAAGCGACCCATCACAACCCGGGTCGGCAGCGCCCATTCCCTGGTTTCCGCCCTTGCCGCGGTGGCGGCGGATCACCTGCCCGCCAGGCGTATTACCCGCAGCCGGAATCACCGGACTAGCGGGCGCGGCGCTGATCCCGCTGGATCGTCCGGGAATCGGCTGGGTACTGGCCGGTTCGGTCGCGGCAGCCGCAGTACTCACCGTTGATCGCCGTGCACGTCGAGCACCCGCGGCGCGCGGCACTGCCGAGTCGACGCCGGATTCGTCGGAGTCGGTCGAAGCGTCATCGCCTGGACCTGCGATGGGGGAACGAGTGGGATTCGGTGTGCTCCAGTGGAATTGGGGTCGGGTTTGGTGGGTGGCGTTGGGGTTGGGGTTG